>NZ_SAWY01000017.1 GCF_006439335.1 Litorilituus lipolyticus | reverse complement strand
TTTATGGCAAAGAATGGTGGACGATACTGGGCTTGAACCAGTGACCCCCGCCTTGTAAGGGCGGTGCTCTCCCAACTGAGCTAATCGTCCGTCTCTGTGGGGGCGTATTATAGGCAGATCAATAAAGCTGTCAACAGAAAAACCTGTAATTGAGCTATTTTTTTTATTTCATTATATCGTTTGATTTAATTTTGTTCATTACGCTGGTTTTACGTTCAGCATTTTTAGTCAGAGTTACTAGTTCATTAAATGAATGTTTAGCAAAAGATGTTAATTTTCATCTATTAGGTGAATTAAGCTGATCACAGTGATAAAATGCCGCAAAATTTTAAGCTAATAGTTAACTAAATGAATTTTTCTTCATTTAGTCTTTATATTTGAGACTCTTATGACTTTAACAACACGTTTCGCTCCTAGTCCTACGGGCTACCTCCATGTTGGTGGTGCACGTACTGCATTATATAGCTGGTTATACGCACAAAAAAATGGTGGGGATTTTATTCTACGCATTGAAGATACTGATTTAGAACGTTCAACTCAAGAATCAGTTGATGCCATCATGGATGGTATGAATTGGTTAAACTTGGCTTGGACTCACGGCCCTTATTTTCAAACCAAACGTTTCGATAGATACAAAGAGGTTATAGAGCAGCTTCTTGAATCTGGTAATGCTTATCGCTGTTATTGTACCGCTGAAGAGGTTGAAGCGATGCGAGAAGAAGCTAAAGCAAAGGGCGAAATTGAAAAATATAATGGTTTATGGCGTGAGCGTACAGATTATCCTGAAGATAAGCCATATGTGATTCGCTTTAAAAACCCACTTGATGGTGATGTTGTTATTAATGATATGGTCAAGGGTGATATCACGATTAGTAACGAACAGCTAGATGATTTAATTATTGCGCGTTCTGATGGTTCTCCTACTTATAACTTAACTGTTGTAGTTGATGATTGGGATATGAAAGTTTCTCACGTAGTTCGTGGTGATGATCATATTTCTAACACGCCTAAGCAAATTAATATTTTAAAATCTCTTGGTGCTGATGTTCCTGAGTATGCTCATATTCCTATGATTTTAGGCGATGATGGTAAGCGTTTATCTAAACGTCATGGCGCAGTTAGTGTTATGCAATACCGAGATGATGGTTATTTACCTGAAGCCTTATTAAATTATTTAGTGCGCTTAGGTTGGTCACATGGCGACCAAGAAATTTTTTCTCGTGAAGAAATGATTGAGTTATTTGATTTAAAAGATTGTAATCGCGCCCCATCAGGCTTTAATACTGAAAAGCTTATTTGGGTTAATCAGCATTATATGAAAACAATGGACCCAAGTTATGTTGCTGAGCACTTGGCTTGGCACATGGACGATCAAGGTATCAATACAGATGAAGGTCCAGCATTGGCTGAAATTGTGAAAGTTCAAGCCGATCGCGTTAAAACATTAAAAGAGATGGCTGAGATTTCTAGCTACTTTTATCAAGATTTTACTGAATTTGAAGCAAAAGCGGCTAAAAAGCACTTACGCGGTGTCGCAAAAGAGCCATTGCAATTAGTGAAACAAAAGCTAGCAGCATTAGATAGCTGGCAAGCAGACGTTATTCATAATGCCATTAATGCAACCGCAGAAGAATTAGAGGTTGGCATGGGGAAAGTTGGTATGCCATTGAGAGTTGCAGCAACAGGTGGTGGTAACTCCCCATCATTAGATGTGACGTTAGCTTTATTGGATAAAAATAAAGTCTTAGCACGCATAGATTTAGCGTTAGCGTTAGTAGAAGAGCGTATCGCTAATAGTTAATTCTAATTAGCTAAGATTATAACGACAAAAGCCATTGTAATTTACAGTGGCTTTTTTATATCTAGAAATTATCGTATATTGTATTTTTTTGATGTTTAAGTTAAAAGGATGTACCTCACATGCAAATTGTCTTACTTCAACTATTACAAATACTGGCAAAAACGTTTTTAGTACTGGCATTGACTACTCTCTTCAATGTTGCCATTGCCAAAAAAGATATTGAAGTAGAGTTAAATAGTATGTGGCAAGAAATGTCTCGAACGATAGCTATTGGTGACATTAACGGTTATCGGGATACATTTCACCAAGACGCGACTCTTGTTTTAGGAGAAAAACATACAAGCTATCATATCAATAAAGCGTTTAAGCGTTGGAGTTTAGGCTTTGATAAAGTTAAGTCTGGTCAGCACAAAGTGAATGTAGAATTTCGTTTTTCTAATAGAATACATGATGAATCAACGGCTTATGAGACAGGTATGTACTATTATGAGCTTGTCGATGAACGTGGCGATAAAACAATTTACTATGTAAATTTAGAAGCGTTAGCAATTAAAGTTCAAGGTAAATGGCAAGTTATGATGGAGTATCAAAAATCCGCAGGTACAGTTGAGCAGTGGAATCAACTTAAAACACTTAAATAGCAGGATAACTAAGTTCAGCTTTAATTGCTCCGTAATTTTATAAAATATTTCGCTTTATCTTGATAAGATTCGCTATAATATCGTCTTTATATCGACATATTGGAGTTTCGTTTGCAATTTAGTGATTTCGCGTTAGAAAGGCGTTTAATGAATGCCGTTGAGCATTTAGGATTTACCGAGCCTACAGAAATCCAGCAACAAGCGATACCTGCTGCTATTGCAGGTCATGATCTTATTGCTTCATCTAAAACAGGATCAGGTAAAACTCTTGCGTTTTTAATTCCAGCTATGCAAAGGCTAAACCGAAATAGAGCACTATCTAAACGTGATCCTCGCGTTGTTATTTTAACGCCAACGCGCGAATTGGCTAAACAAGTATTTAGTCAGTTACGATTATTTACTTCAGGCAGTCAATTTAAATCTGTACTTATACTTGGTGGCGAAAATTTTAATGACCAAGTTAAAGTATTAGAAAAAGACCCACATTTTATTGTAGCAACACCCGGACGCTTAGCTGATCACCTTTCTCAAGGTCACTTTTACTTAAACGGCTTAGAGTTACTTATTTTAGATGAAGCAGACAGAATGCTTGATTTAGGCTTTGCTGAGCAATTAAGAAAGATTAATAATGCGGCAGATCACCGAAAACGTCAAACCTTATTATTCTCAGCAACATTAGATCATGCACAGGTGAATGAATTTGCTGCTGATTTACTGAAGAAACCTAAGCGTATTGCAATTGATTCAGGCTTTACAGAGCATAAAGACATTACTAAGCGATTCTATTTGGCTGACCATTTAGCTCATAAAGAAGCTTTATTGAATCACTTTCTAGAGAGTGAAACCTACCAACAGGTTATTATCTTTACCGCGACTAGACAAGATACCGATAGACTAGCGTCAGTGCTCATCGATCAGGGGCTAAATGCTGTGGCTTTAAGTGGCGAGCTAAATCAAAGCCAACGAAATCAAATAATGGAAAGCTTTAGTAAAGGACAACATAAAATTCTTGTGACGACTGACTTAGCTTCTCGGGGTTTAGATTTAGTGAATGTTTCTCACGTTATCAATTTTGATATGCCAAAGCATACGGAGGAGTTTGTTCACCGCATTGGTAGAACAGGTAGAGCAGGAAGTAAGGGCGATGCGCTCTCATTTGTTGGACCTAAAGATTGGTTAAGTTTTAAAAATGTTGAAGCTTTTTTACAGCAAACGATTTCTTTTGATGAAGTAAGTGGTTTAGTTGCCAAGTTCAAAGGGCTTAAACCTAAGAAAACTAAAGCAAAAGCTACTAAAAAGAAAGTAACAAAACCTGCGAGTAAAAAAGTTGTTAAGCAGAATAAACCAACAAAGAAAACTTTCTTTCAAGGGCAAGATGTTGGTGACATGATGATTGTTAAGAAAAAGAAGCCTGTGTCAGCTGAGCAAGTGGAAGATGATAACTTCAAAGAAGTTGAATAAGTTTTTTATTTAACCCCACACTGACAAACTTGTGATCGAAGTTATGTATTAGTTAATTAAAAAAACTAGTCATAAATTCTAGTCATTTCTAATTATGAAGCCTAGTAAATAAAAAACGCTGACTTAAAAGTCAGCGTTTTTTATTTTTTGGTAGTTTTAACTGGGTTACTATCTTTATTTATTAATAGTAAAAGCACTATGTTTTTCGCTATCTACTTCTAAAATGGCTAAGCATTCAGCTGTGTGCGGATCGTCATTATTTCCTAGCATGATCCTATCATCATGCCTCCAGGTGATGTTATCCCACGTTTCCCCAGGTGCTAAGCTCGCATAATAACTACGTCGCAATAGCCCGTTGGTTTTTTTATTGGCCTCCTGATCTGGAAATACCCAAAAAGCATAGATATGTTGATTACTTTCATTTCTTAACGAAGCGTTTTTAGCTGATTTACTTGAGCTTTTGTAACTTTGTTTTAGTTTACAAGTATTATCAGCAATGGGTGTTCTTTCAAAAAAGCCAATGTGACGATATTTTTTCGCTTTAATGGTACCTAAGCATTCACCTTGATTATTAGAAACAAGTATACGTTCATCATCATAAATTGCTTTTTCAGGTTGCCAAGTCTCATTAGGTTTAAGCTCAATCCTTGTTGAGGAAACCTTGCCAGTGTCGGCGGCAATTCTTTGTAAATGAATGTTGGTTTTAGCATTATTTATCACTTCAAAACTTCGAAGTTGCTTTTCTTCATTTTGAATTAGCTCATAAGGGCTAGTAAGATTACAGCTATCAATTGCGGCTGATTCAACAATACGCGGTGGCTGTAAAACCGTTACACTTTCTGGCGCAGGGTCTTCAGGTAATGCTAATGTCTCAACACAGTTTTCACCCGCACAAGCGTAAATATGAGTATCAGCTAATACGGCAATCGCTGAGACATTATCAACAGTTATGTAGTAGTCACCAGCTTTAACATCGCTAAGTACACATTGTTGCTTAGGTTGCTGCTCAGCGGGTGTGTCTGTTTTACAAACCAGCGCATCTTGGTTTAGAGAGGCAACACTGTGTACCGGCCTACCTTTACCAATTAGTAGGTCATATTCACCGACACCGCCAGCAGAGCCAATGGTCAAACTGGGCATACCTTTTTCTATGCTTAGCTTAAAGCCCCAATCTCCCGCACCGTAAAGTGTGGTATAGCTGTTTAATGGTAAGTTACTCTCATCGAGTTCAAAGCTATCTATGAATGACTTTTTCGTTCCCCAATATAACCATGCTTGAAAGTCTGCTTCATATCGTAGTGCTAAAGCATCGAGAAAAACGTCAGATTCAGTGTATTTTCCTTGTTTAATTAATCTAACAAAGTGTTTTAAATCGGCAGTTTTTTCTTCAAATAAGAAAGTAAAAGCCAAGTGTCCCCATGAATATGGGTTAACTTTTTTGTGGAATACTTCTTGTAAACTGGCTGTGTTATATTTTGCTGATAAACGATGATCTTTAAAAGCTAATGTAGTTTCTTCTGTCAATGATGCTGCGGCAATACAAGCTTTTTCTTTATCACGCAAAATAAAGCGATCACCTTGCTGCCAATTACCTTTATTAAAACCACTCCAGCTTTGTTTTGGCTCAAGCTTAATCGCTTGTTTGTTTTCAGAAAGCTCACCGTTATAGTTAACACGTTTTAAGAAGATAGCTTCTTTAGACTCATTGGTAATAGTGAAGCTTTTGATGGTATCTTTACCACTATTATCAGCATAAGTAGTTAAGGCGCTATCACAGCTTAAAATATTTTTGGGATAAAAAGCTGAATGTGCTGTAGTGAATTGTCTTTCTGGGCCATTCCAAAAACCAAAATGTTGCGCTAAACCTTCCGACCACCAGCTGATCATATGATTAACAGCAGTAGAGTAGGTGCCTTTTTTAAGGTGCCTGCCGTCTAGGTAATGGGCGAATTCATGTTCTAAATTCCAGTAGTGTGTTAAGCCGCCTGTCCAGTGAATTCCGTTGAACGTACGAAAGGTCGCTTGCGGAGAGTTTGGATCTTCGGGTGATTCTTCATGGAAAATCCCGCTGTTATTTCTGCTATCTTGCAAGTAGCTCATCCATGTTTTATGACTTTTGATACTATCGTATAGTTCCGCAACCACTCTATGATTAAGATCGCCTTCAATAGGCTGGGCAAAATAAGGGTCTATTTTTTTCCAATCATTAAGAAATCGCGCTTGCGTCATAGCCAAACGATCACAAACAAAAGTCTTTTGTTTTTCGGTTAATGCCTGTGCCCGAATATCGGCTGTTGCTTTTTCACACGCATGGTTAATGCTATAGATATCTGTAGAGGTAAATAATAAGCCGTCGTTGACTTCAAATTCTCCCAGCTTTTCATTATCTTTATTTTCCTTATCAATAACAGGGTTAATTAAAAGATAATATTTACCTGCTTTAGGCTTATCAAAAACGCAAAGTTCTGAATCACCTTTTTTCCACGTACCACGGCAATCATAGTTTTCTACCGTTGGGATTTTTTCATGACTTACATAGATATCTGGGTTACCTAAAACTTTAGCATCTTTTCCCCAAGCGAAACTAAAGACTAAAGACGCTTTATCATTTGGCACATCGAGAGTGTAATACAGTGGGTTATCGGTATTAATGTTTCTAACTGGTATGCCTAACTGATATTTAATAGGGTTTTGCATTGAACCTAAAGGAGCATTTTGAATTATTTCAACACTATTTACAGTGGGCTGTAGTTTTGGGCTTTCGCTCAACTCACTTGAAGTGGTACAAGCAAAGAATAGAGGAGTTAGCGGGTATAACAAATATCGAGAACTACGCATGTATTATCCTGTTATAATCAATAAGTTACATTTTTTTATTAAGCCGTAAAACCTAATTAATCATGTAAGCTAGTGAAGTTTGAAAATGGAATTTATGTATAAGGTATAAAATATAAAACAACTAAGGGGTTGATGGTAGCTATTTTTCAATTGCTTTGTCGAAAAATTGCAAAGGCCAAAGTAGTTAGTGATAAGCAGAAAACAAAAAAAGTCTTTAAAGCGTGATTTTGAAATGAAACAAAAGGCTATTCGATTATGCAATTTACGATATAAAAAAATGATAAAAGGTGTAAGCAAAACTCATTATGGCTGCGGCTTTAATTAATATTGCATACTGGCCGTCACGACCAAAGCCGAGGTAACCTAGAAATGAGTTTTCAATTTTATGTGCGCCGCCTAAAAAAATTATCCATAGGCAACTCATGATGATGAAAATATCAGATAGAATACCTCCCTCCAGTCTTTACTCCTTTGGCTGAGCTTTCTTCACTTCTAGGTAGCGTAATGATGATCGATGAATTCATTTACTGCCCTTATATTGCGTGCTTACCTGTAATGATAACTTGCAATAACATGATCCAATCACATTAGTAAGTTTTGAATTGCAGTTAAGTAATCTTAAGTGAAATAGAATTAGACGTATATTGCATTTTATTTTTTGTTAATACCTGCGATTCGTAAAGGCAGATTCACTAATGAAAGGTTAGTTAACGTTAAGTAAGTTGGCTAAATTTCATCAAGGTTAATTAATGTTAGGCTAATAGAAGAAAGGAGCTAGAATAGAGAATAATGATGTAATGGTAACTTGCAAATTGTATTATTTGCAAGTTACCATTTAGGTTAAATAAAATGCAAAACTACTTTTTATTTAATTCATTAAATTTAGCTAGTTGCTCTTTTGTTGCAGGTAGCTGATGTTTTTCTTTCCACTCGCTATATGGCATACCATAGACCTGTTCTCGTGCATCATCAATATCCACTGTTACGCCCAGCTTTTCTGCTTCAGCCACAGTCCATTTGCTAAAACAGTTTCTACAAAAACCAGCTAAATTCATTAGCTCAATATTTTGTACATCTTTTCGGTTATCTAAATGCGCGAGTAAACGGCGAAAAACTGCCGCTTGGATTTCAATATCTTTTTCCATGAGTTACCTTATTTCAGAGATAAAAAGCTCTTATTGTCATTAAATTATTTAATCGCTTGGCTAACTGCGTCGTCACCAGACTTGTTTGGATCAAAGCGCCTTATTTGTACTAACATACCAATGTAAGGGTGATCGAAATAGTGAACCTCACCGCTGATCACACGGCGGTTTTGTTGAAAACTAATCTGCTTGCTTTTGCTACGCTCATCTAAATGTTCAGTGCCCTGAGAATTTGAATTAACATCCTTTGTAACTAAGTTAAAATCAGCAGTAATGTATAGGTAATGATCTAAATGCACTTTAAATAAACCATCTAACTCCCAATTTTGCATTGGTGGCTCTGGCATTATCGCAACTTCAAGGGCCTCTGGTGTAACATTGGTTAAACCGTCATCATTATTTTGAGCTAAAAGCTCAATTGGTTGCCCTAATTGACTAATCACATAATCAGTATTATCACTTTTAATCAGGCTTGCTTGGTTGATGATCGCATTTATATATTGTTGCTTAATGATTAACTCGCTATTGCCTTCTGTATTTTGTTGAGTATTCGTGGCTTCATCGGTACTATTTATTAAACTATTAATCTGCTTATTACTTTCACTTTCTGATAATTCAACATTTTGCAGAGCATCAATATGTTCAGCGGGGTATGATTGAGCGAATTGTGCAATAAGGGCATTAACTTGCTGTTCATTTATTTCGCTAGCGCTTATCTGATTAACGTATTCTTGATAGCCCTTGAGTTGTTGCTGATACTCATAAGCCAAATGTTTGCCTGCGAAAAGCTGCATAGGAATTGCTTTATTTCGTGTAACTCCAATTTGGCGCCAGCCTAAATGTACTAGTGGCTTGAAGTTCTTGCTCCACCTTAGTCGTTGAGTGACATCATTTAACCGTAAAGAGTCTTTGCTGATAAGGTAAGGTGTATGTGTTTTTCTAACGCCACTTGCTGCAATTTTTTGGGGCATAGTTTCAACGTTAAAAGCTGTGCTATTAAATGATGCTAATTGCTCTGGTGATAAGGTTTGCTTAAAAAAACTTTCAGGTATTTGGCAAAGGGTGTTCTTAGGCTGTTTGGGGTAATAGCTATAATTTTTATACTGTATTAATGAGAATTCTTGTTCGGCTAATTCTAATAACTGGATTTGCTCTTCAGTTAACCCTGTTAACTGCTCAGCCTCAACATTAAGGTTTGCAATGTTGTCAGCGTTAACATTGTTATCAACGATAGTAGTGCTATCTATGTTCTCATCAGTAACTTCACGGCTTTCGTTGCTATGAACTTCTTGGTTCTCTTGTTGAAGCGATTCTGAAACAGCATTATTAAAATTGTTGCTATTAGTTATGTCTTGTTCGGCTGCCAGTTCAGCTTGACCATTTTCAATTAACGCAAGGTTTAGCTCAGCATTAACAGGCATAGCTTCAATTTCAGTTAACGACTTGGTAGAAAATTGCGCTTGTGATTGATATAAAACGAAATCAGTATTCCTTGCTTGAGCAATAAAGTCACTTTTGTAAAATTTTTCTGACGAATTCAACTCTTGGCAAAAAGGGAGCTTTTGTTTAAGGGATTTTATATCAGGTTGCAAAAAGTCAGAGAGTAAATCAAAAGAGCGTTTTGCGCTGGGTTTCATGACCTCATCAGGGAATTGTTCTTTTAACAGTTTTTTGTCGCCTAACTGTTTAAAGAGGATGACTTCAATTTCAAACCAGCGAGGCGCTTTTTCTTTCGCGCCATAGCTTGGTGTGGCTAAGCATAATAAGCTTGTACAGAGTGTAGTTTTTATAAAAACTGATAGCTTATTTAAATTTTGTTTCATTAAGTATATGGCTCTTTTTGTAAATGCTTTTGCTTGTTCTTTTCTAAGTAAATATTAAAAGTCACCAAACAATACGCCTCGTATTTACACAGCATATACTTAGGCTAGGCCTTAGTTATGAATCAGTTATTATTTGGTTTTAATTTTAACTTAATTTTAGCTTAGTTTTAGTTTAGTTATAGCTATCACTAGACACTAACAATAATTAAAACTTTTTGCTCACTAGCCTACATAGTATCGTTATTTTGCTAATAGGTTCAATATATTAGTCACTACAGTGAAACGCTCTTGGCTGTCCTCACTGTTTTTGACAAATTTTAATTTACTTTGTCCGCCCATTTTATACATAGCTGGCTGTTGTTGAATTAAGCCAATAATTTTCATTGGATCTATCTGAGTATTGTTAGAAAACTCGAAAGAGCCGCCAGTAGCACTAGCCTCTATACGGGATATGCCAAGCTTTTGCGCTTTAAGTCGAAGTTTAGCTATATGGATAAGGTTTTTCGTTGCTTGTGGCAGTAAACCAAATCGATCAATGAGTTCTACTTGGATATCATCAAGCGCTTGTTTGTTTTTACAACTGGCAATACGTTTGTATAAGCTTAATCTAAGGCTTACATCAAAAATATAGTCATCTGGCAGTAGCGCTGGTATGCGTAAATCAACTTCTGTTTGGTTTGACATAACTTGATCAAGGGATAATTGCTTACCTTCTTTTAACGCAGCAACTGCCTGATCGAGCATTTCCATATAAAGGCTAAAACCTACTTGGCACATTGAGCCACTTTGGTCTTCACCAAGTAATTCACCAGCGCCGCGTATCTCCAGATCGTGAGTTGCTAGAGTAAAACCTGCACCTAAATCTTCTAAAGATGCAATTGCCTCTAAACGTTTCTTCGCATCTTTGGTCATGCGCTTTTCATGGGGCGTGAGTAAATAGGCATAAGCTTGATGGTGCGAACGACCGACACGGCCACGTAGTTGATGTAATTGCGCTAGACCTAAGTGATCTGCTCTGTCCATGATAATGGTATTAGCACTAGGAACATCGATACCTGTTTCAATTATGGTAGTACAAACAATGACATTGAAACGTTGGTGATAAAAATCACTCATGATACGTTCAAGTTCTCTTTCTCTCATTTGACCATGAGCTGTTACCACTCGAGATTCAGGCACTAATGCTTGAATATCAGCTGCTGTTTTTTCAATGCTATCGACATGATTATGTAAGAAATAAATCTGACCGCCACGCAGTGTTTCACGTAAAATGGCTTCACGAATTAGCGCATCGTCTCGCTGTCTTACAAACGTTTTAACAGCTAAACGTTTGGCTGGTGGAGTGGCAATAATGGATAAATCTCGCATGCCTCCCATGGCCATATTTAAAGTTCGTGGAATAGGGGTTGCTGTAAGCGTGAGTATATCAACGTTACTACGCAGCTTTTTAATCTTTTCTTTTTGTTTGACACCAAAGCGATGCTCTTCATCAACAATGAGCAATCCTAAGTCTTTATATTTAATGCTGTTCTGCAAAAGTTTATGTGTACCAATTAAGATATCTATTTGACCAGACTCTACTTTGGCGATGACTTCATTTTGCTGTTTCGTGGTTTTAAAGCGTGATAGTACTTCGATAGTGACAGGCCAGTTGGCGAATCTGTCTCTAAAATTTTCGTAATGTTGTTGAGCGAGTAAAGTAGTGGGTACTAGAATAGCCACTTGCTTTGAATCATTTACCGCCACAAAGGCGGCGCGCATAGCCACTTCGGTTTTACCAAAGCCAACATCGCCACAAACCAATCTATCCATAGTTTTAGGGGATAACATGTCACTGATAACAGCGTTGATTGCTTGCTTTTGATCGAAAGTCTCTTCAAAGCCAAAACTATCACAAAAACTTTGGTAATCTGCTTTATTACGCTTAAAACTATGTCCGTGATGGCTTGCCCTTTTAGCATATATATCGAGTAGTTCTGCTGCGACATCACGTACTTTTTCGGCGGCTTTTTGTTTTGCCTTACTCCAAGTATCGTTACCTAGTTTATGTAGTGGGGCATGCTCATTATCAGTGCCAGAATATCGGCCAATTAAATGTAAGGAAGCAACAGGTACGTATAATTTGGCATCGTTAGCATAGTTTAACATTAAGAATTCAGTGGTTATGCCACCTGTTTCTAATGTTTGCAGTCCTAAGTATCGACCAATACCATGTTCAATATGTACCACAGGTTGGCCTATGGTAAGTTCTGCGAGGTTTTTAAAGAGTGCATCAGCCTGAATATCTTGCGATTTTGCACTACGTCTTTCTTGTCTAACATGATCGCCTAAAAGTTCGGCTTCTGTGACTAAGGCTATGGCATTTTTTATTGCACTGCCTTTACTTTGGAAAATAAAGCCTTGGCCTAAGGCATTAACAGTGATCCCTAAAGTTTCATTGCTTTCAATAAATTGTTCAATACTGTCAAAAAGCGCTGGTTTAATATGGTCACGTTGTAATAGCTCTAAAACGCTTTCTCTTCTACCTTGGCTTTCTGCAACGAAAAGCACTTTTTGAGGTGTTGTTTTACTGGTTATAAAGTCGTTAATCAGCTCAAATGGCGATTTCAATTTGTGATCTATGGTTAAGTCAGGTAGCGGTTTAACATCAAATTCTATTTCACTGGCTTTACGTCGAGTTTTTTCTTCTTGTTCATTGCCGTGCGGCTTAGTAACTAACTCAGTGTTATCTTTTGCTAGATTCTCATGATGACTTTCATCACTGCTAAATTGATTTATTACAGGTGATTTTACGACAATACGGTCAAAAGGTTTTAATGCTGTAAATAATGCTTCTGATGATAAAAACAAACGCTCTGGTGGTAATAATGGTCGAGTTGGATCGTATCGACGGTTTTCATATCGATAGTCAATATCAAGCCAGTATTGAGATAAAGACTTTTGTAAATCGCCATAGACAATAGTTAAAGTATCTTCTGCAAAATAGTCGCAAAGGGTATTGGTTTCATTGAAAAATAGCGGTAAGTAATATTCTATACCTGGAGGTAAAATACCATTGCTTACTTGATGATAAATAGATTCTTTATCTATGCTGCTTTTAAATTGTTCTCGGTATTGGCTGCGAAATAAATTAATTCCCTCTTTATCTGTTGGGAATTCATGGGCTGGCAATAGGTTAATCTTATCGATTTTATCACTTGAACGCTGATTTTCAGGGTCAAATAGTCTGATTTCATCAATTTCATCATCAAAGAAATCTAGTCGAAATGGGCTATGACTGCCCATAGGAAATAAATCTAAAATTGCGCCACGAGCTGAAAACTCACCATGCTCCATGACCTGCTCAACACAACGATAACCATTTGCTTCTAGTTCTTGGCGTAATTGATGTAAGTCTTTTTTATCGCCGGTTTTTACTTGTAAGCTGTTTGCCTCAATGTATTGTTTTGGTGCTAGTTTTTGCGCCAAGGTTGTAACTGGCACAATAACAATACCTTGTTGCATGCGCGATAATTGATATAAGGTAGCCAGTCGCTGAGAAATGATATCTTGATGAGGAGAAAACGTATCATAAGGTAATGTTTCCCAGTCAGGAAATAGGCAAATAGATAATGAACTTTCTTCATTGGATTGCAGGCTTAATATTTCTTGCTCTAAGCGTAATGCCGATGGTGTATCGTGAGTGATAATAACTACTGGCTTATCAGCTGCTTTGGCAGCATTAAATATGGCTAAGCTTGTACTGCTACCAAAAAGGTTATGCCAATTTTTTTTATCGGCAGTTTTGCCGCGACGTTTTGCTATAACAGGGGTTAACAGGCTGGTCATTTTACTTATTACACTTTGTATTATTTTTTATAGGGTGACTAATATGAAGATGAAAAAGCATTTACAAAGCCATTATGGCTTAATCAATGAGTGTTAGCGTCTCTGTTAATATTAGCTAGTGAACAATAAACATTTTATATGATGAATATTCTAAATAAGCTGGCATTAAATCGCTAGTATTTGTGTCGTTATTTTTATATTTACCAATTTGCATTCTTTATTTTGTATTCCATTTTTGACAAGGCGTAATTATTTGACTAGACATAAGAGTAATGACTTTGTTGTTCTTGAATCATGAAGATGAAAGAAAAGTTATTATATGAGTATTGAGTGAATTATCAGTAAATTATGATGATCACTTATGAGATACATGGATTATTAAATGGATAAAACAAGGATTGAATATGAATATATCAAAAAAACTATTGTTAGCTACTTTATCAGTTACAGTTATAGCTTTTAGTGGGGCGTCTCTTGCCAAAGCTGATACTAAGGCTAGCCAACAGGTAGCAACTAAAGCTATATCACAAGAAAATTTACAACCAGTAAATATCAATGTCTCTGATGTAGCACAATTGCAAACTTTAAAAGGTGTTGGCTCTCATAGAGCTGAAGCAATAGTGCAATATAGAAATGAGATAGGTAAATACACCAGCATCGAACAATTAACAGCTGTCAAAGGTATTGGTTTAAAAATAATTGAAGATAATAAGGGCAGAATAACACTTTGATTTTTTGATGTTAGCGTTGTTTAAATTAATATTCAAACCAGCTTTTTAGCTGGTTTTTCTTTTTATTTGAGGAGTGTTTTTCAATAAAAATGTATTTCCTATAAAAATTACTATACTTATTACTTTTGGTTATATTGAAGCTATTTATTATATGGAAAGCTCTAGTTAGCTGTGGCACTATTACCTCATAATTTTTCATCATAGTTTGTACTGACAAATGAATTTAACCCATTTAAAAAAGCTTGAAGCTGAATCAATCCATATTTTTCGTGAAGTAGCTGCTGAATTTGATAACCCTGTTATGCTTTATTCGGTAGGTAAAGACTCTGCTGTATTGCTACACTTAGCTCGAAAAGCCTTTGCTCCAGGTAAAATTCCTTTTCCTCTTTTACATGTTGATACTGATTGGAAATTTAAAGAAATGATAGCATTTCGTGATCAAATGGCGAAAGACTATGGTTTTGAGTTATTAGTACATAAAAATCCAGAAGGGTTAGCAATGGGGATTGGCCCATTTACTCATGGTAGTGCTAAACATACTGATGTCATGAAAACTCAAGCACTAAAGCAAGCATTAAATAAATATGGTTTTGATGCGGCATTTGGTGGCGCACGAAGAGATGAAGAAAAGTCTCGTGCAAAAGAGCGTGTTTATTCGTTTAGAGATACTAACCATCGTTGGGATCCAAAAAGTCAACGCCCTGAATTATGGAATGTTTACAATGGTAAAGTGAATAAAGGCGAAAGTATCCGAGTCTTTCCATTATCAAACTGGACTGAGTTAGATATATGGCAATATATCTATTTAGAAAGTATCCCAATTGTACCTTTATATTTATCTGAGAAACGTCCTGTAGTTGAGCGTGATGGTACCTTGATTATGGTTGATGATGATCGCATGCCAATTGCTGATGATGAAGAAATTCAAATGAAAAATGTTCGTTTTAGAACATTAGGTTGTTACCCGCTTACGGGAGCGGTTGAATCTGAGGCGGCAACGTTACCAGAAATCATTCAAGAAATGCTGTTAACTAAAACATCTGAACGACAAGGTCGAGTTATTGATCATGATTCTGCTGGTTCGATGGAGAAGAAGAAGATGGAAGGTTACTTCTAATCAGGTATTAATGGCAATTTCCACCGTTTAAGTTGCCAAAAGAAATTAACATAATTAACAGTAGCATTTAATTTGATAATGAACCAAAGCTCGTATTGCTTTGGTTGACTAAGGAAAAAAAATGAGTCATCAATCAGACTTAATAGAAAGTGATATCCAAGCTTATTTGAAACAGCATGAAAATAAAGAACTTGTTAGGTTTCTAACCTGTGGCAGTGTTGATGATGGTAAAAGCACCTTAATCGGCCGATTACTGCATGATTCTAAAATGATATTTGAAGATCAATTAGCTGCTATAGAGAATGATTCTAAAAAATCAGGAACAACAGGTGAAGCAGTTGATTTAGCGTTATTAGTGGATGGCTTACAATCTGAGCGAGAGCAGGGCATTACCATCGATGTTGCCTATCGTTATTTTTCAACAGACAAGCGTAAGTTTATTATCGCAGATACTCCGGGTCACGAGCAATATACACGTAACATGGCAACTGGTGCTTCAACATGTGATTTAGCAATTATTTTGATTGATGCAAGATACGGTGTTCAAACACAAACCAGACGCCATTCATTTATCTGTTCATTACTTGGTATCAAGCATATTGTTGTTGCCGTTAATAAAATGGATTTAGTTGATTACTCTCAAGAGCGATATCAAGCCATTAAAAAAGAATACCGTGAATTCACCGAGTCATTGAACTTTAATGATGTACGCTTTGTACCCATGTCGGCACTTAATGGCGATAATGTTGTAGAAGAAAGTGAAAACATGCCTTGGTACCCTGGTGCCACATTAATGAAGTTATTAAATACTATTGATGTTAAAGAGCAGAATGAATTCACACAATTTCGTTTCCAAGTGCAATATGTAAATCGTCCAAACTTAGACTTTAGAGGCTTTGCAGGAACAATCGCATCTGGACATGTTTTAGTTGGCGATACTATTGTTGCATTACCATCAGGTAAAGAAAGTGTTGTTAAAGAAATTGTTACCTTTGATGGAAATCTAGAGCGCGCTGATAAGGGGATGGCAGTAACAATCACTTTGGAAGATGAAATTGATATTTCTCGTGGTGAAATTATTGTTAAAAAGGGAAATTTACCTACATCGGCAAAAGAGTTTAATGCCACGGTTGTTTGGATGCATGAAAATGAGCTTGAACCAGGTCGAGAATACTTTATCAAGCATGGAAGTAAAGTAACAACAGGGCATGCGGGCTCTATCGCGAATAAGTTCGATATCAACACGATGGAAAAATTACCAAGTTCTCAACTTGCAGTAAATGATATTGGTACTGTAGATTTTGTTGTTGGTGAAACCTTGCATTTTGACCCTTATCAGGATAACAAAGGGACAGGGGCATTTATTATTGTTGATCGTTTAAGCAATATTACCGTTGGTGCAGGGATGATAAATCATGCCCTAGATGAAAAAGTTCATGAATATTCAGCGTTTGAACTTGAATTTAATACTTTAGTTCGTAAACATTTCCCACATTGGGGTGCTCGCGATATCACTAAAGCGTAAACAAGTTCGTAATATCACAAACGCTATATTAGGTATGATTAATGACAGTTGAACAGTGGTTGATGATCGGTGTATTTATTGCCACTTTCGCCAGTTTAGTCAAGTTTCAAAGGGCACCAGAACGAGTGTTCTCTGTTACTGTATTACTATGCTTAGCATTATCTTTTGTTTCTGTTGAAGATATTTTATCTAATGCCGTTAACCCTGGGCTTGTAACATTAATACTGTTGGTGCTATGTTCTTTTTCATTTGAGCGTACGAGTATACTGAGACGTCTGTCTGCGAGTGTATTCAACGGCTCAAAAATAAAGTCTACTGTAAGGTTATTACTCGGCACTGCGTTTGCTTCTGCCTTAATGAGTAATACCGCCGTCGTCGCCACTTTAATTAGCACGGTAAAGAAAAATAAGCTTATTAATGCTGGAAAGTTGCTACTACCTCTATCTTTTGCCGCTATTTTAGGTGGAACGCTGACTTTAGTTGGTACCTCCACTAATTTAATTGTAAACAGTTTAATGTTAAAACAGGGCAGCAGTGGCTTTAGCTTTTTTGACTTTACCGCTATAGGTTTAGTTGCCCTAATTAGTTGTTTATTTATCATTTTATTAAGAGCAAATTCACTACCGTTAATAGAAGAAGATGAACTACAAACAAATGACTATTTGCTAGAAGCAGAAGTCTCGGTGTCATCCTCCTTAATCGGTAAAAATATTGAAGAGAACGGTTTAAGAAATTTGGACTCACTTTTTCTAGTGGAAATTGTCAGACAAGGAAAGCTCATATCTCCCGTTACCCCTGAAGAGAATGTCCAAGCGAGTGATAAGTTAATTTTTAGCGGAGATATTTCAAAAGTCTTAACGCTGCAACAATTTGATGGCTTAACTCTTTTTGCTCAGCAAGATGATTTATTACAAGAAAATTTAACAGAAGTCTTGTTAAAGCCTGACTCTGCTATTGCAGGAAAAACGCTCAAGAAAGCAGGTTTTCGTGCTAGATTTGATGCGGCTGTTGTTGCTGTTAGGCGAGAGGGTACGTCACTTTCAGGGAAACTGGGCGATATTGTTCTTAAGTCAGGTGACTTTTTAGTATTAGCTGTAGGGCAAGACTTTTCAACCCGAACTAACTTAAGTAAAAATTTTTTTATTTTATCCGGACGACAAACTGAAAATATGCTCAGTGGATGGCGAGATTATAGCACTGTTTGGGGCTTTTTAATTGCAATTGCGGTTTCAGTTTTTACACCTATCTCTTTATTAAGCACACTTTTTGTTTATGTCGCCTACTTAATATTTAGTGGCTCATTAACGGTTAATGAAATTAAAAGACGCTTTCCTTTAGAAATTTGGATGATAGTACTTGGGGCACTAACCTTAGCAACCGCTATTGAGAATACAGGCATTGCATCGAATATTGCTTCAGGCATAGAGTCACTATTACATGGTCAGAGTGTCTATTTAACTTTCATTGTTATTTTTATATTAACGTTAGTCATGACAGAATTGATAACAAACAGTGCCGCTGCCGCGCTATCATTTCCAATTGCATATAATATTGCCCTTGGTTTGAATGTTGATCCGATACCTTTTGTTATGGCCGTTGCTTTTGCTGCCAGTGGTAGCTTTATCAGCCCATATGGTTATCAAACTAACGTCATGGTTTACAATGCGGGTAACTATCAACTTAGTGATTTTATAAAATTTGGGCTTCCAATTTCTGTGGTTTATAGTGTCACGGTTATGATAATGATCCCGATTATTTTTCCATTTTAATACGGCAAGTCGAGTAAATATTAATGAAAACAGACAATACTGTATGGCATGACCAACAGGTAACTAAGCAGCAAAGAGCAGAGCTGAAAAAGCAAAAACCTTGTTTGCTTTGGTATACGGGCTTAAGTGGCTCAGGAAAATCAACCGTTGCCAATGCGGTAGATGCATTGTTATTTGAACGGACTTGTCATAGTTATTTACTAGATGGTGATAATGTAAGACATGGCCTCAATGGTGATTTAGGCTTTAGCGATGAAGCTCGTGTTGAAAATATTCGTCGTATATCTGAAGTGGCTAAATTATTTCTTGATGCCGGTGTTATCGTATCAACTGCATTTATTTCACCTTTTGCTTCAGATAGAGCGATGGCAAAAGCTAAGCTTGAGCAAGGTGAGTTTATTGAAGTCTTTATTGATACCCCAATAGAGGTCTGCGAACAACGTGATCCAAAGGGCTTGTATAAAAAAGCACGTGCTGGTGAAATTAAAGACTTCACAGGGATAGACTCTACTTATGATGTGCCAGAGTCACCTCAAATACATGTGAAAACAGCTGAGCAGTCTATTGAAGCTTGTGCTCAACAAATAGTTAATTACTTAATAGAGCGCCAGTTCATCAGTTCTTAACATCAAAAATTTCAATTCAGTGGTGAGGTTAACTTTACCGATAAGAAAACACTTTGTTAACCTCTTTAATCCAATACAATTCTTAAGAGATTATTATGCATTATGATGTCTTCAACGGTGATGCTGATGGTATCATTGCTTTATTGCAGCTTAGGTTGTCTTCTCCAAAACAAAGTCAGTTAGTTACTGGTGTTAAGCGAGACATTAGTTTGTTAAAACAAGTTGATGTTGAGCAAGCAAGCTCAGTTACGGTATTAGATATTTCTCTTGAGAAAAATCTTCAGCCTTTAAAAGAGCTTTTGGCTAAAGAAATATCTGTTATTTATATTGATCATCACCGCAGTGGCGATATTCCACAATCTGACTACTTAACGAGTATTATAAATACTGATCCTAATACGTGTACTAGCTTATTAGTGAACGATTACTTAAAAGCAGAGTATGTTAACTGGGCTATTGCGGCAGCGTTTGGTGATAACATGATCGCATCAGCTAAGTCACTAGCGAATAAATATGGTTTGACAGAAGAAAAACAAGCACTGTTGTGTGAACTGGGAACATATATTAATTATAACGGATATGGTCGTGACTTAGATGACTTATACTACTCGCCATCAGATTTATTTAACATATTACTAGATTACCCTGATCCCTTTAGTTTAATTGAAGAACAAGGCTCTG
Organism: Litorilituus lipolyticus; assembly: GCF_006439335.1. Taxonomy (GTDB): domain Bacteria; phylum Pseudomonadota; class Gammaproteobacteria; order Enterobacterales; family Alteromonadaceae; genus Colwellia; species Colwellia lipolytica. The sequence goes on along the minus strand of NZ_SAWY01000017.1, from coordinate 1,551 downwards.
CATTTAGTCAACTGAAAAAGCGTTATCACTCGGATATGAGTAGTGCACAAGCTGCGAAAGTTTTAGCGGATGAAACCAACTTTAAAGCGTTTCTACTTGCTGATGAGTCTTGGGCTCGAAGAATTAGTGGCGTTTTTGGAAATGAGTTAGCCAACCAATCGCCAGATAAAGCGCATGCAGTATTAACGCTAAATTCAGACAACTCTTATACAGTTAGCTTGAGAGCGCCACTTAACAATAAAAAAGGGGCTGGTGATATATGTGCTCAATTTCCAACAGGTGGTGGAAGAGCCGCTGCCGCAGGCATTAATGCATTACCTAAACAAATGCTTGGTGAGTTTTTTGATACTGTGGCAAAATATTATCAACAGAAGTAATTAAGATAATAACGACAAAGTATTTTATAGGATATTTAATGAGCTTATTAATTACCGGTGGAACAGGATATATAGGTAGTCATACTGTAGTTGAACTTTTGCAATTAACTGATGATACATTAAGTCAAGATATTGTTATCGTTGATAACTTATCAAATTCATCGACAAAAGTGCTCGATAGAATTACTCAAATTTGTGATAAAAGTGTCACTTTTATTGAAGCTGATATCCGTGATGAATGCGCATTAGAACAAGTATTTACGCAATATGATATTGATTCAGTCATACACTTTGCAGGTTTAAAAGCGGTAGGTGAATCTAACGAGAAACCATTAGCATACTATGAAAATAATGTTTCTGGCACGGTAACTTTATTGCAGGTAATGAAAAAGCATCATGTTAAAAAATTGGTGTTTAGCTCTTCAGCAACGGTTTATGGTGGTAATGTCTCCCCCCTTGATGAAAGTATGACCACCTCGGCGACGAACCCATATGGTCAAACCAAGCTCATGGTCGAAAATATTTTGTTTGATTTGGCCAAGAGTGATCCAAGTTGGTCAATTGCTTGTCTGCGTTACTTTAATCCTATTGGCGCTCATCAATCAGGATTAATTGGCGAGAGTCCAAATGGTATTCCAAATAATTTATTACCTTATGTATCACAAGTTGCTGTTGGACGATTGCAGCAGCTACAAATATTTGGTGATGACTATGATACACCTGATGGAACTGGCGTTAGAGATTACATCCATGTTGTAGACTTAGCTCAAGGTCATATCAAGGCGCTTCAGCAGTTAGAAAATATTAATGGTTGCCAAGCCATTAACTTAGGTACAGGTAATGGCACGTCAGTATTAGATATTGTTAATACTTTTGCTGAGATTAGTGGTGTTGAAATACCATATAAAATAGTGCCAAGAAGAGCAGGGGATTTGGCAACAGTATTTGCTGATGCTGCCCTTGCTGGTGAATTATTAGCTTGGCAAACACAATATACTTTAGTTGACATGATCACTGACACGTGGCGATGGCAGTCTAAAAATCCTAATGGATATGAATAGTAAGTTGTAGGCAAAAATCATTTACTGTGTTGTCCTGATATAGGTTGACACTTTTTTTCTAAAACGCCTGATGAATTTCATCAGGCGTTTTGTATTTTAAGGCCATATGAGGC
>NZ_SAWY01000016.1 GCF_006439335.1 Litorilituus lipolyticus | reverse complement strand
CTGTTGGTGCTGGTGTTGTATCTGCAATCTTAGACTAATATCTAAGTTTTAGAACACACTGAAAAAGGTCGCGAAAGCGGCCTTTTTTGTGCCAGTAAGAAAGATATTTTAGCCGTTAAAAGCGTTATTGTTTACCAAGCGCTAACCGGTAAGATATCATTTCGCATTGTGAAATTCCCTTTTGGGTATTTATGATATAAGTAATAAAAAATCTTGAGATATTTATATGAATTGGCAGCCTACACTATCATGGCAACACGCAAAAAAAAGAGCGGACATAATAAAGCAAATTAGAGGTTTCTTTGCAGAACGTGACGTAGTTGAAGTTGAAACACCTGCATTGTCTCAAGGGACTGTTACAGATGTACATTTAGAAGGAATAAAGTGTCAATATGATTATTTAAGTAACAGCGCAGTGAACTGCAGCCAGACACTTTATTTACAAACATCGCCAGAATTTCATATGAAACGACTGTTAGCATCAGGATATGGCGATATTTACCAAATATGTAAATCATTTCGTCATGAAGGATTTGGCAGCCACCATAACCCAGAATTTACTATGTTGGAATGGTATAGAAAGGGGTTCGATCACTTTGCTTTGATGAAGGAAGTGTCTGACTTACTCGCCACAATTTTAAAATGCCAGGAGCCGATTTTTGTAACTTATCAAGAGCTATTTAAAAGGTATGTAAACATCGACCCACTTGTCGCAGATCGTCATGAACTTCTCGCTGTTATAAAAGAACATGATAAGTTAAGTGATTGGCTAAATGAAGAAGTGAATATTGATACCTTATTACAGTTCATTTTCAGTGAAATAATAGAGCAACACATAGGGGGTGATGTTCCATATTTTGTTTATAATTTTCCAGCAAGACAAGCATCACTAGCCAAATTAAGCTCTGAAGATCCAAGAGTAGCAAGGCGTTTCGAGTGCTATTTTCACGGTATAGAGTTAGCAAATGGCTTTGATGAGCTAATCGACCCAATAATTCAACTAGAGCGTTTTAAGCAAGATAACAAGCTTAGAGAACAATCAAAGCTCGAAAGTAAAGCGATAGATGAACACTTTATTTTTGCTTTAAAGAGTGGACTACCTGAGTGCGCCGGAGTTGCTTTGGGTATTGATCGATTAGTTATGCTTGCGCTACAGACACAAAATATTGAGGATGTTCTCACTTTTTCCATAGAGAATGCATAATAGCTAAATTTAGTTGAAAAAATTTGTCGAGCGACTAATGTTATAATATATCAATTGTGATATTATCTCATTCCTCTTGAGAGCGTATAATTGCTTTCAAAAATTTTGAGCTAAAGGTAACCAATATAATGTTAGATAGAATAGGAATTACAGCAACATCTTTATGCGCACTGCATTGCATTTTGTTGCCTATATTATTGCCTGTTCTGCCATTAATGGGATTGAGCTTTTTAGCTGATCATACTTGGGAGCATATTTTCCTATTGCTCACCGCAGCTCTAGGCACAATAGCGCTTTTTTCAGGCTTTAAGCGTTATCATAAGCGTTTGTATCCTTTCTATTTACTTTACCTTGGTGTAGCGATCTACTGGATTAAGCATGACTTTACTAGTGAAGTTCAGCCGCTGTTTATCCTTACTGGGGCAAGTCTCATCGTTGCAGCACATTTTATTAATATTAAGTTGTGTAATGATTGTAGAGATTGCACTGACGATGACTGTCAATCAGCTATTGAACAATAATATTTTAGCCATTAAGTTCCTTTAATTTTCTCGTTAAGGTATTTCTACCCCAACCTAATTTTTTTGCTGCTTCTTGCTTATGGCCATTAGTAAATTTAAGGGCTCTTTCAAGCACTATCTTTTCAAATTCGGGTAATGCATCATCTAAGATTGCACTACGACCTTGAGTGAGCTCTTTGTCAATCCATTGAGCTAATGCGAGTTGCCATGTGGTGATTTCAGAGTAATGAGTTGTAACATCCTCGGTTAATTCAGCCGGTAAATCCTCTAATAATATCTCTTGTCCGCTAGCCATGACAGTAAGGAACCGGCAGGTGTTTTCTAATTGCCTTACATTGCCAGGCCAAGAAAAGTTAGTTAAATAGTTACTTGCAGATTTACTGATTGTTTTAGCCTCAACACTGAGTTCATCGGCAGCCTGTTTTAGGAAATGCTGGCATAGCTGCTCAATATCTTCCTTTCTCTCTCGTAAACTAGGTAAGTGAATACGAATTACATTGAGTCGATGAAATAAATCTTCTCTAAAATCGCCTTTGCTAACGGCTTCCTCTAAGTTTTGGTGGGTAGCTGCTATTATTCGAACATCTACTTGTACAGGGGAATGCCCACCTACGCGATAAAATTGACCGTCGGCTAAGACTCTTAATAAGCGTGTTTGAATATCGAGTGGCATGTCGCCTATTTCATCAAGGAACAGGGTACCACCATGCGCTTGCTCGAACCGACCTTGTCGAACCGAATTTGCCCCAGTAAAGGCGCCTTTCTCATGACCAAAAAGTTCTGACTCAATTAAATCTTTAGGTATTGCTGCCATATTTAAGGGAATAAAAGGTGCGTCTTGTCTTGGGCTATGCGAGTGAAGCGCATTGGCAACGAGCTCTTTACCTGTTCCTGATTCACCATTGATTAAAACACTGATACTTGAACGGGATAATCGGCCGATGGCCCTAAAAACTTCCTGCATTGCAGGTGCTTCACCGATTAGGCCAGCAGTAACAGGGGACTGTTTTTCTTGCTGTTTCTTAGCATTTTGCTCCCTAGCGTGAGTTAATGCGCGCTTAGTCAAAGTGATGGCTTCATCAATATCAAATGGCTTTGGCAAGTATTCAAACGCCCCCCCTTGATAGGCATTAACTGCACTGTCTAGATCCGAGTGGGCAGTCATAATGATAACGGGAATAGTGTTATGTTGCTTATTAACCTTTTGTAGGAGCTCCATACCATCCATATTAGGCATGCGTATGTCGGAAATGATAACTTCAGGTTGCCCATGATCTAGTGCTATAAGTAGGTTTTCCGCACTCTCAAAAGATGCCGTACTGATATTGGCATTCGCAAATGCTTTTTCGAGTACCCAGCGAATAGAGCTGTCATCATCAACTATCCAAACTTGTTCTGTGATCATTATATCTCTCTTATGTATGAAGGTGCTTTGTTAATTATTGTTGTGTTAAGGGCAGTAGAATGACAAATTCTGTGTGTCCTGGGCGACTATGACAAGATAACTTTCCTTGATGTTGATTCACTAATGTTTGAGAAATGGATAACCCTAAACCTGTACCATTAGAGCGACCTGAAACCATAGGGTAGAAAAGTGTATCTTGAATATGAGGCGGAATACCTGGCCCGTTATCTATAATACTTATTTGGGCAGTGAGTTTTACTCGCTTACCATTGATAGTTTTGTTACTGGCAATACGTGTTTTTAATGTAATAGAACAATCATTTTCTATTGCTTGAATGGCATTGCTGACGATATTTAATACTGCTTGTTGTATTTTTTCTTGGTCACACTCTATCAATGGAATGGATGGGTCATAATCTCTGACAAGAGTAATCTGTTTCTCGTTTGAGAAACTGATGACCTGACACACTTTTTCCAAAACAGAATGTATGTTGTTTTGATTTATTTGTGGTAGTTGATTGGGCCCTAAAAGTCGATCAACGAGATTGGTTAGTCGGTCAGCCTGTTCGATGATCATGTTAGTATATTCTTGCTGTTCAGTATTGAGTTCTCGGTTAAGTAATTGCGCCGCTCCACGTAGCCCACCTAATGGGTTTTTTATTTCGTGCGCCAAACCTTTGATCAAATCTCGTGCTGCAACCCATTGCTGGTGTTGAAATACTTCTAGGCTTATTTGTTTTTGTTGATCGATTTGCTTAAGTTCAAGTAGTACATGCGGCTTTTGATCAAACTCAACAGATGACGCCGTTACTTCAGCGGTAAATCGATGACTTTCACTAAACTCAATTACTATGTCGCTGTCGGTAAGCTCCTGCCCTGAGGCTAATAATTGCTTCAACCTTTTATTATTTATAGTGGTATTGGCAAAGATGTAATCTGCTGGGTAGTGATATAGCTTAGCTAAACTTTTATTAAGTAGTGCTTCTGCTGATGGATTTAAGTAAACGATATTTAAATCTTGATTAAGAATGATAACTGCTGTCACCAACTGGCTGGCTAGAGCTTGTTGGTATATCTTCTTTTGTTCTTGTATCAGCTGACGCTTTTGCATGATTAAGCCCAATCAAAATAAAGTATGAAAACATTGCACCTTTTTGGTGCGTATGATTTTAGTTTACTTGATAACTATTTTAATTGCTGGCTTTTTTGAAAATGGATTTATCGAATATTTTTTATTACTGATTGTTTTATATAGAATAAAAGTTAAAACGATCAAAAGAGTAAAAATTAATTTACCGAAGCTCTGTGCATATAAAATGTTACTGACTCTGATGATGCAATAACCTTGCCCTTTTCATTGAGTAAGTCCATTTTTATTTTATGTTCGCCTCTATCTATATTACGTAGCGAGAACATAGAATGTATTTGTGGTTTATCGTGGGGTTTACCATCGAGGTATAGCTGAACCTTAAAGCCTTGCTTAAACTGAGGTTTAATCCCGCCACTAATGTATATTGAGCCAGTATTATCTCGAATGGTTGCATTGTTTTGTGGGTTATTAATAACCACTTGATAAGTTTCTTCAAACTGATGGGGGTTGATATCTAGAACTTCAGTATCAACAGATGTTGCTGATTCTATGACATTACCAGGTTTAGTTTTTACCTCTTCTGCACCAGGTCGGGGCGTATCGGAAAAAACTAAAACACCTTTTTCATTTCGCCACACATAAATTTTAGCGGAGCTCTGATAAGCAGAGGCTACCATTGATGTGAGTAAAAGCGTAATGAATAAATATTTAGTCATAAAAGTTAACTATTCTTAATCCTTTAGAAATTATACAACGCAAAAGCGAAATACGCTGCCCTTATTTAAGTATATAACTATAATTTATACAAAAAAAATTATTTTTACTACTAAATGTTACAAGTGTACTTACAAATTCATAAGAATACTTTTGCACTAATCCAACCGATGGTTATCGCTTTGATTTATAGAGCATAAAAAAAGCCCACCGAAGTGAGCTTTTATATATTCAGTGTTTAATTAAACGCTGTAGTACATATCAAATTCAACTGGGTGAGTCGTTGAGTTTAGTAACTCTACTTCTTCACGCTTTAGGGCGATGTATGCATCAATCATATCATTGTCCATTACGCCACCTTCCATTAAGAACTCTTTATCAGCTTCTAATGCATCTAAAGCTTCTTCAAAAGAAGCCGCAACTTGAGGAATTGCAGCAGCTTCTTCAGCTGGTAAATCGTATAAATCTTTATCCATAGCATCGCCAGGATGAATCTTGTTTTTGATTCCGTCAAGGCCAGCCATTAACATTGCAGAGAATGCTAAGTATGGGTTAGCTGTTGGATCAGGGAAACGAACTTCAATACGTGCTGCCTTTGGTGAAGGAACAATTGGAATTCGAATAGAAGCACTACGGTTACGAGCTGAGTAAGCAAGCATTACTGGCGCTTCGAAACCAGGAACTAAACGCTTGTATGAGTTGGTTGAAGCGTTAGTAAATGCATTTAATGCTTTAGCATGCTTAATAATACCACCGATGTAGTAAAGCGCCATTTCAGATAATCCGCCGTACTTATCACCAGAGAATAAGTTAACGCCATCTTTAGCTAAAGATTGATGTACGTGCATACCAGTACCGTTGTCACCTACAATTGGCTTAGGCATAAAGGTTGCTGTTTTACCGTATGCATGGGCAACGTTATGAACTACATATTTATAAATTTGTACTTCATCAGCTTTTAATACCATTGTATTGAAACGACAAGCGATTTCATTTTGACCAGCAGTCGCTACTTCATGGTGATGTGCTTCAACAACTAAGCCCATATCTTCCATAACTAAACACATTGCTGAACGTAAATCTTGCGAAGAGTCTACTGGTGCAACCGGGAAGTAACCACCTTTAACACCAGGTCTATGACCTGTGTTGCCATCTTCATAGCTTGTACCAGAGTTCCACTTAGCTTCTTTATCATCGATTTTGTAGAAAGAGCCACTCATATCAGTGTGGAAACGTACATCATCAAAAACGAAGAATTCTGGCTCAGGTCCAATTAATACGGTGTCAGCCAAACCTGTGCTACGCATGTACTCTTCTGCGCGATGAGCTACAGAACGAGGGTCACGGCTATAACCTTGCATAGTAGTGGGTTCAACGATATCACAACGAATGTTTAATGTTACAGCTTCAGTGAAAGGGTCTAAAATAGCTGTTGAAGGATCTGGCATCAGTACCATGTCTGATTCATTAATGCCTTTCCAACCTTCAATTGAAGAGCCATCAAACATTTTACCATCTTCGAAGAAATCTTCGTCAACTTGGTGGTGAGGAAGTGAAACGTGTTGTTCCTTACCTTTTGAATCTGTAAAACGAAGATCTACAAATTTTACATCGTGCTCTTTAATTAAATCGAATACTGCTTGTGACATATTGTCTCTCCAGTGAGGTTATTTCAAATTTGGTATTGGTTCCTAATTAGCTATTATCGTGCCAATAGTTAATTCTTTATATATCAATAGATTGAGTGCTCGCACTCTATGGTGTTGCACATTGTTGGTGCGCTTGTTGTACTAAAGTGGTGCATAAGGTATTTAATAGCTTCATACTATAGAACAAATTCTTAAGAATTCCTTAACTATTTTTATTTCTTTTAAACTCTTTGAAGCTTGATATATTATTAACTTTAACTATTTAGCTATGAATCTCGACAACGCACAGGAAGTCTAAAGGCATGAAAGTTATTTCAAAAAAATCATATTTAAAATATTCCATTATATGTCTCCTACTTTTATCAGCTAATGTTGCTAAAGCAGAACAAGTTAAAGCCGATTGGGAAAAACCAACGCCAATATTTGAGCAAGAATATGATTGGCTTCGACTTAGTTCTGATGAGTGGTTAAAAGGTGACATTGTTTCCATGTACGATGAAGAGCTTGAATTTGATAGTGATGAATTAGACTTACAAACCATTGATTGGGATGATGTTGCTGAACTTCGAAGTAAATCATGGCAGAGCATACGTTTAGTTGATGGCACTATTGCCGAGGGTTATTTAGTTGTTAAGGACGGTCAATTAAGCCTCGTTAAGCATGGTAAGACGACTCATTTTGATATTGCTAACTTACTTTCTATTGCATCGTCAGGGAAAAATGAAAGGGATCTTTGGGACGGATATATTAATATTGGTATTAATTTAAGAGAAGGTAATACTGTTCAATTTGATTATACTTTCACAGCTGGCGTACAACGCAGAAGTGCTAGTAGCCGTTTTAAAACCGATTACACGGCCAATTATAGTAAATACGAAGATCAAGACACTGAAGAGAAAATTGTCACTGCAAATAGTGATCGTTTAACGTCAACTTATGATTGGTTTTTTAGTCAAAAAATTTACCTAAGAGCAATGGACTTTGAATATTTTTCTGATGAGTTTTTAAATATTGAACACAGGATCCGTTATGGTGTTGCTGTAGGTTATCATCTTATTGATACAAGTCGAACATCGTGGGATGTTAATGCTGGTCCAAGTTATCAAACAACATCATTTAAAGAAGTTCAAGCCGGTGAAAAGGACAAAGAAAACTCTCCAGGCTTGATATTAGGTACTGATTTTACTTATGAAGTGACAAGCGATATTGATTATGATGTTTCATATAATATTCAGTTTGTGGATGAAGCGTCGGGTGATTATATTCACCACTTTCAAACAGGTTTAGAAATAGAGTTGGCAAGTGATTTTGATCTTGATTTGACCTTTTATGCTGATAGAACTGAGAAGCCAAGAGCAGATGCAGATGGAAACATTCCTGAGCAGAATGATTACCGTTTAGTGGTCAGTTTAGGGTATGATTTTTAAATTAGCTGGTAATTAAAATAGTAGAAGTAATGCTGCTTATTGTTTCTATTTTTGGGTTTTGATAACACGTGATACGCATTTTTCGCTTTTTAAGCGCTTTATTTCTTATAATGATTTCTTTTGCTTCATTAAGTGAGAGCCAAACAGAAAAGTTAACTTGGCAAAATCCTACGCCAATTTTCAACCAAAAATATGATTGGCTTAAGCTCAATTCTGATGAGTGGTTAAAGGGTGATATCATCTCTATGTACGATGATGAACTCGAGTTTGAAAGTGACGAATTTGGTATACTTACTTTTGATTGGGAAGACGTTAGTGTATTAAGAAGTCGTTTTGATCAGCGTATTCGTTTATCAAATGGACAAGTTGTACAGGGTTTTCTAATTGTTGAGAATGGAAAACTTACCTTGCTCAGTCAGGGGAAGGAAGTACATTATTCACTATCTGAACTGTTATCAATAACCTCTTCTGCAGAAAGAAGAATTGATTTATGGGATGCTAAAGTAACCCTTGGTATTGATGTAAGCGCTGGTAATGTAGAAAAGTTAGATTATTTTTCTACTGTGATGGTGCAACGAAGAACACCGTTTACTCGATTCCGTTCAGATCTTATTTTTAATTACAGTAAATCGACACAAGAAGAAGAGAGTGAAGTCTTAAGTAACTCGAAAAGACTCACGGCTTACCTTGACTGGTTTTATAGTGGTGAAATATTTTTTCGGGCGATAGATTATGAAAATTTCAGTGATATTCAGCAAAACATTGATAACCGAAACACATTTGGTTTAAGTCTGGGGTACCACGTTATTAATAGTAAGCGTATCCTGTGGGATTTTACAGCAGGGCCTAGTTATCAAGAAACAAAGTATAGCCAAGCAAATGAAAGTACTAGAAGTAAGGTGGTCAGTTTAAGTACGTTATTTGAATATACCGTATCAAAAGTAACAGACTTTGTTTTTGACTACCAAATACAATTTGTTGATGATGATGCTGGTGCGAGAAACCACCATTTAAAAACAGGGTATGAATTTGAGTTTACACAGAATTTTGATGTAGATCTGATGCTTTATATAGATCGTGTTGCTAAGCCAGTATCAACTTTAGATAATACGCCCAAGAAAAATGATTATCGACTACTCATAAGTTTAGGTTATGACTTTTAAGTGAAAGCTAGCTTTCATGCTTTATAACCACATCAGTTAGCGGAATACATGAGCATAGTAATATATAATTATTTTCTTGCTCTGCTGTAGTTAAACCGTCTGTTTTTAATTGCTTCACCTCGCCTGATATAAGTTTCGCCTTACAGCGACCGCATTGCCCTCTTAAACATGAGTGAGGTAAAATAAGCCCTGCTTTTTCTCCTTGGTTTAAAATAACAGTGTTATTATTTCCCTGAATATTTTTCTGCTTTGATAAAAAAGTAATACTGATGGTATTAGTATTGTTATTCATTCCCGTAAACCTCCTAAGTTAATACAGATTAAATTGCTCGTTTCAGGTATATTACGAGCAATTTATCATATTCGCTAAAGTTAATTATTAATTCATTTATGACACATAAACAGCAACATCTTCATATTTTAGGTATTTGTGGCACTTTCATGGGAGGCATAGCAGCAATCGCTAAGCAGTTAGGCTATAGAGTGAGTGGCTCTGATGCTAATGTTTATCCGCCAATGAGTACTCAATTAGAAGAACTGGGTATTGAATTAATGCACGGTTATAGTGCAGAGAATTTGGCAGAAGATATTGATATGGTGATTGTAGGTAATGCTATGTCTCGTGGCAATGAAATGGTCGAATATGTACTTGATCGAAATATCCCTTATACCTCAGGGCCACAATGGTTATTAGAAAATGTACTTAAAGATTGTTGGGTGCTTGCTGTTTCGGGAACTCATGGCAAGACCACTACCAGCAGTATGTTGGCATGGATATTAGAATATGGCCAGTTAGCCCCGGGCTTTTTGATTGGTGGTGTACCACAAAACTTTGGGTACTCGGCACGTATCGGTGACACGCCGTTTTTTGTGATTGAAGCTGACGAATACGACAGTGCTTTTTTTGATAAACGTTCTAAGTTTGTTCACTATCGACCAAGAACGTTAATCATGAATAATATGGAGTTTGATCATGGCGATATTTTTAACGACTTAGCTGATATACAAAGACAATTTCATCATTTAATTAGAATGGTACCGAGCAATGGCTTAATACTTTCACCTAAGCATGAACAAACCGTGCAAGATACGCTTAATCAAGGTTGTTGGAGTGAGCAAGAATATACCCATGATAAATGCGGTTGGCAGGCGAAAAAGCTTGTTGAAGATGGCAGTCAATTTGAGGTTTATTTCAATGAAAATAAACAAGGCTGTGTTAACTGGCAATTGATGGGAGACTTCAATATTGATAATGCGCTAATGGCTATTGCTGCTGCAAGACATGTGGGTGTGCCAAGTCATGTGTCGATAGAAGCGTTATCACAATTTATTAATACCAAAAGGCGCTTTGAGTTAAAAGGTACAGTGAAGGGCATTGAAGTTTATGATGATTTTGCTCATCACCCAACTGCCATAGCAAAAACATTGGCTGGCGTTCGTGCCAAAATAACGGCTCGCAACCTATCAGCCAATCAAAATGGTCGAGTTATCGCGGTGTTAGAGCCTAGATCAAATACCATGAAGTCTGGCGTTCATAAAGATGCTTTACCTAAGTCATTCGATGACGCAGATATGGTGTTTTTATATCAAGGAGAACAAGTCAATTGGTCTGTTTCTGAGCTTATTAGTCAATGTAAGCCTTGCTGTGTTGTAGAAGATAATATAGAAGCACTGGTCAATGCTATAGTAAAAGAGGCGAAGCCTGATGATATCGTTGTTATAATGAGTAATGGTGGTTTTGACGATATCCACAATAAGTTATTATTAGCACTTGAGCATTAATAGCTGGCAATAGATTTAATAGAAAGGTAAAGAAAATAAAATGGCAGTATTAACCATACTTAAAGCTCCCGATGAAAAATTACACCAACAAGCAGTTAAGGTTGCAGACATATCGACAGTCCAATCTTTAATCGATGATATGTTAGATACTATGTACGATACTGAAGATGGTATTGGCTTAGCAGCAACACAAGTAGGAAGGAAAGAAGCCGTTGTGGTTATTGATCTTTCTGAAGAACGAAATGAACCCTTAATATTAGTGAATCCTGAAATTATTTCAGGTGAAAACAAAGTTAAAGGTCAAGAAGGCTGCTTGTCTGTACCTGGCTATTATGCAGATGTAGAGCGTTTTGAAAAAGTGACAGTTCAAGCTCAAGATCGCGATGGCCAAGCGATCACCATTGAAAGTGATGAGTTTTTAGCGATTGTTATGCAACATGAAATAGACCACCTGAAAGGTAAGTTATTTATTGAATACCTTTCGCCGTTAAAGCAAAAAATGGCACTTAAAAAAGTGAAAAAAACACTTAAACATTTAGCATAACGTAAAACAGTATAGGGGATTATTTTGACTACATTTAAGGGTCGAATAACATTGGCAATGACAGGCGCTTCCGGTGCAGGATATGCATTACGTCTGTTAGAGTGTTTAGTCGCTGCGAACTATCAAGTGTTTTTTTTATGTTCAAGTGCTGGTCGCATTGTACTTAACACTGAATTAGACGTTAAACTGCCGAGTAAACCTGATGTTGCCGCTGAATTTTTAATTGATAAATATGGCGCGAAAGCAGAGCAAATTATTGTCTTTGGCAAAGAACAGTGGTTTTCACCAGTTGCTTCAGGATCTGCTGCGCCAAAACAAATGGTTGTTTGTCCTTGTTCAACAGGAACTTTGGCCGCAATTAGCCAAGGCATGAGTGATAATTTAATTGAACGAGCGGCTGATGTAGTAATTAAAGAACGCGGGCATTTGATCTTAATGGTAAGGGAAACACCATTTTCGACGATTCATCTACAGAATATGCTGAGCTTATCTCAACAAGGTGTCACTATAATGCCTGCCGCCCCAGGTTTTTATCATAAAGCAGAAACGATTGATGATCTTATTGACTTTATGGTGGGGCGAGTACTTGATCATTTGAATATTGAACAAAACATTATGCCTCGTTGGGGATATAATCAACACTCCTGTTGAATTCTTGATAGGAATCAAAACAATAAATTCAGTTAAAAGTTAACATTGAGCTCTTAGAAAAGAACGTTGATTGAGTAACAGAGTTACCGTTCTTTGGGTCTATTTTGCACTAGAGGTTTCAATGTCTTCAATCAGAAATGCTTCTTTTAAAGCTAAACTTACTTTACTCGTAATTCCTGCCATTTTAGGGCTTGTGTTTTTTTGCTTCATGATAATTAAGCAAAATCTTGAAATAGTGGGTAGTAGTAAAGATATTGATCAGTTAACGCAATTAGCTACTTTTAATAGTGCTTTAGTGCATGAGTTACAGAAAGAGCGCGGTGCTTCAGCAGGTTTTATTGGCAGTAAAGGAGCAAAATTTTCTGATACTCTTAGCACACAACGACAAGCAACAGATATCGCATTTCAAAATCGAGCGGCATTTATTAAGGCGAATATTGATGATATTAGCCATACGCAAGTCATCCAAGCCACAAAAAGCTCAACAGCCTCTTTAGCAAGGCTTTCCAGTATAAGACAGCAAATTGATGACTTAGCTATTGAAGGTAAAGTCGCTATTTCTTACTACACACAGAACAATGCAGACTTAATCAATGTCGTGTCACACATCAGCTTATCGACAACAAATGGTGAAATAGCTAGCAGCTTACAAGCTTATTATAACTTCTTACAAGGTAAAGAAAGAGCGGGCATTGAGCGCGCAGTAATGACCAATGTTTTTGCTAAAGGCCAGTTTACGGGGAATTTCTACCAACGATTTATTGCTTTAATGACAGAACAATCTGCTTACTTTGATACTTTTAATAAAATGAGTTCAGCTCAATTACAGCAGGCATTTAGCCAAGCTATGCAACATAACTCTGTATCGAAAGTAGATGAATTTAGAAAAATAGCGTTAGCCTCTAATGGAAATCAAGTATTGAGTGTTGATAGCCAAACATGGTTTAACAATACAACTCAACGAATAAATCAACTCAAAAGTGTTGAAAATGCGGCAGTAGAAGCTTTATTACTTGTGAGTGAGGCACATTTAAATAGTGCTCAAAGAATGTTATTGCTAACAGTTGTGATTGCATTTGTGGTTATTAGTCTTTCTATTCTTTTGTCCTTTTACATTAGTAAAATTATTATGCAGCAATTGGGCAGTTTATCAGATGCCATTACAACTGTTGATGAACATAATGACTTAACGGCTAGAGCAGAACTTTATTGTGAAGATGAACTCGGTGATGTTGTTACACGATTAAATAAAATGCTTGTGGCATTTCAACAGGCGATTGTCGCCATTGAAATGAGTAGCACCAAGTTGGCTAATAGTTCTGAGCAAACAAAACAAGCCACACAAAACAACCAAACACATCTTGAAACTCAACAAGCAGAAACAACACTAGTAGCAACCGCAATAGAACAGATGAGTGCAACAGTACAAGAAGTCGCTGCAAATAGTTCTCAATCAGCGCATGCAGCACAAGAAGTAGATGATGTTGCTAATGAAGGTGTTGAGCAAATTAACCATACACGCGATGAAATGCAGGCGCTATCAATTGAAATGAGCAATGCAGACAAGCTTATTGATGAATTGCAGCAAAGCAGTAGTAATATCACTTCATTTGTTGATGTTATCAAAAGCGTTGCAGAACAAACCAATTTGTTAGCGTTAAATGCCGCGATAGAAGCAGCCAGAGCCGGAGAGCAAGGAAGAGGCTTTGCAGTAGTTGCTGATGAAGTACGTACTTTGGCACAACGTACACAAGAATCAACAGCAGAAATTGAATCTATGGTAGGTAAATTCAAACACGATGCTGAACAAGTATCCGTTTCAATCAATCAGTGTGTTGAAAGTGTGAGTAGTTCTGTCGAGCAAACAGATATTTTAGAGAAAAAACTGCAAGCTTTATCTATGTCTGCGGCATCGATTAATGATATGAGTAATCAAATAGCTGTTGCGACAGAAGAACAAGTTGCCGTTGCAAATGAGATGGCAGGAAATATTGAAAGAATCAGTGAACTATCTGCCAATAATACCCACGAAGGTGAACAAATTCAGCTGGCGAGTACAGAGCAGAGTGAACAAGCAACGCAGCTTTTAACTTTAGCGAATAAATTTCAATGTTAATTGAGCAATTTACTTGAACACTGATGAAAAACTAAAGGTAAAATAAGCCATCCTGTTGAGTAATTTAGTATATTTCAGGCATAAAAAAAGCGAATATTTAATTCGCTTTTTTTATGCCTGAAAGGTTTTATGACTCATCAAAGCTAAATTCAATATAGGCTTTGCCATGAGGGGAACTTAACGGAATTATTACGATAGGTCCTTTAGCTTTATGATGAATAGTGTGATCAGGACCAGAAACAACAACTGGGGTCGCCATATCAAACTCAAAGCCTTTTTCGCTGAGCATTCTTTTCGCGCCACCTGTTACCATGTTAGTAATTTCACCTACTAAGTCAGTAATTTCTTCATTAACTGAATCAGGTGCTTCGCCAACCATGCCTTTCATAGTAGCGATAGCTAAGGAAGCATCGTAAGTGATAGATAGCGAACCCTTTGCTTGTTCACTTACCATACCTATGAGGCCAGAGACATCGCCCATTGCAACTTCACCTTTTTTAAGCTTTGGTTTCTCAGGAGTTAACTCCATTTGAGCCATGGTGGACATCACATTGAGCATTGAAGATAAAAAGGGATTGATAAACTCTACGTTCATGAAGCTTTCCGAGCCTTGTCAGTTAAGTTATTTGATTTTGCATGGAAAATTAACAAATGTAAATCAAACAAAAATAAAATTTATTAATAATTGTGTATATTTTCTAATTGGTAGCGATTACAGCAGTCGAATCTGCTCGGCTAAAAGTTAAGCTACCTTTTTCTTTACTGTCCTGAAAATTAACAGTATTTACGTGCTTAGCATAAGTATCGACGAGTATTGTGTTTTTTACCACTAATTGTTTTAAAAAGTTTTGCTCTGAAATAATTGAAAGATGATTATTTGGTCTGAATCAAACTGGTTTATACTCGGGCTATAATTGTAATAGGTTGATTTAAAAGCAAAATCAGTTGATTTTGAATGTTTTTGAACTATGTGATTACTTTGAATTTTCAGAAAAGAAATATTTACTGTATTTGTGCAATAGTATATCTCTGTGGAGTAAAGTAAATTGATCTGAAACTTCAATTTACTCTTAAGGGAATTGTAAGTAGGTATTTAGCTTGTAGACACACATGCACGACAACTGCCATGTGCTTCAACAATCTGATGACTTATGGTGAAGCCGCTGGCATCTGCCATAGCTCGTAAGGCAAGATCAAAGTTATTTGATTGAATTTCATCAACTTGGCCGCAAGTATCACAAATAAGCAATTGTACTGGGTGATTACACTCGCCAAAGTGATGGCACATGATAAAGGCATTGATTGATTCTATCTTATGAACAAACCCTTGCTTAGAGAGAAAATCTAATGCTCTATATATGGTCGCAGGTTTCGCACCAGCATCAATTGTTTGCAATTCTTCAAGTAAATCGTAAGCACCAACGGCTCCTTGATGTTTAGCAAGTAAAAGAAAAACCTGCTCACGTACTTTTGTTAACCGAGCGCCTTTTTTTGAACAAACTTGTTGAGCTTGAGCTAAGAGTTTTTCTGCAGTTGAGTCAATCGTCATGGTGAAAAAAGTATTGCCTATCAGTGATTGATTTTCAGTGTAACATAGCCCTAAGTTGAGGATAACTATTTTTATTCGCCATTTGAATAATGATCCTTTACAATGAAAAAGACAGCGCTGTCTTTTTCGTGGCTTTTTTACTTTTTTGGATAAACTTAATGACTCGATACCTTGCTCTTGACGCTTTTAGGGGCATAACTATTGCTCTCATGATATTGGTTAATACACCTGGCACATGGAGCCATGTTTATGCGCCACTTCTTCATGCAAAGTGGCATGGTTGCACACCTACTGATTTAGTTTTTCCTTTCTTTTTATTTATCATTGGCTCAGCGATGTTTTTCTCATTTAAAAAGAGTGGTTTTACCGCAAATGCTGGGCAATTTCGAAAAATTGTAAAGCGCGGGTTTATCATATTTTTCCTTGGTTTTATGCTCAATATCATTCCATTTAACACTGATCCAAATGATTGGCGATTTATGGGAGTGTTACAACGTATAGGTATTGCTTACGTATTTGCGGCAAGCTTAGTTTTAATGCTTAATAAACGTGGGATTTTTATTACATCGGCAGTTATTTTACTTGGCTACTGGTTATTATTATTAAGTGTAGGTAGTGATAATGCGTACAGTTTAGAAGGTAACATTATTAGGCAATTCGATTTAGCAGTGCTTGGCGCAGGTCATATGTATAGTGGCATGGGCGTTGCTTTTGATCCAGAAGGCTTATTAAGTACTATTCCAGCGATTGTTAATATGTTGCTTGGCTTTGAAATAACAAGATATTTAACCAGTATTGAGGATAAAAAAGAGAGTGTAATAAAGCTCACTATATTAGGGGGGGTAGCGATTGGCTTAGGCTCATTATGGAGTTTAACTTTACCTATTAATAAATCTTTATGGACAGGTTCTTATGTTATATACACTACTGGGTTTGCATGCCTTTTACTGGCAGCATTTATTTGGGTTATTGATATATTAAAGCAAGAAAAATTAGCTTCACCTTTACTTGTATATGGTACAAACCCGTTATTTGTTTATGTATTATCTTTTCTAACTGTTACTTTATATTTGAATATTTCAATTGCTGATAGCACTCTTTATGCATGGCTTTATGGTGTCTTAACAAGCTTTTTAGATAATACCTTTGCTTCATTTATTTTTGCATTAACTCATGTGGTATTTTTCTGGTATGTTTCCTTGCTCTTATATAAACGCAAAATATTTATTAAAATATAAAAAATATTCTTTAGCAGATAGCGAAAAATAAATATTTCTCAGTAATATGAGCGAGAAATTGCTATGCTTATTATTGCGTTATGTGACTTTCCATAGATAAAATTATATAAGTACTCTATGGAAAGTATAAAAAATAGGGAGCTGCAATAACGAGTGAGCAAAGCAACATTAGTTCAAGATGAAAACCTCTCATTTAAGATTAGCCATCAACTACTGCCTCAAGAGTATCAAAGGTTAGATCTTTATTTTTCTTTACCCGAAGAAATGGGTATAAACCCGAGTACCTTAAACGAAGAAGACTACTTTTACTCAAATATCAAAAGTCATAGTGCTTATTACTCAGCTCAATTACACTTACCTTTAGTGAGAAGTCGTTTCATTAGTCAAAACAAAGGTGAGCAAACAGATTATCGCCTTAACCTTAATCTCTATTCTTATCAAATTAGAATTGCACTAGATGCAGACATAAAGCAAACGTTAAAACTAAAAGCACCAGAGGAATTTTATCCTGCTGCGGTTGAGTTAGCTGATCAAACTACGGTTTTAATGAAGAAGCTACGTCGATATACCCCTTCGGATACCAAGCTGAGTTCTTTTTTTGAAAATGCTGATAATTATTTGAGCTGGCATACCGAGCAATCTTTCTTAAAGTTGTTAGCACAAGGACCCAAAAGCAGTGACTTTTCACCGGAACGTGAGTACTTACTTAACTTCTGCCGCGAAGAAAGCCAATATCGCGATGAAAATAAATACAACTCTCAAGTTACATTAGACGATCCAAATCGCATCACCAATAAAATGCGATTATTACAACGCTTGATTGAATATGGCGTGGTATTCAAAAAACATACACGTTATTTGAATCGTAATTTAAAGCGATTAGTGCGTGGTACTGTTACTGCAATTATTATGGCTTTCGTTATGTTTTTAGTGCTAAACGCGAGATCTAGTTTTGCTGAGGTGACTATTGCATTGATTGCATTGCTAGGGGTGATTTATGGTTTACGTGAAACTTTTAAAGATGATTTAACGAGTCTTATTTGGCGTAAAATCCAAAAAGGTCGACCGAAATGGCAAAACATTTATACTCACAGTGTCAATGGTAAACGTATATTGAGCCAAATATTGTGGCTAGAATATATCAATAAAAAAGATTTGCCAGAATCTGTTAATTCACTGTTTCAGCAACGTCGACAACAAAATAAGCAAACAGCGCGGTTACTACACTTTCGGTGTGATAATAAGGTTATCGTTAAAAAGTATTTACCTGGTTATGACGAAATTCAACAGCAGCTATTTTTTAATTTAACCCCTTTTGTTCGTTATCTCAAAAAAGGAGAAGGTAAACTATATAGCCTAGAAGGACAGAAAATTTCTAAACAGGCTGTTGAGCGGCGCTATCAAATTAACCTTATTTTAAAGCACAAAACCAAGCAAGGGGAAGCGGTTCAACGGTTTAAGATAACGTTAAACCGTTCTGAAATTGTTAATATTGAAGCGATGTCTAATGAATAAATTAACATCATGAGCTGGTAAAATTTTACCAGCTCATGATTTGTATCAATTATTTTTCCTAGTAATGAGCAAAAAGACTAACAAATAACTTAGCCAGTACACACTACCACCAGAAGAGTTGTTTTCAGATTTTTCTTCAACTGAATCAGATCCAGAGTTAGTGTCATTTTTTTTGAAAACGGCTTCAATGCTAATTGAACTCCCTTGCTCGAGAATACAATTTTTATAACTAGTGGTAGCAAAATAATAAAAACCTTTTTTATTGAACTCACCATAAGCTAAGTCAATGAAAGAATCATTATTAAAATCGCCCATTGCTGTCGCTGTTACGCCATTTTCTGGAGTCGCAATTACGGACTCTACAGAAAATTCTCCGTTTTCTTTACCGTAGGTTACGCCTAATTTAGCTGGTTGATAATGCGCTGAAAAGACATCAATTAGATCATCTTTATCAATGTCTCCAAATGCTGCGCCATAAGCTGCCCCACCAGTACTGATGACTGCTCTTCCTTGTGCGCTATAAGTTACTATTTCTCCTGAAAGGATTTCCGCAGAAACAATAGTTGTGCCTATAGAATCAAATTCAACACTATCAATGGTTATTGCAGCTTTATCTGATATTACGTTTTGCTCAATTAACTCGTCACCTGTGTTTTTATACCAAGATATTTTTTCGTTACTAATACTGTTAACCAGTACAAACAAGTCACCCGAAATATCAGCACTAAAAGAAGAAACAACAATATCTGCTATGCCATCTTTATCGTAATCTGTCACAGTAAAAGCATAAGGTCTTGCGTTTTTAAACTTCAGGGTTTCCTTAAATTCAAATTGACCGTTGCCATCATTGAGATAGAGTAAAATGTCACCAACACCAGTACCATATTCAGCGATAAATAGGTCGAGATCACCATCATTATCCCAGTCATAGCTATCCAAAGCCGATGGGTAGTGTAAGTCTGTTATGATATTTTGCTGGGAGAATGTGCCATCTCCTTGGTTGATGTAACTGATAATGTTGCCATTAAATAAGCTGATTGCGAGTAAATCTATTAAGCCATCATGGTTAATGTCGATACTTTCAAGGGTTTTTGCTCCTCCGGTTGCAGAACCAATAAGTGTTGGTTCGGTTGAGCTAATTATTCCTTCGCCCCAGTCACATTGTTGACCTTGCCAACCACTGAAATACCACCCTTCATCGGCGACTGGTTGCAAATTAAGAGCGCTATTACTTGTGCTGAGAGTGCAATTGCTATTACAAGAGTTGATATGATTTTCTACCTTACCTTGACCAGTAATGGATAAACTTACTTCATTGGCATAACTCGTTATGGGTAATACAAGAGGCATAGCTATTAGTAAATTTATTAGTGTTTTTTTCATTTTTATTACCTGCTTTGAAATGGTTATTCGTTTTTAATCAATTCTGGTTACAGATAACATGCAAATGTTATAATGAAGTTATTATGTTTTTATTTGTGTTATATATCAAATGGTTAAAGCTTCCTTTTCAATTGCTTTTGATGGTTATGAATTCTATCCAGATCATAATCAAGTGCACTATCAAGGTGAAACCACCAAAATAGAACCTAAAATCATGCAAGTATTTTGCTTGTTATTTGAGCATAAAGGGCAAGTGCTGAGTCGAGATCATATTGCCGAGCAACTATGGCCAGATATTGTTGTTGGCAATGAGGTTATTACCAGAGCCATATTTGAGTTACGTAAAGTGCTAAACGATAACCCAAAACAAGCAAGATACATTGAAACTATTCCTCGCAAGGGGTATTGCTTTATCTTTAATGGCTCAGAAGATAATGAGTTACCTATACCATCGAGATTTATAGAAAAGTCTAGTTTCTTAAAGGCACTTTTATTCATCGGTTGTATGTTGTGCATAGTGATATCTGCGTATTTTATACTGATTGACGATAACAATGCGCTTTCTAAAGTGCATAAGCACAAGGTATATCAAACAACATTATTTTCTAACGGACAGGAGAAAATATATTCTGCGAATTTATCACCTAGTTGGTCAAAAGCCTTGTATATAAAGCATGAAAGTTTAAATGGCAAGTGGCAGCTAGCCTTGAAGGAAATAGCAAATAATCGCACCAAACTCTTACTAGAAGATACTAAAAAACTTACCTCGGTTATTTGGGCAAATAATGACTCTTTAGCGTATCTTGCTCGTTGCCATAATACTCAATGTGAAGTATTGAAATTTGATTTGAATAAGAAAAAATTTCTTGATTCAGTGTATGCAACAAACAGCAATATTGTGGGAGTAGCTCTTTCAAAAGATAGTAAGATTATGGCTTTGTCTTTAATTGAGAAAGGCCGCTTATCAGTGCAATTATTAGTGAGTAATAGTAAAGAAAATGCTTTATTTATTCCAGACGCTAAGCTGTCAGGAAGTTATCCGGTATTTGATGATGAAGGCAAAAAAATTTATTTCACTGTTATCAGTGAAGATGGCAGTCAAGCTATTCAGAGCTATGATATTGAGAAACAAGAATATCGTTTAATATCGACTCAATTTTCACGTATTACAAGTTTAGAATTTGAGGGAGATCAACAGTTATTGATAGCGGGTAAAGCGAAAAATAGTAATGCGATATGGAGGTTAAATTTAACTACGAAAGCCGTTGAGCAAGTGTCCTCAATTCCACCTAGTAACTCGGCTTTTCAATTAGACTCAAATTCATTTTCATCTGATCTATTTTATTTACAAAAGCATTCAAATTTCGATATTTCTGCTATTGGGCTAGAAAAGCAGATTGACTTTTCAAAGCTAAATAGTCACGCCAATGATCTTAATGGCTTATGGGCGAGTATACATAAATCTGTCTTTTTTATATCGCAACGTACTGGTAATTATGAAGTTTATCGATATTCAGGTGATGAAGTGATTAAATTGACTAACCTTTATGCTGACAAGATAGAGAGACCTATTTTGAATGATGACCAGTCAAAATTAGCGTTTACCGTCTTAAAAGATAATAAATTAAAGATGTTTGTATTGGATATAGCGAGTACTGAAATTGTTTCCGAATATCAAATTGCTCAAACAAGTAGTTTATTAGCATGGTCAGATGATGCTAACTCAGTTTTTTTAAGCATCAGAAGTAATAATGTCTATGATATTTGGCAATATGATTTAAAAACGGCACAACTAACTAAACGGATATTGGCATCAGGATTAGTGGTGAAACAAAAAGCTCACAATGCAGGTATTTTTTATGGTGATTTATATAATAAAGCACTGATGTTTCGTAGTGAAGATGGTTCAGTGAAAGTAGCAAGGGATTTTTCAAATATTCCTCTACTAATTCGCCCTCATGCAATTGATATAGATTTAAATACTATGCGAGCTTTTTATATTGAACAAGGAGAGCAAGTAAATAACTTGGTTGTTAGTAATTTATTTGATAAAGAAGATACTTCGGAATTGATTTTTAAATTAGATAAGCAAAAGTTTGTCACAGACATAGGTATTACGAAAACTCCTTATGTAATCTACGATAAAGTTGATTCTAGGACATCACACTTAGTGATGCTAAATGCATTAGAGTATTAACTTATCCGTAAGGGTTTTTATCTCACTATGGAATCCTTTATAATATAGCCAATGTTATTATAAGACTTACACTATTCATTTATCACTATGATTTCACATAAGCTTTCCATTGCACCTATGCTTGATTGGACTGATCGACATTGTCGTTATTTTTATCGCTTGATGTCTGCTCATACGGTGCTCTATACCGAAATGGTCACAACAGGTGCTATATTACATGGCCGAGGAGATTATTTAGCCTATAACGAGGCTGAACACCCTTTAGTACTACAGCTTGGTGGTAGTGATGTTAAAGCCATGGTTGAGTGTGCCAAAATTGCAGAGCAACGAGGTTATGATGAAATCAATATTAATGTTGGTTGTCCGTCAGATAGAGTGCAAAACGGGCGTTTTGGTGCATGTTTAATGGCAGAGCCGACACTCGTTGCTGAATGTGTTAGTGAAATGCAAGCCGCGACTAAAGTCCCTGTTACCGTTAAATCGAGAATAGGGATTGATGATCAAGATAGTTATGAGTTTCTACATACTTTTATAGAGCAAGTCGCTAAAGCGGGCTGCCAACATTTTATTATTCATGCTAGAAAGGCTTGGTTAACAGGCTTAAGCCCTAAGCAAAATCGTGATATTCCTCCTCTAGATTATCAACGTGTTTATCAAATAAAAAAAGACTTCTCGGAATTAGAAATATCTATTAATGGTGGTATCAAATCGCTTGAAGAGGCGAGTGAGCATTTGCAACATGTCGATGGTGTTATGATTGGCCGAGAAATTTATAATAGCCCTTATTTATTAGCACAAGCCGATCAAAAACTATATCAAGCTACAACCCCCGTTTTAACTCGAGAGCAAGTCATTGAGCAAATGATTACTTATGTAGATCAACATGTAGCCTCAGGTGGTAAAGCATGGCATATATTAAGGCATATGTTGGGCTTATGTAATGGCCTAGCTGGTGCTCGGCAGTTTCGTCGTTATTTAAGTGAGTGTGCAGGCAAGCCAGAAGCTAATGGCACAACCTTAAAAGAAGCGTCACTAAAGGTAAATTTTAATTCCAATTAAATCTAAAGTGTTACGAAATTGAGAATAACTATCCCTAAATCGAACAAAAGGCTGGATAAGTTTTTAGAGCTGCTTCTAAAATTGTGCATTTTTGGCTAATAGTTGGTTAATTTCGCTACTTCAAAGAAGATTCTAGAAAAAACTAAAATCAGCAGACATAGCTGAAAAATAAAACTACTTATTTTTCAGGCAGATAAGAATTAATTCAGAAACTGGCACAACCTTTGTAACACTTGTTGCAACTTAGTAACAAGTAGCAATAAATATATAAGGATTGGTCATGCTAGATTTAACTTTCTTTTTTACTTTAACGATGATGCCAGTATTAGCTTTATTAGGTACATCTGTCTTAGTAAGCTTTTTTGAAAAAGAATCATCATAATCGGCTCTCCACTATAAAAGTAAAATCCTGCGCGATGTAAGGACATAAAGATCGCCATTACTTTCTATTTCTCAATTTATATAAACCAACTATCGAGTTGGTTTTTTTATGCCTGCAATATTGCATAACCTTTCTGACCCTAAATTAACCAGTTAAACAGAGCTTGTGTGGCTGAATATTGATTGGGCTGTTTTTGTACGTTTATTAAACCAAATCTTGTTTGGTCAATTTAACTAATTGACATGGCTAAATTGACCAAAATATAGTTTGACATAATATGTCTCAGAGCTTGGTTGATTTTGTTTGTTTGACATAATCTCTTTAATATCAGCCGCTTAAAAATATTTTAAACATTGGCACAGCACTTGTAATAGTACTTGTAACGATGTGAAGCTGACTAGCAAATGGTTAGTCAAATAGGTTTAACTGAAGTTGATATTAAGCATCACAATAACAGTTAACCACAATAACTAAATTTAAAAGAGAAGAAGGAATTGATGATGAAAACTTTAAACATTAAAAAAATGGCTTTGGTATTAGTTGTATCTTTAGGTGGTTTATTTTCTATGAATGCAAATGCGGCATCTGCCAGCGTAGAAAATACAGTGAGTGATTTTGTTGTGGCGCAAGGACAGCAGATGATGAAAGAACTTAATAAGCAACTTCAACAAACTATTGAACAAGAAGTTAAGGCTTTCTCATTAAATTTCACTTTTGATGAAACAGTTCAACAAGTCGATGCAGAAAAATCGCTTAAAGAAAATACTGAAAAATTATTAGCTAAAACAACTAACACAGTTAAAAAAAATACAAGTAATAAGTAATTTAAAGAGAACTAGGAGATAGACAGATGGGATTATTTACACGTTTTACCGATATTGTGAATGCAAACATTAACAGCATGCTAGATAAAGCAGAGCAACCGGAGAAAATGATTCGCTTAATCATTCAGGAAATGGAAGAAACCCTTGTTGAGGTTCGTGCTACAGCAGCTAAAAACATTGCAGAGCAAAAAACATTAGCTAGAAAAGTGTCGGCAAGCCAAGCAAGTGTTACTCATTGGCATGGTAAGGCTGAGCTAGCGCTGGCTAAAGATCGAGATGATTTGGCTAAGGCAGCATTAGCCCAAAAGCATAAGTACATAGCAGAGTTAGAACAACTGGAAGAAGAGAATAAGCACTTAAGTGAGTTTTTAACAGCAGTTCAGGATGATGCTCAGAAACTTCAAAGCAAGTTAAATGAAGCAAAACGTCGTCAAGAAGCTTTATTGCTAAGACAAGAGTCCGCAGAAGTAAGATTAAAAGTACGAGAAAAGGCGGCTATTTATAATATTGACGAAGCAATAGGTAAGTTCGAACGCTATCAACAAAAAATCGATCGTATAGAGGCGCAAGTTGAAGCGTTTGATATGACTGAAAATAAAGACTTATCAGCGCAAATTGCCGATTTAGAACAAGATGAAAATATCGAGCAAGAGTTAGCTGAAATGAAAAAGCAAGTTGCCAATGGATAGCAGCAAGTAATAGAAGGAGCTTCATCAGGGATGAAAACAGGTAAATAGGAAAAACCTGAAATAAGGATGAGGCAGGGAAGCCAAAAGTGGGTAGTAAATGAGGAGAGAGAAATGAATTATCGTAGAGAGTACACCAGAGAGAAAGTAGTGAGCCAAGGTTTATCAAAGGATATTGTGAACAAAAAGCTAACAGGTGTTTGTGCAGGTATTGCTAATCATTATGAATACCCAAGAGTGGTTGTTAGGGCGGCTGCTATAGGTGCATTAATATTTTTACCTGTGGCCACTGGCGTCGCTTATGTTGTCGCAAGCGCTTTACTACCAAGCCAAAGGGCTTATTAACAAACGAAAATAACGGCGCAGGTTATGAGTTTGAAAGCAATGGAACAGAGGGGGAGGAACATGACTTTTTTTAAATCTTTAATGCTAGCTATTCTAGCGACACTTTTTTTAACTTACGTTTTAGGAACAGGTTTATTAGAGTTATTAAATGTGAGTGTTTATATGGGAGAGGAATTAATCGAGCCCATTAAAGCTATAAGTGTCTCCGCATTGGTAGTTGTGTTACTTGTCATTGCTGCTTTAGCCATTGTGCTAAGCGTTTTTGGGAGTCTGATTTTTATAGGGTTATTAATTGTCGGCTCAATAGCTATGGTTGCTGTTGGCGTGTTTTGGCCAGTGTTGCTAATTGCATTAGTGATTTGGTTTGCAACAAAAGATAAACCTCAAACGCAATATAGGTAATATTGTAAAAAGTGAGTTGATTAGCCTGTAATGCGTACAGGCTTTTTTATTTAGGGCATGAGTTCGTTACTTGGTTCTAAAAAAGCTAGACAAAATATTTTTACATTCTTCAGTATTCATCAGTCGTGAAAACTGTTCGCCCTCTTCCTTGATTATTTGAGGCAACACGGTTTGGTTAGCTTGGCGCATGAGTTTTTTACTGGTTAATACGGCATCTTGGGGCAATTCAGCGATGGATGAAGCAACATCTCTGGTAATACTGAGCAGTTCTTTTGGCTGACAAACTTGATTGATAATGCCATATTCTAAGGCTTGATTTGCAGAAAATGTTTTACCCAGAACTAATAGTTCAAAAGCACGGTTATGGCCGACACGTTGTGTTAATAATAAACTAGAGCCAGCTTCGGGACACAAGCCCAATTGGGTGAAGGGTAGCTTAAACTTACTATTGTTAGCTGCTATAACCATATCGCAATGAAGTAAAAGGGTGGTGCCTATACCAACGGCTGCCCCAGCTACGCCAGCAATTAAAGGCTTATTGAATTCGGCAAGTGTGCTAACAAACTCAAGTGCCGCGAGATCTTCATCATGTGAACATTGTAAGAAGTCATCAAGGTCATTGCCAGCAGTAAAACACTCTGCATTGCCCTGAATGACTAGACAATGAATGTTTTCGTTTGTCATGGCATCTTTAAAATGTTGACAAAGTTGTTGATACATTTCGGTATTTAAGGCATTTTTTTTATCGAAACGATTTAGGGTTATAGTAAAAATACCCTGAGCATTGGAAGTAAGAATTAAATCTGACATGTCTGACCAGTTAGTCGTTGAACAATGCAGTTAACAATAGAGCTTATTAAAAAGGATGTATAGCGAAAATGATAAAAAATTACTTTAGCTTTGTACTTATAACAATAGTCAGCTTCTTTGCTGTTTCAATTCAAGCAAATGAATTAAGCATTGAGATAAAAGCAGCTGATGCTTATGTAAGGGCTAGCATACCCGGTACTGAGATTACTTCAGCTTATATGACAATAGTGAATAATAGTGAAAAAACAGTGACTTTAACTAAGGTGAGCAGTAAAATTTCACCGCAGATAGAAATACATCAGAACATCATGATAAACGATATGATGAAAATGCAAAAATTAGAGTCTGTTAAAATAAAAGGTAACGAGTCATTAGTACTACAGCCTTCGGGGTTGCATTTAATGTTATTTAAATTAACACATGCATTAAAACCAAATGAGGTTGTTGAGTTAGCATTACATTTTAGTGATGAACAAGTAAAAGTGGTTCAGCTACCTGTTAAAAGTTTGAAGCAAAAGCAGCAACATCATCATCACCACTAGGAGTGGATTATGAACATTAACTTATCTACGCGAACTATTTCCCTTATTGTCGCTGGCGTATTTGTCTTTTTCTATGGACTTGGCGTGTACTGGAGTATAGAACCTGATTCTATTGATATTGAAAAAGAAGTGACTCTGGCAGCTCAAGCGGAAAATGTTGCACCTGTGGTTGGTTATACTACTACTACAGCATTAATTAAAGTGGCTGAAACGCTTCTTAATAAACCGGGTGGATATTTGGCAAATGACGCATTACCGCCTTCGGTATTTCTAGATAATATGCCTGCATGGGAATTCGGTGTCTTAGAGATGGTTAGAGATATGGCTTTAGTTATGCGAAAAGACTTTAGTCGCTCTCAATCACAGTCTTTGGTTAATCAACACTTAAAAGAAGCCCAGCCCCGTTTTAATATTAATCATCGCAAATGGGCTATGCCCAGTGCTGAGTCAGAATACCAAAAAGCGATCAATAGCTTATATAAATACCGTGCAGGATTAGTAAGTATTAATGGTCAGGAAAGAGCACAGTTTTATGCCAGAGCTGATAACTTAAGAGCTTATATTGAAGAGGTGCAAAAGCGTTTAGGGAGCTATTCACATCGGTTAAGTTCTAGTGTCGGTCGTGAACAGGTTAATACTGATCTTGCAGGAGACAGTCAAGCACAACAATCAAGTAGTGCGGCAAGTCAATTACAGATCAAAACAAGTTGGTGGAAAATTGATGATGAGTTTTATGAAGCTCGAGGTGCTGCATGGGCGTTATTGCAATTATTAAAAGCCGTTGAAATTGATTTTGAAAGTGTATTAACCAATAAAAATGCCAAAATCAGTTTACAACAAATTATTAGAGAGCTAGAAGCAAGCCAGCAAACACTTTGGAGCCCAATGGTATTGAATGGAGATGGCTTTGGTGTTTTAGCAAATCACTCTTTGGTGATGGCAAATTATATATCTAGAGCTAATGCAGCTCTTATTGATTTAAATGAATTATTAAGCAAAGGATAAAAAATGAAAAAGACAATGTTAGCCGCTAGCTTAGCGCTTATGACCTGTGCTACAGCACAAGCTGATACTTTGTTAGGCTTGTATATTGGCGGCCAAGCATGGGCGAATCAAACTAGTGGTAGCTTTGGTGAAGGCGAAATTGATCAAGCAGTTTTTAACTTTGACGATGAATATCAAGGTAGTTATTTCATTGCCTTTGAGCATCCTATTCCATTAATTCCAAATGCGAAAATTGCTCGCACGTCACTAGATACAGTAGGGGGCACGCAGCTAACTTCTACTTTTGAGTTTAATGGTGAAGTTTATAGTGCGAATACAACACTAGACACAACCCTTGATACCAGCTATATCGACTATACGCTCTATTATGAGTTATTTGATAACGACTTGTTAACCTTTGACTTTGGTTTAACTGCAAGAGAAATAGATACCTACATTAAAGTAGAAGATTCTATTACTTCACTAAATAGTGACTTATCAGCGAGCGGCTATATTCCTATGCTTTATCTATCAACAATTGTTGGACTACCGTTTACAGGCTTCAACTTCTTTGCTGAAGGTAACTTTGTTAGTTACGATGATAATACCGTTTATGATGTACAAGCGGGTGTTAGTTATGAGCTTCTTGATAACCTAGCTGTCGATCTAGATTTAACTGTTGGCTATCGCAGTGTTAAACTCGAATTGAATGACCTTGATGACTTTTACAGTGATATGACATTTGATGGCTTGTTTGTTGGGGCTATCGTTCACTTTTAATCGTATCAATAATTAATAATATTGAGCCCTCAAATCTACATGGTTTTGGGGCTTTTTTATGGCCGGGTATTTTTAGCTTTTCATCTTTTGTGCTAAACGTTGATGTTTCAGATATCGATCATGCAATATTTCGACTCGCTCAACATAAACTTTAGTTTCAGCATAGGGTGGAATACCACCATAACGTTTAATCGTGCCTTCACCTGCATTATACGCTGCAGAGGTTAGGCTGATATTGCCCTTATACTTTCTGAGTAAACGAGACAAATGCTTTACACCGCCATTGATATTTTGTTGGGCTACAAAAGGGTTTTTAACTCCTAACCATTGGGCTGTTTCAGGCATAAGCTGCATTAAGCCTTGTGCACCTTGCTTGGAAATGGCTTTTGAATCAAAGTGTGACTCAGCATGAATAATGGCTTTTACATAAGCAGGATCAATACCGTATTGATTAGAGGCTTCACTAATAAGTGAGTGATACTTTGTTAAATAAAGTTTAGCTTTTCGCCAATTGATCAAAGAATCAACCTTACAAGCAAAACAATCAAACCTTACTTGCGTGTAGTCAACTCCCATTGGTTCAATACCTGAAAAAGAAGTCACACCCTTGGCTGATTTGTATTTATAGATAGGTGTTTGCTTAATATTTTTAGTGTTTGCATTGGCTAGCGAACAAAAACAAAGCAAAACTATACTGTTTATTAATTTTATGTGGTGCGAGAACAAAATAACAACCTAGTTAAGTTTATCTTTATAAATCATGGGCTGATAGCGTTTACTTTGTCAAGTTGAACACAAAATCATCAAAATTTTATAGCATTTAAATATAACTCGGCAGTTACTTTGCCAAGAATAAAAATATCAATATTCCTTTTTGGAATAAAAAATCGCTATCTATTCCTTCTGAAATTACTTTTTTTTGTCTATTCTTGCACCATCAATTGCAATGGGTGAAATCGTTATGTTGCCAGAGCAGCACTTAAAAAATCAAAATACTTCAAATGGCAGTAGTTCGTTAGATGCTAGCCAATTAACACAGTTACAACAAGTTACAGCTAACTATTCTTCATTACAGCTTGCTTGGGCTAGTGGTTATTTAGCAGCGAAGAGTGAACAAGGGCAAAATGCTCAAACTGTGCCGAGCACTGCAGTCGCTGCGGCAAAAACGTTAACTATTTTATATGCATCACAAACAGGTAATGCCAAAGGTGTCGCAACACAACTAGCCACCACAGCTACTGATGCTGGTATTACGGTTAATTTAAAAAATATTGCTGATTATAAAGCGAAATCACTTAAGTCAGAATCACACTTACTTATTGTGGCAAGTACTAATGGTGAAGGCGAGCCACCTGATGATGCTATTGAGTTTCATGAATTTTTATCAGGAAAAAAAGCACCAAAATTACCAACCTTACGCTATAGCGTTTTAGCGTTAGGTGACAGCAGTTATGAATTTTTCTGTCAAACAGGCAAAGATTTTGATGAGCGCTTAAAAGCTTTAGGAGCTGAACAAGTAGCACCTCGCGTTGATTGTGATGTTGACTACGACAGCGATAGCCAAAGTTGGTCATTAAATATCGTAGAAAGCCTAAAAGAAGAATTAACTCAAGCTGAAGCCGGTTTAGCTCCAGTATTTGATTTGCCTGTAACTAGTGGCGCTGCAAGTCAATACAATAAGCAAAACCCACTTTCAGCTGAATTCTCGTTAAGTCAGAAAATCACCGGTCGAGACTCTGCCAAAGATGTTCGTCATATTGAAATAGATTTAGGTGAATCAGGTTTAACTTATCAAGCAGGCGATGCATTAGGTGTTTGGTTTGAAAATGATCCACAACTTGTGACTGAGCTATTGGCCGCGATGAACTTTACTGGTGAAGAACAAGTAACACTTCAGTTAAGTGGTGAAGAGAAATCATTCAGTTTACAAGAGGCGCTCACAGACCAGCTTGAAATTACGCAAACCGCACCAGCCTTCATTGAGTACTGGGCAAGCCTTAGTAACGATAAAGCCTTGCTCGCTGTCGCTGCTGATAAAAATACAGCTCGTGAATATGCAGCCAATCATCAAATAATTGATGTTGTTAGCGCTGCGAAAGCAGAGTTATCGGCACAAGATTTTGTCGATAGCCTTCGTAAAATCACACCGCGATTATATTCAATCGCTTCTGCACAGGCAGAGGTTGAGGAAGAAGTTCACTTAACAGTCGGTCTTGTTGAATATGACAAAAATGGCCAGCAACGAACAGGTGGTGCTTCAGGTTATTTAGCTAACCGTCTTGAAGAAGGTCAAGCCGTTAAAGTTTTTGTTGAACATAATGATAATTTCCGCTTGCCAGCAAATGGTGAAACACCAGTGATCATGATTGGTCCAGGTACAGGTGTTGCGCCATTTAGAGCGTTCATGCAGCAAAGAGATGCAGATGAAGCAACAGGTGATAACTGGATGTTCTTTGGCGACCAAACATTCACACAAGATTTCTTATATCAAGTTGAATGGCAAGGCTATTTAAAATCAGGTCTATTGACTCGCTTAGATTTGGCTTTTTCTAGAGATCAGGCTGAGAAAATCTATGTACAAGATCGTCTACGCGAAAATGCAAAAGAGCTGTTTGCTTGGTTAGAGCGTGGCGCACACGTATACATATGTGGCGACATGAGCCGAATGGCAAAAGATGTTGAAGCTGCTTTATTAGCAATAATTGCTGAACAAGGTAGCTTGAGCGAAGAGCAAGCAAAAGATTACTTAAAAGATTTACGTAACGCTAAGCGTTATCAGAAGGATGTATATTAATGACTGATTCAACTCAAGCAAACGGCCCATTAGTTGTTGAAGGCAATTTGGCTGATAACGAGCGTCTAAAGCGAGAAAGTAACTTTTTACGCGGCACGATAGAACAAGATTTATCAGATCGAGTTACCGGTGGTTTTACTGCTGATAATTTTCAGCTTATTCGTTTTCACGGTATGTATCAGCAAGATGATAGAGATATCCGTGCTGAACGTACTAAGCAGAAGTTAGAGCCATTACATAATGTAATGCTTCGTGCTCGCATGCCCGGCGGAATTATTAAGCCTGAACAATGGTTAGCGATTGACAAATTTGCTGCTGATAAAACTATGTATGGCAGTATTCGTTTAACAACCCGTCAAACCTTTCAGTTTCATGGCGTGTTAAAGCCGAACATTAAATTAATGCATCAAACATTAAACAGTATTGGTATCGATTCAATTGCAACCGCTGGTGATGTTAACCGAAATGTTTTATGTACGACGAACCCTGTTGAATCAGAGCTTCACCAAGAAGCTTATGAGTGGGCAACTAAAATAAGTGAACACTTGCTTCCTAGAACACGTGCTTATGCAGAAATTTGGTTAGATGGTGAAAAGCTTGAAGGTCCTGAAGGTAAAGAAACCCAAGAGCCAATTTTAGGCAGTAATTATTTACCTCGTAAATTCAAAACTACGGTTGTCATTCCACCGCAAAATGATGTGGATGTACATGCCAATGACTTGAACTTTGTTGCTATTGCCGAGCAGGGAAAATTAGTTGGTTTTAATGTACTTGTGGGAGGCGGTTTAGCCATGACCCATGGTGACAAATCAACTTACCCAAGAAAAGCCGATGATTTAGGTTTTGTTCCGTTAGCAAATACCCTTGATGTTGCGGCAGCTGTTGTGACAACACAACGTGACTGGGGTAACCGTGTTAATCGTAAGAATGCTAAAACAAAGTATACCTTAGACCGTGTGGGTACTGATGTTTTCAAAACTGAAGTAGAGAAACGAGCAGGTATTACTTTTGAAGCGTCTCGTCCTTATGAATTTACTGGTCGTGGAGACAGAATTGGCTGGGTTGAAGGCTTTGATGGTAAGCACCATTTAGCCTTGTTTATTGAAAATGGTCGATTATTAGATTACCCAGGTAAAGCATTGAAAACTGGTGTTGCTGAAATTGCAAAAATTCACAAAGGTGATTTTCGCATGACTGCTAATCAGAATTTGATTGTGGCAGGCGTGGCGCTTGAAGACAAAGCACAAATTGAAAAAATCGCCCGTGAACATGGTTTGATGGACGATGGTGTGTCAAAACAGCGCAAAGATTCAATGGCTTGTGTTGCTTTTCCAACCTGTCCATTAGCTATGGCTGAAGCTGAGCGTTACCTACCTGGCTTAGTTGATGAGGTTGAAGGCATTCTTGCTAAACATAATGTTGCAGATGAAAGCATTATATTACGCGTGACAGGTTGCCCGAACGGTTGTGGTAGAGCCATGCTGGCAGAAATTGGTCTAGTAGGTAAAGGGCCAGGAAAATACAACATGCACTTAGGCGGTAATGTTTCAGGTACTCGCGTACCTAAAATGTATAAAGAAAACTTAAGTGAACAAGATATTTTGACCGAAATTAATACTTTAGTTGCCCGCTGGGCTACTGAGCGCAACGCAAATGAATCGTTTGGTGATTTTGTTATTCGTGCCAGCATCATTGCTGAAGTGAAGGTCAGTAAGCGAGATTTTCATGATTAATGTTGAGCAAACCGCTAATAAGCCAGTTATCAACAACCGATTTCCTGCGTCATTACCAGAGCCTTGGTTGAATCAGTGGAATGAGCTACTTGAAAAGCAATCGGCGACAGAACGTATAGAATGGGCAATGGAGAATTTGCCCTCTCAATTTGTACTCTCGTCAAGCTTTGGTATTCAATCTGCGGTAATGTTGCATATGATGACGCAAGTCGATAGCAATATTCCGGTGATATTGACTGATACAGGGCATTTGTTTCCTGAAACATACCGTTTTATTGATCAAATGGCAGAGCGTTTGAAGCTGAATCTTCAAGTGTATAGTGCCAAAGAAAGTGCTGCGTGGCAATTGGCTAAATACGGTGAGCAATGGTGTCAAGGTGATGAGGCTTTAAAGCAATATAATCGTCGTAATAAAGTTGAACCACTAGAAAGAGGGTTATCTGAATTAAATGCAGGTACTTGGTTTTCTGGAGTACGACGTCAACAATCAGAGCACCGTCAGGGTTTATCGGTGGTGAGTATTTTACGTGGCCGTTTTAAAGTGCATCCAATTATTGATTGGCATAATAAAGATGTGCATGAGTACTTAACTAAACATAACTTACCTTATCATCCATTATGGGATGAGGGATATGTTTCTGTCGGAGACGTACACAGTACTCAGCCATTAACTTTAGGCATGGATGAAAGCGATACTCGCTTTGGTGGTGGTCAACGAGAATGTGGTCTTCATACTGATGGTGATGGTATATAAGAAAAAAAGCGACAATATGTCGCTTTTTTTAAGCCTTATTATTAATTAGTAATATCAATAAGGCGACTTAATTGTTGCTTTAATACTTCAAGAAAGTCTTCATTGGGTTTATCACTAATTAACTGAGCCAATTCACAGCCTAGAGGAGTGAACTTATAAAATTGAATGCTAGTATTTGTTTTTAGGGCACTAAACTTTAAATTTATGCCGTTATAATTGAGGTTAAGCGCTTCTGTTTTGTTGGCAAAACTTAACTCACTTTCTTGTAAATAGAGTAGATTATTCTCTGCTAGTGCCATTAAGTTAGCGAAATTCAAGCCATATTGGCTTAGATTGATATGCGCTTGTCTGCTTTTAGAGAAAAAATTTAACAACCCTGGTTGTTGATAAGCACCACTGATTAAGCGAATGTGCTTCTTACTGGAGTCTTGAACAGCGAGTGAGCAGGCTTTAGCGAATAGCTTCGCATCAAAAATGCTCATATCACGAAAAATTTTTAATGATTTATAAGAGAATGAGCCTGGCTTTACTAATTCTCCGGCCAAAATTTTTGCCCAAAGATCTTGCATGGTTGGATTACTGACTTCTTGGGCTAAATTAATATAGCGGCTAAACCAATCATGATCTGTTCTATGTCGAATATCAGAATTTGCATGGTAACTTAATGTTTTCTGAATGATTTGTTCAATGTTTTGTTGCTGCCTTGCATTGATTAATCGATTACGTTTATTAACCCTATCCTCAATTGGCATTTTTTTCTCAGGGGGAATAAGGGCGCCATCAATGGCAAATTGATTTGCAAGCTTTAAAAATTGCACAGAGGCAGAAGCATCATTTTGCGTGTTGTCATTAACATCAGCGACAATGACGTTTTGTGATTCACTCGTAGCTTTTTTGTTATCTACAGCAATAATGGAACTTTCGTCTTTCTTCACTTCAATAACTCCCTTATAGCGCAATAACCTATATCTAGATGCTTAAAATATAATCAGTAGTGAATGATTTTGTACAGCTTTTTCAGATTTTGCAAAGATTTACTTTATAATCAATAATTTTATTGTATGACTTAAATAAATATTGTTAAAGTAACTTTTATTATGATATTTATTGGTGTAAATAAGTAGTATTGAGTTATAGTTAATCTAGTATTCTTTTGTAAAAATATTTAATAGAGATTTTTCTGACATAAAGGAGTTAGTCAGAGATCTGAGGGCAGTATGCAAGCATCAGAAAATTCAAATGATGATTTCCTATTTATCGACGATAGCGATGAAGATGAAATTCTAGCTCAAGGTGGCAATGAAACTTGGCAAGTTCTGATTGTAGATGATGATCCTGAAATTCATTCCGTCACCCAATTAGCTTTGTCAGATTTGGTCGTTCTTGGTAGACACTTAGAATATGTTCACGCGTATTCTGGTAGTGAAGCATGTAAGCTAATTGAAGAAAACCCTGAGATAGTCCTTGTCTTATTAGACGTTGTCATGGAAACGGATGACGCTGGTTTAAATGTTGTAAAACACATTAGAGAAAATTTAAATCGTCAAGATATTCGTATTGTTCTTCGTACTGGCCAGCCAGGTTATGCCCCTGAAGAAAGCGTCATTAAAGAGTATGATATTAATGACTATAAAACTAAAACAGAATTAACTCGCCGAAAGCTTGTCACGACAGTTTTTGCTGCCATACGCTCATATCAACAAATCGCTACTGTTAATGAAAATAGAGCAGGCTTAGAGTCGATTGTTGCAGGTTCAACTGAATTATCCTCTCAGCATTCAATTTCAGCATTTTGCGCTAGTGTCCTAGAACAGTTAAAAAATCTAGTTACCGATGGTGCTTCAAGTGTATTCTGTGCTCGAGGTCAAGGTATAATTGATAACGTTGATGATCTAAGTTTTTACGTACTGGCGCAAAATGGCCATGAGACAGCTTTAGTCAATCAAAAATTAGAGCAGTTAAAAAGTGAGCAAGCCAATAAGTTTGTTAAAACTTGCTTCCTCCAACAACAGCATCAGATTGCAGATGAACACTTAAGTTTATATATTGCAAAGGGTGATTATCGTGCTGTTATTTTTGTTGAATTAGCTACGCCACTTTCTGAAACGCAAACTCAATTACTCCATGTTTTTCTCTCTGGTGTTTCAGTTGGCTATGAAAATGTTCACCTATTCCAAAAGCTTAGTAATGCTGCTTATAAAGATTGGTTAACTAACTTACCCAATAGATTAGAATTCCTACGTTTACTCGATGATTTTTCTCAACAAAACGGTGAGCAATTAGTCGCTGCATTAATAGATATTAATCACTTTAGTGATATTAATGATGCGCTTGGTCAAGATATTGGTAATCAGCTACTTACCGCCGTAGCTAAACGTATGCTGGAAATTGGCAGTATTTGTAAATTTGCGCGTGTTGGTGCTGATGTATTTGGGATTATCGGGCCAGTAAGTATTGTAACGCCTGAAAATTTGATGGGACTATTTCATCACCCCTTTTCAGCAGGTGAACAGCATCTCCCCATTAATGCATGTTTTGGTTTCTGCACAAAAGAGCATGCTGAAAATTCAGGCGTTAAAGTACTTAATCAAATTAACATAGCCCTTAACTTAGCTAAGAAAAATCGCTTAGAACATTTTGCATTTTATAACCCTGAAATGGAAGATCAAATGCAGTGGCGTTTGGGGATGATTAGGCAATTAAGAAATGATTTTGCTACCAATTGTTTAGAGCTTTGGTATCAACCGCAATTAAGTTTAGCTTCAGGCAAGGTGATTGGTGCTGAAGCCCTATTACGTTGGCGTACCGCAGATGGTAATTATGTTTCTCCGGCAGTGTTTATCCCGCTTGCCGAGTACTCAGGCTTAATTATTGAGATTGGCGACTGGGTTATTAAGCAGGCTTGTCAACAAATTCAGCGTTTAGAGAATACCTTTGGTGATATAAGTATTTCAGTTAATGTTTCTATTCCGCAGTTTAGGCGTGATGATTTTGTTGATACCGTTATTGGTTCCATCAAAGCACATCAGATTGATCCAAGTAAATTAGAATTAGAGATTACTGAAAATATCTTAATGGATGATCCACAACTTGTGGTTGATGCTTTGATAAAGCTTAAGTCTGAAGGTATCAGTATTGCACTTGATGATTTTGGTACAGGTTATTCATCATTAAGTTATTTACAAAAATTACCACTAGATCGCTTGAAAGTAGATCGCGCTTTTGTCACAAACATAGCTGAAGAAGGCCAGTCTGTCATTGCTGAAACAATCATTAACTTAGGCAAAAAGATGGAACTCAAAGTTATTGCAGAAGGGATTGAAGAGCTCAAGCAGCAAGAACGTTTATTGGAATTAGGTTGTGATGAAGTGCAAGGTTTCTACTACGCAAAGCCTATGCCTGAAAAAGACTTTATCGAATTCTTAAATGCGAACCACTAAGCTTACTCGAAACTAACAACATTATAGTTCATTAGCTATTTCTTTATATCGAACCTCTACCCCTGGTAGAGGTTTTTTTGGTATTAGCAGGGCTAATATTAATGAGCAAAAAGCAAAGCCAGCACCAATGAAAAAGACCCATGACGGTTGTACTATCCAAAGCATGCCTAATAATGCAGGTATAAATACAGCAGCAATATGATTGATAGAGAAACTGACGCCAGCCGTAGCCGCGATATCCTCGGGAGAAGCGATTTTCTGAAAATACGTTTTAATGGCAATAGCTAAAGCAAAAAACAGGTGGTCGATCACATATAAAGCCGCAGCTATATTGGAATTTTCGACAAACCCATAGCTAATGAAAATGACACATAGGCCAATATATTCAATACGTAGTGCTGCACGTTCACCAATGCGGCCAATTAGTTTTCCTATTTTTGCCGCGAATAACCAGTTAAATACATAATTGATTAAAAAGAGTGAACTGACTTCTGCGACGCTATAGTGAAACTTTTCTACCATTAAAAAGCCTGCAAAAACAACAAAGATTTGTCTTCTAGCGCCACTAAAAAAAGTCAAAGCATAAAATAACCAATATCGCTTTTTGAGTACTATTTTTTTATGTTGCGCTGCTCTTTCAGGGAAATGCTTAAATGCAATTGCTAATAATATGGTGATTAATAAAGCCAGAGCACCAAACATAAAATAAGTTTGTTTATAAGACCATGAATACACTTCCATAACTAGCCAAATACTTGAAAATGCGAGTAAAGAAGCCGCAGCTTTTACGGATAACATTCGTCCCATAAAGTGTGCTGAGTTGTCCTTATCAATCCATTGTAATGTTAATGATTGGCTAACCGTTTCAAAGTAATGAAAGCCAATAGACATTAATACTGTGGTTAAATACAAACCGAGAACTGATGGAAAGTAACCCGAAAGTAACACACCGATACTAGTGATTGCTAAAGACATTAACGCTAAGCGCTGTTCTTTGATGAAAAGCAAAAGATAGATGGCGGTAAATGCGAGAAACCCCGGAATTTCGCGTAAGCTTTGTAATATACCTATTTCTACACCAGTAAAATTCGCTTTCTCAATAACAAAATTGTTTAACAGCACCATCCATACTGAAAATACAAGGGGCATAGTAAAAGCCATCGCGAGTAATAGGTGCTCGGGCTGATTGTATTTTTTAAGAAAAGTCATTTAGTTAGAGAGCAAAACTGAAAAGTTGAGTCAGTGTACGATAAATAGGGGTGCTATTAAATACAGGGAGCAACTTTATGTACTTTTTGCTCATATCAAACAGTCAATTCAAACGATCGTTTGAAATTTATTGCATTTCATATTCATTCAAGGCACACTCAATCGACTAAAATAATTATTATTGCTAAAAAAAGCACGGCGGTGACGCTATATCACTACCGTTAAATACACCCTACAGGTGAGGAGACTAGGCATGATATATCAAGGCAAAAGCCTTTCTGCCAAATTACTAGAAGATGGTATTGTTGAGTTTACTTTCGACGCACAAGGCTCAGTTAACAAGTTTGATCAAGCAACATTCAAAGAGTTTATAGAAGTGATTCAAGCCATTA
The DNA here is from genome assembly GCF_006439335.1 of Litorilituus lipolyticus. GTDB lineage: Bacteria > Pseudomonadota > Gammaproteobacteria > Enterobacterales > Alteromonadaceae > Colwellia > Colwellia lipolytica. Next base: position 24,929 of record NZ_SAWY01000016.1, on the reverse strand, counting down.
ACACTTGCGATGAAGCAAAAGGTGTTATTGTGACTTCAGCTAAGCCTGCTTTTTTAGTAGGTGCAGATATAACAGAATTCTTAGAAACATTTAAGCAACCGGAAGAAGCGCTTATTCCATGGGTTAAAAAAGCTTCTGATGTTTTTGATGCTTTTGAAGATTTGAATATGCCAACCATTGCAGCCATTAATGGTGTAGCTTTAGGTGGCGGCTGTGAAATGACCTTAGCATGTGATTTTCGTGTAGCTGACACAAAAGTGAGCATCGGTTTACCGGAAGTAAAACTTGGATTAATGCCAGGTTTTGGTGGAACAGTACGATTACCTCGCCTTATTGGTGCAGATAACGCAGTAGAGTGGATGTCGACAGGTAAGGCACATAAAGCTGAGCAAGCCCTTGCTGTTGGCCTACTTGATGCGGTTGTTGAACCAGAGCAATTACGTGATGCTGCAATCAGTATGCTTAAACAAGCGATTGCAGGTAAATTAGACTGGAAAGCAAAGCGCCAGCCAAAATTAGAGCCTCTGCAGCTTAGTGCAATAGAGTCTGTAATGACATTCAGTACGTGCGAAGGCATGATTGCGGCCAAAGCAGGTAAGCACTACCCAGCACCGATGATAATGGTTAAGACCATCAGAAATGCATCAACTCTTGATAGAACTGGTGCTATGGCATGTGAAAACGCAGGTTTTGCTAAGTTAGCAAAAACTGATGCTGCTACAGCGCAAATTGGCCTGTTTATGTCTGATCAGGTGCTCAAAAGCAAAGCAAAAAAAGCCAGCAAGCAAGCGGTAAAAGCAGTGAATAAAGCTGCGGTACTTGGTGCAGGTATTATGGGGGGTGGTATTGCTTACCAATCTGCCTATAAAGGCACACCAATCGTCATGAAAGATATTAATGATCAAGCGTTAGATCTTGGTTTATCAACAGCTGCTGGGATTTTAACTAAGCAAGTTGAACGCGGCCGTATGAACGCGAAGAAAATGGCAGGTGTATTGAATAATATTACACCAAGCTTAAGTTATGACAGCGTAAAAGATGTTGATGTTGTTGTTGAAGCAGTTGTCGAAAACCCTAAAGTTAAAGGTATGGTATTAGCAGAAGTCGAATCAATACTAAGCGAAGATGCTATTGTGACATCGAATACTTCAACTATTTCAATTGATTTACTGGCACAAAGCATAAAGCGCCCAGAAAACTTCTGTGGCATGCACTTTTTCAACCCAGTTCATAGAATGCCACTCGTTGAAGTTATCCGTGGTAAAGATACCTCTGATGAAACTGTGGCAGCTGTTGTTGCCTATGCAGCGAAAATGGGTAAATCACCTATTGTAGTCAATGATTGTCCAGGCTTTTATGTTAACCGTGTTTTATTCCCATATTTTGCAGGTTTTAGCCAATTAGTACTTGAAGGTGCTGATTTTGTGGCGATTGATAAAGTGATGGAAAAACAGTTTGGTTGGCCTATGGGCCCAGCTTATTTACTTGATGTGGTGGGTGTTGATACAGCTGACCATTGTACGGGCGTTATGTCTGCTGGTTTCCCTACTCGCATGAAGAAGTTAGAAAACGATCCAGTAAGCACATTATATAGCAATGAACGTTATGGTCAGAAGAACGGTAAAGGGTTTTACGATCACGGTAAAGATAAGCGTGGTCGCCCATCTAAAGTTCCCGCTGAAACAGCTTATGAATTATTTGCAGCGCAATGCGCAGATAAAAAAGATTTTTCAAGTGAAGAAATTATTGCTCGTTTGATGATTCCAATGGTCAACGAAGTTGTTCGCTGTTTAGAAGAGGGCGTGGTTGATACTGCGGCTGAAGCTGATATGGGCTTAATCTATGGTATTGGCTTCCCTCCATTTAGAGGTGGCCCGATTCGTTACCTTGAAACGTTAGGTCTAGAAAATTTTATAGCCATGGCAGACAAATATGCGCATTTAGGTGAAATTTATCAGGTAACCGATGGCCTAAGAAACATGGCCAAAGCAGGTAAATCTTACTTCACAACTGACGTTAAAACAGCCTAGGAGAAATATGATGAAAGAAGTTGTAATAATTGACTGCATACGTACTCCTATGGGGCGTTCAAAGGCAGGTGTATTTCGTAATGTGCGCGCTGAAACATTATCAGCCCATTTAATGGAACAAATTTTAAAGCGTAACCCAGCATTAGATCCAAATGATATTGAAGATGTTATTTGGGGTTGTGTGAAGCAAACTAAAGAGCAGGGCTTTAATATTGCTCGCAATGCTTCGTTATTAGCTGGTTTACCTAAATCAATTGGTGGTTTAACAGTTAACCGTTTATGTGGTTCATCAATGCAGGCAATGCATGATGCAGCCACAAGCATTATCGCCGGCCAAGGTGATGTGTTTTTAGTCGGCGGTGTTGAGCATATGGGTCATGTTCCTATGATGTATGATGTTGATTTTGCACCTGCGCTAAGCAAGCATATCGCTCGTGCCTCTGGGAACATGGGGTTAACGGCAGAGTTATTAGGTAAGCAGCATGGTATAAGTCGTGAAATGCAAGATGCCTTTGGTGCCCGTTCGCATCAAAGAGCTCACCAAGCAATGCTAGAAGGTCGTTGGGATAATGAAATTGTTGCTACAGAAGGACATGATGCCACGGGTGCATTAACATTGGTAGAGCATGACGAGGTTGTACGCCCTGACACGACAGCAGAGAGCTTATCTGCACTTCGCCCAGTATTTGATCCGGTAAATGGTACAGTGACCGCAGGTACCTCATCAGCGTTATCAGACGGTGCTTCAGCCATGTTAATAATGTCGGCAGATAAAGCAAAAGAGCTTGGCCTAACACCACGAGTTAAAATTCGCGGTATGGGCGTTGCAGGTTGTGATCCAGCGACAATGGGCTTTGGTCCTGTTCCTGCGACACAAAAAGCGCTTAAGCGTGCTGGTTTAGCAATAGAAGATATTGAACTAGCTGAGTTTAATGAAGCGTTTGGCGCACAAGCATTATCATGTATCTCTGCTTTAGGTTTAATGGATAAAATGGATGATATGATCAACCTTAATGGTGGTGCAATTGCATTAGGACATCCTTTAGGTTGTTCAGGTACACGTATTTCAGGCACGTTGATCAACTTAATGGAAGGTCAAGACGTAAATATTGGCTTAGCAACTATGTGTATTGGCTTAGGTCAAGGTATCGCTACGGTATTTGAACGAGTGTAATTTACGCGCTCAAAGCATTTGATAACTGAGCATGGTTGTCAGATACAGTTACTAAAAAGCCCAGCAATTGCTGGGCTTTTTGTTTTAATTGCTTATATTGTGGTAAGAAAGCAAGTTAACTTTCTTTAAAAGTCCATTTAAGCATATCTTTCATGCTTGGCTCTTTACCATACATAGTCATGCCCATTTTAAATAATCGTGCGGCAGCTGTTCTAATCCATAAACATAAGGCGAGAATAAGTGCTAATGAGAGTATTGGTTGCCAGATAGGCAATTCAATCAACGACATGCGAACGGGCATAGCGACAAATGAAGTAATAGGGAAGTAACTTAAAAATGTTAGGGCCCAACCTGAAGCACTATCCATAGTAATGAAAGAAATCACCATAGGTAATAAAGGCAATAGCATTATACTGGTCTTTGCACTATGGTTTGGATCATCAATAGCTGCAGCTATTGCAGCCATAAACGCGGTACACAAGTATACGCCAGCTATAGCAAATAATAACAACCATGGTAATAACGTCCAGTCAATCATTGAAAAGTCTAATGGATTACCACTAATGATTACTGTTGCAAAGGCATAGCCTAATGAAGCCGTAATTGTGGCTGTTACCATCGCTTTTAATGCATGCAGCATTTGTCCTAAAATTTTGCCATCAATCCAAGTTTGCGGGCTGATACGTGAATAGAGTTGCTCTGTGACTCTTTGTTGTTTTTCACCCGTTACACTGATAAATAACTGACCAAAGGAAGTAAACACACCGACAGCGAGTAATAAAATCATACCAATGGCAGTGGTTTTTGCTGGACTATCATCAGCTTTAATAGCAGTGTCTAAATAATGATTTTTAAAGGTGACAGGTTGCTTTAAAACCATAAGCTGTTCAGGCGCTAAACCTAGATTATCCGCATATATTAAAGAGAATTGTTGATGTAAGTTGTGCTGTAAGTCAGCTAACCAAGCTTGCTTATCCTTTGATAACACTGTTAATTCGCTAACACCTTGCTCATTAACCTTGAGCGATAAAATAGCATTTAGTTTTTCTTCATCTACCAAATCAACTTTTAATTGCGTAAGTGGCTTTTTAGCTGTTATAAAAGTGAAGCTATCTGAATTTGACAGTGCAATATCACTGCCATGAATTGCTATTGTATAGTGTGGTGCTTGCTCATCTTTTATGTATTGCCAAAGTAATACAACTAAAGCAATGCCGATCATAATTAGTTTAGAAATGACTTCTTGCTTCCACTTAAAAAAGTGCATGAATTCCCAAGTTGTCACTAACCAAGTTTGTTGTAATTTATTGCTACTTTGCATCTTAATTTTCTCCATGGTTAGCTATGGCATTTAAGTACAGCTGGTGTAAATCCATTTTTTTACTTTGCAAGCTTTGTAACTCACCTATTGAAGTTAAGGTGCTGAGTAATTGATTCATAGACTCCTTAGCAGTTAAGGTGATCATTAAGCTTTGATCATCAATATAACGATGTTTGAATTGAGTTAATAATTGTTCAGATTTTTCATTATCAATCCCTTGCGAAAATTGTGCTGATAACTCTATGGCTGAATTAGCCTGTTGTTGAATGTCAGATAACGTGCCATAAAATACGGCTTCACCTAAATTCATTAATAGCATCCTATCTGCAAGTTTTTCGACCATAGCCATTTGGTGCGCACTGAGAATAACAGTCATGCCTTTCGCTTTTAATTCAGATAAGAACAATACGACCTTTTCTTGATTGATAGGGTCTAACCCTGAGAAAGGCTCATCTAAGATAACCCATTTAGGTTGGTGAATAACGGCACTAATGAGCTGAACTTTTTGTTGATTACCCTTTGAAAGCGTTTTTAATTGTTCATCTTTTCTGTCAAGTAATTCAAAGCGCTCTAACCAGTAACAGGCTTGCTCATTTGCGATCTTTTTCTCAACTCCGTTAAGTTGAGCAAAATAGATAAGATTTTTAATAATTGATTTTTCAGGGTATAAACCGCGATCTTCAGGCAAGTAACCCAAAGTATATGAAGGAATAGAAGAAAATTGTTCACCATCAAGGGTGAGTGTTATTTCGCCTGAATCAGGCTGCGTAAAACCTGTCAACATTCTCACTAATGATGATTTTCCTGCACCGTTAGGCCCAAGCAGCGCGAAAATCTCTCCTTGTTTAACAGAAAAACTTAGCTCCTTTATTGCAGTAACTTGTGCATAATGCTTCTGTATTTTACTAACTACTAATTCCATTACCTTTCCTTTGGCTCACTAAGCCGTTAACTTGTAACCTGACGAAGTTTTAATACAAGTAGTCGACGAAGCGTGCTTTTTATTACAGCTAACATGAAATTTTTTTTAACAAGTGTCTCGAAAAGAGCATTGTTGGAAAGGAGAGACAAAAAAACCGAGCGTTACACTCGGCTTTTGAAAATAAATTTACCCTAAATTTATAATAATCAATTAGGCAAAAGATTCTTGTAATGGTGGAACTACTTGCTTCTTACGACTAAGTACGCCATCTAACCATACTTTGCCATCTACAGTGGCTTTGCCATAGGCTTTTTCTGTTAAGTCAGCATTATCACTAACTACTAACATTTCTGAGCCTTCTTTCATAATGTCTGTTAATAAAAGTAGTACGCTGTGACGGTTACCTTCTGCTTTTAGCTTGGCAATATCTGCTGCAAGATCAGCTTTTATATCGTCAAAAATAGCTAAATCAATGACTTCTAACTGACCAATGCCTACAAGGTTACCGTTCATGTCAAAGTCTTTAAAATCACGTAATACTAAATCACGTACTGGTGTACCTTCAACGGCAGATTTTACTTTGAACATTTCCATGCCCAAAGCTTCTGCATCATCAATACCAGCTATTTCAGCTAACGCTTCAACACATTTAATATCTGCTGTAGTGCAGGTAGGTGATTTGAAGATTACCGTATCACTTAAAATGGCACACATCATCGCACCAGCAATGTTCTTTGGAATTTCTACATTGTGAAAGTCGTACATCATTTTAATGATAGTATTGGTACAACCTACAGGACGAATCCAGCACTCTAAAGGAGTCGATGTAGTAATATCACCTAATTTATGATGATCGATAATACCTAGAATCGTTGCCTCATCAATATCGTCAGGACCTTGAGTTCGCTCAGAGTGGTCAACAATATATAGGCTTTCACCGGCGTAACTGGTTTTAAGTTCTGGTTGCTCAAAACCAAATTTATCTAAAATAAATAATGTTTCTGGTGATAATTCACCTAAGCGAGCTGGAACAGTCTCTTCACCTAAGGTGGTTTTTAAGTAAGACAGTGCAATCGCTGAACAAATTGAATCTGAATCTGGGATCTTGTGACCCACAACATAATGCGGCATAAAAAAGCTCTCCTAAAATTTGTGCGATATTTTATCAAACCAAAACTTGTTTGGGTATAGTAGAAAAGTACTGTGTGACACGATTAATTTAACAAAGTAGGAAATTAGAATTATCTAACTATGAAAGGTCGTGTGATTATGAGTGATTTAAAAGTAAACTTATTGGATTTTACGACATTCTCTGACTTTTTTATTAAAGGCTGGAAGAAAGAGTTTGTTGTTTTTAAGAAACGTATTTGAAAAGTAAACGCCGAGAGGTTTGTTCATATGTAAGTAGCTAGTAACTTTCTTATCAACACCATACTTGGTAATTAACCTATCAGTGACATAATCGTTAGCTAAAATTGCATCTAGCCTTTCCTTCAAGAGCATTTGTAAAAGATAGTCAGTGTTAAGGGGTCTCGCTAGTATTTTATAATTGTTATTTTCTAACCATTTAAGCATATTCGAGCCAATAAATGCTCCTACAGTTGCTTGTTGTTTAAAGTTGGAATCTGTCGGTAAAATCGTATTGGAATTAAGAACATACCATTGCCATTTTTGTTTAGCTATTGGGTAAGATAGAGTAGCGAATTGATCTCGGTAGTGATTTTGCGATGCGGAGAAAAAACCATCGGCTTTATTAGTTTGTAACGCATATTTTTGCGCTCTAGCCCAGGGCAACACTAAAAGCTCTAATGAAATATTCATTTTATTTAAGGCACATTTTACAACATCTACAGCAATACCTGAGAATTCATTTGAACCTTGTGTGCTGGCTGGATTTTTATCTTGATAGCAACCATAAGGGCATAGGTTTTGTGTGGCTAGCGTGATTTTTGTTAATTCGTTAGCCTTAATCTGCGGGGCACTCGTAAATACTAAGGTAATTAGTAAACATTTTATGCTTTTAAAGACTTTTGGGCATGAACTAAACAAAGGCAACTCGAATAGTATTGATATATTAAAAAGTATACCTTTGATATTTAATAAGGGAAATAGATTTTCAATGACAATGCTTAAGCGTATTTTAGATATAAAAAAAGCTAGTGATTAGCTAGCTTCTTTATATGAATGATTGAATTAAATAAGTTTATTTATAATAACTCAAGCAGGCTTCTACTTCGTTAGAAGAGCCCATAATTACTTCGACGCGCTGATGGATATCAGTAGGGTCAATATCCATAATGCGGCCAGTACTGGTCATTGCTAAACCACCAGCTTGCTCAATAAGAAAAGACATCGGGTTTGCTTCATACATTAAGCGTAACTTATAGGGTTGTTCAGGCTTTTTGCTATCTGCAGGGTAAGTAAAAATACCGCCACGGGTTAATACACGGTGAATATCGCCAACCATAGCGGCTATCCAACGCATGTTAAAGTTTTTACCACGAGGGCCAGTATCCCCTGCAACTAAATCATTAATATAATTTTGCATAGGTTCTTGCCAGAATCGTTGGTTAGACATATTGATAGCAAATTCTTGAGTGTCTTTTGGCACTTGTACATTACGTTCAACCAATAAGTAGCCACCGTGAGTTCTATCTAAGACATAAAAGTGAGTACCACTGCCTGTTGTCATAACTAACATTGTTGATGGGCCGTAAAGTACGTACCCAGCACAGACTTGCTTGTTACCTTGTTGCTGAAATTGTCCAGGATCTTCCGCATCCATATCTGGAATGGCTTCATGAATTGAGAAAATGGTGCCAATTAATGAGTTAATATCAATATTTGAACTACCATCAAGGGGATCAAATGAAACAACAAATTTACCGTTTTGATCGCCAGCAACTGAGGTATCTTCTTCTTCAGAAGAAATAGCACGAACAAAGCCAGACTCTAATAGAATATCTTTGAACAATTCATTAGCAACCACATCTAATTTTTTTTGTACTTCACCTTGGATGTTTTCATCTAAGGTAGAGCCCATTAAGCCACCTAAGTGTGCTTGGCTAACACGAAAAGAGATTTCTTTTGTGGCAGCTAATATGGTTTTGATCAATGAAATCAAATCAAGTGGGACGTTGTCTTGACGTAGAGCAGGTGCGAGTCGTTGCATTGGCTTACCTAAATAACCTTATCATTTATGTTGTAGTGAAATGTTTTATGAAAACATCTAAAAAAACTTTCGGCATTATAGCAAGTTTCCTTGCCATTTGAGTATGCTTTAATGATTAATTCTTAGAACATTTTGTTGGTTACTAGCCAACAAAATAACGCTTAGGCGGTAATAACTTTTTTATCGCTTGTTTTAAGAGCTTTTGTTTTTCTTGGCTTTGATAGCACAATTAAATTACCAACAACCATCAGCATTAAGCCAATAACGGTATAACTTGACCAAACGAAACCTTCAAAGAACGTTGAGATAATTACCGCAATACCTGGAAATATAATATTAGCGTATGACGTTTTATGCGCGCCAATTCTGGTCATTAAGCTTAAATAACATCCAAAGGCAATCACTGAGCCAAAAATAGATAAGTAAACTAATGAACTTATATATTCAAAGGTATAAGAAAAAGTAAACGCCTTACCCTTTACTACAGCAACAATGGCCATGAAGAAAGCACCATAAAACATACCCCAGGCATTGGCGGGTAAAACAGGAATGTGATTTTTTTGGTTTCGTATGGAAATCATAGTGCCCATTGACGCTGAGAAAGTGCCCATCACACATAACGTTAAGCCCAATAGCGTAGCAGCGCCTAATTCAACATCACTTAATTGAGGCCAGAATAATACCACTATGCCAAATAAACCGAAGGCACCACCAAAATACACTTGCTTAGTAATTTTAGTTTTATAAAAGATTCGGGTATTAACAATATTAATAAGCATTAAGCTAGAAAAACCAATACAAGTTAATGCTGAGTTTATGTGTTGCTGAGCATTATAAAGTAACACATAGTTTATGCCGAATAAGCAAACACCAAACAGGGCAAATAGCCCATGTTGATACAGCGAAAACTGCATGGGTAACTTTTTGAAATATGCAAAGATAAAAAGGGTTAATGCTGCTAACGCGAAACGATATACCACAGAGACTTCCACAGCAACATCACCTAACTGGTAGTTAATGGCTATCCAAGTTGAGCCCCAAATAAGCACGGTAATAATATATAAAAAGGTATTATTCATGTTGCATGTTTTCCATATTTCTAAAAGCAGTTTAGATAATAAGTGACAGTTTACTGATTATTTGATGTAATAACATATACAGAAATATGAAAATGTAACCTATACAGTTTATGAGATTACTGGATAAAAGCTCTTCTTCGTATTTGTATCAACAAGTTATCGATTTTATAGAGCATCAACAGCACATTGGCGCGTTAAAAGCGGGCGATAAATTGCCAAGTCTAAGAAAGCTTAGCCGACAATTTGAAATTAGTGTACCTACAGTCAAGCAAGCTTATCTAGAGTTAGAGCGGCAAGGTCGTGTGTGCGCACGGCCACAATCTGGCTATTACTTACAGGCGCAACAAGCGAGAACGCTACAGCCACGGCCTGCAAATTGGTCTCAATGTCAGCCCACAGAAGTAAAGTGTCGTAACATGATTGAGCGAGTGCATGAAGCGGTACATTTTCCTGATACCATAGCATTAGGCATCTCAAATCCTATTCAAGCCCATCCGCCAGATAAAGCATTGGCAAGACTCATGCGCGCCGTGATAAGCAAAGTGGCAGAAAAAGCGGTGAGTTATGGGCCAGTTACGGGTGATGCCAAGCTCAGAATGCAACTTGCTATTCGTTATCAAGAACAAGGTGTGAACGCAAACCCAGAAGACATTGTGATAACGAATGGCGCACAAGAAGCGCTATCAATCGCATTACAATGTGTGGCGACGCGTGGTGATGTTATCGCCATTGAATCGCCTTGCTTTTTTGGCATGATTGAACTCATTGAAGCATTAGGCATGAAAGCATTAGAGCTATATACCTGCACAGAAGATGGCGTTGGCTTAGCTGAGCTGGAACAAGCACTTTCAGAGCATAAGGTTGCTGCCTGTTTATTTTCGTCAGCCATTAATAATCCCCTTGGCTCAATGAAGAGCGATCAACAGCGCCAAGCCATGGTGACCTTATTAGAGCAACATGAAATACCGCTTATTGAAGATGACGTTTATAGCGAGCTTTACTTTACTGAGAAAAAACCCAAACCTGCCCAGTTATATTCTGAAAAAGGTTTAGTTATGACCTGTTCTTCTTTTTCTAAAACAGCTGCACCGGGTTACCGTGTTGGTTGGTTGCTACCCGGAAAATTTGAAGAACAAGCTAAGCGTATTAAGCGAGCACAATCTTGCTCTACACCAATGTTGCAGCAATGGACACTCAATGAATATATTGCCAATGGCGACTATGATCGCCATTTAGCCTTACTGCGAAAAACCTTAATCTACAATTGTGAACGAATGCGAGCACTTATTGGTGAACATTTTCCCGCAGAAGTTTGTATTTCAAAACCACAAGGCGGCAGTGTACTTTGGGTACGTTGTCAGTCGCATGTAAATACCAGCCATTTTTTTCAGCAAGCATTAGCACAAGGTGTGAGCTTTGCTCCTGGCATTATATTTTCACCGTCAGGAAAATACGCCAACTACATGCGTATAAGTTTTGGTGTTAAATGGGGAGACGACATCGTAAAGGCTATTAAAACTCTCGGTGCTTTAGTACGTGATTACCCTAAAAATAGCACTCAACAACAGGAACCATAATGCCTAAAAATATCACTATTTCCCTCAAATACTTATTACCACTGCTTGCTGCTATTTTAGCGGTCTCTCCTCTAGCAGTTGATATGTATTTACCTGCTATGCCTGTGATAGCGACAGATTTATCGACTGATATTTCTATGATCCAAAACAGCTTGAGTATCTATTTACTTGGCTATGCATTGGGTTTGATATTATTTGGCCCAATGGCAGATAAATACTCGCGCAGAAAGCTTGTTTTACTGGGGGTTGGTGGATTTTTTGTTGCTAGCGTACTATTGCCCTATGTCCAGTCAGTTGAGCAGTTTTTACTACTGAGGTTTTGCCAAGCTTTTATCAGTAGCGCAGCAACGGTGGTTGTGCCAGCAACAATTAAAGAGTACTACGGAAAAAATACTGCAAAAGGCTTATCCTATGTCAGCATGATCATGATGTTTGCGCCGATGATAGCGCCAGCCATTGGCAGCTTTTTGCTGGTATCACATAGTTGGCAATTAATATTCTTTGCCTTAGCAGCTTATAGTTTGTTTATTTGGATATTAGTCTTTTTCTTTTTACCTGAAGCCAATAAAGTCGAAAACAAACAAGAGTACAGCTTTATTGAACGCTATAAAATCGTATTTTCTAATCAAGAAGCAAGGCTTGATATCGCCAGTTCTATGGTCATTTCTTTGGCTTTCTTTAGTTATATTACGGCTATCCCATTTGTTTATTTAGAAGTGTTTAAGGTTTCAGAGTACACCTTTAGTGTTCTATTTGCGGTGAATGTACTAGCATTAATGACTGCGCATTTCACCAATACACGGCTAGTTACACGTAAAGGCTCTAGAGCCATGTTATGGTATGGGCTAACACTGGCGTGTATTTGCGCTACAGCGTTATTAATCGTAAATATTTATCAATTACCGCTAGCTTACACCGTTGTTACTATTTTGCCGTTAATGGGCAGTATTTCGATGATAGCCGTAAATAGTGATGCCTTAGTGATCACTAAGTTTACTGAACAATCAGGTACGGCTACGGCAGTAATTGGCACCTTACGCTGGAGTATCGGGGCGTTAGCAGGTCCTATATTGGCGTATTTTTACGACGGAACGGGTTTACCTTTTGCGGGCTTAATGTTTGGCTCGGTACTGATTGTACTGGCTTGTCAGTTAGTCGTTCGCTTTAAACAAAAAGAATCCTCTAAACAAGCCTTGTGATACTTGCCTACTTTGCATAATAATATGGGCAGAAAAGTGATGAGAAAGGAATGATTATGAAAAAAATAGCACTAATTTTAAGTGGTTGTGGTGTGTACGATGGTAGTGAAATACATGAAACGGTATTAACTATGTTGGCAATTGAACAGCACGGAGCTGCTTATCGTTGTTTTGCTCCTAATATGACTCAGCACCATGTTATAAATCATCATACGGGCGAAGTAAGTGAAAATGAATCCAGAAACGTCTTAGTTGAATCGGCAAGGATAGCTCGTGGTGATGTTGAAGATCTAAATGATCTTCACGTTGATGAATTTGATGCGCTGATTGTCCCCGGTGGTTTTGGCGCGGCAAAAAATCTCTGTAACTTCGCTATCGATGGTGATAATTACACCATTAATGAACATGTACTCGCTGCAGGTAAGGCCTTTGCTCAGGCAGAAAAGCCAGCTGGTTATATGTGTATTGCCCCAGCTTTACTGCCATTAATTTACCCAAAAGGTATTCAAGGGACTATAGGCACCGATACAGGTACAGCTAACTTAATTGCGGCAAAGGGATTAGCGCATTGTGAGAGCCCCGTTGATGAAGTTGTTATAGATCCCGCACATAAAGTGGTGACAACTCCCGCTTACATGCTAGCTACCTCAATCAGTGAAGCCGCTGTCGGGATTAACCGTTTAGTGAAAAGTGTAATTGCATTAATCGAGTAAAGTAGTTGGCATAACAGTGCCGAAAAAGGCGAATTCACTTTATGATTTATCACAAGCCTAGGTCAATTAAAGACACAGTATTTGGTGTGTTTTGTTGTTTGATAATTAACTGCTTGCTTGTTAATTGTTTTCTTTTTAATGCTGCTGCCAAAGCTGAACAGAAAATTGAGAAACTTATGACTGAAAAACAACAACCCATTGCTTTTACCTTGTTAGATCAAATGATAGCCCAAAAAATGGCGCTAGATATTCGTTATTTTTGTCAGCAAGAAGATACGCCCAAGCATTGTTGGCAAGGTGTAACAACTTTACCTGATGAGTTAGCACAATTAATCACTGACACTAACCTTGGCTCAGTGGTACTGTTCGCTGAAAACTTTGATACAACAGAGCAAGTTGTTAAGTTAACTCACGATTTACAACAAGCAGCATTAAAATCATCCTTGAAAAAGCCGTTAATTATTTCTGTAGATCAAGAGGGTGGTCGAGTTTTTCGCTTTAATAAAGGGACCGCTTTTGCCGGTAACATGGCATTAGGGGCAACTTATACACAGCATCAAACGTATTATACTGAACGTGTAAATCATGTAATTGCGACAGAGTTGAAAGCCTTAGGCATTAGCAATAATTATGCACCTGTGGTTGATGTAAATACCAACAGTCAAAATCCGGTAATCAATACGCGTTCTTATGGCGAAAAACCGATAGAGGTTGCAAAGCATGGCGTCAGCGCAGTAAAAGCACTGCAACAACATGGCATTATGGCAACACTAAAGCACTTTCCTGGTCATGGTGATACCCATGTCGATAGTCATTTAGGATTACCTCGAGTGGACCATCCTCTTAATGTTATTGAAAAGAATGATATATTCCCATTTAGTTGGGCGATAAAGCAGGCAAGCCCTGCCATGATAATGACGGCACATATTCAATATCCTGCCTTAGATGACAGCACCTTTACCAGTAAATCAGGAAAAACCTTCATTAGGCCTGCCACCATGTCGCGTAAAATTTTACATGATTTGTTGCGCACAAAAATGCAGTTTAAAGGCATTATCGCCACCGATGCATTAGATATGGCTGGCATTGCTCATTATTTTGATAAGGTACAAGCTACGGTTGAAACATTCACCGCTGGTGCAGATTTAGCGGTGATGCCATTTAAAGTAAGAAAGCCGAGTGACGTTCAAGCATTTAAGCAATTTATTAAAGCCGTTAGCAAAGCGCTAGAAACACGCATTGAACAAGGTGAATTTACCCTAGCAGAACTTGAAGCTTCAGTTGCTAGAATCAATCATCATAAAGAAAGCTACATAACCTTACCTAGCGTTAGTTTAGCTAAGCAAATAGAACAAGCTAATAATATTATTGCTAGCAGCTTTCATCTTGAGTTAGAACAAGAGCTAGCAGATGAAGCAACGGTGTTATTAAAGAATGAACAAGGTCTTATTCCTCTTAAGCAATATTCAGCAAATATAAATGCAAAAGCTAATGCCGATAATCATTCTAATAATAATGCAGCGTTAAATATTCATGTGCTAGTTGAAAATCAGTTAGAGTTTGAAGCATTAACATTGGCCATTAATGAAGAGTTTGCTATTGCGAAATTAGCACAGCCTCACATCACCGCGGTTATCGCAACGGATAAAAGCTCTCTAATGAATAAAGAAAATAACGCCGCATTAAAGAGGTCAGATTTATTTATTAGCACCATCAATGTAAAAACGGCGAGTTTGGTTGATTTAGGTGGAATGGATGATTTGGTAACTGTACCTACTGGCAAAGTAGCTTCAACTAGTAAAGAGAGTAAATTAACCTATGACAAGTTGGTCGAGTTGGCGCTAGCAAATGCTAAGGCACAACAAAAACCTGTTGTGTTTATTGGCAGGGGCTCACCTTATTTAATGTCGCCTTATAGTCAGCATGCTGATGTGGTTTTACTCGGGTTTGATGATCGTAGCTTTTATCATAACAACGCAGCACAAAGCCCAGGCTATAACAGCGCTATTGGCATTTTATTAGGCAACCAGCAAGCGCAAGGAAAACTGCCAGTAAGTTTGTAGCTTGACCATCTAAATAATAAGTTACTAGTGAGCTAAACTGAGTAAATTCAGAGGCTTGTGATTCTTATTGGTGAAATGATGACGATATTGTAATGCTATAAATAGCATTACAATGGTAAAGCAAAAGTGAACCTTTAGTTAAAACTCATCTAAAGGATCATTAAGTTCTTTCTCTTTTCGAAGGCAGTCTTTTCGAGCATTACCAATCATGTCAGAACATTTTACCGGCTCTTTTGATGAAGGCGCTTCTTTTTTCTCTTTCTCTTGCTCTTGCATAGTTTTAATGGTTGCAGCAATCACATAAACGGCAGCATCTTGCGCATCACATTTACTATTATCAGGCGGGTAATTGTTTTCAGGAACCTTATACCGTTGAGACTCCATACAACTTGAACTCACAGGTTTAGCACAGCCTATTAAAACAGCTAAGGTAAAGCAAAACAGCATGCCTCTAATCATAATCGTAACTCCTTTTAATCGTTATATTTTAGTTAGATTCTATTCAACGCTGGTATTGTTTAATGAGTAATTCCACACTTTATAAAAGTAGAATGCGTAACCTAAACCAAGTGTCAGTATGGAAATAATCATCCAAATAATGACATGGCCAATGTTGCCAAAAATGTCGGTGTGACACACCATTTGCCTAGGGTTGCCATGTTCATCAATCACTTGTGAGCGGTTTAGAATAAATTTAGAGAATGAATACGGAAAGAAAAACGCGGCAATTCCGAAGGTAATAAGTACTAAAATAAACCACAGAATGATATGCCCTAATATGTCTATTGTTGCTACGTCTGCTTGAATTCTCATGAATGCTCCTTGTTAGTGTGAAATGGTTAACTTAGGCCATTGAGTTAGCCAGCCTTTTGATTCTATACGACTTTCAAAAGTAGTGCGATCTCGTTTTGGGTTACGAGTAATTTTCAACGCAAATAAAGACTTAACCCCAAATGCTGATATGCACTCATAATCAAGGTTATTAACTTTTCGAATGGCAATGGCCGTTTCATATTCAGGCCAATAGCGCATGGCATCAAGTGTACTTAAATAAGGTTTATCACCATTTTGTATGTGCATTTTGGCTTGATTTCGCACTTGCCAGTTCACTTGAGGCATTATCGCTTTTAACTTAGCTTCATATTCAAAGTGCTTGTTGGGCTGTGTTTCTGCTATATCGAAATAAATCACATCAACATCATTAAGTGGGGTTGGCTTTGGTTTATTATGAAGATAATCCCAAACTAAGTTTCTAACAAAGCCAGCGGCTAAATAACACTGAGGCAAGTTCAGCTGAAAAATGCAATCTAACGCGTTAATCCTAAACACGTCCTGCTCAACGAGGTTAATAATTCTATCCATTTTACGATGACATCTATGTTGGTTAACAGGTGCTGTCGCAATGATTCCTATCAAAGCGCTGTTAAGTTTTACCGGTTAAAAACCTTTTGATGAGCCTTGATACAGTGAAAGCGACGGCAATTGCAATGATAAAATAAATCGCTATTAAATAATTAGTAAAACTAGCAACATGAATTTCTCCAGTCTCCAATACACATTGCCCAGCTTTATAATCAAAGCTTCCACCATGGTCTAAACAGTCATCAACAACTGTGAAGTTATTTATTAGTAATACAACTATGATGCTAATGACTACGCCAATGAATAATGGTATCGAATGTTTATTCATACTTTCCTAAATTAATTTGAATGCTTTTACTTCGTCGCTTGTGTACTGAATTGCCACTGATTTTAGTCTTTCTTATTTTCTTGTTCTTTTTTGATAGCAACCCCAAATGCCACACCTATGGCTGAACCAACACCTACACCAATAGCAAGATCGTTTAGTGCCACACCGATACCACAACCAATTGCGACACCGATTGATAATCCAAAACCTACAGGGCTTTTAATCGCATTCGTTTTATTGTGTTTGTTCATTAGAATTCCTTTACGATTAACACCAAAAATTAAGGGCTGATGTTTACTCCTTTTCTTTTAGCTTATTACATTGCTTCTTATACATAAAATAAAAATATAAACCTAAGCTGAAATAAACTCCTACGCCACAAAAGAAACCCAAAGGATTATCAGCAAATGTTGCGGTGTAAGACTTAAGGCTAAACTCACCTTTAATGATTGAATAAAATGCAAAAAACCAAAATAACCCTACAACATATAAAACGCGGTGAATTTTAGAAGACTTTTCTTCCAATGCTATTGCATCAACTTCAACAGAGTTGCTTGCTTTAACCTGAATTAGCTTACACACTATTTCATATCTTTCTGGGTACAAATCTTTATCGATATTTTGCTCAATATCTAATAACTCTTCTAACGTATATTTTGAGAAATCAGGTTGCATCTTAAACCTTAAAGAAAAATAAAATAACGCCCCAAAAAGGGCTGAAAGTGTTTGCCTAAAAAGACAAAGTAAAGCGGACCTTAGTCAGACTTTAGCTGTTTTGCAACAGTACTTGCACGTTATACTTCGCTCAATTCCATATGTAACAATGGAAAAGGATTGCCTTGGCCATCTATAGGTGAACGGCCAACAACTTTAAAACCTAAGTGCTGATAAAAACCTGTAGCATCATGGTTTTGCTCATTTACGTCTACCTTAGTTGCTGACTGAGTTTGAATAGCATTTTTTAACAACAGCGAACCTATGCCACAATTGAAAAAATCAGGTGAAATAAATAACATTTCAATATTGCCTTCGGCTACCCCGATAAACCCAGCAATTTCACCACGATTATTTTTAGCCACTCTTAAATCAACAGCATCGAAATAATGTTTGAAAATAAGCGGTTTTAAAATCTTTATATTGTCTTCTGGTAAGAAATCATGAGTTGCTCGAACAGATCGCTCCCAAAGAGCAATTAAGATTGAATAGTCTTCTTTTGAAGTAGTATCTATTTTCATGCTGAACCTACGCAAAATACAACGCCCGATTTAATAGGCAAATAACTGTTTGTCACAATGTTTCGGGTTGAATAACTGTTAGCTGATGTTTGAGTGCTTTGATAGCTCATAAGCATTACAACACCTAGCCAAGAGAACCATAATATTTGGCCTAATCCAAATATTTCTGTCAGTATTTCAGCAGGATAAATCGTGAAAATACCAACAGTACCAATAAACAAACCTAAATAGTTAAGTAGTCTAGGTAGCTCATTAATTCTTAAGCCTGCAATACACAATAAAAGAGCACAAGCCACCAACAACTTCGTTTCCGCCGCCTAAACCTTCAACTATAGTATTAATAACTATTCAAAGAGCCATTGCTTGCTCTGAGTTTTTGGCAGATAAATTGATTACAGCAACTAATCCTATGTTGAAAATCATACCACTTGCTATGACAAGGGTAACCAAATAATACCGAACACTGAAGCAACTTCTGATAAAACAGGAGCTTTGGTTTTCATCCGTTGATGAGTTGCTAACACTAAAACTGCCAAACAACTACCCAAGGCGACATACATAATTAAGTTAACTATCGATAAAATTACCTGGTTATTGGTGAGAAAAATAAACTTCTGAATATCATCTGCACTGACAGGATAATGCTAAAACGCGCCAAAAAAACAAAAGCTGATATGTATATGGCTGCCTGAAAAAGTGCTGCAATGCCCCCCCATTTTTTTGAAAGTTATTCACGGTTGTACCCTTGAAGATAAAAAGTGTAAGTTAACATAAAAGGATCGCTGTTAATGACTTCAATGTGTAACAAAAGCTAACGTAAAACTCTATGCTTGAATGTTTGGCTAAATTTAGTGACTAAGGTGAGCTTACACTGCTTTAGCAGTGTCTTTTATTTAATTAGCTCCACCAGCTGATTCTTTGTTAATGAACCACTTTTCCTAATCACTTCATCACCATTTTTAAAGACAATGATCGTAGGCAAACCCTTTACAGCATATAATTTACTTAGAGTTGAGTTTAATGACACATCGACTTTAACAACAGAAACCTTACCCGCATATTCTTGTGCTATGTTTGTAATGGTATTGTTCATTAAGAGGCAAGGCCCACACCACTCAGCCCAAAAGTCCAATAATACGGTATCTTGTTCAGAAACTACTTTCTGAAGTTCATTTTCAGAAGTTATATCAATCGGATCTCCTAAAACTAATTCTTTCTTATAGAACTTTCTTGATATAGCAGATAAAGGCCATTTAGCAATTGCTATAAAATTAGTAATAATCAAGGCTAACAGTAAAACTATCCAGCCTAATACTTTCACAGGAAATAAGTAGACAGAAGAATTTTCAATAAAATCTTCTATGCTGTTTAATTGGCCTGTTATTTGATTTCCAATACTCAACTGAAACTCCCAATAATACTAATGACCCGATAAGGAGCATTTTTAGTTTGCTAAAGTGTGTGAGATACCTGCACTTGCCAACTATAGTTACCCTATTGCCATGCCAATAACCATGCCTGTTGCAAAATCAGAATCTTCTATGGCTAACTCTTGCATACTAGATAATTCATCCCTATCTAACCATACACCATTGCACTTACTACACCTGTCCAAGATAATGCCTTTATGATTCTCTTTTGTCATCTCAGTTTGGTCAACAGGGCACATACGTATACCTTCTCTAGCCAGTAATATATTGCTTTCACATTGAGGACAAGTTATGGCATTTTCAAATTTTTGATTCGTTTTAGTTATATTGCAGTGAGAACACAAATTTTTAGAATTAAACCAGCTCATGATATTTCCTTATACAGCTACCGCCCAATTAAGAGGCAAAAAATTGTTGGCTAATATAAGCAAGCCAGGAGCAAACAGCCAACAGTTATTTGTCCCTGCCAAATTTTGCGTTAGGTATTTACGGCTATAGCTTTAATAATCGCATGCATAAATCCCTTTTTTAGTATGCATCTGCAAGAAACTTATAAATAAAGTGAAATTTATATTTTTCAAATGGCTTTAACTCTTTAGCTATTTACCATCTCATACATACAAAAAAAGCCTCGTTAAAATGAGGCTTTTTTAATTTGGATTCTTGAAATGGTTATTCAGCTAAACCAAGAACTTCAAGTCTTTCTTTTGCTAGAACATACCTAGCGCGAACATCATCAATTTGTTCTTGAGTTAACTTCTTACCAAGGGTACGAAGACCGCCTTCAGCGTCATTGTGGTGAACACCAAATGCAAACTTTAGGTACTCTAATAGTAATGGCTGTGCGTCAAGGTATGAGATAGAGTTCATCGCCTGAGAAATTTTGTTTGCCTCAGCCCAGTTACCAGCAGAAACGTACTCTTGCATCGTTACGCTTGCTTTAGGGAAGATACAACCAACACCTGTAATACCACCGCAAGCGCCTGCAAGGCCTGCGTGTACTGTTACAGTGTCAACACCTGCTAAGATTTTTGCATCTTTGTTCGCTAACATCATTGTTTCAATGATTGAAACATCAATAGTAGATATTTTAAGTGCAGTCACATTAGGCAGCTCTGCAATTTTTAAAAGAAGCTCTGTTGAAATTTCATGATAACCAGCTGCATCAGGGTTATTATAAGGCATAATTGTAACACCAGCAGCCCTTGCTGCTGATTCAGCAAGTTCATAATAAGCATACATATCTTCGTCTGAAGGAAGCTCTTTTGTTTTAGGAGGCATTACCATAACAGTATCCACTCCAGCAGACGCTAAACCTTTAACTATTTCAGCAATTTCTTCTTTTGTTTCTGCTGCAGCACCACTAATTAATGGAACATTGAATTCTTTAGCAACATCAGAAAGACCTTTAAGTAAAGAAATACGCTGTTCAGAGCTAAGGTAGCTATTCTCACCTAGCGTACCAGAACCAACAAGACCACCCATTCTAGTTCCGCCTTTACCTTGCACCTTTAAAATATCTGCAGCGTATTTTTGGGTTACTTCAAGGTCAATTTCAAGGGCACCGGATTCTGATTCTTTTAGCCATGTAAATACGGCCGGCATAACCGTATATCGCCAATCTGTACTTGTTGTTTCCATCATATTTCCTACTGTTAAAAAGTCACATTAAACCGATCATACCACAAATAATATACAGTATACAATATAGCAAATCTTTAGGGTGAATTATATCAGTTAAATTACCTACGGCAAAGCCTTAGACTTATTAGATTGCCCCCTCAAGGGGCGTAAGTTAACGTTTGTCGAATTAGTATTACGTCTTTGTTAAATCTCGCTAAGTAACATTTAAGTTAGATCTTCGCCTATAAATTAGTCGTTTATTTGATTTTACTAACAACTTCAATAAAACCTAAATGAAGAAAACATCAGAAAACTCCTCGTATTTCAGATATGTTTTTTTTATGAATAGTCTCAATACCTATCTTATTATATACAGAGGGTTACATTAGAAGGATATTTATAAAAGCAAAATTGCGGCAAATGAGCGTAAGTAAGGTTTCCCGTTAACTGTCTAGTGTCTATTGACGGGAAGAAGGCTCATATGTGTTAGATGCTATGTTACGTATGAACCTAGCAACGGGCTTTTCAAAATATTTAAATGATACAAATGCTACTGAAACAGTTAGAACGAAAGATAATAATAATTTCAATTCAACACTTAAATTGAGCTTGTTTACAAAAATAATAACTGGCATGTGAAACAAATATAATGAATAAGATACTTTTCCCAAGAAGTCACCGAACCTGTTAGCTAATAGTACATTGTTATCAGGAACTAAAAATACAATACAAAAAAATACGGAACTCATTACAAGTAATACTTCATAGCTTAACCACATTCTTGTCTTAGCATCAGACGTAACAGATGAGATCTCTGGATACATAGCAGGTATTAAGAGTAAGACGAAAATAAAGTAATGTTTCTTAAGGTATTTCGGTACCTCAAAAGACTTATAATGCATTCCAAAAATAACCCCAATAAAAAAATAAGGTAAACTTCTTAACGTATTAAATAAGTTGTAACGAACTCCGTTTATGTCTCCATATACTCGTGGAAAGTTTGTGAAAAATAGCAGGAGCATAACCGCTAATATTGAAAGGTAAATATAGCCTCTCCTATTCTTTGGAAATGACCAAAAAACCAGGAATACGAAGTAAAATTGTATTTCAGGGGGGATTGACCAAAGTACACTGTCACCATATAAAAATAGTAGATGACTAATCAGTGCATTCGTATCTGGAATGTTATAAAGACTATCATTGCCGATTAAGGACAAAACATAAGAGCTAAGTACAATAACCAAGAATAATGGAACTACTCTTGCGATTCGAGCTAATAAGTAGCGCTTGATATTAACGTTGCTGAATTTTTGGGTCAGGTATAAGTGAGACATTAAAAAACCACTCAGCAAGAAAAACAGCATTACACCGTACGCTCCAGAGCCTCCGCCTAACATTCCATTAAGCCAATTTGTAATATCGCTAAAATGAGTAATAAACACAATTAATGCAGCCAACCCACGCAATGTGTTTAATTTTCTAATCTCCAACTAAAACTCCGGACTTGAATAATGCAGGCATCTAACGCAGTTTTAAGCGGCACGTAATAGCTTGCTATAATGTGAAACGAAGTGGAACCGAGCAAGCTGTTACGAGTCCGACTTAAAAACCTTATTAGGTTTTGTTTTTGTATGCCAAGATGGTTTTATCGATCCATTGGTTGTATGAAGAAATTCTGACAAATACGGAAACAGCCCCATACTTTCCTCCGACATAATCTTCTAAATCACCTTCGTATTCTTGCCAGCTTGCTAATCCGATAAGCAAAGGTATGCCATCTTGTACCATAATTGCAGGACCGCCACTATCACCAGAACCAACACTTCCTTCTAGAGGAAGTGCATCATCTCCTCTATCGAACCGGAACATCAACCAGTTTTCATTTGCTGACTTTATAATATTTTTATAATTATTTAGTGTTCTATTGGCTTGAGTTTCGTCTATATCTGTAAACGGAGATCTTATAGTGTTTGAAATACTTTCCCAAAAAGAAGGCTCCTTGGTTGTCAATATTTCTCCCGTCAGACCTGTACCAGTTGCTCCTCTACCAAATATAGTAACTTCCTCATCTATTTCTTTATTATCATAATATCGAGATATAGGTTTTAAGTGTTCAACAGGTTCGGCTAATTTGAGTAGCACTATATCATCTCGATTGCTCAAAAAATCTATTAATGGCTTAGCATCTCCTTGCCCCCAATTACCTGGGTCGTTCTTGTATCCATGATGGAAAATAACCCTTTCAATTCTATTTTCTACACCGTGAAGCATTATAGGTTTATCATGATAATTGTAAAAGACTACATGCGCAGCCGTTACCAACCAATATTTATCAACAAGAACAGCAGCTCCTTCATGCGGCATATCAATAAAAAAATCAGGTGTCTTTTTAACTTCATACACTTCTGGTTGAACATCATGGCGTTTAACAACCGCATTGCAAGCGAATGAAAGGATAAGGAAAGTAATAGTAAGTATTTTAATCATGCTTATTCGTTTGAGTAGAAGTCATTAAAAACCTAACGCCGCAATAAGCGGCTTAAATTGGTCGGCTAAAGTTAGCGAGCCACGAGCAAAAGCCAACTGTATTTTGTCCTTGTTAAACAGCTTGTTATAACGATTTTTCTCGATATTTTTCTAAAGTCATTAGAAATTCATTGGGTGAATCTACTCCTAAATATATGAGCTTACCCGAATTAAGCTTGATCTCAATATTGGGATTACCAGCCAAATTGAATCTATTAACATTACCTGACCGACGTATGAAAATTGAATTAGGTTGAACATGAGCAATTTCACTTAAAGCAATCCTTAATGGATTCCAAACACCATACCTCACTATAATGCTGTCCTGAAGAATTGAAATAGGTCTAATTGCAATTGCTTTATACTCTGCAATAAAAAACACTAAACCAAGAAGAGTTAAAGCCGTTGTGAAATTAGCAGCAAACGGTGACAATAAAAAATGTAACAGCAAATGCATTACGGGTAGTTCAAATAAAATGATTAAAATAAAGCCTAATTGATTGCTTTGAGCTCCATCTTTTTTATGACAGCTAAAATGACTATCTCCAGTAAAACTTTGTTGCCTTATCTTTTTAGAAAATAACGCGTATGTCCAAACCCGCGCCTCAAAAGAGAGTAAAGAGCTTATAGCACCTTTACCTAAAATTTTTTCAATTGGTTTTGATATAGCCAAATCTGGATCTTGCTCTTTGGTAAGAGAAGCTTTGATAGCAAAAAATACGGTCAAAATAGTGGTGATTTCTAAAATGATAAACGCAGCTATAGCAAGATAGCGCAATGATTCAAGGTAAGGCCATACAACCTTTGAACTTTCAGGAATTACAAAGCTGCCAAGCAAAATAATTAAACAGCTGTAGGCAACAGCTTTTATAGCGGCTTCTTTTTTATCTTTAACAAACCAAAAGCATAATATAGGTAAGACAACTAAACCATCGATTAGCAAAAGCCATTCTGGTTTTTCTACGCCATATCCATTAAGAATATTTGAGCTTTGATAGTAAAAAGCCCAGAAAACAGAAATAACTGCAAGAAATATAAACGGGATATTCTTTTTAGTTAAAGTTTGCACCTATGCTCCTTATCGTTATAACGAATGATATGGACTCCCCACTCGGCATCTATCGCTAGCGAATGTGCCATAGTGAAGTTGATAAGAAGCTTCAATTGAGGAGAGT
>NZ_SAWY01000015.1 GCF_006439335.1 Litorilituus lipolyticus | reverse complement strand
AGGCCTCATATGGCCTTAAAATACAAAACGCCTGATGAAATTCATCAGGCGTTTTAGAAAAAAGTGTCAACCTATATCAGGACAACACAAGGTGATTTTCGTTTTGTGCCAACAGCGAACATGTAGCAAATATGTGTTATGCCTTGTTTCCATACATATTTTCAAAACTAGGAATTTTAGTTTCCCAAATAGGTGTTTCCTCTCCTATTATCTCTTTTAGTGTTTCAATAAACAGTTTAGTTTTTAGTGGAGCATTTCTATGTGGATACACCGCATAAAATGTTCCGTAATCTGCTAAATTTATATGCGTCATAATAGGTATAAGCTTTCCCTCTAAAACTTCATTTTCTATCATTTGTGCTGTCGTGACAGTAATCATTTCTCCTGCTAGTGCTGTGTTAATCAGCATTTCAACTTCATTCACTTTATAAGCTGGGTTTAGCTGAATAAATGCTTCATTTCCTAAATTATCAAAATACTTAATTTTATCTATCACTAAACCTTGAGCTGAATAAACAACCGCGGGCAAGCTTTCAAGTTTGGGGATAGTTGTAGGCTGCCCATACTTTGAAATGAATTCAGGTGCAGCTACGATTAACAGTCTATTTCTAGCTATTTGCCTAGAAATTAAGTTAGATTCTTTTGGCTTTCCTATACGAAACCCTATGTCAAAACCTTCGCCAATAAGATCCACCATTCTGTCTTCTAAAAGTAGTTCAATACAAATGTCTGGGTACATTGACTGAAATCTTAATATGGCTTGTTGAACATACTGACGACCAAAAAGTGTTGAACTGGAAATTTTTAGTTGGCCTCTCGGCTCTGTATGAAAGTTTTCAGCCAAGCGTTTTGAGTTATTGAGCAAATCTCTTAACCGCTTCGCTTGGCCCACCATTTCAGAGCCAGCAACAGTTAATGATAATGATCGTGTTGTACGATTTAATAAATGTACACCAAGCTCATCTTCAAGTTTAGCTATCTGCTTTGAAATAGCGGACCTATTAACATTTCTTTGTTCAGATACTTTTGAAAAACTACCTAGCTCGGATACTTCAAGCAATAAAATAAGTCGGCTCGCAAGATCCATACACACCCCATTGGTTCCTATTTGGAAACATTGTAGTTCATTTTTGTCTGTTTTTGAAAGACTAATAATAGCTTACATTTTCTCTACACAATTGAGGTGGCTCAATACCAGTCACTGTGTTTTTTAGTCAAAGAGGAAAATACTATGAAAAAACTATCTATTACTAAAGAGTCAGGCGTTGCTACAGTACTTATCAAAAACCCTCCGGTAAACATATTAACGATAGATCTAATAAATGAATTAAACGATTTCATTTTATCTCTAAAGGATGATCGAGATACAAAGGCGGTTGTTTTCAAGTCATTCCACGAAGCATTTTTTATTGCTCACTTAGACCTTCATGTAATTAATGGAACTCAGGGCGGACAAGCTGCATCAATTGAATTCAACCACATGATCGCAAATATTAAAGCAATGAAACAACTTTCTATCGCAATTGTTAATGGTGTGGCGCGTGGTGGAGGCAACGAATTTGTTATGGCTTGTGATTTAGCGTATGGCACCGAAAACTCAGCGTTTGCTCAACCTGAGCTGTATATTAACATTCCAACAGGAGGTCAAGGTGCAGTACAGTTTGCTCGTCGTCTTGGTAAAGGTAAGGCATTACAAGCTTTGCTTACTGGGGCTGATTTCACTGCACAGCAAGCTGAGTCATTAAATATTATTACTCAATTTATTCCAAAAATAGAGCTTGATGCTTTCTTAACGCAACTGCTGTCAATCATTGTTGGTTGGGAAGTACGTGATATCGTTATGTACAAAGAGATTATTGCTGCGTCTATCAAAGATGAAGATGTAGGAACAGAATTAGAGTTAAGATATTTTCTAGAACGTGCCAAAGAAGAAAAAACGCAAACCATAATTGCAGCATTCCTTAAACATGGTGGTCAAACAGAAAGAGAAGCTAATGACATCCAAGGAATTTTCGTAGATACAGCAGCGGAACTTTCTAAATAGACTTATGTGGCAACCAGTTAAAAATGGTTGTCACAATTCAATGGACCGCTATTCACTCAAAAGGGAATTTTTTCACACTTCTCTTTATGGTCTTATTGACTCGACGTTAGCCATGCATCTTCTATTGCTATCATGTTTTGCTAATTACAGTTATCAATTTAAATACTCGTTAAGCCCCACACTAGCGCCGCGAGGCCTGTAAAAATTATCATCATTAAATAGGATATTGCGATTATGTTAAACTTAATCACTGTCATAAGCATGCCTTGTTTATAAACGCGCTTTTGCATTAAAAATAAATACACTGGTATCCAAATGAGTAATCCCACCATGAGGGTATTTAACATATCAGCAGCAGTGGGAAAGCTTTCAATAACAACGCCTTCTAATTCATTAAGCATTTCTATTAGTAAAATAATAAAGAATATAAAACTATGGCTATGCAGAGCTACAGTTAAATGCTCCATGTATAGCCGCTTCGAAAATAGATAAAATATTTTTAACAGCAAAGCAAATATAGGTAACAAAATGAACATGAGCTGCGGCATTTTTCCGATAGCTTCTTCAATAAGCTTTGAAGGATCGGACGTTATTGCCGTCTCCGCTTTTTCTTTTAATATATCCACTTGTTCATTCAATTTTTTATTCATTTCAGCAGATAAAAAATCAAAACGTAACGTGCCATCTTCTTGGTTTGATACTCGTATGTAAGAGCTACTTTTTTTGCCCGCTTTCAGGTCTTTTTTATAATCCGCAATACTTTGCTGATACGATTTATAATCAATTTCATCATCACTTGAAAACTCATCAGGCTTTGTCAGCTTTTTTAACTCTAGCTGCGCCAATTTAACGCTATTACTTTGTAATAACGGCGAACTTTTCTGCTGAATATCTGTAACGTACTCATTTAGCCGTTGTTTAACTTCTTCATTTTTCGAGCTGGTAGGTTCTAAATTTAATTCATTAATTGTGTCATTAATGCTTTGTTGGATTTCAGTTGAAGCGGATATAGGTAACTTAGGTGCAGGAATGTCTGTAAATAATTTTAAGGATAGAAAAAAAATAATGCTGATGAACAAGTACAATCTCAGCGGGGGAACATAATGAACACGCTTACCAGCAAAATACTTTTGCGTAAGAAAGCCAGGCTTTAATACTAATGGCAGTAACGTGCGACTTGCTCTAGAGTCAAAGCTAAAAATATCGTCTAATAAATGTAAAATTACCGTACCAAAATAACGAATGTTTGAGGTAATTTCTTGACCACATTCAGCACAGAATTGCCCCGATAAACTCGCTCCGCAATTCTCGCACTCCTTTTTGACTTCTGCTGGTAGGGATTTTTCTTTAGGTTTTACTAATTCAGTACTCGTCATATAACTTTAGGACAAAAATCCTGCTCCATGATTAACTTGGTACAATCATTAGCCTAAAGAATACGGTACAATGAGCTTACTGCCAATAAAAAGGCTTATTTTAATGTGAGATATAAAGCCTAACAGTAAAAGATTCGTTACTCTCGGCATAAATCCTGATACAGCTGATCTGCCAATTGTTTAATTACTTCTGATTGCGGGTGCGTATGAGCAAATGTTCTTAAACCGTAAATTCCCATAACCAAGTATCGAGCTAAATGTTGGCTGTCTTTTAGCGTAGTTAATTCACCTGACAATTTTGCTTGCTCGAACTTTTCTGCGAGCGCTTGTTGCCATTGCTCAAGCACTTCACTAATAAATGATTTTATCTCCTCATCTTGTTCAGCTAACTCATTCAATGACTTCGTTAGTAAACATGCTTTAGCAGTATCGCAACTATTGCACTGAGCAACAATATTATCAATATAGGCTTTGAGTGATCTAAGTACAGCACGATCTTCTGTAAAAAACTGTTGAAATTCATGGTTTCTGTCTTGTTTATATTGCTCTAATGACGCAATTAACAAACCCCGCTTGTTTTCAAAAGCGCAATAAATAGAGCCGGGGTGCAAGCCAGTTGCTTTGGTTAACACTTGCATGCTGGTTTTTGCATAACCTTTATGCAGAAACGCTGCCATCGCGGATCTCAAGACTTGTTCACGATCAAACTCAGCATTTCTCATTGCTAATACCTGCTTAGTGACTAATTAATTCTCCTATGATAATCAATCTTGAATGATTATTCAAAATAATACTTGAATGCACATTCAAATAAGAGTATCTTGAACGCTCATTCAAGAACTAAGGACTTCCTGTGACCGACAATTTATTTGAATCATTCTCATTAAATGACACTATTACGCTTCAAAACCGTATTTTAATGGCGCCACTAACTCGCTGTATGGCTGATGAAAACTTAGTGCCTACTGATTTAATGGCTCAATATTATGGTCGTCGAGCTGATGCTGGCTTAATTATTTCAGAAGCTGCAATAATCCGTCCTGATGGACAAGGCTACCCAAATACACCGGGGATATTCAATCAAGAACAAATCGAAGGTTGGAAGAAAATCACTACAGCGGTTCACCTAAATGGCGGAAAAATATTTGCACAACTATGGCATACAGGTCGAATCGCGCACTCTCACTTTTCGGGTGTAACAACTGTAGCCCCTTCTGCTATTGCTAAAAGCGGTACCGTTGCCCGAATGCGAGAGTTAACTTATGAAGTACCTAAAGCAGTTAATCAGGAAGAAATTGCACAACTTATTGTTGATTATGCTAATGCAGCTCAAAATGCCATAAAAGCTGGATTTGACGGTGTTGAAATTCATGGTGCAAATGGCTATTTAATTGATCAATTCTTACATCATGATACCAATAGACGTGATGATGAATTTGGTGGAACACCAGAAAATATGGTGCGTTTTCCGTTAGCAGTGGTCGATGCAATAATTAATGCGATAGGTAATGAGAAAACTGCTTTACGTGTTAGCCCTGGAGCTTATGTAAATCTAGCAGGTGATGATAGAGATAGACAAGTATTTGATTACCTACTTCCTGAACTTGAAAAAAGGAACCTAGCTTATTTACATATAGGCATTTTTGACGATTCTCAAGAATTTGAATACTTAAACGGCACAGCATCAAGTTACGTGAGAGGCCATTATAAAAATACTCTAGTTGGAGTTGGCAGTTACACCGCAGAATCCGCAAGTGACGCCATTGACAATAATCAATTTGACTTAATAGCTATTGGACGTCCATTTATTGCAAACCCTGATTACGTTGCAAAAGTTAGAAAAAACGAACCTCTAGTAGAATACTCTGAAGAAATGCTCGCCTCTTTAGTGTAGTGCTTAGCGATAAGTAGGCTTTTCCCTCCTGCTTATCGCTTTTTTATTAATTTTGTCTATTAAGAACCATTCCCTACGACACACTTATTAAAAGCTATTTTCCATTTAAAAACAAAAACTAACCTGATAATATACCCTTTAAAAAACTGCAAGTAATAGGGAAATTATGCATCGCTTTATTTCATTGCTAACCATATTCTTAATTAATGGTTGCGCAACACAAGTCAATTCAATAAAAGTAGATCAAGATAAAAAGTTATCAAAGGAAAAAGGCTATCTACTAATAGGTATTGAAACCAATAGAAACCTAAAAGAAATACGTATTTCTGGTCCCGATTATATCTCGCTCTCACATGCAGATTTACGTTTAGGCTCTAACTTCATTTTAACTGATTTAACTGCTGGAACGTATACTATCGAGAAAGTAAAACTCGATAAATATTGGCAGCTAGAAATTGAAGATGAAGAATATTGGACAGTAGATGTACAACCAGAAAAAATAAATTATGTCGGCCATCTACATGTCAAAACAACAGGTTATTGGCAAGTTTATTCACAAATAGAACTTATCAATAAATCATCTTTTGCCGTTGAATTCATGGAGGAGAATTTTCCTAATATCCTCGCAGAAAGGACACTTAATTATGGAGGGCCAGGAGATGATAATTTCCTCACTTTCCTTACAAAAGAAACGGGAGCAGTAAAATGAAAAAAATGACCTTAACTCTCCTTGTCTATCTTTTTACTTTTACTGCTGAAGCTAAACTCATTCCCAGTGAAATATTGTTTTCACAGCCTGAATTTAGCATGGCTCAACTAGCGCCAAGCGGCAAGTATTTATCGATAACAGAAAAAGGTGATAAGGGGGTAAAAATTGTTATCGTAGACAGCAAAACCTTTGAAACTTATGTTGCTGCTAGTTTTCATAAACAACAAAAACTAACAAATTATGTATGGCTTAATGACTCTCAAATCTATATTCAAATATCGCAAAATAATAAAAGGTTTGAATATATTTATGACTTTACATTTAAACAAACGAGTAAAGAAAATAAATTTAATCTTATTAAGAATGGTTACATCGTAAATTGGCTTCCCGATGAGCCAGAGAAAGTGTTATTTACCAAAAAGAATAATAAAAATAGGCATGTTCTTTATAAAGTCGCTTTAAATGATTTAAAAAATAACAATCTTAAAAATGCCGCTATTCTTGATATTTCAGAAAGAAATATAGGTGATTACTTTTTTGATGTTCGCTTCAAGCGCATTGTAACTACAGAAGTAGAGCCTGAAACTAATGATATCATCCTAAAGTGGCGACCTTTAAAAAGCAAAAAATGGCAAACTTTACTTACTTTTAAAGACAAAGATTATCAATTTACTCCTGTTGGATTCATTAGTGAGGATCTTTTAGCCGTTCTTTCAAATAAAGATACTGATAAGGTAGTACTTCATGAATTTAATATAAAAACACAAAAGCTCGGCAAAATTTTATTTCAACATCAAAAATATGACCTGGCTAATGCTGAGTTAGATGACAATGGTACTTTGCAATCTGTTCACTATTACAAGCATGGACTATATACAAAGCAATATTTTGACCCTCAAAATAAAAATTTTTCTGCTCGTTTATCGAAAACCTTTCAAGGCAAAACCGCATTTATTATTGATTCAAGCCTAGATGGTTCAGTTAATTTAATTTACACCGTAAGCTCTGATCATCCAGGTAGATTCCTACTCTACGATAATACTAAAGATAAACTGCAAAGCATTGAGTATTCATATCCTAAACTTGAAGACTATGCTTTCGCTAAAACAGAACATATAAACATAAAAGGAGCTGATGGTACTTCACTTGAGGCATTTTTAACTAAACCAAATACGGGTTCTTTAGACCATAAAACTCTACTAGTTATGCCTCATGGGGGTCCTATCGGTGTTCAAGAAATTGATTATTTCAGTGCAAAAATCCAATACTTAGTGAATCAAGGTTTCTCTATACTCAGAGTAAACTTTCGAGGCTCTGCTGGTTTTGGTAAAGCTTTTCTAGAACAAGGTGTTGGTCAATTTGGTAAACTAATTGAGCAAGATATTACCTCTGCAGTTGATCATGTAACAACACAATACAAATTTAATCATATGTGTTCAATGGGCAGCAGTTACGGTGGTTACTCATCTGTAATGCTTGCCATGAAGTATCCAAGCAAGTACCAATGTGTGGTGGCAGCTTATGGTATTTATGATCTTCCTTTGCTCTTCAATGAAAGTAATTATCGAGCTAGCGATGAATTTAGAAAGAATATTGCCTCAGTAGTCGGTGAATTGAATGAATCTCATATTAGTTCTTCACCTGTATATATGACTGACAAATTACAATCACCAATTCTATTAATCGCTGGCACTGACGATAATATTGCTACTATTGAGCACACCAATCGGTTTAACTATGTATTGCAAAAGCATAACAAAAATATAGAGCGTATCGATTACCAGAGAACAGGACATGGTCACTCCACTTTGTGGGGAGCAAGACATGAAGCCCTTTCTGTAGTTGATTTTTTGTATAAAACTCTAGCCCTACCGAGGCCAATGCCAGACAATTTATCAGAAAAAGAAAGTTCTGCAGTAGCTGAAGATTACGCACTTTTAGCAGATTCTTACAACTTTGAGTATAGAGTCGAGAAAAACATCAAAAAAGCCCATGAATATTACACGTCAGCAGCGAAATACAAACATAGTCGTTCATTGTTTAATCTTGGTGCTTATTATCATCAGGGTAATATAGTTGAAAAAAGCTTCGCCAAAGCGCTTAAGTACTATAAAGAAAGCGCCACGCAAGATTATGCTGGCGCACATCAACGTCTCGGCCGTTTATATATGGAAGGTGAAGAAGTAACTCAAGATTTTGATCAAGCATTTATGCACTTAACTAAGGCTGTGGAACTAGATAAATCAGATGAAAACCAAATGCGTTTAGGTAGATTTTACTGCATTGCCAATAAAAAATATCAAGACTTAACAAAATGTATCGATAGCTTTAAGTTTACAGATAAATCCCGAAAGGAATGGAAAAATATTAATAAGTTTAAAAAAGTGGAATATGCCAAAATATTTACTGATGGCTCATACACCCAAAAAGAACTTCAGAGATTACAAGAAATGATTATTACTGATTATGAACTTACTAACTTGAATGTAACTATTGAAGTTGAAGAAAGTGGCATATTTCACTTTCAAGAAAGTAATAAGTTTGGAGAGTCAGGTATGAATGAGCTAGTTAATGATGGAAACAGTGCATCCTATCAAAAAGGAATAGATGCAAGTTATGGTCTTTATTTTAGTACTGATTTACCTGGCATGGCTTCATATAAAGATAATACAGCGTTAATTGTAAAATGGAGTAAAATTGATAAGACAGGTTCTAGTGAAACACTAAGCAACCGTATTCTTTGGGGAAATACTAAAGGATCGTGGTTTAGTACTAGAAACATTACCAATAAAGATGAAGCTGGTAACTACCAATTAGAGATTTTTGATCTTAATAAGCGTGAACTTTATCAGAGAAAGTTCACTATTAACTAAAGCTAATTCCCCCCCCTTTTTCAAATAGAAGAAGGGGGGGGGGTAATTATATTACCTTAAACCTTGCAACCCCATGCGCAACACCTTAATAAACTGGTCAGCATTCTCTTTGCTAAAGGCAAGCGGCGGTTTAATTTTAAGAATATTGTAATAACGGCCTTCGGTGCTCAGTAATATTTGGTGCTTTTTAAAGAATTCAACTAACTCAGAAGTTTTGTCTGTTGCAGGCTCTTTAGTAACTCGATCTTCAACTAACTCAACACCGATAAATAACCCTAAACCACGTACGTCACCGATCAGGTCAAATTCTTGCTGCACTTCACGTAACTGCGCCATAAAATATTCACCTGTTTCTAGAGCATGCTGTTGCAAGTTCTCTTGCTCAATCACCTCTAAAACAGCATTACCTATAGCACATGATACAGGGTTACCACCAAAGGTATTGAAATACTCCATACCATTAACAAAGGCATCAGCGATCGCCTGCGTAGTAATGACTGCCGCCATAGGATGACCATTACCTATAGGCTTACCTAAGGTAACAATATCAGGCACCACTTGCTGAGTTTCAAACGCCCACATATGAGTGCCAACACGACCAAAACCGACTTGAACTTCATCAGCAATACAAACACCACCTGCCGAACGTACCTGCTTATAAACTTGCTGAAGGTAACCATCAGGCATAATAATTTGACCAGCAACACCTTGTAATGATTCACAAATAAAGGCACTAGGCTTTTTATTACCCTTTTCTATGGCAGAAAGCGTTGTTGCCACACTATCAGCATACGACATAGCCGATGCAGGAGTATTGCCTTGATAAGCACCTCTATATGGATCAGGTAATTCAACCTTATGCACATAGTGCGCTGCACCAGCACCACCTGGGCCATCAAATTTATACGGACTAGCTTCAATACAGGCATTAGTATTGCCATGATAAGCACCATCAACAACTAATAATTCAGTACCTTGGGTATAGTTTTTGGCTAACCTAAAAGCAAGCTCATTAGCTTCACTACCCGAATTCACTAACATACAGACAGACAATTCATCAGGCATGGTCGCTAATAATTTATCAGCGTAGTTAACGATATTGTCATGTAAATAGCGTGTATTTGTATTCAATTTAGCCATTTGCTGTTGTCCTGCTGCTACCACTTTGGGGTGACAATGACCAACATGACAAACATTATTCACCATATCTAAATAACGTTTACCGTGCTCATCAAACAAGTAAGCTCCTTGTCCACGAACAATTTTTAATGGCTGTTGATAACTTAAGCTCAGTGTTTTGCCTAAATGTTTTTTTCGGTATTGCGTGATACCTGATTTACTTTGTCCCGGATCAACGGCCAAACCACAAGCCTCACGTAGTTGGCAATAAACCGAAAAACTATTGTGATCCTTTAGCTGTGAAAGTAAACGCCAAGCAGGTTTTGCCGATACTAATAAATACTCATTATCAGGATTAGCTTTTATCGCTTGTGCTGAGTTACACACACTGACACATAAACGTAGTGCAATCAGTGAATATAATACTTCTAACTCTATGTCAGATAACGACGAATGCTTATGATAACTTGCTACAATACCTTTAAGTGAATCAATAGGGTTATCTTGCCCCATTAAGGCATATGCACACGTAATAGCTAAATCATTAATAATATGGCTATAGACCATATCGCCAAAATCAATTAAACCCGTTATATGGTTAGGTTGTTCCGTATCATCAATAAGCAAATTGTAATCGTTCGCATCATTATGAATTACCGCTTTAGGACATTTTGCTAACAGCGGCAATGTACATGCTTGGTAATCATTCAAAAATGATTCTACTAATGCTTGCTGTTCATTTGTTAAATGGGATTTTTTTTCTATGCAAACGGAATAACCTTGTGCTAAATCCCATTCTAAGTAGCGATGAGCTCCTGCATGATTAAAGTCATGTAGGCCTTGGTTAATTTGCGCCATAAATTGACCTAAGGATTGCCATAACTCTGCGTTATGAGTGGCAGGCGCTGCATCCGCATAAAAATTACCCGGTAAAAACGACAACACTCTTAAGTAGAATATATTGTCTTGCTCATCTGTTATCTCCGTGATTGTCTGCCGTTTATTATTTTCTATCGGCTGAGGCACTGATAACTGTTTATCGCTAAGGTGAACCATGGCCGCATTTTGCATAATAAGCTCTGTTTTACTTTCAGCGCTATTTGCCACTTTAACGATATATTGCTCATTATTTGCATTGAGTAAGATGTTTTGATCACAATAACCAGGCAATGCTTTAATTGCCCCCGATAAATGGTAATGCTGACTTAAAAAAGTAAGTATTTCACCTTCAGCGAAACTTGGCGTTACTGCTACTTGTTCACTCATTATCTACTCTCCACTTCACGTGCTAATTGGGCTAAGTTATCATTCTTGGTAAAAGGCACCATGGTAAAGCGATATTGATAACTTTTTGCAGGAATTCGGTATTGTGGATGAACCAAACGTCCCCAAGAAGTATCACCACCTACGCCCATTTGTTTGTGATCTATATTCACTGTAATTAAGTCTCGCATTATTAATTCTGCACCATGCTTAGTTGTTACAGGAACTAAACCAGAAGCTGAAGCACTGCCATCACCTATAACAAAATCAATATCTTTTTGAAGATACGGCCAAGCACTTGCATTCAGTGGCTGTTCACCCACAGTGAGTAGACCTGCTCCTTGTTGATTCTCAAGAGCAATCCATCTCACATCGGTTTTATTGGCATTTTCTTGTGGTCTTGAATAATGATGTATCTGCTCTTTAACTGGCAACGCATACAAGCCAATAGTGGCACCTGTTTTTCTATCTGCGTAGTTTTCTTGAGGACCTCGACCAAACCAACGAACAAACTGATATTCGCCAGGCATAACAAACTGCATACCAACACGAGGAATATCAGGCAACTCTTGACCATTATCAAGTGTTAACGCACTACTTACATCAACAGTTCCAGCTGGTGTAATATCATAAATAACTTGATAGCTACCTTTAAATAATGGACTAGTGTATAGGGCAGTTACACGCATAACGCCTGCCTGTTTATCTGCTAATTTCATGGTCGAGAAACTAGACAAAACTAAACTTTCAGCTGCTTGCTGCCATAATTTGGCTCGTTTTTGCAAACCATTTCCTAAGTCATTATCAGTTGGCGCACGCCATAAATTAACCTTAAACGGTTCTTTCACTTGAGCAGAAACTAATGACTGCCCTTGATATTCAAACTGGGTTAACCAACCTGATTTTTGATCAAAGGATAGCGCAACCATACTGTTTTTAATGGTAAGCACATCGCCTTGCTCAGCTTTTGTCAAAGCATCTGTTTTATCTAATAACTTAACAACTGATGCAGTTTTACTCACAGGCATATTAAATTGTTCAAAAGCCACTTCATGACCTTGTTCTAATAAAGGTTGAGGTTTATTCACTCTTAATGACAAGGTAATAAAATATTCTTTTTCACTTTGTTTAGGTAGGTGGTTCAACACCGCTGGTAATTGAACTACTTTTGACTGGCCAGCTTCAATGCTCGGCATTGTTTGATGACCTGTCGCAACAACACTGCCATCTGCTTCTAACTTCCAATGTAAGTCATATTGCTCAAGGTTGACAAAAGCAAACTTATTTAAAATAGAAAATTCAGCTTTTGCTATATTTTTCACGGTGAATTTTGCAGGTTGATAAACTTTTTTAACTTCATATAAATGCGGGTGAGGCACTCGGTTTGGGTCAACTAAACCATTATTTAAGAAGTTGCCATCACTTGGTAAATCAGGATGAAAATCTTTTCCATATGCCCAGTACTTTACCCCTTGATCGTTTGTGTATTCTAAAGATTGATCAACCCAGTCCCAAATAAAGCCGCCTTGAAGCACATCATACTTTTCAATAACGTCCCAATAATCTTGTAAGTTGCCCACTGAATTCCCCATAGCATGAGCATATTCAATCATGATGCCTGGACGATGTGGATTCGATTTAGCATACTTTTCTAAACGTTCTATCGACGGATACATAGGAGCGAAGATATCGGTATAATGCTCTTCACCTGCAGGCTCATATTGTACTGGTCGCGTGTCATCATGATCTTTCAACCATTGGTAAGTTGCTTCAAACACTTTACCTTCGCCCGCTTCATTACCTAATGACCAAATGATAATGGATGGATGGTTTTTATCGCGTTCAAACATATTTCTTGTTCTGTCGATATGTGCAGGTATCCAGCTTTCTTCATTACCGATTTGAGTCTTTTCATCAATGGCGAGTGGATGCGATTCAATATTTGCTTCATCAATGACATATAAACCGTACTTATCTGTTAAATCGTACCAATAAGGGTCGTTTGGATAGTGACTAGATCGCACAGCATTAATATTAAATTGTTTCATCAATTTAATATCTTTTTCCATTAGCGCTTTGCTGACTACATGCCCTCGAGTTGGTGAGGTTTCATGGCGATCAACTCCGCGAATATAAATAGCCTTACCATTTACGGTAAGCTGGCTATTTACAATTTCAATATGTCTAAAACCGATATCATCTTTAACAACTTCTAATACTCGATTTTCTTCATCTTTTAACTCAATTAATAAAGTATAAAGATGAGGTGTTTCTGCACTCCATAGTCGTGGTTTTTCAAATGAACCCGATAACTGCACCACACCTTGCTCTTCTTTCTTTACCTTAAGTGATTTTTCATCCTGAATAACCACGGCCATGTGATTTTCAGGATCAAGTAATTGGTAAGCAACTTTAACGGCTTTTGCTTGCTCTTTTGCAGTATTATTGATTACAACTTCGAGTTCAAAGTTTGCTTGCTCATAACCTTTGCTTAATTTAGGTTTAGCATGAAAATCTTCTATATGTTGCTTCTCTCTGGCATATAAATAAACATCACGCTCTATGCCTGAAATTCTCAACATGTCTTGGCTTTCTAAATAACTTGCATCAGTCCAACGACGAATTTGAAAGGCCAGTAAGTTTTCTGACTCTTGCAAATAGGGGGTTAAATCAAACTCAGCAGGCGTTTTAGAGTCTTGACTAAAACCAACTTTTTCACCATTTAACCAAACGTCTAATGATGATTTTGCCGCACCAACATGCAGTATCACCTGCTTATCTTGCCAATGCTTAGGTAAAGTAAACGGCTTACGATAAGAACCTATCGGGTTATAGTCAGTCGGTGCATCTGGCCAAGTTGTAGTAAAGGGAAAGCGTTCATCCAAATAAATTGGATAGCCAAAACCTTCAACTTCCCAATTACCCGGAACCGGAATTTGCGACCAATTTGAGTCATCAAAGTTATTTAATTCAAAGCCTTTCGGCTTATTCTTTGGAGAACGTTGCCAATCAAACTGCCACAAGCCATTGAGTAGCATAAAATTACTACTATTCTCTTTATTATCAAGCAATGCTTCATTCGTGTTTTTAAAAGGAAATAAGCTTGCATGTGGAGCCAACTTATTAATGGCAAATACCGTATGGTCTTGCCACGGTTCCCTTACTGGCTCAGCAGACATAGTAGCGGTAAAAAGAGTGACGCCAAGGGTAAAACATATTAAACTAACCTTCATGAAAAACACCATACATTATACAATAGTATTTATAATACAAAATTGACCTCACTTTGTTCAAGTTTTTCATGAGAATTATTAAGAGTAACCTATAATACTTAAATCAATTTCAGTAAAATAAATCTCTTAGCAATGATTAAATTTTAAACTTCAACGTAGCAATTTAGCTATAAACTAGAGATTATTTTTTATGGAAATATCACATCGAAATTTAACTCAGCAGCTTACCCATGAGCTTGGCAAAGCAATTCTTCAAGGGAAGTATAACGAATTTAAAAAACTTCCTTCTGAGGCTGATATTTCTACTGAATATGACGTTAGCAGAACCGCAACTCGTGAAGCAATTAAAATGTTAACGGCAAAGGGCTTAATAAGTTCAAGGCCACGCCAAGGTATTAAGCTAAAAGATATAAAAAACTGGAATCTATTTGATACTGACGTATTGCGTTGGATTCTACTCGGTAAACCAGATTTATACATGCTTAAGCACTTTTTAGAGGTGCGTTTAGCAATAGAACCTGCTGCGGCAGCTTTAGCAGCAAAGTTTGCTTCTGACGACGAATTAATGAGAATTGAGCATACTTTATCAAAAATGAAGTTTGAACAATCTGGTTATGATGACACTCATCAAGCAGATATTGATTTTCATAAAAGTATATTACTTGCGAGTAACAACCCATTCTTTATACAGTTACAAACTTTTATTGAAACAGCATTAAAAGTTAACTTACATTTTACCAACAGAGCCGATGCGGTTAGTGAAAAAGAGTATCAACAGCATGTCGATATTTTCACTTTCATCAAAGCCGGTGAAGAGCAAAAAGCCTTTGATGCGGCAGCAACCACGACAAAATCAACAATACGGTTAGTTGAAGAAAAAATTACCGAATTGAAATTACTCAATCTGCAAGAATAATTCCTGAATCGTTCAGTTATTAATAAAAAGCCATTACTAACACGCTAGTAATGGCTTTTTGTTATTTTGAGTTCAAAGCTATTGCGCTACAGTATCTAGCCACTTATGGAAGTCTGCGTCCATAGTTGTGCCCCAATCTTTAACGATTTTTTGGTAGCGAACATAATCACCTCGACGAACATGGAATAACATTTCTTCCACTTTATCACGTTGCTCTTCCATCATATAACGCACCGCTAAATAGCCCCAACGATATACTCTTGGCGTACTCCAAGTCGCACCACTGTTATCAAATAACTCACTTAGTTGATACGTTTTCTCACCAGCAAGTTTTAAAGCGCCAGGGTTATCATTCATATGAGCAACATACTCACCTAATCCCTCACCCCACCAAATTAAATAAGGTAATTCTGGTGCTGGTTTCGGACAATATTCAGGCCCTGCGTGGTTGTCGTGTGGCGGAGAGCAGTAATCACCATAAGTATTAAAGCGACCATCTAAATAGTGGACAAACTCATGATTCAAGTTCCACACACTACCTTTTTTCAAGTAGGCAACGTATTCAGCACTATTGTTTTCTAAATGTGGTAAACCTTCTAAGTACATACCACCATTATTTGATGGCACATCAAAATGATCAGTCACGTATTTAACATAATCATCGCGACTAGCATAGATATTAGCTCGTAATACATCGTTATTATCATGTAATACTGGCTTACCTTTGCGGTTAAATAACTTGTGAAAACGTGCTTCTGTTTCAAGTAACAACTTACAAGAGTCAATAATATTTTGTTCCGTCATCGCCTGATGACGTAAAATTAAGTTATCCGCACAGTAATGTTCATTAGCCAATACTTCATTTATTTGCTTTTCATTACGCACCCAAGCAGGAACAAACACCTCACCATCTTTCACAACATTACCATAGGCAAGTTTTGCTTTACTGTAATCTACCGGATTTATCGTTTCTGTCGTTGTTTGACACCCAGCAATAAGACCAACAGCGAATAAACC
The DNA here is from genome assembly GCF_006439335.1 of Litorilituus lipolyticus. Classification (GTDB taxonomy): domain Bacteria; phylum Pseudomonadota; class Gammaproteobacteria; order Enterobacterales; family Alteromonadaceae; genus Colwellia; species Colwellia lipolytica. The sequence goes on along the minus strand of NZ_SAWY01000015.1, from coordinate 11,935 downwards.
GCTAAGAATTCTTTTCTTCATTATTATTCTCCAACCTCTAAGTTAAACCACCTTGCCATGGTTCAAATCATACAACAAGCTTTTACAGGTATAAAGTATACGAAATCGATAAATTAACAAAAATATAGGGTGGATTGCAGTAAGTAAAACTGAATTTGAAATGCAAAAGAGATATCAGCACCCCATCAATAGAATGCTAATTTGATGTATACGCTGTTGAGTATAACCTCAATCTAACAGCTTTTTTAAACCCTTTTTAACTCGATGTCACAGGATGCTCAACGAGGCTAAAGCTTGCATCATCGTCACCATGAACATAAACGTCACAGCTTTTCCAAGATGTAGGTAAAACCCAAGTACTGTTTTCTTTTACATCATATATATGGCGTTTATTAGCGCAACGTACATCTAAAGAATCAATATTTCCCTTTATATCAACAAGTGAAAATTCATGTCTAACCAGCGATGCCGACCAAAAATCTTTTTTGATGCTACCTTGTCTAATTATGTTCTTATCACCAGAGATAACATTTTTTACTTTTGCGAGCACTTCATCTAAGTGCTTCATGTGTGGCTTAGCTTCATCCATTTTTTCCAGCTGATTATAAGTTTCAAAGGCAGCGCGATATTTACTTAGTTCAACTTCTAAAACAAAAACTTGGTAAAGGGTTGATAGTTGTTGTTCTTTACTTGCTAAACGTGTCGAAGCTTTCGCTACTTTTCTTAAATGATTTAGTTGTTGCTTTTTATTGCCCTGAACTTTTTGATATTCGGCAATGAGCAAGTGTAAATAATTATATTCAGAGAGGTGCATTGAAACATTTTTCTTAATTGATGCTATTTGTTTATTGAATTCTTCAAAATCTTTAGTCTCGAGTGCTTCTTTGGCTTTGTTATATTTTCCTTTAAAGCGCCTAGTCACACCCAAAGTGCCTTCGCCACCCATCCTGAAATCTAGCTGTACCATATTTACACACTGCTGAATGGGCTTGCCGTTTTCAATAGCCGGCTTATATTTCCATCGTTTCACCGCTTTTTTTGTGGCCCTTGCAAAATCTTTACTGCCTGAAGTTTCTTTAACAATGATGTCATTCACCCCTCCTTCTTCATCAATTACAAAACTCACTACCGCCCATCCTTCTCGGCCCTGACGCGCAGCACTCATAGGGTATTTAGGATGCACTCGCTTAATAGGTTCAGGTATTATCCTTGTTGCAAGTAGTTGCGACAATTCATCTGGTTCTTTTTTCAACTGAGCTAACTTTTCTTGAGCTACTTTGTCTTTAATGCATGCATGAGAGCTGTTACTAAACAATATTACAGCAAATCCAAGTAACGATATTGTGATGAAAGAGTTTGATATAGACATAGAAATCCTTTTTCTAGTTGGGATTGTAGGTACTTAGATATTTTAATTTTGGGATTATTCTAAATGGACAAAGCAAAAAAAACCAGCAACTTAAAATTAAGTTACTGGTTTTTATATTAAATCGTTATTTTAATCGAGTATTACTTCTTTTTCTTAACCGCTTTTGGGTTAGGTAAATCAGTAATTGAACCTTCAAAAATTTCTGCCGCTAAGCCAATTGATTCATTTAGTGTTGGGTGAGCATGAATAGTTAACCCAACATCTTCAGCATCTGCGCCCATTTCAACAGCTAAACAAATTTCACCAAGCATTTCACCAGCATTGATACCAACAATAGCACCACCTAATACACGGCCAGTTTCTTTTTCAAAGATTAACTTAGTTTTACCTTCAGTACGTGCAGAAGCAATGGCACGACCTGATGCAGCCCATGGGAAGTTAGCGACTTCAATGTTTAAACCTTCTTCTTTCGCTTCACGCTCAGTAACACCAACCCAAGCCATTTCAGGATCAGTATAAGCAATTGATGGAATGCAACGTGGGTCGAACTCATGTTTCTTACCTGAAATAACTTCAGCAGCAACGTGAGCTTCGTGTACAGCTTTATGAGCAAGCATTGGTTGACCAACAACATCACCAATAGCGAAAATGTGAGGTACGTTTGTACGTAATTCTTTAGAAACGTTAATGAAACCACGCTCATCAACATTAACACCTGCTTTGTCAGCAGCGACTAAGTGACCATTTGGCTTACGACCAACAGCTACTAAAATTTTATCGTAACGTACTTGTTCTGCTGGTGCTTTCTTACCTTCAAACGTTACGTATAAACCATCGTCTTTTGCTTCAACAGCAACAACTTTAGTAGACAACATAATGTTGAACTTCTTCTTGTTGTAGTTGTTGTAAACTCGAACAATATCTTTATCAGCAGCTGGTACTAATTGGTCAGCAAATTCAACTACAGATACATTAGAACCAAGTGCTGAGTAAACTGTACCCATTTCTAACCCAATGATACCACCACCTAAAACAAGCATCTCTTCTGGCACGTCTTGAAGTTCTAGTGCGCCCGTTGAGTCAATAACACGTGGATCATCATTTGGAATAAATGGTAAATCAATAACAGAAGAACCACAGGCGATAATAGCATTATCAAAAGTGATTGTTGTGTTACCGTCGGCGCCTTCAACTTCAATGGTTTTATCTGAAGTGAATTTACCGTAACCTGTTACTGTTTTAACTTTACGTTGCTTAGACATACCGCCTAAACCACCTGTTAACTGACCAATAACGTCTTCTTTCCAGCTACGGATCTTGTCTAAATCAATTTCTGGCTTACCAAAAGTAACACCGTGAGATGCCATTGCAGCCGCATCATCAATCACTTTAGCCACGTGTAATAATGCTTTTGATGGGATACAACCCACGTTTAAACATACGCCACCTAGTGTTTCACGGCTTTCAACTAATACTACATCTAAGCCTAAATCAGCTGCACGGAATGCTGCTGAATAACCACCAGGACCTGCACCTAAAACTACTACCTGAGTTTTAATTTCGTTACTCATGCTAACCTCAAATTTAATTTTTTATGGTAAAAGCTTATATGAGCATTACCACGTTCTTGTTGTTTATTACTTTACGAACAAAGTATTAATAAAATATTGTCGGCGATTTTACTCTTTGCCAAGGTAAATCGCCAACCTTTATTCACCACTGCCGACTAAAGTCGCACAATTGTTGATTTAGTTTACTTTTTCAGTGCTAAAGAATTAACTTGCGAATGTCTGACATGACACTTGCTAAATGCACAGTAAAGCGTGCAGCTAATGCACCATCAATCACTCTATGATCATAAGACATTGATAATGGCAACATAAGTTTAGGTTCAAATTCTTTACCATTCCACTTAGGTTTCATTTCTGATTTTGAAACACCTAAGATAGCCACTTCTGGCGCATTTACGATTGGTGTAAATGCAGTACCGCCAATACCACCTAAGCTAGAAATAGTGAAACAGCCACCTTGCATATCGGCGGCTTTTAGCTTGCCTTCACGTGCTTTTACGCTAATTTCAAGTAGCTCTCGAGATAACTCGTGAATACCTTTTTTATCAACATCACGTACTACAGGAACAACTAAACCATTTGGTGTATCAACCGCAACACCAATGTGAATGTATTTCTTCAGAATTAGGCTTTCACCGTCTTCACTTAAACTAGAATTAAACGTTGGGAATGCGCGTAATGCATCTGCCGCTGCTTTCATGATGAACACTAAAGGAGTGATCTTAAAGCCAAGCTTTTGCTTTTCACAAACCACATTTTGTTCTTTACGAAACGCTTCAACATTTGTGATATCTGCTTCATCAAATTGCGTAACGTGTGGGATAGTTACCCAATTACGATGCAAGAATGGGCCTGAGATTTTTTGAATACGAGATAAGGCTTTAGTTTCAATTTCACCAAACTTGGCAAAATCTACCGCTTTAGCGCTTACCACTTGTAAACCACCTTCACCAGCAGCTACAGAGCTGCCCGCATTAGCTTTAGGACGAGACAACTCATACTTAACGTAAGATTGAACATCTTCTTTTAAAATACGACCTTTATTACCCGTACCTTTAACTAACGTTAAATCAACTCCAAACTCTCGTGCTATACGACGAATCGACGGTGATGTATATATTGCACCTTTGCTAGATGCTCCAGCTTGCGGGTGATGTGGTACTGGTGAACTGCTTGGGGCAGTGGTTGCGGCTGGCTTAGCAGCAGGTGCAGGTGCAGCAACCGGAGCTGGTGCAGCTACTGGCGTTGCTACTTCAACTGGCGCGCCACTGGTTGTTTCTAATTTAATAACAACGCTGCCTTGCTTAACTTTATCACCAACCTTGATGAAGACTTCTTTTACTGTACCAGCATCAGTAGATGGTACATCCATAGTAGCTTTATCTGTTTCTAAAGTGATTAAGCCATCTTCAGCTTCAATGACATCGCCAACATTGACTAGTACATCAATAACATCAACTTCACCATCTTCACCAATGTCAGGGACAGCTACTTCAATTACAGCTGAACTTGCTGTAACAGCTGGTGCTGCTTCAGCTGGAGCTTCAACAGGCGCCGCAGGCACTTCTTCAACTGCCGGAGCCGTTGGTGCTGCCTGCTCAGGAGCAGCTTCACTTGCACTAAGGCTTAACTCACCAATAACATCGCCTTCTTTGATCTTGTCACCTACAGCAACGGTTAAGCTTGCCAAAGTACCAGCAAATGGCGCTGGAATATCCATTGATGCTTTGTCAGTTTCAACAGTAACAATACCTTCATCGGCTTCAAGTGCATCACCTACGGCAACACATATTTCAATCACTTCAACTTCTTCGCCACCAACATCAGGGACTAGAATTTTTTCAATATCAGACATTTCTCTTTTCCTTATCTAGTCACGTATTAAGCGTAAAGTGGGTTTAGCTTTTCAGTGTTAATGTTAAAGCGTTTAATTGCATCGCTTACTACACTACGTTCAACATCACCACGGTTAGCTAATTCAAATAATGCCGCTACCACAATGTAATTTTGATCAACTTCAAAGTGTTGACGTAAATTGTCACGACTATCACTACGACCAAAACCATCAGTACCTAAACAGCGGTATTCAGTGTCAATGAAAGCACGTACTTGATCTGAATAACTCTTAACATAGTCAGTCGCTGAAATTGCCGGACCCGCTTCTTTAGTAATTACTGTAGAAATGTAAGGTACACGTTGCTCACTTTCAGGGTGAAGCATGTTCCAACGAGTAACATCTTGTCCGTCACGTGCTAGCTCATTAAATGAAGTTACCGAGTACACATCACTAGAGATGTTGTAATCATTTGCCAAGATTTGTGCCGCTTGACGTACTTTCTCTAAAATTGTACCTGAACCCATTAACTGAACATTCGCTACGGCTTTCTTCGGCGCAACTTGTTCAAGCTGGTAAATACCTTTGATGATTTCATCAGTGATATCTTTTTTCTCAGGTAGTGCTGGGTGCTGGTAGTTTTCGTTCATTAACGTTAAGTAGAAGAAGATATTCTCATTCTCTTCATACATGCGTCGTAAACCTTCACGAATAATTACCGCAATTTCATACCCGTAAGTTGGATCGTATGTAACACAGTTAGGAATTAAACCTGCTTGTACATGTGAATGACCATCTTGGTGCTGTAAACCTTCACCATTAAGTGTGGTACGGCCTGCCGTAGCACCAAGTAGGAAACCACGTGCTTGGCTATCGCCAGCTGCCCATGCCAAGTCACCAACACGTTGGAAACCAAACATTGAGTAGTAAATATAGAATGGAATAGTGGTCGCATCACAGGTTGAATAAGAAGTACCTGAAGCCACCCAAGACGCCATTGCACCTAATTCGTTAATACCCTCTTGTAATACTTGACCTTTTTTATCTTCACGGTAGTAAGCTACTTGGTCAGCATCTTGAGGAACGTATTTTTGCCCTTCATTCGCGTAAATACCTACTTGACGGAATAAACCTTCCATACCAAAAGTACGTGCTTCATCAGGAATGATTGGCACAATACGCTTACCAATTTTCTTATCTTTTAATAAGCTGTTTAATACACGAACAAAAGTCATTGTTGAAGAAACTTCACGTTCACCTGAGCCTTTTAAAATCGCATCAAAAGTTTTCAATGGTGGGATCTCAAGAGATTCTTCTGCTTGTTCACGACGCGCTGGTAATGAACCACCAAGTGCTTCACGGCGCGCTTTCATGTACTTGTATTCTTCACTGTCTTCAGGGAATTTGAAGAAAGGTAAGTCTGCAATATCTTCATCGCTTACCGGAATGTTGAAACGGTCACGGTAGTGCTTAATCGAATCAACGTCCATTTTCTTAACGTTATGAGCAATATTTAATGCTTCACCTGATGCACCTAAACCAAATCCTTTAACGGTTTTCGCTAAAATTACCGTAGGACGACCCTTAGTTTTCATCGCTTTATCGTAAGCTGCGTATACTTTTACTGGATCATGACCACCACGGTTTAAGCGCCAGATGTCTGCATCAGACATATTAGCAACCATTGCTTCTGTTTCAGGGTACTTATTGAAGAAGTTTTCGCGCGTGTATTTACCGCCTTTGGCTTTACAGTTTTGGTATTCACCGTCAACTGTTTCATTCATTAACTGTAATAACTTACCTGAAGTATCACGAGCAAGTAATGCATCCCAGTATGAACCCCAAATGACTTTAGTGACTTCCCAGCCTGCGCCACGGAATGTACCTTCAAGCTCTTGGATAATTTTACCGTTACCACGAACAGGGCCATCAAGACGTTGCAAGTTACAGTTAATAATGAAAGTTAAGTTATCTAAGCCTTCACGTGCAGCTAAACCAATAGCACCTAATGATTCTGGCTCGTCACACTCACCATCACCTAAGAAAGCATAAACTCGTTGACCTGAACAATCTTTGATACCGCGATCAGTTAAGTATTTAAGGAAGCGAGCAGTGTAAATTGCTTGTAATGGACCTAAACCCATTGAAACAGTAGGGAACTGCCAGAAGTCTTGCATTAAGTGAGGGTGTGGGTACGAAGACAGACCTTTACCATCACATTCTTGACGGAAGTTATTCATTTGCTCTTCAGTTAAACGACCTTCCATAAAGGCACGAGCATAAATACCTGGAGAAATATGACCTTGTGAGAAAATAAAGTCACCACCATTTTCTGGTGTTGCTGCTTTAAAGAAGTGGTTAAAACCTACATCGTATAAAGTCGAAGAAGACGCAAAGCTACCAATGTGACCACCAAGCTCTAAATCTTTCTTTGAAGCACGAAGTACCAAAACCAAAGCATTCCAACGAATCGCTGCACGGATGCGTGATTCAATGGTTTGATCCGCAGGCATATGTGGCTCTTGCCCCGGAGGAATGGTATTTACATAAGCTGTTGTTGCATCAAAAGGTAAATGAGTACCACCGCGACGCGCACGATCAATTAGTTGCTCTAATAAAAAATGAGCGCGCTCTGGCCCTTCATTTTCTAATACAGATTCCATTGATTCTAACCACTCTTGGGTTTCTAGTGAATCTATATCGATATTTGGCAGATCTGACATATTATTTAGTCTCCAATGCTTTGTTCGTAATACTGAATTCAACTTCGGTATTCGTAATAAAAGCTCATTATGTTTAAATTCTAAAAATTCTATTTTATTGATGATTAAAGATAGTTTGCTTTTCTACATTAAGTAGTAAATTATCGTTAATCGCCGCAATTTCTTGCTTTTCTTCAATGACTCTTGTCACCAATTCTTATTCTTTCTTCTTTACAGGGTATTACATACGTCTCATTGAGCGTTCCATTCGGCTATTTTCTTGCGTCATTTTTAACAGCACTTCTTCAATAAATGCTAAATGGCGATGACTAGCACCCCACGCTTTTTGTGGTTGGCCACTCAAAATGGCATCAAGTAAGCGTTTACGGTAATCAGTGATTTTGCTGAAGATATCAGGTCGTTTGGCTAATATTGTTAAATTTTGTTCAATGTTATCAATTAACAAATCTGACATGCTGCGAGCTAAGTGCAAAATCACGGCATTATGAGATGCCGCACAAATAGCTAAATAAAATTCAAAAACTGCTTTTGCTTCTAAACGAAAATCATCTTCTAACTGGCTATTACCAATTTCATCATGCTTTGCTTGTATGTGTTCAAAATCAGCTGTTGTGCCCCGCATAGCCGCATAATATGACGCCATGCCTTCAATGCCATGGCGAAACTCCAATAAATCAAACTGTGACTCATTAGAATTGGCCATCAATTCAAATAAAGGGTCAGCAAAGCCGCTAAGTATTTTCTCACTAACAAAAGTACCGCCGCCTTGTTTGCGCACCACTAAACCTTTCGCTTCTAATTTTTGAATAGCTTCGCGCAAAGAAGGGCGAGACACTTCAAATTGAACGGCTAGTTCACGCTCAGGTAACAGTTTTTCACCCGGTAACAAGCTGCCTTCAATTATCATGCCCTCTAATTGGGCCATAATAATATCAGCAAGTTTCTTCTGCTTAAGCGGAGCTTGTACGGCAGATTTTTTAGCTGTCATTCGTGGTGTCATGGTATTACTCAACCAGTGTTAATCAGTGTTCCAGTGCCCAACTACACGAACACCGAACGGTTTATTTCAATATAAATATATACAATTTCAACCTGGTAAATTGGTATTACCATTGAAATTTAGAGCAATAAAATAGCAAAAAAGACGATTGATGACAAGGAAATTTAGTTGATAGGGTGAGATAGATCAAGGCAATAAATAGAGCGAAAACTTCATACTAACGTTTGATTTAGCCATGAATTAGCAAAAAAAACCATTGGTCAGACCAATGGTTTTTTTTGCTAGTTTAAGACTTTTTATTGTACTAATTCAATATGCCAGCTAGTGTAAATATTGAGATAACAGCAAATACCAGTAAAACGTTACGTTTAGCTAAACGAACTAATAAACAGGGCTCTGCAGTGCAATCATGTTCATTAACTAAAATATCTTCAGACTTTTCTGCTACATCAATCAGCACTTTATGAGTCGGCTTTTGAAAGTCTAATAAACTATCAAGCCAAGTAGGCATCGCTTTAGTAAAGTGCCCGACAAACATATAGCCAAAGGAAGTAATTCTTACGGGTAACCAATCCAACCAAAAAAGTACATCATGATGATTTTGACACCCTGTCTCAACATTTGGCGGATTATTAATGTCATGCTCTTCATCAACAACCTCCGATACAGTTTCTTCTGATGCTTGCTCAGTTGCTTCACTGCATTGTTCAGATTGCTTATGGTTATTCTCTTGCTCAATCACGGTAGTAATCAAACGATAGAAGACAACACCTGGCGCACCAAACAAAACAAAGAACAACATAATAGCAATATAATAGCGATAATTAAGCCAAATTAGCGCTTGGCCAAAGCCCATTTGAGGGAGGTTTTTATCTTGCAATAGCTGTTGATGGTGCAGTGCTGTTGTGGTTTCTTCTCCTCGAAAAGCCGATTGCAAATATTGCTTATAACTTTCTCGTGTGCCGACACAGCCAAAACAGATAATTAAAATGACCGTTGAAAGAATTAAGTGCAGTAGACCATTATCAATACTATTTAAAATAAAAGCGATTAACAGCACAGGGATCAGAATAAACAATACTCGACCAACCGTGCTCGACTGCTTATCCTTTAAACTGTCTTGGCTACTGAAAAAACCTTGATATATTTGATAGTAGTGGTGAAAGCACCACCATTGCGATGACAAAGAGCGCTCTGCCGCTAAAGCGATTAGTAAACTTAATAAACTCATAGTAAGGTGAATTCCACTCCTATTGCTTATATTGCAATGTATTTATTCTTGTTCTGTATGTAATTGAGCTAACTGGCGATGAAAATACTCCCAGTCAAACGCTTCTCCTGGATCAGTTTTTCGACCTGGAGCAATATCACAATGCCCTACAATGTTGTCTTTACAAATAGCAGGATAAGACTTCATTAAGCTAGCGGTTATATTTGCTAGTTGCTGATATTGTGCCTGACAATAATCAATATTGTCTGCACCTTCAAGCTCTATTCCTATTGAAAAGTCATTGCACCTCTCTTTATTGTTAAAACAAGATACACCAGCATGCCATGCCTTGTCGTCAAAAGAGACATATTGGATCACACTACCATCTCGACGAATTAAACAATGAGCAGAAACTCTAACCCCAGCTAAATCGCAAAAACTTGGGTGAACTTGAACATCAATATTACCCATAAATAAATCTGTAATATATGGGCCGCCAAATTTACCTGCAGGCAAAGAAATATTGTGAATCACTAATAAATCAATCACCACATCTTTATCGCGTGGCGTGAAATGAGGTGAAATACATTGCTCTGCGTTAGTAAGCCAGCCTTGTTTTATCTGTAAATTATTACAAAGTTCATCTTTGTTGTTCTGTATTAACGTCATACAATAACAATTAAATTAATCAATTATTCGTTTAGTATGACTGAAGATGACTCAACAAACAAAATAGGAAAAGTATTTGTCTGGATTGCTTGGTTAATGGCCATTGCCTTGCTGATGTTTTTCTTTCAAGACATATTGGATAAACAATTTAATCCCAATACTTCACCTGAAATGCGCCTTACTAACAGTGGAAAGGCAGAAGTTGTACTCCAGCAAAATAGGCAGGGTCACTATGTTGCCCGAGGCGCCATCAATGAAATGCCGGTAACCTTCCTACTTGATACTGGGGCCACAGAGCTTTCAATACCTGCACATATTGCCAGTCAATTAGGCCTTCAAGGAGAAGGAGGCTTTAGGGTGCAAACCGCAAATGGCAGCGTTACCGTGTATAAAACTCAAGTTGAGCAATTGAGCTTAGGCAATATTATCCTTTATAATGTCGCCGCTCATATCAACCCTGCCATGAAAAGCAATGAAATTCTATTAGGCATGAGCGCCTTAAAAAGAGTAGAATTTCGCCAAACGGGTAAACAATTAATTTTACGGGAACAATAGCAAATGCTCACCACTCAGCTACAAGCGTTAAAAGATGATATTAGTCATACAGTTTCATGGGCACTTAAAGAAGATTTAGGCGCAAATGCTGAGCAATCGGCTAAGGCCGACCAAGACGTAACCGCTATGTTGATCCCTGAAAGTGAACAAGCGGTAGCAACGGTTATTTCTCGTGAAGATTGTATTATTTGTGGCGTTGCTTGGGTTAATGAAGTGTTTTCTCAACTTGATCAGTCTCTTGGTCATACAGGTGATAAAGCCACTAAAATTACGTGGTTTGTTAATGATGGCGAAGCGGTTGAAGCCAACACAACCTTATTTGAACTTGAAGGTTATGCCCGCACTTTATTAACTGGTGAACGTGCCGCCTTAAACTTTTTGCAAACCTTATGTGGCACAGCCACAATTACCAGTCAATATGTTAAAGAGCTTGCAGGTAGTAATACTAAATTACTCGACACTCGTAAAACTTTGCCTGGCCTGCGTAGTGCACAAAAATATGCCGTATTATGTGGTGGTGGGGTAAATCATAGAATAGGCTTATTTGATGCCTTTTTAATTAAAGAAAATCATATTGCCGCCTGTGGTGGTATTAAAAAAGCCATAGCAACAGCTAAAGCAAACCACAGCGATAAAACGGTTGAAGTGGAAGTGGAATCTCTTGAGGAGCTATCTCAAGCATTAACAGCAGGTGCCGATATCATCATGCTAGATAACTTTACCCCAAGCATGATTGAACAAGCCGTTGCTGCAACACGTGGTAAAGCTAAATTAGAAGTATCGGGTAATATGACCATTGAAATACTGCGAGAGTACGCTAAAGCAGGTGTTGATTTTATCTCGTCAGGCGCACTCACCAAGCACGTGCTAGCTGTTGATTTATCAATGCGTTTTAAATAACTAAAGTGGTATACTAACAAGTGACTATGGTGTCAAACTTTAATAATTAACTCATTTTAGGATCCCAATAGACACCATCTCTTAACATAGAGTTTAGTGTGATA
>NZ_SAWY01000001.1 GCF_006439335.1 Litorilituus lipolyticus | reverse complement strand
GTAATCTCTTTGAGTTCGTTTAGTGATTGATTTCATAACACTCTCCAATTTAATCGTGGAAAAGTGTCAACCTTATTTAGGACGGGTCATCTTAAACTAAAAAAGCTAACAAGAACTGTTAGCTTTTTTATTGGGAGATTGTTTTGCAAAGGTTAATTATTGTTTTGTTGTTGAATCTCTTACAACCAGTTGAGGTACATATTGACTAAGTGTCTTTTTACTCTCTTGTTTTCGAATTTGTGTGATAAGTAGACTCGCTGCATCACGGGCTATTTCTGTATTTGGTTGATCTGCAGTTGTTAGCTTTGGCCAAGTTTGCCTTGAGAAAGGACTGTTCTCAAAACCAACTATGGATAACTGTTCAGGTATAGAAATATCCATAAGTCTTGCTGCAAATAATGCTCCAGCGGCAATTTCGTCATTACATGAGAAGATAGCTGTGGGCAATTTATCTTTATCTTTTTCATCCGACATAAGATTTTTAGCGCCCTGAACACCTGATTCAAATGAGTAATCACCTTCGATTACTAACTGTTTATCAAATTCAATGTCATTGGCTTTTAAAGCACGTCGATAACCCTTGTAACGTTCAATTGTAGACATATGCTCGGCATCACCAGCTATAAAGCCTATTTTTGAGTGTCCATTATCAATTAGGTGCTGTGTTATAGTTTGCGCTGCTTCTCTATCGTTGACCATAACACATGGCGTTAATTGATCAGGCGCTTCATCACCAGACATAATGCGAACAACTTTCACATCAAGTGCTAACATACGATTGACAAAATCAGGCATTTCAGAGAAAGGCGGTGTTAAAACCAAGCCAGCAGTGCGGGAATGCTTAAGCATACTAGTAACTTCGTCGGTGATGTCTTCTTTCTTTGAATCACAAGGATGAATGAGTAATTCAAAGCCTTGTTCCTTGCATGCTGATAATATACCTTCTTGCATATCAATAACATAATACGCATTTGGATTATCATAAACATACGCAATACTGAATGATTTAGTACCTGCTAAATTACGAGCAGAAAGGTTAGGTTGGTAATTTAATTCACTTACCGCTTCTTGCACTTTATCTCGAGTAACTTGACGAACCGAAGGCTCATTATTTATCACTCTTGAAACGGTTTTTATCGACACCCCTGCATGTTTCGCTACGTCGTTTATGGTCGCTTTCATGAATAATGTAAAACCTTAATCTGTATTATATTTTGTATACTATTTTGAGCACTAGGGTAGTGTTTCTTGGACAATGCAGCAATATCTAATGCCAGAATTATCTAAAAAAACGCACACCATTATACCTATTTAAACTTAATTGAATACTTATAGTAATTGACAGCGCTGTCATTATCTAATAGGGTAACATAAAACTTACCTTATGGCATAATGGTTCAGTTGAGTATTTGCTCGGTAGCCAAGTGAACGAACTTATTAATAAACAGGAATTATGATGACAGCACGTCAAACCTTATCAAGTTGGAAAAAATTACAACAACTTGCTCAAGTGAAAAAGTCGCAACATATGAACACACTATTTGCACAGGATAGTGAACGCTTTAATAAGTTTTCCATTGAGTTGCCTAACATGTTGCTAGATTACTCTAAGAACTTGATTGATAAAGAAACTGTCGATGGGCTATTAGCGTTAGCCGAAGAAACGCAAGTGTGTGAATGGCGCGAGAAGATGTTCTCAGGAGAGAAAATTAATAAAACGGAAGATAGAGCGGTGTTGCATACGGCATTACGTCGTCAAACTGATGAGCCATTATTTGTTGATGGTGAAAATATAACTGATCATGTTCAGCAACAATTAATCAAAATGGAAGCCTTCGTTAACCGAGTAAGAGAAGGGCACTGGAAGGGCTATTCAGGCAAGCGTATAACAGATATTGTTAATATTGGTGTAGGTGGCTCTAATTTAGGGCCACAAATGGTGACAGAAGCATTGAAACATTACAGTGATAATAGTGTAAATGTTCATTATGTTTCCAATGTTGATGGCGCCCAAATAGTCGAAATATTACGCCCACTGGATCCACAAAAAGTATTATTTATTGTTTCTAGTAAAACGTTTACCACGACAGAGACCATGACCAATGCCCGTACAGCAATAAAATGGTTAACAACTTCTTCTTTTGATGAATCCTCTGTTGCTAAACACTTTGTTGCGGTAACGGCTAATAAAGAAAATGCCATGGGCTTTGGCATTGAAAAAGATAACATATTTGATATGTGGGATTGGGTCGGCGGACGTTTTTCATTATGGTCTGCAATTGGTTTAGCCATTGCATTAGATTTAGGGTTTGAGAAGTTTAAAGAGTTACTAGAAGGTGCCCATGATATGGATCAGCACTTTATCAAAGCGCCTTTACAAAATAATATGCCTGCGATAATGGCCTTGATTAGTGTATGGAACACAACATTTTTAGGATCGCAGTCCCAAGCTATTCTCCCTTATGACCAAACGCTTCATATGCTAACCGCCTACCTTCAACAAGCAGAGATGGAAAGTAACGGTAAGTCAGTAACATGGCAAGGTGATGATGTAGATTATGCGACAGTACCTTCTATTTGGGGAGAGCTGGGTATAAATGGTCAACATGCTTTTTATCAATATTTGCATCAAAGTAATAATGTTGTGCCAGCCGATTTCATTGGCTCAGTGGAAAGTGTTACACCTGTTAAGGGACACCATGAAACATTAATGTCTAACTTTTTTGCTCAAACTCAAGCATTAATGGCGGGTGTTGATGAGCAACAGGTGCGCGCCGATCTTAAGGCTAAAGGCCGTACCCAAGACTATATTGATAAGGTCGCCCCGCATAAAGTTCACAAAGGTAATCGACCAACCAATACCATTTTATTAAAGCGTATCGATCCAAAGACATTAGGAAGCTTAATTGCCGCTTATGAACATAAGATATTTGTTCAAGGGATTATTTTACAAATATGTTCATTCGATCAATGGGGGGTTGAATTAGGTAAAGGTCTGGCTGCTGATATTCAGCAAGAGCTTGAGACAGATAATATATCAGAGCACCATGATTGCTCTACAGCAAGTCTAATGCGTTTTTATCAATCAGCCAAATAAGAAAGCCTAAAAGTATTGTTGATAATACTCAACAATAATAAAGCCATATTTTAAGGCCCAGTTATGTAAAAATAACTGGGCTTTTTTATGTAAACAGAAGTTTACTGCTGAAACTTTATTAATTTAATTTGAATAAATATACGGTAAATTCGTTTGTTTGCATTCTTTTTGAACGATATTTGATTGCATTTTGTCTTTATTTACAAAAACAGATTAAAAAAATAAATAGATTAAATGCTTGTAAATTAGTGGGTTAGTATATTGCAGGTTAGTTAGATGCAATTTTTTGTTAATTTAATCTAGCCAAATGTAAAAATAAGCTGTATGGTTTTAGGAGTTTTATGACAACGCTGTCATGTAAAAATGACAGCGTTGTCTAAAAGCCCGAAAATTATTATACTTAGTTATTAGAAATATTTTAAAAAACAAAACGTGTGTAAGGGAAAGTCGATGTCATCAAAAACATTTAAAAAAGGTATGTTAGCGAGTTCAATCGCTATGATCCTAGCAGGAGCATCATCTCAAGCTATTGCTGCCGATGAAGCTAATGCTGAAGTAAACAAAGACGAAGTAGAAGTAATTCAAGTTACTGGTATTCGTGGTTCTAACCGTGCAAGTGTTAATGCTAAACGCTTTAACGATGCTGTTGTTGATGCTGTTTCAGCTGAAGACATCGGTCAGTTCCCAGATTCAGATGTTGGTCAAGCGTTAGGTCGTATTCCTGGTGTGACTGTTGGTCGTTCATTTGGTCAAGGTTCTTCGGTTTCAATCCGTGGTACAGACCCAGTAATGACATTAACTACGTTAAATGGTCAAAATGTTGCTTCTACAGGTTGGTACGATCAATTAAACATTGACCGTTCATTCAACTACTCAATGTTACCGTCAGAATTAATTGGTGGCATGGAAGTTTATAAATCAAGCCAAGCAAACCTTGTTGAAGGTGGTATCGGTGGTACAGTAATCGTTAAAACACGCAAGCCATTAGATATGGATGCAAATACTGTTTACGCAGGTATTAAAGGTGAGTACGGTTCAATAAATGAAACTGTGTCTCCTGAATTCTCTGGTTTATACAGCTGGAAAAATGAATCAGAAACATTTGGTGTTTTACTTGCTGGTTCATATGTAGATCGTGAATACTTACGTGTGGGTACTGAGTCAGATTTAGATTGGGGTGGTCGTTCTTCGATTCAACCTTCAAGTTTCCTACAAAATCAAGAGCGCACTGCATTAGATGCGACTTTCCAATACCGTCCAACAGATAGCCTTGAGTTTGGCTTTCATGTTCTATCATTAGAGCTTGGTGCTGATAGTATTGGTGCAAATATGTACATCAATACAGACACTAACTGGGGTGCTGGTGAATCTAACTGTCAACAGTTCAACGCTGCTGGTGTTTGTACATTAAGTGATACGCCAGAAAGTGCACCAACTGATGTTTTCTTCCAAAACTGGGCACGTAAAGGTGAAATGACTTCTGAAACGTTTGAATTTAACGTTAATTATGAAGGTGACGGATTTGCTATTGCTGCTGTAGCTGGTAACACTTCAGCTGAAGGTGGTACTCAAATGAGTGCAAACTTTGGTTACGGTTGGTGGGGTGACAACTTCGGTCAAGTTAAATGGGCTGGTAAAGTTGATGCAACAGGTAAGCAAATTGATATTAACGGTCGTGATATGAGCTTCACACGTGATCAACTTGATACTACTGTTGGTACATCTCAGTGGACAGGTGTTCAAGGCCCTAACTCTGATGAAGAATCATATGTTCAGTTAGACGTAGACTTTGATATGGACCTAGGTGCTATTACTAAGTTTGAAACGGGTGTTCGTTACACAAGCCATGAGTTCCAAAAATCATTCTACAATGCACGTTACACAGACGCGCCAAACTCATTTAACACTGAAGATTTATACTCAGGTACAATGAAGTTAGGTGCTGCTGAATACACTATTCCTAAAGCAAACCTAGATGCAATGATCAATGGCACGCTTAGTTTAGTAGACCACTTTACTTATAACCGCCCAGGTTACGGTTTAATTGAAGAAGATAACTTCTCATTATACGGTATGTTTACTTTTGAAGGTGACGGTTTCCGTGGTAACTTCGGTTTACGTTATATCTACACAGACGTGACTTCAAGCGGTCATGAGATTGATAACTCGCCTGCTGATGATTTACCAGCAAACGCGGGTTGGAGTGAAGAAGTTATTAGCAAGAACGAAAGCTATAACGATGTATTACCAAGCTTTAACGTTGCATTTGACTTAGCTGATGACGTAATTATGCGCTTCTCTGCTGCACAAGCAATTACACGTCCTAGTTACGATAACTTATTCTTATCTGCTATCTCTGGTTACCCAGATGATCGTCAAGGTAACGAAGAAATCACTTACGGTTCACCAGGTTTATTACCTATGAAGTCTTCACAAGCTGACTTAAGTTTAGAATACTACTACGGTGACGGTAACTTAGTATCTGCTACTTACTTTGTTAAAGATATCAGCAACTTCATCGTTGCTTCTACAGAGTTTAACCAGCAAATAGGTGTACCAAACTTAGATATTGATCCAGAAGGCAATGTTGATGATTGGACAATTCATCAATATGAGAATGCAGGCGGCGGTACAATTGATGGTATTGAATTACAAATCAATCATGCTTGGGATAACGGTTTTGGTGTAAACGCTAACTACACATTCTCAGATGGTAAAGCACCAGCTTCTGTATATACTGATGCCATTGGTTCATTTACTGAATCTTCAGACCATACTGCTAACTTAGTAGGTTACTGGGAAAATGATGATTTCTCTGCACGTGCCGCTTATAATTGGCGTTCAGAGTACATGGTTCGTGAATATGGTAAGTACTATGGTAACCGTATGCATGATGACTTTGGTACATTAGATGTAACTGTAGGTTGGAATGCTACAGATAACATTCTTGTTAAGTTAGAAGTTGTTAACTTAACGGGTGAAGATGACATTCAGTACGGTGCAGCTGCTGCAGGTACTGATGTTAAGCCTGCCCTTCAAGAAGGTTACCCTACGTGGTCATTTAGTGGTGAAACCACATACAAACTTGGTGTTAGTTTCAACTTCTAATTACCGGTTGTAATGAAAAAACCCAGTTTTTACTGGGTTTTTTTTTATCTACTTCTGGCTCAATAATGAGCAATGTGGAATTTTAAAGTTAAGAGAGGTCGTGATGAAAATAAAACAGGTCGCTATTGTAGGTGCAGGTACTGCAGGATGGTTGGCTGCAAACCATTTAGGCAGCGAATTACAATCTGAAGATATTCAAATCACGGTGATTGAATCGGACAAAGTACCCACTATCGGCGTAGGAGAAGGAACAGTACCCTATATTATGAAAGGGCTTGAACGCTTTGGGATTTCAGAAGCTGAATTACTCGTGTCTTGTGATGCAACCTTTAAACAGGGCATTAAATTTGTTAACTGGATGAAGCCTACGCAAGAAGCCGAACACTTCTACTATCATCCATTTGATGCGCCATATCCTGGAGGCTTTGATGTTAGCAGGCATTGGCTAAACAATGAGCCTACTAGACCTTTTGATGATGTGGGTATCCAAGCAAGAATATGTGAATTGGGCCTTGCCCCTAAGCGGAAAAGTTCAGGTGAATATCAAGGTGATCTTGCTTATGCTTATCATTTCGATGCGGCTAAATTCGCAAAATTACTTGCTGATAATGCCAAGAAAAAATTTAATGTTAACCATATAATCGAAACCATCTCAGGTGTTAAAAAAGATAGAAATGGGAGCATTACTCATTTACTTACTGAAAGTAATGCCGAGCTCGCATTTGATTTTTATATTGATTGCAGTGGCTTTTCTTCGGTATTGATCGATAAAGAACTAAATGTACCTTTCATTAAAAAAGATAAAGAACTATTAACAGATACTGTACTGGTGCAACAAGTACCCGTAACTGAAGATGAAGAGTTAAACCCCTATACCACGGCAACCGCTCATAAAGCAGGCTGGGTATGGGATATTCCTCTCACCACTCGACGTGGAACAGGGTTTGTATATTCAAGTAAGCACATGTCTGAGGCTGAAGCTAAAGCCTGTTATGCTAAATATTTGGGGGTAAATGAAGAAGGTTTTACCCCGAGAAAAGTACCTATGGAGATAGGTTATAGGGAGTCCTTTTGGCAAAATAACTGTGTAGCCTTAGGATTAGCTCAAGGTTTCTTAGAGCCCCTAGAAGCCACGTCTATTCTATTGTCTGACTTTTCAGCCGAGTTATTAGCGAAAAACTTTCCAAGACAAACTGCTGATATTGAGTGTGCCAATACTTATTACAATAAAGTAGTTACCTATGCCTGGGAAAGAACTGTCGATTTCATAAAGCTTCATTATTGTTTATCTGATAGAGATGACTCAGCTTTTTGGCAAGAAAATAGAGAGCAGTCTTCTTTTTCTACTGAACTTAAGCAACGCTTAAATAAATTTAAACTTAGGCCGCCTCAGCAATCAGACTTTTTCAGTCGCTTTGATATGTTTGATGATAAGAACTTTTTGTATGTACTTTATGGCATGAACTTTACGACTAAAAAGAGCATTATCTCAGAACACGAACAAAGCCATAGTAAAAAGTTATTGGAACATAATGATCAATTAGTAAAACAAGCGGCAACTAATTTACTTAATCATAAAACGTGGTTGTACGGTTTAAAAAAAGCAATGTTAAATAGACAGTAATAAGAATGGAATATTATGCTGCATATAGCATTTTATACTAGATAATCATAACCGAACTTAGCTGCACTAATGTCGGTTATGATAAATACTATGTTGATCAGTTAACTAGTTAGATGTTTTAGCTTGTTTATGTGCCAGTCGATTGATTTGGTGAATAGAGGTTAAGTGGGCATATATCAAAGGTAATAAGCCTTTATTACGTAGCTCGTTAAATTCTTCATTAGGTAATTCGTTTAACTTTTTCTCATCTATCATATAGAGGCCATTAATCGTTAATGGCTTATCTGCTAACTTGACTGTTAGTTGTTGGGTAATGAGTAATTCTTTTTGGTTAAATAACTGTGTAATGGCCATTGTTTGCTGGCTAAAACTAACCATGTCTATTAGGAATTGAGAGCGTTGTTTAAGGAAATCGGTTTGCTCGCCTTTGTCATCAAACAAAGCGTTCCCTTCGGCAGATATTAAATTACTGTCAGAATCAATACAGATGGTAACTTCATCACTTTCTTGGTTGTGTTTGGTAAGTGAAAAAGGAGCTGTTTGAAAATTCATTGGTAATACGGCACTGTCAAAGTCTTTTTGCTGACAATATAAATTAACCCCTTCTGTTAACCCCATCATAGCGACAGGTAAGAATTGCCCGGTATCACCATTTTTTACAAAAACAATAGGAAATTCAGTTGCCATGGCGGAAAACTCCTGAACAACCACTGGGATCAAATGTTGTGCTTTGAAGCGGCTAAAATCATTGTGAGTACTGACTTTAATATCTTTATGTACTTCATTATGTAAAGGGATGATGTTAGTCATAAGGTAATACTACTCTTTTGGGGGAGCTATTGTTCATCTCGATTTTGAATATAAAAATTAATCTTGATTATCCAACATGCCCTCGTTAATAAACGCATTAGCATTTTATAGCATAAAACAAATCCTGCTATTAGCTAATATTGATAGTTAGCATATTTAATTTTGACAGCGCTGTCAAAATTATGGATTATGGGTATAATAAAATAAGTGCTAGTTATTATTTTCATCAAACATTGAAGTTATATCTATGGGTTTTCAAATGAACAAAAATTTTTTAGTGTTATCGGTAATTGCGAC
The DNA here is from genome assembly GCF_006439335.1 of Litorilituus lipolyticus. Classification (GTDB taxonomy): domain Bacteria; phylum Pseudomonadota; class Gammaproteobacteria; order Enterobacterales; family Alteromonadaceae; genus Colwellia; species Colwellia lipolytica. Next base: position 260,625 of record NZ_SAWY01000001.1, on the reverse strand, counting down.
TCTCAGCATAGTAGGCTGTAATGAAGCCGTTCAAAACGAAGTGTTACAGGTTAATGAGTCTGTGCAAGAAAGTGAGAGGCTAATCGCGCTACATTCGGCAACTCAGACTGATATCGATGATATTGCAAAAAATTTAGATGTGAGTTATCAAGTCGTTACAAACGTTCCATCAGAAAAATGCGATAAAGAAATTGCTAATGGTGCCTGTTTTGAAGTGGAATTAACTTTTAAAGCACAGCAAGGTATTGATGCGAAGGACTGGAGTATTTATTTCAGTCAGATAGCGCCCATTCAATCATTTGAAAGTAAAGAGTTTGAAGTAAAGCATATCAATGGCGATATGCACCAAATAACCTTACAAAACAGTTATTCAGGTTTTAAAAAAGCTGAAAGTAAAACCTTATTATTTAGGGCAATGTTTTGGTCACTATCTGAATCAGATCCTATGCCCAACTATATAGTTGAAGCACCGAATACCAAAGCGCAAGTGATTGAAAGCACTAAAGCGGTTATAGATACGGATACAGGCTTAGAGATATTACCTCATGTCATTGCATTTACTGATAAAGAAAAGCAGTTTAAAAGATCTGCCAACGATAAAACGCAATGGTTAAATAGTGCTGGTTTATATAAGCGCAATGACGCGATGTTTTCAGCCGCTGATGTTAGCGATACTCAAGTGTCCCAAACCATCATTCCAACACCGAAAGAAGTCATATTCGATAGTAATAATGCGGTTGTCGATATCAGTAATGGCTTTAATCTTATGCTAGGTAATGTGAAGCAGTCAGATGTTGATGCAGCATTGTCTCGTTTAGTACTGTTATCTGTTAATGTTGGTTCAGATAAACAGGCTTTACCATTAAAGCTTGCCATTGAAAGTGATGAGAATAAAGCCATTGGGAGTTATCAATTATCTGTTACTTCAACAGGAGTAATAGTTACTGGTGTAGATGGTAATGGTGTGTTTAATGGTTTGCAGTCATTGGCCGCATTAGTTGAGGTAGGCAAAGGAACTATTCCTATTGTTGAGGTGGTTGATGAGCCGCATTATAGCTTTCGTGGCATGCTTGTTGATGTCGCTAGAAACTTTCACTCTAAAGCGTTCATCTTAAATTTATTAGAGCAAATGGCTGCTTACAAATTGAATAAACTTCATTTGCATCTTGGTGATGATGAGGGCTGGCGACTTGAAATCCCAAGTTTACCTGAATTAACCGACATTGGTTCTAAACGCTGTTTTGATACACAAGAACAAACTTGTTTAATGCCGCAGCTAGGTGCTGGTGTTGACCCTTCAAGTAAAGTTAATGGCTACTATAGTGTTGCTGACTATCAAGAAATTTTACAAGCAGCCACCGCACGTCATATCCAAGTGATCCCTTCATTAGACATGCCGGGCCATTCACGCTCTTCAGTTAAAGCAATGACGGCACGCTTTAATAAGTTTCAACAAACAGAAGAAGAATTAAAAGCAAAACAATATTTACTCGATGATTTTAATGACACAACAAAATATTCATCAGTTCAATTTTATTCTGATAACACCATTAATGTTTGCTTAGAATCTTCTTACGATTTTGTTATAGAGGTAATGAGTCAAGTTAAGGCAATGCATGCCGAGGCTGGGCAACCATTAACTCGCTATCATATTGGTGCTGATGAAACAGCAGGTGCATGGGTTGATTCACCAGCCTGTAAAGCCTTTGTCGCTAATAATGATAAAGGTATTACCGATATGAAAGAGCTAGGTGCTTATTTCATTGAGCGAGTTGCCGGTATTTTATCTGACTTAGATATTGAAACTGCAGGATGGAGTGATGGTATGGAACATACTCGTAAAGAGAATATGCCCGCTATTGTTCAAGCTAATGCCTGGGATGCCTTATTCTGGAGTGGCCATGACAAAGTACACACATTAGTAAATAGAGATTGGCAAGTTGTTGTTTCTAGTCCTGATGCGCTTTATTTTGATTTCCCTTATGAGGCGGATCCAAAAGAGCATGGTTACTACTGGGCTTCGCGTCATACCAATACTGAGAAAGTATTTCAGTTTATGCCTGATAACTTACCAGTTCATGCTGAGTTTTGGTTAGATAGAGAAGGCAATCCTTATGAAGCTGACGATAGTAAAATCCCCATGAAAAGTGGTACTAGCTTTTTAGGAGTTCAAGGGCAGCTTTGGAGTGAAAATACGCGAAGCGATGATATGGTCGAGCATAAAGTATTTCCACGGTTATTGGCATTAGCTGAACGTGCTTGGCATTTTGCTGATTGGGCCGTACCTTATAATTATGAAGGTGCTAAGTATAGTCAACAAACTCGTACATTCACCCAAGAAAAGCAACAAGCGAGAGATAAGCAATGGCGCTTATTTGCAACCACCTTAGGTCATAAAGAATTTGCCAAGCTAGAACTTGCTAATATTGACTATCGTTTGCCGACTGTAGGCGCGATAGTGAAAGCTGGCAAGTTACATGCGAATGTAGCTTTTCCTGGACTAGCAATTGAGTTTCAAGAAGGGGAAGGCAAGTGGCAGCTTTATCAAGAGCCAATTGCGGTAAAAGATAAGGTAAAAGTTAGAAGTGTAAGTGTGAATGGTCAACGTCGCAGTAGAACTGTTGATGTTATAACGAGCAAGCCATAAGCAATACAGCAAATATGGCGAATTACATACGATAACATCGCCATATCCTTATAATATTGAATCGAAAAAAGTAAAAATGTTCAAAATTGTAAAAAAACAAATGACAACGCTGTCATTTATCGATAAGATGAAATAAATTCAATATTAAAAAGCTTTGGTAGCATTTATTCATTGTGCAAAGCAAAGCTCATAGATTAAGAACAGTTTAAATGAGGTCGGTATGCTGACAAGCAGTGACAATAAAAGTGAGTTATTTTTAGGTATCGATGGCGGTGGTAGTAAATGTAAGGCCATTGTCATGAATAAAGATAATGAAATACTAGGTACAGGAATATCTGGTCCTGGTAATCCATTGCATGGCTTTGAGCAAGCGACTAACTCGATTACTGAATCAGCAAAAATGGCGCTTGAAGATGCAGGTATGCCTGATACGCCATTAAGTGACTTAGTGGCAGGCGTTGGCCTTGCGGGGGTCAACTTACCCGTACTTTTTGATAAAATGGCTGAGTGGCAACATCCTTTTAAGCAGATGTTTCTTGCAACCGATTTACTAATTGCCTGTTTAGGTGCACACCAAGGTAACGATGGCGCGGTAATGATTTCTGGTACTGGATCATGTGGTTTTTCTTGTATCGATGATGAAGAATTTATTATTGGTGCTCATGGCTTTCCACATGGTGATAAAGGTAGTGGCGCATGGTTTGGCTTACAAGCGGCTAAACAAGTGCTGTTATCATTAGATGGTGTTGTTTCGCCGTCTATTATGAATGATGTTTTACTTGCTAAATTAAACTGTAAAGATGATACCGAGTTAGTTGAAGCAATAGCAGGTAAAGTTGCCACTTACTATGCACAGTTAGCTAACTTAGTGTTTGACGCTGCTGAGCAAAGTGACAAAATCGCTTTAGGTATTGTTGAAGAAGGGGCAGAGTATATCAACAGTATTGCACGCACGTTACTTGCAAAACAGCCTCCTCGTATCTCTATGATCGGTGGCTTAACACCTAGGTTAAAACCCTGGTTAGCTAAAGATATTCAAGCTCAATTGGCTGAACCATTGAGCCCGCCAGAGGTAGGGGCGGTTCTGTTTGCTAGAAAGACGCTTGCTAAGCAGCAACAAAAATAATTAGCAAAGTAAATACAATAATGTAGGGTGAGCTGCTAACTTATTAAGCTCGTGCTACTTTTTAGGATTATAAATGACTTCAATACGCTTTCATGCACATCGATTATTTGACGGTGAACAGTTTCATTCTGATCAGGTATTAACGATTGAGCATGGTAAAATTGTTAGCATAGATTTAAATACAGATAAGGCTGATCTTGTTTCTAAAGAGCTTGTTGTTCCAGGTTATATTGATTTACAAGTGAATGGTGGTGGCGGAGTCTTATTTAATGATTCTCCTAGTATAGATAAACTCACAGCCATGATGATGGCTCATGCTAAGTTTGGCACGACTGCCATGCTGCCGACTTTAATTACCGATAAAGTCTCTGTCATGTCTCAAGCTGCAGATGTTATTGCACAAGCTATCAATGAAAAAGTACCTGGTATTGTTGGTGTTCATTTTGAAGGGCCTCACTTATCGGTAGCAAAAAAAGGCACTCATTGTGCAGACTTTATCAGACCAATATCTGAAGCCGAGTGGCAAGTGTTGTCTCGTAAAGATATCGGGCAAATCCTTGTTACTGTTGCGCCAGAAACAGTATCGGCTGCAGAAATTGAAAAAATGGTTTCGTTGGGTATTTTAGTGTGTCTTGGGCACACCAATGCAGATTATGAAACTACAGAAAAAGCAGTAAAAGCGGGAGCCACAGGGTTTACTCACTTATTCAATGCAATGTCACCTCTACAAGGGCGCGAGCCTGGAGTTGTCGGGTGTGCACTGTTAAACGATAACACGAGTTGTGGTTTGATTGTTGACGGACATCATGTTGATTATGCAAGTTGTCAATTAGCCATTAAAACAAAGCCACAAGGGCAAGTGTTTTTAGTTACGGATGCTATGCCGCCTGTTGGCACAGATCAAACAGAGTTTGCGCTGTATGATCGCACTGTATACGTTGAGAATGGTAAATTAACCTCAACAACGGGTGAGTTAGCAGGCTCCTCACTAGATATGGCAAGTGCAGTGAAAAATGTTCACTTAAAGTTAGGTTTAACTTTAAGTGAAGCTATTCGTATGGGGAGTTTGTACCCTGCAAAATATCTTTACCAAAATAATGCAATGCAACGTGGCAAGTTGTGTGTGGGTATGCAGGCGGATTTGCTAATGCTAAATGATGATTTAAGTGTGAAAGAAACTTGGATCAGTGGAAAAAAAATATAAATACGCAAGAACTAAAAGAATAATTATAAATTTTACAATAAGTAAATTACGAGGAAGTTATGGAAATGTCTGTACCACAAGAGAAACCACAAAGTAATGCTTTGCCAATGGCAATCGTTGCAGGGTTATTTTTTATTTTAGGTTTTGCTACCTGGTTAAATGGCTCGTTAATGCCATACCTGAAACAAATCCTGCAGTTATCGCCTTTTCAAGCATCATTGATACTATTTTCTTTCTATATCGCGGTAACATTTACAGCTTTACCCTCTGCAGCAGTCATTCGAAAAGTTGGTTATAAAAGTGGTATGGCTTTAGGTATGGCGACAATGATGGTTGCTGGCTTATTATTTATTCCCGCAGCCAAAACACAGTTTTTCCCGCTATTTTTATTTGCGCAGCTTGTTATGGGGGCAGGGCAAACATTACTGCAAACTGCGGTAAATCCTTATGTTGTAAGGATTGGCCCAGAAGAGTCCGCAGCAGCAAGGATCTCAATTATGGGGATTCTAAATAAAGGAGCAGGTGTTGTTGCACCTATTGTGTTTACTGCATTAATTCTAAGTGGTTTTTCTGATACGTCGGCGGGCGAATTATCGTCTAGCCAAATCGACGCAATGGCCGATGCATTGGTTTATCCCTATTTAGGCATGGCATTATTTATTGGCTTTCTTGGTTTTGCTGTTAAAAAGTCTCCTTTGCCTGAATTAGAAAGTGAAGCTGAAGAAGGTGAGAATAAAGGCCACATTAAAGAAGCGCTTGCTCATCCAAATTTAGCATTAGGTGTACTAGCGTTGTTTTTCTACGTCGCTGTTGAAGTTATTGCTGGGGATACCATTGGTACATTTGCTTTATCATTAGGCGTAGAAAATTACAGCGTAATGACTTCATACACTATGGGTTGCATGGTTATTGGTTATATTTTAGGTATTGTACTAATTCCTCGTTTTGTCTCACAGCAAATGGCACTGACAGTTTCGGCTGTGTTAGGCATTTTGTTAAGTTTAGGTGTTGTTTTAGGCGATAATAACTCTTTCGCCATTGCGAATGCTTTGTCCTTTATCCTTGGTGATGCACAGTTCCCTGATACCTTAATTTTGATCGCTTTCTTAGGTTTAGCTAATGCCATTGTTTGGCCTGCGGTATTTCCATTAGCGCTTTCAGGTATGGGTAAATTAACCAGTGTAGGCTCGGCATTGCTTGTTATGGGTATTTCAGGTGGTGCTTTTGGGCCATTATTCTGGGGCTTAGCAAGTGGCAGCTCAATGGGGCAGCAAGGTGGCTATATCGTTATGTTGCCTTGTTACGCTTTTATCCTTTTTTATGCGGTAAAAGGCTGCAAAATGCGAAGCTGGAACTAAGACGTGTTATTTGGGTGTTTCTGTGAATGTTAATCACAGGTCAATAGAATTACTAAGCATATGTGGTTTTATGCTTAGTTACTTTCTCTAAATGCTTAGTTGAAAACTATTTTTGCTAAGCAGGTTGAGGGTGCGTTAAACGGTCATTTGGTCGACCTCGAGATTAGTTCGCTATCTCGAGGTTTTTTTATGCCTTATTTCAATGGGAATGAAAGTCTAAAGCAATAAAGAATAAGGTATTTCTAATCAGTGTTGAAAACGTTCTTGTCTGGTACAGTCAGGTATCACCTACTGCTCATGCTACTTTATCATTAGCGTTGTGGAATGGAGCCATGGACAACGAAATTAAATTTACTTGTTTAAAAAGGATGTAAAATATGAGTGAAGTAAACCGTGAAGTAACAGTCATTTACTGTAGCGATGATGACCTAGAGTTATATCAATAAAAAACGCGAGTAATGCATACTCGCGTTTTTCTTTTTAATAGCGATGAGGTTTTTTAACCTTTGCTCTCAAGCTGCTTTTCACTATAAGAAGTTTTCTTATGGCCTTTACCTTCAGACTCAGCTAGCTCTGCTGGCATATAATTTTCATCATGTTTGGCTAATACTTCACTCGCTTCAATGCTTAGGCCAGTAACATTATGATTAACTAGCTCGCCATTAGCGACAATACCTTGACCTTCACGAAATAAGTCAGGCAATATTCCTTCATAGTAGACCGTAGTCATCGGGTCGCTTTCATTGAACTCTATTGGGGTTTTCATGTCTGCCAATTTAAATGAGACTTTTAAGTTTTCTGGGTCACGCTTAACTGAACCAGGCACTACTAGACCGCCAATGCGGATACGTTGCCCAAGACTTGGTTTTAATCCCGTATCTTTTTTACCTTGAGTAAGCTCGGAAGGGGTATAAAACAAATCAATATTTTGACTTAACGCATATAAAACTAAGCCTGCAACTGCGCCAATACCTATTAACACTGAACCTACAATGGCAAGACGCTTTTTACGACGTGGATTCATGAAATTTCCTTAAATAAATAAAACTAAATTCTTAATTACAACGGGTTAACTAGTCGCTTGCTCAGCTTCATCTTGTGCTGAGCTTGCTTGTTGTTTTCTTAATTCTCTGGCTTGACGCAATTTATCTTCACGCTGCTTTTGTTTAGCAATATTATTAATGATTTTTTGGTGGTCTGCTTTAGAGCTGATCAATAAAATAACTAATAATAGTGCTGAAACACCAAAAGAAAGCCAAACATAGAAACCATAACCACCCATATTGATAAATTCACTAAAACTATTAAATTGCATTTGTGCTCTCCAATTTATCTATATTATTTATGAGTTGCTCGTGCACTGACTAATTCACGTACCCAAGGTCGGATGCTATTACGAGCCAATATTTCATTTCTAAATCTATAACAAACAATTACGGCAACTAACATTGCAAAGCCTAAGAAGCAGAATAAGAACGGCCATAACATATCAAGTGACATTGACGGTTTACCCAGTTTACTTACTGTGGAGCCTTGGTGAAGGGTATTCCACCATTCAACAGAATATTTAATAATAGGTAAGTTTATTGAGCCCACTAAGGTAAGAATGCCTGCGGCTTTACCGGCTAAATTTTTATCTTCAAAGGCACTATGTAACGCTATAACACCTAAATAAAGAAATAATAAAATTAATTCTGAAGTTAATCTTGCATCCCAAATCCACCATGTCCCCCACATTGGCTTACCCCAAGCAGATCCTGTTAATAGTGCAATGGCAGTAAATACGGCACCCACAGGTGCCATAGCTGCGGCAGAAGCATCCGCTAATTTTAATTGCCAAACTAAGCTACATAAAGCAGCAATAGCCATACCGAAATAAATGCCCATAGATAATGAAGCAGCGGGTACATGAATATAGAAAATCCTGAAACTATCACCTTGTTGGTAATCAGCTGGGGCAAATAATAAAGCCCAAACTAATCCTATTGAAAGCAAAATTGCAGCAAGAGCGCTGAACCAAGGTAATAAACGTCCAGTGAAGTGATATGACACTTCAGGGTTTGCATAAGGGTGTAACCATTTCCACATTAGTTAGTACTCACTTTTAAAGCAGCTCCAACGGCGAATGGAGCAAGTGTTAAAGAGCCAAAAAATAGCGCAGCAATGATAGCAAGTTGTCCACTATAAGGTAAACCAATCGATGCGGTATCAATTGCGCTGGTAGCAAAAATTAAAACGGGTATATACAAAGGGAGAACCAGTAAGCTAAGTAGTACTCCTCCTTTTTTTATGCCAACAGTTAAAGCAACCCCCACGGCGCCTAATAGGCTTAATACGGGAGTGCCTAGTAATAAGGTCAGAATAAGGGCACCATAACTTTGCTCATTTAAATGTAGAAGTACAGCGAGTAATGGAGCGATAAAAATGAGTGGCAAGCCAGTAATTAACCAGTGAGCAACAACTTTGGCAAGCACCAGCAAAAATATGGGATGTGGGCTAAGTAGCATTTGCTCTAAAGAGCCGTCATTGTAATCAGACTTAAATAATCTATCCAATGATAATAAGGTAGCTAGTAGTGCAGCGACCCAGATAATTCCTGGGGCAATTTGACTTAAGGTATTTGCTTCAGGCCCGATACCCAAAGGAAACAATGTAACCACAATGATGAAAAATAAAAGAGGGTTAATAATATCGTCACGATGGCGAAGTGCTATAGTAATGTCACGTTTTAGCACGAGGAAAAAAGCATCACGATAAGATAAGCTCTTCATTTGAGAGTGTGTCATGGTGATTTTTTCTGATGATTCAAGTGATGTTTCAGCTTGCTCAGTGAGTTCTGATTTAATGGTCATATGCTATCTCAATTCATTACTCAAAGGCATAGTCTAAGGTGATTTTCTTAACTTTGTCACTCGAAATAGCGAGTAAATCTTGATGGGTTGTTAAGATGACGCAGCCGCCTTGCTCAGCATGTTCCGTAAATCGCTGCTCTAAACTAGCAACCCCTTGCTTATCAATAGCAGTAAAAGGTTCATCTAATATCCATATTGGGGCTTGGCTTTGGTAAAGTCTTGCAAGGGCAATACGTCGATGTTGGCCTGCACTCAAATGAGATGCCAAGCTATCTTCAAAGCCTAATAAGTTTACATGAGCTAAATCGTCATGAGTTTCGCTGGTGTCTAAGCCGTGAAGAGCTAAATTAAACGATAAATTCTCTTCTGCGCTCATTTCGCCTTTGACTCCAGGCAAATGGCCAAAATATAGCAGGTTCTCATGATATTCTTCGCGACATTGGCTAATCGCGGTCTGTTTAAAGAGAACGTTGCCTTCATAGGGCTGTGAAAGTCCGGCTAAAATTCGCAGTAAACTAGTTTTACCTGAACCATTTGGCCCTTCTACTTGCACAATATCACCCGCGTTAATTTCTACATTTAAATCATCAAATAACAACCTGTCTTCTCTAATACAGGTTAAATTCTCGCCTTTAAGTAGGATGTTGTTATGTGTTGATGGAGTAGAGTTTGGCAATGGATTCACTTTTGTATTCTTTTATGATGCTACGCTATATAAGGTATGCAGCAGATCTTAACCCATGTTTGTCGAATAATTCTTGATATGGATCGTATAAACTATTTGCATGATATCATACCATAGCCACCGAAAAGCAAGTTAATAAAGATGTGAAAAGTTGTAACATTCTGAAACAACTTACCTGAAAGATTTAAGCTAAAATTTTACGCTTGAAAATGTTAGCATTGCGACATTATTTTTATAACCCCTTACTGATTATGCTTTTAGAAGAGTAACCTGGAATCTTGGGATATGTTCTTAAAGTAGATGCGGAGAGATAAATGATACCTGATCTGGTACCAATACTTATACCTGAACTAGGCCACTTTGCCTTGATCATAGCACTCGCTTTTGCCATTTGTTTAAGCATAGTGCCATTGATTGGCTTACATAGTTCGCAGCAAAGTTCACTGAAAAAATTAATGCATTATGCTAAACCATTAACCTTTGGCATGTTTATTTTTACTGCGATAAGTATTTGTATATTGGCTTATTGTTTTGTTGTTGATGATTTTTCAGTCAAATACATTGCGAGTCATTCAAATAGTCACTTACCATATTATTTTAAAATTAGTGCTGTCTGGGGTGGCCATGAAGGGTCATTATTACTTTGGGTATTTTCACTTACTGCCTGGACTGTTGCCGTTGCAAGGTTCTCCAAAGGTATTGAAGAAGAGTTTATAACACGTGTTCTTGCCGTAATGGGTATGATAGCGGTTGGCTTTATTGCTTTTACCTTATTGACTTCAAACCCATTTGAGCGCCTGTGGCCTAATGTCCCAATGGAAGGTCGAGATTTAAATCCGTTGTTACAAGATATTGGTTTAATCATTCACCCTCCTTTACTTTATTTAGGTTATGTTGGTTTTGCTGTCGCTTTCGCATTTGCTGTTGCTGCGTTAATGTCAGGCAAAATGGATGCAGCATGGGCGCGTTGGTCACGTCCATGGACTGTAGGAGCGTGGATGTTTTTAACATTAGGTATCGCACTAGGTAGTTGGTGGGCGTACTATGAACTAGGCTGGGGCGGTTGGTGGTTCTGGGATCCTGTTGAAAATGCGTCATTCATGCCGTGGTTAGTCGGTACAGCACTTATCCATTCTTTAGCTGTAACGGAGAAGCGTGGCACCTTTAGAAACTGGACTATTTTATTAGCTATATTTGCATTCGGTTTGAGTTTACTCGGGACGTTCTTAGTACGTTCAGGTGTCATTACTTCAGTGCATTCATTTGCGGCAGATCCGTCACGAGGTATCTTTATTTTGATGCTACTAGCCATTGCAATGGGCGGTGCATTAACACTCTATGCTTTTAAAGCAAGTGCCGTATCTAGTTTCTCACGTTTTGCTTTTTATTCCCGTGAAACAGCTTTATTACTTTGTAATGTTATTTTAGTGGTTGCCACGGTTACCGTGTTACTTGGTACACTTTATCCTTTACTGGTTGATGCGTTAGGTTACGGAAAGATTTCTGTAGGGCCTCCATATTTTAATGCAGTGTTTATACCTATTATGAGTTTCCTATTCGTAGTTATGGGTATAGGGCCACTTATTCGTTGGAAAAAAGCGAAATCAGGTGAGCTTCGCAAGCAGTTATTTAAGCCATCTATTATTAGTGTAGCCTTAGGTTTGCTATTCCCAGTTGTTTACGGTGGAGAATTTAACGCGCTAGTAAGTATGGGAATGATTTTAGCTATTTGGGTATTCCTTGTTGTTATTAAAGAAGTATTAAATCAATACAAACAATCAGGAAAATTAACTATGAGTCATGTCGGCATGGCTGTGGCACATACAGGCATTGCCGTAACGATTGTTGGTGTCACTATTGTTTCTATGTATGAAAGTGAATCAAACATTAGAATGGCTGTGGGTGAAAAAGTTGAAATCTCTGGTTATCAGATTGAATTTAATGGCATCAAACAGGTAGAAGGCCCTAATTATAGCGCGGAACAAGGCCAAATTAATGTTTACCAAAACGATAATTTTGTAGCGCTATTAAAGCCTGAACGCAGAGCGTATCGTGTACAAACCATGGGTATGACAGAAGCAGGAATTGATCCTGGTTTGTTCAGAGATGTTTATGTCGCCTTAGGAGATCCATTGCCTGACGGTGCTTGGGCAATTCGTGTACATTACAAACCTTTTGTTCGTTGGATTTGGCTTGGCGCCATTTTTATGAGTATCGGTGGTATTTTATCAATGTTTGATAAACGTTATCGTCAACGTAAAACATCGAAAGCAAGTAAGACAGTAATTGCGGATGCCGTCACAAACCCTGTGATGAACCCACAAGCAACTAAGGTGTCATGATGAATAAATTAATTCGTTTTATTCCACTCATTTTAGTACTAGCTTTAGGTGTGGTGTTATATCGCGGTTTGTCATTAAACCCACAAGATATGCCGTCAGCTTTGGTGGGTAAACCAATACCAAGCTTTTCATTACCTACTTTGAATAATGCTGAAAGAATCGTATCCGCTCAGGACTTAACAGGGGAAATCGTGCTGTTGAATGTATGGGCAACTTGGTGCCCTACATGTAAATATGAGCACCCTTACCTTGTTGATATTGCGAAAAAATCAGAGTTGAAACTGTATGGTTTGAACTATAAAGATGAACGTAATGCTGCCCAAGAATGGTTGACTCATTATGAAGACCCTTATGTATTTTCAATTTTTGATGAAATTGGTACATTGGGGCTAGATCTTGGTGTTTATGGAGCTCCGGAAACGTTTGTTATAGATCATCATGGCATCATTAGAAAACGATTTGCCGGTGCAATTGATACACGCGTATGGCGTACTGAATTTGAGCCGCTAATTGCGCAAATTATTGCTGAAAGAAAACAGGGAGAATAGCGATGAGTTCTTTAATGCGTATTATGATTAACGTGGCTATAGTGGCTGCTGTTTCCCTTGCAAGTTCATTAAATGATGTTAATGCAAGTCCTGTAGATACTTATGAGTTTAAAGATGAAGTAACGAAAATTCGCTTTCAAGCATTAAGTAAAGAATTACGTTGTCCAAAATGTCAGAACCAAAACTTAGCTGATTCTAATTCTCCTATTGCGGCAGATTTACGCCGTGAATTGTATGAATTATTGCAACAAGGCAAAGCTGATAGTGAAATTGTTGATTTTATGGTTAATAGGTATGGTGAGTTTGTTCTTTATCGTCCCAAGGTATCAGAATTAACGTATGTTTTATGGTTTGGCCCTGCAATTCTAGTGTTATTAGGTCTTGTAATCGTCGTTTTAATTGTGAGACGAAAGCCAGCCAAAAAAGAAGAATTGGCACTAACCTCAGAGCAGCAAGATAAACTCAAGCAGCTATTAAAAGATAAATAGAGTATTAAGAAGATAGTATTATGGAATTTTTACTGATTAGCCTTGCCTGCTTGATTTTGTTATTAGGTATTATATGGCGTCCGTTTTTTAAACAATATAGTAATAACTCGTCAGCAGATGTTGTTGACATGAGCCTTCGTGAACAAACTAATATTGACTTGTACCACGAACATAAGAAAGAAATTGAACAAGATTATGCTGACGGTGGTATTGATGAAGAAAACTATCAATACTTATTAGCCGAACTTGATAACACCTTGCTGCAAGATATTGAAAGCAATCAAAGTGGTACTGACGCTGCTGAGTTACAAAGCCGTGAAAAGTTGATGTCTATATTTTGGCCTGTCGGTTTAAGCTTATTTATGCTGATTTTTGCTTTTGGAGTTTATCAAAAGCAAGGTATTTTCGATAAGTTAACCCAAATGCCACCGCAAGATAGCCAACATCAAGCGATGTCTTCTGAAGAAGCACAAATGCAACGTCACGAACAAGCCATTGCTTATATAAAAGAGTTGCAACAGCATCTTGAAAAAGAACCTAAAGATAGTGAAGCATGGTATAACCTTGGTCAAGCTTATATTAGTGTTGCTGATTTTGATGCTGCTATTGCTGCTGTTGATGAAGTTATCAAACTGGAGGGGGAGCATGCAGACCTTGTCGGTGTTAAAGCCCAGGCAAGTTATTATCGTAATAATCAGCAAATTGATGAGCAGGTTCAGCAGTATATTGATAAAGCGTTAGCGTTAGATCCACAAGATCCTTCTACTAATATTTTACTAGGTATGCATAATTTCATTGAAACCAATTACCAACAAGCTATTAAGCATTGGCAGCTGGTTATTGATTCGAATAAACCTGGGGTTAATATTGCGGCATTGCAAGAAGCGATAGCTGAAGCGAACAAGCGAGCGGGTATGCCTTCGTCGGTTCAGGCAGAAGTGGCAGGCCCTAAGCTATCGATTAATGTTGAACTTTCTGCAAACATTGCTCAAACATTAGCTAATGGTGATGATAAAGTTGTTTTTGTTTATGCAATACCAACTGATGGTAGGCGTATGCCGTTAGCAGCGGTAAAAATTATGGCGAGTGACTTACCTAAAGTGGTTGTTTTGAATAATCAACAAGCGATGACACCAGAAAGTAATTTAAGTAGTGTTGAGCGAGTTCATATTTATGCCGTGGTCTCGAATCAAGGTGGCGCAGGTATTAAGCCAGGAGATTTCAAAGGCGAAATATTAAATATTGATGTGAATAACGAAGACACTCTTAATTTACAAGTCGATAAACTTGTAGAATAGCGATATTGCTTAGTTGTTAAGAATAAATATTAAGGCGGCTTTTTGTCGCCTTTTCTTTCTAATGGAATGATTCATGAAATCTAGATTTTCTGCTAGTGCAAAGACAAGCCCTGAAAACAATAAGGTTGGAGTTTTACTCACTAATTTAGGCTCTCCTGATGCTCCTACAGCCAAAGCACTACGAGTGTATTTAAGAGAGTTTTTATCTGATCCAAGAGTTGTAGAAATCCCAAGGCTTATTTGGCTATGTATCCTTCACGGCATTATTTTGCGTATTAGGCCGGCAAAGTCAGCAAAGTTATATGAAAGTATTTGGCAAGACGAAGGCGCTCCTCTTATTACGATAAGTCAAAAACAGCAGAAAAAAATACAACAAATATTAACCAACGAGTATGGCGATAATGTTGTGGTAGAACTTGCTATGCGCTATGGCAATCCAAGCATTTCTAGTGCTTTACGTTCATTTCAACAACAAGGTATAAGTCATTTAGTCATTTTACCGCTTTACCCTCAATATGCCTCACCGACCACAGGTTCAACGTTTGATGCTCTTAGTCAGGAAATCAAACAATGGCGCTGGGTGCCTACCTTACACTTTTTAAGTGGCTACCATACTCATAAAGGTTATATCTCAGCACTCGCTAACAGCGTTATAGAACACATTAATGAACATGGCGTTCCCGATAAGCTTGTACTTTCATATCATGGTATGCCAGAAGCTTTTAGAGAGTGGGGCGATCCATATTATGACATGTGTATTGAAACAACATCATTGCTTTTAGCAGAGCTGATGCAAAAAACGACTCTGTTAGAAAATAATATCATGTCAACATTTCAATCTCGTTTTGGTAAAGCGCCATGGTTGCAGCCATATACTGATGAAACGTTATCTGAGTTGCCAGCACAAGGAAATAAACATATTGCTATTTTAAGTCCTGCTTTTAGTGCGGACTGTTTAGAAACATTAGAGGAGTTGGTTCATGAAAATAGAGAGATCTTTATCGAAGCTGGTGGTGAGCAGTATCACTATATTACCGCTTTAAATGATAGAGATGATCATGTTAATGCCCTTGCAGATGTAATTAAACCAAGTTTATATAGTATTAAAAAATAGTCATTAACTGTATTTGCCTTACTCCTACAATTAGGTATACTGTTTTTATATACAGTTAATTGGTGTGGGATACTTCAACATGGCTCAACTTCGTAAGATAATTCATATTGATATGGACTGTTTTTACGCAGCGGTAGAAATGCGTGATTTCCCAGAGTACCGCAATATTCCCCTCGCTGTTGGTGGAGATGGTCCTCGAAGTGTGCTTTGCACGTGTAATTATCAAGCACGTCAATTCGGTGTACGCTCTGCCATGTCAGCAATTAAAGCTAAACAACTTTGTCCTGAGCTTAAAATTGTTCATGGTCGAATGGATGTCTATAAAGAAACGTCTGAGCATATTAGAGAAATTTTCTCACGTTACACACAGTTAATTGAGCCATTATCCCTTGATGAAGCCTTTCTTGATGTGACAGATACAACAAAATTTCAGGGGAGTGCAACCTTAATTGCTCAGCAAATACGACAAGATATATTTCAAGAATTGAATTTAACGGCATCGGCTGGTGTTGCACCTAATAAATTTTTGGCGAAAATTGCCAGTGATGAAAATAAGCCCAACGGCCAGTTTGTAATCACACCAAATAAAGTCTCAGAATTTGTTGAAGAACTTTCTTTAAAAAAAATCCCCGGTATCGGGCCGAAAACATTTGAAAAACTTCAACGTCATGGCTTTAGAACCTGTAAAGATATCAGAGGTAGTGAAGTAAAAAGCTTACAGCCTATTGTTGGAAAGTTTGCCCATACGTTATTTTTAAAAGCGCACGGTGTTGATCATCGAGCATTAGAAGTCTGTAGGCAAAGAAAGTCATTGGCTATTGAAACTACGTTACCTGAGGATATTATCTCAGAAGATGAATGTATTGAGGTGATTGAATCACTTTATGAGAAGCTTTTAGCAAGATTAGATAAGCACACTAATCGTCATATTGTTCGCCAAGGGATCAAGTTAAAATTTAATGACTTTAACCAAACAACGGTTGAACAACAAAGTCATAGTTGCCAGAAAACTGTTTTCAAGCAGTTATTGCCAAAGGCGTTAGCGAGGTCTAATAACCGTGGTATAAGGCTGGTTGGCTTAACGTTAGGTTTTTCGCAAGAATCAGATAGTGACTTGCAACTTACCTTGCCAAACTTTTAATATTAACACTGGAATAAACATTGAAAAGTACTGCCTTACAATGTGCTGTTGGGTTACTCGCAAGGCGAGAATACTCAGAGCTGGAAATTCAGCAAAAATTAAAGCAAAGAGAATATCAACAAAGTGATATTGATGCAGCCATCGCTCAATTATTAAAAAAAAACTATTTGTCAGACGATCGGTTTGCTGAAACCGTGTGTCGTTATCGTTCAAATAGAGGCTATGGCTGGCAATATATTGCTAATGAACTTAAACAAAAGGGAGTTTGTTCAACAATTATTCATCAATTGCATAAAAACTGTGAAATTGATTGGTATCTTCAAGCTGAGCTTGCGTATAATAAGCGTTTTGGTATAAAGACCATTTTCGATCAAAAAGATAAAGCCAAAAGAATACGATTTTTACAATACCGTGGATTTTCCACCGAGGAAATTTTAACGGTAGTGAACGCCAACTACGCTTATGAGTAAGTGAGCGAAGCATGATGTAGAGGTAGTCTAATGAATAAAAGTGCTACCCAGTTTTAATTGAATGAATAATTGAGAATCCCATGATTAAAAGCACCGCCGAAGTACGCCAGGCATTTTTAGATTTTTTTGCCACCAAACAGCATCAAATTGTTAAGAGTAGCTCTCTTGTTCCAGGAAATGATGCGACGTTATTATTCACAAACGCCGGAATGGTGCCATTTAAAGATGTATTTTTGGGGGCAGAAAAACGTAGTTATACTCGTGCCACTTCTGCACAACGTTGTGTTCGAGCTGGTGGTAAGCATAATGATCTAGAAAATGTTGGTTATACAGCTCGTCACCACACCTTTTTTGAAATGTTAGGTAACTTTAGCTTTGGTGATTATTTTAAAGAAGACGCTATTACCTATGCATGGACATTCTTAACAGAAGTTTTAGGTCTACCTAAAGAAAAACTTTTAGTCACTGTTTATGAAAGTGATGAAGAAGCTTTTTCATTTTGGAAAAATGAGATTGGTGTACCTGTAGAAAAAATCATCCGTATTGGTGATAAGTCGCCTGATAAAAAGTATGAGTCAGATAACTTCTGGTCAATGGGTGATACTGGTCCTTGTGGTCCTTGTTCAGAAATATTTTATGATCACGGTGAAGAAATTTTTGGTGGGCCTCCGGGGTCTCCTGATGAAGACGGTGATCGATTTATTGAAATTTGGAATATTGTTTTCATGCAGTTTAATCGCCAAGCCAATGGTGATATGGAGCCGTTGCCTAATCCGTCAATCGATACAGGTATGGGCTTAGAGCGTATTTCTGCCATTATGCAAAATGTTCATAGTAATTACGAAATCGACTTATTCCAAGCACTTATTAAAGATACGGCCAATCTATTAGACTGTACTGACCTAGAGCACAAGTCATTAAGAGTTATCAGTGATCATATTCGTTCATGTTGTTTCTTAATTGTTGATGGTGTTGTGCCGTCAAATGAGGGACGTGGCTATGTATTGCGCCGTATTATTCGTCGTGCGATACGTCATGGTCATAAACTTGAAGCTAAAGGACACTTTTTCCATAAACTGGTTGCATCTCTTATCGAGCAAATGGGCGAAGCATACCCTGAGTTAGCTCAACAGCAAGCCATTATTGAAAAACTATTACGTATTGAAGAAGAGCAATTTGGCCGTACGTTAGATCGCGGCATGATGTTACTCGAAGATATTTTAGCTAATTTAGAAAGTGATACTATTTCTGGTGAAGATGTATTTAAGTTATATGATACATATGGTTTCCCTGCTGATTTAACGGCAGATATTGCTCGTGAACGTCACTTAAAAATAGATCAAAATGGTTTCGATGTAGCCATGGGCTTACAGCGTGAACGTGCTCAGCAAGCAAGCCAATTTGGTACTGATTACAATCAACAATTAAAGTCTGATCATAAAACAGGCTTTAAGGGCTATGACAATGATTCATACTCTGCGACTGTAGTAGAGCTATTTAACAGTCAACAACAAACCTCAGTGAATGAGCTTCTACCAGGTGAGCAAGGAATTGTTATCTTAGATAGAACGCCATTTTATGCTGAATCGGGTGGTCAAGTTGGTGATACTGGCTTATTACACCTTGATGGCGGTGTATTTGAAGTTGAAGATACTATAAAACTGGGTAATGCATTTGCTCATTGTGGTGTAGCACGAACGACTATGGGTGTGAATCGTCGCGTAAAAGCTGAAATTGATATTGAGCGTAGAGCTGCGATTGTTAAAAACCATACAGCAACACATTTATTGCATGCAACACTGAGAAAAGTTTTAGGTGAGCATGTTACTCAAAAAGGTTCTTTATGTGATGCAGAGAAACTACGTTTTGATTTCTCTCACTTTGAAGGGGTCACTACTGAGGAATTACAGCAAGTAGAAAAAATGGTTAATGATGAGATTCGTCGTAACCATGAAAAGCAAACTGAATCTATGTATATTGAAGAAGCCAAAGAAAGAGGTGCAATGGCACTTTTTGGTGAAAAATATGATGACGAAGTGCGTGTTGTAACTTTAGGTGACTTCTCTATCGAGCTTTGTGGTGGTGTACACGTTAATAGAACGGGTGATATTGGCTTATTAAAGATAGTGTCTGAGTCTGGTATTGCCGCGGGAGTTCGTCGTATTGAAGCGGTTACAGCAACATCAGCATTAGATTACATTAATCAGCAGGCAAATAAATTAAATAACGTTGCTGCCTTAGTTAAAGCTGACGCAAGTAACGTTGATGCAAAGGTTGAACAACTTATTAGTCGCTCCAAGTTACTTGAAAAAGAAATAAGTCAATTAAAGCAAGAGCTGGCTGCTCAAGCGGGCTCTGATCTTGTGAATCAAGCTATAGATATCAACGGTATTAAAGTACTTATTGCTGATTTAGATGGTGTTGAAAGCAAAGCACTTCGTGGCATGGTAGATGAACTTAAAAATAAAATGCAATCAGGTATTATCATGTTAGCAACAGCTAATGGTCCGAAAGTTGGTTTGATTGCTGGTGTTACTAAAGATTTAACCAATAAAGTTAAAGCGGGTGAGTTGGTCAACCATGTAGCTCAGCAAGTGGGTGGTAAAGGTGGCGGGCGTCCAGATATGGCACAAGCGGGGGGGAGTCAACCTGAGAATATCACGTCTGCTTTAGAGTCAGTAAAACCTTGGCTGGTAGAAAAGCTTAGTTAGGCTATTTTTTACTTGAATAAATGAGGAGCGAAAGCTCCTTTTTTATGCCTTAATACAAACGATAATTACTACATAGTATCGAATGTTAGCAAAATGTAAACGTATACAAAAGATTACTAACCTAGGACAATAAATAACAGATTTTGAGTAAAAATAGGGCTATAAAACTATTCAAAGGTAAGTGATTATTGATATGATCATACTAATTAATTTATGGCAATTTATTTTGTTATAAATTATGCTCTTTCATTTTTATACTGCATTGGAAATGAGTTTAAAAATGAATAATGACTTTTTTTAAAAAGTTGTCTATTACTTAATAGTAAACTGAAAAAAGTAAACTAATCCAAATATATTACTAGCTTATATATATTTTTAGTGATTCTCATTTTTTGAAAAGGAAGATGTAATGCTTATATTAACACGACGCGTAGGTGAAACTTTAATGATAGGTGACGATGTTACCGTAACTGTTTTAGGCGTTAAAGGAAATCAGGTAAGAATAGGTGTTAATGCGCCAAAAGAGGTTTCAGTGCACCGTGAAGAAATTTATATGCGTATACAAGCTGAAAAAGGCGATACAGAGGTATCGGGAAATAAACTTTAAAAGTGTATATCCCCTAATAAAAAAAGCACCACATAGTGGTGCTTTTTTTATGAGGGAATTTCATTTGAAAAGTATTTAGGCCTTGAATTGGTTAAAAAACAGCATTATTGCGTGAATTGTCAGCAAACAGTTCAAATTAAGAAATAAATGCGAAAAATTGTTTGACTTATTTTTAAGATCCATTAATATTCGCACCCACTGGAGAGGTGGCCGAGTGGCCGAAGGCGCTCCCCTGCTAAGGGAGTATCTGGTTTATCCCGGATCGAGGGTTCGAATCCCTCCCTCTCCGCCATTGCGGACGCGTAGCTCAGCTGGATAGAGTACCTGGCTACGAACCAGGCGGTCGCAGGTTCGACTCCTGCCGCGTCCGCCACTTTTATCTTATAAATGTGGCAATCAATGGTAAATCAGCTAATGTTAAGGCTGAATAAAGAAGTTTTCATACCGCGGACGCGTAGCTCAGCTGGATAGAGTACCTGGCTACGAACCAGGCGGTCGCAGGTTCGACTCCTGCCGCGTCCGCCACATCTCATAGAGAGAGAAAAACCTAGCTTCGGCTAGGTTTTTTTTTGCCTAAATTTCTTTCAAGTCAAACAATTCATATTTCATGTGGCATTTATGTTTTTTTTATCATGCTTCAGATACAACGAAATTACAGTGCTCTGAATAAGTTATAACGATGTAGGAAATGAAAACTTTAGTATTAAATTATTTATTTTGCCACAATCCTCTCAGGCTTGTTATTTAATATAATTAATCCAATTGATAGTGTGATGCTAAATTCACGCGCTTAAAAAGTTATAAACACAGCGAAATTTTACATCTCCTGAAGTAATTTAACGTTTAAAACTTTGCATATCTAAATGCCTCAACATCAACGAAGCTAACTGCTGTAGAGGGTGGTTAATTGATGGTTTTTTGTTTTAATTGCCTATTATTTAGTTAGCTTTTAGCAAAGGGGAATGCAATTGTATGCAACTTGTGTGAATAAAAAGTGCAAGAGAGGATATTGTATAACATCTCTTGTTTTTTTTGCCAAGACCTCAATATTACGGACTTAGATATTATATACAATATTAAAATATGCTAAAACGACTGCATATTTATTGTGAATAAGTGAATATTCCCTCTATTTAGGGGTTGACGAAAAAATATTTTTATGAAACTGGCGAAAAGCATTTGCTTTTTAGTGATTGGAGTGATTATTCTAATTATAAGAGAATTGTTAGAGATTAAAAAATGGACAACATGCAACAACAATTTATTGAAGCAGGAACATTAATGCTAGCAGGCATGGTATTTGTTTTCGCTTTTTTAAGTTTATTAATCATTTTTATAAATACTGTTCTGGCCAAGTTATCAGTTAAGTTCCCTGATGCTGTCGTAGAAAGCAAGCCAAGAGCAAGCAAGAAAACAAGCAAAGCCGTCAGCGGAGAAGTCTCTCCAGCTGTGGTTGCCGCGATTACTAGTGCAGTAAGTAGCTATCAACGCAAGCATTCTCAATCAAAATCATAAAAATATACAAAAGGTATCGTCATGAGCAAGCCATTAGGTATTACTGAAGTTGTCTTAAGAGATGGACATCAATCACTTTTAGCAACAAGACTTCGTCTAGAAGATATGTTGCCAATTGCTAAGACACTTGATGAAGTGGGCTATTGGTCTATTGAATCTTGGGGGGGAGCAACATTTGACTCTTGTATTCGTTATTTAGGTGAAGACCCATGGCATCGTATTCGTACTTTAAAAGAGGCCATGCCAAATACTAAACAGCAAATGTTGTTTCGTGGGCAAAACATTTTAGGTTATCGTCATTATGCCGATGATGTTGTAGAGAAGTTTGTAGAACGTGCTCATATTAACGGTATTGATGTTTTCAGAATCTTTGATGCAATGAATGATGTGAGAAACTTACAAACATCTATTAAAGCCGCAGTAAAAGTAGGCGCACATGCTCAAGGTACCTTAAGTTATACTGAAAGCCCTGTTCATACGCTTGAAGGCTGGTTAACCATGGCTAAACAGCTAGAAGATATGGGCGCGCATTCCTTATGTATCAAAGATATGTCAGGATTATTGAAGCCATATGATGCGCAAGAGTTAATTGGTAAATTGAAAGAAACCGTATCACTACCCATTGCTTTACACTGTCATGCAACAACTGGTTTAAGTATTGCTACACAAATGAAGGCAATCGATAGCGAAGTGGATGTTATTGATACAGCTATCTCTTCAATGAGTATGACCTATGGACATTCACCAACAGAGACAATCGCTTCAATCGTTGAAGGTTCAGAAAGAGATACTGGCTTGAACGTTGAAAAAATGGCGGAAGTTGCGGCTTATTTTCGTGATATTAGAGAAAAGTATGCTCAATTCGAAGGCAGCTTAAAAGGTGTTGATGCACGTATTTTAATGGCGCAAGTACCTGGTGGTATGCTAACAAACATGGAAAATCAACTGAAAGAGCAGGGTGCTTCTGATAAGTTTGATGAAGTATTAACAGAGATCCCTAAAGTAAGAAAAGATCTTGGTTATATTCCACTTGTGACGCCAACATCACAAATTGTTGGTACTCAAGCGGTACTAAATGTTTTAACTGGCGAGCGCTATCAATCAATCACTAAAGAAACATCAGGTGTTTTAAAAGGCGAATACGGTTCAACAGCTGCGCCAGTTGATACGGAATTGCAAGCTAGAGTGCTAGATGGTAAAGAAGTGATTACCTGTCGACCTGCTGATCTTCTCGATCCAGAAGTTGACAAGCTTTCTGATGAATTACAGTCTTTAGCCAATGAAAAGGGTATTGATCTAGCTGAAGAGGTTATTGATGACGTATTAACTTATGCATTATTCCCTCAAATTGGTTTGAAGTTTTTAGAGAACAGAAACAACCCTGATGCCTTTGAACCTGTACCAACCAAACAAGTTTTACAAGCTCCTACAGCACAAGAAGCAGCCGTTCCTTCATCAACTGCGCCAGAAAGCTATGCCGTAAGTGTTGATGGTAAGGTCTATGATGTGGTGGTTGCACCAGGCGGCTCTATTGATTCAATCAGCGTACCTTTTGGAGATGAGGCGATTAAACAATCTGCTTCTATTTCTGCAGAAGAAACGTTAAATGCACCGTTAGCCGGTAATATCTTTAAGGTATTGGTGAGCGAAGGAGACCATGTAGAAGCAGGTGATGTTGTTATCATTATGGAAGCGATGAAGATGGAAACCGAAGTACGTGCAGCTACTGCTGGTGAGATAGTATCGTTATATACCAAAGAAGGTGACTCTGTTGCTGTTGGTGATGCTTTGCTTAGCTTTTCTTAGGAGATAAGCATGGAGTCTTTATACACACTTTGGATGTCAACTGGCCTTGCTAACTTTGAAACAGGTCAAGTTGTCATGATGCTAGTTGGTTGTGGCTTATTGTATTTGGCCATTGCCAGAAACTTCGAGCCCTTATTATTACTACCTATGGGCTTTGGTGCCATATTAACCAATATTCCTGTTGCTGGCTTTTCAGAGGTAGGTGGTTTACTGCATTACATTTATTATGCTGGGATAGATACGGGTATTTTCCCGTTAATTATCTTTATGGGTGTTGGTGCCATGACCGATTTTGGCGCGCTAATTGCCAACCCTAAAACTTTGCTTTTAGGTGCTGCAGCGCAATTTGGTATCTTTGCGACTTTATTCGGTGCTATCGCGTTAAATGCGATGCCAGGTATTGAGTTCACATTAAAAGATGCGTCTGCTATTGCCATTATTGGTGGTGCTGATGGTCCTACCGCTATCTTTTTGGCATCAAAATTAGCGCCTGAATTATTAGGTGCTATAGCGGTAGCTGCATATTCATATATGGCATTGGTTCCGATCATTCAGCCACCAATTATGAAAGCCTTTACTACGGAAGACGAACGTAAGATTGAAATGGCGCAATTACGTCACGTAACAAAAATAGAGAAAATAATTTTCCCGCTTGGCGTTTTATTAGCGACTATTTTCTTCTTGCCAGCTGCAACGCCGTTAGTAGGTATGTTCTGTTTAGGTAACTTAATGCGTGAAGCGGGTGTTGTAGATCGTTTAAGCTCTACGGCACAAAATGAGCTAATTAATATAACGACGATCTTTTTAGGTTTAGGTGTCGGTTCCAAATTGAGCGCTGAAGCATTTTTGAATGTTGAAACCTTAGGTATCCTAGGTTTAGGTGCTGTTGCTTTCTCTATTGGTACGGCTTCAGGCGTTCTAATGGCAAAAGTAATGAATAAAGTATCAAAAGAGCCAATTAACCCGCTTATTGGTGCAGCAGGCGTTTCAGCGGTGCCTATGGCAGCTCGCGTTGCAAATAAAGTGGGCCTTGAAGCTAATCCGCATAACTTCCTGTTGATGCATGCTATGGGGCCAAATGTTGCTGGGGTATTAGGCTCAGCCGTTGCCGCAGGTATTTTGTTAGCACTTGTCGGTGGCTAATCGCAACTGACCATAAAGGATATGATGAAAGCAGTAGAGTAAGTCTACTGCTTTTTTTTTTGCCTAAAATGTGTTTTTAGGCTGATATGGCATAGTAATTTTTTTAGTAACTACTTAAAATATTACTATGCCTTTTATTAACGGACTTAATATGAAATCAATCATTTCTGCAGTGACGTGTATCCTGCTTATTTCAACACTATCTTCTTGCAGTACATCGACCACGGGACGAAAGCAAGTCATGCTTTTTTCTGAACAAGAGCTGAGCAAAATGGGAGCAGCATCTTTTGATGATATGAAAAAACAAATTCCTATCAGCACAGACAAGCCAACCGTAAACTTTGTGCAATGTGTTGCCGATGCCATAACAATCAATGTGCCAAAGTCTGCTCACCAAGGCGAGTGGGAAGTCGTTGTATTTGATTCTGAACAAGTGAACGCTTTCGCGTTGCCAGGTGGTAAAATTGGTGTATATACCGGTATTTTGAATGTGACGGAAACACAAGATCAATTAGCAGCAATCATTGGTCATGAAGTAGGTCATGTCATTGAGCACCATTCTAATGAACGATTGTCAGCGAATAAACTATCTAATATTGGCGTTGCAGTTGCTGCAGTCGCTATAGGTGCCAGTGATGTGGATAATAAAGGTTTATGGATGGCAGGTTTAGGTGTTGGCTTACAATATGGTGTGATTATGCCTTATAGCCGCTCTCATGAAAGTGAAGCAGATATAGTCGGTCAAGATTTGATGGCTAAATCAGGGTTTGACCCTAAGGCAAGTGTCAAGTTATGGCAAAATATGGATAAGTTGAATAATGGTGCTGCGCCACCAGAATTTATGTCAACTCACCCTTCAAATCAAACGAGGATTAAGCAGCTAAATCAACATTTAGCTCAGTCAATGACGCTGTACAATAAAGACAATAGACCTCAATGTAAGAAGCCTGAAGTTATTCCTAAACCGCCAGTTGCTAAGAATAAAGCGAAGAAATAACTTGAAGGAGAGTTGCAAGGGAAGCATTCGCAAGATCAAAGGAGTTAGTGGCGTAAAGCGCGTATAACTCCTTTTCATTTATATATGACTTTAATTTAAGGGTGCAGCTTATGTTGTTGCCAATTACCCTTTACATTTTCAAAACAAACTCTATCGTGTAACCTGTTTGCTCTACCTTGCCAAAACTCTATAAAGTGTGGCTTAACTCGCCAACCACCCCAAAATTCAGGGTGAGGTACTTCACCTTCTGAAAACTTTTCTGAGTAATGCTTCATACGATCTTTAAGTTCATTATCATATGCGAGCTTCTGGCTCTGCTTAGACGCCCATGCACCAACTTGGCTTCCTCTATCTCTGCTGTGAAAGTAATCAGCAGACTCTTGTGCCGAAACTTTTTCAACAGTACCTTCAATGCGAATTTGTCGTTGCAATACATTCCAGTGAAATAACAATGCGACGTTATCATTCTCGGCCATTTCATGGCTTTTTCGGCTGGAGTAATTAGTGTAAAAAACAAAGCCGCTCTCGTCGAATGACTTCAGTAATACCATACGAGAGCTTGGTTGGCCTGATTGTGAGCAAGTACTAACCGACATTGACTCAGGCAATAGAATACCTGATTTATTTGCATCATCAAACCATTGTTGGAATAAAGCAAAAGGTGAGCTTTCATTGGTAATGTCAGGCAAAGGGAGGGCTACACCTTGGCCGAAAGTGAATAAACAGCGTAATTTTTCAAATAAAGTCATATGGTAAGGTCGTAATAGCCTATCTCTTTAAGTAGAGGGCTATTTTAGGCCTAAACACAATGAATGCAAGGTTAGCTTAATAGTTTATTGGAAAGTGAGATAATAAAGGGTAATAAACACTACAAGGGGATTAGCTTATGGGCTAATTCACTTGTAGTGCATTAGGAATGTTCAGGAGAATATTGGGTTACCAATCTTCGCTATCATCAAGCAAATCTTTTAAACGCTTTTTCTCCATTAATTCATCAATTCTTTTTCGAGCTAACAAGTTCTTTTGTGCTTGCTCCTGTGCTTTTTTATTCGCTAATGTACTGCTTTCTATATTGGTATCAGTATTCTCTAAAGATTCATCATTACTATTTAGCTCTTCAGGGAAGTCATCATCAATATCATTTACCATTGTTTATGCCTCATCATTTTAAACAAGTTCTAATAAAAAATAATTAAGATAGATATGTATCAACATAGGCAAATACAAGGTTATTTTCAATTATTTTTTTGTTACTTTTTTTCGTTGATTAAACAACGTTCGATATTGGTTTAAACTGAAGAGCTTGATAAACTTGATTTAACCCTTTTCTTTCTGTTTCTTGCCTTTGTTTATGAATACACAGCAATTTTCTACTTGGATAGCTGAATTTGTCAATCAACCTTGGGTGTCTACACATAGACGCATAGTGTTACTCAAGGGGGAAGAGCAGTGGGCATATTCTCTTTTAACTGCAACGCCAATAACACAACAGTTACTCGATGATGCTAACAGTTTTATTTATGGTGATAGTTCGCTATTAACAGCAAATGTACCTTATAAACGTTTTAGGGATTTTTTAGGGCGTGAAAGCCATAGCATTTTCTTTAGTGATAGCCAATTTAATTTTGACGCTTTTGCGGCATTGTCAGGGACATTAAAAGCAGGCGGGATTTGTTTTGTGTTTATCCCTCGCGCTATTGAACTGAAGGAGCAAGGGTTTACCCAGCGGTTTTTAACTCATCTTTCAAAAAATAAGCAACATATCATCATTGAGCAAAACGGTATTGAGAAAAACGATATTGAGAAAAACGACATTAAGCAAGATGGTACTGAACAACAGGGTGAAAGTGGTCTTGGTGAAAAGACAATTCAAACAAGCAGTGAAGTAATAAAACCCCACAAAGAGCTTGATGAAGGGTTAGTTACTTCCCCAAGTTTAGCAAATAACTCCACCGATTTAGGTTGTGCTAACGAACAGCAATTTGTTGCGGTAAAAGCTATCAGCAAAGTACTCTCAGGTCATAGAAAACGCCCGTTAGTATTAACTGCCGATAGAGGCCGAGGTAAGTCAACGGCGCTTGCCATTGCTTGTGTTCAAATGTTGGCTAACCATAAAGCGAATAAGGAAGTATTACGTATTGGCGTAACTGCCCCTGATAAGCAAGCGTTATCAGTTTTTTTTCAACAGTTGACTGAGCGGTTACCACAATTGATTGAACTCAACGGCAGAGTCGATTTTATTGCCATTGATGATTTAATACAAAACCAGCATGAGCTGAGCTTGTTGCTGGTAGATGAAGCCGCGGGTATACCGGTTTATGTACTGCAAGCATTATTAGAAAAATACCATCGAGCTGTTTTTGCCAGCACGGTACATGGCTATGAAGGTGCAGGACGAGGTTTTACCTTAAAATTTACTAAGATATTGCATCAGTTAACGCCTAATTGGCACGCGTTACACCTTGAGAAACCGATACGCTGGGCTGAAAATGATCCCCTAGAGCAGCTCGTGTTTGATGTAGGTTTATTGAATGCTAATTTGCCAACATTAAATGAAAAAATAGTTAGTTTATGTAAGTTACAACAAGAACAATTTCTTGACGAGCAGCTTCTTTTTGAACAAGTTGATATACAAAAGCTTTACCACAATGAAAAGCAACTAGCACAGATTTTTGCCATTCTTGTCTCAGCACATTATCAAACTAAACCTAGTGATGTGAAAATGCTGCTAGAAAATCCTAAAGTTAGATTGTTTACTTTAAGTGTAAAGATAGACAATGTATCCCACCTGCTTGGCGTTAGCTTATTATTAAGTGAAGGTGGCTTACTAGATGGTGAGCTAAGTAATGATGATGTACTAGACGTACAGCAATCAAAAAGACGCTTGAGGAGTCAATTTCTACCTCAAGCGCTGTTAACCTCTTGTGCGATGGAGGATGCTTTCAATTATCGCTATTTAAGGGTAATGCGTATTGCTATTCACCCTGAAATACAGCACATGGGACTTGGCTCTTTTTTTATGACACAGCTATGCCAGTATGCAAAAAATAGCCAAGCTGACTTTATTGGATCGAGTTTTGCTGCCAGTAATGAGTTACTTTCCTACTGGTTTAAGCAAGGGTTTAAAGCCGTTAGACTTGGTTTTAATAAAGATAAGGCTAGTGGTGAACACTCTGCTTTAGTGTTACAACCGTTCTCAGAAAATGCCAAAAGGGCTCAGCAAGTTTTAGCGTTAGACTTTGCAAATAATTTCAGACATTTGCTACTCGATGAGTTTAAGGGATTATCGAGGGATTTAACTCTGTTACTACTTAGACATTGTAAGGCAACTGATTTACCTGTGTTAAGCAAGCTTGATAAGAAAAAAATAACAGCATTTGTTAAAGAAGAAGTGTTATATAGTCATTGTGCTTATAGCCTTTATCTTTGGCTTGTACACTTTTTACAGAGTGATAAAGATTTAGATACTGCAAATTCGTCCATATTAATATCACGCATAATACAAAAAAACACGATTGCTAAGGTGTGTGAACAGTATAGCTTACCGGGCAAAAAAGCACTCAATCAAGTGATAATCAATTATGTCCGTAAGTATTATCAACACTGACTTTAACCGTGATGGAAGATAGAGCTCTGTGAGTTCTCAATATCGTCTTTTAAATGTAAGGAAAATAAAATGAATGCAGCAATTTGTGTGCAAGGGCTTAGCAAGCACTACAAAGATGTTCGTGCTGTTGATAATGTTAGTTTTGATGTACCGCAAGGCCATTGCTTTGGTTTATTAGGCCCTAATGGGGCGGGTAAAACGACTACCATTGAGATTATGGAAGGTATTATTCCAGCGACATCAGGACAAGTTCACTATCAGGGGCAAGCCGTAGACAGTAATATCTCTCAACAAATAGGTATCCAATTTCAACACACAGCCTTACAAGACTTTCTTACTGTAAAAGAAACGCTGTCCTTGTTTTCTTCGTTTTACACGAAAACGTTGAAGCAAGAACAGCTGATAGAGCTTTGCGATTTATCTGACTTCCTTAATCGCGATAATCGACTCTTATCGGGGGGACAACGACAACGCTTATTATTAGCACTCGCTTTAATTAATGATCCTAATATTGTCTTTTTAGATGAACCCACAACGGGGTTAGATCCACATGCTAGACGAAATTTTTGGCAGTTAATAAAGAATATTAAAGCGCAGAATAAAACTATAGTGTTAACTACCCATTACATGGATGAGGCCGAACAGTTGTGTGATGATATTGTTATTATGGATAAGGGAAAAATCATTGAATCAGGTACCCCGCATCAACTTTTGAGCAAACACTTTCAAGAAATATTTATTTATTTACCCAAAGCTCAAGTAGAGACGGCACTTGCTCATGAGCAAGGTTGGAAGGTTATGAGTGATCGCGTTGAAATAACCACAGCAAATGTAGAGAAAACACTCGCGCTATTAATGCATCACAAAGTTGCTTTAGATGGGTTACATGTTAAATCGGCTAACTTAGATGATTTATTTTTAAAGTTAACTGGCCATTCATTGCAAGCATAAGCTATTAAGGAATTAATATGAACTTTCATCGTTTTTTTGCCGTATTTAAAGCGAGAAATATAGAGTTTTTTCGAGATAAATCATCTCTTGGCTGGAACTTGTTTTTTCCTGTGTTATTGCTGTTTGGCATGTCAATGATATTTTCAGGTGATGGACGTTCGGCCTATAAAGTGGGGGTCATTGGAGCTGAACTTACCCAAACAAAAAAGGCACAAGCTACACAACTGACTAATGCTGAAGGCTTTTTATCGACAAGGTTTATAGACTTTGTTAACTACAATGCGCTTGACGATGCGAAAGGAAAGTTAAACCGCCATGCCCTTGATTTAATAATTGATTACTCGTCAAAAGCTTATTGGGTCAATGAGCTTTCTTCAAAGAGTTATTTAGTCGAAAAAATATTTTTAGCACAAGCTAATGATTTTGAACGCAAACAGCTGTCAGGCAAAAGCATTCGTTATGTTGATTGGGTCTTACCCGGTGTACTGGGTATGAATATGATGTTTAGCTGCTTGTTTGGCGTGGGGTATGTCATTGTTCGTTATCGCAAAAATTCAGTTTTGAAACGATTGAAAGCGACTCCTTTATCAGCTTTTGAATTCGTTTCAGCACAACTAATATCACGACTTTTTATTGTGATGTTTATGTCAGCAGTTGTTTATACAGGCTGTAACTTTTTCTTTGATTTTTATATGTTAGGTCACTATTTAGACTTAATTATTGTTGGAGCTCTAGGCGCATTTTGTCTTATTAGCTTAGGGCTTTTGGTCGCAAGTCGAAGCAAAAGTGAAGAGCTTATTGGCGGCTTATTAAACTTAACTTCATGGCCTATGATGTTACTATCAGGGGTTTGGTTTAGCTTAGAGGGTGCCCCAGAAGCACTGCAATTACTTGCGCAATTTTTACCATTAACTCATATGGTGGCAGGTGCACGCATGATAATAACAGAAGGCGCAACTTTAGCAGATGTCAGTTATCATATTAATGTGATGCTATTAATGAGCACTATCTTTTTGGGATTAGGTGCGTATTTGTTTAGTTGGAACACTGAACGTTGATTTGCATAAATCGACTTTCCCTTGAAAATAAAATAGACTCGGTGCAAGTATTTTGCATGATAGAGCAATATTGAGAATCTCCTATGGCAGTAGTGATAAGTGGTACTGGGCTTTTTACCCCACCTGAAAGTATTTCAAATGATGAATTGGTTCAATGTTTTAATCAATATGTAGAAAACTACAATGAAGAAAATAAGCAAGCCATTATAAATGGAGAGCTTGAAGCGCTTTCGCCTTCAGATAGTGCTTTTATTGAGAAAGCCTCAGGTATCAAAAGTCGTTATGTCATGGCTAAAAAAGATATTTTAGATGTAAATATCATGGCACCACGTTTTGTTGAAAGGCCTAATGAAGCCTTGTCAATGCAAGCGGAAATTGGTGTGGCAGCAGCAAAAGAAGCTTTAGCCGCTGCGAATAAAACCCCTGCAGATGTTGATTTGGTTATTGTTGCTTGTGCCTATACTCAGCGTTCATACCCTGCTATGGCAATTGAAATTCAACAAGCCCTTGGTTGTGGTGGCTGGGCATTTGATATGTTAGTCGCTTGTTCTGCAGCAACCTTTGGGATTATCAATGCCGCTAATGCTATCCGTAGTGGCACGGCAAAAACAGTTTTAGTGATAAACCCTGAAATACTTTCACCACAAATTAATTATAAAGATAGAGACAGTCACTTTATTTTTGGTGATGTTGCTACCGCAAGT
The DNA here is from genome assembly GCF_006439335.1 of Litorilituus lipolyticus. Taxonomy (GTDB): domain Bacteria; phylum Pseudomonadota; class Gammaproteobacteria; order Enterobacterales; family Alteromonadaceae; genus Colwellia; species Colwellia lipolytica. The sequence goes on along the minus strand of NZ_SAWY01000001.1, from coordinate 228,253 downwards.
GTTATTGAGGATGAATCTACAGCGACTGGTAAGCATGTATTTAAAATTATTGCAGAACAACCTATCACGCAATTTTCAAATAATATACGTAGTAATATGGGCTATACCAATGTTTGTACGCCTGAAACCAGCTTAGACGCAGATAAATTCTTTATTCAACAAGGCCGAAAGGTATTTAAAGAAGTATTACCTATGGTAAGTCAATTGATCAGTGAACAAATGGCTAAGGTAGATTTGAAAGCCAATGATATAAAGCGATTGTACTTACATCAAGCCAATATCAATATGAATAGTTTTATCGCAAAAAAAGTGTTAGCGCGTGAGCCATTAGCTAATGAAGCGCCGATAATTCTTGATGAATATGCCAATACTAGTTCAGCTGGTTGTATTATTGCGTTACATAAAAATAAAGCCGATTTAGCATCAACAGATAAGGCGGTATTGTGTTCTTTTGGCGCTGGTTATTCAGCCTGCTGCTTAATTTTAGAATATGTATAACACTATGTGTGCGGCAGTCTTTTTATAGTGATTGGTTTTAACTGACTTGTTTTGAGTGATATGGATTTATGACGCAAACTAGCTTGTGGCAAGGTAATGCAAATTCAAGTGATCATGCAGAGCTCTGTAATGGCTTGTATGAGCGTGAGATCCGTCTTATTGCTCAAGCAAACTACCCTAATGTTCAGGCTATTCAGGGACGATTAAAAAGCTTAACCCATTATATTAATAGAGCAGCCTATTTAATGTTACAAGTGGAAAGTCCACTGCAGTTAGATATTCAAAATGCCAGTTGGTCAGCAAAGCAGGGCAATAAGCCCCCATATCAAGGGCAAAGCTTTAAAGAAGTGAATCAGTGGTATACAGAGAATGACATTCCATTAGGGTTAGTTATTCCTATTTTAGTTGATGGTCACTTGATAGTGGACTGTATTGATCGCGTAGATAGCGAGAAAAAGCGTATCAGAACTAACATTGCGGGCTGGTTTAATTTAACTGACCTTAGCTATTGTGAAGAGCAACCATATGGTTTGCCTAAAGCGCAATATTGTTTGTTTAAACCGACAAAAAGAATGATGCTAGCGGCATGCTCTGGACATTGTTGGCAAAAAGGAACGAAACAACGACCTGTTATGCCTAGCTTAAGAGAGTTATTATTGTCTTGTAACATCAACTGGAAAAACTTTAAAAAGACCTTGAAATAACGTCAATCCATTCGACTTTATCATTCACTCGTTTAGCTATCTGCACTCCTAATATTAACCCATGGGTTGAACTCGCAATTTATAACGGCATGAGTATAATAAGAGCATTAATTTAGCATTCTTATTCATGCTTTTCTGATTTAGGTTCTTATGCGCGTATTTACAGCTGTTTTGCTGGTTCTGTTAGCTCTATTGCAATACCGACTCTGGTTCGGTAAAAACAGTGTGCCTGACTATTTAGCGCTGAAAGAGGAAGTAACCCGTCAACAAGAATCTAACGACAAACTTAAACAGCGTAATAAATTACTTTATGCAGATACCGATGATTTAAAATTAGGTCTTGAAGCTATTGAGGAAAGAGCGCGAAATGAATTAGGGATGATAAAAGAAAATGAAACATTTTTTAGAATAATCCCCAAAAGTAAATCTAAAGGCTCGCAGTAATGGCCCAAAAACTCTCTGAGCACAGCTTTATTGTTGTGGTTCCTGCCGCAGGCGTTGGTAAAAGAATGAAAGCCAACTGCCCCAAACAGTATTTAACAATAAACGGTAAATCTATTTTGGCACATACTGTGGATAGGTTACTTTCGCACCCGCTTATCGAAAAAGTTATTTTATCGTTAGGAGAAGATGATCAGTATTTTGCTGAGTCTGAACTAGCACAACGTGATGATATTATCAGAGTCGATGGTGGTAAGGAGCGAGTAGACTCTGTGTTAAATGGCCTTCGTGCTATTAATGCAGGTGAGCATCCATGGGTATTAGTTCACGATGCGGCAAGGCCTTGTGTGCAATTGAGTGATATTGATAGGTTAATTTCTCAATGCATAGAGAATGATAGCGGTGGCTTATTAGCTACACCTGTTAGAGACACCATGAAACGTGGTAAAAAAGACAATAAAAATATTAGCACTGTTGATTCTACCGTTGAGCGGGAGCAGCTGTGGCATGCCTTGACACCGCAATTATATAAAACTGAGCAATTGGTTAATGCAATAGAAAGTGCTTTAGCAAAGAAAATAGCCATAACAGATGAATCTTCAGCGATAGAGCAAGCAGGTTTAATGAGTTTGTTGATATCTGCGAGTCATGAAAATATTAAAATTACTCACCCAGATGATTTAGTGCTCGCTGAATTTATCTTAAATAAGCAAAAGAGTCAGACGATGATTACTCAACAATATAAGGAACAATCATGAGAATAGGGCACGGCTTTGATGTGCACAAATTTGGTGGCGACGGTCCATTAATGCTTGCTGGTATTGAGGTTCCTTATAGCCAAGGCTTTATTGCTCACTCAGATGGTGATGTGGCAATTCATGCTTTATGTGATGCTATTTTAGGTGCCTTGGCCATGGGAGATATAGGTAATCATTTTCCTGATACGGATGATCAATATGAAAATATTTCTAGTCGCATCTTGCTGAGGCATGTGATTAGTTTAATGGCTGAAAAAAAATATCAAATAGGGAATACTGATTTAACCATTATTGCACAAGCCCCTAAAATAGCTCCTTTTTTGTTACAAATGCGTACTTGCTTAGCTGAAGATCTACAGTGCAATATAGAGCAAGTTAATGTGAAAGCGACTACCACTGAAAAGTTAGGTTATGCGGGGCGAAAGGAAGGCATAGCTGTGCATAGCGTCGTTTTATTGAATCAAGTTGACACTGATTAACGCATTTAAACCCTGAAAATTATTTAACCAAACATATGAGTAGTGCATACCCATCAATTAATAATGCGCTAATTAACGCAAATTCAAGAGAGTAGTATGGCATCAGAATTGGCCTATTTACATGGTAAACCTGAATCGACAGGCTTGCTGAGAAGTCACATGAGTGACTTTAAAGTTTTTGAACAACTACCTTTTTCTCCTTGTGGAGAAGGAGAACATTTATATATTCATATTCGCAAAACTGGCGCAAACACAGTCTTTGTGGCACGTGAGTTGGCAAAATACTTTAAAGTAAAAGAGCCTTTAGTAACCTATGCTGGATTAAAAGATCGCTTCGCGGTAACAGAGCAGTGGTTCGGCGTTCATGTGCCGGGTAAAACAGAGTATGATCTTACCGATATGGACATTGAAGGAGTCGAGGTTCTTTCATATAAACGTCACAATAAAAAGTTAAGAACAGGTTCGCTAACGGGCAATCGTTTTGAACTTATTTTAAGAGATGTCACCGATATTAAATCACTTTCTCAGCGTTGGCTGAAAATCATTGAACAAGGTGTACCAAACTATTTTGGTGAACAGCGCTTTGGTATTAATGGCGGAAATATCGAACGAGCTGAAGCGTTGTTTTCAGGGCAGAAAGTGAAAGATAAGAAAAAACGCGGCATGTATTTATCAGCAGCTCGCTCCTTAATTTTTAATGAGGTGATTAGTCATCGTATTCAAGAAAATTTGTTCAATGAGATACAAGTGGGTGATGTCGCAATGCTCTCTGGTAGTCAATCGGTATTTTGTATTGATGAAGTTGATGAAACATTAGCAAAGCGTTTAGCTGAACATGATATTGATATTACCGCACCAATGTGGGGAGCTGGTGAGTTAATGACCTTGGCGCAACCGATGCAACTTGAGCAGCATATTGCTGAGCAACACCAATCTTTTGCCACAGGTTTACCACGATTTGGTTTGAAACAAGAACGTCGAAGAATTCGTATTGTCATTGAGCAAGCAGATATTAGTTTAAACACCGAGCAAGACAGTTCGAAAAACATTGTAACTGTGAGCTTTTCATTACCTGCAGGCTGTTATGCAACTACCGTTTTGCGTGAGTTAATTGATTACCAAGACATGACTAAGCGTGAAAGTAATGAACTAAACCAAGGTATTAGTTAATGAAAATACTATTAAGTAATGATGATGGTGTACATGCTTTGGGTATTAAAGTGCTCTATCAAGAACTGAGCAAGAGCTTTGATGTTTCAGTAGTCGCCCCAGATAGAAATTGTAGTGGTGCGAGTAACTCTTTAACTTTGTTGAACCCCTTAAGGGCGCAAACCCTTGATAATGGTTTTGTTTCAGTCAATGGCACACCAACTGATTCTGTTCATTTAGGCATTAGTCAATTAGTGAAAGATGCTGATCTGGTGGTAGCCGGTATTAATAAAGGCGCTAATTTAGGCGATGATACCTTGTATTCTGGCACTGTGGCTGCTGCCACCGAGGGGCGTCATATGGGGATGCCTGCCGTTGCAGTTTCACTTGTGGGTAAATATGAAAAGCATTATCAAACAGCGGCTGTTGTTGCTGCAAAAGTGATTAAGCGCTTAAAATCCCACCCTTTACCCGCCGATCAAATATTGAATATTAATGTACCTGATATTCCACTTTCAGAGCTTAAAGGGATTAAAGTGACTCGTTTAGGGCACCGTCATAAAGCGGAAAGTATGCAAAAGATGCAAGATCCTTGGCAAAGAGACATCTATTGGTATGGCTTATTAGGTGAAGAGTTAGATGGTGGAGAAGGCACAGATTTTAATGCGATTGCACAGGGATATGCCTCAGTTACGCCATTAACCGTTGATATGACAGCACATAGAAGTATAGAGCCAATTAAGCAGTGGCTAAGTGAGCTAGATTTATGATTTCAAGTCGCGTGAGTGGAAAATCAAAACGAAGTGGCGAGCTATTGGCTCAAAAACTTCAGCAAGAAGGTATTGTAAACCCTGAAGTGTTAACGGCCATTGCTCAATCTCCTCGTCATATATTTGTGCCAGAAATACTTGCCCATAAGGCTTATGATAATACCGCATTGCCAATTGGTCAGGGACAAACCATTTCTCAGCCATACATAGTAGCGAAAATGTCTGAATTATTGCTTGCCAATGGTAGACCAAATAGTATTTTAGAAATCGGTACAGGATCAGGCTATCAAACTTCAATATTAGCGCAATTAACTGATAAAGTTTTTTCAGTTGAGCGAATAAAGTCTTTGCAATGGCAGGCTAAACGCTGCTTAAGAGCGATGGACTTACATAATGTTTCGATGAAACATGGAGATGGTTGGTTAGGCTGGGCGAGTAAAGCACCATTTGATGCCATTATAGTAACGGCTGCGCCGACTCAAGTGCCTCAAGCACTATTAGAACAATTAGCTGATGGAGGTCGGTTAGTGATCCCTGTAGGTGAACAAACACAAATACTTAAAATTATTACCAGAGAAGGTGATAACTATAGCGAACAGCAAATAGAAGCAGTGCGGTTTGTGCCGTTAGTACCAGGAGATTTATTGTAGTGAAGATCTTTTCCGCCTTATATGACTGGACCCTTAAATGGGCTGAGCATAAGTTTGCCCCAGCTATGTTATCGGTAATTACTTTTGCAGAGTCAGTCTTTTTCCCTATTCCTCCAGATGTGTTGTTAGCCCCTATGGTGTTAGCTAAACCTAAGCGTGCTTGGCATTTAGCAACGTTAACCACTGTTTCTTCAATTATTGGTGGTATGGTTGGTTACCTCTTAGGCTATTGGATGTTTGAACCATGGATTCAGCCCCTTATCACTGAGTTTGGTTATCAGGAAAAGTTTGATGTTGCTATGGACTGGTTTGCTACTTGGGGAGTTTGGGTAGTTTTTATTGCCGGTTTCTCTCCCATTCCTTATAAACTTTTTACTGTCAGTGCAGGCTTTTTACACATGGCATTTTTACCTTTTTTATTAGCTTCTGCTATTGGTCGTGGTATGCGATTCTTTTTAGTGGCGGGCTTGATAAAATGGGGAGGTGCAACCATGGAAAAGAAGCTGCGACAGTGGGTGGATGTGCTTGGCTGGAGCCTTGTAGCGATTATCATTATTGCTTACTTAATATTGAGATAAGTTATCGCTATATGGGTAAGTATTCTATTTATGTGCATAAAAATTTTTAAAAGGAAGTTCGTTGATTACAAGAGTAACCCTAAAAGGACAGTTATTACGTTGACAAGATCTTACCTCGATATATTTTGTTACATCATTATTTTTTCGGTTCTATTAGGCTGCTCTAGTCGGGAAACCCCTGCGCCGGTGGTCGGGATTAGTAGCAATGCTCCGTTAAAAGATCGAGTTAAAAATTCTATACAAGGCGCTGAATACACCGTAAAAAAAGGAGAAACGTTATATTCCATCTCATGGCGAGCGAACACAGATGTTAGACATATAGCAAAACTGAATAACATCTCACCTCCTTATCGTATTTTTCCCGGTCAAAAAATATTACTCACTTCAAAAAATAGTAAAAAATCTTCTAAGGCTAGTCATAGCAAGACTTTGACTAAAAATTCGACTAATAACTCTACTCTTACCAGTGAAAAAGGTAGTGAAAAGGTACTTGCATCGTCTAAAAAGCAGGCGTATGGTAAAAATGTAAGGGTTCAAAAAACCTCAAAAAAAGTAGCGAAACCTAGCGCAAAATTTTCTCAGAAAGTGAAGCGTTGGCAATGGCCAGTAAGAGGTAAAGTTATTGAGTATTTTTCGAATCAAATACAAGGTAATAAAGGGTTAAATATTGCAGGTCAACGCGGTACCAACATTAAGGCTGCCGCAGAAGGAAAGGTAGTTTATGCCGGTAATGCGCTAAGAGGTTACGGCAAGCTCATTATAATAAAACATAATGATGATTACCTAAGTGCCTATGCTCATAATGACCGGATATTGGTTAAAGAGCAGCAGAAAGTTAAATCTGGTGATGTGATTGCTAAAATGGGAGATACTGATGCGGATCAGGTCATGCTTCATTTTGAAATTAGATTTCGTGGTAAATCAGTTAACCCGTTAAAGTATTTACCAAAAAAACAATAAAATTAAATAACAACTAAAACAATAATTAAAAGTCGGAGTTATCGTGAATATTTAGGTATTAATTTAAGCTTTGCTATTGATGGGAGATAAGCATGGTCACATTAAAAGAAGAAAAAAACGTTGAAGCTGAAGAAGCAACTGTAATATCAAAGGAAGAAGTTTCATCTAACCTAGATGCAACTCAGATATATTTAAGCGAAATTGGTTTTTCGCCTCTATTATCAGCAGAGGAAGAAGTTTATTTCTCTCGTTTGTCATTAAAAGGCGACGAGGCTGCCCGAAAACGTATGATCGAAAGCAATTTACGCTTAGTTGTAAAAATTGCCAGACGATACAACAACCGTGGATTACCCTTACTTGATTTAATTGAAGAAGGTAATCTAGGCCTAATAAGAGCCGTTGAAAAATTTGACCCAGAAAGAGGCTTTCGCTTCTCTACCTACGCAACATGGTGGATACGTCAAACGATAGAACGCGCAATCATGAATCAAACACGTACCATACGTTTACCCATCCATGTAGTTAAAGAACTTAATATTTATTTACGCGCATCTCGTGAGCTTGTACAAAAGCTTGATCATGAGCCTACCGCTGAAGATATTGCTGAACACTTAGACAAACCTGTTAGCGATGTTAATAAAATGCTTCGGTTAAATGAACGCATTGCATCTGTAGATACACCATTTGCAGGTGATTCTGATAAAGCGTTACTTGATGTTATAGCGGATGAAAAAAGTAGTGGCCCTGAGGGTGACCTACAGTCTGAAGATATGAGTAATAACATTATTCACTGGTTAAATGAGTTGAACTCAAAACAACGTGAAGTGTTAGCAAGACGTTTTGGTTTAATGGGCTACGAAGCCGCAACATTAGAAGATGTTGGCAGTGAAATAGGCTTAACGAGAGAACGTGTTCGTCAAATTCAAGTTGAAGCGCTTAAACGTTTACGTGATATTTTAAGTCAACAGAATTTGTCGATAGAAGCTATTTTCCAACAATAGCATTAACAGCAAAGTTTAAAATTTATTAAAAGCTATTGATCTTCGATCGATAGCTTTTTTGTTTAGCAAATATTAATAAGTTTATTATCTTTTAAAAACTACTCTATTTGGCTTTTTAATTGAAAAAGTAAATCAAGCGCTTGTCTTGGAGATAAATCATTTATATCAGTATTCTTAATTGTGTCGATAATCGGATGTTCCTGACTTATCAATGATAACTGAGTAGATTGCTCACTTTGCTTAGGCAATATTGTTGGTGCTTGCTGGTTTTCTAGCTCAGTTAAGCGTTGTTTTGCCCTTTGAATAACTGCTTTAGGCACACCTGCAAGTTGGGCGACTTGAAGACCAAAACTCTTACTGGCAGCGCCTTCCTGCACTGCGTGCATGAAAATGATATTATCATCATGCTCTACGGCATCTAAATGAACATTGGCTAAGGTATCAATTTGGTCAGCGAGTAAAGTTAATTCGAAATAATGACTAGCAAAAAGCGTGAATGCTTTGGTTTTTAATGCCAGTAACTCTGCACACGCCCAAGCTAAAGATAAACCATCATAAGTACTTGTTCCTCGACCTATTTCATCAAGTAATACTAAGCTTTTGTCTGTTGCATTATGTAAAATATTAGCAGTTTCTGTCATTTCTACCATAAAGGTTGAGCGGCCACTCGCCAGATCGTCAGATGCGCCAATGCGAGTGAATATTCTATCTACCAAACCTATTGTGGCTTGTTCAGCAGGCACAAAGCAACCAATGTGTGCTAGTAGCACTATTAATGCTGTTTGACGCATATAGGTTGATTTACCCCCCATATTTGGGCCAGTAATTATCAGCATTTTTCGTTGCTCGGTGAGCAATACCGGATTGGCAATAAATGCTTCTTGCGTCATTTGCTCTACTACAGGGTGTCTACCAGCAGAAATATCTATCCCTGCTTGATGAACTAATTTGGGCTTAATGTAGTTCAAGGTTAGCGCTCTTTCAGCAAAGGTATTTAGTACATCTAATTCTGCAATAGCTTGACCTAATTGTTGTAGTGCTGATATTTCAGGTAGAATTTTTTCAAATAACTCCTGGTAAAGTGTTTTTTCCAAAGCAAGAAATTTGCTTTGCGCACTTAACACTTTATGTTCATGTTGTTTAAGTTCATCAGTTATAAAGCGCTCGTTATTTTTAAGGGTTTGACGTCTTATGTAGTCAGTGGGCACTTCATGTGCAGCACTTCGACTAATTTCTATAAAAAATCCATGGACTTTGTTATAGCCAACTTTTAATGAACTAATGCCAGTTCTTTGCTTTTCTTTTTCTTCGAGTTGCTCCAAAAATTCTGTAGCACCTTGGCTTAAATCTCTTAACTCATCTAACTCTGCATGATAGCCCGGCGCAATGACACCACCATCTCTAATTAATACTGGTGGGTTTTCAACAATTGCCACTTCAAGCAATTGTTGAATGGTGGGAATTGGTAAACAATGTTGCGCTAATTGCTGTAGATACTCTGATTGGTTGGCAAGAACTATTTGTAATTCAGGGAGTAGTTGCAAGGCATTTCTTAAACGCGCGAAATCTCGCGGTCGTGCTGACTGTAATGCTATTCGTGAGATAATACGCTCAATATCACCTACACCCTTTAATAAAGGTTGAATTTGACCAATCAAATCTTGTTCGATGAGTGTACTAACAGTATTTTGTCTATTTGATAAAATACTGAAATCGCGTAATGGGAAATGTAGCCAACGTTTTAATAAACGAGAGCCCATTGGTGTTGCTGATTTGTCTAACACTTCTGCCAGAGTATTTGTTGTATCACCTTGAAGGTTTTGTGTAAGCTCTAAATTCCTTCTCGTTGCTGCATCAAGTACCACTCCGTTTTGCGAAGACTCACAAACTATTGCTCTGATATGAGGCAGAGCACTGCGCTGGGTATCTTTAACGTATGCAAGTAAACAACCTGCTGCTGCAATACCTAACGGATATTCTGTTACACCAAAACCATTTAATTCTTTTGTGTTAAATTGCTTATTTAATAAATTAACAGCGGTGTCTAAATCAAATTCCCATTCTGGTCGTCGACGTAAGCCTTTGTGCTGGCTTATTATCTCAGGTGTTGAGAATGATTCACTGTAAAGTAACTCTGCAGGAGACAAACGTTGTAACTCTGCGAGTAGCTGTTCATTTGATTCAGGCTCTGTGATGACAAAGCGACCACTGGTCATGTCTAAATAGGCTAAACCATAGCGAATTACTTTTTTAACTTTGTCAGTTGTTTCAAATATCGCGACAATTAAATTATCTTGTCTATCTGCAAGTAGTGCTTCATCACTAACAGTACCTGGCGTAATTACACGCACAACTTTACGTTCAACGGGACCTTTGCTTGTTGCTGGATCGCCAACTTGCTCGCATATAGCGACAGATTCACCTAAGTTGACTAACTTGGCAAGGTAGTTTTCTACTGCATGGTAGGGAACCCCCGCCATAGGGATGGCATTACCCCCAGTCTTTCCGCGTGCAGTAAGTGATATGTCAAGTAAGTCTGCAGCTTTTTTGGCATCATCAAAGAAAAGCTCATAAAAATCGCCCATACGGTAGAATATTAAAATATCAGGAAACTCTGCTTTAATAGTCAGGTATTGGCGCATCATCGGGGTGTGATTGGAAAGATCTAGGCTTGTACTTGTCATTGAATTATTTGGTTTTTGCTTGTATTTCTAAACGAATAATGTGCTAATTATGCCACAAGGCGATTAATTAATTCCCAATTTTTCTTAATATTTTGAACCTGTAATTATAGTCTGCTGTTTCTATTTCACTGTTAACATGCGCTAGTACATTCTATGTATTAGTGAAAATAGCATAAAAGCAACTCGCCTTAAAAAAAGAGCTTAGTTAAATTAATTGGAATAGATGATTTTTTAATCTGTTTTATGCTGTTTAAAAATTGAACTGTTGTATTTTCTTCACAAGTATTCTATCTTGAGATAATGGTGCAGATGGAACTAACATCATGATATATTGTATATTTCTAGTGTTTCATTTTCGAAAGTTCCTCCACTATCTATTCAGTTTATATAAACTTGTTCTTAAGCTGTATGCGTTAATTTCTTAGTTAAATAAAATAAAGCTGAGTTATAAAGGTGTATTTATCAATCAATAATAGTGAGAGTTCTATTGTTAAGATATATCTTCTAAATAGCTAATCAAAAAAGTAGAGAAAGTAAATTTATTGATAAGAGCTGTGAGCGCTTTAGCATTTATTAAAGTAAAGATGAGTTAAGTATTAAATTGATTTGTTTAAATAGCATCAATTAACTAAAACTAATAAGAAAGGATTACTATGATGAAATTCGTAAAAATATTTTTGTTTGTCTACCTCATAATGATAACAAATTTTGCTTATTCAGCAAAAATAGAAGCGTGTATGGAAGCTCAATGCGTTGAGTATTTTAAAAAATGGAAAGTATTGGCTAGTCGAAAATATAGTTTGGCTGCGTCCGTTATGGGAGAGCTTTATTATCAAGGATATGGAACAGAAGTCGATTTAAATAAATCACTGAAATACTTTCGAAGAGCAGCTAAATATAAATTTACTTACGCACAATTTCGTACCGGCCTGTTTTATTTACTTGAACCCGATTTTATAGACCATGATGACGGTATTAAATATTTAAAGAAGGCTGCTAGAAGAGGTCATGCTGAATCTGCCTTTTTGTTAGCACTTGCATACGGTAGTGGTGAATACGGTGATAAAGATGTTGAAGAGTCTGATAAGTGGTTAGCATTAGCCTTGGAAGCTAAACATACTAAAGCCCAAAAGTACGCTGAATTCCTATATACGAATGATAAAATACATCATGATAATTATCCAAAAATAGCTGATTTTATTGCGAGTATGTCCTCAACGCCATCAACCAAGTCAAATTCCAATACACCTGCCTCTTTAGAACAACGGAACAATATTCAGTGGCCAGAAGATAATGACATAGAAGTTATTACTGTTTCAGCTCCCAGTGTAGAGCAGGTTTTTGATAATGCTATTGCAGAGTTAAGGAATAATCCACCAGCTTCAGTTGGTACTACAGGTACACGAATTATAGGTAAAACTTGTGACGAAATACTAAGTTGCGCTAAAACGGATAGAGACGATTTTGAGAGGTTAACTATACAGTTAATGGGGAATAACTTAAATCATATGTACCCTTAAATTGAGCTAATCTCAACACCTCAAAGACAAACTATGAGTGATTAGATTAAAGTGACTCGGAACAGAGTCACTTTAATCTTCAATAAATCAGTTCCCTTCTTAATATTGCTCGTTTGCTTTAATATTTCGATAATATTCTGCTTACAATGCATTTTCATTACCTTAGTCTTATTCTAGATTAGAAAGGGACATATACTCTATCATGATCCGTGAGGGTAACTTTGCTCTAAAAGAGTTATTAACGTTTGTCAGTCTTTACTTCTTTTATATAAACAATGAGATGATTATTTCTCGCCTTTTCATTATATATTTCACTTGCGCATTATAAGAGCTCTGCATATATTTAATAATGCTTTATTAGTTATTATTTGCTGGATACTAGTTGAAAGAATCGAAAGAAGTATTGAATAACAAGAGGAAAAGGAAGCCTAATTCATCAAAACGAGTTGTTGTATTAACCAGTATTATTATTTTAATGCTGTTAATTTGGCAGGCTTTTTCTGCGAATAAAATTCACCAAAGTTACCAACACTCTTTAATGAAGTCTGTTACAGATCGAGTTATATCTGATTACCTAGAATACTTTTCCCAATTGCGATTAGAAATTGATTTATTTCAGCAAAAACATTTTTATATTATTCAGAAATTAAAAGAGCAGGGAGATGAGGCTAATAAAGAATTGTATATGGAGCTATTAACAAAACTACGTGATGATATTGAAAATACACGTTTATTTTCTTTTATTAACCAACATGGACAAGGCAGTTTATCCCATATTACAGGGAATTTTTTACCTGATTGTGAGGAAGAAATCGCTGCAACACTAGCTGCGGGAGTTCAAGAGAGTTTATTCCTTCATCGCAGTAAAAGCAGTGTACATTTTGATATTTTACAGCCTTTCTCGAGTGTAGAAGCAAATAATGAATACCTATTTGTTGCATTCAACCCCAATGTATTGATAGGTATTCTGAGTCAATATCAATTACCGCATCAACAGCTTTTTCTTATGCGTTCTGATCAACGAGGTCATATTGAGTTAACAACCGAAACAACAGATGTTAAGTATGCCCGTATGGTAGTCAATGATTTTGATTATGATAGTTTTAGTTATATAAAACCCATTCCTAATACACGTTGGCAACTTGGGATTCGTTTATCACCTCAATACAATATCGATTTAAGAAATAAGGCTCTTTCTAAAGCGCTAATTATTTGGCTAATCCTAACAACATTTGTCTATGGCTTTTACCGACAACAAAAACGGGGCATACAGAAGCATCGTCGGGTAAAAAAAGAGTTGGCCTATGCTGATAGCCATGATCAGTTAACGGGGTTAGCAAATAGAAATAATTTTGAACAACAAGTTACTCACTTTATTAACAACAATTCAAAAACACCAAATAAATCAGGCGTAGTGTTAAAAATTGACTTAGATAAATTTCAAGTGATTAATAACAGTATGGGCTTTACCGTAGGTGATAAATTTTTACACCAAATATCGCTGATATTGCAAAAAAATTTACCTACTGGGGCTGTTTTAAGCCGATTAGGAAATGATGAGTTTGCGATGTTACTACCTGACTTACAATTCAGTGAAGCTGAGAATTATGCGAATAAGATTAGATGCTTATTGAAAGACACCCACATAGAAGAAAGTAGCCAAAGTAATAACATTACTGCAAGCGTAGGTGTGGTTATTATTGATAACAGTATATTTGATGTTCAACAGGTATTTTCTTCTTTGGGGCAAGCCATTAGTTTAGCGAAAGAAAAAGGTAGAGATAGGGTTCAAGTATATCAAAGTAGTGATGAACAGTTACGAAAACACGCCAAAGAAATGGAAGCAGTTCATGAGCTTGTTGATGCGCTGAAAGAGCAGCGATTATTGTTACACCGCCAAGAAATTAAATCTATGGTGGGTGAATATAGTAAATATTTTGAAGTTTTGGTTAGAATGAAAAATAAACAGGGGGATATTGTTCCACCCATAGAGTTTATACCTGCGGCCGAAAAATACGGCATGATAGTGCAATTAGATTATTGGGTAATTGAGCATACGCTGAAAGGTATGGCAAATGAGCAAGCTGGTAACCACTATAGTATTAATTTGTCGGGAATAACTCTTGCTAACAAGGAGCTATATCAACATGTTAAAGGCCTATTCAAAACCTATAAGGTTGAACCGTCGCTTGTTTCCTTTGAAATAACCGAGACGTCTGCAATAACTCATTTAGATTCAGCACTGTACTTCATTAATAACATGATTGCCTTTGGTTGTAGTTTTGCGCTAGATGATTTTGGCAGTGGCTTATCGTCGTTTAGTTATTTGCAAAAACTTCCTATTGGCACCATTAAAATTGATGGGGCTTTTGTTAGAGATATGGATAGTAATGCCATCAATAGAACTTTTGTAGAAAATATTAAAAGAACAGCCTCAGCTATGAATAAAAAGGTGGTAGCAGAGTTCGTTGAAAATGAGCATATTGAAGCTCTTTTGAATGAAATCGGTGTTGAGTATGTTCAAGGTTACTATATTCATAAACCAGAACTTTGGTTTGAGCAACAGAAATTATAACTGTTGACAAAACACTGTATAAAACTCGTTTCTTATTACTGTATATAAGCGGTTTTAGGTTTAAATCTTCTCCCTATTAGAAAAATATAAAAAATATTTTGTCGTTATTATTCAAAGGTATACGGGGTGTTTTTTGCTCTTTCCAGTAAATGTTTAATAAAAACCGCTTGATACTGTACGGCTATACAGTATACTTACCTCATTAAAACGAATTACCCTCTTTTCATGGAGCTATAAATGAAAGACGATAAAGAAAAAGCACTCTCAGCCGCCTTAAGTCAAATTGAACGTCAGTTTGGTAAAGGTTCAATAATGAAGCTTGGTGATAATAACACCATGGATGTAGAAACTATTTCTACAGGCTCATTAAGTTTAGATATTGCATTAGGTGCTGGCGGTTTACCGTTAGGTCGTGTCGTTGAAATTTATGGTCCTGAATCAAGTGGTAAAACGACATTGACTCTTGAAGTTATTGCACAAGCTCAGCGAGAAGGTAAAGTTTGTGCCTTTGTTGACGCAGAACATGCACTTGATCCTATTTATGCCGAAAAACTTGGGGTAAATATTAATGATTTATTAGTCTCTCAGCCAGATACTGGCGAGCAAGCCCTTGAAATTTGTGACATGCTAACGAGATCTGGCGCCATTGATGTTATCGTAGTTGATTCAGTAGCAGCACTAACACCTAAAGCAGAAATTGAAGGTGATATGGGAGATTCACATATGGGTCTTCAAGCTCGTATGTTATCGCAAGCAATGCGTAAGCTTACAGCTAACTTGAAGAAATCAAATACTATGTTAATTTTCATTAACCAAATTCGTATGAAAATTGGTGTGATGTTTGGCAATCCTGAAACGACAACCGGCGGTAATGCATTAAAATTCTACGCTTCAGTTCGTTTAGATATACGTAGAATTGGTGCGGTTAAAAATGGTGATGAGATCGTAGGAAATGAAACTCGCGTTAAAGTGGTTAAAAATAAAATCTCTCCACCATTTAAGCAAGCAGAATTTCAAATATTATACGGTGAAGGAATTAATAGCTTAGGTGAGTTAGTCGAACTGGGTGTTAAGAATAACCTAGTTGAAAAGGCAGGTGCATGGTACAGCTGTAATGGTGAACGCATTGGGCAAGGTAAAGCAAATGCCACTAAATACTTAGAAGAGCATCCGGAGATGGCTAAAGACTTAGACGCTAAATTACGAGATATGTTTTTAAGTAAAGTAGTGCCAACAAATACTGAAGAAGCAGTTGTCGAAGAGTAATAACTTTACAAAGAAGTAGAAAGTATCAATAAACGAGCGCAGTGTTAGACGTAACACTGCGTTTTTTTATGTTTATAAGAAATAAAAAGCAATAATTAATAAATCATAACAAAACGTTTGGACGTCTATACGTTTAGAAGTTGACATATCTAGCAATCCAAGTAACATTACTTACAAGTAGAAAAGTTTTCTTTTTGTTAGGTAAAATTATGCCGATTAAAATTCCCGACCAATTACCCGCATTATCAGTATTAGATAAAGAAAATATCTTTGTGATGTCGGAGCACAGGGCGGTAAACCAAGAAATTAGACCTATGCAAGTGGCAATCTTGAATTTGATGCCAAATAAAATTGAAACAGAAGTGCAGATACTGCGCATGTTGTCTAATACACCTTTGCAAATAAACGTTGAGTTTGTTCGTATTCATGCAAATGAATCAAAAAATACGCCTACGGAACACTTAGAGAACTTCTATTGTCTGTTTGATGATATTAAACACAAGCAATATGATGGCTTGATCGTAACAGGTGCGCCCTTAGCGTTGCTTGATTATCAACAAGTAAGTTTCTGGGATAAAATTTGCGAAGTATTTGACTGGGCAGATGAAAATGTAACATCGACAATGTTTTCATGTTGGGCAGCCCATGCTGCGCTATATCACCATTACGGTTTGAATCGTCATTTGCGTCAGCAAAAGTTATCTGGCGTTTATAAGCACTATCCACTTAATAGTAAAGAGCAGCTAACACGTGGGTTTGATGAATGTTTTAATGTACCGCATTCTCGGTATGGTTATATCAATCTAGCAGATTATCAAGGTGTTGATAACTTAAACGTGTTGGCGCAGTCTGATGAAGCTGGAGTATATCTTGTAGCCAGTAAGAATAAACGACAAGTGTACTTAACAGGTCATCCTGAATACGATACATCAACTTTACATGAAGAGTATTTAAGAGATAAGAAAAACGATGTAAATACGCAAATACCACTAAATTATTATTATCAGGATGATGCGAATAATAAACCTGTTGGTTCTTGGCGCAGTCATGGCAGTTTACTATTTACTAACTGGTTAAATTATTATGTCTATCAAATTACACCGTATCGCCTTGATGCTTCTAATATGAAGGCAGTTCAAGGTGATGAATCGTAAATAGGTTTATCAAATTATTTTCTAAGTTGCATTAAAGCAACTTAAGGTATTGAATTAATAAAAGCATAATTGCTTGGGTACGACAATGAAAAAACATGCATCATTTACATTGCTTGAACAACAGCTAAAAAATAATATTCTCATTCTCGATGGCGCAATGGGAACAATGATTCAAGCATATAAGTTTGAAGAACAAGACTTTAGAGGTGAACAGTTTGCTGACTGGCACTGCGATGTAAAAGGCAATAACGATATGTTAGTGCTTACTCAACCTGAGGTTATTAAAGCTATTCATTGTGAGTACTTAGAAGCTGGCGCAGATATTTTAGAGACCAATACATTTAATGCGACTACTATTGCCATGGCAGATTATGACATGGAAAAATATAGCGCAGAGATCAACTTGCAGGCGGCAAAAATAGCTCGTGCAGCAGCAGATGAGTACAATCAAAAAACACCGAATAAGCCTCGGTTTGTGGCCGGTGTTTTAGGGCCAACAAATAGAACCTGCTCCATTTCACCTGATGTTAATGATCCTGCTTTTCGAAATGTTACCTTTAATGAATTAAAAATTGCATATATAGAGTCGACCAAAGCACTTATTGAAGGCGGTTCAGATATCATTTTAATTGAGACCATTTTTGATACGCTTAATGCAAAAGCGGCTGTTTTTGCAGTGGAAACTGTTTTCGAAGAATTAGGTGTTCGTTTACCGGTAATGATTTCAGGCACAATTACCGATGCATCGGGAAGAACGTTATCAGGTCAAACAACCGAAGCTTTTTATAATTCATTAAGACATGCTAAGCCTATCTCATTTGGTTTGAACTGTGCTTTAGGCCCAGTCGAGTTAAGACAATATGTTGAAGAATTAAGCCGAATATCAGATGTAGCAGTTTCGGCTCACCCAAATGCGGGCTTACCTAACGCTTTTGGTGAGTACGACTTTACTGTTGAAGACATGAACACTCATGTAGCCGAATGGGCTAATTCAGGCTTCTTAAATATCATCGGTGGTTGTTGTGGTACTACACCTGAACATATAAAAGGCATGGCTGATACGGTTAAGAAAATAGCGCCGCGTGCCATAGAGCCACGCGCCATTGCTTGTCGTTTATCTGGCCTTGAAGCACTAACTATTCAAGAAGATACATTATTTGTAAATGTGGGTGAACGTACTAACGTCACTGGCTCTGCAATGTTTAAGCGATTAATTAAAGAAGAGAACTACGACCAAGCTATTGCCGTTGCTTTGCAACAAGTTGAGAACGGAGCCCAGATAATCGACATTAACATGGATGAAGGCATGTTAGAGTCAAAAGAAGCTATGGTTCGTTTTTTAAATTTGATTGCCGGTGAGCCTGAGATAGCTAAAGTTCCAATCATGATCGATTCATCCAAATGGGATATTTTGGAGGCGGGCCTTCAGTGTATTCAAGGTAAGGGGGTGGTGAACTCTATCAGCCTTAAAGAAGGAGAAGAGAACTTTAAAGCGCAAGCTGAATTACTTCGACGCTATGGTGCGGCAGTAATTGTTATGGCTTTTGATGAGGAAGGTCAAGCTGATACGCGAGCGCGTAAGTATGAAATTTGTCATCGTGCTTACCATATCTTGGTCGATGAAGTTGGCTATCCAGCAGAAGATATCATCTTTGATCCTAATATTTTTGCAGTAGCTACTGGCATTGAAGAGCATAATAATTACGCTGTTGATTTTATTGAGGCGGTTGCTGATATAAAACAAAACCTGCCTTACGCCATGATTTCAGGCGGAGTCTCCAATGTATCTTTCTCCTTTAGGGGTAACAATCCCGTTCGTGAAGCTATTCATGCGGTATTTTTATATCACGCCATAAAAAATGGTATGGACATGGGGATTGTAAATGCAGGGCAATTAGCCATTTATTCTGATATCCCAGAAGAGTTACGTAAAGCGGTTGAAGACGTCATTCAAAATTCTGACGATGGAGCAACAGAACGATTACTGGATGTTGCAGAGCAATATCGCGGTCAAGCAGGTGGTCAGCAATCTAAAGTTGATTTAGCTTGGCGTGAATTACCTATAAACGATCGCTTAGCACACTCGTTGGTGAAAGGTATTAACGAATTTATTGAACAAGATACCGAAGAAGCACGCCTACTAGCAGATAGACCTTTAGATGTCATTGAAGGGCCATTGATGGATGGGATGAACACTGTTGGTGATTTGTTTGGTGCCGGTGAGATGTTTTTACCTCAAGTAGTTAAGTCAGCACGGGTAATGAAACAAGCCGTTGCTTATTTAAATCCTTTTATTGAAGAGGAAAAAACAGAGGCAAGTTCAAACGGAAAAATCCTCTTGGCGACTGTTAAAGGTGATGTCCACGATATTGGTAAGAATATTGTTGGTGTTGTACTGCAATGTAACAACTATGAGATCATTGATTTAGGCGTTATGGTCTCTTGTGAAGATATTTTAAGAGTCGCTAAAGAAGAGAATGTCGATATTATCGGCTTATCAGGGCTTATTACACCTTCACTTGATGAAATGGTACACGTTGCCAAAGAGATGAAACGACAAGGATTTGAAATACCATTGCTTATTGGTGGAGCTACAACATCAAAAGCGCATACGGCTGTGAAAATAGAGCCGCAATATGATCATCCTGTTGTGTATGTTTCTAATGCATCTCGCTCTGTTTCGGTAGTTAGTTCATTACTTTCTGATGAGCTTCGTCCAGCCTTTATGGAAAGACAAAAAGATGAATATGAAAGAGTTAGAGCGCGCCACTATAAAAAAGGGCCTCGTTCAAGCCTTGTAAGCATAGAAGATGCGCGAGAAAACGCGACGCCAATTAGTTTTGACAATTATACACCAACAGTACCTAATAAATTAGGTGTTACGGTACTTGATGAACTTGATTTAAACGAAGTGAGAAACTATATCGATTGGACGCCATTTTTCATGACATGGCAACTATCGGGTAAGTATCCTTTGATATTACGTCATGAAGTGGTTGGAGAAGAGGCAACAAAATTATTCAATGATGCTAACGCGATGTTAGATGATGTTATCAATAACAAGAAGTTAACCGCTAAAGCGGTATTTGGCTTATTCCCAGCGCATAGTCATGTTGATGATTTAATTCTTTATACCGATGAAACTCGAACTGAGCAGTTAATGACTTTGCATCAACTTAGACAGCAAAGTAAAAAACCTGCAGGGCAGTTTAATCGTTGTTTATCAGACTATGTTGCCCCTAAAAGTGCAAATGTTAATGATTATGTGGGCGCGTTTGCTGTTTCGGCAGGTTTTGGTGCTGATGAATTGGTTAAAGCATTTGATGCGCAGCATGATGACTATAATAGTATTTTATTGAAAGCGGTTGCCGATAGGTTAGCGGAAGCTTCAGCAGAATACCTTCATGAGAAAATTCGTAAAGAATATTGGGGCTATGCGCCAAATGAGAATCTTGATAATGAAGATTTAATCCGTGAAAGCTATCAGGGTATAAGGCCAGCACCGGGTTACCCAGCTTGTCCTGAGCATACCGAAAAAGGCCTTCTTTGGCAGTTACTAAATGTTGAAGAAAATATAGGCATGGAGTTAACCTCAAGTTATGCGATGTGGCCAGGTGCTGCAGTGAGCGGTTGGTACTTTGCTCACCCTGATGCTAAGTATTTTGCTGTAGCGAAACTCGCTAAAGATCAAGTGTTAGATTATGGTGTTAGAAAAGGTTTCACCATTGAGCAAGCAGAGCGTTGGTTGTCGGCTAACCTTGATTACGAGCCAGAATAATTCACTCGGTTTTGACATTAAAAAAGGCTAAGTAATAAGTTGCTTAGCCTTTTCTTTGCCTATATGTTTATTGTCTATTTGTAAGTAAGAGCTATGTTAATTTTAAGCGGGTTGATAAAGGTTAGACTGCTTAACGACATACTTCTCATTGAGTTTTGCTGATAGCACCCCTTTTCGTCTGGCTAGGGCTACTTGTAACTTTTTAGCAACTTTAGCAATAGCAGCATAAAGCTGTTTATCTGATGCATTTACCGTTACTTTTGTTCCTTCATAATGGGTAGTAACCTCAAGCTTTTGCTGATGTGGTTCAACGGTAATCGTTGAGTCTATAGCCATAATAGACGGATAATGCTTAGAGATTTTCGCAAATTTATTTTCAATAGATTGCTTAATACCTTCGGTGATTTCAACGTGGTGTCCAGAAATTCTAATTTTCATAGTATTACCTCTTTTGTTATCTTCATCTTCATAATCCACCTGTTGAGACAAAAGTTCAAGCAATTAAATGTCAATATTCGCAACAAAATGTAATGAACTTGGGCTCATATACTAGAGGGGATTTTTGATATTATTACAACTGACTTAAATATAAGTTTGTTCAATAGCTTGGCGTGATAGCACATTTACTGTAACTGTAAATCAAAGGGGGAAGCTTTGGTTGTTATAGTGGCTTATCTAGTTAAAGGAAGAATGCAGTTGAAAGTAGGTAGAGCAGTATTGAGGCTGCTCTACCAATGATTTTGCCATTAAGTGTAATGAGATAATGTTATTGTTTAAAATGTCTGTCAAAGAAATTCATAATAGTGTGGTTAAGGTGAGTTTTTACTTTCTTACCACGCATACTGTGTTTACTGCCCGGGTAGGTCATTAGCTCAAACACTTTGTTTTCGTCTTGCATTGCTTTGATCAATTTCGTGGTATTAGTAAAAAGTACATTATCATCAGCCATGCCATGATAAACCATCAATGGACCCGCTAAATTCTCAATGTAAGGGAATACGCTACTGTCCTTATAACCTTTAGCATTGACTTTTGGGTGATTAAGATAACGTTCAGTATAGTGAGTGTCATATAACATCCAATCAGTAACCGGAGCGCCACTAACTCCTGCTTTAAAATAACCACCAGCTTTAAACATTGCCATCAATGCCATATAGCCGCCATAAGAGTGGCCATAAATACCAATACGCTCTTTATCAACATAAGGTAAGCTATGAAGGAATTTAACCCCAGTAATTTGATCCGCAACTTCTACTTCGCCCAAGCGTTGATAAATAGGAAATTCAAAAGCCGTGCCACGATAGTTTGAGCCGCGATTATCTAATTGATAAACAATATAGCCTTGCTGCACCATATATTGAATCATATCAGCACCTAGCCATTTGTTGGTCACACGCTGTGCATGAGGCCCACCATAGACTTTGACAATTACAGGGTACTTTTTACCAGGCTTCATATTATGTGGTTTATATAGCTTGTAAAACAGTGTTGCTTGACCATCATCTGACATTAAAGAGCCAAATTCTGGTTTAACCAGTTGTTGGTAATAAGGGAACACAGGGTGAGTTTCATTTATTTCATTTTGTGCCAACCAAGTGACATGCTCGCCATTAGCTTGATGCAAACTCACTTGCTTTGGTGTAGCAATATTTGAAAAGCTATCAAGATAATTTAAGCCGTTTTCACTGCTCGTAGCACCAAACGTTATATCGTGAAAGCCATTACGTTTTGTCAGGCGTTGCACATGCTCGGGGGTTTTTCCTGCTAAGGGCACTTTATATAAATGACGCTCTAGCGGGGTGTCAGCTCTACCCGTAAAGTATAACCAGCCGTTTTCTTCATCAACTTTTTTTAACGAGTCTACTACCCACTGGCCTTTAGTTAATTGAGTGATTAATTCACCGTTGATTGAGTAGTGATATAAATGCTTAAAACCGTCACGCTCTGATGCCCAAATAAATGATTTATTATCTTTTAAAAAATATAAATCATGGTGAAGGTTTATCCAGTGCTTTGAAGATTCAGTTAATAACGTTTTTTGCTTGCGCTTTTTAAGGTTATAAGACTTTAAAATAAGCGTTTTCTGGTCTCGGCTTTGCCATTGGTATGACAAATTCTTGCCATTTGGATACCACTTTACTCTTGGTAGATAAATATCCGTATTTTCAGCGTTGTCTGCGCCCTCTAGTGGAATAAAGCGTGTCTTTTTTCCTTTGATATCGGTAACTGCTAACTGAATATTAACGTTATTGGTACCCGTGGCTGGGTATCTTTGTTCAATTAAGTCAATTTTATCTGCGTAGATCTCATTTCGAATAACTGTTTGAACTGGCGTTTCATCTACCCTTAAAAAGGCGATGTGCTTTTCATCAGGGGACCACCAATAGCCTGTCATGCGGTCCATTTCTTCTTGCGCAACGAATTCACTCATTCCATTTTTTATCACACCGCCACCATCAATGGTTAATTGGCGTTCTTCACCTGTTTTGATATGACGTATATAGAGGTTTTGCTCTCGAATATAAGAGACATAATTGCCCTTTGGTGAAAACTTTACATCAGTTTCAAACCCAAGGGTATTGGTTAAACGTTTAGCGGTTTTATCGGCTAAGTGATAGTAGTATATTTCGCCATTGAGTGGGAAAAGTAGGGCGCTACCATCATGGGAGAACTGATATTCCATGATCCCTTTGCCGAAGATTCGTTGGCGTTCTCGACGAGCTTTCTCTTCGTCAGATAGGCTCTCTTTTCCACTAAATAGTGATTGTGAGTCAACGAGTAATCGATTCTCTTTGCTGGTTAAATTATATTCCCATAGATCATAACGATTTAAATCATCAGCTTTACCTTGTAAATAGGTCACTCGATTACCATCGGGAGAAAATTTTAATGACTTTGGCGTTTGACCATGCAATGAAGGCGCACTATAAATACGCTCTATAGACAATGACTCATCATTGGCAAGCGTTGAAAAAATGGGTAATACACAGCTAAGTACTAGCAGTGTCTTTTTCATTGAAATTTTCATCGGTTAACTTCTTATGTTAATAGGTTAAATTTTATTAAGTTTTATATTCTTGAGTTAGCTTTTATTAAGTAAGTATTATTAAATTACCTCTAAAGCATCACTTAGTTTTTTCACCGCGATAACTTCCATGCCATCAATTGCTTGCTTGGGTTTATTGTTGTACGGGACAATCGCGCGTTTAAAGCCATGCTTTGCTGCTTCATAGATACGTTCTTGGCCACTAGGGACAGGGCGGATTTCACCCGATAAACCAACTTCTCCAAAAATAACTAAGTCTTGTGGTAGCGCATTATCTTTGAAACTAGAAACAAGTGCGAGAATTAATGCTAAATCAATGCTAGTTTCACTGACTTTTACCCCTCCCACCACATTGACAAAAACGTCTTGATCATTAAGTTGTAATCCGCCATGACGATTTAATATAGCTAACAACATAGAGAGTCGGTTTTGATCGGCGCCAACCGCTACACGCCTTGGATTACCTAACGCAGAGTGATCGACCAGTGCTTGAATTTCAACAAGTAATGGCCTTGTACCTTCCCAAAGGACCATTACGACACTGCCAGGTGTTTGTTCTTCAGACCGTGTTAAAAATATCGCAGAAGGGTTTTTCACTTCTTTTAATCCACCACCTGTCATGGCAAATACACCTAATTCATTCACGGCGCCAAAACGGTTTTTATGGCCTCTTAAAGTTCGATATCGTGAGTCAGTACTACCCTCGAGCATGATTGAACAATCAATACAGTGTTCTAAAACTTTAGGGCCAGCAAGTGAACCATCTTTAGTGACATGACCAACAATAAGCATTGCAACATGGTGTTGCTTGGCAAAGCGGGTTAAGTAAGCGGCACTTTCTCTTACTTGGGAAACACTGCCTGGTGCAGACTGTACATCTGCCATATGCATTACTTGAATAGAATCAATCACGATGATTTTAGGCTGTTCTTTTTCAGCAATATTACAGATATTTTCTACACTCGTTTCAGAGAGCATTTTTAGCTTATCTGTGGCTAAGCCAAGACGCTTTGCTCGCATGGCAACTTGCTGCAAAGATTCTTCGCCGGTAATGTATAAAGCTGGCATTGAGGCAGCTAAAGAGCACATAGTTTGTAATAGCAGTGTACTTTTGCCTGCACCGGGCTCACCACCAATGAGAATAGCGCTGCCAGGGACAATACCTCCGCCAAGTACCCTATCAAATTCTTGATATCCTGATGAAAATCGTGGTAGTTCACCAAGATCAATTGAGTCGAGAGTTTGAACTTTAGCCTCGGTAATTCCGGCAAAGCCAGAAAAGTTTCCTCCTCGGCTTGGTGATTTTGCTTGTCTAAATTCTGAAATGGTATTCCAAGCTTTACAGTCATTACATTGGCCCAGCCAACGTGCGTATTCAGAGCCACATTCAGTGCATACAAAGGCTGTTTTTGATTTGGCCATTTAATCCCTATTATTTTATTAATTTTTATAGTGGTGTAATACTTGCTTGCACATCAGCTAGTGCAAGAGATATTGTAAATTGTTGGTCTAACACACTCAAAATATAGCGTTATTTTATATAGGCAAACAATATACAACAATAAGGTATTATCATGTATAAGTACTTGCCTTGATGGCTTTGCATGGATTAAATTATAATGTTTTTGGCGGCTTTGTATAGCACTTGTCTGCGTGAAAAGTTGTTAAATAATATGACAAGTTTGCTTGTTTTCAACAAACAACATTGCATCAATATAACCGTTAATTAAGTATAAGTGGCTTAATAATAAGAAGAATAGTCAAAGAAACTGGTATTTTATGAGTATAGATTTTATCAAGCATCAAACTATCATTGAGCAATTCCGTGGCGTTGTGAATAAAACGAGTTTTGATAATCAGTTTAATGCGGCAACATCTCGCTTACCTAAGACTGAAAAGTTTTTATTAAAAATGGAATTGAAGCGACTAGCAGGACCTTGTACACGTGCCATTGATTTGCGTGGCCTTGTTGACGGTGAGTGCCAACTATTTGACTACCAAGGTCAAAATCATTTTTTAGATGATATTGCCATTAATGTTTTCAAAGAAAATGCCAAAGTTTATGGTGGTTATACTTTTGGCGTTTATGAAGCTGTAACCAATACAGAGAATAATTTTAGAAATATATACAAAAATGAATCAGCTAAAGTTGTCGGGAGTACTTCTACAACGACAACTAAATCTAGTGTAGAGAAAACACAATATAGTGCTCAGCGTTATCAATTTGATAACTATCCTGATCGATTAGAAGAACGGATGAATTTTGCTGTTGCGATAGAATTTACTATCGCAGGTAGTAAAGCCTACAAGGCTACTACAGTTGATATTAGTACCACAGGTCTTAAATTTCGTCTCAAAGAAGTGCCTGTGTTACGTATTGGTGATGAATTTAATATTGTCTTTAAAGGCTTAGAGCAGGAATTTCATTTTGGTAAGGATAGCTTGTTTACCTATCAAGTGAAAAACATTTTAAGGGATTCAAGTACCCAATTGCTTGGTTGTAAACGACTAGATATCCCTGAAAGAGATGGTTTTTTACAATTTTTAAAAGGTTATATTCAAGGGAATAAAAGACGTTATAAAGTTAATTTAGATAATACGATACAGAGTCTACAAGCGCGAAGTTTCGAACAGTACGCTATGGTAAAACTGAATGAGTTGCCTGTATTTATACAGCAACTTGATAAAAATTATCACCCGAGGTATGCATTAACGACTACAAACAACCAAAATATTTATCAGTATTGGCAGAATGAAAAACGTCACTCAACGTTAAATTTTCTAATTAACGCAGAGCGCATTACACGAATTAGAGAGGCAAAAACTCAAGGTCTCGATTTAATTGTTTATAGCTTTATTCACCAACATCAAGGGAACTTGTTTTTTTATAGTATTGATAGTATTCAAGCAATTAACGATGCTGAGTTTCTAAAAGAGTTTATTGGTTTTGCCGCAAATAAAGCAACATTTGCTGTGACACAGTTAAGCATGCAACCTGTTAATAAGAGCAAGGTATACTCTCCGTTTACTTTGTCGAATGTTAGTTCTAAACAACAATACCTAAATAAGCCACCGTCAAAAGAAGTGATAGAAAGTATAGATTCTCTCTCTCATGTTGTCGTCGTAACTGATGTGACTACTGATGAAACAGTGGAGCAATATAAAGAATTTGATTATATAAATATTGATAGGCAAAAACTTAAAAAGTATGGTCATCAACGCATAACCAGCAAGCTTGAAATTAATGAAATAGGTATTAATTATAAAAATCAACGACAAGAGCCTCGTTTTAAATATAAAACTCCTGTAGCGATTGAATGTCAGTCAGTTACTTGGGATGGTAGCTCGGAAGATTTCTCAGTATCTGGACTAAAAATAAACCTTAAAGCACCAGCTCAACTGGCCAAAGGTGATATTGTTTATTTAAGTTTTCCTAAATTACAGCAAATTACCAAGAGCTTTGATTTGAAGCAGCTACCTTATAAAGTAGTTCGAATTAATAAAAGCAAAACTACGATTAATTTGCGTGTTTCGGTAAAAGAGCATCAGCATATTGGGCGCTCTTTCTTTAAATTGCTGATTGCAAAGAATCAAAATAAATTAACACCTGATGAATATGCCATGCTAACACCAGGTTTAGCAGAAGCGTTAAGAACTATTTATGCTACTAGTCTTAATCAGATTACATTAGCTGTTCAGACGAGTGGTAGCCGATATAAAATAGAATCTCTGCTATTAGGGGCTGGTCAAAGCGAAGAGGAAACTGATAGCTTATTGAATCAAATGAAGCGCTTAAGCGATAGGCAAGGGTTTTATAACCTTTACCCGTTACTGAGTAATTTAGCGGCTATCACTTCGTTGGAAGCACGGTTAAAGAAATTACTCTCAGATGATCTTGCTATTACTGAAACACTTTTTGTTGCTATTAACCCACAGCATGATGGTGTCGGTAAATCTGTAACGACAAAATTAGCTAGTGAATTAAATACACCAGAATTGACTCGATTTTTTATTAAAAAATCATTAAAGCAAGGGTTGTTCTTTAGTTTACAAGTTAAACTATCAAGAACGGAAAGTCCTGAAATGGAATATTTGAACCCTGAATTAAGTTATATAAGCGCTTATGCAATCCACCGTGGTAAGCAAATTGAGCAGGACATTTGGAGTGTTGCAGGTATTATTGAAGTATTTGATGTGACACAAGAAACCTTGATTCGTTATGGACTCGCCCAAGAAAGCTTAACGCAATTGGCAAAGGCTTAAACAGCCTTAATACCCTCTTAAAGCTAACCATGTAATCCAGCCATTCCCGTGAATTAGAATGCGAGAATGGTCTGAATTAACTTACCGAATAGTTTAACGCAGCCAGTGCAATAAACAGTCTAGTCCTTTGTTATTAATACTTGCATCGGCTTTTGCCAAAACAATAGGTTTGGCATGAAATGCCACACCAAAGCAGGCCGCAGACATCATCACTAAATCATTTGCGCCATCGCCCATGGCAACCGTTTGATTGTGCTCTATTGCGTACTTGCTACTTAATAAAGAAAGCGAATCTGCTTTAACTTGCGCATCTACCACATCACCGAGTACTTTACCGGTAAGCTTGCCATCAATGATTTCTAAAGTATTGGCAAAGGCATCATCTAGTGCCAGCATGTCTTTTAAATGATCGGCAAAATAAGTAAAACCACCTGAAGCAATGGCTATACGCCAATGGTGTTTTTTTAATTCAGCTATTAATGTCGTTAAGCCTGGCATAAGCGGGATGTTCTTTGCTACATCCGCTAAGATTTGCTCTGGAGCGTCTTGCAATGTCGCTACGCGTTGATGCAGACTTTGAGCAAAGTCTAGTTCCCCTTGCATTGCCAGCTCTGTAACAGCGGCAACCTCTTCACCTACGCCAGCAAGCGCTGCTATTTCGTCAATACACTCAATTTCAATGGTGGTAGAGTCCATATCCATAACCAGTAAGCCAGGCTCTGAAAGAGATGGTGCATTGTTGATTAACGCTGCTTCGATGTTATTTTCAAGAGCAAACTGTGCAACTGACTCTCGAGCCGAGGTAAAATCGTCACAGTTAACATTAAAACGATAACTTGTTTCATGGTTCCTGTGATTAACTTGTGTTAAAGCTAATGGTGTTATTTGGCTGAACTCAACAAGTTTATGCAGCTGTTGTAGGGTTATAGTAGAGAAAACAACAAGCTCTTGTTCAGTTAGTGATAATTTCGTCTGAGTTAAGCCTATTGTCTTGTTATTTAATGATAAATATATAGGTAGAGATGATTTTGTTAAAAGCTCATTAAAAGCTTCACTGAGCGCAGTTTCATTGGCTGAATTAGTCACGTAAATTCTCTATGGCAATATGGGAAATAATATTAAAACTTCACAACAGATAATAATATAACTATAGTGGCAATATCAGCATGTTATACAGTTATCATGGTTATATGAAGCAACCTGAACAGCCTTTATACCCTAAATTATCATCGATTTATAATAAAATTCTGCAATTAGCTAGTGCAATTTTGATTATTATCGTATTGATGAGTATGTGGCAATCTACCATCAATAAAGATGAATCGACTCTTGAGCAGCATTTCGATTACCTTGCCAAGCAGTACTTACAGCAAAGTGCTTCAGGTATTTCGGTATTACTTAGTCATAAATACTCATCTAAAAAAGAACGTAATAAAGCGTTGCAAAATTATCTTAATGGATTAATAGAAGTAGATTTTGTTAAACAGGCACATCTATATGATAAAAAAGGCTTGTTGTTACATACAGGAAAGTCTTTGATTGAATCTACAGGTACTAACGAGCAAGTTGCTTTTGAGGATCCAAGTAAAACCATGCTAGAGCTTTATGGTGTATCTGCCAAATCTTTAGATAAAAGCTCACGTTATTCGCCCTATGTTATGGAAATTCGGCAAGAAAAATTACTGGGCTACTTACGCTTTACCTTTGAGTCAACTTATCTTACACAAGGGTTAAGCGAAGCGGATAATGACAGACAAACCTTACTGCGGTTAATGCTGTTACTCGCTGGTGTTGTTGGTTTTTTATTAACACGTGGTTTGAACCGATTTAGTCGACGAAGTTATCGAATTAATCAAACTATTAAAGCGGCTGAACAAGGTACACCTAAATCTTAGGGCTTTATGTTAAGAAAATATCATCAACATTTCTTTCCAGTTGATTAGCTAATACTAAAGGGTCTACTCCTGTAATATTTACTAGTAATTGAAAAATTACAGGGATATTTAAAGGTGAATTAGCAGGTGACTTGCTGGAATTGTTTTGATAAAGCTTAGTAGAGTTACTCTCGATTTCATGACTTAAGGGCATTGAAGGAGCGTCGGTTTCAAGAACAAGGTATTCAATAGGTAAGCGTTTAAAAGTATTAATGGTTTTCTTTGCTCGAGAAAAGCTGATACTACTTCCTACCCCTAATTTAAAACCTAAATCTATATAATCCTTTGCTTGTTGGTAACTACCGGTAAAACCGTGGATTATACCTGATTTTGCTAATTGGTAATGCTTAAGAAATGGCACAATATGATGATGCGATTGTCTGTGATGAATGATAACCGGCATGGCATTTCTTTGTGCAAGATTGAGTTGGTAATCAAAAAATAATTGCTGCTGCTTAAAATTTTCTTCAGGTGTTTGACCAAACTGAGCTGCATGCTTGCTAGTTGCGCCATCAAGTCCTATTTCACCGATACCAACAATATGTTGTTTTTCTTGAATAATAAGCAGGCTAAGTTTTTCTAAATCACTTATTGATAAATGCTTAATAAACCATGGGTGAATACCTAATGTGCAATATAAATCAATGGGATTTTGATGATGCTGCTTGGTTAGACTTAATACTTTTTGAAAGTTATCAGGCGAAATGCTGGGTATGATTATTCGTGAAATATTGTGTAGATCACACTGTGATAAAAGATCAGGTAATTGCTGACTAAAACAATTGTCATCAAGGTGGCAGTGGCTATCCGTAAATTTCATGCGACTGCCCCTTGATGTTGCTATTACTTTAAAAGAATGCGATTACATTCTTTCCATCACTTCAATGCCTAAAATATCTAAGCCTTGGTTAAGTGTTTTACTGATCAGTTGACATAATGCCAAACGAGAGTGTTTTACTTCTTCACTGATCCCTTCTTTTAGGATAGGGCATGCTTCATAAAAACTCATGTATAAACTGGCGAGTTCATAGAGGTAATTACACAATAAGTTCGGTGTACATTCACTGATAACAGCATCAATCACATCTTCTAATTGAAGTAGCTTAAGTGCCAATGCTTTTTCTTGTGGCTCAACAATAGCTATTTGACCCAATGCATCACTGGCTACATTTGCCTTAGCAAAAATACTTTGAATACGAGAATAAGCATATTGTAAGTAAGGTGCTGTAGCTCCTTCAAAGCTCAACATCGTTTTCCAGCTAAAGATGTAATCACTGGTTCTGTTTTTAGATAAGTCGGCAAATTTAACTGCACCAATACCCACTTTCTTTGAGATGTTGGCAAGATCTTCAGCAGAAATTTCTGGATTCTTCTCTTTGATTAAATCACTCGCACGAGATACTGCTTCATCGAGTAATTCAGCTAATTTAATCGTACCACCGGTACGTGTTTTAAATGGTTTGCCGTCATCGCCCATCATCATACCAAACGGACAGTGTTGATAGCCCACATGTTCAGGTAAGAAACCTGCTTTACGCGCTACGATTTCAACTTGCTTAAAATGCAATGATTGGCGAGCATCAGTAAATATAATAATGCGATCAGCATTTAATTGGCCACTACGGTAACGACATGCTGATAAATCAGTAGTAGCGTATAAGTATCCACCACCTGATTTTTGCACGATGAAGACAGAGGGCTCGCCATCTTTGTTTGCCATTTCGTCGATAAAGACTACTTTTGCCCCTTGGTCTTCAACGGCAATTTCTTTTGCCATCAGCTCATCAATGACATTTGACAGGTCATCATTGTAGGCACTTTCACCCATGATATCTTTACGTTGTAGCGATACATTTAGTTTTTGGTAAATATCTTCACTATGGCTGATAGAAATATCAATGAATTGTTGCCATAGTTTATCGCATTTTTCGTCACCACTTTGCAGCTTAACTACGTAGTCCCTTGCTCGATCAGCAAAGCCTTCTTCTTCATCAAAACGAACTTTTGCTTCACGGTAAAAGTTTTCTAAATCAGCAAGGGCTGTTTCGGCTACTTCATTGCCTGCTAATTTGTCACTTAAGTGCGCGATTAACATGCCAAACTGAGTACCCCAATCGCCCATATGATTTTGACGAATGACCTTATCACCACGAAACTCAAGGGCACGTACTACCGCGTCACCAATGATAGTTGAGCGTAAGTGACCAACGTGCATTTCTTTCGCTAAGTTAGGTGCAGAGTAATCTACAACTACTGTTTGCGCTACTTCACGCTGAGTAACACCAATATACGCATCGTCGCGCGTATTATTTAAGTTAGCTGCTAACCAAGCTTGATCTAAATGAATATTAATAAAACCAGGGCCCGCTAGTTCAATTTTCTCAGCTATACCATCTAAATTTAGCTGTTCAACAACTTTGGTTGCTAATTCTCGTGGGTTAGTTTTAAGCTTTTTAGCTGCGCCCATAACGCCATTCGCTTGGTAGTCGCCAAATTGTGGGCGATTCGATAAGCTAATCGCAGGATTAGTATCTTCAGGTAAACCGGCAGCCACCATAGCAGCACTGACTTTTTCGGCTAATATATTTTTAATATTCATTTCAATAGACTCTTTATCATTGTTATTTGGTTCAAAACTTCATCAAGCGTGCTCATTGACTATCGTTAATTGCGCGCGTACTCATTTATCTTGAACCAACTAACCGTGAGAATGCGCATTCACAGTTAGTAACTATTTCTTATATTTCAAGTTTGGCAAAATAGTTTGTTTATTTTACAAGGCGCTTGATCATTTTTATAAGGGAGCTTACTAAACTAAGTGCCAGCATAAAAATGATTAAGCAACGCGATAAAACTACAAACTAGGCCGCCAAATTAGTGCTCACGGGTCGCATGAAACACAATATCAGGGTGACGCTCTTGCGCTAATGATAAATTAACCATAGTAGGCGCGATATAAGTTAAATTATCACCACCATCTAATGCTAAGTTATCGCCCGCTTTTTTCTTAAATTGCTCTAAAGTACGTTCATCATCACAGGTACACCATCTTGCGGTGGCTACACTGATTGGTTCATAGATCGCATCGACTTTGTATTCAGTTTTTAAACGTTGAACAACTACTTCAAACTGAAGTATACCCACGGCACCAACAATCATATCGTTATTAATAAAAGGTCTAAAAACTTGTACTGCTCCTTCTTCAGAAAGCTGAATTAGGCCTTTTTGCAGCTGTTTTGCTTTCAAAGGATCTTTTAAACGAATGCGTCTAAACATTTCAGGTGCAAAGTTAGGAATACCGCTGAACTTCATCATTTCACCTGCGGTAAAGGTATCACCTATTTGAATACTACCGTGGTTATGTAAGCCAATAATATCACCAGCGTAAGCTTGTTCTACATTAGAGCGATCGCCAGCCATAAAGGTCACTGCATCGGCAATTTTAACATCTTTACCTAGACGAACTTGCTTCATTTTCATGCCTTTCTCATATTTGCCTGAGCAAATACGCATAAAGGCAATTCTGTCTCTATGCTTAGGATCCATGTTTGCTTGGATTTTAAAAACAAAGCCTGAAAACTTCTCTTCTTCGGCATTTACTTGGCGTAAGTCTGTTTGACGAGGTAATGGCTTAGGTGCCCATTTGGTTAGACCGTCAAGCATATGATCTACGCCAAAGTTACCTAATGCCGTACCGAAAAATACTGGCGTTAATTCGCCATCTAAAAACTCTTCTAAATCGAACTCATGAGAAGCACCGACAACGAGTTCTAATTCTTCACGCAAGTCTTCAGCATAATTACCAATTGCTTCATCAAGCGCTGGGTTATCTAATCCTTTAATAATACGTTTTTCTTGAATGGTATGGCCTTGACCTGATTGATACAAAACCGTTTCATCCGTTAAAATGTTATATACGCCTTTAAATTCTTTACCCATGCCAATTGGCCAAGTAATAGGGGCACACTTAATTTTTAAGACATCTTCAACTTCGTCCATCACTTCCATCGGATCACGTACATCTCGATCCATTTTATTCATGAAAGTAATAATTGGTGTATCACGTAAACGAGTAACTTCCATTAACTTTATGGTACGAGCCTCTACACCTTTAGCAACGTCGATGACCATAAGGCAAGAGTCAACAGCGGTTAGTGTTCTGTAGGTATCTTCAGAGAAGTCTTCGTGACCTGGAGTATCAAGTAAGTTAACAAGGCAATCGTTATAAGGAAATTGCATTACCGAAGTGGTAATTGAGATACCACGATCTTTTTCCATTTCCATCCAGTCAGATTTTGCGTGCTGACCTGATTTTTTACCTTTTACCGTACCTGCTTTTTGTAATGCTTGACCAAAAAGTAATACTTTTTCTGTAATGGTGGTTTTACCGGCATCCGGGTGAGAAATAATCGCAAACGTTCTACGTAAGTCGACTTCCTGCTGTTGTACAGACATGCAAATTACCTGTGAAAAATGAGTTTTCAGTGCGCGACTGAATCACACACCAATGAAATAAAAAATAAAGCGCGATATTATAGCGAAATTGAATGATAAAAGTAATGTATAGAGGATAAAAATTAGCGAGTAATTTTAAGGTAAGTACCACTTAACGCTTATGATGAAAATAAGGCGTGAATATAATCAGATTCACTCTGCTCAAGTACCGGTGTGTATGATGTTGAGGCAGTGCTTAACCTTTTTTCATGAGCTAGCTGTTGCGATAGTAATGATAGGCATTGGCTTTTACTAAAATGTGTTATTTGCATCAATTGCTCAATCGCTTGAGTTGCAATGGCTTGTGCAGCATTGCTATCTAGTTGCTGATTATCATAGTGAGATCTGTTGTTTATGTGCATCACTTTTGCCTCTTACTTTTAAAATTGGGCTATAGTGATTTTAAACAATACTCGTCATTAAGTTAGGTTAATAAGGTAATCAATTGTAGTTTTTTGTTATGTGAAAGGGAGGTGATGAGCCTTAAGTTAAAGCTTTTTGCTCATGACAATAGCATCTTCATACCCGAAACCAGAAGCGCTAGGGTAATAGCCCGTTCTTCTACCTGTTTCTGTAAAGCCCATGTTGATGTATAGCATCTGCGCTGAAATGTTTTTAGCTCTGACTTCTAAAAATAATTTTTGAGCACCAGCTTTGGTGGCTTGGTTAATGAATTGCGTTAATAGCGCTTTTCCATAGCCTTTGCCTTGATGTTCTGGCAAAACACAGATATCCATTAATGTAGCTTCATCTAGTACTAACTCCCCAACATAAAAACCAAGTACTTGTTCACTCAAAGAAGCTAACTCAGAAAAGTATCGACCACCAATACAACTACTAAAGGTTTTTTCACTCCAAGGATGTGAGTGACAGGCGTTTTCAATAGGCATTAACCTATCAACATCACTGTTTTCTATTACTTGAAAGTGTAATTGATTAAGAGAATCTTTCATAAGTTACAACAACTTTGTTGAGATAGTTTGCCATAAGGCCTTTTTTAATTCAGGGCGTTTAGATAACTGTTCAAGTGCAGGCGTGTATAAGCTATTTTGTTGAAACTGTATTGGACTCTCTTGTTTACTAGAATCAACAAAGAACCAGTTGAATAGACCTAAATCTAAATGGTCAACCTGCTCTGTGATTTCTCCAACACTAACATCAATACTTAATAGTAGATCACTAAAAAATTGCTGTTTTGAAAGTTCGTCTAATTTTACTTGAATAAATTTTTGCTCAGATGAACTGGGTTCAGGTGAGTTGTTATCGTGACTTCTGTGTTGCCACAGACTGATGCCCATTTCGGTAAGATGATCAAATTGTCGTTGTGAAATTGACATGTAAATTTAGCGCAATTAAAAATGAAAATATAATGACAGAAATCTTATGGATAAGAAAGCGAGATAAAAGCTAAAGGAATAAATTTACTTAGAAAGGAAAATGGCAGGGGTGGAGAGACTCGAACTCCCAACCATCGGTTTTGGAGACCGCTGTTCTACCAATTGGAACTACACCCCTGCAACGGAGGTGAATTATACTGATGCAAGACAAAAGGTAAAGAGGAATTTAAGAAAAAAGTAAAAAATTTAACTGTTCGGCTAATTTATCAACAAAGTGTTAATAAACTAGCCAATTAATATGTGAACGCTATCGTTTGGTCAAATAATGCTGGCGTTTGAATAATAATAGTAAAGCGATGGCGAAGAGAGCAGTGCTGAAAGGCTCAGGAATTTTGTTCGCTTCAACTGTTAAAACATCTGCAACTACTCTTCGGTTAGCTTGCGTGTCATATGGTATAAATGAAAACTCATTTTCAGTAGCAAAGGAACTATTAAAGACACCATCGTTAAATTGTGCGATTCCCCAACCTAGTCGTGATGTGTTACCCGTAAAGACGCCTTCATTCCATAATATTTGCGATTTATCTAGGGCAGAAACAAAGCCCCAATTAGCTCCTATTGTGCCATTCCAATTATCAAGTACATCATAGGGAACTAAATTTGAAAACGTACTGGGAAAAGAAGGAGCCAAATAAGCATGAAACACTAAGGGTCCTATTGGAGTCCAGAAATTTTCATCTCCAGAGCCTTCTAGCCAAGAATTAATAATTAGAGTGTTAGTATTAGTATCTACGACACCCATCCATTGTGGGCCATCATTATCAATAAAGGTGATATTGAGTAAAGTTGCATGGGATTGATTAGAAAGAAATAAAATGAGTAAAGCAAATCTAAGAATTTTCATCATCGGTTATCCTTGGCTTAACTGTTAACACATTCATTTAATGCATAAGTTAAGCCTAGAATAATAATAGTAAATAAAACAGTCTATTGAGTAATATGGCTAGTATTTATCAATTCAACTTGTAAAAAAATTCGACAGCAATTTATTAAACATTTTAAGATTAGTAAGGTGCTGCTTTTTTAATTCCACGCAAATAACAAAACCTAAATTGATCAGGGTATGGGTAAACATCTTTATATATACCATCGGCCACATTTTGTTGACATTGCTGCCAATAGCTCGCTTCGAGCAGATCTGCATGATGCAATTTGAATGCTTTTAAATAGTTAGGGTTTGCAAGGGCAAAAGTGGCTAACTCTTCTGGAAACATATCGCCAGGAGCTACTGAGTACCAAGGCTCAGCTGCATATATTTGCTCTTCAGTCACTGGTTCTGGCTTCACGCGAAAATTGACTTCGTTCATGTAAGTAATTTCGTCATAATCATAAAATATCACCCGACCATGACGGGTAACCCCGAAGTTTTTCAGTAACATATCGCCAGGAAAAATATTAGCAGAGATAAGTTGTTTAATGGCTTCTCCATAGCCATACATGGCTTCGTTAATCTTTTCAGTTTCTTTATTTTTAAGTGCTTCAGCTAAATAAATGTTTAGTGGTACCATTCGGCGTTCAATATACAGGTGCTCAATAATGATAAGGTCATCTTCAAAGCGAATAATAGATGGAGCTACTTTCATTAGCTCTTCAAGTAACTCCTCACTAAAGCGATTTTTCGGAAAGGCTACTTCGGAATATTCCATGGTATCGGCCATGCGACCAACCCTATCGTGTAACTTAACTAGACGATATTTTCCTTTTACATCTTTTTTGGTCATGTTCTTGCTTGGTGAGAACTTGTCTTTAATTATTTTAAAAACGTACGGATATGAAGGGAGGGTAAACACCGACATAACCATACCTTTTATCCCCGCTGCGAGTTCGAATTTGTCTTCGCTGGTTGCTAAGTGGTTTAAAAAATCACGATAAAATTGGGTTTTCCCTTGTTTATGAAAACCAATAGCAGAATATAAATCAGCTTTTGTTTTGTGAGGGATTAAGCCTTGTAAAAAATTAACTAGGGCATGAGGGTGCAGGCAATCAACAAAGAAATATGCTCGAGCAAAACCAAAGACAACGGCCATACTTTCGCTGGTGGTTAACAGTGCATCTATGGTTAAGCCGCCCTTTTCATCGTGGAGTACTGAAACAATAAAGGGGGTTTCACCTGCAGGTGATAAAACACGGCCAATAATGTAAGCACCTTTATTACGATAAAAAGTAAAATTTAAAATATCAAAGGTTAAGTCTTCTAATTTAAAGCGTGTTTTTTCTGCTTGGCGTCTAAAAGCACGAATCAATGTTTCAACATCGGCATCAAGATCTTGGTAAGGAATTTCGCTTTTATGATCGTTCATAATGTCGAAAATGGTTTCTTTTAAACCTTTTTCAACGGGGGTATAGCGTTTATAAATTTCTGGCGTTTCTTGCGCATCTAGTCGACTAGCTGTGCTTTCAACAAAAATATAAGCATTATGGTAATATTTACGTTCAAATAAGTGGCAAAACACTGAGTTATAAAAGGTTTCAGCAAGTTCAGGCTGTTGGTGTGTTTTTAATAGTTTGATATATTCACGCTTAACCTGTTGCCAAAGCTCACCATCAAGTTCTTGTATAAAAAAATCTTGTTTAATTGTGTCAAATGTCTCGTTTACCCTTTGATCATAAAAAGTTGTTCTTGCTTTAGCTGCTTCTTGGACTTCACTCCATTGACATAACTCGAACCGTTGCTTGGCAGACTGAGTTATTTCGATAAACAATTTTATATGACGTTCAAAACCATTAAGCATGGTTTTGGCGAGAGCAAAAGCAAGATTATTCATAGCACCAACCTATATTTGGGTAAACTATCTAGTTTAGCGTGGTTATTTCACACAACTGTTTGAAAACCAGCATACGATAAAAACGCTTTTGAGTGAGATAAAGTTTGCTAAATAGTGGTTATAAATAGAAATAATAAGCTTTCATTGATGTTTATCAATTTTGTCAGACGAGCGATGTTGGAATAAGCAGGAGTAATTGCTTATTTGTCTTGCTATCAAAGGCACTCAGCATTAAAATTAGCCGTTTTAAAATTTACCGGTTCGCTTGTCATTTAAACATAGCTAATTGCTACAAGTTAACTTTGTATTTATCGATTTAATAAAAGTACCTCATGCGCGTATCTGATTTTTCATTTGACCTTCCTGAAGAGCTAATTGCTCGATACCCAATGGCGAACCGTACTGGCAGCCGATTAATGACCTTGAACGGTGATACAGGGGAGCGTAACGACTTAAATTTTACTGATATTATTGAGCAACTTAATGCGGGGGATTTACTGGTTTTTAATAATACTCGTGTAATTCCCGCACGTATGTATGGTCAAAAATCTACAGGTGGTAAAATAGAAGTACTGGTTGAGCGTATTGTCGATCAACATACTGCCCTTGCGCACATTAGAGCGAGTAAATCGCCTAAAGTAGGTGCAGAGTTAGTCTTACAAAATGAATCGGGTGCATCAGTAAATGCTACTATGGTTGGCCGTCAAGGTGCGTTATTTGAATTAAAATTCCATGGTGATGAAAGTGTATTAACGGTCCTTGAAAATATAGGTCATATGCCGTTACCCCCTTATATTGATCGCCCTGATGAAGACAGTGATAAAGAGCGCTACCAAACCGTTTATAATGAAAAGCCTGGGGCAGTAGCTGCTCCAACGGCAGGTTTACATTTTGATGAAGCCATCCTAGAAAAAATTAAAGCCAAAGGTGTTGAACTCGCTTTCGTTACGCTTCACGTTGGAGCAGGAACATTTCAGCCAGTAAAAGTTGATGAGATTTCTGATCACATAATGCATGCTGAATATGTTGAAGTGCCTGCTGATGTTGTTGAACAAATTCGTACTACAAAAGCCTCTGGTGGTCGAGTAGTTGCAGTGGGGACTACCTCAGTACGCTCTTTAGAAAGTGCGGCAAAAACCGCAAAAGAGCAAAACCAGCCATTAACTGAGTTCTATGGTGATACTGATATATTTATTACCCCTGGCTATGAATTTCTAGTGGTTGATGCATTGTTAACAAATTTTCATTTATCAGAATCAACATTATTAATGCTAGTGAGTGCTTTTGCTGGCTATGAGCATATTATGCCAGCTTATCAGCATGCTATTGAACAAAAGTATCGATTCTTTAGTTACGGCGATGCGATGTTTTTAACGAAAAAATCTATTTAATTGAGGTAAAGGCGAATGACACTATCACAGTGTTTTGCTCTTTACCGTTAACCTAAACACCGCCGGCCTGTTTTGCTAGTGGGTGACTTGAGTAAGAAAAATGACAGTGACTGTAAAAAATAGAATGAAATATGAATTAATCACTAAAGACGGTAAAGCGCGTCGTGGTCGATTGATTTTTGATCGTGGTGTAGTCGAAACACCTGCCTTCATGCCTGTTGGCACATACGGCACAGTTAAAGGTATGAAAACTGACGAAGTAGAAGCAACAGGCGCCGATATTATTTTAGGCAATACGTTTCATCTAATGTTAAGACCTGGCACTGATATTATTGAGCAGCACGGTGGTTTGCATGGTTTTATGAATTGGGATAAACCAATTTTAACCGATTCAGGTGGTTTTCAAGTATTTAGCTTAGGCGAGATGCGAAAAATTACCGAAGAAGGGGTACGCTTTAGTTCGCCTGTTAATGGTGAAAAAATTATGCTGACGCCAGAGCGCTCTATGGAAGTTCAGCGCAGCTTAAACTCTGATATTGTCATGATCTTTGACGAATGCACGCCATACCCTGCGACTCATAAAGAAGCAAAAGACTCTATGGAGTTATCACTTCGCTGGGCACAACGCTCAAAAGATGCGCACGGCGACAGCCTAAATGCCCTATTTGGTATTATTCAAGGTGGCATGTATGAAGATTTACGTGAAGTTTCTGTTAAGGGCCTAAAAGCGATTGAATTTGATGGTTATGCCATTGGTGGTTTATCGGTAGGTGAACCTAAAGAAGATATGATTAGAATTTTAGATCATACTGCGCCCTTGATACCTGAGAATAAGCCCCGATATCTGATGGGAGTAGGTAAACCTGAAGACTTAGTTGAAGGTGTACGTCGCGGTATAGACATGTTTGATTGTGTTATGCCTACACGTAATGCCCGTAATGGTCATTTGTTTGTAAATAACGGAGTTATTAAGATCCGTAATGCGAGCCATAAAACCGATACTGGCCCACTAGATCCAACGTGTGATTGCTATACCTGTAAGAATTATTCTCGTGCATATCTACATCATTTAGATAAGTGTAAAGAGATTTTAGGCTCGCAGTTAAATACCTTACATAACCTGCATTTTTATCAAAGAGTGATGCAAGGTTTGCGTGATGCTATCGAGCAAGGTAAATTAGACGACTTTGTTGAAGAGTTTTATGCTTTGCGTGGCCTACCTGTACCACCATTAGCAGAAGGAAGTGAGCAAGTTTAGCTCAAAACAGAATTATGGTTTTTATAAGAATAGAAACTAGCTATTTTAATTAAATAAGAAGAAGTAAGAGGATATTATGAGTCTATTTATTAACACAGCACATGCTGCTGCAGCTCCAGCTCAACAAGGTGGTGGCATGGAAATGATCATCATGTTAGCAGTGTTTGGTTTAGTGTTTTACTTTATGATTTATCGCCCACAAGCTAAGCGCATGAAAGAGCATAAAGGCTTAATGGCAGCATTATCAAAAGGTGATGAGGTACTTACTCAAGGTGGTATCGTAGGGAAAATAGTAAAAGTATCTGATGAAAAAGATTTCATCGCAATTAGTGTTGCAGAAGGTACAGAAGTGACTATTCAAAAAGCAGCAATTAGTGCGGTATTACCTAAAGGCACAATGAAAAACTTATAAAAGATTTCCTAAATGAATTGGCTTACTAGTAAAAGTAAGCCAATGAGTTTAGTGAAAACAATTATATTAGTGCTAAATAAAAGATAAAAAAGGACACATTGTGTTAAACAAATACCCTTTATGGAAAACACTGATGGTGATGTTCATTATCGCTATAGGTGCGCTCTATGCCACACCAAACCTTTATGGTGAAGCTCCTGCTGTGCAAGTTTCTGGTTTACGAGGTGTTGAAGCGGATGCAGCAACACTTGATCAAATCAAAGCACAACTAGAGCAAAATAATATTGCTTACGACAGTATCGCATTAGAAAAAGGTCAAGTTCTTACGCGCTTTAAGAGTACTGATTCTCAGTTAAAAGCTCGTGATATTCTTGATGAAAGCTTAGGTAAACAATACTCAGTTGCGCTTAATTTAACGCCGAATACACCAGATTGGTTAGCTAACATTGGTGGTACTCCAATGAAGTTAGGTTTAGATTTAAGTGGTGGGGTTAGCTTCTTAATGGAAGTTAATATGAAAGAAGCCATGGCTAAGGCTAAATCAGGCATGGTTAGTGAGTTTCGTTCTGAACTTCGTAATGAAAAAATTCGTTATCGCACAGTGAAAGAAGATGGAAATGCTATCAGTGTCATTTTCCGTAAAGTAGAAGACTTACAAGCGGCTGAATCATTACTTGAAAAACGTTACCGAGATTTATTGTTTAAAACCGATGAAGATTCATTAACGTTAAAAGCAACAATGACTGAGCTGAAAGAGAAAGAAATTCGCGAGTATGCCTTACAACAAAATATTACTATTATCCGTAATCGTGTAAATGAGTTAGGTGTTGCTGAACCGCTGGTACAACGCCAAGGTAAAAAGCATATAGTTATTGAATTACCTGGTGTTCAAGATACGGCGAAAGCGAAAGAAATTCTTAATGCCACGGCAACTATCGAATTTAGACTTGTTGATACTGAAGGTGACTTAGCGAATGCATTAAATGGTCGTATACCCGCTAGTTCAATCTTGTTAACAGATCGCGATGGTAAACCATCACTTTTGAAAAAGCGTATTATGTTAACAGGTGATCATATCACTGATGCAAAATCTGGCTTTGATGAGTATTCACGTCCGCAAGTTAATATCTCTTTAGATAGTGCTGGCGGCAGCAAAATGTCGAATGGCACTAAGAATAATATCGGTAAGCCAATGGCAACGGTATTTATTGAGTATAAAGCGACAGATAAGAAAGATGCTGAAGGCAATATAATCTTTGAGAAAGTTGAAGAGATCATCTCAATTGCCACCATTCAAGCACGTTTAGGTAAATCTTTCCGTATTACCGGTGCAGGTAGCCAAGCAGAAGCACATAACTTAGCGCTATTACTTAGAGCGGGTGCTTTAATTGCGCCAATTACTATTGTAGAAGAGCGTACAGTTGGTCCAACGCTGGGTGCTGAAAACGTTCAACTAGGCTTTAAAGCGATTATGCTAGGCTTTGCTTTCGTTTTTGCGTTTATGATGTTTTATTATCGCGCCTTTGGTGTGGTTGCTAATTTAGCACTAGGCGCTAACTTAGTATTAATTGTTGGTGTTATGTCGATGATTCCTGGTGCAACACTTACTTTACCTGGTATGGCGGGTATTGTATTAACTGTTGGTATGGCTGTTGATGCTAACGTACTTATTTTTGAACGTATTCGTGAAGAAATACGTGAAGGTAAGTCAATTCAACAAGCGATTCACCAAGGTTATGAAGCGGCGTTCTCTACCATTATTGATGCCAATATCACCACCTTAATTGCAGCGCTTATTTTATTTGCTGTTGGTACAGGTCC
This sequence comes from Litorilituus lipolyticus, assembly GCF_006439335.1. Taxonomy (GTDB): domain Bacteria; phylum Pseudomonadota; class Gammaproteobacteria; order Enterobacterales; family Alteromonadaceae; genus Colwellia; species Colwellia lipolytica. Next base: position 184,507 of record NZ_SAWY01000001.1, on the reverse strand, counting down.
GGTAAAAGGTTTCGCGGTAACATTATCAATTGGTATTATCACTTCGATGTTTACCTCTGTTGTTGCTTCAAGAACCGTAGTTAATGCTGTTTGGGGTGGTAAACGCCTTGACAAGCTTTCTATATAGTTAAGGTGAGACTTTAAAGATTATGTTTAATTTAAGATTAAAAGAAACTGTCGCCTTTATGAGCTATCGCAAGTTTGCGATGATATTTAGTGCAGTACTAATGCTGGCAGCGGTTACATCGCTTGCGACTAACAAGTTAAATTTTGGTTTGGACTTTACCGGCGGTACCTTAATCGAGGTAGGTTTTGAGCAAGCGGCTGACTTAGAGTCACTTCGCGATGTGATGACCAGCAACGGCTTTCCTGAAGCGAAAATTCAATTTTATGGCAGTAGTAGCGATGTTGTTATACGTTTAGGTTTACGTGATGACGTTAAGGCTGAAATGCTAGGCAACCAAGTACTTGATATTCTTCAATCAAATACTGGCCAAAATATTGATATGCGACGTATTGAATTTGTTGGTGCAAGTGTTGGTGATGAACTAGCAGAGCAGGGCGGATTAGCGATGCTAACTGCACTTATTTGTATTTTGGTATACGTTGCCTTTCGTTTTGAATGGCGCTTTGCAATTGGTTCAGTTGCGGCATTATTCCACGATGTATTGTTAACCCTAGGGTTATTCTCAGTTTTAGGTTTAGAGTTTGACTTAACTGTACTTGCGGCAATTTTGGCTGTTATTGGTTATTCACTGAACGATACTATTGTTGTATCAGATCGAATTCGTGAGAACTTTCGTAAATTGCGCACAGGTACTACAGAAGAGATTATCAATACCTCATTAACGCAAACACTTAGCCGTACGTTTATTACTTCAATCACGACCTTGCTTGTATTAGCAGCGTTATTTTTCTGGGGTGGTGCTTTAATTCACGGTTTTGCAACGGCATTATTATTTGGTGTGTTTGTTGGTACGTACTCTTCAATTTATGTCGCTTCATCGGTTGCATTGTCTTTAGGTATCTCTAAAGAAGATTTAATCCCTGAAGTCATTGAAAAAGAAGGTGCAGATCAAGAAGAAATGATGCCTTAAGTTCTTTTTGAAAGAGTAACTAAAAAGATTGAGAACCGATAGCTTGTACTGTCGGTTTTTTTTGCCCCTAGAAAAATTCACCCCTTAAGATGAATTACACTAGACTTAATGGACTTGGCATTAAGCTTACTGTATGCTGCACGCCCTTCCACAAGTTATAGCGCCGAAACGGTTTTTAGCACTTACTTATATTATTTTTAAGAGAGTTTTTATGAGTTTTACCTCATTAGGTTTATCTGAGCCAATTCTAAAAGCCGTAGCCGAGCAGGGCTATGAGACCCCTTCACCGATACAAGCGCAGGCTATTCCTGCTGTAATATCTGGTCGTGATGTTATGGCCGCGGCACAAACCGGAACGGGTAAAACGGCGGGCTTTACTTTGCCTTTGCTAGAGCGTTTGATAAAAGGCAATAGAGTTCAATCAAACAATGTGCGTGCATTAGTGTTAACACCAACGCGAGAACTAGCAGCACAAGTAAATGAAAGTATTGAAACTTACAGTAAATATGTCAATTTAAATGCCACTGTAGTTTTTGGTGGGGTAAAAATTAACCCTCAAATGATGAGGTTACGTCAAGGTGTTGATGTATTGGTAGCTACACCAGGGCGCTTACTTGATTTATATAACCAAAATGCAGTGAAATTTAGTCAACTTGAAGTGTTGGTGTTAGATGAAGCTGATCGCATGTTGGATATGGGGTTTTTAAGAGATATTAAGAAAATCTTAGCGCTATTGCCACAACAGCGTCAAAACTTATTGTTTTCAGCTACTTTCTCAGCAGATATTCGCGCCTTAGCCAAAGGTTTAGTTAATAAGCCGTTAGAAATATCCGTTAATCCAGAAAATAGTACTGCTGAAAAAGTAACCCAATGGATCACTGCTGTAGATAAAAAACGCAAGCCAGCAGTTTTGAGTTACTTAATAAAAGAAAACAATTGGCAACAAGTATTAGTCTTTACCAAAACCAAGCATGGTGCCAATAAACTTACGCGATTTTTAGAAGCAGAAGGATTAACTGCGGCTGCTATTCATGGTAATAAAAGCCAAGGTGCACGCACTAAAGCCTTAGCGGCATTTAAAGAAGGCACCGTACAGATTTTGGTTGCAACGGATATTGCTGCTCGTGGTATTGATATAGATTTATTACCACAAGTAGTTAACTTTGAATTACCTAATGTCCCTGAAGATTACGTACACCGTATCGGGCGTACGGCACGTGCAGGGAATACAGGTCAAGCAGTATCCTTGGTTTGTGCCGATGAGTTACCATTATTGTGGGATGTAGAGCATGTTATTCAACAGCATATTGAACGAAAAGTGCTAGAGAAGTTTATCCCAGTAAACGAACTTGGTGAGTCAAGACCAATCAGACCTTTAAAGGCTAAGAAACCTAAAAAACCAAAGAAACCTAAAGCGGCGAAAGTCGAGCATAAAGATGGTCAGCGATCGGGTGAAAATGCTAGTGGTCATCAAGTACGTACCCCTAAAAAAAGAGGCCAAGTAAACGCTGCACAACCGAAAGCAAACAAGCCTTCTTCCAAAGCTCGTCGACGAAAATCTAATCCAAAAAACAAGAATACTCATCAGTAATCATTATATGTGAGTAATAGAGTACTTCTTAATGAGGTACTCTTAATGGGGATTTACCAACTTAGGGCGATCGCTTTTAAGTCTTTGTCTTACTAGAATAATATACAAAAATAAATTACAGTGTGTAATACTGTTTTATTTTTAACCTGTCTGTTAGTAACACGTGCTTAAGAGTTTGTATTGTAGCTACGAAAGGAATGTCTATGTTGTTTAATATTCTTGTTGTTTTGATCATTATTGTCGTTGCGGTTTTATTTTTAACTAGAAAAGATAAAAGGCAATCTAAACATCAATATTCACATATGGTGGATGAAGCAAAGATCAATGCCAAGAAGAAAACAACTCATAAGCCAATTAATGCAGAATTTGTCGATGCAAAACCAGAAGAAAGCATAAGTAAAACCAAAGTAAAAAGTGAAGCGCCAGAAGACTTTTTAGCTTTTCAAGTAAAAACATCTGACAAACTAACTAATGAGCAACGACAAGTCATTACAGAAATTACCCAATCATTTCGAAAACCACACCCTTTATTGTTACCGTTAACTCAACGCTCCTTTGAACCAAATGAACTTTTTGAGTTAATCAAAAAAGACACTGAAATGACGGCCAAAGTACTTAATGCAGTGAATTCTCCCCTATTTGCTCTACATCAGCCCATTACCAATATTAATCATGCCATTATTTATTTAGGCGTTGGGCAAGTAAAAAGCATTGCAATGCAGTTTGCTATGCAGCAAGGAATGAAGTTTACTGATAAAAACCAAAATGAAGCCTACCAAAAGTTATGGAAAGCTAGTTATTTAGCAAGTTCATTCTGTGCACTCGTTGCTCAAGAAATGGGTGAAGAAAACCCTGCGGAACTATCAACACGTTGTTTACTTTCTTATTTAGGTGATTTAGCTATTTTGTCTTATAAACCGTCAATGGCAGGCTTTTATTTGGATGATTTTACATTATTCGAAAGAACCAAGGTCTTCCAGGAGTCAATGGGGGTTAATGCGGCCATTGTGGGTAAATATCTCGCCAATCAATGGCAATTGCCAAATGTCATAGAATCAGGCATTGATCATAGTATTTTACCGTTAACAAACGGTAAGGTGATCAACGATCTCAGTCATAATGAAACTCGCCACCTGCTACTGTGCTACTTATCATGTCGCTTGGGCGATCTCGTGTCCTTTAATGGCTTAACTGATGTGCCTGATTATGATGAAGTAAGTTATGAAGCACTTGGAGAGTTAGAATTTTATTATACTCAGGAGAATATAGAGCTAGCAGGGGTTAATAAAATTAATGCTGTCATTGCAGATCAAGCATTTAAAAAGAAATTAAATAAGATTATAGCTAAAGTTAATGCTGATATTTAGTGCTTACTGTTCGAGCAAGAATCGCTTTAGAGTGAGTAAATATATTAGCTAACCCTAAAAGATATTAATGGCCTTATCTGTAAGTAACTTTTGATAGGTCTCTCGTAACGTTTGGACAACACTTGCGTCGGAGTTTTTATTCATCGCAAAATATAATGCGCGATCATTTAAAGCGCTGATAGGTCCTATTGCTTCAATGTCATCGCATTGTTTACTGTTGTGCTGACAAATTTCATCAAATGCGGTTAAGTTTGCCGTAATTAGTTCAACTCGCTTCTTGGTTAACAGCATAAATACTTGCTTAGCGGTTGCAACAGGGACTAAAGAGTCGAAACCTTGATTTTTCAGTGCTAAATGATTTGCACTATTGAGAACAGTACCAACCCGATATTGATGGTATTCAATAAGTGGTTTAGCTAAGGGTATATCCTTACTTTTAAGTGCAAATAAATAATATTGAGGCTTCGATATAATACCTATCCAATGAAAATTATCTTCGCGCTCAGGGGTTCTCACCATTGAGTAAATAAGTGTATTAGGGACTTGCTTAGCTTCTTTATATGCTCTTGCCCAAGGGAGAACACGAGTATCAAAGTTAAAACCTGATTCATTTAGAACTTTTTCGACAAGATTAGCGGCTGGTCCTGCCATCTCACCAGATGCTTTCTGGTATTGCAGGCTGGGGGCATCTTCTGTAACCACTGCGATAGTTTGAGCTAGTGTGCCAAATGATATTGAATATAAACATGCAAAAATACTGAGCATAAATAATCGTTTCAACATTGTTAACCTTTTTGATCACGCAAGCTATTAAGCATTCTATGTTAGTACAGATAGTATAATGAAAAAGCGCCAGTAGCATTGACACTATGGCGCTTTAATTGAGGCAGTAATTTATTTACTTAAAGCTTCACCTAAGTGAGGGCGAATCTCTTTTAAAATCTCTTTTTGTAAGCGTGTGCTACTAGCAACGATGTTACCTGATTTTGTTTGATTATGGCCACCAGTAAAGTCAGTCACTAAACCACCAGCTTCAATTACCAATAGCTCACCAGCAGCAGTATCCCAAGGTTTTAAGCCAATTTCAAAGAAGCCATCTACACGACCAGCCGCTACATAAGCTAAATCAAGTGCAGCTGAACCTGCTCTTCTCATATCTGATGTTTTTGCAAATAATGCACCAAACATTGCCATATAAGCTTGGGTGTGTTGTTTATGTTTAAACGGGAAACCCGTTGCGATTACTGTACCTGATAATTCTTTATGATTTTTAACACGAATTCTAAAGCCGTTAAGTTGTGCACCTTTACCACGACTGGCAGTGAAAAGCTCACCGCGAATAGGATCAAAAATCACAGCTTGATCAAGTTTACCTTTCACTTTTAAAGCGATAGATACGGCAAAATGAGGAATGCCTTTTACAAAGTTTGTTGTGCCATCTAATGGGTCAATAATCCATTGATAATCATCGTTTGAGCCCTGAGAAATGCCAGATTCTTCACAAATAATTGTGTGATCTGGATATGATTTACGAATAGTTTCAATAATGGCTTCTTCAGCATTGATATCAACACTGCTAACGAAATCGTTAGTACCTTTTGATTCAATTTCAACTTTATCAAGTTGCTCAAAAGAGCGAACAATAACTTTACCAGCTGTACGCGCAGCGCGCACGGCAATATTTAGCATCGGATGCATAATAGAGTACCTATTTGTAAATGGCTTTTAAAAGAACGAAATTGATTTTCTTCACTCAGAAAATCAAGCGCGGCGGAGTATAGCAAAGTAAATTAGAATATGCGATAGAAACAGAAAAATAGTTGTATATATTTTGACCGATATTGCGAGGATTAGTTCTATATAGACAAATCAACTATTAAATAATAATTCGCCATAGCGTTTTTAGCACATTGTACGTGCTTTTTATTAAGTACAGCAGTACTCTTCTATGGTAGAATTAATGCAATTTAGCCGTCTAGACGTTTTGACTAGTCGAGCAATCAGTAATTCTTGAAAAGTGTAGAGTAAAAAATGACAGATACAGCAAACAATAAGCTACCTAACAATTTATTGGACCGAGTTAAAATTGTATTAGTAAATACATCTGACTGTAGAAATATGGGGTCAGCGGCTCGTGCCATGAAAACAATGGGCTTAAGTCAATTAGTGTTAGTTGATCCGATTGAAATGCCAAATGGGCAAGCACAAGCGCTAGCAGCTGGTGCCACTGATGTATTAGCCAATGCTCAAGTTGTTAGCACCCTTGAAGAAGCGATAGCAGATTGTGGCTTAGTTGTAGGTACAAGTGCGCGTTCTCGCACTTTGCCATGGCCAATGTTAGAGCCAAGAAACTGTGGTGAGAAAATGGTGAGTGAAGCGAGCGAATACCCTGTTGCCTTGGTATTCGGCCGTGAGAGTAGTGGTTTAACTAATGAAGAATTACAGTTATGTCATTTCCATGTGCAAATACCAGCTAACCCAGAATATAGCTCGCTGAATTTAGCGATGGCGGTACAAACGTTAAGTTATGAAGTTCGTACAAGTTATTTACTCGCTCATGATCAAAATTTTCAAGAGCGTAGTACAGGCAATGGTAACGATATTTCAAAACCTACTAGTGAAGATGATGAACTTTTTCCGGTGGTTGAAGAGACAGAAAGATTTTACCAGCACTTTGAAGAAGCGTTAAAAGCAACAGGCTTTATTGTGCCTAAACATCCAGGTCTAGTGATGACAAAATTGCGTCGATTATTTAATCGTGCTCGACCTGATGTTAAGGAAGTTAAAATGATGCGTGGCATTTTGGCTTCTATTGAAAGAACAGCGAAAAATAATAAATAACTACCTGAGTCTATGGTACTTGGGTAATGAATTGAAATAAGGAAGCATTATGTTTAAGCGTATCAAAGAAGATATCAATAGTGTCTTTGATAGAGATCCTGCTGCTCGTACGAGTTTTGAAGTTTTATTGAATTACCCTGGTTTGCATGCGATTTGGTTTCACCGACTTAGTCATAAATTATGGAAGGCTAACTGGAAATTACTTGCCAGAATATTCTCAACATTTTCACGGTGGTTAACAGGTATTGAGATTCACCCTGGTGCAACCATAGGTAAACGATTCTTTATTGATCATGGCATGGGTGTTGTAATTGGTGGCACTGCTGAAATTGGTGATGATGTTACCTTATACCAAGGTGTTACCTTAGGCGGTACAAGCTGGAAAGCAGGAAAACGTCACCCTACTTTAGAAGATAATGTTGTTGTTGGTGCGGGCGCCCAAGTATTGGGACCTATCACTATAGGTAAAGGCGGTAAGGTAGGCTCTAATTCTGTTGTGGTTAAAGATGTGCCTGAAAATGCTACTGCTGTAGGTATACCTGGGCGAATTGTTCCTGACAAGAAAGAAAAAGAAGAGAACAGTAAACGCGAACAAGCAGCAAAAGAGTATGGCTTTGATGCTTATGCGGTTTCTCCAGATAATCCAGACCCTGTTGCCAAGGCGATAGGTCGATTAATTGATCATGTTCATTTAATGGATAATCGTGTAACAGATTTATGCAAAGAAATTAATGCCATGGGCGGTGATGTGTGCTCTAAAGATTTACCAGAATTGCGTGTTGGTGAATTTGTTGAAGATGAAAAAGCTGCAGCTGAACGTAGAAAAGGCATTGTTGAAAGCTTTGATCCTGAAATTTAACGATTATTTATATAACTATTTCCACCCATATGTTCTGAATATAAGTAATAGTTGACAGAACTAGTCAACTATTACTTTTCCCACACTTGTTCTTCAGTTATAATACTTGAGTGTATTAGTCGGGTATATATTTGACTATTTTATAGGGTTATGTAAAATTGCGCGCAAATTTGTAAATAAGGCGCTATTTAGTGGTCCTACTAAATGATTTTACTTACTTACAATGTAACGTTTGAGAGCTGATTATGAAACTTACCTCAAAAGGTCGCTATGCGGTTACTGCTATGTTAGATGTAACTATTCATGCGGTATATGGACCCGTATCGTTGGCTGACATTTCAGAGCGACAAGGCATTTCTTTATCTTATTTAGAGCAGCTTTTCTCTCGTTTACGCAAACAAGGGCTGGTCACAAGTGTACGTGGCCCAGGTGGCGGATATCGATTAGGTAAGTGCTCAGCGCAAATTGCGGTAGCAGATGTGATCAGTGCCGTGAATGAGAGCGTTGATGCCACTAAATGTTCGGGCAAAGGCAATTGTCAAGGGGGTGAACAATGTTTAACTCACTCATTATGGCAAGGGCTTAGTCAACGCATTGAAGAGTTTTTACAAAATATCACCTTGTCTGAATTAGTTGCAAAACGTGATATTCAAACCGTTTCTCAAAGACAAGATGAACGACAAAATAATGGTCAAGCAAAAGATCTTGCTTTAGAGACCTTAATTACTACAAAGAATATAGCTCACGACTGGCAATAACCAGTCGTATTGATTTTAAATTGGAGAGAGTAAGCGAATGAAGCTTCCTATTTATTTTGATTATTCTGCTACTACGCCTGTTGATAAGCGCGTTGCAGAAAAAATGATGCAATATATGACAACAGAAGGTCATTTTGGTAATCCTGCTTCTCGTTCTCATAAGTTTGGTTGGCAAGCTGAAGAAGCGGTTGATATTGCACGCAATCAAATCGCAGATTTAATTAACGCTGATCCACGTGAGATTGTTTTCACTTCAGGCGCAACAGAGTCTGACAACCTTGCTATTAAAGGTGCTGCTAACTTTTATAATAAGAAAGGTAAGCACATCATCACCTGTAAAACTGAGCATAAAGCAGTTTTAGATACGTGTCGTGAATTAGAGCGTCAAGGATATGAAGTTACTTATTTAGATCCTGAAGAGAATGGTTTGATTGACTTAAATAAGCTCAATGAAGCTATGCGTGATGATACGATTCTTGTCAGCATTATGCACGTTAACAATGAAGTTGGTGTTATCCAAGATATTGCTGAAATTGGTGAAATGTGTCGCGCTCGTAAGATTATTTTCCACGTTGATGCCGCGCAAAGTGTTGGTAAAATCAACATAGACCTTCAACAGTTAAAGGTCGATTTATTATCAATATCAGCACATAAAATGTATGGTCCAAAAGGTATTGGTGCATTATATGTTCGCCGTAAGCCTCGCATTCGTTTAGAAGCTCAAATGCACGGCGGAGGTCATGAGCGTGGTATGCGTTCAGGTACTTTAGCGACACATCAAATTGTTGGTATGGGTGAAGCATGTCGTTTAGCGAAAGAAGAAATGGCACAAGATTTAGTGCATGTAACCGCAATGCGTGACCGTTTATGGGCTGGTATTAACACCATGGAACAAGTATTCATTAATGGTGATGTTGATAAACGTTATGCTGGCAACTTAAACGTTAGCTTTAACTTTGTTGAAGGTGAATCGTTGATTATGGCATTAAAAGATTTAGCCGTATCTTCAGGATCTGCTTGTACCTCAGCAAGTTTAGAACCTTCATATGTTTTACGTGCATTGGGTCTAAATGACGAAATGGCTCATAGCTCTATTCGTTTTAGCTTTGGCCGTTTTACCACGGAAGAAGAAGTTGATTACGCAATTGATTTAATCAAAAAATCTATTGGGCATCTTCGTGATATGTCACCACTTTGGGAAATGTACAAAGACGGTATTGATTTAGATTCTATTGAATGGGCTGCTCACTAATTAGCAGCATGAAATAAATTATTGCTAGTGGCTTCTGGAGAGCCGCTGGCTAAGGTTAGGAGAGTATTATGGCTTATAGTGAAAAAGTAATCGACCATTATGAAAACCCGCGTAATGTGGGGTCTTTAGATAAAAATGATCCATCGGTAGCTACCGGTATGGTTGGCGCACCAGCATGTGGTGATGTGATGAAATTGCAACTTAAAATATCTGATGAAGGTATTATTGAAGATGCAAAATTTAAAACTTACGGTTGTGGCTCTGCTATTGCTTCTAGTTCATTAGTTACTGAATGGGTTAAAGGTAAATCAATTGAAGAAGCGGGTGAAATTAAAAACACCGCAATAGCAGAAGAGTTAGCTTTACCACCAGTTAAGATTCATTGTTCTATTTTGGCGGAAGACGCTATTAAAGCAGCAATTGACGACTATCAAACAAAGCAAGGTAAGTAGCAGGAGTAGATCATGTCAGTAACCATGACACCAGCAGCTAATGAACGTGTTAAATCGTTTATGGCTAATCGAGGCAAAGGTCTTGGTTTACGTCTAGGTATCAAAACTACAGGGTGCTCAGGTTTAGCCTATGTCCTTGAGTTTGTAGATGATCTTAACGAAGATGATCAATTGTTCTCAATTGATGATGTTAATATTATTATTGACACGAAAAGCTTAGTTTACCTTGAAGGTATTGAATTAGACTTTGTAAAAGAAGGTCTAAATGAAGGCTTTAAATTTACCAACCCAAATGCCAAAGGCGAATGTGGTTGTGGTGAAAGCTTCAACGTTTAATTAGCTATTATATGATGTCATTTTAAAAAGTGTTCAATGAGTTTTTATTGGACACTTTTTACGTTAGTAATCCTGATGATTTCATAGGTTTTGCTGATCAGGCTCCATGCTTCTCTAAGAAAGAAATAATCTAATGAGTACACTTAATTATTTTGAATTACTAGATATGACCACAGGTTTTGATATTGATTTACCTCATCTTGCTGAGCAGTATCAAACTTTACAAAAGGCAGTGCATCCAGACAAGTTTGCTCATGCGTCGTCTCAAGAGCAGCTGCTTGCCGTACAAAAGTCAGCTCAAATTAATGATGCTTATCAAACCTTAAAAGAACCGTTAAAACGTGCTGAATACCTGCTTACCCTGCGCGGTGTTGATATGCCAAGCGAGCAAAATACCTTTGGCGATACACAGTTTTTAATGCGTCAAATGGAATTAAGGGAGATGCTAGAAGATATTAAACATGCTGACGATGTTGATGGTGCACTCTTTGCGGCACAAGAAGAGTTAGCGACAGAAAGCCAAGCTATTTTTACTTTGCTGCAACAGCAAATACATGAAAATACTTCAGCATCAAATCAGATGGCATGCGATAATTTACGTAAGTTGAAGTTTTACAAAAAACTCGATATTGAAGTTGAACGTTTAGAAGATTCATTATTTGATGATTAACTGATTAGTGCATCATTAATTAATAACTATTTCCCCTTAAATTGACAACCAAAGAACATAAAGAATAACCATGGCATTATTACAAATTGCAGAGCCCGGCCAAAGTACAGTTCCACACGAACATAGATTGGCCGCTGGTATAGATTTAGGCACTACTAACTCATTAATCGCCACTGTTCAAAGCGGTGAAGCGAGAACTTTAAGTGATGAAGAACAGCGCGATATATTACCTTCTATCGTCAGCTATCAAGAGAATAATGTATTGGTTGGCTATCAAGCACAGCAGCTTAGTGTTAAAGACGCAAAAAATACCATTACTTCGGCGAAACGCTTAATTGGCCGTTCTTTATCAGATATTCAAAGTAAATATCCTTCTTTACCTTATGACTTTTGTGGTGATGAAAACCACCCAGAGATTGTGACTAGACAAGGTAAAGTTAACCCTATTCAAGTTTCATCAGATATCCTAAAAACTTTAAATGCCCGTGCAGAATCAGCTTTAGGCGGTGAATTAACGGGTGTGGTTATCACTGTACCTGCTCATTTTGATGATGCACAACGACAAAGCACCAAAGACGCCGCTAAACTTGCTGGAGTTAATGTACTGCGTTTATTAAATGAGCCTACTGCTGCAGCAGTGGCTTATGGATTAGATTCAGGGCAAGAAGGGGTTATTGCTGTTTATGATTTAGGTGGCGGTACGTTTGATATTTCCATTTTGCGTTTGAATAAAGGGGTTTTTGAAGTATTGGCCACAGGCGGTGACTCCGCATTAGGTGGTGATGATTTTGATGTAGCCGTTGTTGATCACCTTATCGAACAAGCAGGATTAACAAGACCTTTCTCGCCAGAATTAGAGCGCCAATTAATGCAGCAAGCTTGTGCTGCCAAAGAAAAATTAACAACAGCTGATGTAGTAAATATCACTTTAGCTTTAGATAATGGCAATACTTGGCAAGGTGATTTAACGAAAGATACCTTTAACCAGTTGGTTTTATCATTAGTGAATAAAACGTTACGCGCTTGTCGACGAAGCTTAAAAGATGCCAATATTAGTGTTAATGAAGTTATTGAAGTTGTCATGGTTGGCGGTTCTACACGTGTTCCTTTAGTGAGAAGTGAAGTTGAAAAATACTTCAAGAAAACTCCGTTAACGTCGATAGACCCTGATAAAGTTGTCGCAATAGGAGCCGCAATTCAAGCCGATATATTAGCAGGTAATAAACCAGATAGTGACATGTTGCTGCTTGATGTTATCCCGCTTTCTCTTGGGTTAGAAACCATGGGTGGCCTAGTTGAAAAAGTTATCCCACGTAACACCACAATACCTGTGGCTAAAGCACAAGAATTTACCACCTTTAAAGATGGTCAAACGGCAATGGCTGTTCATGTTTTACAAGGTGAACGAGAATTAGTAGACGACTGTCGTTCATTAGCACGTTTTGAGTTGCGTGGTATTCCAGCGATGACAGCAGGTGCAGCTCATATTCGTGTAACCTTCAAAGTAGATGCTGATGGTTTGTTGTCTGTTTCAGCCATGGAAAAATCTACCAAAGTGGAATCAAGTATTGAAGTTAAGCCATCGTTTGGTTTAGACGACAGTAAAATTAGTCAAATGATCAAAGATTCAATGACCAATGCAAGCGAAGATATGCAAGCACGTATGTTAAAAGAGCAACAGGTTGAAGCTGCGAGAGTTATAGAGTCGGTTCAAGCAGCATTGGCAGATGACGGGCGCTTATTAAGTGCTGAAGAAGTAACAGTCATAGAAAACGATTTAAAAATGTTGGCTCAAACAAGCCAAGGTAACGATACCAAAGCAGTAGAAGATGCTATTGAAGTGGTTAATCAAAGTACGGCAGTTTTTGCCGAAAGACGAATGGATAGCTCGATAAGTAAAGCGCTATCAGGACAATCAGTAGATAAGGTTTAGTACACCATGCCAAAAATAATATTTTTACCTAACGAAGACTTATGCCCTGAAGGCGCTGTTGTTGAAGCAGAGAAAGGCGAAAGCGTACTGAACGTCGCTTTAAAAAACGATATTGGCATAGAGCACGCTTGTGAAAAAGTGTGTGCCTGTACTACATGTCACGTTATTATCAGAGAGGGTTTTGATTCTATTGAAGAAAGTGATGAGCTTGAAGATGACATGCTTGATAAAGCATGGGGTTTAGAACCTGATTCTCGTTTAGGCTGCCAAGCCATCGTTGCAGATGAAGATTTAGTAGTAGAGATTCCAAAGTATACGGTGAATATGGTCTCTGAAAGTCACTAGTTAGTTAACTAGATAAGTTTTTTAGAAAGGGCAATAACAGCGATGTTATTGCCCTTTTTTTGTTTATGATTGATATGGGCGTTATAGTTCTTTAACGCTATGCTTTTTCGTTTTAGATACCTAAGTCAATTCAAACTATAAGTATCGATAAATTATATTTTGGCGTTAGGAAACTGTTATATTTCTGAACATTAAGCCGCTACATAGCGGCTTTATAAAAAGTTACCTATTAAGGCTGATAATAAATCGGTGATGCAGGGCCTACAGGTAAGCCAAAACCAAAGACCCATACATAGAATAGTGTAACCCAGCCAACTAAGAATACGATACTGTAAGGCAGCATAGTCGCAACTAATGTACCTATGCCCACATCTTTTTTGTACTTAGCTGCAACGGCTAAAATCAAACCAAAATAACTCATCATTGGTGTGATCAAATTTGTTACTGAGTCCCCAATTCTATAGGCCGCTTGAATGGTTTCAGGTGCATAGCCAATTAACATTAACATTGGAACAAAAATAGGAGCTGTTGCTGCCCATTGCGCTGATGATGAGCCTAAACTTAAATTGATTAAGGCACACATTAAGATAAAGCCAATAAACACTTCTGGTCCGGTTAAGCTTAATGCTTGTAGTAGCGCTGCTCCTTTAATAGCGATGATCGTACCAAAATTTGTCCATTTAAAGAATGCAACAAATTGAGCTGCAAAAAATACCAATACAATATAAAGTCCCATCGAACTAATGCTTTTTGCCATTGCGTCAATAACATCACGATCATTTTTCATTGTGCCTACTACTTTTCCGTAAACAAAGCCCGGAATGGCGAAGGTAATGAAAATAAATGACACAATGCCTTTTAAAAAAGGCGAACCGGCAACTAAACCTGTTTCAGGATTACGTAATATCCCGTTTTCTGGCACGATACTTAGTGCTAATAAAGCACTCATTAGCAAGAAAGTCACTCCAGCCCAGCGGAGTCCTTTTTTCTCTAGTGGTGAAATTTTTTCAACCGTATTCTCTGATAGATCTATGCTGGCTTCACTTGGGTCATATTTACCTAAACGTGGTTCAACAATTTTTTCTGTAATTACGGTGCCTAAAATAGCAATGAGAAACGTTGAAACTATCATGAAGTACCAGTTGGCTTCAGCACCAACAACGTATGTAGGATCTATCATTTGTGCTGCTGGTGTGGTTATTCCAGCAAGTAACGGATCAATTGTGCCAAGTAGCAGGTTAGCGCTGTAGCCACCTGAAACCCCAGCAAATGCGGCTGCTAAGCCTGCAAGGGGGTGTCGGCCAAGGCTGTGAAATATCATTGCCGCTAAAGGAATGAGTACAACATAACCTAACTCGGATGCTGTATTTGATAAAATTGCCGCTAAAACTATCATAAAAGTAACAAGGCGTTTAGAGGCGCCCATTACCATATTTCGCATTGTCGCAGACAATAACCCTGAATGTTCGGCTACACTTACCCCTAATATAGCAACCAGCACGGTACCTAGTGGAGCAAAGCCTGTAAAGTTGGTGACCAAACCAGTAACAATTCGATGTAAGCCATCAATTGACAAAAGGCTAACCACTTCAATGACTCCATCAGGTGCTCTGCCTTTTGCGCCAATTGGTCGAGGATCTACAGCGCTAAGACCAAACCAATCTGCAATACCACTGCCAACGATTATGGCTACACAAAAAATAGCGAAAAGGGTAATAGGGTGTGGAAGTAGATTTCCAAGAAATTCAACAGTAGATAAAAAGCGATTAAACAAACCATTTTTATTTTCATTATTGGGATTGTTTTCAGTAACCGAAGAACTCATAAATTAGTTTTCTCACATTATTAATTTAGTGAGAGAAGATAGCATGAACTGCTCTGCTGCTCTAGTCGTATACTATTAGTAACTAGGTATCTTATTAATTAAGCCTTAAATGTTTCGTTGTATTTAAATAATTGATTTTTATTCAATGATGGGAAGTACGTCTAAAACCGTGGAAACTAAAGTCTATTTAACTGCTAAAACTACAGTATTACTTGAAGCATTCATTACTCAACTGGTCGCTGTTTTAAAAGCTTTCATCAATTTCGTTACGCTTTAGTGTTGAGTCGTTATTGCGCATTCAAAAAATCATGGCGATAAAACTGTTTAAACGCTTCTTTGTTAGTTTCTTCTGGCCACCAATGGTTCATCCTAGAAATAAAATCTGCTTGCTGACGCTGTTTTAATAATACTTTATTAACTTTTCCTATTACTGACTTACCCCAAGCGGTTTTGCTACAAGCTACACTGCCAAGGGTGTATTCGCTTAAACCCTTAATGGTAAATGAGCTGAAATCAGTACTTTGATGGTATGTTTGAAAGTAATTGAGTTCAAAGGGATAAGCAAAAGTAAAATCGATCCGATTTTTTTCAAGTAACCGAAATAGTCTAGTGTTGTCTTCAGCACTCATTTGGGCATGAGAGTAATTATTTTTTTGCTGCTTAATTGCTTCATCAATGAATGCACCATATGAGCGACCTTTTACCGTCGCAAATATTTGTCCACTCTTAAAAAGAGTTTTCAGTTCGATGGGTTCTTTAATGTTTTGTTCATTAGCCCGTTTTGTGGTCATAACTACTCGCATAGAAGGCGTAATTGTAACTGGAATAGAAAAGTATGCGTGTTGTTTTCTTTGCTTAGTAACAAATAACAAAGGGTGACAAATGTTCTTCCCAAGTTTCATATCATGAAATAATTTATCTAAAGCGCTGATTGATGTTAGGTGTTGATATTCATTAAGGTTCTCTATTAAAGAATCTCGTATTTGGTCGATAAAGCCCTGTCCTTGATAGGGACCATGCAAAATGGAAGCAGGAGGTCTATGGTCTGTTTGCCAATAAATAATACCCTCTTGAGCAGAAATAGTCGGAGTCATAACCAGCAGATAAACTAGTAATAGGCTTTTAAAAATGCGGTTTCTTTTATGGTAGTTGATAGGAAACATTAATATGAATTAACACCTCAAACGCGGCTATTTCTGATAATAATCATCTTATGAAAATAACTTTAGTCTTGCTAGTGGTCAAAATAAAGGTAATAGAGTATTGATAATGCCATGTAATAGTCAATTTTTACAAAAGTTAATGGAAACAGCTATTCACAAGAGTGATTTATCTGCGGATTGATAGTTATAAAGTTGTCTGTGGATTCTTTAATCGTCGCTATGAAAAAGGTGAGTGTTATTTTTATATACTACAGGTGAATAAAACGGACTGTTATTAATTCGAAAGAAAATTAAGTTAAAGTTGATTCGCTTAAACAGGCAAGAATAAAGCATTGTTTATGATGTTTATAACTTTAATATTGATTGCATTATTTATAAATAAGCGTTGAATCAAATAGCATGCTCTACATTTTCAGTATTTTTTCTCTTGAAATAACAACATGGTTTGAATGATAAAAACAATATGTGATGTGAAAGTAGCCAGAGTAAAAGTTTTATTTTAAAAAATTTTATGCCCTTATCAGTAATTAAAAAATACTCAACTATAATCAAATGTAACTTAGATGTAACCTCTCTAAATTCTTGGAGAATAGTTAGTGTTCTATTGTATATCTAAAAGACACAATAATTTTCAAATTAGACTTTTGTTAAGGAAATAATATGAAGTTTGTTCATAAAATTGCCGCGGCATCTTCAGCACTATTGATTATTACTATTACGTTATTGAATACCACGCAGTATTTGAACTTAAAGTCAGAATTAAATACCACAACCGATGAAAGTATCGTTGATATTGTTCACGGTGTAAAAAATACTATTGCAGCCGAACTTGCAGGTAAAAAAGCTATTGCAAATTATGCTACGTCAATAATTGAACAAAACCCTACACGAGAAAACATAACGCAAATAATAAGAATGCCTGATATAAAGGAAGCCTTCCTACTAATAGGTGGGGGTTATGAATCTGATGGCACTAATTTTAAGAGTAATCCTAATTGGGATCCCGGAGAAGGCTGGGACCCAAGAGTTCGTCCTTGGTATATTGAAGCTAAAAAGAAAAATCAACTCATAATCACTGAGCCATATGCTGATTCTGCAACAGGTGAAATATTGATTTCTATCGCGACTCCAATAAATCAGTCAAACAACTTCTTTGGTGCAATATTTTTTGATTTAAGTTTATCGAGTTTGTCTAAGCTAGTGAATAGTGTGAAATTATTTGATGCTGGCTATTTGTTTATTGTTTCTGAACAAGGCGTTGTTATTGCTCACCCTGAAGGGAAATATAATGGAAAGAAAATGTCGGAATTCTTGCCTAACTCTTCGATAAACACTGGCAAAATGAAATCAGTAATAATCAATGATGAGGAGTATGATCTTCGCTTTGTAAAAGTGCCGAATCAGGACTGGTATATTGGTGTATTGTTAAATGAAAAAGTAGCTCACCAATCTGTTTATACTATGAGAAATAATGCGATAGTTTATGGGGTAGTCGCCTTAATCATAAGTATTATCACACTAAGATACTTAATGCGAAAACTATTAAAACCGTTAGATGACCTAAATGATGCGATACAAGATGTGGCATCAGGTAATGGTGATTTGACGAAACGTTTATCAACAAAAACAGATAAAGAGTTTGCGGAACTTGCTTCAGGCTTTAACGTATTCACAGGTAACTTACAGGAACAAGTTAAACGATTGAAATCTTCAGGGAAAGATATACTCGAAGGCACTGAAATTACAGAGAGAGGGGCATCTCAATCAAACGAGGCTATGACAACTCAAATGCAAGAAATTGAACTTCTTGCTACCGCAATGCATGAAATGGCAACAACAGCTTCTGACGTTGCTGCTAATGCTCAAAATGCAGCTTCAGCTGCTCAAGAAGCTGAGGATTCGACTCAAATGGGATCCGATATTGTTAATAAAACGACAGAATCGATTAATGTCTTATCCGATAAGATTGAACAAGCCGTAAAAGATGTTGTGATATTAGAAGATGCTGCTCACAGTATTGAAACAATTTTGCAGGTTATTAATGATATTGCTGAGCAAACAAATTTACTCGCCTTAAATGCCGCAATTGAGGCTGCACGTGCTGGCGAGCAGGGAAGAGGTTTTGCTGTTGTTGCCGATGAAGTTAGAACCCTTGCTTCAAGAACTCAAGAGTCTACTACTGAAATAAGAACCATGATTGATAAGCTACAACAAGGCACATCTACTGTTTCACAAGCAATGAAATCAAGTCAGGATGCAGCAAGCGGCACCGTTGAACAAGCTGAGAAAACAGGTGCGGCACTGCATAGCATCTATGATGCAATTAAACTAATTAATGATATGAACATTCAAATTGCATCTGCTGCTGAAGAGCAAAGCTCTGTGGCGGAAGAAATAAACTCAAACACAGTTAAAATTAAAGATTTATCGAATTCAGTATCAGAGCATACCCATAGAACGAATGATGCTATTCAAATGCAAACAGTTAGTGTTAGAGAACAGAACGAAATATTGGATAAGTTTAAGGTTTAATTCGCTTGAATTATTGAGAATCATTTAAGTGAAAATTAACCATAATTAATAGTACTTTTGACCCAGGAGTCTAGGTATGTTGCTTAACAAATTTAGCTTGGCTTTAATCCTTTCATCTATGGCTTTTTCTGCAAATGCTAATACAACAGAAAAAGAAATTGAATTATTAAAGCAACAATTAAAAGCGATCAATGAAAAACTATTACAGCTAGAACAAAAAGAAAAATCTGAAAAAAACACTTTGCCTAAAAGTGAAAAAAATGAAGTTATAAAAGCAAAGGTTAATAATGCTTTTGTGCCTAATCGTGATGTGAAAGTCTATGCATCATTACGCCCAACTTTTGGGTATATAGATGAGTACGGCGAAAAGTTTTGGGATGTGCGTGATGCTCTGTCAAATGCAGGGTTAAAATCTACTTATAACTTTAAAGAGGGTTGGCAAGCGACTCTACATGGTGAGTGGAGTATTGATCTCTCTAACAATGCTGATTTTGGTAAAGCTAGACAAGTTTATGTCGCACTTGATAGCCCAATGGGTAAGTTTGGTATTGGTAAGCAACGCCCTGTCCAGTATACGTTTATAGCTGAGTATGTTGATATTTTTAACCATAGCAGAAGCCCATTCGCGTATGATCGTGAAAGTCCATTTTTTGTTAATAATTTAGTTACATATCAGAAAAAATATAATTATTTTACCTTTATGCTTGCAGGTCAGTTTGATGGTGCAGGTGGCAACGATAATGATGATTTTTTTAATGGCGGTATAAGTTATGATGTTGGAAATCTGCACTTAGGTGTGGGCTACATAAGTAAAGATGTATTAACTGATAATGATTTTACAGTGGGAGAAGACAAATTTTATGCTGCGTCTTTAGCCTACACTTTTGATAATGATTTATATATCGCTATGGCATATCAAGATGTTGATTATCAAAGGAATACATTAATAGACAGAGAGGGGCACACTTTTGATGTGAGTTTAGCTTACCCTATTAATCGTTTCTTTAAAGTGAAAACTGGCGTGTTTGACTTTGAAGATGGCTATAACGACATTCAAACTCAGGATCATCATGGCGCAAACTTGACATTTGAATGGTTACCCGCTGATAGTTTAAAATTTCATATAGAATACCTCTACCGAGATTTCGAACAAATGGCTGATTTTAGTTCTATTTCTGTTGGTTTTCGTTATGATTATGCTCAAACATGGAAATTTTAATTAATGTTCAATTTACACTCTGTATTTGTGTAAAAAGTACTCATTCGTTTGTCAGTATTTGCTAGGTAATCACTTAGCTTACTGAATATATTCAATGAAGGTACTCTTTATGAGGTGATATGAATAAGATACTTCTCGTTATAATTTTAAGCTTTTACTCTGTTTCAACTCAAGCGTGTAACGAACATGATGCCAAAACGCTTTTAAGTGAGCTGCAATGGCAAACAGAAGACTACCCACCATTTAATTTTCGTGATGAAACAGGCAGATTAGTTGGTATTTTTCCTGAAATATTATTGCTTGCCTATCAAGACCTCAATATTTCTTTGTACACAGAAGAGATAGATATTATTCCATGGGCAAGGCTATTGTTTAATATGAAGCATTACAGTAAGTATGCTGCTTTTTCTATGGTAACGACTAAAGAGCGGGCGATTGAATACCAATTATTGCCCTTACCTTTTGTTGTGAAGTCGTCCATTATGGTGCTCAAAGCAAATAAAAAAAAGTTTAAACAAAAGAATTTAGATGAATTAGCTATTGGTGTAGTTAGAGGCGATATAGGGCAAGCATTACTAGACAGAGAGAAAATCAAAGCGTTCCAAGTCGAAACCAACTCAGCGTTGAGTATGTTAAAAATGCTAAGTTTACAGCGTGTTGATGCTATTGCTTATGCTGAAGATGTTGCTTATTTTCAGTTTAATAAATTAGCCATTGAAAAAGATTCAATTGTACCTTTTATTTCATTAGATGAAGGATCGAATATCAATTTTGTTTTTCATAAAAGCATGCCAAAGTGTGCCATTGAATTATTAGCAAAAAGTATTGAAAAACTACATAAACAGGGAAAAGTGGACAAGATTAGAATGAAGTATATTCAATCATAATCAATAGTATAATCACTAAGCTCTATTAATCTAAATGATAGATGTGTAAGAATTCCTACTCATTACATGTTAAAGCAATAAAGTCTTCTCGTTGAAACAAGTTATCATATCTACTTTCTAAGTATTCAGTTTGAATAGTCCATTCATTAATCATATCTTTAAGCGTAATAAAACGTTTTAAAGGAGATGTATCCACTAAGACTTTAAGATCAATGATAGAACTGTTCATTCGTTGAACTATCATTTTATAGCGATCTTCTTGGTAATCGATAAGGGCACCAATTTCTGTGGCTAATTCAAAATTAGCATATACTAGATAACCAGATTCCCCAGCCAGTGTCCAAGCTGAATAACGAAGTGGTTCTGTTAGCAAAATTTCTTGAAATTGATTAAGTTGAATTTTTGTTTTTGATTCTGCTTTTAATTCAAAAATAGCGGCTTCTGAAAGAGATAACATCCCCTGTTGACGTGGAATATAATCATTTTTTAATAGCTCTTGATTAAAAATTAATTCTGACTTGACGTTACATAAAGCAATCATTGTACGATGTTCAATATCTTTATCTTCATCCCAGTCTTGCAGCGCGAAAGCAAGTAAAATACTCGCCCCAATAAATGCTGATTCAGCAAAAATCGCCCGCCACTTTATTGGAGAGTGTATATACTTCAATGGCATTTAAAAATCTCCCTTTCGTCAAGGCGTATATAGTGGCTTAAATTAACACGTCAGATACTTTTTCAAAAGTTTAATCTATTAGTTAATCTGAAGATTACTAAACAAGTCGTTATTATATAAATACGTATAGGTTAATAGTTCTAAAGAGTTAGGCATTTTGAGCGCTAAGTGGCAGGAGAAATATGGTAAGTGTTAATGCTATCTAGCTAAGACATTATTACGATAAAACTGTTTAAAAGTGGGCTTGTTTTTTTTCGGTCCACCAATGATTCATGGAGTCAAAAAAATCTGCTTGTTGGCGTTGTTTTAAAAGCATTCTATTAACCTTTTCTATAATTGATTTTCACTATTTATTTGAACACAGCTCAGTATTTACATGTAAAGTCTGAGTTGAATTCTTACTCAGGTGAAAATGCCTTTAAATAAAAAAGGTAATAATATAAGAAATATTATTACCTTTTATTGGCATTTAATCTTGATGGATATCTGTTTAATTACCCTCGGTGATAGCGTTGTGTAACAAAAGGCATTTTTTGAATTAGCATAGGTAATTTTTTCCCACGAACTTCGGCAAAAATTTCAGTATCTAAAACCGCATATTTTGTTTCAACATATCCCATAGCAATAGGATAGCCTTTTGAGGGGCCCGCCGTACCACTGGTGACAACACCAATCATATCGCCATCACTATTAAATAGTTCAGCCCCTTCTCGCACAGGGGCTTTTCCTAAGCCCAGCATGCCAATTCGTTTACGAGTAACCTCTTTAGTGGCAATTTGTTCAAGTATAATTTCTGCACCGGGGAAGCCACCCTCACGTTCGCCACCAGTTCGCCTTACCTTGCTAATTGCCCATAGAAGGCTGGCTTCAACAGGGGTAGTTGTTTGGTCAATATCATGGCCATATAAACATAAGCCTGATTCTAAACGCAGAGAATCACGTGCGCCTAACCCAACCCACTCAACTTCCTTTTCAGCAAGTAATAAACGGGTAATATGTTCAGCACGCTCTGCAGGAATTGAAATCTCGAAGCCATCTTCACCAGTATAACCAGCTCGACCTATAATACATTCAGCACCTTCAAAATTTACCACTCTTGAATCCATAAAGATCATATCTGCGCTTTCTGGCAGTAGGCGCTTTAATACCTCAGCGGCTTTAGGTCCTTGCAAAGCTAATAATGCTCTATCTTCGAGTAGCTCAATCTCGATATCTTCAGGCAAATTAGTCTTCAAATGAGCAATATCTTGAGCCTTACAAGCTGCGTTTACTACAACAAATAAATGATCACCAAAGTTACTAACCATCAAGTCATCTAGCAAGCCGCCTTGTTCATTAGTAAAGAGCGCATAGCGCTGTTTACCTTGTGGTAAATCAATGATATCTACAGGCACTAACGTTTCTAACGCGGCAGCTGCATTTTTTCCTATTAGCTTTAATTGCCCCATATGCGAAACATCAAATAAGCCCGCTTGAGCGCGAGTATGCAAATGTTCTTTTTTTACACCTAGAGCATATTGGACAGGCATTTCATAGCCCGCAAAAGGAACCATTTTGCCACCAGCTTCTAGGTGAAGATCGTAGCAAGGGGTTTTTAAAAGATTTGAATTTATCATGGTCATTCCTAAAGTCGCTCTAATAGAGCGACTTTACATAAAGAGAGGAAGGGAATTAATTAGCTTTCTTGGTTTTCCATGTCAGCAGGTACTTTACCACCACTAACAAAGTATTCACGAGTTAACTGAATAACCACTGGGCTAAGTAAAACAATGGCAATAAGGTTTGGAATAGCCATTAAAGCATTCATAGTATCTGCAAGTAACCAGATAAACTCTAAAGAACCAACAGCACCCACTGGCACTATGATTATCCAAAGTACTCTAAAAGGAATAATTGCTTTTACGCCAAAGAAATATTGAACACATTTCTCTCCGTATACGCTCCACCCCAAAATAGTCGTAAATGCAAACACTGTAAGTGCGATAGCAACGATATAGTTACCGAATGGAATCGCTGAGGCAAAGGCATTAGACGTTAATTCCGCACCCGTTGCACCTGAAGTCCACTCACCCGATACAATAATAGCTAGACCGGTGATAGAACAAACGATTAATGTATCAATGAAAGTACCTAACATGCCAACTAAGCCCTGTGCCACAGGGTTATTAGTTTTTGCCGCAGCATGCGCAATAGGCGCACTACCTAAACCAGCTTCATTGGAGAATACACCACGCGCCACACCAAATCGAATTGCAGCCCAAACTGCAGCACCAGCAAAACCACCTTCAGCGGCCGTTGATGTAAATGCACTTTCAAAAATTAAAGCAAAAGCTGCTGGGATTTCAGATGCTTGCATTAGTAAAACAATAACACCTGCACTGATATAAAAAATGGCCATTAGTGGTACAAGCTTACCAGCCACATCACCAATGCGTTTAATGCCACCCATCAAGACTAAACCAACAAGTATCATTAGAATCACACCCGTTAGCACAGGGCTAATACCAAAGTTACTTTCTAGTGCATTAGCTACAGAATTTGTTTGAACTGTATTACCAATACCAAAAGCTGCCACAGAGCCAAAGAATGCGAAAGCACCACCTAACCAGCCCCAACGACTAGATAAGCCATTCTTTATATAATACATTGGACCACCGCTGTGATTGCCGTTTTCGTCTACTTCACGATAACGTACAGCTAATACTGCTTCGGCAAACTTGGTGGCCATACCAACCAATGCCGTACACCACATCCAAAATAGTGCGCCTGGCCCACCAAGGAAAATAGCCGTAGCAACACCTGCAATATTACCAGTACCTATAGTGGCTGATAATGAAGTCATTAAAGCATTAAAAGGACTTATTTCCCCTTTGGCATTCTTGTCTTTGTCAGGAATTCGACCTGTCCATAGCAATTTGAAACCTGTCCCTAAATTGATAATTGGCATAAATCGCAAGCTTACTGTTAAAAATAAACCGACACCAAGTATCATAATCAGCATAGGTACTCCCCATACTATGCCGTTAAGACTGGAAATTAAACTTGTTAAAAATTCCATAGTAACCTCAATTGAATTGTTATAATTTTATATTCTTTCACCAACTCTGACATTGGCTCTTTTGATTATTTATTAATTGAAAAGTGCATAATTAAGCGTTTCCAATAGGAAACAAACTAGTCTTTCGGGAAACGTTTAGCAACCTTTAATTAACATTTTTTAACATGTTATCAGTTTGTTTTTTCTTAACTGCATGATTTTTAAGTTTTTTACTGTGTGCGCTAGATGCTGTGGTCTTACCAGATATTAACAATTGTGGTCGGTTTTCAGCCTAAGCTGATCATTTTTGTGTGTTTATCAAGTTGCTGTTGAGGTTTGTTAGAGGGGGGGAGTAAAAAGTGAGAGCTTTTTATTAAAACTCTCATATTTTCTTGAAGGTGGCTTTTTTTGTTAAGAAGCTGTAACCCATAAGATAACAGCATCTTCTTCACTGACGGATATAACTAAATGTCCCATGGTGGCATCGTAATAGACATTGTCGCCTTTTTTTAGTGTTGTCGCTTCATAAAATTCGGTTAATAGTTGGATCTCGCCTTCAAGAACAAGTAGAAACTCTTCTCCTTCATGACGAACCCATTCACCAAAATCTTCGAAACTCCGCGCATAAACACGACTTTTATAGGGCATCATTTTCTTATTACTAAATTGAGTTGCCAGTAATTCATGCTCATAAGTAGATGTGACATGAGACTTCCCTGAACCGCTCAATGTAATATCTCTTCGTCCTGTGGCCTGCTTTTTTTCTGGCTTAGTGAATAATTGAGGGAGTTCTATATCAAGCCCAGTAGCTAATTTTTGCATCACAGTAAATGTTGGCGAAATTTGTTCATTCTCAATTTTAGATAGGGTTGAGCGTGCAAGGCCAGTTCGTTTACTGGCTTCTTCTAAAGTTAATTTATTATTTGTTCTGATAGCTTTAAGTTGTGCACCGATCGTGATTTTTTCTATAGCTTTCACATTATCTTGGCTATCTGCAATGACCATTGATGGGTAAACATCAACACTTTTTTGCCCGCTCATTTTGTTTGCTGCCCTGAAATATATTGATTGTTTTCATTGTTGCACATCTCTGGCAGCTGCAAAACCTTAATTTCTAAAAATAAACATTGAGTGAAATCAGTAGTTAAAGAGGAAATGAAAGAAAAAAGTTTCCGATAGGAAACTTTTTTCTTGAAATGGGGATTGGTGACTGCTATGTTTTAAAAAGTTATGACGCTTTTGTGAATTTTAATGCTGTTCACCTAAGGTAAAAAAGAAACTGAATGTCTCAGTCGATAAGCTAAATTAATTAGTCATTTAGGCGTATGAAAAGTAGACCTCGCATAGGTCTAAAAAATTTCATTATTTTTGTGGATTAACTAATTGATAAATCGGTTCACTAAAAAATGCAGTAGCAATAGAACAATATTAGATAAAGCAAGCACCTAAAGGTAAGTCGCTTTATTTGAAAGCATTAGGTAATGCTCATCGTGTATATAGCTAGAATGGCTAGCTCAAGTAAAAGGCAATTATTATGAAAAGTAAGTATCAATCGTTTGAATTAGAACATTTCTTCTCAGCTCAGTTATCTGTGACTGATGGCGCAGTTGAAATGGCCATGCAACTTGAAGCCAAGCGACAAGAGCAACAAATTGAATTAATTGCCTCTGAAAATATTGTATCAAAGTCAGTTATGGAAGCTCAGGGGTCTTTATTAACTAATAAATATGCAGAAGGGTACCCAAAGCGTAGATATTACGGTGGCTGTGAGCATGTAGATATTGTTGAAACATTAGCGATAGACCGAGCTAAGTGCATTTTTGAAGCGCAATATGTCAATGTGCAACCACATTCTGGTGCACAAGCTAATGGTGCAGTGATGCTAGCGTTAGTCCAGCCAGGAGATACCATTTTAGGTATGTCATTAGATGCTGGTGGACACTTAACTCATGGTGCACGTCCGGCACAGTCAGGCAAATGGTTTAATGCGATTCAATACGGTGTTCGCAAAGACAACATGCTGATTGATTATGATGAAGTACTTGCATTGGCTAAAGAGCACAAGCCAAAAATGATAATTGCTGGGGGCTCTGCAATACCGCGCGAAATAGATTTTTCAGTGTTTAGAAAAATAGCTGATGAAGTCGGTGCCTTATTAATGGTGGATATGGCTCATATAGCGGGTCTCGTTGCAACTGGACATCATCAAAATCCCTTACCTTATGCAGATGTCGTTACGACAACAACTCACAAAACCTTACGCGGACCTCGTGGTGGCTTGATCCTAACTAACAATGAAACTATCGCGAAAAAAATAAACTCTGCCGTATTCCCTGGATTGCAAGGTGGCCCATTAATGCATGTTATTGCTGCAAAAGCCGTTGCATTAGGGGAAGCGTTAGAGCCTGAATTTCATGCTTACATTAAAAATGTATTAAGTAATGCAAAAGTGCTGGCTAGCACACTGAAAACACGCGGTTGCGATATTGTAACTGGTGGAACTGACACTCATCTGATGCTGGTTGATTTAAGACCAAAAGGCTTGAAAGGTAATATCGCCGAAGAAAGCCTAGAGCGCGCCGGCATTACCTGTAATAAAAATGGTATCCCTTTTGACCCAGAAAAACCCATGGTGACATCAGGAATTCGCTTAGGAACACCAGCAGGCACCAGCCGAGGTTTTGGCAATGCAGAGTTTGAATTAATTGGCCACTGCATTGGTGACGTTTTAGATGGTTTAGCTGCAAACCCTGAAGATAACAGTGTAGCGGAAGCAAAAGCCTTAGCGCAGGTACAAAAACTTTGTGAAGAATTTCCATTGTATCGCTAGAAATTTGTATCGCTAGAAAATCATTGAACAGAACAATAAGGAAAAGCTGAATAGTTACGCTTTTCTGAGTTTAAACACACCCTAAAAATAGTGTTTGAACTGTAATAAATAGAATTTTGGAGATAACAAATGAGTACATCAGATAACAATTATAGATTCGCCTCTAGCCATGAATGGGTAAAAGATCATGGCGATGGCACTGCCACTATTGGTGTGTCGCATCATGCGCAAGAGTTATTAGGGGATGTTGTTTTTGTTGAATTACCAGAAGAAGGTGAGGACATTACCGCAGGTGCAGTTTTTTCTCTTGTTGAATCGGTTAAGGCTGCTTCAGATGTATATGCGCCCGTAACGGGTGAAGTCATCGAGATCAATGATGCGTTGGAAGATAACCCTGAACTGATTAATGAAGCGGCACAAACTGAGGGTTGGATTGCAAAAGTGAAATTATCAGATTCAGCAGAACTGGATAATTTATTAACCAGTGAAGCATATCAAGCAAGTCTTGAAGATTAATTTCATTTAAAAACAACAAGGTTATGACCCTAAAGGGTTGGGAGATATTAATGAGCAATCATAGTTTGTTAACACAATTAGGTAATGAGTCGGATTTCATTAGTCGTCACATTGGCCCAAACTCACAGCAAGAACAACACATGTTAGAAGCGCTGTCATTAGATTCTACGGAGCAACTTATTGAAAGTACTGTGCCTGAGAATATTCGCCTACCTCAACCTATGAATTTAGCTAAGCCGTTAAGTGAAGAGGATATGCTTAGCAAGTTGCATGAAATTGCAGCTAAAAATAAGGTCAATAAAAGTTACATTGGTCAGGGGTATTACGATACGCATGTGCCAAATGTTATTTTACGTAATGTCTTTGAAAACCCTGGTTGGTATACAGCTTATACCCCTTATCAGCCAGAAATTTCCCAAGGCAGGCTTGAAGCGTTATTAAACTATCAGCAGATGATTACTGACCTAACGGCAATGGAATTATCTAATGCTTCATTGCTTGATGAGGCAACAGCCGCAGCTGAAGCGATGAGCTTGTGTAAGCGTGCGAGTAAAAATAAAAGTAATAGCTTCTTTGTCGCAGATGATGTTCACCCACAAACCCTTGATGTGGTTTTAACTCGAGCAAACTACTTTTCTTTTGATGTTATTGTTGGACCAAGTAATGAACTTGAGCAACATGATGTCTTTGGTGCACTGGTTCAGTATCCTGGTACTACAGGTGAAGTATGCAACTTAGAGACGCTTATTGCTAAAGCTCATAGCAAGAAAACATTAGTTACTGTCGCAACGGATTTATTAGCGTTAACGATATTGAAACCACCTGGGGAAATGGGAGCAGATGTTGTCATTGGTAGTGCACAGCGTTTTGGTGTGCCTATGGGGTTTGGTGGGCCTCATGCTGCATTTATGGCGACGAGTGAGAAATATAAACGAACTATTCCCGGTCGAGTGATTGGTGTATCAATTGATAGCAGAGGGCAACCTGCACTTCGTATGGCCATGCAAACTCGAGAGCAGCATATTCGTCGAGAAAAAGCGAATTCAAATATATGTACAGCGCAAGCACTATTAGCAAATATGGCTTCATTTTATGCGGTATATCATGGACCAAACGGACTGAAAAAAATTGGCCGTAGAGTAAATCGATTAGCGTCAGTGTTGGCACAAGGGATTAAACAGTGTGGATTTACTTTAGTTCATGAACACTTCTTTGACACTGTAACCATTGCCACAGGAGATAAAACACAAGCGATTTATCAGCGAGCGCTACAGCAAGGGCTTAATCTACGCTTATTTCCTCAAGAGTTAGTCATTAGTCTTGATGAAACAACCACTCAAGCTGATGTGGAAGCATTACTTTTGGTTATTACAGGTACGTCCCTTGATATTGAAACAATAGAGCAATCTTTAGAAGAAGAGTTTTGTAATATTCCTAAAGAATGTCGTAGAAAAAGCGAATACTTAACTCATCACGTCTTTAATAGTTATCACAGTGAAACACGTATGTTGCGTTATTTGAAAAGTCTTGAAAACAAAGACTTTTCATTAACTCATGGCATGATACCGCTAGGCTCTTGCACCATGAAGTTAAATGCTACTGCGCAAATGTTGCCTGTTTCTTGGTCTGAATTTTCTCAAATGCACCCATTTGCACCCAAAGAGCAATGCCAAGGTTATCAAGAATTAGCACAAAGCCTTAGTGAAATGCTGTGCACTGTGACAGGTTATGATGCTTTTTCATTACAGCCAAACTCAGGTGCGCAAGGTGAGTATGCTGGCTTAATAGCTATTCAACGTTACCATGAATCTCGCGGTGATCATCATCGTAATATTTGCCTCATTCCAAGTTCAGCGCATGGTACTAACCCAGCAAGTGCTGCCATGGTGTCAATGCGTATTGTTATTGTCGCTTGTGATAAACAGGGCAATGTCGATATGGATGACTTAGCAACGAAAGTTGAAGTACACCAAGAAAATCTTGCTGCGATAATGATCACTTATCCTTCAACACATGGTGTTTATGAAGAAAGCATTAAAGATATTTGTCAATTAGTGCATGAGGCAGGTGGTCAGGTTTATCTTGATGGTGCCAACATGAATGCACAAGTTGGGCTGACATCTCCTGGCTTTATTGGCTCAGATGTTTCTCATCTTAATCTACATAAGACCTTCTGCATTCCTCATGGCGGTGGCGGCCCTGGCATGGGACCTATTGGTGTAAAATCACATTTAGCAGAGTTTCTACCAGGACATGTTACAGAGCAAACTTCAGGCGCTGTATCTGCTACTTCCTTAGGTAGTGCATCAATACTGCCAATTTCTTGGGCTTACATTGCATTAATGGGCGCTGACGGCTTGAAGAAGGCAACAGAGCTAGCCATTTTAAATGCCAATTACATCATGGAGAAACTTAGTCCACATTATCCGATCCTATTTCGCGGAGAAAAAGGGCGCGTAGCTCATGAGTGCATCATTGATATTAGACCCTTGAAAGAATCGTCAGGCATTTCTGAAGAAGATGTTGCTAAACGCTTAATGGACTTTGGATTTCACGCACCCACTATGTCATTTCCTGTGGCTGGCACATTAATGATTGAGCCTACGGAAAGTGAATCGTTAGAAGAGCTCGATAAATTTATTAATGCGCTCATCGTGATCAGACAAGAAATTGCAAAAGTTGAGAGCGGGGAGTGGTCATTAACCGATAACCCATTAGTCAATGCTCCTCATACCCTGAGTGATTTAAGTGATGAAGACTGGTCTCATTCATACTCACGCAAAATAGCCTGTTTTCCTAATGGCTCACCGAGCCAATCAAAGTTTTGGCCGACAACGAATCGAGTCGACAATGTATACGGGGATAGAAACCTAATTTGTAGCTGCCCGCCCATTGAAAGTTATTTGTAAGGCAAATTGAATAAATTTTTTATTACAACAATAAGCTTCATAAGAAGCATTTAACAACACACAACATAAATACAATAAGGTGAACAAATGAAAAATTTTAAACTTAAACCTGTATTACTACCGTTAATGTTAGCAATGCCCGTTTTTGCAGCTAACGCAGCCGATAGTGGTGAGCAGAAAAAAGCATCAGAGCAAGATGTTCAAAGTCAGTTAGAAACACTACAGAGACGTTTGGCTGATCTAGAAAACAAAGATAATAAAGAAGCGCAAAGAAAAGAAAACTATGGTGTCACGCTATACGGTAGCTTAAGGCCAGCATTAACATACAGTGACTTTGGTGATGGAGAAAGCAGTACTGATGTAACTGATTTCTTCTCTCGAGTAGGCTTTAAAGGCGATATAGCTGTTAATGAAAGTATTACAGCTTTTTATCAAGGTGAGTGGGATATTGATGTAGAAGCCGATGCAGATTTTGGCGATGCACGATTAGGTTTTGCCGGTTTAAGAGGGAGTTTTGGTCAAGTTGCAATCGGTAAGCAATGGAGTCCACATTACAATATAGTTGCCGAAGTAACAGATATTTTTAATAACCGCTCAAGTCCGTTTGGTTATGATGAAGCAAGTCCGTTTAGAACAAACCAAATGGTGACTTATTCTTATACTAAGGGTGGTTTTAAACTTGATGCAGGATTGCAATTCAATGGTAGTGCGGAAAACTCTGCTGGGGGAGATAACTCTCAAGCAAACGATGTAGATCACGTTGATTCAGGCTCTATTGGTGTCGGTTACAGTTTTGGTGATTTCTATGTGGGTGCGTCTTATTTAGATCAAGAACTTGGTGGACTTGAGGAAAGGGATTTCCGCTCTATTGCGGGTAGTTGGAAAGTCAATGAAACTATTTATTTAGCTGCCACGTATCAAGATATTGAGCGAGATACCGGAGCGATGGTATATAACCAATCTTCTTTTGATGTGGCCGCTTCTTTCTCATTACCAAAAAACTATACCTTTAAAACCTCTTACTTTGATTGGGATGGTGATGGTCAAGGTCGAACGTTTGATGGTTATAACTTAACACTTGAAAATCAATTAAATGATTCTGTTCGTGTTTTTGTTGAGTGGCTAAGTCGAGATATCGAAGATGCTAATACTCAAAATCATTTAAGCGTTGGTATACGCTACGATTTTGAAGGTTTGTTCTAAAAGTAGTTTAAATGCTCAGGGGCTGAGTGCCCCACTTTTAAGCTCAAGTAGTGCTTAGTAAGTTTACTTACAGCTCTGCTTGAGCTTTTTTTGTTTGTCATTTAGTAAATATTTTTAAACTCATTAACCAAGCATATAATCACTCCACAGTTGTTATTAAATGTAACCTTAAGGATAAACCCATTGACAGTAGGTTTTAGCTTGTTAGAATAAAACCCATCAATAATAGGTTTTAAGTCTTGAAGGTGAAGTATGCTGTTAGGTGAGTTAGAAAAACTTGTTCTACAATATCTGTGGCAAAAAAAATCCGCTGATGTGAAGCAGGTCTTCGCACACTTTGAAAAGGTGCGAGGAGGTAGTTTAAATACTATTCAGACCACTTTAGATCGCTTGTATAAAAAAGGCTTATTATCTCGTCATAAAGAAGGCTACGCTTTTCAATATCAACCTAAAGTAGAACGTCACGAATTAATTGCACAATTAATTAAGTCTGTTACCAATGACTTTATCACCGAAGATGAAAACAGTTTAGTCGCGGCATTTTCTTCAATATCAGATGACTTTAATGAAGAACAGCTAAATAGATTGGAAGCGCTTATTGAAGCAAAGCGTGAAAAGTTAAAGCAGGGTAACCGCTAATGATTGAAGGTGGCTTAGCGGTTTTATTGAATATATTAGCAATTGCTACCATTACCTTTGTACTGAGCAATATTGCTGTTTCGGCTGTTGTAACTTTACTGGCGCAACGCTTTGTTGGCCTTGAAGTGCAGTCTCGAAAAGTTATTTTGTGGTTACTTGTCACTGCGCCTTGGTTTGCCGTTTTCTGTGTTTCAATTTGCTTCGTTTACCCATTTTATTATACCAATGCTTTCTTTAATGATAATTCGATGGCCCACTGGCATCATATGACAAGTTTTGAACTGCTTAGTTGGCACAGTGTTACCTTAGTTATTGCTTTTTCATACATAGCTTATGTTTTTATCAATAAAATAGTGACGCTGATTAAACATAAAAACGAATTAAAATTACTGACGAGTTATTCCCAACAGTTAGAGCAAAATACTTATAAAATTGATTCGCCAATGCCCAATGCGTTTACCAGTGGTTTTTTTACCAAAAGCTGTTTTGTTACCAGCGGAATTTTGGATAAGACGACAGCTGATGAACAAGATATTATCTTTCGTCATGAGCAGGCTCATGCCGCTTATAGTGACCCGTTGAAAAAGTGGGTGTTTAGTATTTTTTCAGCATTCTTTTTGCCCTTCATTGCTAACAGATTAAAACTTCATATGACCTTAGCGATGGAACAAGCAGCCGATTTAAAAGTGTTAAATGATGGTACGTCACCGACCTTAGTGGCATCAACATTGGTAAAAATAGCGAAGCTCAACGCGAACAATCAGCAGGGCATTGTACTTAATGGCGATTTGGTGGCTAATTTTGGCATCGAGGTGTTAGAACAACGGGTATATTTTCTCTTAGGTCAGCTAGAGTTAACGCCAGCTAATCGCTTGTTAACGTTCATGTTTCTCGCAGTTACTGTTGTATTGAGTATGCTTTCAATTGATGGTGTTCATCACTTAATGGAAACGGTATTTAATCATTAGTTATTGAAAAATTTAATTATAAAACCTACTTGAAATAGGTTTTAACTTTGCCGCAGGTTTAGCAAGTTATATTTGTTTTATAGTCGGCGATTTTTTTACAGATAAAACCTATTGGGTCTAGGTTTTAGTTTACAACGTAATAGGTAGGAAGGTGTATGCCTTATATAAAATCTCAAACATTTAAGCCATTAAATTATTGGCTAAGAGGTGGTGTGGCAGCGCTCACCTTAAATTTATTCTTGGGTAATCCATTTGCCTATGCACAGCAGGAAGTGACATTAAAAGATGCCGTTCTCTTAACATTAAATCAGCATGCTGAATTGCAATCGTTTGTTCATGCGCAAAATGTAAACCAAGGCTTAATTCAACAAGCGGGCGTGAGTTCACCTTTGTCGTTAAGGGTTGAAGTTGAAGATGCTTTTGGCACTGGCAGTTATTCAGGTTTATCGGCGATGCAAGCAACTGTAGGTGTTTCTTGGCTTCTTGAAAATGATGTCATTAACTCTCGAGTTGGCGTTGCTAATGAGCAATCTGCATGGGTATCACTTCAAAAGGAAATTAAAGCTCTTGATGTTGCTGCTGAAACTGCCAATATTTTTGTGGTGCTTTTATCACAGAAAGAGCAATTAACTTTGGCTAAACTGGCTCAGCTACAGGCTAAAAAGGTACTTGAGGTAATCTCTAAGCAAGTTGATTTAGGCAAGGCGAATATTATTGATCAATTACGAGCCAAAGCTGATTTGTCGACAAAAGCACTTGAAGTTGAAGATCTTATTCATGAGATTGAAGCTTCAAAAGCACAACTTGCCGCTCAATGGCAGGGGAATATGAACTTTACAGTGTCTGGGACATTGCAACGAATTCCA
The DNA here is from genome assembly GCF_006439335.1 of Litorilituus lipolyticus. Classification (GTDB taxonomy): domain Bacteria; phylum Pseudomonadota; class Gammaproteobacteria; order Enterobacterales; family Alteromonadaceae; genus Colwellia; species Colwellia lipolytica. Next base: position 149,736 of record NZ_SAWY01000001.1, on the reverse strand, counting down.
ACAGAAACACAGTTAGATTTAGCTAACGAGCAACTTATAAACCACCCTCGAATAAAGCTTTATGCAACAGAGCAAAGGATCGCCGAGGCTGAAATCGCTTTAGCTAAAGTGACTGCGAAACCATCGTGGCAAGTTTTTACAGGGGTGAAAAGAAATGAAGCTGAAGATGATTTTGCATTAACTGCCAGTATTTCAATTCCGCTGGGTAGTGAAAACCGCAATCAAGGGGAAATCATTGCATTACAAGCCAAAGGCAGCCAAAAGCAAGCTGAGTCTGAGGCTTTATCACAGCGTATTTCCACACAGATTTTATTGTTAACACATAAATTAAAGCATAACCGACATGTTATTGAAGGGCTGTCTACAGAAACGATCCCTGCACTTGAACAAGCCAATGAAAAAGCAAAACAAGCTTATCAAATTGGCCGTTATCGCTACAGCGAGTGGAATGATATTCAGCAAGACTTATTAGATGCTCAAGCAGAATTAATCCAAGCATTTACCAATATTCAATTATTCAATATAGAACTAGAGCGTTTAACAGGGCGCTCTATTATGAAGTAAGAGAGATTTTATGAAAATTAGCAACATATTAGCTAGCTTGCTAGTGGCAAGCTTAACGTTGTTTTTAGCAAGTGTTAGCGAAGTCGCCTTAGCTGGTGATCATCATAAGCAAGAACAGCAAGAAGAGGTCGAAAAGGGAGTAAATAATGGCCGAATGCTTCGTGATGGAGATTTTGCCATAGAATTGAGCCTTTTCGAGCAAGGCCTAGCACCAGAATATCGCGTTTATGCCACTATGGCTGAAAAAATGTTACCAGCAGCAGAAGTTGATGTAAGTATTAAATTAACGCGCTTAGGTGGCGTGGTTGATGACATTAACTTTAGCAATGAAGGTAACTATTTACGTGGTGACATGGAAATATATGAGCCTCATTCTTTTGTTGTTGACTTAACAGCCAGTTATCAAGGTAAAAAATATCATTGGTCTTATGAAAGCTTTGAAGGAAGAACTTTTATTCAAGATGCTATGGCTAAATCAATGAATATTGAAACGGAGATTGTTTCTAGCCAAGAGTTGCAAGAAACTATTACGGTTTATGGCCAGTTAGCTTTACCCAAAAGTGCTATTCGACATATTCGAGCTCGTTTTCCTGGTGAAATAATTTCATTAAATGTTGCTTTAGGCGACAAAGTTTCCAAAGGTCAAAACTTAATGGTTGTTGAAAGTAATGAAAGTCTACAAAGGTACACGATTAAAGCACCCCTTAGTGGCGTTATCACATTTCAAGAAGCTGGTGTTGGTGAGCAAACAGGCGAGCAAACATTACTGACCATTACAGATAACAGTAAGTTAACAGCTGAGTTAAGCGTATTTCCAATGGAACAAGGTAAAGTAACCGTTGGCGATAAAGTGAATATGACCGTCGCTGGTAGTGATGTTCTTTATTCAGCAAAGATAAAAGATGCCTTAGTTAGTGTTAACAATCAGCAGGCAAAAATATTTAGAGCTGACATTGATAATGCTTCAGGACGTTTGCAAGTAGGACAATTTATTCGTGCCAAGATTATAGTAGATACATACACCGTACCGTTGGCTGTTAAATCAGCAGGGCTGCAATCATTTCGTGATTTCACCGTAGTGTTTGCCAAAGTAGGCCAAGAGTATGAAGTAAGAATGCTGAATTTAGGTAGGGCCTCTGGCCCTTGGCGTGAAGTACTTAGCGGGATAAAAGAAGGCACTGAATACGTAACTGAAAATAGTTACATCATAAAAGCCGATATTGATAAATCTGGCGCAGCACATGACCACTAAGTAAGGCTGAAAAGTATGTTGGAATCTATTTTAAAAATTTCGATTGAGCGAAGTAAGCTCATTCTAGTGTTTGTTGTTGGCCTGGCTTTGTTAGGCGCTTGGAATTTTACCAAGCTTCCTATTGATGCTGTTCCTGATATTACTAATGTGCAAGTGGTTATTAACACTGAGGTAGCAGGTTTTACTCCATTAGAAGTAGAGCAGCGAGTTACTTACCCACTTGAAACTGCTCTAGCGGGCGTACCTAACCTTGAATATACTCGTTCAGTATCTCGATATGGTTTGTCTCAAGTGGTCGCTATTTTTAGCGATGAAACGGATATTTATTTTGCTCGACAATTAGTGAGTGAAAAGCTAAACAGTGCAAAATCAGAATTACCTTTAGGCGTTGAACCTGAGTTGGGGCCAATTTCAACAGGGTTAGGTGAAATTTTTATGTTCACGGTTGATGCAGTGCCAGGAGCACTAAACCCTGATGGCAGTGTTATTAATTCAACCGATTTAAGAACTGTGCATGATTGGATTATTCGTCCACAACTCATGCAAGTTGAAGGTGTGGTTGAAGTTAACCCTATTGGTGGCTTTGAACGAGAAATACTTATTGCCATTAAACCAGAGCAACTCATTGCGTACGGTTTAACCCAGCAAGATGTTATTAAGGCAATCTCTGAGAATAATCAAAACCAAGGTGCAGGCTTTATTGAACGAAATGGCGCGCAATGGTTAATTCGAGTACCAGGCCAGCTAGAAGATTTAACTCAGCTAGCTAATGCGTCTATCAAAACCAAGCAAGGGCAATACTTACGAATAAAAGATGTTGCTGATGTGCAAGAAGGTAAAGAGTTACGTTCTGGTGCAGCCACACAAAATGGTCATGAAGTGGTATTAAGTACCGTCTTTATGTTGATTGGTGAAAATAGTCAAAAAGTTGCTAAAGATGTCGGTGAAAAGCTTAAAGAAATTAATAAGAATTTACCCAACGGGGTCGTGGCAAACGCCGTTTATGATCGCACTAAGTTAGTCAATAAAACCTTAGATACGGTCGAAATGAACCTTATTGAAGGTGCAATATTAGTGATTGTGGTGCTGTTTTTACTGTTAGGTAATTTTAGAGCCGCGTTACTTACCTCAGCGGTTATTCCTTTTGCCATGCTAATGACAGTAACGGGCATGGTGCAAACACGAACGAGTGCAAACCTGATGAGTTTAGGGGCGTTAGATTTCGGTTTGCTCGTTGATGGTGCCATTATTATTGTTGAAAACTGCATGCGCAGGTTAAGCCATGCATCTCAAGGTAAGATTATTCCAGTAAAAGAGCGACTTGTTTTAGTGTTTGAAGCAACCCGTGAAGTAATTCGACCTGCCTTGTTTGGTGTATTTATTATCACTGCGGTGTATTTACCTATATTTGCTTTATCAGGTGTGGAAGGAAAAATGTTTCACCCAATGGCTATTACGGTGGTTATTGCCTTAGTCAGTGCAATGATCTTATCAGTGACATTTGTCCCTGCCGCCATTGCCCTTTTATTTAAAGGCCCTGTGGTTGAAAAAGAAAACCTCATCATGAAAGCGAGTGAGTCATTATATCGCCCTATATTATCTTTCGTGTTAAAAGCAAGGTGGTTAGTGATTATCGTGGCTCTTGTATTAGTAGGCTATGCAGGGTTTCTGGGCAGTAAACTCGGTAGTGAATTTGTACCAAATTTAGATGAAGGTGACATTGCTATGCATGCTTTACGCATACCAGGGACGTCACTCAGTCAGTCTATAGAAATGCAAATGGTTTTAGAGCAACAAATTAGAGACTTGCCTGAAGTTGAACGTATTTTCTCAAAAATAGGTACACCTGATGTCGCCACTGATCCAATGCCACCAAGTGTTGCCGATACCTTTGTTATTTTGAAACCTAGAGAGCAATGGCCTGATCCTAACAAAGCGAAACTTGACTTGGTTAAAGACTTAGAAGCCATTGTTAGCCCTGTACCAGGTAATCGCTATGAGTTTTTACAACCCATACAAATGCGCTTTAATGAGCTACTTGCTGGTGTAAGGTCTGAGCTAGCTGTTAAGGTTTTTGGTGATGATTTTAATACTCTTGCGGAAGTCGGAAAAAACATTGAGCAAGCGATTAAAGGTGTTGAAGGTATACGTGATGTACAACTAGAGCAAACGAAAGGTTTACCTGTGTTAACTATCATACCAAATATTGAGCAGCTTGCTTTATATGCTGTGTCTAAATCAGAGTTACAAGCACAAGTTGCTATTGCTATGGGGGGGCAAAATGTTGGTAAATTCTATCAAGGAGATAAACGTTTTGATATTACCGTCAGGCTTAGTGAAGCACAGCGACAAGATATTAGCGCATTGGCTAAACTGCCCATAATGCTTTCAAATGGAGGGTATGTACCTTTACAAGAAATTGCCCTTATTGAAAAAGTTGATGGTGCAAATCAAGTGAATCGTGAAAATGGTAAACGAAGAGTAGTGGTAACTGCAAACGTTAGAGGGCGTGATCTCGGTAGCTTTGTGAATGATGTACAGCAATCAATTGAGCAAAATGTTACTTTGCCTGCTGGCTATTGGGTTGAATATGGTGGCACCTATCAAAAGTTACAATCTGCTTCACAGCGCTTAGCTGTTGTTGTACCGGTCACTTTGGCTTTGATCATCGGGTTACTATTATTGGCACTAGGCTCATTTAAGGACTCAATGATTATTTTTACGGGAGTTCCTTTAGCATTAACAGGTGGTATCTTCGCATTAATCTTACGAGATATTCCATTTTCAATTTCAGCAGCCGTTGGCTTTATCGCCTTGTCAGGAATTGCCATATTAAATGGTTTAGTCATGGTGTCATTTATTCGCGAGTTAAGAAAAGAAAAACTCGCCTTAGATGAGGCGATAATAAAAGGCGCAATCACTCGTTTAAGGCCAGTATTAACCACCGCATTAGTTGCTTCTTTAGGATTTATACCCATGGCACTGAATACGGGGATAGGCTCTGAGGTTCAGAGACCACTGGCTACAGTAGTTATTGGTGGCGTCATATCTTCAACGCTGTTAACGTTGTTTGTATTGCCAGCTTTGTATCGATTATTGCATTCTCGAGTGCAAAAACAAAGCGCTCCTAGTCACACATTAATAGAAGACAAGGCTTAATAGAATGTTTACCAAGGTTAATCCCGATAAGAAAATTAGTTATTTGATGTGCTTTCTTGTGATGCTTTTAGCCACGACTTCTTTGGAAGTTATGGCGCATGGTGTCGATGAAAGTACACGTAACTTCTTACTGAATAATACAGGCGTTCAAATCATCCCTTTTATCTATATTGGCGCAAAGCATATGGTGACAGGGTATGACCATTTGTTGTTTCTTGTAGGTGTTTTATTCTTTTTGCATAAAAGCAGAGATGTGTTGCTTTATGTCAGCATGTTTACACTTGGTCATAGCTTAACGCTTATGACTGGAGTATTGGCTAACATTCAAGTTAATGCTTATTTAATTGATGCCATTATAGGTTTATCTGTTATTTATAAAGGCTTTGATAATTTAGGCGGTTTTAAGCACTTTTTTGGAAAACAGCCAAACCCTAAGCAGGCAGTATTGATATTTGGTCTATTCCATGGTTTTGGTTTAGCAACCAAAATTCAAGAGTTTCAGCTGCCTAGCGATGGTTTAGCCGTCAACCTTTTATCATTTAATTTGGGTGTGGAGTTAGGCCAGTTCCTCGCGTTGATGTTTATACTCTTAGCCATCAATGTGTGGCGACAATTCGACAGTTTTAATAAATTTGCTACCGCAACGAATACCGCCTTAATGAGCGCGGGCTTTATGCTTGTTGGTATGCAACTCACCGGTTATTTTGTTAGTTAATTTTAATGAGAAATATTTTTATGGAATCCAATAAGCAACGTCGTTCACTAATACGGGCGACTCTATTATCAATAGTTATAGCGGCTATTACTTTAGTGTTATTTATTTTACCTGCTGAGTACAACATTGACCCTACAGGTGTTGGTGAAAAACTCGGATTGACGGTTTTTAACGCAGAAGTACCGTCAAGTGAGAAAGCGACAATATCAAAAGGTGGAGAAGATACTGTTGTTGTCGTAGTTCCAGCAGGACGTGGGGTTGAGTATAAGCTTACTGTTGAGCAGTTTAGTAAGGTGACTTATCAGTGGGCTACAAGCGAAAGTGAACTTTATGTTGACCTACATGGTGAACCAGAAGGGGACACTACAGGTTACTTTGAGTCGTATACCATAGCGACTGTAGATAATATGAAAGGGAGCTTTACCGCACCTTTTACAGGCTCCCATGGCTGGTATTGGAAAAATAACAGCGATAAAGATATTGAAGTTCAAGTGATCTTTAGTGGTGATTATGTCATCGAAGGTCTTAAATAGTTTTAAATTTATAGGAAAGTAAATATGAAAAATTTTAGTGTTATCGTTTTTTTAACATTGCTTTTGTGCTCAAGTCTAGCTTTTGCTCATACAGGTGGACACGGTAAAGTTAACCAAGAAAAAGCCGTTGAAATAGCGCAAAATGCCGCCAAGATGTTGACCTTTAAAAGTTATGGAATGGCTATTGGAAAGATAGACTCGTCATGGGCTAGTGTGAAAAAAGCAAGCTATCAGGTCGTTAAAGAAGGTGATGACAGCTATATCATTGAAGCAACTAATGATGAAAAGTCGCAAACGTTATATTTCGATATTGGTAAAAATGGTGAGATTAATGCAGTAAAAGATGCTGTGGATTTTACGAAAAAACATGATCACAGTCATTAGTATTTCATGAGAAAGAAACATATAAAACGGAGCGAAAGCTCCGTTTTTAATTTCAATATAGTCAGGCTTTAATAGCGTGTTATTTAAAACTTTATTAAGCTTTCACCCCTAACTCTCTTAAGCGCTCTAATAAATAACTCGCTTGTGTGTGCTTTTCAGAAAGAATAACTTCACTGCGCGGGTGTAAAAATAGGGGTAATGAAATACGAGATTTATCACTGCCTTTCCCTGATGGGTTAATTACTCTGTGACTGGTTGACGGGAAGTATCCACCAGAAGCTTCTTGTAGCATATCGCCAATGTTGATGATTAAGTTACCAAAGTCGGCAGGTACATCCATCCATTCGCCATTTTGTTGTTGTACTTGTAAACCGGGCTCATTTGCGGCTGGTAATATTGTTAATAGATTAATATCTTCGTGTGCAGCGGCTCTAATGGCACCAGGCTCTTCATCACCTGTTAATGGCGGGTAATGTAAAACGCGTAAAAGGGTGTTTGGCGTATCTTTTATCATATTCGATAATGCTTCAGAATACTTTTCAGATACATTTGCAGGGCTATGTGCTTCAACCCAGTCCAATAGTTCTGCAGCGAGCTCAGATGTAGACTGATAATAGGCCAGTATTTCATCTTTCAGTTGGCTAGGGATCCTACCCCAAGGATAAATATGGTAATACTCTTTAATATCTTTTTTACTATGCCCTTTGGCGTTTTCTGATACTTCTGGTGAGAAATAACCATCTTGTTTCTGTGGATCAAAGGCAAAACTGTGTTTTTCTTCTGTTTGAAAAAATTCATGCCAATTTTTATAAATTGACTCTACCAAGCTTTGTTGAATAGGGTGATTGACTAAAACACCAAAGCCAGTAGTTCTAAGGCTCTCTACAAATTTTTGTGGTGCATCTTCAGCAGTATAATCTACAACTTGTACTTGCATAGTTTTCTCATAATAAATTCTTGACCATTTGGTAAGGTTTATTTTACTGGATTTGATAAATAGTTCAACTGTGTTGATGTAAACATGTCATTATCAAAAAACTCTCTTAATTCTTTGATCGTAAATATGTTATTGACAGAAGTTAAGACATTCATATAGAAATACTAGGTAAATATCGTTAATATTTCGCTCAATGCTTTGGTTTTAAAGGGAATTAACTCTTATCGATGAAATGTGTTCTTTGTTGTGTTGGTTAAGCATTACAAAGCACTATACGTTTAGTTATGTTTCGTAAAAGGGGTATTTCCTTTGAGTAAAGAAGTTAAGTTTAAAGAATCTGAAATTCTTCTATCGACCACAGATTTAGATAGCCGAATAAAGTATGCTAACAAAAGTTTCTGCGATATTGCAGGCTATTCGTTAGATGAAATGAGCAATAATCCGCACAACATGGTACGACACCCTGATATGCCTAAGGCCGCCTTTAAAAATTTATGGGGCTTTATTCAGTCAGGTAAATCATGGATGGGACCCGTTAAAAATCGCTGTAAAAATGGTGATTATTATTGGGTTAATGCTTTTGTCACCCCGATAAAAAACGAACGTGGTGAAATATTTGAATACCAATCAGTCAGAACAGCTCCTGATAGACAAGTGGTTAATCGAGCTGACGCTTTGTATGAGCAGCTGAACCAAGGGAACACCCCCAAGAAAGTTAAGTTTCAAACAGATATTTCCTTATGGGTTCAATTACTTTTACTTGTTATTGTTGTTTTATCTACATTAGCTATTTTTACCTCAGAGGCAAGTTTATGGCTATCGATATCTAGTCTTTTTGTTTCTTTTATTGCTTTAGTCATCTTTTCTTTTTGGCGCAAAAAATATGTAGAGGTTGTCAATCAGGCAAAGTCGGTATTTGATAATCCTTTAATGAGTTATATTTATTCTGGTAACAATGATGATATTGGCGCAATTAGTCTCGCTCTTAAAATGAGACAAGCTGAATTAAATGCGATTGTAGGTCGCGTTAGTGATGACTCTGCTTCGATTAGTGAGACAGCTAAAGAGTCCTCTGACAGTGGTAATAATGTGGCTAATATTTTAAATGATCAAAAGTGTCAAACTGAACAAATAGCCACGGCCATTAATCAGATGTCGTCAACCGTTCAAGAGATAGCTCAAGTCGTTGCTACGGCTTCTACTAGCGCACAAGAAAGTTTGGATATCAGCAATGATGGGCAAAGTGTCGTGAAAGAGACCATTGTTGCTATCAGTGAGCTGACAGAGCAATTAACAGAAGTTGAAAGTGCAATTAGTCGATTAGTCAGTGGTAGCCAAGCAATTACTACAGTTCTTGATGAAATTAGCAGTATTGCCGATCAAACAAACTTACTTGCATTGAATGCTGCTATTGAAGCGGCTAGAGCAGGAGAGCAAGGTCGAGGCTTTGCCGTTGTTGCAGAAGAAGTCAGGGCACTTGCGATGAGGTCGCAACAGTCAACGGAAGAAATAAGTAAGCTGTTAGCACAACTTCAAGTTGAGTCAGATTCAGCCACATCGGCGATGAATAAAGGTAATGAGCTATCACAAAATTGTGTTGAACGAGTTAATCAAACAGGCGATTCTTTAACTAATATTACAGCGGAAGTCTCAGAGTTAGCGAATATAAATATTCAAATAGCTACTGCTGTTGAAGAGCAATCTGTGGTTGCTGAGCAGATCAATCAAAACATTATCACAATAAGTGATATGTCGGCAGAAAGTGAAGAGCACGGTAAACATGCTGTAGTTTTAAGCCAAAGCTTGCTAGAGCGATTAAACCAACAACATAGCTTGGTTAAGCAATTTAGAAAGTAGCACTCTAGGCGCTTATGGTTATTAATAGGTAATTCAAGGGGGCGAAAATCACCTTGTCAATAAGGGTAAACTTTGTCGTTTAATGCGAAAAGTTTACCTTTTTTATATATTACTACTTGTTAGTTCACTAACTCTTTAACGATTAACTTAAGTAAAAACGTCTCTCGTTCAATTGACATGCCCTTTTTATTACTGTGCGCTATAGTATGTTCGTTATGAGCTATAGCTTCATGAATGTTTATCCACGTTGGATGCATGCCATTAGCTATTTCATGACTTTCTAGTTCTGGATTGAGTAGCTCATCATCAATGGTACAGGTGTAGCAATATGACACCATATGAACAATATCAAAATCATCTTTATACCAAGGGCGGTACTCTTCATACTTTCCAAAGGCTTTTATATGATTGATATTGTGCGCGCCTGTTTCTTCTTTTAATTCTCTAACTAAGCCGCATATATTGGTTTCATGTGCATCTATACCGCCACCGGGCAAACTGTAATCATGGTAACGTTTGGTATAGAGTAAAAGGATATCTTCCCCTTTTAAAACAACCGCTCGGCTGGCTTTTCGGGTAAATTGTGACGCTGATAAATCAGTAATATCAGCGTGCGTTGTCGTTTTTAGTAAGCGCATAATTACAAGTTTGCTTTGAGTGTTATCACCGCGATATTACCTTTTGCTCCTGCTGCTAAAAAAGTATTGTTATCACTGGCTAACGTATAAAAGCCTTGGTCTGTTGTTGATAAAGTCGGCGATTTTATAGTGTTTATAGGCTTTTGGCTATGACTTGGTCTTTTTAAAACTTGCCAGTTGTTACCATTATCAAAGGAAATATCTGAACCGAGCTTCCCTGTGCTGATACAGATGGTTTGCTGACACGTCATAGCGGTTCTTAAGCCGTGATTACCTGTATTTGTGGTTTGCCATGTATTGTTTCTTAGTTGGGCAGTATTGTGATAACTGCCGTCACGGGTTAAATAATCCCCTCCGAGCACAAAGATTTCATTAAGGCTGTTTTTGCCAAGGGCATAGCCGCCAGAAGTTTGAGTTGTTTGATGAATCGGCACAGCAGTTCGTTGCCAAGTTTCTCCATAATCATCACTATGATATACCCATGCAGAAAAGCCACCTGTGGTAAACCATGCTTTGCCATTTTTACCCGTGATTAACGTGTTACCACTGGCAGCAAATGCGGCTTCTTTTTCTTTTAGTGCTGGTAAATGCTGTTTATTGATCCTCTGCCAAGTTTTCCCACCATCTATGGTCTTTTTAATGACGAAATAACCATCAATAGGGTCACCCATCAATAAACCTTGCTGATTGTCCCAAAACGCAATGGAATCAAAAAAGCCCTGCTTATGTGGTGTTTGGTAAATAGCGTGCCAACTATTACCACCATCAATGGTTTTAAAAAGCGTAGATAGCTCACCTGAGCCTGCTCCCATCACAATAGCTGTTTGGCTATCGAATAATGCAATATCTCGAAAGTCAGTGATTGTGCTGTGATTCACTGATTTATCATGCCAAGTTTTCCCACCATCTTGACTGACAAAAACGGTATTATTTGAGCCAGACACCCATAATGAACTTCCCATCATGGCACTGCCACGTAGTGAAGCATTTTTAGGGAGTTGTGTTAGTTGCCAGTCTAATGTGTTTTCGCAGGCGTGTGCTATGTCGGCAAATGATGTGGCTAGTAGTATTGTGAGCTTCGCAAAAGTGCGTAGAATTATCGATTGCATGGTAGATATCAATTATATTTTTATGGTTGTTAAGGAGCCATCTTACCGTTTTAAATGGTGATATAAAATATACCAAGCTAAAGGTTTAGCATTTTTTGCTATGCGTTTAGTTATCTAAAGAACCAGCTGAAAAGAACTAGTTGATAGTTTTGTTAAGCGATATGTGCTTTCAAATAATCAACTAAGGCGTTAATTTTTGGTGAGCGCTGCCTATTAAAAGGATGTACCGCCCAAACATCTTCGTCGGGCTCTTGGAATTGGCTGAGTAGAGTGACTAATTTCCCAGCTTTTATTGAAGGCTCCACATAGTAATCAGGAAGTTGTACTATGCCAATGCCTTTTAATGCTGCATCTAATAATGCTTGCCCATTATTACATCGCAAAGTACCAGAAACGCGCATATTCACCTCTTTTGTGCCCTCATTAAAGCGCCAGAAATCTCGGGTACCTAATAAGCAGTTATGGTGTGTTAACTCAGATAAGGTATGAGGAGTACCAAACGCCTGTAAGTAGCCTGGCGCAGCACAAAGATAAATTTTACGTTGAGTGATTTTACTTGCCATTAAGCTGGAATCTTTTAGTTTTCCTAACCGAATTGCCAAGTCATAACCTTCATTAACCAAGTCAAGTTGATGATTTGTTAAGTTTACATCTATTGAAATTTCTTTATGGCTAATTAAAAAATTGTTCATGATAGGAAGAATTTTTTTTTCACCATAAGTTGCTGGTGCCGTGAGTTTAATTTTACCTTGAGGTTTGCTTTGTAAGTTAACAATAGCACGCTCTGCTTCTTGCAAGTTATTTAATACTTGTTTGCAGTGCTGAAAAAAGACCTCACCTTCAAAGGTTAAAGATACTTTTCGAGTGGTTCGATACAAGAGCTTAATATTTAATTTTTGCTCTAACGCGGTAACTTGTCGACTCACTTGTGCCGTTGAAATAGCCAGCTTTTTTGCTGCTTTAGTAAAACTGTTGTTTTCTGCCACCGCAACAAACTCACTAATACCTTGCCATTCCATATTGTTACCTATATGTAAAAGTTATTTGTTAAAGTGGTATATTATCATCTGTTGTGAAATAAATATAATGACAATATAGTCAGCTTAGCCATTAAGTTAGTTTGAGCTAAGCTTATGAGAATATATTTTTGCTAAGTAAATTATTAACCCTATTCAAGGGAAGTGGAGTTAACTATGTCAGATCAGTTTATTAAATCGAGAGCCGCAATTGCTTGGGGCCCAAATCAACCATTATCTGTTGAAGAGGTTGATGTTATGTTGCCGAAGAAAGGTGAAGTGTTGGTAAAAATTATTGCTTCGGGTGTGTGTCATACCGATGCTTTTACCCTATCAGGTGAAGATCCAGAAGGAATATTCCCGAGTATTTTAGGTCATGAAGGTGGCGGTATAGTTGAGCAGGTTGGTGAAGGGGTAACTAGTGTAAAAGTGGGGGATCATGTTATTCCACTTTATACACCTGAATGCGGCGAATGTAAGTTTTGTTTGTCAGGTAAAACCAATCTTTGTCAAAAAATTAGAGAAACGCAGGGTAAAGGTTTAATGCCTGATGGCACAACCCGTTTTTATAAAGATGGTCAACCTATTTATCATTATATGGGCTGTTCAACATTTTCAGAATATACTGTCTTGCCTGAAATATCTTTAGCAAAAGTAAATCCGTCGGCACCACTTGAAGAAGTCTGTCTTTTAGGTTGTGGTGTTACTACAGGTATGGGCGCTGTGATGAACACCGCGAAAGTAGAAGCAGGTGATACTGTTGCTATTTTTGGTTTAGGTGGTATTGGTTTATCGGCTGTGATTGGCGCCACTATGGCTAAAGCATCACGCATAATCGTGATTGATATTAATGAATCAAAATTTGATTTAGCGCGAAAACTAGGCGCAACTGATTGTATTAATCCAAAAGATTACGATAAACCAATTCAAGAGGTGATTGTTGAGCTAACCGATGGCGGTGTGGATTATTCCTTTGAATGTATCGGTAACGTAGATGTTATGCGCTCAGCTTTAGAATGTTGTCATAAAGGTTGGGGTGAGTCGGTGATTATTGGGGTTGCTGGTGCAGGGCAAGAAATATCGACAAGACCATTTCAGTTAGTAACTGGTAGGGTATGGCGAGGTACTGCTTTTGGTGGTGTTAAAGGCCGTTCAGAGTTACCTGATATTGTTGAACGTTACCTTGCTGGTGAGTTTAAATTAGATGACTTTATTACCCACACTATGGGCTTAGAAGCAATTAACGAGTCTTTTGAGTTAATGCATCAAGGTAAGAGTATTCGCAGTGTTATTCACTTTGACAAATAGTAGCGAGCAATATTGATTCGCATAAAAAGGGTTTAATATGATTGATAATATAAGTAGTAGTAAAGTATTTTCAGGTTGGCACAAACAGTATAGCCATCAATCGAGTGTCCTTAACTCTGCGATGCGCTTTGCAATTTATTTACCACCACAAGCAAGTGAAAGTCAGAAAGTGCCCGTGCTTTATTGGTTATCTGGTTTAACTTGCAGTGATGAGAATTTCATGCAAAAAGCGGGAGCATTTAAAGCCGCTGCTGAGTTAGGTATTGCCATTGTCGCGCCAGATACTAGCCCTCGAGGTGAAGAAGTAGCTGATGATGATGCCTATGATTTGGGACAGGGAGCAGGCTTTTATGTTAATGCCATTCAAGCTCCTTGGCAGCAACACTATCAAATGTATGATTATATATCTGCTGAATTGCCTGAGTTAATTGAAGCAAATTTTCCTGTGTTGTCAGACAAAAGCATTGCTGGACACTCTATGGGTGGGCATGGTGCTTTAGTTATCGGCCTGAGAAACCCTGAACAATATAAATCTATATCGGCGTTTAGCCCGATCTGTAACCCTATGAATTGCCCATGGGGAGTAAAGGCATTTACTGCTTATTTAGGTAGTGATAAATCACTTTGGCAACAATATGATGCCTCAGCGTTAATTACTCAACATAATGTAAAGCAGCCGATAATGATTGAGCAAGGGTTGGCAGATCAATTTTTAGCAGAGCAACTTAATATTGAACAATTTGCTGATGCAGCTAAAAAGGCAAATTACCCCGTAGAGATTAATCAACATGAAGGGTACGATCATAGTTACTATTTTATTGCGAGTTTTATTGAAAAGCATTTAGCTTTTCATAGTAAGGCATTACTAAACCAATAGTATTTAATTCAATTTAATTTTTATTAACTTAACGCCTAGTATAAATGACCATGACTTTACTAGGCGTTCATTCTGTTCAATCCCTCTACTGTTCTTCAGTATCTTCTTGAAAGATTTCTTCAATGGGCATTTTAAATAGCCTTGCTGCTTTAAAGGCTAACGGTAAACTGGGATCAAACTTACCTTTTTCAATGGCATTTATCGTTTGTCTTGAAACATTTAATGCATCGGCAAGCTGTGCTTGAGTCCAGTCTCTTTCTGCTCTGAGAACTTTTAATCGATTTTTCATTGGTACTTCCTGTGACCTTTGATATTAGCAATAAGGTAAGTGATCGCCATAACAATCACGACATGAGAAATCTCAGGTTCAGAGTTGATTAGTTTTATATCTTCAAAAAGCTCATAACTTAGCCCAAATACTAAGCCAACACCGAGAGTAAGGCCCATAGCTTCTAACATAATTTTACGTTGCATTTCGTCAAGATCGATAAGGTATTGCCTATTTGCTAATAACATACCTAGACCTGCAGCTATATTAAGTAATACGCCAATAATTGTTAACGTGGTATTAAAATCCCAAATGAACCTTGGTGCAAAAGCTGCGATTGCCATTGATATGACCCAAGCTGCTGTCCAAAACATGAGTTTTTTTGTGTTTTTTTGATTTACCGTGGTGTAGTTTTTAACTTTATTCATTGGTAAAGCTCCTTTGATTTAATGTAAAGTTGACTTTACTTTACTTTAGGGCGTGTCGGAATGAATGTCAAGTGTATTTTACATAAAGTATGGTTTTGTACTCTTTTTGTCAAGGCTATACAAATCAAAAATATAATGACATTTTCAAATATTTCTCGAAATATATGGTTATTTCACTATACTTTTAGGTGTTGCTGACTTCAGAAGGACTTGATTAATGAAGATACTTGTTGTTGATGATATGGCGTCTATGCGCAATGTAATGGTTCATATGCTAAAAAGCTTAGGTCATCATAATAATGATGAAGCTGAAAATGGCTTGCAAGCTTTAAAAATGCTTAGACAAAGTCACTATGATTTATTGGTTACTGATTTACATATGCCAAACCTAAATGGTAAGCAATTACTTGAAAAGGTTAGGGCGGATCAAAAACTGCATGATTTACCAGTGCTTATGGTAACGAGTGAAGATGATAGAAGTGTTGTGATGTCACTGATTGCTGAAAAAGTGACTGGTTTTATCGTAAAGCCTTTTAAATTAGAAACATTGAAAAAACAGTTAAGCAAAATTAATTATCAGAAGGTAGCGACAGTTAATGCTTAATAAAGATAGGCTAGTGTTACACTAATTAGTGTCATGATGAGCAATTATTTTTCGTTTCAGCTAATTTTTCTTGTAATGTTTTTCTAATCTTTGCCAAATCTTTTTTCAACCAGCTTACTAAGGCTGTGCTATCCATAGGTTTTGCAAAATAGTACCCTTGAACCAGATCTACACCCAAGTCTGAAACTAACGTAAAATCTTCATAGTTCTCAATACCTTCAGCGACGGTGTTTAGGGTTAAATCTTTAGCTAAATTTACTGTGCTTTTTAAAATAGCCAGCTGCTGGGGCCTTGTAGCTACATTATCTACCAGAATCCTATCGAGCTTTAATTCAGTGGCAGGCACTCTAGAAAGTTGTTGGGCGTTTGCAAACCCTGTACCGTAATCATCAATTGCTAATTTAAAGCCAGCTAACCTTAGCTTAGCAAGAGTTTCGATGGCACTTGATACTTCACCACAGATAGCATTTTCTGTGACTTCTAATACTATATCCTTTGCATCAATTTGATAATGGTTAACTTGTTGTGAGATTTTCTCTGCAAGATCGCAATCGGAAAGTGATAGCGGAGATAAATTAAAGGCTAAATGAAAGTTTACCCCGTGCTTACGCCAGTTAGCTTTTTGCGCTAAGGCAAGTTCAAATAGGTAATGGGTTAACTGAGAAATAACATTAAACTGCTCAGCCGCAGTAATAAACTCTACTGGTGAGACAAAACCTAGTGTTGAGTGCTCCCATCTAGCGAGTGCTTCAACGCCCTTTAATAATAAGCCTTTGCAAGTAAGTTTAGGTTGGTAAAATAAGGTGATTTCTTTATTCTGAACACCTTGCAAGATATCTTCTTTTGTCAGACGATTATAAAGGGTATGGCTGTCTGTTTTTACTTTCCTCGTTGCAAGCATCTTTAAACTTGTTTCGAGATCTTTAACTTGTAATGGTTTTTTGAATGTACCTAATACATTTAAACCATCCGACTCAGCCATAGTGCCAATACTTAAAATTAAAGATGGATCTTTTGAACTAAGAATAATGACAGAACCAGCAAGCTCATCTTTAGCAATTTTTCTAGCTAATTCAACACCATCCATCACTGGCATTTCTAAATCAATAAACACTAAGTCATATTGTGTGAGTTTTAGTTTTTCAATAGCGACTAGACCGTTTTCAGCACCATGCACTTGCTGTACTTTCTGCTCAAGGCACATGTTGATTACGTGGTTACGTTGTACGTTACTATCATCAACAACTAGGATACTCAGAGAGTTCATATAGTCTTCCGTTAAGTTAATATTTTACTAATGCTGCTATGTCATTCAAGTCAACAATTTGCTCCGCTGCGCCGAGTTTAATGGCTTCTTTAGGCATCCCAAAAACAACACTAGAACTTTCATTTTGTGCAATGGTTTTACAACCAGCCTGTCTCATTGCCAGTAAACCTTTTGCCCCATCATTTCCCATTCCTGTCATTATGATGCCTGTTGCATTTTGTTTAACATTATCTGCTAATGATTTAAACAGAACATCTACTGATGGGCAATGTCTATTTACTGCTGGCCCTTCAGACACAATAGTAATGTATTGCGCACCAGAGAGTTTTACTTGCAAATGTTTTCCTCCTGGCGCTATTAAGGCTCTACCAGGAATAATCCTATCACCTGAGCTTGCCTCTATAACTTCAATATCACATATAGAGTTTAGTCTATCTGCGAAAGCTTTAGTAAATTTTTCAGGCATATGCTGTACGACGACAAGCCCTGGACAGGTGGGTGGTAATGCGCTGAGTACTGTTTCAAGGGCAATAGTGCCACCAGTAGACGAGCCAATACCAATAACGCTGTCAGTTGTTAGGGTTATAGACGTTAGTTTAGGCTCTACGAGTTCTTGGTTGCTTTGCGCTGATAGCGAGTGTGCTTTATGTTGCGCGTTAAAATAGATATTTGCAGATGCAGCAGCGCGAACGATGTTTTTAATCTCATTGCCTGTTTGCTCAAGAAAACCTTTAAGACCAATTTGAGGCTTAGTGATGATATCTACAGCCCCAGATGCTAAAGCACTTAGTGATAATTCAGTACCTTTTTGCGCTAATGAAGAACAAATGATCACTGGGGTCGGTCGCTCAGCCATTATTTTTTTAAGAAAAGTAATGCCATCCATTCTGGGCATTTCAATATCAAGTATGATGACATCTGGCCATTGTTTCTGCATTTTTTTAAAAGCAAAAATAGGATCATTCGCTACGTCATAAACTTCAATATCATCTGAACTATTCAGGATTTGTGATACAACCTGCCTAACAACAGCAGAGTCATCAATTATCATGACGTTAATGGTCATTGTGCTCTACCTTGTTTTGTTGATATTGCTGAAGTTCTACATTACCAGTGGCCAGATCAAAGATGATCGAACGTGATACATTGCCAAGAATTTCTATTTGTTTAAATTTTAGTTGATAAGATTTGGCCCATTGCTTGGTAAAGTGAGCATTTTTTTCACCTACTGTTGGTTTAGAGCGAGAAGAATACATGTTAGCTCCACCAAAGAGTCTTAATTCGAATTCGTTTAACGGTGCGTACTGAGACATTTCTTTCATTAAAAATGTTAAAGCGCAGTCACCGTACCGATAATTTTGGACTTTTGCTTTATGTTCTTGTTGATGATTGGCAATTAAAAAATGGCAAATGCCACCCACTTTCAAGTGTGGATGCCATACCGTTACTGCAATACATGAACCGAGTATTGTTCTAACAATAAGTGGCTTTTCAGTGAAAATGATTTCACCTGGAGATAATAAGGTGATGTCGCTATTTCGTGCTGTTACCATTTATACACCTTTTTATCTGAATTTTTTAATTGATAAACAGCAGGTTGGATTGGTTCAAAATTATGCTGTAATCCGTGTAGTGTTTCAGAGTGGCTGATAAACATGTAACCAGCGGGTTTTAGCTTTCTACTAATACTATTAATGATATGTTGTCTAGTATCATCATCAAAATAGATCATGACATTTCTAATAAATATAACGTCGAATTGCTCTAATTCATCCATAGGGTTAATTAAATTAAAGCGGAAAAATTTCACTCTTTCCCGTAAAGAGGGTTTAACCCGTATATAACCTTCAAATTCATCAATACCGCGAGAGCAATATAGCTTTTTATAATTCTCAGGTAGTTGCTTTGCTCTGTCATTAATATAAATCCCTTTTTGTGCATGGGCCAGAACCGACTGGTTTACATCTGAAGCAGAAATTGACCAAGGAGCGTGATATTTGTCGCTTAATAGCATTGCGATACTGTAAGCTTCTTCTCCAGTTGAACTAGCAGCACTCCATATTTTCAACTCTTTATTACGACTTTGTTCAGGTAGAATTACTCTTTCTAAAAAATCAAAGTGTTGCTGCTCTCTGAAAAAAAATGTTTCATTGGTGGTAATTAATTCAAGTGCTATTTCAAGCTCTTGAAAATTATCTGGTAAGTTTATGTATTGAAAATATTTGTCAAAAGTTAAGTTTTGAGTGTGTAAAAGGCGTTTTGATAAGCGATGACCTAGCATTAAACGTTTTTGCTTAGACAGGTGTATACCCAACTTAGTTTGAACTAATTGTTGAAACAGTATAAACACCTCAAATGAAGGTGTTGTCTCAATAACGCTTGGACTATAGGTACTTTGCATATTGGCAGATTGAATCTTTAATCAAAGTTAACGAACTTTTCGTCATCACTGTCTTTGCTTGATGAACTATGCACCTGACTTGCCCTGTTATTTTTTTCAGACGGTTTTTCTTTATAATAATCTTTCGAAGTAGACGGGTTGTTAGGGAAACTCTCATTATATTGGCTAAAAGTATTGTTTGGTTTTGACTGTTCTACCTCGTCAAAGCGAAAATAATTTACGGAATCTTGAAGTTGAACTGCCTGAATGTTCATTTCTTCTGAGGTTGCACTTAATTCCTCTGAGGCTGCAGCATTGTGTTGCATGGTTTGGTTTACTTGAGCAATGGCTTCATTGATTTGATGAACACCACTGGTTTGCTCTGAGGAAGCCGCGGCAATTTCTTGTACTAAATCTGCTGTTTTGTTAATCGAGGGCACCATATCTTGAAGTGAAGTTCCTGCAACCTCTGCACGTTTAACACTTTCTTTTGCCAGTTCACCAATTTCTTGAGCGGCAAATTGACTTCTTTCTGCCAATTTACGTACTTCTGAAGCAACCACCGCAAAACCTTTACCGTGATCTCCTGCTCGACCTGCTTCTATAGCAGCATTTAAGGCTAGCAAATTAGTTTGATAAGCAATGTCATCTATGACACTAATTTTTTCTGCAATTTTTTGCATTGCCTCTACTGTTTCAATAACTGCTTTTCCACCTAAAGTAGCTTCATTTGAAGCTTGTTGCGCCATACCATTAGTGATGCCAGCATTTTCATTGTTTTGAGCTATGGATGCTGACATTTGTTCCATTGAAGCTGAAGTTTCCTCGACACTTGCAGCTTGAACGGATGCTCCTTTTGCAATTGTTTGCGCTGTTGAGTTCACTTGTGTAGATGCTGATGCAAGGGCATGAGAAGAAGCCCTAACTTCGTGAATAATCGATGACAGTTGTTGCTTCATGTTGGAAATACTAAAGAGCAATGACTTTTTGTCATGTTTAGCTAAGCTTATATCAACACTTAAGTTACCGTTTGCTACCTGGTTGCACACATGGGCTGCGTAACGAGGATCTCCACCTAAAGTTTTAAATAAATCGTAGAAAATGATGATCATTAAGCTAATTAAAATTGTGGCAATAGTTGCGGAGAACCAGATAAGCGCTTGTTTATCTTGATGGTATTCTTCTTCCATCATTTGATTAGATGATATGATTAATGATTTAAATGATTTTTCGGTTTGTTCAGCAAGACTGCTCATACCTTTACTTGCTGGCCTGTCAACGCCACTAACCAACTTGTCAACTTTCTTACCCGTTAATTCATCACTTTGGTCAAAGGTTTTTAATGCCTTTAAATAAGCTGATTTCAAATTGGCATGCTCATTTTTAACTTTTTCTAAATCACTGACGTTTAGGTTTAGTGCTCTGGCTTTTTCTAGAGCATTTTCGAGATATTTTTGTACTGTGTCTGAGTTTTCCGAAAACCTTGCTGAATATTTATTATATTGATTAGCGTCATTGCCTCGAATAAGAATGTTTTTCCATTCTTGTACTTGTATTTTAAAGATAACATGAGCATTTGTTATGTCTGTTAAAATGTTGACGTTTTGTTCTATTTCAATAAGTCCTTTTGCTGTTGATTTATGAAATTTAGATAACTCATTCAATGACTCTAAGCTTAATAGTGTGAGTGAAGATGCGACTAAAAAGCTGAGAAAAATAATTTTTGCTTTTAAGCTTATTTTATCTAACATTACCCAGTCCTCTGATATGTAAATTTTAGTACTCGTTTAGGTCATTGAGTACTTATGTATTATTTTAATTCTGCTTCAACCAAGTGAGCTAACTCTTTGGGGGAAAGTGTTTTTTCAGCATCAAGTAGTATGATGAACGTTTCGGCCTTTTTAGCTATCCCAAGAATGAATTCAGGGCGTATTTTTGCACCAAATGCGGGTGCGTCTTCAATATCTTGTTCAGGAATTTCGATGACCTCATTTACCGAGTCTGCTAGTAAACCCAGAACACAGTGTTGTGAAGATTCATGTAATTCAACAATAATTATGCATGTTCTCTTATGTAAAATAATTGGCTTACGCTCTAAGCGAACACTAAGGTCAATAACGGGTACAACTTCACCACGTAAATTGATAACGCCCGATAGAAATTGAGGCATGAGTGGTACTTGGGTTACACCATCGTATTCTAGTATCTCTCTTGTTTGGTGCAGTTCCATTCCAAAGTGCTCCTCACCAATCGTAAAAGTTAAAAACTGTCTCGTTTCCTGTTGGGATAGTTTTTTATCTCGTTGATGCAATAACTCAGACATTATTTTACCTTGCTTAGTTTGCTAAATGGCGATGTGACAAGTCTCGATTTATCGCCATTTCAATTAGTTGTGGAATATCTAAAATAAAGGCAATATCGCCATTTCCCAAAAGTGTAGAGCCACCTATACCTTTTAGTGAATTAAAGATAGGTCCTAGTGGTTTTACAACGGTTTGTATTTCACCATAAAGCCTATCAACAGCAATGCCAGCAATATCGTTGCCAAATTGAACGATAACTAATTCTTCTCTTGGTATAGATTTTTTGTTGGGCATCTTTTGATTTGGCTGCCCATTAAGCATGAATATCTCGCTGATATTTAGAAAGGGGATCATTTCACCACGTAAATCAATGCAATGCCTACCTTCTATGTGTTGATGACTTGTTAAATCAATACATTCAGTGATAGTTGTTTGAGGGATAATAAAGTGTGTATCTTGGCTTTGAACATGGAAACCATCAATGATAGCTAAAGTGAGTGGTAATCTTATTTTAAATTCTGAACCTTTACCTAGGGTAGAGTTTATCTCAATACTTCCTTGGAGTGACTCAACATTGCGTTTTACGACATCCATGCCAACCCCGCGACCTGATAAATTTGTTACTGTGCTGGCGGTAGAAAAACCAGGATGAAAAATTAAATGGAATAGTTCATTATCGGTTAATTTCATTTCAGCTGAAATGATGTTTTTTTCAATAGCTTTTCTTCTAATAACTTCTATATCTATGCCTTTACCATCATCACTAATGGCTATCACAACATGACCTGCTTCATGATAAGCTGCTAGTTTAAGTTGTCCGGTTGATTGCTTACCAACAGAAACCCGTTGTTCAACAGGTTCAAGACCATGGTCCATGGCATTACGTATAATATGGGTTAGTGGATCACCAAGCTTTTCAACCATCAATCTGTCTAATTCAGTTTCAGCCCCTTCAATATGCAATTCTATTTCTTTATTGAGTTCTTGAGCTGTATCTCGCACTACACGTTTAAACCGCTGGAAAATGCCACCAATTTGCACCATTCTCAACTTTAATGCTGCATCCCTTATTTGTTCAGTAAAGCCTTCAAAATCATCAACAGCTTCAAGTAAGTCTGGATTTTTACTCGTACTAGCTAGTAAATCAATTCGTTGCTGGTTTATAACAAGCTCACCGATAAGGTTAATTAAATTATCGAGGCGGTCTGAGTCTATTCGAATTTGCTTGTTACTTTTTCTTTCATTAGTACTTTTTTGCTGCTGTAAATCTGAATTTTTCAACGTTTCTAATAAAGCTTTTGGTTGCGGGGGTACTTCGTCACGTTGTGATTTGCTATTGAGTGCCTCTATTTCTTCTTTATTTTTATGGGCTTGCGCTAAGGTTTGCTCTGTTAGTGAGCCACATTTTATAAATACATCTCTTAAGCGTTGATTATCTTCTGGTAATGCATCAATTAACGCCAAGTAATCATCCACGGTTGCTTCTGGTGAAAGTATCGTGATGTCTGAATCATCTTGAACAAACATAAATGTATTTTCTATGGTAGCTAAGTCAGCGTCTGTGGATAAAGATATCTCATAAGCAAAATATAAAGTTTCAGCATCATAGTTATTGATACTTGGAAAGTTATCCGTAATGGTTTCAATATGCTTAATTTCACCTAAACCTGATAAAAAAGTGATGAAAGAAATGGGATCCATCCCATTTTTTAAACAGTCTGAAGAGAGTCGCAATGAAATGTGCCAACACTTCTGTTGAGTTAAATTTTCTTGGTTTATTGCAGGCAGTTTTTCTTCTGCTTCATTTTGAGTTGAACTAGGCTCTTGTTCATTTATCCAAGGAGAAAGTTGCGTTAATAAATTTGCCCCTGATTCTTGCAGCGAAATGTTGTCATTGAACTCCTCTGAGGATGTTTTAACTAAGGCTTGAATATGATCGCGACATTGAAATAATAGATTAACTAATTTAGTTTCAATCGTTATTTCATTTTCTCGAGCTCTGTCCAGAACATTTTCTATTACATGGGTAAATTCAACAATATGCTCAAGAGCGAATATGCCTGCTGAGCCTTTAATGGTGTGAGCTGAGCGAAATATATCGTTTAGTGTTTCATCATTATATTCGCCTTCATCAAGTTGCAATAAAATGTGCTCCATTGATTCTAGGTGTTCTTTTGCTTCGGCGTAAAATGTTTCTAGAGCGGCATCTAAACTCATGGGTTTTCACCTGAGTTACTTTTTACCTTGTCTTTTGTGACAGTAAAATAATGATGTAATTGAAATAATTCACAATAGTCTTTAATGGCGACACTTAACGAAATAATACGAATACTAGCGGTGAGTTCTTGTGCCTTATTGAGTAACATAATAAGTACTTGAATGCCCGCAGTGTCGACTTCTGTCAGTTTGGCGAGTTTTAAATTAAGCTGCTGTTGAATAGTTAATGGTTGTATATGCTCAGTAAAAAAGCTTTGTGCTTCATAAATTGTAAGCTCACCACTAATAGTCACTTCAGTGGTGTTATTACGTTTTTGCACAACTTTAATCTCAGGCATTCAATGACTCAATAAATAAATGAAGTAAAGGGCTATGTAAGCATATTGACAGCTTGTAACATTTGCTCTGGTTTGAACGGTTTTACCATCCAGGCTTTAGCGCCAATGGCTTTACCTTGTTGTTTCATTTCCTCTGAAGCTTCTGTCGTTAACATGATGACAGGAGTAAATTTATACTTAGGTAATTGTTTTATCTCTTTAACCATGTCAATGCCTCCCATTATGGGCATATTGACATCGGAAATAATGAGATGAACTTTTGTTCCGTCAAGTTTTGCTATACCTTCTTTGCCATTTGTTGCTTCGATAACTTCAAAGCCAGCTCCTTTTAATGTAATAGTGACGACTTGCCTTATACTGGCTGAGTCATCAACAATTAAAATTGTTTTACTCATTATTTCCCTACCGTATCTTGATTCTTTACTTAAGCATTAAAAGAAAGTTATGTTATTGTCAATTTTTACTTCAGCTTGTTTATCACCATCATGACGAGCAACTTGCTCAAGGGTTGTGTATGTTTGTTTTATATTATTTAGCCACTTTTTGCTGTTTATTGGCTTTATTGTTTCACCATGAATGAGACTCGATTGACACGCTTGATAATATGGAGATAGCTTATTCATATCGTCTTGGATGTGCCCAAGTATTTGGCTAACTCTGTCTTGAAATTGTAATGAAACAAGTACGTCATCAATGGCGAGTTGCACAGCAGAGTTTTCTTGTTCAAGTTGGTGAGCGCCATGAATAATTTTTTCACCTGATTGAGTGTATTGTTCAATGACGTCTTTAATGATGTTTTCTGCATTATGTATTAACGCACTGTCTTGTTCAGAGAAGTTTTGTGTTTTTTCTAATGTGTTTTGTAAGGTTGCGTTGACTTGTTCAATAGTTTCAGTAATCCGCGCCCCTGTTTCTCCAGATCTTGTTGATAATGTTCTAACTTCATCTGCGACAACAGCAAACCCTCTGCCTGCTTCACCTGCTCGAGCAGCTTCAATTGCAGCATTAAGTGCCAGTAAATTGGTTTGTGAGGCGATACCTGCTACATCATCTCCCATTTTAGATAACTCTTCGGCAATGGCAGAGAGCTTACTGATTTCACTTAAAATCTGATCTCGACCTAGCATGGCATCATTCAAAGAAGTGATGATGTCATTTAGCTCTTGCTCTGATGTCGCTATTACTTGGGTAAGACCTGTTGTGCCGCTCATCTCGCCAGATGTTTCTTTTGATGTTTGAATAGCTAATGCTAGCTGCTCTTTGATTTGTGCAAAATTATTAGCGAGTTGATTAACATTGTCATCACCTTGTTTTTTGGCAAGTTCGGTTTGTCCTGCCCAAATATTGATAATTTCGTATGCTAATAGGAGGTATTGCTCTACCTGTTGCGTGCCGTCTTCTTCGCTACTTTTGGATTGTTCATCTAAATGCAAGGTATGCTCTAAATGAATGTTGATTTGTTTAAATAATGTCCATGAAGTGATGCTGCTAATAACCGCGACAATTGAAATGACTAAAGTGATTAAGGGCGAACTTTGGTTATCCCAGAGAGCAAAAATAATACTGAGTAATAAAAACGAAAAACTTAAAATCAGTTTTTGTTTTGTTTTGATTAGCATTTTGCATCCTATTTTGGTCAGGAAAGAATGATGAAGCTGATTAATATGTCCAGTTAATAGACTAGTCAATGATTTGAAATTTCACAAGAAAGTGAAATATTCGTTAGGAGCGTATTCATTATATATTCGATTCACGTGCCATCTTGGAGGTAATGGTAAGAGTAATTCATTTTCAGATTATATTTACAGTTTAAGAAACGATTAATCACTCAGTAATAACTTTTGATTTTTAGCTTGTAATGTATGTTGATTTGGAAGCAATTATAAACAAGGCATTGGTTATATTTATTAGGCACTTGCACTTATTTAAAGCTGAAGAAAATAACCTTGTTTTTAGTTATTCGACATTAGCGGTTTTATATATCCTCTACTAGTATTGAGAGACGAATGACTACTATTTTGGAGCGAATAATGAAAGGCAACGATAAAGTAATTGCTAGTCTTAATGGTTTATTACACAACGAACTCGCCGCGATAGATCAATACTTCACTCATTCAAGAATGTATGAAGATTGGGGGCTACATGAGCTATATGAGCAACTAAACCATGAAATGGAAGAAGAGATTACACATGCAGATGCATTAATTAAACGTATTCTTTTTTTAGAAGGTGTACCTAATTTAAAAAATCGTCGAGACCTTTTAATTGGTAGCGATGTTGAAGAAATGCTGAAAAATGATTTGGTCTTAGAAATGGAAGTTGTCGACGCATTAAAAGCTTCTATTGCCTTATGTGAAGCAGAAGGAGATTATCAAAGTAGGGAGGTATTGCTGACATTATTAGAAGATACAGAGGAAGATCATGTTTATTGGTTAGAGCAACAAATTGGTTTGATAGGTCGAATAGGGTTACCTAATTACATTCAATCTAAGATGGGCAAAGAAACTGATAAAGCATAGGAGGCTCTATGAAAGGTAATAAACAAGTTATTGCATTACTTAATAAAGCATTAGCTATTGAATTAATAGCGATAAACCAATATTTTTTACACGCTAGAATGTATAAAAATTGGGGGTTAGAAGAGCTTGATGAAGCGGATTATAAAGTTTCGATTATAAAAATGAAGCAGGCAGATAAACTCATTAATCGAATTTTATTTCTAGAAGGGCTACCTAATTTACAAGATTTAGGGCGTTTACATATTGGTGAAAATACTGTGGAAATGATGCAAGCCAATATGGATCTAGAATACCAGTCTCGAGCGGCCCTACAAGCTCTTATCGCTTTGTCTGAAGCAGAGCAAGATTATATTAGTAGAGATTGCGCTGAAGAGATTTTAAGTAATGTAGAAGAGCAAATTGATTGGATTGAAAGCCAACAATACTTAATTAAGCATGCTGGCATCGAGAATTATTTAGAATCGATGATGCGATAAGTTTGAATTACGCAGCAGCAGGTTGTGCTTCAGAGATTTGCATTAACTTGCTGCTGAGAACTTTTTTTGTACATTGGCAACATTTTCCACACTGAGATCCCACACTTAATTCTTGGCTAATTTGTTTCATTGAGTGAGCACCATTATCGATGGCTGATTCAATCTGACTATCTGTGATACCGTGGCAAAGGCAAACGTACATAACGATTTCTTGTAAATTTTGTTAAGATTGCAGATATAGTAATCTAAATGATAATGGTTATCAATAGTGCTTAGGTTGTTTTTTACTAACATTAAGTAAAACGTTTGATCTTAATCATAAAATAGTTTTGTTTATCATTTAAAAGCTAGGGCAATCTAGGCAGGAAGTAAAATGAACTACTCTATAAGTTTACTTTTATTTATTATATTCCAGTGTTGAACTTGCTTATTAAGAAAGCCTGATTGCTGGTAAGCTCTCGTTATCTCACCGCGTTGCCTTAGTATTGCTAGTCCCTTTTGCAGGGCAATAAATGTTTCTTTTGAGTTTGGGTGCTTTTTTGAGATTACGAAGTGCCTACTATCATTTAGTGCAACTTTTGCTCCGTCAATAGCCTTGATGAAATATCCCTGTCCTTGATAGTTAAACGGATAGTTGCTAGTAAATGGGGCTAGCATCACATCAACCCAGCCTTTACTTACTATTTTTGCCATAGATAGCCATTCCTCTTCATGCATTAGTGATTTAGGGGCTATTGTTTGCAATGTTGCCCAATCAACGGGCCAGTTTTTATTTGATACGACGGTGAGTTTTTGAAGATCACTGAGCCCTTAAATTGTTATTTTCGCGTGGTTTTCTTTTGAAGTGTATATGCCTGCCATATATTCACCTTTTTCAATAATAGGCGCTGAGATAAAAAGCTCATCGGCAAACTGGTTTACATGTGAGTGCCACATGGAATCAAAACTTATCAGTAAAAGTCCGCTTCTTAATAACTTAATATTTCTTGCATCATAGTTACCTGTAGTGATGGAAAATTTTAGCTCTAAACCACCAAGTGCTAAGGCTTTCTGTACAAGGATAAACTCAACGACATCACGTTGTGAGTTTGGACTCGCATAGTTAGTTACCTCTATAGCAGGTCGCCCTTTGAGAATTTCTTGAGCGTACTTGTAGGTATCCGTTTCGACAGAAACATTAATGACCTCTTCTTGTGCGAAGGCATTAAGCGTCAAGAAAAGTAGGGAAGCACTTAATCGGTTCAACATGGCACATAAACAAAATGTTTTAGTGTAAGTATAGCTAGGGACTGGTGAACTTTGTTGATATTTTCAGCATTGGCTATTTTTATCAATCGCAAAGCGGTGTGTGAACGTGGTTTGGTTATTCCAAATGAGAGAAATGTGAATGTAGCTAGTGTTAAAAATAACCATTGCCCTCGGGCTTAGTCTAAAATCGCTTCACTCTGTGTTAAAAATGACTGATTTCGGTGACTCAATGATGCAATTTTTGCTTTGATTAAGGCGATTTTATTATTCAGCTGCATTAATAAACAAAGATCAACTGCTCATAAAGTTTAAAAGATAAAAAAAAGGAGCCGAAGCTCCTTTATTACAAACTTATTTCAGGTTGTACTACCAAATTTTAACGCGCTTCTCAGGTGCAATGTACATTGCATCGCCTTCTTTTACGTCAAATGCGTCGTAAAACTCGTTCATATTTGACAATGAACCTAAAGCACGGAACTCACCTGGAGAATGCGGGTCTGTCGCAACACGGTTACGCATTGATTTTTCGACAATTTTTGAGCGCCAGATTTGTGCATAGCCCATAAAGAAGCGTTGATCGCCAGTTAAACCGTCAATCACTGGGGCTTCTTTACCGTTTAAAGAAGCTTTATAAGCTTTATAAGCAATAGTAACACCAGATAAATCACCAATGTTTTCACCTAATGTCAATTCACCATTGACGTTTAGATCTTCAAAAACTTGGTAATTAGCATATTGTTCAACTAACGCTTTAGTACGGTTAGCAAACTCTTTAAGATCTTGCTCTGTCCACCAGTTGCGTAAGTTACCATCAGCATCATATTTACTGCCTTGATCATCAAATCCGTGACCCATTTCGTGACCAATAACTGCACCGATACCGCCGTAGTTTACTGCGTCATCAGCTTGCATATTAAAGAATGGTGGCTGCAAAATAGCGGCAGGGAATACAATTTCATTAGCTGTAGGGCTATAGTAAGCATTCACTGTTTGAGGAGACATGTGCCATTCCCAATCATGAATAGGTCCACCTAATTTGGCAACTTCTTTGTCATGACCTAAACGTGATGAACGCATTACATTGCCCACTAAATCATCTGATTCAATGTTTAATGCAGAGTAATCTTCCCACTTATCTGGGTAACCAATTTTTGGTGTAAATGCTGCAAGTTTTACATGGGCAGATTTTTTCGTATCACCCGACATCCACTCTAAACCATCGATGCTGTCACCATAGGCAGTACGTAAGTTTTCAACTAGTTCACTCATGCGTGCTTTTGCTTTTGGTGTGAAATGACGACTTACGTATATTTTACCAATCACTTCGCCTAAGTTACGGTTTACTACACTAACACCGCGTTTCCATTGTGGGCGTTGCTCTTTGCGTCCGCTTAACTGTTTTGAATAAAAGTCAAAGTTTTCATTATCAATGTCAGCACTTAAATAAGGAGCAAAATTACTTAAGGTATGGAATGTTAGGTATGTTTGCCAATCTTTTAGTGGTGTTTCAGCAAATATTTTACCAAAACCTTCAATAAAGTCTGGTTGGTTAATAATGATATCTTTTTGTTTAGCTACGCCTTGAGCTGATAAATAAGCAGACCAGTCAAAAGCATCGGTTAACTTAGATAAATCACTAACTGCAAACTTATTATAGCGCTTTTCGCTGTCACGAGTTTGTACGCGAGTCCAGTGGTAATTAGCTAATTTAGTTTCTAAAGCCATAATGGTTTTAGCCGCTTCTTTACCACCTTTTAAACCAGCAAGATCGAACATTTTTTCTATGTGTGCTACATAGCCAGCGCGTAATGCTGTGAAACGTTCAGCTTCATTAAAGTAGTAATCTTTATCAGGTAAACCTAGGCCACTTTGCCAAATATGTGTTGCATAACTGCTTGAGTCTTTTGCATCGATGCTGATATAGAAAGCTAATGGGCTACCTACACCAACAGCTTGGTACTTACCGAAAAATTCAGAAAGTTCTGATGCATTGCTAATGTTATTAATGGCATCAAAAATTGGTTGAATTGGCTTGCTACCTAGCGCATTTCGGTTTTCAGAATCCATATATGAACGGAATAAATCAGCGACTTTTTGTTCATCGCTACCCATTTTCAAGTTATCCGTTGCTGCTAACTCTTCAATTATGGCTTTAACGTCATCGTCAGCTTTGTCGCGTAAATCATAAAATGAACCAATAGCGGTTTTATCGCCTGGCACTTCATTGTTCTTCATCCAGCCGCCGTTAACATAACGGTAAAAGTTATCTTGAGGTCTAACGGAATTATCAATATTTGCTTTTTCAATACCTGAAGCTAGCGCGGTTTTTTGGGTACTAATGGCACTGTTTGATTCATTATTCGTCATTTGGCTGTTGCAGCCAGTAATAAGTAACAATGAAGAACAAATTGCACTGGTTAAAATTGCTTTCATGGATATGTTCTCAATATATTATTTTAATAAAAGTGTTCGTGCGTTTTGACTGAAACATCAAAGAGACCTTTAAGCAGAGTCATTAAAGTTCTTGCACAATGCCCCCATGTTACGAGTTATGTTGCGACATTTCTAGCAATTGACACATCTATTTACATTTTATTATTCACTAATAGTTTTGCCTGTAAAGAATACATTGCACCTAAGGTGGAAACATTATCGATATAATGTGTTAACTATTTGTTTACAATTTGGTTTTGTTCGCTAGTTAAAAAAAGATTGACTGCACACTGACACATTTCTTCAAGATGGCTTGCATCAGCATAAATTCCATCTATAACTAATTGTGCAATTCCATGTAGGGTCGCCCAAGTTACTTGAGCTAATCTGAGAGGATCTTCGGACTGTGGTAGTAACCCTTTAGCTTGTAAGTTTTTTACTAATGCCACTTGGTATTGAAAGCTAGGGTAAGCTACCGACTTTAGCTCTTCTGAACTTTGGTTATTTTTCCAGAGTCGGCTGCCAAACATTAGCTGGTAGACCGCAGGGTTTTTGTGAGCAAATTCTACATAGTCGTGAACAAATTTTTGGTATTTTTCTCGACTTGAATATTCAGGCTCATCAAAGGTTTTCTCTGCTTGTTGCTGCCAAGTCAAAAATCCTTGCGCGGCAATCGCTGAAAGTAAGTCGTTTTTATCCTTAAAGTGATGATAAGCCGCTGTACGCGATACACCAATTCGCTCGGCTAGCTTTCTCAAAGATAAAGCTTCAATGCCGGATTCTTGCAGTATAGTGCTGGCAGTCGTCAGTAAACTATTACGTAAATTGCCATGGTGATAGCTTGCTTCATTCGAGCTCATGCTTTCGCTTCTTACAGATAGTGTTCATGGGTAAATTAGAGATTTTTCCTATGAGGTAAAGCTACATTAGAAAATATAATCCCTGCGACTAATGACATAAATATAAGAAATGTTTGAGAGCCTAAATCAGCGATATTTAACATTTGCTGGCCAGAGACTAGAGTATTTAACCCCATATAAACCTTACTTCCTGGTACCAGTACAACCAAACCGAGTAAACGTACAATGCTAGAAGGCAAATTCATAACCCGAGAAAATAAATTACTATATAAACCTAGAGCGAAAGCACCGACAAATGCTCCTAAGGCAACGCCCAAATAAGTACTTGCCCAAACACTCATGCCAAAAGCAATATAACCAGAAATAATCCCCCAAGGCGCATCTTTTATACGTGCTTTAAATAAAATAACTAAGCTGATTGATAATATCGTTACTGCTATCCATGATGTCCAAGTAGGCATGACTTCAGGTGGCACAAAAGTAACTTCTCCCCACATTAATTTACCAAGAGCCATTCCTAAAACACCACCGAAGTAGAGTTTGAAAAGCACCATAACACTATCCATAATACGAGCCGTACCAGACATTAAGTGTCGGGCTGCTAGCTCTGATAAACCTACTGTTAAGGAAAGGCCTGGAATAAAAACAATGATGGTTGATAAAATAACCATAGGGATGTTAATGCTTGGGTCAATTAGCGATATTGCTGAGGCTAACAATGAAGCGGTTAGGGCAGAAAGTGGTTCTAATAGTTCTGTTACCCGTTTAGAGCGTTCAGCCCAAATCACAAAGAGAAAAATAACGAAACCAAGCAAGGTTGCCCAAAATACATCATTCCAACTGGTATGCATTAGCATAGCAAATGCACCACTTGACGCGCCAAAAGCAAGGAAGGTTAGGAACACGCCATAAGGTGCTGGTTTGTTATTGACCTCTGTTAACCTCTCGGTTGCCTCTGCCAATGTTCTTTCGCCATTAATTAATTCATCAACTAATTCATCAATTCTAGCTAATGAACCCAAATCGATATCACCAGGCGTTACTCTAACAAGGTGATTGTACTGTTGATCATCTTCGTCATCAGATAAGATAAATGTTAAGGCTGTAGGGGTGATAATAAATGACGCTCTAATATCAAGAAACTTTGCAATTGAAAGTAGATTATCTTCTAAACGGTAAGCGGTTGAGCCTAGCTTGTGTAATGCTTTACCTAAACGAATGATAAAGCGGCGTTTTTGATAGAAATCATCAGTTTGCGACATAAATATAGAAAGAAATAACGGTTACTGTAATATATGGTAATTGATTTTGTTACTTAAGTGAATTTTAAATAGCTATTCTAAAGTTAATAATTGGAATAATAACAGCGGCACTTTAACCGAGTATAGTGAGAGACTTATGACCCTATTGGTAATTTTAGCTTGTGTATTTTTGGCGGTATTTTTGATGGTAATTTTTGGTGAAAAATATGCTAAGCCCATCAGTGTTGAGCAACAAAGTAAATACAGTAAATTAATCTGGATTTTGGTCTTTGTGTTGATTATCGCAGCTATTATAAAAAACCTTGTGAGTTAATCAGTACATTTACTTATAAGTCAAAAGTAAAACAGCTTTATTGGCTGTTATTCATCGGATAAAATTGCCTGAATGGCCATTTGTCACAATCACTTTTTTTAAAAGGCACGAAATATGTATCCTGTACCTAAGTTAAATTTAAAAAATAAAGTATCAGCGCAAGAATGGCAGATTAGAGTTGATTTAGCGGCATGCTATCGATTACTTCATATGCATGGTTGGGATGATTTAATTCATACTCATATATCTGCGCGTATACCTGGTACCGAGCATATCCTAATCAATGCCTTTGGTTTGGCGTTTGAAGAAATCACCGCATCAAACCTCGTTAAAATAGATATTAATGGAAAGGTTATCGATGCTGATTGCCCTTTTGAAATTAACCCCGCGGGTTTTACTATTCATAGTGCTGTTCATGAGGTACGTCATGATGATATTTGTGCTTTACATGTTCATACTAATGAAACCATTGCCGTGGCAAGCGCCGAAGAAGGGTTGTTACCCCTAAGTCAGTATTCAATGTTCGCTCTTGCGTCAATGAGTTATCATGATTACGAAGGTTTAGCCGTTAATGCTGATGAGAAGCTACGTTTGCAACAAGATTTAGGCACAAAAAACTTTATGCTATTGCGAAATCATGGCGCTTTAACCATGGGGAAAACCATAGGTGATGCGTTTATGCATATGTATGATTTAACCCGCGCTTGTCAGGTGCAATTGCAAGTTATGGCTACGGGAATGAAACCTGTTTATGCTCCACAAAGCATTATTGATGGCATCAAAGCGCAAGCTAATATTGTGCACGACGGTGAAACAGGCGGTCAAAAAGCTTGGCCTGCCATGGTGAGACGCGTTTATCGTAATGATCCTAGTTTTGCTGAATAAAATTTACCTAAGTTATATAACTTAAGAATGACTCGACTTTAGAAGAAAATTTATGAAAATAACCCACATTGAAGTGTTTGATATTCACTGCCCTAAGCGTCCACCTTGGAACCCTGTTTTTGTCCGTATTCATACTGATGAAGGCATTACTGGTGTGGGTGAAGCAGGGCTTGCCTATGACTGGGGACATAGTGCCGCAGCAGCGATGATCAAAGAGATTAGTGAAGCAGTATTAATAGGCTTCAACCCTTTTAATACTGAATTATTATGGTCGAAGATGCTAAGAGAAAGCTTTTGGGGCTTAGGTGGTGGGCCTGTACTTTACTCGGCAATGAGCGCTATAGATACCGCACTTTGGGATATTAAGGGCAAAGCCCTTGGTGTGCCAGTGTATCAATTGTTAGGTGGTAAGGTTAATGAAAACTTACGTACCTATGCAAGTCAGCTACAGTTTGATTGGGACAGTGAAATAAGTAAACTGATCGAACCGGAAGAATATGCCCAAGCTGCGCTGAAAGCCGTTGCAGAAGGCTATGATGCAGTAAAAGTTGATCCTATTGTGTATAACAAAGATGGCAGCTCATCCTTTGATCGTACTAAATTATTTACTCAACCCCAAATGAAGTTATTTGGTGATAGGTTAAGGGCGATTCGTGATGCAGTAGGTGATGATGTTGATATTATCTTTGAATCACACTCATTGATGGGCGCTGCTTCAGCGATACAAATGGGTAAAGTTATCGAAGAAGTTAATTGTATGATGTATGAAGAGCCAGTTAACTACCTAAACCCAGCAGTGCATAAAAAAGTTTCTGATAATGTTAATGTGCCGATTGCTGGTGGTGAACGTTTATACCATCGCTGGGATGTTCGCCCGTATTTTGAAGATCAAAGTATTGATGTACTACAACCAGATGTTGGTTTGTGTGGTGGCTTTACTGAGGCAAAAAAAGTTTGTGATTATGCTGATGTGTACGATATTCGTATACAAGCCCACGTATGTGGTGGTCCTGTGGCAACAGCGGCTTCTTTGCATTTAGAAACAGCCATTCCGAACTTCTTAATTCACGAACATCATACCTATGCGATTAAAGACTGGAATAGGGAGCTATGCTTACAAGATCCACAGCCTAAAAATGGTGTATTTAATGTCAGTGAAGCGCCTGGTATTGGCATTGAACTAAACGATGAAGTTGTTAAAAAATCACCACACGTATTAATTAAGTAGTGTGTTGACTCTCACTTATTAATCAAAATAATAATGAAGCGCGTTATTTGAGCATATCGCGCTTTTTTTATGTTCAGGTAATGCTTTTATGCAGGGTAAACAGAGCAAATTTAGCCAATAATCTTGATAAGAATTTTGGCTAAATAAGCAAAGTGGGAAGTTACTGGCTAACATAATTTTATTTATGGCAAAGTTTTCGATAATCGTGGCTATGCAGGTATTTAACCATTCAGCTTTATAATGTCTATTGGCCATTTCCCAGCCAGAGCATTTAATGATTACATTGGTATATTGAGCAAAGCTTTTTATGTTTTGCAACCAAGTATTTTGAAGCCAACTGCACTTATTATCCTCGCTGCAGTTATTAAAATCCGGTGGAAAGCCTGCATGGTTAATGGCAAAAGTGAGCTGTTGATTATTGGTAATGACATCATGGAGTGCTTTACAGGCTATAGAGTCTTCAAATGCGAGTTGCAATTCAAAAACTAATGGTTTTCTCCTTAAGGCTTGCTTTTTAGAGTGTTGGTTAAGTTGCGCGATATTACTGAGCACGATTGGCGATGTTAGCAGTGTGTAGGCTTGCTCATCTAAAATATGTCTAACTCCCTTGAAGCTTTTTAGCAGGGAGAGCTCATTTAAAACTGATGTAAACTGACTGTTCGTATCAAGTAAATTAATCGCAGCAATACTACTAAAACTTGACTGGCAATTAGCTTCTAAAAAAGCGAGTTCTTGCCATGGTTGATGATTATTAAACCCCGCTTCAATATGAACAAAACCTGTTAAAGATAATTCACCTGATAAGTGTAAATCTTGTTCATTAAAGTCTCGTTGAATTTGCTTTTTATCATGCCAATAAGGCGGATTTTCATCTTTGAGCCAATGATAATCGCCATGAGATAAAGCAAAAAGATGTATATGCGGGTCGACAATGTTCAAAAATGGCTCCATCAATGTTGGTTTAAGTTCAAAAACAATGAATCTTAGATTTATTTTTTACTCAACACTCGCTATTGTGCGGTGTAGCCACCATCAATGACTTGTAAACTGCCAGTGATAAATTTAGCTTTGTCCGATGCTAAAAAATATACCAGTTCGGCTACTTCTTCTGGTTTACCAAGGCGATTTAATGGCTGAAGCGCTGCTTCTTCTTGGTGAACTTGTGTTTTATCAGCTCCTGATTTTTCACAATAATTATCAATAGCTTTATGATATAGCGGTGTTTCGATGGTGCCAGGGCATACTGCGTTAGCTCTTATGTTGTATTGGGCATAATCTAATGCCGTTGTTTTGGCCATTGAAGCAAGGGATGCTTTAGATAAATTATAAGCAAACGAGTTTTGTTTAGCGATTAAGGCCTGATCTGATGCCATTAATATGATTGCACCCTCATTAACGTCTTTCATACTAGGTAGTGCTGCTTTAATTGCTGCATAGGCGCCTTTTACATTAATGGAGAATACTTTATCAAAGTCCTCTTCTGTTGTGTTTTCAATGGTTCCTGAAAAGTGAACACCAGCATTTGAGATTAAAACATTGATGGTATGCTCTTTGGCAATGTTAGTGATAATTTGCTCAACTTGCTGAGTGTCAGAGATATCACATGCTTTAAATACTCCCACTTCACTAGGGGATAAATCTAAGTTAAATACAAGATAATTATTTTGATGAAATAGGTGAGCAATACTCAACCCTATACCTGAACTACCACCAGTTATTACACATACTTTTTGCATAGTATTTCTTTTATTAATTACGCTTAGTTAAATAATACCTTTATGGCGAGGTAAGTTCCATTTACTTATGTCATTGGTTTACGTGTATAATAAAGCAATGATGAAATGTAGGACTTATTTATGAAAGTTTGTGGTGTTGAGTTAAAAGGTAATGATGCAATAGTTTGTATCATGTCTAAAGAAAATGGATTGTATGATATTCCTCATACGCGAGTACAAAAGATTACTCTTGATAATGCTGGTGATGCGGAGCAGGTGCAAAAATTTCAATTTACCTTTGCTAAGCTGATGGAAGATTATCAAGTCAGCCATGTTGTGATTAAAGGAAGAGCGTTAAAAGGCAAGTTTGCTGGGGGTCCAGTTAGCTTTAAATTAGAAGCGGCGATTCAACTAATCAGTGATTTAACGGTAGAGATTCTATCAGGTACTTTTATTAAAAAAGAACTCGCTAAAAGCCAAATTGATATCGACTTTAGAGATACGGGGTTAAAGCAATACCAAGAGCAAGCATTTAATTCTGTTTTTGCTTTTCTTGAGAGTAAATAAAAGAAAACGTGAATTAGAGTATCTTGTTGTTAAATTAACAAGCACTAAAAAATAGTAATAAAAAAGCGCATCAAATGATGCGCTTTTTTATTTTAATCGCTTTACAGCAAAAGAGTATTATTCAGCTTTATGTAAAACTTCTAATACTTCAATACGTGCAACCTTAACTAAACCTGAAGATTTTAATTGTTTTTGAGATTCAATTAAATCTTGTTCGCCAGTTACACGAAGCACAGCAATTTGAGTACCTGCGTAAGCTGATACAATATCTAGACCTGTTGCTGAGCTAACATCGTTAGCTGTTACACCAGATTTTAATAATACAGAGATATTACCTGATAAAGGTGATAATTCATTAGTTAAAGTATTTCTAACTAAGGTGCCTTTACCAACGCGATCAACTGGAGCATTGGCTTTGACAATAGCCATATTACCGTTTGATGAGATAACATTATCTGCATTTGCGATAGTTGCTGGGATATAAGCTAAATCTCTTTTTACCACGTAAGAGCCAAAATCTGCTTTTTCGTGTTTGAATTTAGTTACTTGCTTAGTCTTTGGTAGACTTAAGTCTTTATCCATACCAGCATGAGCAGCAACAGAACTTGCTAAGAAAATACTCGCAGTTAACACTGTTAATTTATTCAATTTCATCATTTCTCTCCTACTTCTCATGACCGTAAGCACGTACCGCAATACCTTCTAAGATACTTTCAGTAACGTTGTTTGCATAACCAAGGTAACCCATTGCACCGCCATCTGCAGTAGCAAAGCTTTCCGCTGATGTATCAAGGATGCGGATTGTCCACTCACCCATGCCTGACTCGCCATAGAACGCGTTAGAAAGGAATACGCCGTCTTTTAAAATATAGCCTGGTTGTTCACCATTCTCAAACGAGTAAGAAGGGTAGGTGATCGCTTGTTTAGAAGAAAGGATCATACTCTTAGTACCTGACGGAGAAGTTACCTCAATCGCTAAATCCATACCAGCTGTTGTTTGGTTACCATTTGCATCACCGTAACCCATTTCAGCACTGAAGATATCAAATTTGAATTGCATTGCTTCGACAGCAATATCTTCTGTAATTTCAATTTTGTATGTTAAACCTTCAGCATTATTATCTGGGATAGCAGAGGCCATGGCAGCTTCATCAACTGCAGAACCAGCACCAATCCACTCAGTGATTACTTGCTCACCTAAATCTTTATCGTAAGATTTAGCCATTGCAACAGCATCACCAGCATTTACACGACCAAAACCGTATAAGTTATTGAAGTAGAAACCTGCAGCATTTTCTACCCAACCTTGGTGCGCAACAAATTCTGTTTCACCGATCATAAAGCTAATAGCTTCATTTTCTGGATCATTCATTGTACTTGTAGCTGCTAAGATATGTTTAACATCACGCCATGTTAAAGATGGGTTAGCTGATAAAATAAGTGATACAACACCTGAGGCATTTGGCGCAGCAGAAGAGGTACCGTTAAAGGTAGATGTATAGTTACAGCTAGCGTTGTCTTCATGTCCTGGGTAGTTAAACGGGAATTGAGACGCTGCAAAATCAGCACCATAGAAGTTTGACCATGCTGCAATTGTACCGCCATTAAAGC
The DNA here is from genome assembly GCF_006439335.1 of Litorilituus lipolyticus. Classification (GTDB taxonomy): domain Bacteria; phylum Pseudomonadota; class Gammaproteobacteria; order Enterobacterales; family Alteromonadaceae; genus Colwellia; species Colwellia lipolytica. The sequence goes on along the minus strand of NZ_SAWY01000001.1, from coordinate 110,465 downwards.
CAGAGTAACCACTTAAACAAGTCATTTGGTCAGTAGTAACCATAGCTGGCGCATAACGTCCATACTCACCTGAAGGAGCAGAAACAAATACGTTTGCACCGGCAGCAGAGTAACTTGTATGCTTACCATCAGTATTAACCGCAGCAACACTTAAGTAATACGGATGTACTTGGCTAGGTTCAAATGATGCATTGTAACAAGTTAAACCTAAGTCATTTGCACCATTTTCACTACAAACAGAGCCTTCATTACGATCATCTTCAAACGAGTTACCCGCAGACTTCATAGTTAAAGCACCCTTACCACCACGTAACATTAAGTTAGGGTAAGATTCAATTGCTTCATCAAGTTCTGAGTAACCAAAGTGAGTTGGCCAGCCTAAACCATAACTACGGTTAAATACACCAACGTTATCATTCGCACCAATACCACTTCCAGGGAAACCATGAATTAGGTATTCAGTTTGTTCTACTTTGCCTGAGCCTAAGTAGTTCATACCAATCAAGTTTGTATCAGGAGAAACACCTTGACCACCTAATCCATTCCAACCTTTAGCTGCGATAAGTCCAGCAACACTAGTACCATGATCGCCTGAAATAGAAGTTGATGTAGGGTCTGTTTTATCTAACGCGCCATCATTTAAGTTTAATGAGCGATTAGGGATTACGTTTGGCTCTAAATCTTCGTGGCGAATCTCTAAACCACTATCAACTACCACTGCTGTTACGCCAGCACCTGTAACGCCTTGTTTATAAGCGCCAACAACGTTCATGTCTTCGCCAGCAATTAGTTTAGCTTCGTCTTCTTCAAACCAGCCTTCAACTTTAGCTCTAGCTTCTTCTTCAGTTTCACCAAAAGAAACGTAAAGGGTAATTAAACCTTCTTTCATTTCATCGCTAAGTGCATAAGCTTTTTGACCTGTATTACGTAAGTGCCATTGCTGATTAATTAGTGGATCACCCATCGCAGCATCAACCATAATTTTAGCAGTTGCTGATTTACCATTTGCCGTAGCTGTGTATTCTATTTCAGCGCTTTCACCAGTTAGTGAAATGAAGCTATAGCTCATATCACTGTTTAGCTCTAAGACACCATTTGAAAAAGTATATACGCCATTTTCAGCTGTAACTTCTTCGCCATTTTCAGAGAAAGTTAAAGTGATAGCATCGTTATCAGCGTCTCTTGTATTGATAGTCCCTGTACTTGGTACCCACTGTTTTAAACCAGTAACAGTAACATTGCTAGCGGTAGGCGCACTATCTGCCTTTGGCTCTGGCTTAGGGTCACTGTCTACACAACCTGCTAACGTTAGCAAGATAGCTGTAGATAATACTGATAATTTCAGATTATTCTTTTTCATAAGTATCCTTAGTTTTTTTTTGAAAAAAAAATATAACTGAATATTCTGAATGAAACAACTGTATATTTACAAAATACAGCTCTCTCCGTAACATTTTTTTTACATCTGGTGGTTTTTTAATCAGTGATGAGGCTAAGTAGTAAACTTTTAACAAGCTAATGACGGCATATTTAAACGGCTTCAATGGCAATTGTTAAAAAAATGAATTTTTTTTAATAAGAGGAGTTTATTTTTACTAATGTGCGATATTAAGTTTCAAATTATTACCTCTTAAAGTGAAGGTGCTAAATTTAATAATTATTTTGTATCATCGTTATTTTCTGTTTTTCAAACCTATCTATGCTCTATATTCATAGAGAAACTTACTAAAAACGGTTCATTTATACTTTCAATATTGACAATATCATGCTTTAATCAAACGACTGTTTGAAATTAGACCTCTTACCAGATAGTGATTTTGGTAATTATGTTAGGAGAAACCCATGCCAGAGTATAAAGCCCCTATAAGAGACGTTAAATTTGTCATGCAAGAGTTGCTTGACTGTGACAGCCATTACCAACGATTAGGTTATGACGATGCAAGTCTAGATATGATTGATGCAATTGTGTCTGAGGCCGCAAAATTTACTGAGCAGGTGATCGCTCCAATTAACCAAATTGGTGATGAGCAAGGTTGTACTTGGAATGATGGAGAAGTTACAACACCAGACGGCTTTAAAGAAGCATATCAACAATTTGTTGAAGGTGGATGGCCAACCTTAGCTCAAAATACTGATTTTGGTGGTCAAGGCTTACCGCACTCACTTAATACTGCAATTACTGAGTTTTTTTCTAGTGCAAACCATAGCTTTGCTATGTATCCAGGCTTGAGCCATGGCGCTTTAGCAACAATTGAAGCACATGGCAGTCAAGAACAACAACAAATGTTTATGCCGAATCTAGTTGAAGGAAACTGGACTGGTACCATGTGCTTAACTGAACCTCATTGTGGTACCGACCTTGGTATGCTTCGAACTAAAGCAGAGCTCAATGATGATGGCAGTTATTCACTAACGGGTACTAAGATCTTTATTTCTGCTGGTGAGCATGATTTATCAGGGAATATTGTTCATATTGTTATTGCACGTATCCCTGGCTCTCCTGAAGGCAGTAAAGGCATCTCTTTATTCATCGTGCCAAAATATAACGTAACAGCTGATGGTGAAATTGCAGAGCGAAATGCCGTTTCTTGTGGCTCAATCGAGCATAAAATGGGTATTAATGCTAATGCGACATGTGTAATAAACTTTGATGGCGCTAAAGGTTACTTAATAGGTGAAATTAATCGAGGCTTAAACTGCATGTTTACTTTTATGAATGCTGCCCGTTTAGGTGTGGCGACAGAAGGTGTTGCTGCGGCCGAGGCTTCATTTCAAGGCGCATTAGCTTATGCAAAAGATCGATTACAAATGCGTTCTCTTACTGGTGTAAAAAATCCAGCAGGCCCTGCTGACCCAATCATTGTTCATCCTGATGTTCGTAGAATGTTATTAACACAAAAGTCTATTGCTGAAGGTGGTCGTGCGCTAGTAGCTTATCTCTCTCAATTGGTTGATATTGGTCATGCAAGTGACGATGCAGAAGAAAAAGCTAAAGCTGAGTCTAAATTGGCTTTATTAACACCTATTGCCAAAGCATTTTTAACTGAGGCTGGTTTAGAATGTACTAGTCACGGCGTACAAGTATTTGGTGGCCATGGCTTTATTAAAGAATGGGGCATGGAGCAATTAATGCGTGATACTAAAATTAGTTGTCTTTATGAAGGTACTACCGGTATACAAGCGCTTGATTTATTAGCGCGGAAAATATTGGGGTCTAAAGGCGAAATATTGAAGCCATTTGGTAGTGAAGTGACTAAATTTTGTTTAGAAAACGCTGAAGTCGATGCTATGCAGGAGTTTATTCAGCCAATTATGAGTTTCGGTGGTGATTGGCAGAAAATGACACAAAATATTGGTGCAAAAGCTATGACGAACCCTGATGAAATTGGCGCGGCTTCAGTTGACTATTTAATGTATTCTGGTTACTTAACTCTGGCGTACTTTTGGGCGAAAATGGTTAAAGTATCATTAGATAAATTAGCACAGGGTGATGAAGATGCAGCTTTTTATCAAGCCAAAATTCAAACAGCTCGCTTTTACTTTCAACGTATTTTACCTAGAGCAAATGGTCATGCTGCTTGTGTTGAAAATGGTGCTGAATCGATGATGTCTCTTGATGCTGAAGATTTTAGTTTTTAATGACTAAAAGTAATTTATTTATAAAAAGGAAGCATTTGCTTCCTTTTTTATTTCTCAAATTTTTATGTACTTATTAATTACAGTGCGCTTCTAAGATCATCTCTGCTGCTTTGCTAGCTATCATGATTGTTGGGGCATTGGTATTGCCACTGATTAAGGTAGGCATGATTGATGCGTCTACAACTCTTAAATTCGAAATGCCGTGCACTTTTAGTTGCTCATCTACCACAGCTAAACTATCTTTCCCCATTTTACACGTGCCTACGGGATGATAAATAGTATTGGCCTTAGCTTTAAGGAATTTCAATATATCTTCATCTGATTGAACGTGCTCACCAGGAGAAAGCTCTGCTAAATTATTTTCCTTTAAAGGTGTTTGATTAAGTATGGTTCGAGCAATTTTAACTGCTTTTATCATTTGCTCTTGATCGTGTTTATGGCTGAGCATATTGAGTGTTATAGCAGGCTCTAGTCTGGGATCATTTCCCAATAGTTTTACTTCACCTCGACTTTCAGGTCGCAATAGGCAGATATGCAAAGATACACCATAATTGAGTAACATTTTATGGTTTCGACCATGATCATCCATAGCACCGGGTATAAAATGTAATTGAAAATCTGGGCGAGAGGATTGTTCATTAGCTTTTATAAAGCCACCTGCTTCAGCAACAACTGAGGTAAGTAACCCCTTTCGGTCGGTGTTTTTGCTAAAAGGTAGGGTGAAGTACTTCAATGACTCTCTGATAAACCAGGCTAATGCTTTAGGCCTATAGGCAAGTAACTCATCATGAGTATGCTTAGACACTACTAAAGCATCGACGTGATCTTGCAAATTTTGCCCAACACCGGTTAATTCATGTTTTACCTTAATATTATGTTTAGTTAACTCATCTTTAGCACCAATGCCTGAAAGCATTAAAATTTGTGGGGAATTAAAGGCTCCAGCAGATAAAAGTACTTCTTTTTTAGCGAAAACCTCTTGCTCAACTCCCTTTATAGTGAAATTAACTCCATAAGCTTGTTTGTCTTTTATTAGTAACTTATTAACATGGGCATCGGTGATTACGGTTAAGTTTTTACGTGACAGGTTAGGTGTTAAAAAAGCTTTTGCGGCGCTACAGCGCTGACCACCTTTTTGTGTCAATTGATAATAGCCAATACCTTCTTGGCTGCTACCGTTGAAATCATTATTGAGTGGATAACCTGCCTGATGAGCCGCGCTAATAAACCGGTCTTGAATAATAGGTTTTGAGCGTGAATCCGCAATATTGAGTTGACCGCCCACACCATGGTACTCATCTGGGCCACGCTCTTGATGTTCAACAGCTTTAAAATATGGGAGTACTTCATCGAAACTCCAACCCTTGTTACCGAGTTCATCCCAGTAGTCATAATCTTGCCTTTGCCCCCTTATATAGAGCATGGCATTAATTGAGCTGCTCCCGCCAAGAGTCCTGCCTCTGGGATTGAAAATTGCACGATTATTTTGAGACTGTTCATTGGTAGAGTTAAATTGCCAGTTAAGAGTTTTACTCTTCATTAAATCAATAATGCCAAGGGGGAGGTGAATACTCCAATGTTTATCTTTTGGACCAGCTTCAATGAGGCATACTTGATACTTACCATCTTCAGAAAGTTTATCAGCTAAGACACAGCCAGCAGAGCCAGCACCAACAATAACAAAATCAAATGCTTTCATAATCATCACAAATTTTTTAAGGTCTGACCACTATGAGGGATTTCACTTCTTTTATCAACTAGCGCGTTTTTTAGACAAAAAAAGCGCTATAACAATGTGTTATAGCGCTTTTAACTCGATATAATTAAGAATTATAAACCTAACACTTGCTTGCCTTGTTTGAAGGTAATATCTACTGGGATATTTGCTGTTTCTAAACGAGCAAGATCTGCTGCTAAAATATCACTTACTATACCTTTGTTATTAACAAGATCCGCAACACCTTGGTAATCTCCTGTGCCTTGTAGAGTTAGAATTAATTCTGAGAGTGAATCAATAGCTGCCGACATTTTGTCAAAATCTACACTATATAACCCTTGTTCATCACGAGAAAAAGCCCCTTTTTCTTTGAAGTAGTTGAAGCGTACCATATTGGCTTTTCCGTGCGCTGAGCTTGCGCCAAAACGTACGGAGCGAAATATTCCTGCCATAAACGTGGTGTAGTAATCTTCAATTACTCCTTCATCTATTACATTTTTATCAAGCAGTTGTCTGATCATGTACAAACCAAGGATATCAGCTTTGCCTTCTTCTAGGGCAGAGGCATGCTCCTTTAACGCCTGTCTTACAGTACCTTTATCATTAATGGTGTTTTTAATACCTAAACCATGCGCCACTTCATGGAACATAGTATTAGCAAAAAAGCCGTTGAAGGTAACGTGTTGGCGTTGCTCTGGCACAATGAGTGTTGCAGCAATTGGCTGCATAATAGCATCAAATTTAGCTCGCATTGCGTTTTTCAATTGTAAACGTCGAGTGCCTTTTTTAAGTTGAACCTCTTCGTCGTTAGGTAAATTGATAGCGATGGTTTTACTGCCTGCATTTGAATGACCCGCATAATATATTACATCATAGGCATTAAGGTCTGCGTCAGAGCCAGGTGTTTCAGCTTTATACTTTTTAGCTACAGGTAATTCTTTTTGTAACTCAGGTAAATATGCGGCATATTTAGCTAATTTTTCGCTCCAAGTTAAATCCTTTATTAATACATAAGATTCAAAGGCTGCTCGGTAGCCGTAGAGTTGATCTTCGTAGTTTTCAATAGGACCAATAACCACATCAATGGGGTTGTTTTTCATATCCATCCAAGCAAAATCTGATGCTTGGTAATTATCCGTACGCATTGCTTTGGCACGCATATTCAGATAATTAGCGAATTCTTTATCATCAGCAAATGTCGCGGCTTGCTCCAAAATAGCTGCTGCTCGAGTAATGCTATCATTATAGGCTTCAGAGTAGGCAACCGTGATTAGCTTTCCTTCGCTATTTCGTTGTACTAGAGAGTAAAGGCCTGCCTTATCTTTAAGGTTACTTTGTTCAAATTCTTCCTTGGTCATATCATGAGGGTAAAACTCAGCGCCATGGGATTTTGTTTTAGTGTTGGTCAAAAAGGTTTTGTCACCATCTAACCTGTCCCAAGGACCATAGTTAAACTCGGCAAACTGTCGTGCTTTTTCATCTTCAATACTTGCTAAAAAAGTTGCTTTATCTTGTGAGAATGCTTGTTTCCAAAACAAGTCATCCATAATTTTTGAGGCGTCGATTAATAAAGCTAACATCTTTCTTTGGTTATCAGAAAGGTGACTTAAATCAGCGGTCAGTTCAACTTCTTTGTATATATTTAAACGTTCTTCAAATCCCTTTAAAAGCTGATGTTTATCAGTGCTTGTTACTTGCTTAGGTTGAGAGGTTGCTGCTGCTTGATGAACTTGACTATCACCACCACACGCGGTCAAAGAGCCTACTGAAAGCAGACAAATAAGTGACAATTTTGAAAGAGAAAATCTAGGTGCGCTCATATTTTACTCGTATTGTTATTTTAGAAGTGGCTAGAGACTATGAGATTTTATGAGCTAGTGCAATAGTCGCTTGAGATTAAAACACATGAGAAAGTGAGTGTTCCTTAAAATTAAGGCAAAAAAAAACCAGCTATTTAGCTGGTTTTTCGTATTTTCTTATAAAAACTAAGATTAAAGCGCTTTAATTGCAGCGTTTAAACGGCTCTTACTACGAGCTGCTTTGTTTTTATGGATAAGACCTTTACTTGCGTAACGATCTAAAATTGGTGTTGCAGCAGCAAATTCTTTTGTTGCTACTTCTTTGTCACCGGCTTCAATAGCTGCGATTACTTTCTTAACTAAAGTACGCATCATTGAGCGACGACTTGCGTTGTTTTGACGGCGCTTTTCAGATTGTACTGCGCGCTTCTTAGCTTGCTTTGAGTTAGCCAAGGTGAACTCCTAAAAAATTGATTATATAGCTTAAATTTAAGGCGACGAAATATGCCTTTTTTTTAGCTGTTTGTCAAATGTTTTAATTATTTTATCTAATTAAATACAATAATAAAGATTTTACAGTATAAGTGTTGTGAACAGTGATAAGTATACATTGTTTAAATGGGTAAAATCATCACATAATAGTGTTTATTTCTTCTTTTTCGGCTTAGGAGCACTTTTTTGAGTAAAAAACTCATTAAATCAGGATTGATTGTTAGTGTAATGACATTAATTTCACGTGTATTAGGTTTAATACGTGATGTGGTTATTGCTAACGTTATGGGTGCAGGGTTAATGGCAGATGTGTTTTTATTTGCCAATAAAATTCCTAACTTTTTGAGACGCTTATTTGCAGAAGGTGCTTTTGCTCAGGCATTTGTGCCCGTGTTGAGTGATTATCATCATAAAGATGAAGAAAATCATGATAAGTCATTAGCTGAAACTAGAAGGTTGATTGCACAAGTCTCGGGTACGTTAGGTGTTATTGTTTCCCTCGTGACCTTGTTTGGTATGGTTGCCTCGCCCTTATTTGTTATGCTGTTTGGTTTTGGTTGGTTTGTTGACTGGTTAAATGATGGGCCAGCAGCTGAAAAATTTGATCTTGCCGCAAGCTTATTAAAAATTACTTTTCCTTACTTATGGTTTATTAGCTTTACAGCGCTAGCGGGTGCTGTATTAAATACCTTAGGGAAGTTTGCTGTCGCCGCTTTTACTCCTGTGTTATTGAATGTCGCTATTATATTTATGGCTATTTATGGAGCCGATTATGTAGAAAACTCAGCTGCTGCTTTGGCCTGGGGGGTATTTTTAGGTGGTTTGATTCAATTTGTTTTTCAAATTCCCTTTTTGTATAAAGCAGGCGTTTTAGTTAAACCAAAATGGGCTTGGCATGCCAGTGGTGTTAATCAAATAAGAAAACTAATAATACCTGCATTGTTTGGTGTTTCTGTTACTCAGATAAACTTATTATTAGATACATTAATAGCAAGCTTTCTTATAACAGGATCGATCAGTTGGTTATATTATGCGGACAGGTTACTAGAGTTTCCGTTAGGGTTATTTGGAATTGGTATTGCGACGGTAGTTTTACCACGTTTATCAAAGTTACATGCTAAGCAAAGTTCACAAGAGTTTGCCTCAACTATTGACTGGGGATTACGTGTTGTTAGTTTATTTGGTTGGCCTGCTTTAGCGGGGCTGATGGTGTTAGCTCAGCCTATAATCATGGTACTATTTATGCGAGGTGAGTTTAGTCAGCAAGATGTGCTGCAAGTATCATTTGCGTTATTTGCTTATCTTTCGGGTTTATTAAGCTTTATGTTTATTAAGATTCTTGCCCCAGGCTATTACGCCAGAAAAGATACAAAAACACCGGTTAAAATCGGGATTAAAGCTATGGTTGCAAATATGTTGTTTAACTTAATGTTGGCGCCTTTCTTTGGTTATGTTGGCTTAGCTATTGCCACAGCATTATCAGCCACACTTAATGCCTTCTTATTGTATCGCGGACTTAAACTTAATGGTGTTTTTCAATTAGAAAAAACAACTATCTGGTTTATTGCAAAGTTAATGTGTTCTGCGCTAGTTATGGCACTTGTGGTCAATGGCTTATCCTATGATTTTAGTGAATGGCTTAAGTTGGATTTCTTAGGACAAGTTTATCATTTAATCTTTTGTATTATTTTAGGTGTTGCGAGCTATTTTGTCATGATTGCTTTGCTCGGCGTTAGAATGAGCGACTTTAAAGTAATAAAGCATTAAAAAGTATTAAATATGCAAGAAATATCAGTCAATGGTTACTGATTATTCCCACGCACTGGTATATAATTCGGCGATTTAATTTATCTACCTATAATAAACTTGGTTAATTTGGGCTCAAATACTAGATGCAGTTAGTTCGTGGTATTCATAATATTCAACCTGAAGATCATGGTTGTGTGTTAACAATTGGTAATTTTGATGGTGTGCATTTAGGGCACCAGCAAGTTATAAATGCGCTTGTTGATCGAGCTAAAGCTTTATCTTGTGTGCCTGCCGTTTTAGTATTTGAACCTCAACCACAAGAGTTATTTTCACCGAGTAGTGCTCCAGCACGATTGTGCCGTTTACGCGATAAATATAGTTTATTAGAAAAACTTGGTGTAAAAAGATTAATTTGTGTTAGTTTCAACCATAAATTTGCACAACAAAGTGCTGAACAATTTATTGAACATTTGTTAGTTGAAAAGTTAGGAATCAAGCACTTAATTGTAGGTGATGATTTTCATTTTGGTAAAAACCGTGTCGGTAATTTTTCTATGCTTGTGCAAGCAGGGAAAAAACACCATTTTGATGTGTCTGATACGGCAAGTTATAAAATGGCTGACTGTCGTATTAGTAGCACTGCTATTCGAGAAGCGTTAGAGCAAAACCGATTAGCAGAGGCGCGTGATATGCTTGGAAGAGAATATTCCATAATTGGTAAAGTGTTTCACGGTGACAAGCGAGGTCGTCAATTAGGATTTCCAACGGCGAATGTTTTACTAAAAAGGCGTGTATCTCCTTTAAATGGTGTGTTTGCTGTAACGGTATCTACAATAAATGGTGACTATGAAGGTGTAGCTAATATAGGTGCTAGACCAACAGTTTCAGGTGTAAGGCAACAACTTGAAGTGCACTTGTTTGATTTTAATAGTAATTTATACGGACAATGTATAGAAGTTACCATAAAACACAAGCTTAGAGATGTCTTGAAATTTGACACATTAGCAGCATTAACAATGCAAATAGAAAAAGATAGTGAACAAGCTCAACAGTTTTTTACTCAGAGCAAAAAATAGCAATGTAGAGTTACCAATTAACGTGCGGTTAATTCGGTATTAATATGATCAATGGCAATTAACCTTGATCCAAAATAAACGGATAATGATTTAAATGAGTGATTACAAACATACCCTAAATTTGCCCGCAACATCTTTTGCAATGAAAGGTAACATGGCGAACCGTGAACCTAATATGCTCAAAGAGTGGGCTGAAAAAGACCTGTACGGTAAAATTCGCGCTGCAAAGAAAGGTAAGAAATCATTTATTTTGCATGATGGCCCTCCATATGCCAACGGTAATATTCACCTTGGCCATGCTGTAAACAAAATTTTAAAAGATATTATCGTCAAGTCTAAGACGTTATCTGACTTTGATGCACCTTATGTGCCTGGCTGGGATTGTCATGGCTTACCAATTGAATTAATGGTGGAGAAGAAAGTCGGCAAGCCAGGTCACAAAGTGAGTGCTGCTGATTTTCGTCAAAAGTGTCGAGAGTACGCTATTAAACAAGTTAATGGTCAACGTGAAGACTTTAAACGTTTAGGTGTGTTTGCTGACTGGGAAAAGCCATACTTAACAATGGATTTTGATACTGAAGCAAATATTATCCGTGCTTTAGGTAAAATTGCAGAGAATGGTCATTTGCAGCAGGGCTTCAAGCCAGTTCATTGGTGTACAGATTGTGGTAGTGCGTTAGCCGAAGCTGAAGTCGAATATAAAGATAAGCAATCTCCAGCAATTGATGTCAAATTTGTTGCTGATGACTATGTTGCTGATAAATTCTCTCATCCCGAAGGACATTCAGGTGAAGGCCCTATTGGAGCAGTTATCTGGACGACTACACCTTGGACATTACCAGCAAATAGAGCAATATCTGTACATCCTGATGTTGAGTATACGTTAGTGCAATGTGATGGAGAGCAAGGGAAGCAACGTTTAATTTTAGCCTCTGATTTAGTCAGTTCATGTATGGACCGGTTCGGTATTGATAAATACCATGCATTAGGCTTTTGTAAAGGTGCTGATCTTGAACTTGCACAAATGCAGCATCCTTTTTATGACTTTACCGTACCTGTGATCCTTGGTGAACATGTAACTACAGACTCTGGTACTGGCTGTGTTCATACTGCACCAGGTCATGGTGTCGATGATTTTGTGGTTGGTAAAACATATGATTTAGAAGTAGCTAACCCTGTAGGAGCAAATGGTGTTTACCTTGAAGATACGCCTATTTTCGCTGGTCAGCATGTGTTTAAAGCTAACGCGAGTGTGGTCGAATTATTAAAAGAAAAAGGTGCCTTAGTACACCATCATGCGTTTGAGCATTCATACCCGCATTGCTGGAGACATAAAACGCCAATTATTTTCCGTGCTACACCACAATGGTTTATTAGTATGGATAATAAATCGTTACGCCAAGACTCATTAACTGAAATAGAAAAAACGCAATGGATCCCTGATTGGGGTCAAAGTCGAATTGAATCAATGGTAGAAGGTCGTCCTGATTGGTGTATTTCACGTCAGCGTACCTGGGGTGTGCCAATTGCATTATTTATTCATAAAGACACTGGCGCACTTCATCCACGAAGTATTGAATTAATTGAAGATGTTGCTAAACGCGTAGAAAAATCAGGTATTCAGGCGTGGTTTGATTTAGAAGCGAGTGAGCTAATTGGTGATGATGCGAAAGACTTTATTAAAGTTCCTGACACCCTTGATGTTTGGTTCGACTCAGGCACAACCCACTATTCAGTCGTTGGAGCACGAGATGAGTTTGACGGTATTGCTGATTTATATTTAGAAGGTTCTGATCAACATCGCGGTTGGTTTATGTCTTCAATGATGTCTTCTGTTGCGATGACGGGCAAAGCACCTTATAAGCAAGTGTTAACACACGGTTTTACAGTGGATGTAAATGGCCATAAAATGTCAAAATCTTTAGGTAATGTGGTAACTCCATCACAAATTACCAATAATCTTGGTGCTGATATTCTTAGACTTTGGACCGCATCGGTTAACTATACCCAAGAAATTACGGTTTCTGATGAAATCTTTAAAAGACAAGCTGATGCATACCGAAGAATTCGTAATACTTCTCGCTTTTTATTATCAAACTTAAGTGGCTTTGAGCCGGCAGAGCACTCTGTTGCGATGCAAGATATGGTTGCGCTTGATCAATGGGTTGTCGATAAAGCAGCGCGTTTACAAGAAGAAATTGTTAATGCATACAATGAGTATGAATTTCATGTTGTTGTTCACAAATTAATGAATTTCTGTACAACTGAGTTAGGTGGCTTTTACTTAGATATTATTAAAGACAGACAATATACAGCTAAAAGTGATAGTAACGCTCGTCGCTCATGTCAAACAGCAATGTATTTAATTGCAGAAGCAATGACACGTTGGATGGCTCCTATTTTATCATTTACTGCTCAAGAAATTTGGCAGGCACTACCAGCGCCAGCAAATACTGAACGTGAAGAATTTGTCTTTACCAATGTATGGTTCGATGGTTTAAGCACAATGGCTGATGATGTTACGCTTGATAATAATTATTGGGAACAGCTTTTACTGGTTAGAGCAGAAGTCAACCGAGCATTAGAATTAGCCCGTAAGGATAAAGTAGTCGGTAAAGCCTTAGAAGCTGAAGTAACCTTGTACGCAACGAGATCACTTGCAGAAAAATTAGAGCAACTTGGTGAAGAGTTACGCTTTGTTTTGATTACCTCAAAAGCACAAGTGATATCTGTTGATAGCAAAGAGCAAATTTCATCAGAAGTTATGGACACTGATGTTGAAGGGTTATGGTTAACTGTTTCTGCTGCACAAGGGGAAAAATGTGAACGTTGTTGGCATGTAACAGAAGATATCGGCGTTAACGAACAATACAATGATTTGTGTGGTCGTTGTGTAACCAATGTTGAAGGTAATGGCGAAGCACGTCAGTTTGCTTAGATTAACCTTACTTTATTGCTCTGAAAGCTAATTTCAGAGCAATTTTCATTTATAGAGATAAAACATTGAGTAAATACTTTTCTGAGACAGGACTAAAGTGGCTATGGCTAACCATTTTATGTTTATTGTTAGATCAAATATCAAAACAATGGGTGGCAAATTCATTCGACTTATATGAGTCGGTTAATTTATTGCCTTTTTTTAGTTTCACTTATGTACATAATCCTGGTGCGGCATTCAGCTTTTTAGCTGATCAAGGCGGCTGGCAGCGATGGCTTTTTACCGCAATAGCAGTAGTGGCTTGCATAATATTTACCGTATGGCTTGCTAAAACACCAAAACAGCAAGTTTTACTGAGTCTAGCATTGTCACTAATGTTAAGTGGCGCATTAGGTAACTTAATCGACCGTGTGTTATTTGGTTATGTCATAGACTTTTTAGATTTTCATTGGGCAGGTTATCGTTTTCCAGCATTTAACTTAGCCGACTCCGCAATTTTTATTGGTGCTGCTTTAATGATTTTAGACTCTTTTAAGCAAGAATCTGATAATAAAAACACGACTAAGGTTGATAGCTAATGTCTCAAGTTCAAAACGATTCAAATATTTTAGTACATATCACCATGAAACTTAGTGATGGTTCGGCTGCAGATAGTACTAAGGTAAATAATAAACCAGCAAAAATCATTATGGGTGATAACAGTATTTCATCAGCTTTTGAAGCGCAATTACTGGGGATGGAGCAAGGCGAGTCGAAAGAGTTTACCTTAGCAGCAGTTGATGCTTTTGGTGAATCCAACCCTGATAATGTTCATTATATGGATTTAGATAAGTTTTCAAAAGAAGTGCCTGCAGAGGTTGGTAACATTGTGACCTTTACTCAGCCAGGTGGTGAAATCCCAGGCATGATTACTGCCGTGTCAGGTAACTCAGTGACCGTTGATTTTAATCACCCTTTAGCAGGACAAGAAGTTACTTTTGTTATTGATTTAATTGAAATCCTTTAATTAATACTCATAAGTAAAGAACTTACAAAGTAATTTAAGCAAACAGCAAATTTAAGTGGTAAATTTATGGAAATTATTTTAGCTAACCCCAGAGGCTTTTGTGCTGGTGTTGATAGAGCAATAAGCATTGTTGATAGAGCTCTGGATATTTTTGGTGCGCCAATATATGTCAGACATGAAGTTGTCCATAATAAATTTGTTGTTGACGGTTTAAAAGAACGTGGTGCAGTTTTTGTTGATGAACTTCATGAAGTTCCTGATGATAGTACGGTGATCTTTAGTGCTCATGGTGTTTCAAAGGCGGTTCGACAAGAAGCTAAAAATCGTGAACTTAAAGTGTTTGATGCAACGTGCCCTTTGGTTACTAAAGTACACATGGAAGTATCACGTGTAAGTCGCAAAAATATTGAGTGTATTTTAATCGGTCATCAAGGACACCCGGAAGTTGAAGGCACCATGGGGCAGTACGACAGCGAGGAAGCGGGTATTTATCTTGTTGAATCGACAGACGATGTTAAAAGCTTAGTTGTTAAAAACCCTGAAAAACTCTATTACTGCAGTCAAACAACGCTTTCAGTGGATGATACATCAGAGGTAATTGATGCGCTGAGAGAAAAATTTCCAATGATTGAAGGTCCGAGAAAAGATGATATTTGTTATGCTACACAAAATCGTCAAGACGCAGTGAGATCAATTGTTAGTCAAGTCGATTTATTGTTAGTTGTTGGTGCAAGAAATAGCTCAAACTCTAATCGGTTGCGTGAAGTCGCAACTAAGATGGGGATTACGGCTTACTTAATTGATACAGCGGCAGATATCGATTCATCTTGGCTTGATGGAATAAGTAAAGTTGGTGTTACAGCAGGAGCTTCTGCACCCGCCATATTAATAAAACAAGTTGTTGAGGCATTAAAATCCTTTGGTGGCCATGAGGTTATTGAACATCCTGGCAGAGAAGAAAGTATTGTATTTGCAGTACCCGCAGAATTACGCTAGGCTTAAAGATACGCTTGATTTTATACAAAAGTGCAAGTAGTAGTACTCAATGGATTTTTACTTGTATTATTTGGTGTAAGTTGACGTACAGTTTTACGGCTGATATTTTGTACGAGAAAATACAAAGTAGCCGTGGGTGGTAGCTGTATTAATAAAAATATAATGATTGTTTACTGCTCATGAACTGCTTATGGAAGAAGTATAAAACGCTGGGTTAGCGTTTAAACCATTAATATGGTACGGAGTGGGGAGGTGGTAATGATTATTTTTTCTAAAAAGCAATTAGCGTGCTTGCTATCTTGTCTTTCTGTTCGCGTTCACTTTATCGATTCTCTTATCCCCATTAACAAAATGGCTCAATCTCTCCTTTCGCCGATTGTTCTTAAAAGTAATAAAACTAAATACTTATTTATTGGCTTGTTAAAACTTGGCAATAATTATCGCAGGAATATCTAATGCAACATACTGTAAAAATGTTATCGATGAAAAAAAATAAAGGTATGACTTTTATCGAGGTCTTGGTTGCTTTGATTATCATTGTAACTGGTATATTAGGAGCTGTGGCAATGCAAGCAACGGCTAAACAGGGAAGCTTTGATGCAATGCAAAGATCTTTAGCTTCTAGTTTGGCACAAGATATTTTGGCACGTATGAGAGCTAATAATGTTACAGAGCTTGCAAATTATGTTGGTACATACGGAGAGAATGCTCCGGCAGGCCAAATACCTGATTGCACTACAGCAGCAAGTCAATGCTCACCAGCTCAAATAAGAACTGTAGATCTATTCGAATGGACTCAACTGCTTAGAGGGGCAAATGTCCAATTAGGCGGAGTTAATAATGGTGGTCTGATAGAAGCTAGAGGATGTATTACATCAGCAGCAAATGCTGTTACGGTAATTGTTACTTGGCAAGGAAGAACAGGTACCGTTGATGGTGGACAAGCTGCAAACTGTGGTGAAGCAAGTGATAAAAGAAGACAGGTTAGAGTAGATGGTTTTATTTTTTATTAGTCAAACGGAATTAGTTAATAGTAAAACATTTGAGGTGTGCCCAAGAAAATATGAAAATTTATAAACAACAAAAGCAAAAGGGCTTTACTATTGTAGAAATTTTTATCGCCCTTACAATTGGCTTGGTTTTATTTGCAGGTGTGTTAAGTATATTTGTTGGTTTAAGTACAACAACAAAAGAAACTTCTAGCTATGGCGAACTTCAAGAAAATGGTCGATTTGCAATTAGTGTTTTAACAGCAGACTTATTAAGGCAAAATTTTTGGGGTGACTTTGGTGGGACGTTCGGACGTAGCAACCTAATCGCAGTTCCTGCACCTCCAGCAAATGACTGTATAGGGGAAGGTATTAATAATTCAACCTTTCCAGCAGCGGTTGGGCATTTTAGAACCTTATGGGGGCAATCTGTAATACAAGCAGATCCCATGGGTTGTTTCACTGATGCTAAAATTAATGCTAATGCAAACTTGCGCTCTGAATTGATTCAAATTAAACGCTCTATTGGTGAGGATTTATTGGTAGCCCCGGCAGGTAACTACTATCTTACAACGACAAATACGACGGGATCTATTTATGCTGGCGGTGCAGGTATTCCAGCACTAGAAAATAGCAGAACTTGGAGATACCAACATCATGTTTACTATGTCCGTGAAGAAGCTGTTGGCAATGAAGTTGTACCTGTTCTAATGCAGGGACGCTTGACAAATCAAGCCATGAATTTTGCGCCTATCATTGATGGTATAGAAATCATACGTTTCAGTTATGGCATTGATTCAACTGGTAACGGTGAAGTAAATACATTTGTATCTACTGACAATATGACCAATGCGCTTTGGAATAATGCCAATGGGAATCGTATTTTGGCAGTAAAAATTTTTGTTTTAGCTCGAAGTATTGCTCGAGATATAAAGTACACAAACACGAATACATATCAGTTAGCTGATACGTTTGTTGCAGTAAATGATAACTATAGACGTTTACTTTTTACTTCAACAGTCGTTTTGCCTAATAGCTATTAATGTAAATAGCGAGCATATGATAACCTAGAGGGCTAGCAATTTTGCTAGAAGTATTATGAATTACACTTTCATTAAAATGAATAAACAGAATGGGGTCGTACTTGTCGTCTCCTTAGTATTTTTAATTGCACTTACTGCTGTTGCTTCAACTCTCATGCTTAACACTACCGCAGACGTAAAAATGTCAGGGGCTAGTGAAGATAAAGTAGTTGCTACTGAAGAGGCAGTTAGTGCAATGGATGAAGTAATTTACCGACAAGTGAACCCCGCAACAGGTGGAAGTAATGCTTTTGCTTTACCTATTGTAAAATTTAAAGATGGTAATATAGATTTAAAAGCTGCTCTGATTAAAACAAAAAAGAATGTGACTACCGTGGGGGTAGGGCTACCTAATAACAAATACGTTATTGAGATACCATGCCCACATATGTCGCAGGCTTCATCTGTACAAACGCTCAGTTGTAATATACTCAGAGTTCAATTAGATAAAACATACGGAAGAAAAAACACCAGTATAGTGCAAGTAGAGTCTGGTGTTGCCCAGCCATTACTTCGCTAGCATAAGCTGCTAAACAGCATACTGATATGAGGATTAGATGATGAAAAAGTTAATAGCAAAAAGTCTTTTAACACTTAGCTTACTAGCATCAGCAAACTATAGTTACAGTGAAGATATTGAACTTTATGTCAGTGATGTAGTTAGGCAAGCTGGAAAGGGAATTAAACTACTTATTATTTTTGATACGTCAGGAAGTATGAACGATATAGATACAGACGTAAAAAATACTTTCGACTCTTCACAAACTTATGATCCTATAGGGGTGTCTCATGCCTATAATGATGACGCGTTATATTTTAATGTTGCTGGGGCAGATGGTGTTTCAACAATTCCTACTAGTCCAAGTGATGCTCGACGTTTCTTAGCTGATATTAACAGTTGCGAAACATCAAAAGCAATTCTTGAAAAATATGGTACTTATACGGGCCATATCCGTGAATTTACTGCAAAGGGCAATAACGGTAATTGGACTGAAGTACCCTCAAATAATGGTTTAAATATTGAAGTTATTGATTGTGAAGATGATGCTTACATTGTAGATAGTGCGGGGACTGTCATAAATGAAGGTAACATAAAGAATTCAAACGGTTTACCTGATGGCTATCCTAGAAATGGCTTATATTCTAAGAAGAATCCTGTTTATCATGATGGTAGTAAAACAAGCACAAATATAGATTGGTCTGCAGGAAAATTAGTTACGCTCTATACAGCCAAGTATTTACGTTGGTATTACGATCAAAGTGTTACTTACGGTGATGTGTCGAGATTGCAGCAAGCAAAAGGTGCTATAACTGAGGTAATTCAAACAACTCCATCAATAGAATTTGGTTTAGAAGTTTTTAACTTCAACTATGGTGATAGTAGTTCGGCGGGTAATGGCGGTCGAATAGTCATGGGCATTAAGAAAATGACTACATCAGCTAAAACAGAACTTGTCGATCTTATAAATGATGAATTGATTGCTGAAGGTGCAACCCCGTTATGTGAATCACTTTACGAATCAAGGCAATACTTTGCTGGGGATAAGATAGAGTTCGGTGATGATGACGTTAACGTACCAAGCTATAATTATGTCAAAAATAAACCGCCAATGGATAGTGATGTAATATCCTTAGCAAATAATTCTATGTATCAAACTCCTTTTGGTAATTGTGCAAATAGCGTCGCTCATGTCATTTTAATTACCGACGGTAAACCAACTTATGACCATGCTGCAGATGATAAAATTAAAGCGTTATCAATGCTAAGAGTGAAAAGAGATGCGAATGGCTTGCCGGTATTAGATGAAGCCGGTGAGCAAGTCATGGAAACGTTAAAATTTACCGACACCCCTCCTTTACCAAAGGATGGTGAAGGACCTTACGATGTATTTATTAACACTGAATTCAATAAAGATGGAATTCAGAGTTATATGCCTGCTTTAGCTAGTTGGATGAGTAACTATGATATAAGCCCTACTACCGATGGTGTGCAATTAGTTATAACTCATACTATTGGGTTTAGTGACGGGGCTACTGCAGCGGCTGACTTATTAGATGAAACGGCAAAAAGAGGAAAAGGATCATATACCCATGCAGGTAATGCCAAAGAGTTGCAAGCAGCGATTAGAGGTGTTTTTAATAGTTTATCATCGGGTAATGATAGTTTGACATCAGCCTCTGTGGCAGCAAATAACTTTGACCGAACACAGACGTTAGACTCGGTATATTTTGCTATGTTTAATCCTCAAAATGCATCAAGATGGGAAGGAAACCTTAAGAAATATAAAGCCGTTGACGGTGATATTACTGACGTAAATGGAAATAATGCAATATGCGACAGTAATGATGGAATAAGGTCTTTTTGCGAAGGTGCCCGCAGCTTTTGGTCTCCAAGCATCGATGGTGATGATGTAAATAAAGGCGGTGTTGCTTCTTGGTTCTCGAGTTTATCTGGAGTGGATAAAAGAACTATTTATACTGATTCAGGTGTTGGTGCTTTAATTACTTATAATCGAGAAAACTTGCAAAAAGCTTATACCGATCAAGCAGGGTTAGCGCTTGAGCTTGGTGTAAGTGGTGAAACTGATGATTCTGGTAATGATATTGAAAGCCAAGCTATTGATGACTTGCTAAATTGGTCAATGGGCATGGACGTTGATGATGAGGATTCAGACAATTTAGCCAATGATATGCGTAATGATGTGTTTGGAGACCCACTACATTCTAAGCCGTTAGTAATAAATTATGGCAACACGGTAAGAATTGTAGTTGGTACCAATGCAGGTGCACTACATATGTTTGAGGATACCGGTTCATCAGTTAAAGAAAACTGGGCTTTTATGCCAAAAGAGTTTCTTAAAAATATTCAAGTATTACGGGATAATTACTCTTCAGGGGATAAGGTATACGGTATTGACGGTGAAATTACCGCACATTTAAATGATAAAGATGGTGACGGAATTATTAATGGCACTGATACCGCATGGATTTTCTTTGGGTTAAGGCGAGGGGGAGATTCATATTACGCTTTAGACATCTCAACTCCTGATTCAGTACCACAAATACTTTGGCATAAAGATAGTAATTCAACGGGCTTTTCTCATTTGGGACAGTCTTGGTCAAAACCTAAGATTGGTTATTCATCGTTAAATGTTTCAGGAACTACTGCTAAACCTGTTGTTTTCATTGGTGGCGGTTATGATATTAATAAAGACGCACCAGGGCCTGGTACAGATGATACAAAGGGGGTGTCTGCTTATATGCTAGACGCTCAAACAGGAACATTACTATGGAGTCTAACGCCGGATGGTGGAGACAAGGTAACGACATTTGCTGGAAAGGATAGTATTGCGGCAGGTATTGCTGCACTTGATAGTACAGGAAATGGCCTTACTGATCGGTTATATATTGCCGACACGGGAGGAAACATATGGCGAGTGGATATGCCGGGTAATAAAATTGAGGAATTTTCCGTATTTAATCTCGCACAATTAGGTGGCACGACAAACGCTACCGATAGACGCTTTTTTTATGAGCCTAGTATTGTAAGAACCTTTATTTCAGAAACCATTGAAACAAAAATAACTGATAAAAATGGCAAAACTGAAACTGTAACTGTCCACCAAGAGATCCCTTATGATGCGCTGTTAATTGGTAGTGGTGACCGCTCTAACCCTCTAGGAAAAGATACTCAAGATAAGCTATATATGATCAAGGATAAAAATATATTGACGCAAGATTTTAATGTTGAAACTGTACCAACAGTTATAACAGATACTGAATTATATAATTATACTGATAATCCATTTGAAAATTATGAATCGATGACAACTGCTGAGTTGGAAACACTACAAATAGCAGTAAGCGAAAAATCAGGCTGGTATGTTAATCTAGTACAAAGTGGTGAGAAAAGCTCAGCTGAGGCTTTAGCAATTAATGGTATTGCGTATTACACTACTTATGCACCACCGAAAGATCCCGCTGAACTAGTTGGTTGTAAGCCTCCTTTAGGTGTAGGGGCATTATTTGCTGTAGATTTGACACTCGGTATTAAACGGCATAAAAACCTTGAAAATGTACGAGAGAATGATTCAAGGTTTATTGATATTAATAATGATTTCTTAGGGAAGCCAACTTTGATCGTGCTGCCAGAAGACGATGGTGATGATAAAACAAAAGATAAAGCAACAGGTGATATAATTGTAGGAGATGAAATTATACAAGCTGATTTTACCTTAAATACAACCCGCTTATATCTATATATTAAAGAGGATCAATAATGGTTCGGATACAGAAGACGTTTGGTTTTACTTTATTAGAAGTGCTTATAACCGTTGCGTTAATAGGAATTTTAGTTTCAATTGCTTACCCGTCATATACGGAGTTTGTAGTGAAGAGCAATAGAAGCGAGGCGCAACGAGAATTAGTTCGATTAGCTAACCTTCAAGAGCAAGCTTTTGTCGATAATAGAGCCTATACAGAAGATATGACACAATTAGGAGCTAATGCAGATCCATTTATAACTGATGGTGGCAATTATAGTATTGATGCTAATGTTGGGAATAATGGAACAACATTCACCTTAACAGCAACTGCGCTTTTACTACAAAAGAAAAGAGATACTAAATGCGCAAAGTTCAGTGTTACTGAAACGGGTGAAAAAGATGCAACAAATAGTGATTGCTGGGAGAAATAATATGTCAACTATAAAGTTATTTGGATATTTAGTTTTCGGGTTAATCGTAACAACAACCTCTTTAGCGCAAGAAAAAAATAGAAGTAACAACAAAAAGACAGCGTTCAAATGCTATGTTGAGTACAGCGCCGGTCATGGCTATGACATTCGTTACGTAATTGGACAATTCTCCCGTAGCAAACAGGCAGAGCACTCATTAAGTAAATATAGAAATGTAGACAACACTAAAAGTATATATCGTATACATGAGTGTGTAGCTGAAGATCAAAAGTTTATTAGTGCAAAAGCTAATAGCCTAGATAAGGCACTTCCACGATAGGTGATTGATATTAATTAACTAATAAAAAAGACGCTTTACAGCGTCTTTTTTATTATCAGACGGTTAATGTCTGATGAATGTGGTGGGCGGGGGTCATCGTAATTGAGGTTTTAATTTGTTGATTTTGTTTGTTTTGTTTATTTTTGTGTTTAGTAGTACTACTTTTGGTACTACATGCGGGGGGGGGGGGGTAACCATGAACTGGCAGGCGGTTGATTTAGCAGCGCAATAATATCAAACTTGCTTTTAACAATATATTTTTGGAATATCTCGCCAGCTTGTTGTGTATCTTGGTGGCATGAAGTTTCGTTTCATCGCTCATTTTTCTGACTTCATTGAGCCAAGCGATAGCGCATCAGCATCATAACGGTGATAACACTATCTAAGCATTTCATTAATTCAGGTTTATTGATATCACCTGAAAACAAATCTGGTTGGTAACTATCTGTAAGTTCAACAGCACCAACACCACATCTATAAAACCTAACGTTTGGGGCGTAGATTTGCTTTGCTGCTTGCTCCACACAAGAGGCAATTTGAAGCGTATTATCACAAGCTAAGGTAAGTTGAAAGCATTGGAGATGCTATAGCCATTCATGATTAAGCATTATGCCCGCTGTTGTCTATTGCCTTAATATACTTTCAGACCTCTTTGGGGAATTTTGTAATTTCACATAATATTCATAGTTGAGCTTTAATCTATAGCCTTTCTAATGTTGTAGGCTACCATACTCCATGAATTAAATTTAACTAATGCTGTTGAAACTAACTTGTCTAATTCCTTCGCATCATACTTAGTGTAATAATAATCAACGTCCTTCTTTCCTTCTACTTCATTCTCTAAACAATGAGCAAGCATTCGAGTATCAACAACCCCTCCTTTTGTCCAATATTTCTTACAATAAGGGTAGGCTATTTTATAGTAAAATGACTTCTCGGAATAAGTTTTATGTATGTTCTTTAACTCTTCATAACCTTCCATTTGGGTGCGAAAACAATAGCTAGACATCCTATCATCTAGTACACCTCTTTTTGTCCACCGTTTAGCGCATATTGCACTGCATTACCTACAACATGATCAAGACAACGTTCTATAACGTCAGTTCTAAATAGTCCTTTGCCATGTTCGTCTATCGCATCATGAGCGAGTGTTGAGAAGCTAGAACGCCATCCATGTGCACAGTGACTATCTAACTTGAGTCTAATTTTATAAACCTTAGTTAAAGCCTCTACGGTTATATGGCCGCTTTTAGAGTTACTTGGAAATAAGTAATCACTTTGTTGCCAGCGTAATGAGTCACGCCATTGCATTAATAACTTGGTTGTTTCATCAGATAACGGCACATTGAAATGATCCCCATATTTATCAGCATCAGAAAGTTTTATACGACCTTTAACGCGAGGTATACGCCATAGTTGATTTGTAAGGTCGAATTCATCCCATTTTGCTTTAATGATTGTTTGAGATCGTAAAACTGTTTGAGCTTGCAGTAATGCAGCTACACGAATAGTTGGCGTTATGTTTATTGTGTTTATTCCAGCTATTATATTTTGTAGTAAAGGTAGTGACGTTACCGCAGGCAACTTCTTTGCTGCGTACTTAGTTACTGCACCAATTGATTTTCTTGGTGTTGGATTAACATCAATCTTATTTGCTATTACTGCATCTTCAAGGATCATATTAAGTAAGGAGCGTACTTTTTTATATGTCGCGGGTTTATCTGCTACGTTTTCTAAAACATTACCTATATGCTGGCGTGATATTCTATCAAGAGGCAATTCACCAATAACAGGTGAGATATGTATCTTAAATTTAGATGACATATCCGTATAATGTTTATCGCTCCACTGTGTAGCGGTAGATATTCTTTTTACCCACAATAAAAAATAGTCATTTAGCGTCAACGATTGTTTTTCAATACTTTGATTTTTAGCTATGTGTTTTTCTTTTGTAGGGTCAATGCCTTGTTTTACGAGGGCTTTGGCTGTTTCTGCATCATCAAGAGCTTTGTTTAAGGCTTTGGTTAATGTGACATCGGTTCTAGCGGTAAGTTTATCTAAGGTTAAAGTGCGTTCTTTATTTTTACCCGCTTCTTTAATTCTGTAGCGTAGCTGAAATACAGCACTAGACTTACTTATATTTAATCTTATACCATCGCCAACGCTAAGCTTAATGGGCTTTTCAAGCGTTTTAGCTTGTTGCTTTGCTTCCCTTATAGCTTCGATAGTAATAGCCATATTAATTCCTTAAATGTTTTTACCCACACAAAACAAACGTCATTTGTGATTTTACCCACACGTTTACCCGCAGTAGAGTTGGTCTATTATTGTACATCGTTGTTAAGGTTTGTATAGGGGGATTAGTATAAAAGTGTTGTTTATCAGTGGCTGCACTTAACTTTAGGTATAAAAAAAGACGCCGTTGTGGCGTCTTGTTTTAAGTGTGTGGTGGAGCGGGGGGGAGTTGAACCCCCGTCCAAAAAACCTACATCCTCGGTCCTACATGCTTAGTCGATCATTTATTTAGCCAATTAGACGCCAATCGACAGGCTTCGTCATGGTGAGCTTGATACTATTTCGCGGTTCAGCCTCAAGCGTGCTTCCCTCGCTAGTCTACTTAGGGTGACCATCAATCCTCGAGACAATAGACGAGTCTATAAGGTGATGGCTAGCATTAAGCTGCTAGTGCGAACGTTTCGTCGTTTGCAATTATAGTTTTGCGGCTTTTTACCAGGCCAACCGCCCCTGGGCATGCACCTTGGGTTTCGTGAATCTTGTCGAATCCTGAATCCGCCCCGATTACTCTTTACCCTTGGAGTTAAGCAGAGACATGTTTTTACGCACAACCTCTAATAAGAATTTTAACTGTTATACCTCAGTACATCAAGCTGTAAATGTACTATAGTCATTGTGCATAGAGAGTTAGCAGTATTTTTAATCAGTATTATTTTATTATGTCAGATGAAAATATCGTCATTATGATATGAAGGCCTTATTGCCCAGTAATTCCTTCTCGAGAAATTAACCAAAATGTTACACCTAGAGCCAAAACAACTGCTGCGATGGCAAAAATATAGTCAGAGCTAATTTTTTCTAAATCCATCACGATCACTTTTCGTGCAATTGCCATTAGTGCGGTAGCGATAACAAGCTTTACAGGTATTTCGTTTGTTCCCAAATATAGGCGAATGTTTATAAATATTTCAATGGCGATAAGTACAACCATGAATGCACCAAACGCTTGAAAAATATCATTTACGTCCAACATGAACATAGGAGGTGTCATTAATTTTAAGTAGATCACATAGAAAACATCTACCACTCCCCAAAGAATTACTGCGACCATTAAAATGGCGAGTATTTTAACAGAACCTCTGATAACTGAGTGTAAATGGCGAATAAGTGGGATAGGATGAGCCCATGAAAGCTCTTCGTGATGTACCCCATGTGCCTGTTTATTGTCCATTATGATAACCTTGTTGATTATTACTTTTAAAAGGTGAGTGAATCTATAGCTAATCGACTTAATCGTTTGTTATTTAGAGCAAACATGACCGATAATGTAGCTATATTACATTTATTTAGCAAAAGATAGAATAGTGCGTTTGTTAGTGTATTGAACGCCTCATGCTTGCTAGAAACAAATGGTAAAGCAATTGTTAAATAGCTCTGGGGTAATGTTTAAAGCTTTCTACTGATTAATAAGTAAATGATAAAGAAAATATTATTTCATCATGCAAAGATGTGAAGATTAGAGACGCTATATAAAATGAGATGAGAAACTATCATGAAGCGTAGAGAGTGATTTATATACTAAGTTTGAGGTGCACTTAGTTAGGTAAATAATTGCTAAGCAAGTATAGAAATTCGATAAACATTGGCCTAAAAAAATAGGCCTAAGTACGCTAACTTATTGCTTATGCTTCATCATACGACCTTGCTCTACTTTCCATTCTCTGTCTTTAATGTCAGCGCGCTTATCGTGATCTTTTTTACCTTTGCCTAAATGAAATTCGAGTTTAACCCAGCACTGTTTCCAGTACATCGCGGTAGCAATTAACGAGTAGCCGTTACGTTCTACAGCTCCAACAAGTTTGTCTAACTCACGTCTATTTAAGAGCAGTTTTCTTGGTCTTGTAGGTTCGCAAATAACATGACTTGAAGCAGCTGTTAATGGCTGTATTTCAGCACCGACTAGATAAGCTTCTCTGTCTTTAAGATGAACATAGCAGTCAGAAATATTAACTTTACCACTACGAATACTCTTAATTTCCCAACCCTGTAAACTCATACCTGCTTCAAACTTGTCAGACAGCGTATAATTATGTCTCGCTTTTTTATTTAAAGCGATAGTATTACTGTTGGATTTTTTAGATTTTTTCTTTGCCATGTTCTTCTTTACCATGTGATTCGGCGATGATTATACTCACAAATATTAGTTTTTACATGAAATTTATTATTTCTTAGAAAAATATATTCACTAATGTGCTTTTTCCATCATTTTGTTATCATAGCGCAGTTCATTTTCAAGGGGGTTAAATGCCAACCATAAGTCGTAGTGCGTTAGTAATGCACAGTGTTGATCAAATGTTTGATTTGATAAATGATATCACTTTATATCCAGAATTTTTACCTGATTGTAATGACAGCAAAATTATCGCTCAAGACTCTGATACGGTTACCGCAGCACTTTTGGTCTCAAAGGGGGGCCTAAGTAAATGGTTCACTACTAAAAATACGCTTATATCAAATGAAAGAATACATTTGGCTTTGGTTGATGGTCCGTTTAAAAAACTTGAAGGTTATTGGTCATTCATTCCTTTATCTGAGGATTCATGCAAAGTGAGCTTAGAGTTGGAGTATGAGTTTTCGAATAAAGTGGTTTCTTTTGCTTTTGGTAAGGTTTTTAGTCACTTCAGTAATAGCTTGGTGAAAGTCTTTACTCAAAGAGCAAAACAAGTATACGGAGTAAGTAGCACATGATGGATGCTAGCCAAAATGATAGTGGAACTCTAGAATTGATCCATGTTGAAGTAGTTTATGGTCTGCCGCATAAGCAAAAATTATTATCATTACCTGTACCCCTTGGAACAACTGTAGAACAGGCTATTCAAGAGTCTGGTATGTTAGTTTTATTCAGTGAAATTGATTTAAAGGTTAATAAAGTCGGCATCTGGAATAGGGCCGTTAAGTTGTCTGAACAGTTAAGTGATCTAGACCGTATTGAAATTTATCGCCCGCTCATTGCTGATCCGAAAGAGGTGCGCAAAAGGCGCGCAGAAAAAGCTAAAGAGGAAGGACGAGCAGATAAAACTACGGGTGGCCGTGTTAATCCCTTACGAGCAGAAGTAAAAACTTAGTAGTTAAATTATATTGGTTCACTAGCTTAAAAGGATAAAAAAAAACGGCTAATGAGCCGTTTTTTTGTTATTTAATCGTATCTATTGTTTAAATTGTGACTTTCTTTTTTCTGTTTCAGACACTTCATTAAAAGGCGTATAGAAGTTTTCAGGCAGTTCAAAATCACCACTAGCATCAACTAGCTTGTCTTCTTTAAAAGTTAATATAAAGGCTTTTTTAGTATTATATTTTTTACTTCGACCAGATTTAAATTTATAAACATAATGCCAAGCATCTTTGTTAAAGGCATCAGCTACAACGGGACTACCAAGAATAAATTTCACTTGCTCTTTAGTCATACCAACTTGTAGTTTATCGATACTTTTTTGCTCAAGGTAATTGCCTTGAGGTATATCAATACGGTAAACCCAGCTTGAACAGGCTGAAAGTGATAAGGCGATGGTTAGAGCGGCAACACGAAACAACATTAAATTTATTTATCCTAAAAAGTGTGAGCTGGCATAATAACTAAGCTGGTCAATAGTTACAAAATTATTTTTACTTAAATTGAAAATAATACACAAGTAACCTGCTATTTGCCTTCGATATATGACAGAAACAGCTATTAACAAATGCTTAGTCATTAATTAACTGGCTAAAAGTTCTTCAGCGTTTGCTAAGCTGTGCTGTGATATTTTATCACCAGCAAGTAAACGAGCAATTTCTTTGATGCGTTTTTTCTCATTAAGTTCCGTAACTTGGGTTTCAGTATGCTCGCCATCTGTTAATTTACTGACGAATAATTGTTGGTGCCCTTTACACGCAACCTGAGGTAAGTGAGTTACACATATCACTTGAGTGTTTTTAGCCAATTGCTGTAATTTGCTGCCGACCATTGCGGCTGTTGGGCCACTTATACCTACATCTACCTCATCAAAGATTAATGTTGGGGTGATCACACTATCAGCAAGAATGACTTGCATAGCTAAACTGATCCTTGATAACTCTCCGCCTGAGGCTACTTTATGCATGGCTTCTAAAGCTTGGCCAGGGTTTATACTTACTTGAAAGCTAATTGTATCGATGCCTTTGCTATGCATCGCATAGTTATCTTTACTCGCTTGGCTTACGTCAATATAGAACTGACCATTTGGCATATTTAGTTCTTGCATACTGGTTGTTATTGCCGCACTTAGGCTGTTTGCCGCTTCTTGGCGTGAAATTGAAAGAGCTTTAGCTGCGTCTTGATAGTGCTGCTTCGTTGTATCTATGTCATTGATGATAACATCAAGCCTTGATTCATCACTAGATATTGCGGCGAGTTCTTGTATTAATGATTGATGAAAGGTGACTAAACTCTCGGGTGAAACTTGATGTTTTTTTGCCAGTTGAAGGGCTGTTGAATATCTTTCTTCAATTAAAGAAAAGTGCTGAGGATCTAATTCTAACTGTTGGTAATATTGCTTAAGATCACTATTCGCTTCATCAAGTTGAATTAATGATTCACTTAACAGACTAGCAACGTTTTGTAGTTCAGAATCAACGCGAGACAGTTCACCGATGTTTTCAGTACACTGCCTTAGTGAATCAATAATATTAAAGTTATTATTTTCTGAAAGTAGTTGTAGCGAAGTTAACGTTGAATCAAGTAAGTCTTGAGCATTACTATGGCGTTTATAGTCTGTTTCTAAGGTAATAAATTCATCTTGTTGTAATGAGAATTCATTTAATTCATCGACTTGGTATTGTATAAGCTGCTTTTTTGCTTCGTTTTCTTGTTTTGTTTTTTGTAATTGGTCTAGCTCTTTGGTTAACTTTTTCCATTGTTGATAATAGTGCTTAACATCATCGAGTAAGGTTTGATGCTTGGCATAGTCATCTAATAACCGACACTGCTCATTTGCTTTCACAATTAATTGATGATCATGTTGACCATGAATATTAATCAGTAACTGACCAATTTCTTTTAATTGTGCCAGTGGTACTTGGCTACCGTTTATATAGGACTTCGAGCGACCTTCTGCTGAAATTACACGCCTTAAAATACACTCATATAATGTTTCTTCGTCATCTAAACTCAGATCGTTTTTTATGAGCCAATGCTGAGCAGCTTTATTGCTATTTATATCAAATGTTGCTGCCAGCTCTGCTTTTTTGCAATTTGGGCGAACTACATTTGTTGTAGCACGTTCACCTAGACATAAGCCTAAAGCATCTATTGCAATAGATTTACCTGCACCTGTTTCGCCGGTAATGGTTGTCATACCTGATTGCCAGTCAATATCTAAAGAGCGGACAATAGCGAAGTTTTGTATGTTGAGTTGCAATAACATAAGTAAACCTATTTAAAGTTACAATACATGAATAAAAAACCAGTAACTGTTAATTTATACAGTTACTGGTTTTTATGCAAGCAATTTGCTCAAAAAATATTGCTATGAACTATAATTTTTTGTTTATAAAGGTTTTTATTTTATGTCTTAATAAAGCTTATTACCCCAACTCAATTTGTTGCGCAACACATTAAAATAGTCATGATTAAGTGGGTGAATTAGCCTTATGGTGTAAGGGCTCTTTTTAATGATAACTTCATCGCCAGGCATTACCGCGAGAATCACATGACCGTCACAGCTGACTTGTAGGTTTTCATGGTTATCATTGGCGAGTACTAATTTAATTTCACTGTCACCATCAACTACTATTGGTCTGCTGGTTAAGGTATGTGGGAACATTGGTACCAATGATAGAGCATTTAAATTAGGTGTTAAAATAGGTCCCCCTGCAGACATTGAGTAGGCTGTTGATCCTGTTGGGGTTGAAATAATTAATCCGTCTGATCGCTGACTAAACATGAATGAACCATCAATGTATACTTCAAACTCTATCATGCTGGCTACTTTTCCTGCATGAAGTACTGCTTCATTTACTGCACTATTAGAACTTTTCATTCTTCCATGTCTATAAACTTCTGCTTCTACAATAAAGCGCTGCTCTGATCGAGAGTTACCAGCTAAAATTTCAGCTAAAGGCTCGATGAGTTCTTGTGGAGATAAGTCGGTTAAAAAACCTAAGTTGCCTCTATTTACTCCAATCACACCAATATCATAACAAGCTAATACGCGAGCAGCGCCGAGCATATAACCATCGCCACCGACAACAATGGCTAAATCAGCTATTTCTCCGATTTGAGTTAACGTACCTGTGTTCATTGAGTCATCAGACATGGAACTTGCGACCGCTTGCTCTACAATAACGTCATATTTATTTTCTAATAAATAAGTATGTAAAGTTTCTATTGTGGCACTGGCGCCTTCATGATTTGGTTTACCAATTAGGCCGATTGTTTTGTAGTGTTGAGCCATAATGTTTTTGCTCTTAGTGAGTTAATACCTTGCTATAATTGCAGTTTCGCTGGAATTGGCTTTATTGTAAAGTTCACTTTTTATAAAATTTTTAAATTGGTACTTGAATCAATTAAGCTAGCCCCCATAATGTCAGCAAGAAAGTTTTATTTTGGAGTTTTTCATGACAAACGAGTCAACAGATAATAAAGGTGCAGAAGCCGCCGAACTAACGCCTGAGCAGTTAGCGGAAGAGATTGTTCAACAGGCTGAAGAGCAGGTAGAAGAACAGCATGAGCATGCTCATGAAGTGATCAGTGAAGAGCAAGAGAAAATTAATGAGCTGGAACTTGCCTTAGCCGCAGCTAAAGCAACAGTTGCTGATCAAAAGGATTCTGTTATTCGTGCTAAAGCTGAAGTTGACAATGTTCGTCGTCGTTCAGCACAAGATGTTGAAAAAGCGCGCAAGTTTGCATTAGAAAAATTTGCAGGTGAAATGCTGACAACGGTTGATAACTTAGAACGTGCATTACAAAGCATTGATAAAGATGATGAAAGTAATAAAGCGGTTATCGAAGGAATTGAATTAACATTGCAAGGCTTGATTTCTTCATTAGAGAAGTTTGCAATTAAAGCAATTGATCCACAAGATCAACCTTTTAACCCTGATCAGCATCAAGCGATGACTATGCAGGAAGTTCCTGATGTTGCTCCTAATACTGTTATTGCGGTAATGCAAAAAGGCTATGAATTAAATGGCCGTTTAATTCGTCCTGCTATGGTTATGGTATCAAAGGCGCCTAGCGTAGATACAAGTGCTTAACACAAGATAATTTCTGACTACAAAGCAAAGGATAATACCTTTGCTTTTTTTATGCCTGAATTTCAGGCTTATTATTTTCTATTTATAAATTAATTAAATTAAAAATTTTGAAAGTTATTCTGAGTTCTAAGGTCTCTTTTAAAACCTTTAATTATTTTAGTGCTATCTATAATGCAGGCTGTAAAGCAACTTTTTATTATTACCTTTCTTTGGTGCGTTAGCACTTCATCCTTTGCTATTGATAAAGCAAAGCCCTGGCAGTTGAAAACACAATCAGGTGAATCGATAAGTTTGGCTCAATTTCATGGTAAACCCGTTATTCTTCACTTTTGGGCTACTTGGTGTCCTTATTGTAAAAAATTACAGCCAACACTGGTTGAGTTGCAAAAGAAGTATCAAGATGCAGGTGTAGTTATCGTGTCTATTAGCTTTCGTGAAGATGAAGGCGCGAAACCTCAAGATGCAATATATCAACGTGGCTTTAGTTTTATTACTGCTGTGAATGGCGAGCAAGTTGCTAAAGAATACGAAGTTCGTGGCACTCCTACAACATTTTTCCTAAATCGTTCACACGATATTATTTTTAAAAGTACAAGTTCAAACACCGAGGATCCTCGTTTAGAGCTTGCGATGAAAGAAATAACTAAACAATAAATTGTAACCTTTCACTATTTCAACTTTTTTGTACTTCCTTCCGTTTCCAGGTTTCGTAACTAGCCCGTTTTTATTGCGACGCCGGAAGGAGTACTTTTTCTCCTGCAATTTGTGAGTTTTCTTTAAGAATGCTTAATTGCTCAATAAATTTTTTACGCTATTTATCAATAAAAAAGAAAGTTTTTTTAATTTTTCTATTGAAAAGCATTTTGCTGACCCCACTTACTATTTCAACAACAGATTTTACTTATATTTAAATGAATAGGAGCTCCAAAGATGGGCAAAATTATCGGTATTGACCTAGGAACAACTAACTCATGTGTTGCTGTTTTAGACGGCGACAGTGTACGTGTTATTGAAAATGCAGAAGGCGATCGTACTACGCCATCAATCATTGGTTACACAGCTGAAGGCGAAACGTTAGTTGGTCAACCTGCTAAACGCCAAGCAGTAACTAATCCACAAAATACGTTATTTGCAATTAAACGTTTAATCGGCCGTCGTTTTGAAGACAAAGAAGTACAGCGTGATATTGAAATTATGCCATTTGGTATCAAAAAAGCTGATAACGGCGATGCGTGGGTAGAAGCTAAAGGCGAAAAAGTTGCGCCACCACAAGTTTCTGCTGAAGTATTGAAAAAAATGAAGAAAACTGCTGAAGATTTCTTAGGTGAAACAATTTCTGAAGCGGTAATCACGGTACCTGCTTACTTTAACGATTCACAACGTCAAGCTACTAAAGATGCTGGTCGTATTGCTGGTCTTGATGTAAAGCGTATTATCAATGAGCCTACTGCAGCAGCACTTGCTTACGGTATGGATAAGCAACAAGGTGACAAAGTTGTTGCGGTATATGACTTAGGTGGTGGTACTTTTGATATTTCAATCATTGAAATTGATGAAGTTGAAGGTGAGCACACATTTGAAGTATTAGCGACTAATGGTGATACGCACTTAGGTGGTGAAGACTTTGATAACCGTTTAATCAATTACCTAGTAGATGAATTCAAGAAAGATCAAGGCATGGACTTAACTGCTGATCCTCTTGCGATGCAACGTTTAAAAGAAGCAGCGGAAAAAGCAAAATGTGAGCTTTCTTCAGCTCAACAAACAGATGTAAATTTACCTTACATCACTGCTGATGCATCAGGTCCTAAGCACATGAACGTTAAAGTAACACGTGCTAAGTTAGAATCTTTAGTGGAAGACATGGTTAAAGCGACTTTAGAGCCTTTAAAAACAGCGCTTAAAGATGCAGATTTATCGGTAAGTGACGTTGATGACGTTATCTTAGTTGGTGGTCAAACACGTATGCCATTAGTGCAAAAAGCAGTAACTGATTTCTTTGGTAAAGAGCCACGTAAAGATGTTAACCCTGATGAAGCGGTAGCCTCAGGTGCAGCAGTTCAAGCTGGTGTACTTTCAGGTGATGTTACAGACGTATTATTATTAGATGTTACGCCATTATCTCTAGGTATTGAGACAATGGGCGGTGTAATGACTAAAGTTATCGATAAGAACACAACGATACCTACTAAGCAGTCTCAAACATTCTCAACAGCTGAAGATAACCAATCTGCAGTAACAGTTCATGTTGTACAAGGTGAGCGTAAACAAGCTTCGGCAAATAAATCTTTAGGTCAATTTAACCTAGAAGGTATTGATGCAGCACCACGTGGTACACCACAAATTGAAGTAACATTTGATATCGATGCTGACGGTATTTTGCATGTAACTGCTAAAGATAAGAACACAGGTAAAGAGCAGAAGATTACCATTAAAGCGTCTTCAGGTTTATCTGATGATGAAGTAGAGCAAATGGTACGTGATGCTGAAGCTAACGCTGATGAAGATGCAAAATTTGAAGAGTTAATTCAAGCGCGTAACCAAGCTGACGGCATTGTGCATGCTACTCGTAAGCAAGTTGAAGAAGCTGGTGACGAGTTACCAAGCGAAGACAAAGAGAAAATTGATGCTGCGATCGCTGAACTTGAAGAAGCGATTAAAGGCGACGACAAGGAAGCGATTGAAGCTAAGCAACAAGCATTAATGGAAGCATCAGCTAAGTTGATGGAAATTGCTCAAGCTAAAGCACAAGCTCAAGGCGCACCAGAAGGTGCAGCGCCAGAAGGTGATGCTGGTGCAGCCCCTGCTGATGATGTGGTTGATGCAGAGTTTGAAGAGGTAAAAGACGATAAGTAATTATTTGTCTACTGAATAACTTAATAGCATCGTTGGAAGTACTCACGTAGTATACTACGCTCCGTGCTTCCGCCTTGCTCTTAAGTAAGTCAGCGACAACTAACTTACTTTTATTGTTAGTTGTTCTTAGAAAGCGTCGGTTACGGCGCTTTTTGTATGTTAAAAAGTAGTATTTAATTATTAATTTGGTTTTGATTTTCTTAGTTTTTTGACTTTGTAGTACCTAGCAAAGCATTAAAAGAAATTAAGCAAATTAGTATCAATCAACATGAAGTAAAGAATAAATTTATGTCAAAACGTGATTATTATGAAGTGCTGGGCGTATCTAAAGATGCCTCAGAGCGCGATATCAAAAAAGCTTATAAAAAGTTGGCGATGAAGTATCACCCTGATAGAACTAAAGGTGATAAATCTAAAGAAGAGACTTTTAAAGAAGTTAAAGAAGCTTATGAAGTGCTTAATAATGATCAAAAACGTGCTGCGTATGATCAATATGGCCACGCGGCGTTTGAGCAAGGTGGTCATGGTGGTTTTGGTGGCGGCTTCGGTGGTGGTCAAGGTGATTTTGGTGACGCCTTCGGTGATATTTTCGGTGATATTTTTGGTGGCGGCAGAGGTCGTGGCGGTCAGTCGCGTGCAAGAAGAGGCTCTGATCTTCGTTATAATGTAGAGCTTAGCCTTGAAGATGCGGTTAAAGGTAAGAGCCTAGAAATTAAGGTACCAACTTATGTGGCGTGTGAACCCTGTGATGGTTCAGGTGCTAAAAAAGGTACCAGTGCTAAAACTTGTTCAACTTGTCATGGTCATGGTCAAGTGCAAATGCGTCAAGGCTTATTCGCAGTTCAACAAACATGTCCAACTTGTAGTGGCAAAGGTAAAGTTATTACAGATCCTTGTACTTCATGTCGTGGTCAAGGTCGCGTTGAAAAAACTAAAACCTTATCTGTTAAAATTCCAGCAGGTGTTGATACGGGTGACAGAATTCGCTTATCTGGTGAAGGTGAAGCGGGCGAGAGCGGTGCACCAGCAGGCGATCTATATGTGCAAGTAAATGTTAAAGATCACCCTGTATTTGTGCGTGATGAAAACCATTTATACTGTGAAGTTCCTATTAGCTTTACCACTGCTGCATTAGGTGGAGAAATTGAAGTACCTACGCTAGCTGGCAAAGTGAAGCTTAAAGTGCCAAAAGAAACGCAAACGGGTAAGATGTTCCGTTTACGTGGTAAAGGCGTAAAATCGGTACGTAGTTCATCAACCGGTGACTTAATGTGTAAGGTTGTTATTGAAACGCCGGTTAATTTATCTGGCGATCAAGCTGAGTTATTAAGAAATCTTGAAGAAAAAATGGGTAAAAGTAGTAAAAAGCATAGCCCAAAAGAGAAAGGTTTCTTTGATGATGTGAAAAAGTTTTTTGATGATCTTAAGTCTTAGTCGAACAAATATTTACTAATTTTAGTCATAAAAAAATATCTGAAAATCCTGCCTCGGTGGGATTTTTTTTTGTTATTTAAATTATACTAAATCTCATTAACCGTTTTCAAAGAGTCGAGAATTCACTTATGAAATTGATATTTTTTGTTTTTTTACTCGTTATTCAAAGTTGTTTTGTTTTCGCTAAAGAAAAAGCGTTAAGGCCTTTAGACCCAAGTTATATGGGCGTACATGGTATGGTATTAGTTAGTCATAGCTCAACGATTTATGCTTCACATTTGCCCTTGTACCACAAGCCACATGATGTTCAGTTAATTTACAAGCTAGATTCAAAAGATCTTGCGCTATTGCAAACGGTAAGAGATGGCAAGCTTACCACGATTAAGCCAAAGCCATTTAACTTAGATCAGCTGATTCGTGGTGATAAAATGATCATTACTGCTGATGTATATGCAGGTCATTTTGAACGAGGTGGTATGCTTGTTTATGAAAATATGCCACTCAACTTTACTAAGCAGTTATATGTAAGACAATTGAATGACATTGAAGAATCAAATAATAAACAAACGTACGATGTTGTTGAGTTAAGTAAAAACTACAAAATGTTTGTACACCGTATCCAGCAAGCGCCCAGTTATGATCAGCTAATACACATTGATGTTGAAGCGGGATGTTTAACGCGTTTTTCTACTTCTTCATCAGTGCCAACCGAGCCAGAAACACATTTCAAATTCATCAATTGTGGCAGCATGACACCATTATATTTTGAAACCAAGGACTTCGAAAAGCATTAACTAGTAACACCTGATGTAGTGGAATTAATCATCACCAAAATTAGGTAATATTCCACTTCGACTGTGTTCAAAAACAAGTGAGGTTTCAACAGTGGTAACTTCATCACGCGAGGTAATATTTTTAAAAACGAATTGACGTAAGTGCTCGCTGTCTTTCACTGACATGTGAATGTAGTAGTCGTAGCTACCACCCATATGGTAAAGGTTAAGAATTTCTGGGTATTTCAACAAGTCGTCACGAAACTTATTAACAATTTGCTCTGAATAAGGTTGTAAGCGAATTGCTGCAATTGCTTCAATATTGCCACCAATTGTTTTTAAGTTTACATCAATGAATGCACCTTTAATGACGCCACTTTGCTTGAGTCGCTTTACTCGCTCTAAACATGTTGAAGGAGCAATACCTATCTTGGCAGCTAACTCTTTGTTGGTTATATCAGCATCGTTATATAAAATGGTTAATACTTTCAAATCGATACTGTCTAGTTTTTTCATTTTTTGGCCTAACTTTCTTACAACTATTTAAATGTAGATACTACACTTAAATAGTCTGCAACCGTTAGCAAAACGATTGCTTTTTTGAACTTATTTCGCTTTTTTAGGTTATTACCGAATTTTTATCAAAATTTAAATTAACTTTATTGAGCCAACTCAGTAATATTACATATCATTACAGTGATTATATTTGCTAGTGCTGGGTAGTTTGACATATTATGACTAGGCTTATTTTCAAATAGAACAATTAAAAAAGGTACGCTATGACTTTGCTTTGGATACCCCTGTTATCCTTACTTGGTAGTATTATTTCTTCAATGTCAGGTAAATTGACACGAAATCAGTCAACGAGATTAACCTTGTTGATGCCGATAATTGCTTTAATAATGACGATTAGCCTAGCACCTACGGTTTTCTCTGGTGAAGTTCTTCGTGAAACTTTCACTTGGATCCCGTTACTAGGTATAGATATTGCCTTTCGTTTAGATGGGTTAGCGTTGTTATTTGTATTTATGATACTAGTGATTGGTATATTGGTTATTTTTTACGCCCGTTTTTATGTCAGTAGTAAAGACTCTTTGCCAAAGCTCTTCACCTATTTAATGCTATTCATGACAGCGATGCTCGGCATTGTAATGTCCAATAATGTTATCCAACTATGGTTTTTTTGGGAACTTACCAGCATTAGTTCATTTTTGTTAATTAGTTATTGGTGGCATAAATCAGAAGCACGAGAAGGCGCTATAATGGCATTAGCTGTCACTGGTGCAGGCGGCCTGGCATTACTAGCAGGTTTACTTTTATTAGGTAACATTGTTGGTAGTTATAGCTTAGATGTTATTTTAGCTAGCAAAGAACTCATTCAAAATCATTCGTGGTATGAAGTCACTTTAGTATTTATCCTGTTAGGTGCTTTCACTAAATCAGCTCAATTTCCATTTCACTTTTGGTTACCACATGCAATGGCAGCACCAACTCCTGTGAGTGCTTATCTACATTCTGCGACCATGGTGAAGGCAGGGGTTTTTCTATTAGCGCGCTTTTATCCTGTATTAGCTGGTACAGATACTTGGTTTATTCTTGTAAGTTTTACTGGGCTTACTACCTTATTATTTGCGGCTTATGTCGCATTATTTAAGCATGATTTAAAAGGTTTGTTGGCTTATTCAACGATAAGTCATTTGGGTTTAATCACAATGTTATTTGGGTTAAATAGCGAACTCGCCGCAGTTGCAGCTATCTTTCATATTATTAATCATGCAACTTTTAAAGCTTCACTATTTATGGCAACAGGGATTATTGACCATGAAACCGGCACACGAGACATGCGAAAAATTAATGGTATGTGGCGATATATGCCTTATACCGCTACGCTCGCTATGGTTGCCGCTGCCGCAATGGCAGGTGTTCCGTTATTAAATGGCTTTTTATCTAAAGAGATGTTTTTTGCTGAGACCTTACATCAGCAATTATTGGGCTCTATGTCTTGGCTTATCCCTGTACTTGCCACCGTGGCAGGTGCATTTGCGGTTGCTTACTCTGCTCGATTTATTCATGACGTTTTCTTTAATGGTGAACCGGTCAATTTACCAAAGCAGCCAAAAGAAGCACCGCGCTCGATGCGCCTTCCAATTGAAATACTGGTCGCTTTGTGCCTAGTGGTTGGTATTATTCCAAACTTTGTTGTAGATGATATTTTATCGGCTGCATCTCAAGCTACAATTGGCGGTCAGGTTCCTGAGTATGAAGTTGCTTTATGGCACGGCTTTAATTTACCGTTATTGATGAGTGGTATTGCTGTTTGTGGTGGTTTATTGCTTTATAGTCAACGTCGATTTCTTTTTCAGTTTCAGGCCTCTTTACCTTCTTTAAATGCTAAAAAGCTCTTTGATAAAGTTGTTTTAGCAATTACCACTTGGTGCCAAGTCAAAGTTGAACGTATTGAAAATGGCTCATTACAACGCTATTTAACCCTTATGTTTGTGGTTGTTTTGGTTTTTGCTGGTTGGCCTTTATTCGAAATGAGTCAATTAGGTGGTCAGAAAGAGTTAACTCCTATTGATGTGTTTAATGCCATGGGGGCTGCGTTGTTAATCATTGGTGCTATTAGTACAGTCATTTGGTATAGCAATCGAGTAGTTTCTTTGATTATGCTTTCTGTTGTTGGCTTAATGGCCTCTATTGCTTTTACGCGTTTTTCAGCGCCAGATCTTGCTTTAACTCAGCTCACTGTTGAGGTTGTTACTATTATTCTACTGATGTTGGCATTGTTCTTCTTGCCACAACATTCGCCTAGAGAATCGAGTTCTGCGCGTATTTTACGTGATTTAGGCATTTCAGGGGCGTTAGGTATTGTAGTGGCCAGTATTTGTTATGCCTTAGTCACTCGACCACTTGATTCAATATCTGAATTTTTCTTAGCCAATGCGAAAACAGGTGGTGGTGGTACGAATGTTGTTAATGTCATTTTGGTGGATTTTCGAGGCTTTGATACTTTAGGTGAGATTTGTGTCTTGGGTATTGCTGCGTTAGGTATTTATAAATTACTAATTAATTTGCCGTTGCTTATGCCTAAGAGTGACAGTAAAGGTCGTCCGTGGGCCAAAGAACGCTATCCGATTTTACTAGCAAGTATTTCCCAATCATTACTGCCATTGGCTTTATTGGTTTCATTTTATATTTTCTTGCGTGGCCATAATCTACCAGGAGGTGGTTTTATTGCAGGATTAGTGACTGCTGTTGCTTTTATTTTGCAGTATATTGCTCATGGCTCTAATTGGATTGCACAACGTTTAACAATAAATTATCGAAAGATAATCGCTACTGGCGTTGCAATAGCACTCTTTACTGGTGTGGGTAGTTGGTTCTTTGGTAAGCCTTTTATGAAGACATGGTTCGACTATTTTAATATTCCACTAATAGGTGAAATTGAACTAGCCAGTGCACTGATATTTGATTTAGGTGTTTATATTACGGTTGTTGGTTCTACCTTGATGATTTTGGCAAGCTTAGGTCGATTAACAACAAATGAACCTAAAGAAGAGGTAAGTATTTAATGGAGTTACTCTACGCTTCCTGCATAGGGGTTTTAGTTTTTTGTGGTGTATTTTTAATTTTACGCGCTAGAACCTTTCCCGTTGTTTTAGGGTTAACGATGTTCTCCTATGCAGTTAATTTATTTCTTTTCTCTGCAGGACGGTTAAGTCTGAATAAAGCAGCTGTACTTGGCTACAGTAGTGATTATGCTGATCCACTTCCACAAGCACTTGTATTAACAGCTATTGTTATTGGTTTTGCCATGACAGCTTTCGTGGTTATTTTAGCTATTCGAGGGCGAGCCGACTTAGGTACTGATCATGTAGATGGTTACGAAGTTGAAAAACAGTTGAAAGTAAAAAAAACAAGAAAAGCTAAAAAAGCTAAAAAGGTTAAGTCA
The DNA here is from genome assembly GCF_006439335.1 of Litorilituus lipolyticus. GTDB lineage: Bacteria > Pseudomonadota > Gammaproteobacteria > Enterobacterales > Alteromonadaceae > Colwellia > Colwellia lipolytica. Next base: position 69,448 of record NZ_SAWY01000001.1, on the reverse strand, counting down.
TGAGTCAGCATTTAATTTTTTTACCTATTCTTTTACCCATGTTCGCGGGTGTTATTTTATTAATGTCGCCGTTTGGAAAAACGAAAACTAATAGGCGGTTTACTTCATTATGTCTAAGTGTATTAACATTTATTGCTTCATTGGTCTTATTATTTACCGTTAAAGCTGACGGGACACAAATTTATGCCATTGGTGATTGGAGTGCTCCTTTTGGCATTGTCTTAGTTGCTGATCCATTGTCAACGATTCTTGTTTGTTTAACGACACTACTTGGTGCTGTTTGTGTACTGTATGCAAGTAGCTCAGATGATGAAAAGGGCAGCTTTTTTCATCCGTTAGTGCACTTTTTAATTTTAGGGGTCAATGGTGCATTTCTTACAGGGGATGCGTTTAATCTTTTCGTATTTTTTGAAGTATTACTGATTGCCTCATATTCTTTGCTTATGCATGGAGGCTATAAGCGTAGTACCCGTGCTGCTTTGCACTATGTGATTATGAATTTGGTTGGGTCAGCTGTATTTCTTATTGCCCTAGGTATTTTATATGGCGTTTTAGGTACACTAAATATGGCAGACATGGCGCAAAAAGTGTCGCTGCTGCAAGGTGATGATATTTACTTGGCAAAAATAGGCGGTTTGTTATTGCTTGTTGTTTTTGCACTAAAAGGCGCCTTATTACCTCTACACTTATGGCTTCCAAACACCTATGCCAGTGCAATGCCTGTTGTCGCTGCATTATTTGCAATTATGACAAAAGTTGGTGTTTATTCTATGATGCGCTTTTACACATTAATATTCGGCGAGCAGGCGGGCGAATTAAGTCATATTGCGCAAAACTGGTTGTGGTGGTTAGCACTGGTCACTATTGTGATGGGGGCTATAGGTGTTATTGCCAGTAAAGACTTAAGTAAGTTGATTGCTAATTTAGTCATTGTTTCGGTAGGTTCGTTGGTTGCCCTAATTTCGGTGCAAACTATTGGCTCGAGTGCAGCTGCTATTTATTACTTGGTTCATTCGACATTAGTTACTGCAGCACTATTTCTTATTGTTGATTTAGTTGGGCGTCAGCGAGAATCAGTGTTTGATCGTATTGAGGCAGGTCCCCCTGTACTACAACCTAAATTGCTTGGTTTATGCTTTATAGTTGCTGCAATTAGCGTTATAGGTATGCCACCATTATCTGGTTTTATTGCTAAAGTTTGGCTGTTGAAAGAAACCGTTAATGCTGATCATAGTATCGTTTTTTGGTCTATTTATTTGGTGGCAAGTCTCGCTGTTTTAGTTGCTGTAACCAAAGCGGGGAGTACAATATTTTGGCACCATCTTGATGTACAAATAAAACCAGAAAAGCAAAAGATGGTGCAACCCGGACAATTAATCGCTCTGATTATTCTTCTTGCTGGTGCTCCTTTAATGAGTATTTTTGCAGGCTCGTTAAGTGAGTTTTCGCTTGATGCCGCAACTAAACTGCATGATTTTAACAGCAATATTGACGTTGTTCTAACTGGAGGCCTGAAATGAGCTCAGATTCTTCCTTAAAGTGGCTGCCTTCGCCATTTCTAAGTCTTTTACTTTTTGTAGTTTGGCTGCTATTAAACAATAGTTTATCAGCAGGGCACATTTTGTTAGCTGTTGTGTTAGCAATCGTTATTCCTTTGGCTATTAGTCCGTTTAGAACCAAGCAACCGCTTATCGCTAAACCAGGCTTAGCATTTCGACACTTAATGTTAGTACTTTATGACATCATCACGGCCAATGTTCAGGTCGCTTTTTTGATTCTAGGGCCAACCAAAAGACTAACGCCTGGATTTGTAAAGGTGCCGTTAGACTTAACCCATAGTACTCCTATTACTATTCTAGCAAGTACGGTGTCATTAACTCCAGGAACGGTCAGTGCAGAAGTATACCCTTGGGAGGAGTCATTAAGTGAAGGTGAAGCACCTAAGCAGCAATATTTATTAATACATGTGCTCAATCTTGAAGATGAAACTAAATTAATAACGACCATTAAAGAGCGTTACGAAGCGCCGCTGAAGGAGATATTTCAATGCTAGAAACGGTTATATTAGTTGTTTTTGCAATGATAGGGGTGTCGTTATTACTGAATTTATGGCGATTATTAGTCGGGCCATCAGTACCTGATAGAATACTTGCCTTGGATACAATGTATATTAACAGCATTGCTTTAATTGTTTTATATGGCATGAGTTTGGGCACGTCATTGTATTTTGAGGCGGCGCTTCTTATAGCGATGCTTGGTTTTGTTAGTACTGTAGCAATATGTAAGTATCTGCTACGTGGCGATATTATAGAATAGGAATAGGAATTATGGTTGAGTGGATTGTTTCTGTTTTATTATTAATTGGTGGTGCCTTTGTATTGGTTGGCTCGATTGGTTTGGTTAAAATGCCAGACTTTTTTATGCGTTTACATGGACCAACAAAAGCAACTACTTTAGGTATGGCTTGTTTATTAACCGCGTCAATGGTCTTTTTTAGTCATACTCAGGCAGGTTTGAGTATGAAAGAAATACTCATTTCACTTTTTTTATTATTAACAGCACCTATCAGTGCTTATATGATGATTAAATCGGCTATTCATCATAAAGTTAATAGTATAAAACGAACCCAAGGCATAGATAACATTGAAGATGATGTGTAATGCTTTAGTGGTGTTCAATGCTTTCACTAACCTGTTTGTAAAGTGAGTAAAGCCAAGCAACAAGAGTGAGATTAAGTTCAGTTTGTATCGTATTTTACTATCAGTTTAATAAAATTAACCCGAGAAGAAACTAAAAGAGTTATGTATCGGACACAGTTTTTCGATAGAATACTCTGCATAATTTTAAGTTAACTCAAATTACATGAGTTTTGTTTGTCACTTATTTCTAATAACGCATTGCTACCGTTGCCTTGCTTTAAATAATCATGCAGTACAATTATCAGGATTTAATCCAACTTTTTAATAACACCTTTACAAAAGAGTATAAAACAAAACTTGTGAAAGGTGGTGATGAACCTATCTATATTCCAGCTAATAATGATTGTTCTTTTCATCAAGTTATTTTTGCTCATGGGTATTATGCCAGCGCACTTCATGAAATTGCACATTGGTGTCAAGCGGGTGAGGCACGAAGACAGCTTGAAGATTATGGCTATTGGTATGTGCCTGATGGCAGAGATGAACAACAACAGAAAACCTTTGAACAAGTAGAAGTGTATCCCCAAGCACTTGAATGGGCATTTAATGCTTCGGCGCAAAAAGTGTTTAATATCTCATCTGATAACCTTAACGGCTTTCAGGGAGATAGGCATCAGTTTAAAGAAAAAGTCTTTCAACAAGTTTTGTATTTTCTAGAGCATGGTTTTCCAAAAAGAGCTGCACAATTTATTACTGTGCTCGCTGAGTTTTATGGAACGCCATTGCCGTTAATAAAAGCTCAGTTTGAAGAGAAACAAACACAAATAAAGGAGCTTAGCAGTGAGCCATTTTAAATTAGGTTTTATCATCAACCCTATTGCTGGTATCGGCGGCAGTGTCGCTTTAAAAGGTAGTGATGGTATGGCTATGCATGCACTTGCTTTGGGTGCGAAACCTAAAGCTAATGAAAGAGCTAAGCAGGCATTAGAAGTACTTGAGCCTTATATGGATAAACTAACAGTTTATACCGTTAATGATCAGATGGGGCAGGATTGCGCTAAGTCATTAGGTTTTTGCACTGAATTAGTTTATGAAGTGAAAACTGAGCAAACCGCAGCCGATGATACTGAATATGCAGTTAAAGCCTTACTTGAAAAGCAAGTTGATATTATTTTGTTTGCTGGCGGTGATGGTACAGCTAGAAATATTGCCAATATTGTTTCAGATAATGATAAAGGTTTAAATCAAGTACCGGTATTAGGTATTCCAGCGGGCTGTAAAATTCATTCAGGTGTCTATGCTATTACGCCTAAAGCTGCTGGCCGTGTTGTTGAAATGATGATAAATAAAGAGTTAGTTAGCTTGGCTGAAGGCGATGTCATGGATATTGACGAAAGCTTATTTCGTCAAGGCGTGGTAAAGGCAAAGCGTTATGGTGAGATGCAAATTCCAAGTGAACTTCGTTATGTTCAAGCGGTTAAATCAGGTGGAAAAGAAAGTGACGAGTTAGTGTTGCAAGATATTTCTGCCAACATTATTGAAGAAATGGCTGATGAAGAGGAAACCTTGTTTATTATTGGCTCAGGTTCAACAACCGCGTTTTTAATGGCTGAGCTTGATTTAGCAAATACCCTATTGGGCGTTGACCTTGTTTATCAACATGAACTTCAAGCGAGTGATGTAACAGAAGCTGAACTATGGCAAGCAATTAAAGAGCATGATGGCCCATGTAAATTGGTTATTACCCTTATAGGTGGGCAAGGTCATATTTTTGGGCGCGGTAATCAGCAGCTTAGTCCTAGGGTGATTAGGGCGGTATTGGCACAAGAAAGTGGTAGAGATAATATTGCTATAATCGCAACCAAAACTAAGTTAAGTGCACTAAATAATCGTGCTTTGGTAAGCGATACTGGTGATAGTGAACTCGATCAAGAGTTATCTGGCTATATGGCAATCACTACAGGTTATAAAGATCAGGTACTTTACCCTGTAGCAAGCCCAGCCTAATACATTAATATTAATAAATCGAATACTAAGGAACCCCATGGATAACCCAGTAAAGATTGCTACAGTGGAAAGCCTTTATCATTACCTTGATAGCTTATTTGACCAAGAGGTTGATGATGATACGTTATTTGCTAGTGGTTACATTCGAGGTTTTATTTCATTGGCAGCAAGTCAGTTTGGTGATGAGCAGCAGTCAATTAGTGAAGAGTTAGTTAACGCAATTGCGAAAGAACTACATGAAGCAAAAAAAGAGCTCTCTCCACAAGATAGTGTTATTGTTCAAAACTTTTGGCAGCAATTACAAAGTAAATTTAATGATTAACTCGTTAATTTTGCTTCTGATATACCAAAAAATGCCGCAATTAAGCGGCATTTTTTATGGCATGCCATAGGGATTTTGCTTTGCAATAGGCTTCGTCTTCTTTGTTCGTTCAGCCGAGCTTAGGTTAGTTAACCTGAACTCGGTTTAAGAGGTAAGTTAACTATTCAAATACAAAGGATTATATTTTATTCTCTTTCTAGCTTGATAGTTTTGCTTAATTCAAGGCAAATTTCGCGTCAATAGCTAGTCTATTGCAAGTAAATTAAACGAAGAAGTCAGTAAAAATAGCTGCTAGATAATTATTTATTAAGCCGAGCTTAGGTTAGTTAACCTGAACCCGGTTTAAGAGGTAAGTTAACTATTCAAATACAAAGAATTATATTTTATTCTCTTTCTAGCTTGATAGTTTTGCTTAATTCAAGGCAAATTTCGCGTCAATAGCTAGTCTATTGCAAGTAAATTAAACGAAGAAGTCAGTAAAAATAGCTGCTAGATAATTATTTATTAAGCCGAGCTCAGGTTAGTTAGCTGGCTTTATCCAAGATGCATAGTTATTTTCTTTTGTACTTTGCACTTCATACATCTTTGTAATGCTGTTCATTTCTTTTAATAAAGACTCAGTAACAACTTTGATGGTTTTTGGTGAAAAGTTACCTTCATTAGTGCCATCAAATTTAGTTTGGTAGAAACGCCATTGATTTGCTACTTCATCTAATGCTTCATTAATTTGAGGTGTGTTTTCTCTAGCTGCAATTAATTTATCTAAAGCTTGGGTAAATTGCCTTGCTGTTTTGTGCATTTCTTGTTTATAAATTTTTTCTTTATAGCCAGAGTTGCTCGCATAATAAAGCATGGCTAAACGCTGTGAAAGCATGCGCTGTCTACCCGATAGGTTGACTAAATGATCACTGTTGGCACGCGATGTATATTCTATGCTAAGCACTAATGCATGGGCAGATTTCAGTAGCTCGGTACTGCGTTTTACTATTTGTTCTGTCTTTTCTTTATCTGCTTTTGATAGTGCAAATGAGCGAAATGCATACCAGTTGTTTTTTAGTTTTTTTAGTGCTTGCTTAGATTTGTTATCTTTAATAGATGCATTTAAGTGGAAAATGTTTTCTTCGAATATTGCAGCACTTTCATCAAGTTCATTTCTGGCAGCTTCAGTACCAATATCCTGACTGACAAGAATATAGTTTTTTGCCATACGTTGAGAGAGCATTCGTTGTAGTCCAGCTTTGTTAATGGACTCAGATACATTTAATTGTTGTCCTTGAGCACTCCATGCTGTTGAAACAAAAAGAAGTATTAATAACTGTATTAGCTTAGTTTTCATTATGAAAATCATCCTGTCTATTATCCTAGGCGAACAATAAATAATAACAGTTGATAAATTATTGATATGGCGCAAATTAATGCGAATCTATCAGAATATATTCATATAAATTAGGAAGATGATATATAAAGCTATATTACTATAGCTTTCTTTTTATAATGTCTCTGATAATGAAGCGATTAGGGCTTAAATTAAATAACATTTCACTATTGACTGGGTAAGGTGTATTACATATATCTGCCGCAATAATATCAGCAGCCAGAGGTGCAGAGCAAAGCCCTCGAGCACCTAGTCCAAGAGCCATATATAAGTTACTCTCAACGGGAGCAGGCTCTGTGTATCGCCAGTTTTTATCTTTGGCTAAATGAGCATAAGTTTCGATATGTGCTGATATATCGGGCATAGCACCCACTAAAGGCATGTGATCTTGAGACATGCAGCGAAGCCTCGCTTTACTCGAGCTAATATCATGTTCTTGCCAATTTATATGCTCAGCAAGATCAGGCAAGCATTTATTAAGCATGGCTAAATTATATTGATCATCGCTACTGCTTGCTTGGGTGTTAGTGTCGTTCTTTTGAAAAGTTGCCCCGATACAATGAATGTTGTTATTTTTTGGCGTTAAATAGCCTTTATGGCATAGTACACTTTTTAGGGGCGATATCATTTCATTACTTTGCATACTCGTTACTTGTCCACGTGTTGCAGATAGTGGTAATGACTTAATGTAATCTAAATCAATAACTTCAGCGCCTCCACAGATAATCAATATACTTGCGTTGAAGTTGCCCTTATTAGAAGTTAATTGCCATTTCACTTCTTTGTTGGATGCAGCAGAATGTGTCATAGGTGCAATTTTTTTGATATGTGTGTTGGTCTTGATTTTTAATCTGCCCGTTTCTTGAGCCGCTTTTAAAACTTGTTGAACAAGCTGCTGGGGAGCAGCCCAGCCAGCATTTGGCATAAACAGTCCGCCATATTGCAAAGGTATGCCAGCTATCTCAGTTGCCTGAGAAGCATTAACACTCTGAATAAGCTCTTTAGGCCATGCCGCTAATTGTTCAAATTTGTTTTGTCGTTGCGTTAAAGAGTCCTTATAAGATAGCTCAAGCAAGCCACACCATTGATGATCGAACTGAAAACCTTGCTGATAAATGTCATTGTAAAAATGTTTAGCACGCCAAAATGCTGCTTGATAAAATGAACTTATATCATCTTGCGATTGGTGTAATAAAGGATATAAAGCACCAATAGCATTACTCGAGCCACCTTGAGCAATTGCATCATCTTTACAATATAAAGTAATTTTTACGCCCTGAGTTGCTAATTTATATGCAATACATGCTGAAGCAATCCCGCCGCCTATGATGCTGACATGTTGAGGCTTTGTGATTTTCGGCCGATGTTGATAGCCTTTATTGGGGTTAACTCGGTGAAAGGTGCCCCGTAAAATCTCTTTCTTTTTTCCTTTTGATGGAAGTTTCTCTAATCTAAAACCAATATCTTGTAGTGCTCTTTTAACAAAGCCTGCCACAGTGAAGGTGGTAAGTGATGCTTGCTCTTGACTTAACCTAGCTATTTGCTGAAAAAGCTCTGCGCTCCACATATCAGGGTTTTTAGCTGGAGAGAAACCATCGAGATACCATATATCAACCAAATCACAAGTTAGCTTTGAATTATCTTTTGGCTTTTTTGCGACGGATAGTTGTTTTAAACCCTGACTGGCATCATCAAATATAACGGTTAATCTGACTTTATTATTTAAAAAGCTTGCTTCAAATACTTGCTCTTTAGTTGTGTTTTTTTCGCTTAGGTATTGTTCAGTGAGTAATGTTGCATAGGGTGCTAATTCTGGCAAAGCCTTAAGTGATTGAGATAATTGCTCTTTATTGAGAGGGTATTTTTCTACACTCACAAAATGCATGGGAGCTAGATCATGTGAGCATTCACTTTTTGCTTTTTGGTACGCTTGTAAGGTCAATAAAAAATTTAGCCCTGTACCAAAACCGGTTTCAGCTATAGTTACCGTTGATTTTGCCTCGATAAATCGTTGTTTAATATTATTGCCGCAAATGAAAATATCATCGCTTTGTTGATAACCTGACTCAGTATCAAAGTAAATGTCGTTAAAGCGAGTACAAAATGGAGCACCATCTTTTTTGAAAGTGAGAGCGCTTTTTAAATCTGCTGTTGTATCAGTTATTTTTGAGTTTTCAGTAGACAAAATATTTACCAATAAAAATATCATTCAATGATTTAATGTTGGTTATTTTACGCTATATATTGATCGCGATCAGAGATATTTTGCATTAGCTGTTTGATATTAGTCAAAAGAGCATAGATATATTTTTGGTTATAGCTTAATATTGTGTACAAGTGTACGCTGGATGTTGTACTCGTAATACCAGTTGATGGGATTATGTTTGTATAATACAGCAGATTTTAAAATGATAGATGGTTGATTAAATGAAACGTGTAGTGATTACAGGTATTGGTATTGTATCAAGTATAGGTAACAATGCCGATGAGGTTTTAGCCTCATTAAAAGCAGGAAAGTCTGGTATAACTCGTTCAGAAAGCTTTGCTGAACAAGGGCTTCGCAGCCAAGTTTGGGGAAAGCCCGCTTTAGAAACTAAAGATCATATTGATCGTAAAGCATTACGTTTCATGGGGGATGCCGCAGGTTATGCATACATCGCAATGGATCAAGCTATTGCCGATTCAAAGTTAACTAAAGAGCAAGTTTCTAACTACCGTACAGGTATTGTTGCTGGCTCTGGTGGCGCATCTTCAGCCAATATTGTTGCTTCTACAGATACGCTAAGAAACCGTGGTATCCGACGTGTTGGTCCATATGCCGTACCGAAAACAATGGGTAGTACTTGTTCAGCTTGTTTAGCAACACCATTTGAAATTAAAGGTGTTAACTATTCAATTAGTTCAGCCTGTGCAACCAGTGCTCACTGTATTGGTCATGCAATGGAGCTTATTCAATTAGGCAAACAAGATGTTGTATTTGCTGGTGGTGGTGAAGAGGTTGATTGGTCATTAGCTATGATGTTTGATGGCATGGGGGCATTATCTTCAAAATATAATGACAACCCTGAAATTGCTTCACGTACTTATGATGCTGACAGAGATGGTTTTGTTATTTCTGGTGGTGGCGGTATGGTTGTTGTTGAAGAACTTGAACATGCTTTAGCACGTGGTGCACATATTTATGCTGAGATTGTCGGCTATGGTGCTACATCTGACGGTTACGATATGGTTGCTCCAAGTGGCGAAGGTGCTGTTCGTTGCATGCAACAAGCAATGGAAGGTGTTGAAGGTAAAATTGACTACTTAAATACGCATGGTACATCTACGCCCGTTGGTGATGTTAAAGAGCTTGGTGCAATTCAAGAATTGTTTGGTGAAGACTCGCCTGCAATTAGTGCTACAAAAGCAATGTCTGGTCATGCATTAGGTGCTGCTGGTGTACATGAAGCTATTTACTCTATCTTAATGATGGAAAATGATTTTGTTGCTCCTTCAATCAATGTTGATAATTTAGATGAGCAAGCAAAAGGTTTAGATATTGTAACTGAAAAACGTGACACTAAACTTGACCTTATCATGTCAAACAGTTTTGGCTTTGGTGGCACAAACGCTACCTTAGTAATGAAAAAGTATAAATAGAATACTTTTAGCTGATTAGTAAATCCTGATGATTAGTGTTTACTAATCATCAGGATTTTTTTTATCTAAAAACAGACCTTTTATGTCATTTAGGTATAATGAAGCAAAATTAAACATTAATAATTGATAATGAATATTTTTTACGATGAGAATATGCCTTTTGCGCATGAGTTTTTTAGCGAATTAGGAAACCTTTACCCCTTTTCAGGACGTGAATTGCAAGCACAAGACATCAAGAATGCAGATGTCTTGTTAGTGCGCTCAATAACTCAAGTTAATGAAGCGTTATTGAAGCAAGCACCGCAATTAAAGTTTGTTGGTACGGCGACCATTGGAACTGATCATATTGATCAAGAATATTTAAAGCAGCAGAGCATTTCATTTCATTCAGCTCCGGGCTGTAATGCAATTTCTGTAGCAGAGTACGTATTAAGTGCTTTAGTCGTCCTAGCAGAGCGGTATTTAATTAATTTATCAACATTAACTGTTGGCATTGTCGGGGCTGGAAATACTGGCACTCGGCTTGCGGAAAAGTTATCGGCATTAAATATTCATTTTAAACTATGTGATCCTATACTTGAGGCTAAGCAAAAGCAGGGAAGTAATGATACTCGTCAGTATTATCCGTTAGAGGAAGTGTTAGCCTGTGATGTCATCTCAATACATGTACCTAAAACGGTGACAGGTGAACATCGCACAGTTAAATTACTTGATCAGCAACGTTTATTAAACCTTCGACCTGAACAAATTCTGATTAGCGCTTGTCGCGGAGAGGTGATTGATAATCACGCTTTACTTCGTTTAAAAGAGCAAGGGCATGGTGTAAAGCTTGTACTGGACGTTTGGGAAGGTGAGCCTAATGTTTTACAAGCCCTGATCCCTTATACTGAAATAGCCACGGCACATATTGCTGGTTATAGCTTAGAAGGAAAAGCTCGTGGCAGTGAAATGCTCTATCAGGCATTATGTAATGAGCTAAAAATAGCACAAAAATTTCAGTTAAATGATTTTTTACCTGCGGCAAATATTTCATCTATTGAAATAACGCAACAATTTGATCAAATAGTACTAAACCAGATAGTTAAAATGGTTTACGATGTCAGGCGAGATGATGCTATTTTTCGTCAACAATTATCTGAACAAGGTTTCGATACCATTAGAAAAACATACCCCGCTCGTAGGGAGTTTTCTTCGGTAAGTGTCACCTTGTCTCCAAATGCCTATAGCGATGTGCCACATCGTTTAGGCTTTACAAAAACGTCCAACTAAAAAGAGAGAGGATCATGGCACAAAAATTTGATGTATGCATACTTGGCGCAACAGGGCTAGTTGGCAAAACCATTATGGAAATTTTAGAAGAAAGAGATTTCCCAATTAATAAATTATATCCATTAGCTAGTGCTCGTTCAGCTGGTGAATTTATTGAGTTTAATGGTGAAAGCATTGAAGTACTTGACGCTGATCACTTTGATTGGAGCCAAGCGCAAATTGGATTTTTCTCAGCAGGCGGTGCTACATCGGCTAAATATGCTCCTATGGCTGGTGATGCTGGCTGTATTGTTATTGATAATACCTCTGAATTTAGATACGAAGCTGATATCCCTTTAATTGTTCCAGAAGTGAACCCACACGCTTTAGCTGAATATCGCAATCGAAATATTATTGCTAACCCTAACTGCTCAACGATTCAAATGTTAGTAGCACTTAAACCCATTCATGATGCAGTGGGTATCAGTAGAGTTAATGTAAGTACTTATCAGTCAGTTTCTGGTGGTGGCAAAGAAGCTATGGATGAATTAGCTAAACAAACTGCTGATTTGCTAAGTGGTAAGCCGGTTGAGAGTAAAAACTTTAGTCGTCAAATTGCCTTTAACGTTATTCCACAAATTGATGTTTTTTTAGATAATGGCTACACCAAAGAAGAAATGAAAATGGTGTGGGAAACTAAAAAGATTTTAGGTGATGACAATGTACTAGTTAATCCTACTGCAGTGCGTGTTCCAGTATTTTATGGTCACGGTGAAGCATTACACATTGAAACTAATGCACCAATTTCTGCTGAAGAAGTAAAAGAGTTATTAGCACAATCACCTGGCCTTGTTGTATGTCCTAATGATGAAGACTTCCCAACGCAAATTGGTGATGCAAGTGGTAAAGATGAAACTTATGTTGGTCGTATCCGTGAAGATATAAGTCATAATAACGGCATTAATATGTGGATTGTGGCTGATAATGTCCGCAAAGGTGCGGCAACAAATAGTATTCAAATTGCAGAACTGTTAATTAAAGAACACCTAATTTAAGATTATTGGTCAATCGAAATTAGTAGTATCAGTAAGCGACTAATTTAACCATAAGTAAATTAAAGAAAAACTAAAACTCGTCGTTAACTATATTAGATAGTTGCGGCGAGTTTTTTCTTTTGAGCAATCACATTTTTATTGTCATAATAATGCAAGACATCTGACTTGAATTTGGTATTATCTTATTCATAAGTAAGTGATTTGGAATAATCTTTGCTTAAGTTTGATGAGCTATTATGTATTTCAACGGTGCGACTGTTATTGCCAATTAATTGGCGATAGAGCAATAGTTTGTTCGAAAAATATAATTCATATAATAATTTTTGATAAAAAGCGATTTTACTAGGAAGTCTTCATGCAAAGTTTATTGCGCCTTTGCCTTTGGCAGGTAGTTATTGTCAGCATATTGTTCGCTCATATACCAGCAAATGCTGAAGAAGAACGCGGCATTCGTATGCGCGGTCCTAAAAGTACCGATGTTTTTCCTTATGATAAATACGGCCCAATCAGCTCTAAAGACACTTTATGGAATATAGCATTAAGAGTTCGACCTGATAATCGTTTGACTGTTTATCAAGTTATGCAGGCCTTATTTCAAGAAAACCCGCAAGCATTTGTAGAAAATAACCGTAATCACCTTGTTGAAGGACAATATATCAAAATACCTTCATTTGAGCAGATGATGGCGATTGATAGCAATAATGCGCGCTCTAAAACTGAACAAGATGAAAAAGCTTGGCAAAAGAAACAACCTCAAACAGTTAAAAAAACGACTAAACCAGTTACGCCAGCAGTTAAGAAAGAAGATTTAGACACAGTAAAAGTTGCAATTAATGAAAAGCTTCAAACGATTGATACTGCACAACAACAACGTCTTGAAAACATTCAACAAGATGTGCTTGATTCAATTGATGGCTTACAGGCGATACTAAAAGAAAATGAATCGTTAAGAGATAGACTCTCAAGTTTTAATCAGCAGCTTGAAGTAATGCAAGATGAAGTTGCAAAAGGTAAAGAAATCAAGTCACAAATGGATGACATGATAAAACTTCAGCAAGCACTACTTGCCAAAGCAGAAGCAAGAGAGCAAGAGTTGTTGCTAGAAAAGCAGCAAGCAGAAATGGATAAAAATGACTTTCTTAATAATCCATTATTCTTAATCGCAATGTCTACAATTCCTGCTTCGATATTAGTCGGGTTCTTTATTTTATATTTAAAAAGAAAACGTGAAACTAAAGATGATGCAAGCTTTGTAGAAGAACTATTCGATGCTGAGAAACCTGAAGAAAAACAAGCGAAGAAAGCAAGCTTAGACGATGAATTAGGCTTGGATGATGATTTATCTCTTGATGATGAACTGTCGTTAGATGATGAGCTAGGTTTAGGTGATGATTTATCTTTAGATGATGAACTTGGGCTAGATGATGATTTATCCCTTGATGATGAACTTGATTTAGATGACGACCTTTCAATTGACTTGTTAGAAGGCGATGAATCAGATTCAGATGATGCCATACATTTAGACGATGATGATGCGTTAGATGATTTAGACGACCTTGAAGATATATTACTTGATGATGAGAGTGAGCCAGAAGTTCTTGATAATGGTGAATTAGATCAGGGCGATTTAGATTCATTGCTATCTGGCCTTGATGAAGAGGACTCTCTTGAAGATGACGCTATTGCCGTGGAAGAGACTAATGAGAGTGAAGTATTAGCGGGAGGAGAGTTAAATCAGGATGATTTGAATGACTTGTTAGGTGACCTAGATAGTGATGATGAAGATATTGATACCATCACTGAGCCAGAAGCTGACGAGGGGGCGGGCGTTGAAGAAATAGATATTGATGAAGCATTAGCAGAAGCGCAATCAAGTAATACTGCTGATGAGCTATCAGCAGAAGTAACCGACCCTGATGATATTGATGCTTTGCTTGACTCGATGAATGATTCAGCGAGTGAAACTGATACAGCATCAGATGAACCAGAAGCTATCGAAACTGTTGAAGCAGTTGAAACGAGTAATGCTGTTGCTGATGAGCTACCAGCAGAAGTTACCGACCCTGATGATATTGATGCCTTGCTTGACTCGATGAATGGTTCAATGAATGAGACAGCAAGTGAAACTGATACAGCGTCAGATGAATCTGAAGCAGTTGAAGCAGTTGAAACGAGTAATGCTGTTGCTGATGAGTTACCAGCAGAAGTTACCGACCCTGATGATATTGATGCCTTGCTTGATTCGATGAATGATTCAATGAATGACTCAGCAAGCGAAACTGATGCTGCACCAGATGAACCAGAAGCAGTTCAAACAAGTAATGTTGTTGCTGATGAGCTACCAGCAGAAGTTACCGACCCTGATGATATTGATGCTTTGCTTGACTCGATGAATGAGACAGCAAGTGAGTCTGCTGCATCTGAAAATGAACCAGAAACAGTTGAATCAGTTGAAGCAAGTAATGTTGTTGCTGATGAGCTACCAGCAGAAGTTACTGACCCTGATGATATTGATGCTTTGCTTGATTCGATGAATGAGACAGCAAGTGAAACTGATGCTGCACCAGATGAACCTGAAGCAGTTGAAGCAGTTCAAACAAGTAATGCTGTTGCTGATGAGCTACCAGCAGAAGTTACCGACCCTGATGATATTGATGCCTTGCTTGATTCGATGAATGGTTCAATGAATGAGACAGCGAGTGAAACTGATACGGCATCAGATGAATCAGAAGCAGTTCAAACAAGTATTGCTGTTGCTGATGAGCTACCAGCAGAAGTTACCGACCCTGATGATATTGATGCCTTGCTTGATTCGATGAATGACTCAGCGAGTGAAACTGATACAGCATCAGATGAACCAGAAGCAGTTGAAACAAGTAATGCTGTTGCTGATGAGTTACCAGCTGAAGTTACCGACCCTGATGATATTGATGCTTTGCTTGATTCAATGGCGGACTCAATCCCTGAAGACACAGTTGAGACACCAGCAAGTAACCTTGCTGATGAACTACCTGACGATGTAACGGATCCTGATGATATCGATGCTTTACTTGACTCTATGAATGGTATAGCTCAAGAAAACAGCGATAAAGTTGAGTCAGTGCAGACTGCAACTGTAGAGCGGGTTGAAGTAGAAGATGTTTCTGAAGATGATTTTTCTGAGAATGCTGAAAAGATTAACCAGTTTACAGAAGAATATGTTGCTCCATTTTTAAATGCTGATTTTAATGATTTTCGAAACGAAGAACATTTAGACGCCGATAACTCAAATGCAAATGAAGAGTCTATTGATGAACTAGACATTGATGCCTTAATTTCTGAAGTGAGTGAAAATGTTGATAGCATTGATTCAACAGAAGAGTTGGAGAATAAAGCCTCAGAAGTAGTAGAAAATCTTGATTTTACTGATGAGAACGTTTTAGCGGACTTACTTGCTGAAAACGTAGAAGAACATCCTGGTTCTGATACAGATCTTGAAGACGAAGCCTCGCTTGATGTAGATGAAGTTGAACTGAGTAATGAGTCAAATAGTGAAATTGAAGATATTGAAGAATTAGATAATACAGATTTTGATGAGTTACTTGCTAATATTGAAGAGGAATCTTCAACGCCTGAAAATACGGCAGTTGAAGACGACCTATTAGACGATATAGGTGATTCTCTAGTGGCTGATGTTGCGATTACTGAGCCTTCGAATGAGAATGAAAGAAGTGAACCAGAAGTAGAGCAAGAGAAGGATTATGTGTCTGTTGATGAGTTACTTTCTGAAACTCAAGAAGATGATTCTGACGAAGAACCTTATGATAAGGCTAATATTGATGTTGGCCTAAATGAATATTCAGAGTTTGCTAAGGATAGTGAAGCTATTGATGTAGATGATGACAGTGATATTGCTGGCAAGCTTGATTTAGCGAAGGTTTACGCAGAAATCGGTGATATAGATAATGCGAAAGCAGTATTAGATGAAGTACTGGCTAAAGGTGATGAGCAACAAAAATCTATGGCTGATGAAATATTGAAGAAATTGATGGGTTAATTAATCAGGTAATATTTCTTGGCTAGACGTAGCAGCAAGCTTAAAAATAATGGATAATGCGCAGCAATTTTTCAAACTGATATTTTAAGTGATAAATTAACATGCGCTATGCATTAGGTATTGAATATGACGGCAAAAACTACTGTGGCTGGCAGCGACAAAAAACTGTAGTCAGTGTTCAACAAACATTAGAAAAAGCCTTATCTAAAATAGCTGATGAAAACATTGAAGTTGTTTGTGCTGGTCGTACTGATACAGGTGTAAATGCGACTAACCAAGTTATTCACTTTGATACTGAAAAAGTAAGGAAAGATGTAGCTTGGACTTTGGGTGTAAATACTCACTTACCTAAAGATGTTGCTGTTAAATGGGTTAAGCAAGTCGATGAAGAATTTCATGCTCGCTTCAGTGCAACAGCAAGGCGATATCGATATATTATTTTTAACAGCCCAATCCGTAGCGCAATCTTAAACCACGGCATTAGTCATTGTCACTTTGAATTAGATGAGACTCTTATGCAAGAAGGCGCTCAGTATTTAGTGGGCCGCCATGACTTTACCTCATACCGAACCGTTCATTGTCAATCTCATTCTCCTGTTAGAACTATTGAACATTGCCAAATCAGCCGCCAAGGTAAATATATCGTTGTGGATATTAAAGCCAATGCTTTTTTACATCATATGGTAAGGAACATTGTAGGAAGCTTGATGCGAGTTGGTCAGGCTATTGAGCCGACAGTATGGATTAAAGAAGTTTTAGAGCAAAAAAACCGTTGCGTCGCTGGTGTTACAGCCCCACCGGAAGGGCTGTATTTTGTTGATGTTGACTACCCCGAGCAATTTAATATCCCTAAACACCCATTAGGGCCATTATTTTTGTAAGCGCCGTTATATTTTTGAAAAAATTGAGTAAAAGCAACAAAAAGTTACACAGCTGACCAGTTTTTTATATAAAATATAGGCTAAACTATGCTCTAATACGCGGTTTAGATTAGTATTCTTTTAAAATGATGTTTGATGAACAAGTTTTCATCAAATAATCGATTTATATTCGTTGCAATAGGCAAAAATAAAATTATGAGCTGGATAGAAAAGATTCTCCCGAAAGCAAAATCAACACAAAAACGTAATATCCCTGAAGGGGTATGGAGTAAGTGTACTTCTTGTAATGCTGTTCTATACAAAGTTGAATTAGAAAGACAGATTTCAGTGTGTCCAAAATGTGATCATCACATGAGAATTGGCGCTCGTAAGCGCATTGATAGCTTTCTGGATCAAAATAATCGACTTGAGTTAGGTGAAGAGTTCGAAGCACAAGATGTGTTGAAGTTTAAAGATTCAAAACGCTACAAAGATCGTTTGAGTTCTGCTCAGAAAAATTCTGGCGAAAAAGACGCTTTAGTTGTTATGAAAGGCGAATTGCAAGGTACTCCAGTTGTTGTGGCGGCATTTGAATTTTCTTTCTTAGGTGGCTCAATGGCATCTGTTGTAGGTGCTAGGTTTGTAAAAGGTGTAGAGTATTGCTTAGAGCACAACCTACCATTTATTTGTTTCTCAGCAAGTGGTGGTGCAAGAATGCAAGAAGCATTATTTTCATTGATGCAAATGGCTAAAACAAGTGCGGCTTTAGCAAAAATGAGTGAAAAAGGCCTACCATATGTTTCTGTACTTACCGACCCTACTATGGGTGGTGTTTCGGCAAGTTTAGCTATGCTAGGTGATGTTAATATCGCTGAGCCTAAAGCGTTAATTGGTTTTGCTGGCCCGCGTGTTATTGAACAAACTGTACGCGAGAAATTGCCAGAAGGCTTTCAACGAAGTGAGTTCTTGTTAGAGAAAGGTGCTATCGACATGATTGTTGATCGCAGGGAAATGCGTAATACGCTTGCAAGACTACTCGGTAAATTCATGGGGCATGCTTCTCCAGCAGCATAAACGAATAATAATTATTTTATGTCTGATATTATTAAAAGCCACTCGCGAAGCTTAAACGAGTGGCTTTCTTATTTAGAAACTATTCATAGTACAGAAATTGATTTGGGCTTAAGCCGTATAGCTCAAGTTGCTGTATTGCTAAATGTTGATTTAAGTTTTGCTACGGTTATTACCGTGGCAGGAACAAATGGCAAAGGAACCACTTGTGCTTTTTTAGAAAATGCGTTCATGCAGCCAGAGTGCATTAAGCAACTTACTATGAAAGAATCCATAACTACTGGTGTTAGTAGTGTTGCGGTATATTCTTCTCCACATATAAACCGCTTTAATGAAAGGCTTAGAGTTGATAAAAAAGATGTCTGTGATGAATTTTTTATTGAAGCATTTGAACTTATAGAAAAAGCTCGCGGTGATATTTCATTAAGCTACTATGAATACACTACCCTCGCAGCGTTTCTTATTATGATGAAGTTAAAACCTTCAATAATCATTTTAGAAGTTGGGTTAGGAGGGCGGTTGGATGCAACTAATATTATTGATGCTGATGTCGGGGTTGTCACTACAATCGATTTAGATCATCAAGCATTTTTAGGCAATGACAGAGAATCAATTGGTTATGAAAAGGCAGGTATAATGCGTGCTGAACAGCTTATTGTTGTTGGTGATACAGATGTACCTGCTTCCGTTGTCAATTATGGTAACTCTTTAGTAGTCAACTCTGGCAAAAATACTGATGAGCAGTTGGTTAACAATAATATGTTTATCCGTGAAAGAGACTTTCAAATAGTGCAGAATAGTTTATCTAACTGGTCATTAAAAGCTGGAGCAAAGCTACTAGAAAATTTAAAACCATGTCATATTCCCCAAGATAATGTTGCTACAGCTTTAATGGTGCTTTATAAATTGGGTGTTAGTTTGAACACTCAGTTTGTAAATATGTTAATTGGGCAAACTAAAGTTTCTGGTAGAACAGAGCTCTTTACTGCTCAAGAGCAAGCGAACTTCCTTACGTCGTGTGATGTTGTACTTGATGTTGGTCATAATCCACAAGCAACAAGGTATTTAGCAAAGCAGATCAAACAATATAAGCGTGATAGAGGGTATAAAAATATTCATGCTGTTGTTGCTATGTTGGCTGATAAAGATATCGAAAATAGCCTTAAATCATTAATTGAAGAAATTGATGTTTGGTATATCGGGCAGCTTGATGTACCAAGAGCATCTTCGACAAAAGATGTTGCAAATATAGCTGCAAAATTTGCTAATTCAATCAATTGCTTTGACAATGTCAGTCAGGCATTTAAAATAGCTAACCATCAAGCTAACTCAGACGATCTAATATTAGTCTTCGGTTCATTTTTTACTGTAGCAGAAGTCAGAGAGTTATTGGTTTAGCTTAGTTGTCATTCAAGATTATTGATTGTACTTAATTTGGAGTATCGTTTGTCTACACCGTTTCAAAATCGTCTTGTTGGTACCGTTATTGTTGCGGCCATCGTGATTATTTTCTTACCAGATCTTTTAGATGGTGAAAAGAACTCTAATAAGGCTCATTTTCAAAAAATCCCAGAAACTCCTGTCTTTACAGGTAAGTTATCAAACAAAAAGTTTCCTACAGATAAATTGATTGAAAAGAAAGATAAGCCGATAAGTAATGAGCAAGCTATTGATGTGCTTGCAACTGTTGACAATAGTGATAGTACAGCGCAACAAAGCGCACAAAAAACGGTAAGTGAAGATACCGATGAAATCAATGCTAATAAAGTAAAAACAGCCAAAGTTGAAGAAAAGCCAAAAGCAAAACAACCGAATCACACGGCTGCTAAGAAAGTTAAAGAGCAAAGTTTACCTGAGCGTGCTGTTGCTAAACAGGCTTGGGTTATTCATTTAGGTAGTTTTAAACATAAGCAAAATGTTGCACAACTTTTGAAGAAATTGAAAGATAATGGCTATACTGCTTTCACTCGCCCAATTAAAACTAAGCAAGGCACATTAACTAAAGTATTTATTGGCCCAGAGTTAATTAAGTCTTCTTTAGAGAATAAACTACCCGCATTGAAAAAGTTAACGAATACTCAAGGGAAGGTCGCATTATTTGAACCAATAAGCTGATCCTTGCAAATAAAAAAGTAGGGATTTTTTTATGCTTCTGTTAGAATGCGCGCCTCTAATCAATGAGAAACTCAAATTATGGTTTGGATAGATTACGCCATCTTGGTAATTATTGGTGTTTCAACACTAATTAGTTTAGTACGTGGATTTGTTAAAGAGGCTGTCTCTTTAGTTATCTGGATAAGTGCCTTCTTTATCGCCAGTACTTTCTATGCAAATTTAGCCAACTTATTAACCAATATTTCCGATCAAGTTCTTCGAAATGCTGCGGCAATTGCCATTCTATTTATCACGACACTCATTTTAGGCGCCTTAGTTAATTACCTTATCGGGCAATTAGTGAGTAAGACAGGACTTTCGGGCACAGACAGAGTGCTCGGTTTAGTTTTTGGTGCACTAAGAGGTGTACTTATTGTTAGCGCAGTATTATTTTTCATGGATGCCTTTACCAGCGCTTCATCAACAAGTTGGTGGACTGGTTCTCAATTGATCCCTGAGTTTACTTTGATTATTGAGTGGTTTTTTGACTACCTTGAACAGTCATCAAGTTTTTTATCTTAGCTATAATATAGCAAGACTATTTAGATAAGTTTTTCGTTTTAATAAAAGACGAATCAATGAATAAAGCTAGCTTGTTAATTTCAAGCTAAACAGAATTTATATAATAACTTAGCTATTAGGCTTTATGGCTTATAAGCTAAGTGTTGTGATTATTTTTTTGTGGAGAAAAGTTCATGTGTGGTGTGGTTGGCATAGTTGGTAAAACCCCTGTTAGTCAGTATTTATATGATGGCTTAACTGTTTTACAGCATCGAGGTCAAGATGCAGCGGGTATTGTCACAATCAGTGATAATACTTTTAGACTACGCAAAGCGAATGGTTTAGTGAAAGACGTTTTTCACACTCGCCATATGTTAAGGTTGCAAGGTAATATTGGTATTGGTCATATACGTTACCCTACAGCTGGTACGTCTAGCTCATCAGAAGCTCAGCCATTTTATGCTAATTCACCTTTTGGTATTTCATTAGCACATAACGGTAATTTGACTAATGCAGATGAGTTAAAGCATTGGTTACAAACTGAGGCTCGTCGACATGTTAACACGACTTCAGATTCTGAATTATTATTGAATATTTTGGGACATGAACTTCAACAAAGTGAAAATTTATCATTAACGTCTGATGATATTTTCTCAGCAGTTAGCAATGTTCACAAGCGAGTTCGTGGTGCTTATGCTACGGTAGCGCTTATTATTGGTCATGGTATGGTTGCTTTTCGTGATCCAAACGGTATTCGCCCACTGGTTTTTGGTAAACGTGAAACTGCAAAAGGTATTGAGTACATGGTGGCTTCAGAGTCTGTTGCTCTTGATGCCTGCTCCTTTGAATTTGTAAGAGATGTAGCGCCTGGTGAAACAATCTTCTTTTCTGAAGATGGGCAAATACACAGTCAACAATGTGCTGAAAATCCAGTTTATAGCCCTTGTATCTTCGAGTTTGTTTATTTTGCTCGACCAGATTCAACAATGGATAAAATGTCTGTATACGGCTCTCGTGTTGAAATGGGTACTAAGCTTGGTAAAAAGATTGCTGCAGAATGGGATGATATAGACATTGATGTTGTTATTCCTATTCCAGAAACTTCGTGTGATATTGCTCTGCAAATAGCTCATCAATTAGATATTCCATATCGCCAAGGTTTTGTGAAAAACCGCTATATTGGTAGAACTTTTATTATGCCTGGTCAAGAGCAACGTAAAAAATCAGTTCGCCAAAAGCTTAATGCAATCAAAACTGAGTTTAAGGGTAAGAACGTTTTACTCGTTGATGACTCAATCGTTCGCGGTACAACATCTGAACAAATTATTGAAATGGCACGCTCTGCAGGTGCTAATAAAGTGTATTTTGCATCGGCAGCTCCTGAAGTAAGGTTCCCGAATGTTTATGGAATTGATATGCCAAGCGCCAATGAGCTAGTAGCACATGGCCGAGAGCTTGATGATATTTGTGAATTAATTGGTGCAGATAAGCTTATTTATCAATCAATTGAAGATTTAGTCACTGCAGTAGGAGCGGCTAACCCTGAAATTAAAGCATTTGATACTTCGGTATTTGATGGTAACTATATCACTAATGATATTGACCAAGACTATCTAGAGAGACTTGATGCGTTAAGAAACAATACCACAAAAGAAAAGTCTGATAAAAATGCCGATTCAATAATTGATATGCACAATGAAGGGGCTGAGTAAGTTTTACTGAGCAATTAGTTAAGGCATTATTTATAAGCTAATAAATGAGAAAAGAGCACTACTGTAGAAATAGAGTGCTCTTTTTTATTTTTAAGAAATTAAAGGAATGTTAACCGATAAATTCAGGTCCAAACCCCATGCCCCACATTATTACGGTAAATGCGAGAATACCAACCAAAAGAACTAAGCCGCAAGTCACTACAGAACTTGAGTAAATAAAGCCTTTTTCTTCAGGGATATTCATCATAATAGGCACGCCAGAATATAGTAAATATACTGAGTAGGCTACGGCGCACATACCAGCAAGGGCTACAAACCAAAGTACAGGATATAATGCCGTGACACCTACCATTAGAACAGGAGTTGCAGTATAAGCTGCAAGTTCAAGTGACTGAACATAATTCGGCGTAGAGTCAAATGTTTTAGCCATCCATTGAATTAAATAGGCGAGTGCGAATACACCGAAGATCAATGCAAAATACATGGAGGCTGCCATAATTTTTGCGCTTGAGGTACTGATTGTTATTGGATCGCCAACTCCGATAGTCCAACCGATATGTGCAGCGGCATAATATCCGCAAATAGCTGGAATAAGAGATATAGTTAGGATATGCATTAAGCTATACATTAAGCTTTCATGACGCTTTTCTATTGTATGCCACTCATCTTTTGGATGTGCGTATAAGCCCCAGATATGATTTAAAATCATAGTAACTTCCCCTTGATATTTTGTTTGTGGAAACGTCTAAATACCACTCATTAGTTTTCAGCATGTATTAATTTTTTTTGCTGATACTCTATTTATGGGAGAAAGTTTAGCTTTCGTCAAGAATTGTCTTAAAAACAAACGAAAACAATTAAGATTTGATAGTTTTTATAACTAATGAGTCTATTTTCGGTGGTTTTGATATCTTTGGAGTTATAGTTGTCGCGATGTTAAGTATTGTTCAAGATATTTTTATTCTTACTACTGACATTACCTCGATATCAAAGCCAGCTATCAGCTCCTTATCAGGGTAATAAGTAATATTAACTCTTTGTCCCTGGAGACTTTTATATAGTTTCTTACGCTTATATTTGAAAGGAACATCTACTTTTTCAATCATAACGGTATTAATAAACCAGTCATCTGTTTCGCGTTGTACATGGGAAACGACTTTTATATTGTCGGTTTGGATAAGCTCTTTATGCTTAGTTAATAACTTTTGGCTGGCATTTTTGGCATGTGTTTTTTGTCTCACTGATGTCATTAACACCTCTGTAACTAGATAATTTGAACTTACTATTATGACAGTAATTATCTCGATAACCAGTAAGATTTTTGTCAAAAATATTGATCGGTTTAAAAAGAAATATCAGCTTTTATGGTAAGATCTTCAAAACTTTATTACTGAGCTAGTTATTTTATGCCGTATAGCGAACTTCTTGCACCGATAAAATCATTTCTTTTATGTGAAACGCCAGACGAATGGATAAATGAGGCTAAGAAACCTGAACGTTTACCTCTGCTTTTGATTGACCATATGATATGTGAATTAAAGGCCGGGCAAACAGCAATGTGGTTAATTCGAAAGTATGCTGTTGATAAAGCAAGTGGAGATGCACTACTTGAATGGGTTAAACCTTACGAAGATTTTATTTATCGAAAACAAGGTAACTTGGCTAGTCTCAATAGCAATAAAAACGATTTGAAGAAAACTATTATCCCTAAAGAGGGAAGTCGCTACGGGCAAAGTCTTATTGATAAAATGGTATTGTTAATTAAAGAAGAGTTACATCACTTTTATCAAGTGCTTCAGATTATGGAACAACGCCAAATTCCCTATGAAAATATTCGCGCAGGTCGTTACGCCAAAGGAATGATGAAGCATGTTAGAACTTATGAGCCTGAAGCATTGATTGATAAATTAATTATTGGTGCTTTCATTGAGGCCAGATCATGTGAACGCTTTGCTAAGCTTGCGCCGCATTTAGACGATGAGTTGAATAAATTTTATGTATCTTTGTTACGCTCAGAAGCACGACATTATCAAGACTACCTTGCTCTTGCAGAGGAAGTTGCACAAGGTAGTGTAAATGAAAGAGTAGAGCACTTTGCGCGAGTTGAGAAAGAGCTGATTACTTCAGCAGATGATGACTTTAAGTTTCACAGTGGTGTGCCAAACTGTTAGTCCTGTTGGCATTTTCTGCTTGATATTGGCTTGTAGCATTAGTATTAACAAGCCCCCATTTTTTTTGTAATTTCTGCAGCTTTCCTGACTTCACTATCATTGCAAAGGCGTTTTGGTACAATTTAACCAACTCAGGAGAGCTATCTTTATTGAAGGCGAAATTGATATAAGTTGGACGATCTTTTATTTGATGGACTGCAATAATGTCATCTATATCTAAGGTTAAGCTACTCGTTACAGAAGGTAGAGTAGCTTTGCTTGCGATGAATAGATCGACTCTTTCTTTAAAAACCATTTCAATGGCTTTTTCTTCATAAACTAGTCGGTATACATGATGAAAATTATGCTTCTTTAAATAGTTATCATCATTGGAGTTCCTAGAAACTGCCACACTATATTGTTTAATCTCTTCAAAGGTTAACTGAGCATTTTTAAATTGACTCTTGAGACCCCAGAATGAGGGGGAGGTCTTAACAATACAACCAATCCATTGAAATTTATTTTCACGTTTTGCTGTTCTTGCTATAGAGATAATCATTGAGTTTGGCGTTTCTAATACTTCTTTATATGCTCTTGCCCAAGAAACTAGTTGTACAGAGGTAGAAGTAACGGTAGTGCGGTTTAATTCATTAAGAACATCTATAGCCAACCCTGTTAGTTTTCCATCATTTTCCTGAAATTGAAAG
This sequence comes from Litorilituus lipolyticus, assembly GCF_006439335.1. Classification (GTDB taxonomy): domain Bacteria; phylum Pseudomonadota; class Gammaproteobacteria; order Enterobacterales; family Alteromonadaceae; genus Colwellia; species Colwellia lipolytica. The sequence goes on along the minus strand of NZ_SAWY01000001.1, from coordinate 43,972 downwards.
GGAGCTAACTGCTCGGCATAAACGAGGATATCCTTATGCTGAGCAGAAACATAATGTGAGTAGAGTGAAAAAGCGATAAATATCAATGAGGTTCTTATGTTTCTCATTACTTTTGCCTTTTAATTATGTTATTTGTGTTAAGTAACTTTTATAGCATTTATGGTGTTTTTTTTACAGCAATACTTTAGTTACTAACAGTTGCTCATTAAGGTAAATTATATTTTGCTAAAAGACTCAGTAAGTAATTCTACTTTATCTTTCTCTACTTTTAGCCAAGCGCCTTGCTCGTACCAGTCACCTAATACTATACGTTGTGCAGTATTGTTATTTGCGGTTAACTTATGAATTGCAGGTCTATGGGTGTGACCATGAATTAACAGTTGGCTGTTATAATCTTCTAAACAATTCACGACTTCTTTTTGAGTCACGTCCATGATGTGTTGTGATTTCATTGCTGTGGCAGCACTGCTTCTTTTACGATAATCAGCGGCTTTCTTTTTGCGAAAAGGTAAAGGTAAGCTCGTCATCAGCGTTTTCCACCACCAAGAGCGAGATTTTTTTCTAAACTTCTGATATTCAATATCTTTAGTGCAAAGTGTATCTCCATGCATGATAACGGCTTTTTGTCCGTATAAATCTATTAAGGTCACCTCAGGTAAAAGGATCATGTTAGATTTTTTGGCGTATTTTTTACCTAAGAGAAAATCACGGTTACCATGAATATAGAAAATTTGTGTCCCTTGCTCACTAACTGAAGATAAGCCGTTTGCAATGCTATTAACAAAGTCACTATCATCATCGTCGCCTAACCAAGCTTCGAACAAATCCCCTAAAATATAGAGCTTTTCAGCATTCACTGCTTCGTTTTCTAGAAAGTTTAAAAAACAGGCCGTAATATCAGGCCTGTCTTCACTCAAGTGTAAGTCGGCAATAAAATACGTTATTGCCTTAATACTGGAACTCATTGAATAAACTTATGCTACAGTTGCTGAGTTAATAATGATTTCTTCTTTTGGCACATCTCCATGACCGAACATGTTACCGGTTTCAATTAAGGTCATTTTATCCACAATGTCCATGCCTTCAACAACTTCACCAAATACACAGTAACCCCATCCTTGAATAGATTCATTTTTAAAATCTAAAAAGTCATTGTCAGTTAAATTAATAAAAAACTGTGCTGATGCCGAGTGTGGCTCTTGGGTTCTTGCCATAGCTAAAGTACCACGTTTATTGCTTAAGCCATTGTTGGCTTCATTTTTGATACTAGCACGTGTGGTTTTCTCTTCAAGACCTGGGGCAAATCCACCACCTTGAGCCATGAACCCTTTGATAACGCGGTGAAAAATTGTACCGTTGTAGAAACCTTCTTCAACATATTGCTTAAAGTTTTCTGCTGTAATAGGTGCTTTTTCAAAGTTAAGCTCGATTTTGATATCGCCAAGATTGGTTTGTAATGTGATCATAATTTTCTCATTAAAAGGTTAGAAATTTTCTTGGCGAGAATTGTAGCCTAACTTTGTTTTAATTTCTTGTGAAAATAGTCTTTCTCTGTAATGACCCTTACTAATGTATAAGGTACAATGCCTTTTTATTTTATTCATTAGGAGTCATACATTCTCATGTTGCAAGTATATAACACGTTAACTCGTAAAAAAGAGGCCTTTACACCAATCACACCAGGTAAAGTCGGGTTATATGTTTGTGGATGTACTGTGTATGACTTATGCCATATTGGTCATGCTCGTACTTACATTAGCTTTGATAATATAGCCCGATATTTACGTTTCTCTGGTTACGATGTTAACTACATTCGTAACATTACTGATGTTGAAGACAAAATTATCAATCGTGCTATTGAAAACAATGAAACGACTGAGCAGTTAACAGAGCGAACAATTGCTGCAATGCATGAAGATTTTGACGCCCTAAATATGGCACGCCCTGATCTTGAGCCACGAGTCACAACTCATATGGTAGAAATCATTGAAATGATTGAAACATTAGTTGCTAAAGAACACGCTTATGTTGCTTCTTCTGGTGATGTGCTTTTTGATGTTTCGAGTTATAAAGAGTATGGCAAGCTAAGTGGTCAAAACTTAGAGCAATTACAAGCAGGTTCGCGGGTAGAAGTAGACGATAGCAAAAAGAGCCCACTAGATTTTGTTTTATGGAAATCGGCCAAACCTGAAGAGCCAAGTTGGGACTCGCCATGGGGAGCGGGTCGTCCAGGCTGGCATATTGAATGCTCTGCAATGAATGCAAAAGTATTAGGCAATCATTTTGATATTCATGGTGGTGGTTCAGATTTACAATTTCCACATCATGAAAATGAAGTCGCACAAAGTTGTTGTGCGCTCGATACGCCTTATGTTAATTACTGGATGCACACAGGTATGGTACAAGTAGACCAAGAAAAAATGTCTAAATCATTAGGCAATTTTTTCACCATTCGTGATGTGTTAGCACAATATGATGCTGAAACGGTTAGATTCTTTTTAACAACAGGGCATTATCGTAGTCAATTGAACTACTCAACAGAAAACTTAGAACAAGCTAGAGCGTCTGTTGAAAGAATTTATACTGCGTTAAGAGATGTAGAGCAGCCTAGTCATTTTGAAATTGATATGGACAATTCGTTAGTGAAACAATTTTGCCAAGCAATGGATGATGACTTTAATACTCCGCAAGCATTGGCGGTATTGTTTGAATTAGCGAAAGAATTAAATGTAGCTAAAATACAAGACCCTGAAAAAGCGCAGGAATTAGCGGCTACTTTAATTAACTTAGGTGGGCTTCTAGGTTTATTGCAATTATCTCCAGCGAAGTTTTTGCAGGGAAATAATGATGATAGCGAAGTAGAAATGATTGAAGGACTGATTGCACAACGTAATCAAGCTCGTGCGGACAAAAACTGGGCTTTAGCTGATGAAGCGAGAGATAAGTTGAATGAGCTTAATATCATTTTAGAGGACAGTGCGGGTAAAACAACGTGGCGTAAAGCATAATACTAAGTGTTAACCTTATTTACTAAAGTGCACCCATAAAAAAAGAGCTGATAAACAGCTCTTTTTTTATTTGCTGATTAATATTCATCAGCATATTAAATTTAAATCATCGAGGTTTATTTACCAAACTGTTCACAACCTAGCAAAGTATTTTCGATTAAACTTGCAACGGTCATTGGTCCTACACCGCCCGGAACTGGGCTGATAAAAGCAGCACGCTCTTTAGCGTTGTCAAAATCTACATCACCAATTAATTTTCCGTTATCTAAACGATTAATACCTACATCAATAACTAAAGCGCCTTCTTTAACCCAATCTCCAGGAATAAAGGCTGGCTTGCCTACAGCGACAACGAGTAGATCCGCATTTCTGACCTTACCTTCTAAATCTTTAGTAAAACGATGGCATGCGGTAACAGTACAGCCTTTTAATAGTAATTCTAAAATCATTGGTCTACCGACAATATTAGACACGCCAATAACGACAGCATTTAAGCCTCTAGTGTCCACACCGGTTGATTCTATAAGTGTGATTATACCTTTAGGAGTGCAAGGTCTGAGGCCAGGTTGTCTTAATAATAGCTTGCCGACATTTGATGGGTGAAAGCCATCAACATCTTTTTGTGGGTTAATATGCTCAATAATTAAATCAGAGTTTAACCCTTCTGGTAGAGGAAGTTGCACAAGAATACCATCTATAGTGTCATCATTGTTAAGTTCACTGACTAATGATAAAAGTTCGTCTTCAGAGGTTGTCGCAGGTAAGTCATAAGATCTTGAGACAAAGCCTACTTCTTCACAAGCTTTTCGCTTGCTACCCACATAAACTTGTGAGGCAGGATCGCTTCCTACTAAGATAACGGCAAGACCCGGTGCTCTATGCCCATTTTCAATTCGTTGGTTAACTTTTTCTTTTACGGAGTTTCTAAGCTGTTTGGCAATGGCCTTGCCATCAATCAATGCTGCTGTCATGAGTCTTTACGGGCCCTGAAAGTGATATAGTTGAACACGGGGCTATTCTGCCACAAAGGTATGCTGAGGTGTAGGCATTATTTCATTTAACTGCTAAAAGGTTGATCTTAATCTGGCATTAGCTTTTAATGGCAGTGTAGTGCAATATTTCATCAAGGATATATGCTTTTTGCCTGCTTAATAACTAACTTGTGTTAAAAGTGAGCGAACAGTGATTTTTTTATAAAAAAGGTTTGACTGCATCACAGCAAGTCGGTAATATCCGCACCCGTTGAAAGCGACAGTGCTTTTAACAAAAGTCGGTGATTAGCGCAGCTTGGTAGCGCACTTGGTTTGGGTCCAAGGGGTCGCAAGTTCGAATCTTGCATCACCGACCACTTTTTACTTACTCTGTATTTAAAAAGTACCTGTAGGTAATGTGCGCCCTTAGCTCAGCTGGATAGAGCAACGCCCTTCTAAGGCGTGGGTCGTAGGTTCGAATCCTACAGGGCGTGCCATACTTACAATTAAGTTACTATGGTGGCTATAGCTCAGTTGGTAGAGCCCCGGATTGTGATTCCGGTTGTCGTGGGTTCAAGTCCCATTAGCCACCCCATCTTTTTACACTTAGTACAAAGATAGTTAAGTTAAAGCGTACAAAGAATATCGGTGATTAGCGCAGCTTGGTAGCGCACTTGGTTTGGGTCCAAGGGGTCGCAAGTTCGAATCTTGCATCACCGACCACTTCTTTAACATTCCTTTGTCATAACCTATGATTTATTCTTCCTGTAACTAATTTTAGTCTGACTTCAAGACAGATTTTTACCTTTGTTCGTAGAACAAAAATTCTCTTTGTTCTTTATTTTATGAATTATGACTGTACTTTCTCATGAAATTTACATTTATTAGCCCTTAAGAACGCCTTTTACCCCTTATTATTACTAGCTTCAAGTGATATTTTAATTTTTTTTATCGTTGTACTCGACTCTTGCGTAAACCCTAGCTATAATTCCGCGTCATAATTTTTATAGTTTTTATATTGTGCATCTTTATTATTGCAAATTTGATAAATGGTTATCAAAGCAAAGCGTTAAATGATGTGTATTAAAAAAGCGTAGCACGCTAAGTTTTGAGGTATTTAAATGCAAGTTTCAGTTGAGACTACACAAGGTTTGGAACGTCGTTTGACTATTTCTGTTCCTGCCGACACAGTAGATGTAGAAGTAAAGAATCGTCTTCGTCAAATCGGTAAAACACAACGTATTAATGGCTTTCGTCCAGGTAAAGTGCCACCAACAGTAATTCAAAAACGCTATGGTAAGTCAGTGCGTCAAGAAGTTGCAGGTGAATTAATGCAACGCAACTTTGTTGAAGCAATTGTTGCCGAAAAAATTAATCCAGCGGGTCGTCCATCTTTTGTTGCTAAAAGCAACGAAGAAGGTAAAGAATTAGAATTTGAAGCAACTTTTGAAGTTTACCCAGAAGTTGAATTAAAAGATTTAGAAAAGATTGCTGTTGAGCGTCCTGCTGTTGAAGTAACAGAAAAAGACATTGATGAAATGTTTGTTACTTTACAAAAACAACATCAAACTTGGAAAGAAAACAAACGTAAAACTAAGAAAGGCGATAAGCTGACTCTTGATTTTACTGGCCGTGTTGACGGTGAAGAGTTTGAAGGCGGTAAAGCTGAAGGTTTCGAACTTGAATTAGGTGCTGGTCGCATGATTCCAGGTTTTGAAAAAGAAATCACTGGCATGAAAGTTGGCGAAGAGAAAACTATTAACGTTACTTTCCCAGAAGATTACCATGCTGAAAACCTTAAAGGTAAAGATGCGGAATTCGATATTGTTGTACACAAAACTGAAGGTCCAATCTTACCTGAAATCAATGATGAATTTGCCAAATTATTTGGTGTTGAAGAAGGTGGCGTAGAAGCCTTACGTGCTGAAGTTAGCAAGAACATGTCACGTGAATTAACGAATGCAGTTAAAGCAAAAGTTAAAGAGCAAGTAATTGAAGGCTTATTAGCAGGTCATGAAGTTGAACTTCCTTCAGCTTTAGTCGCACAAGAAGTTGATGTGTTACGTCAACAAGCTATGCAACGTTTCCAAGGTCAAATGGATCCTAAGAACTTACCTGAATTACCAAGCGAAATGTTCACTGAACAAGCAGAACGTCGTGTTAAAATCGGTTTATTATTAGGTGAAGTTATTAAAGTTAATGAACTAAAAGTTGACGATGAAAAAGTTAATGAATTAATCGCTACTGCGGCTTCAGCATATGAAGATCCACAAGAAGTAGTTGATTACTATGCTAACAACCAAGAGCTAATGCAGCAAATGCAAAATGTAGCATTAGAAGAGCAAGCAGTTGAGCTTTTAGTTGAGCAAGCCAAAGTAAAAGATAAGAAAGCTAGCTTCAACGATATTATGAATCCAGAAGCGCAGAAGTAATAACTTCGTTCAATGGTAGTTTTCCATTGACAACAGCTTAAGCAATCGATTAAATGGCTTGTATGTATTCATACAAGCCATTTTTTTAATGATTGTAGTGAATTTTTCACAGCAATTCGCATCAAACAATTATTAAAGCGTAATCAAAAATAGATTAAAGGGAAGGTTCACACTTGTTTAACTCTCAATTTACTTCACAAAACATTGCTCAATCTGAATTAGGGCAAGCTCCTCAAGGTAGCGCAAGTCTTACAGAAAGTGCTTTAGTACCAATGGTTGTAGAACAAACATCCAAAGGTGAACGCTCTTATGATATTTATTCACGCTTATTAAAAGAGCGTATTATTTTTTTATGTGGTCAAGTTGAAGATCACATGGCTAATTTAATTATTGCTCAATTACTATTTTTAGAGTCAGAAAGCCCAGATAAAGATATTTTCTTATATATCAACTCACCTGGTGGTTCGGTGACTGCTGGTATGGCTATTTACGATACAATGAAGTTTATCAAGCCTAAAATTAGTACTGTTTGTATTGGTCAAGCGGCTAGTATGGGCGCATTTTTACTATCTGGTGGTGAAAAAGGTAAACGTTACTGTTTGCCAAATGCACGTGTCATGATTCACCAGCCATTAGGTGGCTTCCAAGGACAAGCGTCTGACTTTGAAATTCATGCAAAAGAGATTTTGTATATTAAAGATAAGCTTAACCGTTTAATGGCAGAGCATACAGGTCAGTCTTTAGAGAAAGTCTCTCAAGATACAGACCGCGATAACTTTTTAAGTGCTGAAAGTGCGGTTGAATATGGATTAGTTGACTCCATATTAGAACAACGTAACGATTAATAAATTTCCGTATATACTTACTAGTAAAGGATTACTAGTTTCTTGAAAAATTAGAGGTAGGGCATGACCGAGATTAATAAGGGTGGCGATAATGGTAAATTACTTTATTGTTCCTTTTGTGGCAAAAGCCAACATGAGGTTCGAAAGTTAATTGCTGGTCCTTCAGTATTTATATGTGACGAATGTGTTGAACTTTGTAATGACATCATTCGTGAAGAAATCACTGAAATTTCGCCAAAAGAAGAGAAAGAAGCGTTACCTTCACCAATAGAGATACGCGAAAGTTTAGATGACTATGTTATCGGCCAAGAGCATGCTAAGAAAGTATTAGCTGTGGCTGTTTATAATCATTATAAACGTCTACGAAATGGTGATACGCATAACGGTGTTGAATTAGGTAAAAGTAATATTTTACTTATTGGCCCTACAGGTAGCGGAAAAACCTTACTAGCACAGACATTAGCTAGGTTACTTGATGTGCCTTTTACTATGGCTGATGCTACCACCTTAACTGAAGCGGGTTATGTTGGTGAAGACGTAGAAAACATTATTCAAAAGCTACTGCAAAAATGTGATTACGATGTAGAGAAAGCCCAACGTGGTATCGTTTATATTGATGAAATAGATAAGATTTCACGTAAATCTGATAATCCGTCTATTACTCGTGATGTTTCAGGTGAAGGTGTTCAACAAGCGTTATTAAAGCTTATTGAAGGTACCGTTGCCTCAGTACCACCTCAAGGTGGTCGTAAGCATCCTCAGCAAGAATTCCTGCAAGTTGATACGTCGAAAATATTATTTATCTGTGGTGGTGCATTTGCTGGCTTAGATAAAGTTATTGAACAACGTTGTCATACTGGTGTTGGTATTGGTTTTGGTGCTGAAGTTCGCGGTAAGTCTCATGAGAAAACACTGACAGAAAGATTTTTAGATGTAGAGCCTGAAGATCTAGTTAAATATGGCTTAATACCTGAGTTTATTGGTCGATTGCCTGTAGTTGCTACACTAAGAGAATTAGACGAAGACGCTCTGATTCAGATCTTACAAGAGCCTAAAAATGCCTTAACTAAACAATTTACTGCATTATTTGATATGGAAAATGTTGAATTAGAGTTTAGAAAAGATGCATTGCATGCCATTGCTAGAAAAGCGATGGACAGAAAAACTGGCGCTCGTGGTTTACGCTCAATCGTTGAAGGCGTGCTTCTTGAAACTATGTATGAACTACCTTCAATGGAAGATGTGAGTAAAGTCGTGGTCGATGAGAAAGCGATTAAAGGTGAAAGCAAACCGATTGTTATTTATGATGCCCAACAAGATCAAGCGGTTTCTGAATAATAGTTAATCTAATATACGCATTTACGTACCAAAAATTATGAAAAAAAGAACCTTAGGGTTCTTTTTTTATTTAAAGTTGTTGAAAGCTTGATGTCTAGCCCCATATAGAATTTATAAGTGCAAATTCAATCATTTTTTATAAATATAAAATTATTCAAAGAGTAGCCAATGAGCAAAGAATTATCTGCTGTAGTCGAAATCCCTGTTTTAGCTTTAAGAGATGTAGTTGTTTATCCGCAAATGGTTATTCCGCTGTTTGTCGGAAGAGAAAAGTCGATACGTTGTTTAGACTTGGCAATGGAGAACGATAAAAAGGTTTTTTTAGTTGCACAAAAAGATGCTGCTATTGATGACCCTCAAGCAGATGATGTTTATGCTACCGGGACAGTAGCAACGATTCTTCAAATGTTAAAATTGCCTGATGGAACAGTAAAAGTCCTTGTTGAAGGTGAACAACGTGCAACATTAACTAAGTTTCTTGAAACACAAGAGTATTTCAGTGCAGAAATTGAGTATGTGTCGACGACTGATTCGGTTAGTGAAGATACCGAGGTGTTAGTACGCTCAGCGACTTCTCAATTTGAAGGTTATGTAAAACTAAATAAGAAAATTCCACCAGAAGTGCTTACTTCTGTTTCTGGTATCGATGATGCAGAGCAGTTAGCAGATACCATGGCAGCGCATATGCCATTAAAGCTTGTTGATAAGCAAAAAGTTTTAGAGATTACCGATGTAAATGTTCGTTTAGAGCATTTGATGGCGTTAATGGAAGGTGAAATAGACTTATTGCAAGTAGAGAAAAAAATTAGAACACGCGTTAAAAAACAAATGGAAAAAAGCCAACGTGAATACTATTTGAATGAGCAAATGAAAGCTATTCAAAAAGAGTTAAATGATGGTGAAGAAGCCGTAGATGAGTTAGAGCAAATGACTAAGCGCATTGATGATGCGCAAATGCCAGCAGAGGCGAAAGAAAAAACACTTGCTGAATTGCAAAAGCTGAAAATGATGTCACCTATGTCAGCAGAAGCTACAGTGGTTAGAAGCTATATAGACTGCATGTTAAATGTGCCTTGGAAAAAACGCAGTAAGTTAAAAAGAAACCTCGCGTTAGCACAAGAGGTACTAGATAAAGATCATTTTGGTTTAGATAAGGTTAAAGAACGAATTCTTGAGTATCTAGCGGTTCAGCAACGGGTTAGTCAGTTAAAGGGACCAATTCTTTGTTTAGTTGGTCCTCCAGGTGTCGGTAAAACGTCATTAGGACAATCTATTGCCAAGTCAACAGGTCGTAAATATGTACGAATGGCTCTAGGTGGAGTACGTGATGAAGCTGAGATTAGAGGGCATCGTAGAACCTATATTGGTTCTTTGCCCGGTAAACTTATCCAGAAAATGTCAAAAGTAGGTGTAAAGAACCCATTATTTTTACTAGATGAAATCGATAAAATGGCCTCAGATATGCGAGGAGACCCAGCTTCAGCGTTGTTAGAAGTATTAGATCCTGAACAAAACACCAGTTTTAATGATCATTACTTAGAGGTTGATTATGACTTATCTGATGTCATGTTCGTTGCAACCTCAAATAGTATGGATATTCCGGGACCATTACTTGATCGTATGGAAGTCATTCGTTTATCGGGTTATACAGAAGATGAAAAATTAAATATTGCTCGGAACCATTTACTTGAAAAGCAAATTCAACGTAATGGTTTAAAAGCAAAAGAGATTGAAATTGATGATAGCGCTATTGTAGGTATCATTAGGTATTATACCCGCGAAGCAGGGGTACGTAGTTTAGAGCGTGAAATATCTAAACTATGTCGTAAAGCGGTAAAAGCAATTTTGCTTGATAAAAAACTGAAAAAAGTTGTAATTAGTCAAGATAATTTAGATGAATACTTAGGTGTTCAGCGTTTTGATTATGGTAAAGCCGATGATGAGAATAGAGTAGGCTTAGTTACTGGACTTGCTTGGACTCAAGTGGGTGGAGAGTTATTAACAATTGAAACAGCTTCCGTACCTGGTAAAGGAAAGTTAAGCTATACCGGCTCTTTAGGTGATGTCATGCAAGAGTCGATACAGGCTGCGATGACGGTTGTGCGCAGTAGAACTACAAAGCTTCGAATTAATGATGATTTTTATGAGAAGAAGGATATCCATGTACATGTCCCTGAGGGAGCTACACCTAAAGATGGGCCAAGTGCAGGTATTGGCATGTGTACAGCTTTAGTTTCTAGCTTAACAGGGAACCCTGTAAAAGCTGATGTTGCTATGACAGGTGAAATTACGTTAAGAGGTGAAGTTCTAGCTATTGGAGGCTTAAAAGAAAAGTTACTTGCGGCACACCGAGGCGGTATTAAAACGGTAGTTATTCCTCATGATAATGCGCGGGACTTAAAAGAAATCCCTGAAAACGTTAAATCAGAATTAGCAATTCATCCAGTTAAATGGATTGACGAAGTGCTAGCTATTGCCCTTGAACACCCTGTAGAGCAGTGGCAATCAGAGAAAAAATAGCTTTTTTGTCAGCCTTTTTTGATGATTTGCATCAAAAAAGGCAAAAAAAGCAGTTTTTTTTATCAAAAAGTGAAATTATCGCTTTTCAAACGCTGAAACTGTGATAAGTTAACTACGCTTATATCGCTAGACCCCTTATTCCTCATGCCCATGGGCAAAGAAATATAAGGTAAACTAGGCGAAATATTATTTTTAAACTCAACGCTTGAGATTGAACTAAAAGAAAATTATTACTTTTAAGGCAATCATATAGAAAAGGATAGCGTTGCATAATAACAATTGAAGGGGTATACCACTGTGAATAAATCTCAACTAATCGAAAAGATTGCTGCTGGTGCAGATATTTCTAAAGCTGCTGCGGGTCGTGCGTTAGATTCATTTATTGGCGCTGTAACTGAAGAATTAAAAAATGGTGAGCAAGTAGCTCTTGTTGGTTTTGGTACTTTCTCTGTACGTGACCGTGCTGCTCGCACTGGCCGTAATCCTCAAACAGGTGCTACTATCCAAATCGCTGCTGCAAAAATTCCATCTTTCAAAGCTGGTAAAGCATTAAAAGACGCTTGTAACTAAGCTGTTTTTTGACTTGTTATAAAGTCTTTTAAAAAGACCACCTTTTTAGGTGGTTTTTTGCTTTATGGGCATAAAATAGCGATAAACGGGATAAATAAAAAAATAATTTGTAATTTGCTTATCTTATGCTTCAAGCGAAAGCTTGCATCTGCTAGAATCGCGAGCAACCGAAATTCAGTCTAGAATATTTAGGCGTAGAAAAGAGATAAAAATGTTAGAAGATATTCGAGAAAAATCACAAGGATTAACCGCCAAAATTATACTTGGTTTGATTATCCTTACGTTTGCTGTGGCAGGAGTTGGTAGTTATACAAACTCTGTAGATACATCTGTTGCAACAGTGAATGGCGAAAGTATTAGCCAACAAGATTTCAATAAAGCTTATCAGGCTCAAAGAAATCGTATGGCACAACAATTTGGTGAAATGTTTGAAACACTTTCAAACGATGCTAACTATATGGCAAATTTCCGCCAAGGCGTTTTAGATAACTTAATTAACGAAAAGTTAATTGACCAGGCAAGTAATGACTTAGCAATTAGAGTTTCAGACGAGCGCTTGAAAGAAACTATTCGACAGATGCCTGAATTCCAAGTTGATGGTAGTTTTGATAATAACCGCTATCTTGCCATTATCAATCAAGCTGGTTTTTTTCAATCTTCAGATTTTCGTGATTACCTTCGTGTTGAAATGGTACGTCGTCAATTGAGCCAAGCACTAGTTGCTAGTGAGTTCAATTTACCGTATCAAGAAAAGTTACAATCAAACTTACAAAACCAAACGCGTGATATTCGTTTTGCAACCATCGCTAGTGAACAATTTAAAGCTGATATTGAAGTCACAGATGAAGAAATCAATAGTTATTATTTAGCCAACCAAAGTCGCTTTGAAAATAAAGAACAAGTTAAAGTTGATTATGTTCGTTTAGATGTGGCTGAAATTGCACGTAACATTAATGTTACTGATGAAGAGGTTGCACAATACTATCAAGAGAATGTTAGTGATTTTACAGAAGAAGAAAAACGTCGTATTTCTCATATTTTAATCGAGTTTAATGATGATGAATCTGCAGCGCAAGCAACGGCTGAATCTGTACTGGCTCGTTTAAAGCAAGGAGAAGACTTTGCAGAATTAGCTAAAGAGTTGTCTCATGATACCTTCAGTGGTGAAAATGGTGGTGATCTTGAATGGTTAGAGCCGGGTGTTATGGAAGAAAACTTCGACGATGCTGCTTTGGCCTTAGCAAATATTGGTGACACAACAGATTTAATCAAAACAAGCTTTGGTTTCCATATCATAAAATTGACTGAGCTTCAGGCTGAGCAAATTAAAACATTAGCGCAAGTTAAAGATGAATTACGCGTTAAAGTAAGTGATGAAAGAGCACAAGATCAGTTCTTTGCTTTACAACAAGAATTAGCGCGTATCAGCTTCGAGTTTCCAGATAGCTTAGAAGATGCGGCTAGTGAAGTTGGTGCAACTGTGCAAACCTCATCTTGGTTAACAAGACAAGGAAACCCTGCACCTTTTAATAACCCTAAAGTTATTGAAGCTGCTTTCTCTGATTTAGTGCTACAGGATAATATGAACTCAGATATCATTGAGGTAAATGATAATATTGCTGTTGTACTTCGATTAAATACTTTCCAAGAAGCAAATGTTAAGCCGTTGGATGAAGTAAAAGCACAAATAAATACTACTTTAGTTTCTCAAAAAGCTACTGAGTTAGCACAAGAGACTATTGATGGTTTACTTGCTCAATTTAAGGAAGGCAACGATATTTCAGAACAATTAACCAAATTGAATAGCACGTTTGAGACTAAAGAGAAAGTTGCTCGATACGGTGCAGAAATTGATCAGAGCATTAGCCGAGCAGCATTTGTTTTACCACATCCGCAAGCAGATGAAGTGTCAGCTTCTTCAGCTTCATTAAGTAATGGTGATCTAGCTTTAGTTCAGGTGCAAGCCGTTCACGTTTCTGAAAAACCTGTAGAGCCTAGTTTAGGTAAGCAACAAGTTTCTCAGTTAGCACAATCTGCTTATAAGAGTTTTGTTGATTCATTAAAAGTAGGTGCCAAAATCACTCGTAAAGCTGTTGCTGAACCTGTGAATGTTTTCTAAGGTATGATTTATCTTTAAGATAAAAAGCTGCTTCGGCAGCTTTTTTTATTTCTATTATCTATTAGTTAATTAAAGGAAATCTTGAATTAACATCTAAAGGGGAGTGAATTCTGGCTTACATACACTTGTGCTTGTGATGTTTAAGTTGAAAGTTTTGACTCATCATCAGCTTCTTAGTGACTTTATGCGTTGGGTTTTGCATTACTTCTAGTGTATCGCCTCGCTCAACGACTTCACCTTGGCACATGACCATTACTTGGTCACTAAAGTGCCTCACAATTCCTAAATTGTGTGAAATTAATATGTACGCTAAGCCCATCTGTTGTTGTAAATCGAGTAAAAGATTAATCATCTGAGAGCGTAAAGAAGGATCTAAAGCCGCTAAAGCTTCATCAAGTATAATAACCTGTGGTTGAAGAATAATGGCACGCGCTAAAGAAATTCGTTGTTTCTGGCCGCCTGAGAACATATGAGGGTAGAAGTTCATGTGATCGCCGAGTAAACCTACCTTTTGCAATGTTTGACGTATCAATTGTCTTCTCTGGCTCTCGTTCAAATTAGTGTTTAATTTGAGCGGCTCATCGAGTAATTGTAGAACGGTTAAACTTGGATTAAGTGTTGTACCTGAATCTTGAAATATCATCCGTATATGCTGACAACGTTGCTTTAATTGTTGCTTATGAAGCTGCTGACCATTTAAAAATATTTTTCCGCTACTTGGAGACTCTGCTCCTACTAGTATTTTAGCTAAGGTTGATTTTCCTGAACCTGTTTCACCCACTATAGCTAAAGTCTTGTTCGATTCTACGGAAAAAGAAAGCGGTGCTAATGCAGAAAATTCTTTCTTATGGTACCAGTGGCCTTTTAATTTAAAGCTTTTAGCAATACCTTCTACAGCAAGTAATTCGCTCATTAATATGTATCCTTTAATGAAAAGTGACAACTGACTTTATGACCATGAAAGTTCTGTACTTTTGGCGCTTCCACACAAGCTCTCTGAGCTCGTGGACATCTTGGTCCAAGTCGGCAACCTATTGGCAAGTGCTGTAAAATTGGAATACTGCCAGGTAAGGTCATTAATCGTGATTTGCTAGGTAGTTGTAAGTTTGCTTTTGGGCTGCTATCCACTAATGCCTTTGTGTAAGGGTGTAATGGTTTATTGAATATTTGCTCAGTGGTACCTGCTTCAACAAATTGGCCACTGTACATAACCGTGATGGTATTGGTCCAGTGAGTGATGTTTTCTAAATCATGACTAATTAACAAAATAGACATGTTTTTAAGCTGGTTTAAGCTGGCAAGTAGTCTAAATATTTGCCCTTGGTTTGTGCTCTCCATGGCAGCCGTGGGTTCATCAGCAATGAGTAGTACAGGGCGACTTGCCAATGCAATTGCAATCATGACACGCTGGCATATTGCTTCAGTTAATTGGTGCGGGTAACTCTTCATACACTGGATATGCTTTTTAATCCCTACCTTATGCAATAAGCGGATTACAGCTTCTTTACGTTGTTGCTGTTTTTGCCAGAAAAAACCTGATAATTGTTTACTATCTATAGCTTCTGCTAATTGTTCACCAATAGTGGTAGTTGGGTCCAAGCTTGCCATGGGCTCTTGAAAAATCATGGCTATGTCGCGGCACAAGATGTTTTTACGCTCTTCAATATCTAATCGAAGTAAATCGATACCTCGCCAATGAAACCGGTCAGCATGAACGTGCCATTTATCTTCTAAAACACCAATGATCGCTTGAGCAAGTAGTGACTTACCTGAGCCAGATTCTCCCACTAATCCTCGTACTTCACCTTCCTTCATAGAAAGGCTCACTCTATCAACTGCGAGTATATTTTGGTTAGTGGTTTCTAGCTCAATAGAAAGATTACGAATATCTAATAAATTCATTAGCTTTCCTTACGAAGCTTTAAGGCATGGCGAATACCTTCACCTACTAGGTTAGTGGCTACAACGGCAAAAAGAATGCTTAAACCAGGTAAATATACTGTCCATGGGGCAATATAGAAACGCTCTAGACCATTCGCTAAGATTGCGCCCCATTCTGGTAGCGGTATTTGTGCCCCTATACCTAGAAAACCCAGCGTGGCAATATCGAGAATTGCAGCTGATTGCGCTAAAGTGGCTTGGCTCATCAAACGTTCGACGATATTTGGAAATACCGAATAATATAAAACTCGAAAGTTACTAGCGCCATCTAAGCGAGATGCGAGTACATAATCCTTCCTAAACTCTTCTTTTACGGCATAGCGGGTGATATGAATAAATTGTGGGATTAACACCATGACAATTGCCCAGACGGTGTTGCTTATTCCAGGGCCTAAAATGGCAACGATAACAATTGCTAATAATAAAGATGGAATAGACAAAATTACATCTAGAAAGTGGTTTAAAAAGCTTGATTTAATACCTTTAGTTAAAGCCGAAAGTGAACCGATGATTACTCCAATAATCAAAGAGATAATAACAACAACAAAGCTTAAGCCAAATGTGAGTGATGCCCCATACATCAGACGAGATAACATATCTCTTCCCAGTTCATCAGTACCCAATAAAAAGCTGACATTGCCATTTTCATGCCACGCTGGAGGGAGTAGCACCATATCTAAATGACCTTCAACAGGTGAGTATGGAGCTAGAAATGGAGCAAATGCAGCAAGAAATATAAGAAATAAAAAACATACAAACCCGATCATCGCTGTTGGCGTTTTTCGAAAAATTAGCCATAACTGCATGAAAGGAGAGGGAAAAACTTCCTCTTGATAAATTTTCTCACGAGCCATGTTTATTTCCTCGTGCAAGTGGATTTAGCGCTGCATAGATAAAGTCGGTTAAGATGTGCACAATGAAAATAAAACAAGAAAGCACTAATAAGCCACTTTGTATAGCGGTGTAATCTCTTTGATAAATACTTTCAATGAGCCAACGCCCAATACCTGGCCAGCTAAAAATTACTTCCGTAACCATTGCAATGGTGACTAAGTTCGCAAATTGGAGCCCTACGTGTCGGATAATCTTTATTAGCGCATTTCGTAAGGCGTGTCGAAAAATAATTTGCTGAAAACTTAAGCCCTTTGCTTTTACTGCTCGAATATAACTTGTTTCAAGTACCTCTATCATGGATGCTCTCGCTAAACGAACAAAGATTGTGGCGGGTGCAAGTGCAACAACGCAAGCTGGCAATATTATATGAGCTGTAGCATCTTGAAATGCTTGCCATTTATCTGGACTGTTACTCATTAAGATGTCAAAAAATTGAATACCTGTAACCATTTCAATTTCAAACAATAAACTGATCCTACCGGCAGAAGGCAACCAACCTAGCCCAATAGAGAAAAAGAGTATTGCTAATAAACCTAACCAAAAAACCGGGATGGAATAGCCAAACATTGCAACGGATAAAATAATATTATCACTGGTTTTATTGTGCTTAATTGCAGCAATAAAGCCCAAAGGTATTCCGGTAAACATGGCAATAAGCAGAGCGACTAAGCTTAATTCTATGGTCGCAGGTAATAATATCATTATTTCATCTATTACCGGGGACTGGCTAGACATTGATAGGCCAAAATCACCTTGAATAATGTGCTGTATATAAGCAAAGTACTGCCAAATAATGTTGTCTTGCATTCGATAACTTTGATTTATAACGGCAAGTTGCTGTTCAGTTGAGTTTAATTGGCCTGATAAATTGATAACAGGGTCGCCTGGAAACAAAAAGCTTAAACTAAATGACAGTAAAGTTAATACCAGCATAGTGAAAATAAACAGGTTGAGTCGCCTTAAGGTAAATATCAACATCTTAGTGTTTAGCCTCTACATTAAGGTTATTGCTGCTGCCTTCATTCTCAGATTCTTCAGGATTTTGTGTGGGACTTTCTTTGTAGACTTGATAAAAACTAATACCGCCAAAGTCTGCCAATATTTTACCTTTCACTGCTTTATCTCTAGCTTGGTATCGTTTAGAGTGTGCAATAGGTAATAGTGGCAGCTCTTCATTAATTACCTTCATCGCAGCAGCATAATAAGATTTTCGTTTTTTAATATTATTCGTTTGTAATGCTTGTTGCAGTAAAGCGTCATATTCTTTATTACACCAAAATGTTCTGTTATTACCTGTTTCTGTTGCGCTGCAGCTCAACATAGGGCTGAAAAAGTTATCTGGGTCTGGGTGATCAGCGTACCAGCCCAATAAAAAGGTTTGGTGTTCGCCTTGAGCTAGTTTTCTTAAAAAAGTAGTCCATTCATAACTAATAATATTAACCGTAATGCCAATTTCTTTTAAGTCTGCTTGGATTAGTTTTGCCATAGTGACAGCATTTGGGTTATACGAACGCTGAACGGGCATAGCCCAGATATCCATAGTAAAGCCTTGAGCAAGTCCAGCAACCTCTAGTAATGCTTTCGCCTGTATGGGGTTATACTCTTGCATTTGAATGCTGTCATCGTACGCCCAAGATGATTTTGGAATGATAGAGTTAGCCATTTCAGCTTGCCCTTGATAAACCGTATCAATGAGGGCTTGTTTGTTAATCGCCAAACTTACGGCTAACCTTACCAGTTTATTATTAAATGGCGCCTTTTTCGTGTTAAAGCCGAAATAACCAATATTTAGAGCGGTTACTGAATCTAACTCAAGATCTTGCCTTTCTTTAATTTTTCCATGGGCAATAGGATAGCTACTTACATCACATTCTTTAGCGAGAAGTTTTGTTAAGCGACTCGTTTTACTTGGTGAAATGTCGTACACCAATTGCTCTATTTTTGCTTGGTCTTGCCAATAATCATCATGTCGATAATAACGGATAAAAGAGCCAATATGATATTCTTTTAGCTTAAAAGGCCCGGTACCAATGGGATGAAGGTCGATGTCGTGCTCTTTCTTTTTAAGGGCAAGCTGTTCAGCGTATTCTTGAGAAAGAATAATAGCAAAATCAGTAGCTAAGTTAGCTAAAAATGTACTATCAGCATGCTTTAACTGAAATCTTATAGTGTAGTCGTTAATTTTTTCAATCTTTTCAATAAGGTTTCCGAACTCAACACTTTGAAAAAATGGGTAGTGACCACCTGAAATATGATGGTATGGGTGTTCTTTATCAATAATTCTACTAAAGCTAAATAGTACGTCGTCAGCAGTAAGTTTCCTACTCGGAGTAAAATAGTCCGTTTGATGAAATGCTACATCTTGTCTTAAATAGAAAGTGATTTTTTTCCCGTCTTTAGTGACATGCCAAGATTTAGCTAAAGCAGGCGATAGAATATTCTCTTTGCCTTTGTAGGTGATTAAGCGGTCATACAGTTGATGAGATGTTGCATCGATGGTTGTGCCGGATGTAACAAGTTGCGGGTTAAATGTTTCTGGTGAGCCTTCGGAGCAATATATGATACTACGCTGACTTAAAGAGAGTTTGTTACTATCACCACAAGCACATAGCAGTAAAATAATTACAACAAGGGCTGAGTACTTGAGCAACCCAACACCTGTTGTTGTAATGACTTTATTAAGTATCATCAGATACATTACCATCAAGTAAATTATACTTTTTTAAATAGCCTCTAAGCTGATGATAGGTTAATTCTAATGCATCGGCAGTTTTTTTCTGATTATACTGGCAATGGGCTAATGCACTTTGAATTAGATCAATTTCATATCGTTGTGACAAGGATTTTAATGATTGTGGAAATAACTTGTCATTAACTGATGCCAAAGGTACTTGAGATGTGTTGACATTGGCGGAAATGTTTTCTTTTTCAGCGGTTGTGCTACTTTCTTCGCTAATTTCTTTTGTTGCATGATTATTACTCACCAACTCATTAACTCTGTCATGAGTTTTAATTCTTTGACTTGGCCTATAAGGTGATTCAAAGGGATCAATGACCAGCTCATGAACGGGCAAATGTGGATTATTACAGCGATAAACACTTCGCTCAACAACATTTTTCAATTCACGTATGTTTCCAGGCCAGTGGTAATCAAGCATGCTTCGCCTAGCTTTTTCAGTGAAACCGCTGAAGAGTTCAAATTCTAACTCTCTTGCCATATTAATAGCAAAGTGCTCTGCAAGCATAATGATATCTTCGACGCGTTCTCTTAAGGGAGGCAAGGTGATAACGTCAAACGCCAATCGATCTAGCAAGTCAGCTCTAAATTGCCCTGAAGCTGCTAATGTCGGTAAATCTTCATTGGTAGCGGCTACTAAACGAACATCGGTATTGATAGTTCTTGAACCGCCAACACGCTCAAACTCTCCATATTCAACAACCCTGAGTAGTTTTTCTTGAATAAGTCCTGAGGTATTGGCAATTTCATCTAAGAAAAGGGTACCTTTATCTGCTCGCTCAAAACGGCCTTCATGTCGTTTACTTGCCCCCGTAAATGCGCCACTATCATAACCAAACAGTTCAGTTTCAAGTAAATTTTCATTTAATGCGGCGCAATTAAGCTTTAAATAACTCTGTTCCCAGCGCTTTGATAAATAATGTAACCGTGCGGCGACAAGCTCTTTACCTGTACCACGCTCACCAATAATGAGAACTGGTTTACTCAGTGGTGCAATTTGAGATATTTGTTCTAAAACTTCTAGAAAACTATTCGACTGGCCGAGAAGATTGTCTTGTTGATTAAATCGAGCCATATTCAACCTATTAATTGGTTTTTTTCACTAACAAATAGTGTATTTCATTAATGCTTAGGATAAAAGAGTTTTTATGAAAATATAATTAATTCAATAAAAACAGGTTGTTATATTTGTTTTTAAAGTTGGCGCAAAAAGTGAATATCAAACTGGGTAAGTTAAGGTGCTGAAATAATTTTAACAAAGCACAGGTTTAGGTTAAACATGTAGTTTACCTTGTTAGTAAAGAGGAAGATGTTATGGGTATTTTTTCAAGATTCACAGATATAGTTAATTCAAACATTAACAGTTTATTAGATAAAGCTGAAGATCCAGCAAAAATGGTGCGTTTGATCATTCAAGAGATGGAAGATACCTTAGTTGAAGTCCGTTCAAGTTCAGCAAAAACCTTAGCGGATAAGAAAGATTTAGCTAGACAAGTATCTCGCTTTGAAGCTGATGCGGAACAATGGCAAGAAAAAGCTGAATTAGCTTTAAGTAAAGATAGAGATGATTTAGCGCGCTCTGCTTTAATCGAAAAGAAAAAATGTACAGAAAATGCTCAGTCGTTAGTAGATGAGTTAGCTCATACAGATGAGCACTTAGCTAAGCTGCAAGATGAAATTACTCAGCTGCAAGAAAAATTAGCTGATGCTAAAGCACGTCAAAAAGCTATTATAATGCGCGAGAAAACAGCCAGTTCACGGTTGAAAGTGAAAAAGAATATTAACAGTGAACGCGTGAATGATGCGTTGAATCGTTTTGACCACTATGAAAGAAAAATTGATGATATTGAAGCTCAAGTAGAGTCTTATGACTTAGGCAGTAAATCGTTAGCTGATGAGATTGCGGATTTAGAGTCTGATGAAAAAGTTGATGATGAATTAGCTGAATTAAAAGCTAAAATGAGTGTAAAAAAATAGACTAATAACAGTATAAAACAGTGTTTTAATTGTAATTGTTAAAGTATATTTTATTTATCGATTGAAATTTCCCGTTTCGTTTTAAGGAGAAATGTTGTGGAAGATATCATTATGGCACCTGTGATCATTTTTATGGTTATTGTTGCACCTATATGGCTAGTTTTGCATTATAGAAGTAAGGGTCAAGTGAGCCAAGGCCTTAGTGAAGAAGAATATGTGCAGTTGTCAGAACTATCAGAAATGGCTGATCAAATGAGTGAAAGAATTCATACGTTAGAAGCTATTTTAGATGCTGAAACCCCCAATTGGAGAAGTAAACTATGAGTAAACGACGTGGAGAGTTATATCGTAACCCCAGTCGTGGAAAAATAGCTGGGGTATGTGCCGGCATTGCTGATTATTTTGGTTGGGAAACCTGGTTAGTACGAATTCTTGTTGTGTCGGGTGTGTTATTTGGAATGCCTTTTTTAGTGTTCGGTTATATCGCTGCTTGGTTTATTTTAGATAAAAATCCAAATAGCTTACCAAACGCTAAAGGGAAAGCTCATCATAAGCCGTCAGTAGAAACAGAAGAAGAAGTGGCTAATGAATCAATTAAAGTGAAAGCAAGGATTTGGCAATCAGGTGAGCCGCCAAAGCAAGCTTTTCATGATATTAGGCGAAAATTTCGTACCCTCGAGCATAAGCTACAAAGTCTTGAGAAGTATGTAACATCACCTGAGTTTACCGTTTCAAGAGAAATAAATAAGCTATAGATGATTTTAATTAGCAAAGTTGAACCGAATAAAGAGAGCTATTAACCCATGGTAATAGCTCTTTTTTATATGCAATTTTGGCAAAAAACATCAATTGCTAAACGTTATCATCCAAAAGGTAAAAGGCTATTATTTTAGAATAAAAGCCTTTATTATCAATTCTATTCTTCGATGTATTACAGTTAGAAATAAAAGAATAAATCATGGCGTTAATAAAGAAGCAACAATTAGAGAAATTAAAAGGCAAAGCAAATGATTTGTTCAGTAGAACAATAGATCAGCATATAAACCTTGCTGTAACAGGGCTCAGTCGTAGCGGTAAAACAGCCTTTATCACGTCTTTGGTAAATCAATTAGTTAATGAGGGGGCTAATTCTCATTTAAACTTTTTTGATCCTGTGCATCAAGGAAACTTTATTGCTGCTAAAAGGGTCCCTCAAAAACATTATCATGTACCTAGGTTTGATTATGAAGGTGCAATTTCAGCACTAAGTAATGAAACTCCTACATGGCCAGAGCCTACACAAGGGATAAGTGAATTACGCCTAGCTATCCGTTACCAGCCAAAACAGTCACTATTAAAATATGCTACTGATATGGCAACATTAACGATTGATATTACTGATTATCCAGGAGAGTGGTTGTTAGACTTACCAATGCTTAAGCAAACTTTTGAGCAATGGTCAGTGAAAATGCTCGAGCTTCTATGTAGTGAACCCAGGTTGAATCATAGCAAAGCGTTTATTGAAAAAGTGTCAAAGATAGACCCCTTTTCTGTCGCTAACGAAGAAGTAATAGCAGAGCTTGCCGCAGAGTATACTCAGCTATTGCATAAATTCAGATATGAGCTGGGGTTGTCAGTTATCCAACCTGGGCGTTTTATTTTACCAGCAGAGTTAGCAGGAGCGCCTATCTTAGAGTTCTTCCCTTTTGCAAACTTTAACAATATTGATGGTAACGACTACCAGAACGCTAAAGATGACAGCTTTATTGGAATGTTGCGTGCTCGCTATATAGAGTATAAAGAACGGGTTGTTAAAGAGTTTTACCAAAAGCATTTTTCTCGATTTGATAGGCAAATAGTACTAGCTGATTGTTTAACACCATTAAATAATGGTGAACATAGTTTTGCTGATTTAGAAATGGCAATGTCTATGATCCTAGAGAGCTATAGCTATGGTCGCTCAGGTATATTGTCGCGTTTATTTGCTCCTAAAATTGATAAACTACTTTTTGCTGCGACAAAAGCGGATCACGTTACCCCTGAACAGCATCAATCGCTAACGGACTTATTAAATCAATTGATTTATCAAAGTAAGCATCAGCTCAATTATGAAGCGATTGAAATGAAGTCATTAGCAATCGCCTCAGTAAAGGCAACAAAATCAGGTAAAACTGTGCATCAAGGAAAAGAGATTCCAGTGATACAAGGGAGGAAGCTTAAAACAAATGATGAATTATCACCTGATGTTCAAGTTGAAGAAAGGATTACTATTTTTCCAGGAGCTGTTCCAAGTAACTTGCCTGATAAAACATACTGGCAAGAAAAAGGCTTTAATTTTATTAGCTTTGCACCCATAGACGGTATTGCAAAAAATCAAGCATTGCCACATGTCCGAATGGACCAAGTATTACAATTTTTATTAGCAGATAAGATGTTATAACCATGGAAAAAGAACAAGAGAAACATCAGCAACAAATTTTATTCTCAGAAACTGAATTGGAATTAGAAGAACCCAAAGCACCTAATTTTGATTTTGGTTCAGAAAATGCTGAGCAGTTATTATTTAATAATACAGACTATTTACCTCAACCTATTTTACAAAATGAATCTGAGGAACTTAACAATGAGTTATTAAATCAAGATATTGAAGCCGTTGAAAAGAATTCTATCCCATGGTTATGGCGTATTTTTATCACAGCGCTAATGGTACTTATAGGCGTGGAGGCGGTAAGCTTTTTCATTAATGGTTTCGAGCAATCTCCTGTAGTGACTTCTCTTTACGCTTTGATTTTAGGCTGTATTACGATAGCGGGTTCTACATCATTCTATCGTGAACTAGTGGGGTTATCACAATTTAAGCGTAGGCAGGTTGATAAAGCTAAAGCGGTAGAATTATTGAAGGGAAATACTACGTCAACTGCTGATGTTGAGTCTTATTGTCATGAGATTAATCAAGCCTTGTCATGTGATTTGGATTCAGAGCAACAAGATGCGTGGCAAAGTGCCTTGGCTGGCTCCCATAATCAAACAGAATTATTACAGCTTTACTCTCGAATTGTGCTGAGTAAAGTAGATGATAAGGCCTTAACTGAAGTGGCTAAATTCTCTACGGAAGCTGTTGTATTAGTTGGATTAAGCCCTGTTGCACTAATAGACATGTTTATTATGTTGTCTCGTAATTTAAGAATGATTAATAAAATAGCCGGGATGTATGGCTTGAAGTTGGGCTATTGGAGTCGAATAAAATTAATTAAGCAAGTCTTTGTTAATATGGCTTACGCAGGTGCAAGTGAACTGGTTGCTGACTTAGGCAGTGAAGTACTTGGCGCTGAATTAATGGGGAAGTTGTCAACTAAATTTGCTCAAGGATTGGGGGCGGGCATGTTGACAGCTCGATTAGGCGTGAAAACAATTCAACTGTGCAGACCCATTCCCTTTGACGATAAACCTAAATTAGGCCATGTTCGAAAAAAAGTTATCGAGCAATTAAAAGGCTTAATTAAACTGTCAAGCTAACTTATCTATTATTGATATAAACTCATTAATTTAAGGTGCGTAGCCGTACGCACCTTTATCAGACTTTGACTAAAGTTAATGTTATCAAATGCTTAACTGTTGCGTGTAATTGTTTATGTAACCTTAATTTTACACTTTATAGTGTTGTTGCATTTTTGACCGTTTAGCGTTGCTTTATTTTCTTTTATGGCATGTCATAAGATTAAAGCATCCTTGAAATGCAGTTTTAATGCATACATAAATACTATAAGAAAGGTTTACTAGAATGGCTAAGGCAACAAAGTATGTCTCAAAAACTCCTGATGAAAAGGGAGTCATTAATTGGACAGAAAAAGAAAATAATATTTGGCAAACACTAATAACACGCCAGTTATCTTGTATAGAGGGGAAAGCATGCGATGAATACATGCTTGGCTTGACGAAGTTAAATTTACCGCAAGATAGAGTGCCGCAACTTGACGAAATCAGTGATGTCCTAATGGCTGAAACAGGTTGGCAATGTTATCCGGTTCCAGCTTTAATCGGTTTTGGCGAGTTCTTTCGCCTTTTGTCAGAAAAAAAATTTCCTGTAGCAACCTTTATTCGCACAGAAGAAGAGTTGGATTACTTACAAGAGCCTGATATTTTTCATGAAATATTCGGGCACTGTCCGTTATTAACGAATAAATCTTTTGCGGACTATACTCAGGCCTATGGAAAAATGGGGCTTAACGCAACCCATGAGCAGCGAGTATTTTTAGCAAGACTATACTGGTTCACTATAGAGTTTGGTTTATTAGATACCCCAAATGGTCTCAGACTTTATGGAGGCGGTATTTTATCTTCACCTGGTGAAACAGAATATGCGCTTAATAATCAGAGTGTTGAACGAAAAACATTTGAAATACTTGATGTGCTAAGAACCCCTTATCGCATTGATATTATGCAGCCAATTTACTACATGATACCTGAGGTAGCTTACTTAGATGAAATAAGAAAGTTTGAAGTAGAAGAAATTATGGCATTTGTCGAGAAAGCAAAAGAGTTAGGTTTACATGCTCCGCTTTACCCAGCAAAAGAAGCTAGTTAACAAATTAAACGAAAATATAAAATAATTACAAAGGTAGAACCCGTTATGTCAGAACAAGTATCAGAAAATTTAGCTCAACAAGTGTGTGAAGCATGTCATGTTGATGCGCCAAAAGTTACCGATGAAGAGCTTAAAGAGTTAATCGCACTAATCCCAGACTGGGTACCTCAAGTACGTGATAATGTGATGATGTTAGAACGTGAATATAAGTTTAAAAACTTTAAGTTAGCTTGGGCGTTTGCTAATGAAGTCGCAGAGTTAGCTGAAGCAGAGTTTCATCATCCCTCAATTCTACTTGAGTGGGGTAAAGTTACGGTAACTTGGTGGACTCACTCAATTGGTGGTTTGCACAAAAATGATTTTATTTGCGCAGCAAAAACAGACAAATTAACAGCGTAGACTAAAATTTGAACATTAACTTTACCTTAAGGTAAAGTTAATGTTTTCAAGTTGTACAATATAATTTACAATGAGCCTTTATTGATTCTGTTATCAGCTAGTTTTGATTTGGTAGATAACACTTTTAAGAAGGGCTAAATAATGCGTTTGGAAATTTCTTGTCATGATCGTGTAGGGATTGGACAAAAAGTTTTAGGTGTTTTCGTTGAGCATGGTATTAATGTTCGCGGCATCGAATTAAAAGAAACAGGTCGTATTTTTATCAATATACCTGATCGTGAATTTTCTGAATTACAAAGTTTTATGCCCCAGCTGCGTTTGATTGAAGGAGTAGGTGATGTAAAAACCGCCCCTTACATGCCATCTGAACGCGAAAAAAATGAATTAGCCACACTGATCAAAACCTTTCCAGATCCTTTCATCTCTATAGATGCCAAAGGTAATATTCGAATTGCTAATACTGTTGCCTCTGCGATCATGAACAGTGATCAAGAAAGTTTAGTCGGCCAACATATTAGCCAATGGTTGAAAGGGTTTAACTTTAATAAGTGGTTGGATGGTAAAGATGTATTAGCTCAGACCCGACGCTTGAAATTTCAAGGTGATGATTATGTCGCTGATATCATGCCCATTAATGTTAAGGGCGAAGAAAATAACCAAGTGTTAGCCGGTGCAGTACTTATTTTGAAGTCAGAAGCAAGATTAGGTCAACAGATTAATGCTTTTAAACAGCCCAATGAAAGTACCTTTAATGGTATTCAAGCTAGCTCAAGTAGTATGCGCAAGGTGCTACGTGAAGCTAAACGTATGTCACAGCTTGATGCTTCTATTCTAATTATGGGTGAAACAGGCACAGGTAAAGAGTTGTTAGCACGAGCTTGTCACGGTGCAAGTGAACGATCTGAACATCCTTTTATGACCTTAAATTGCGCAGCTTTGCCAGATGACGTGGCTGAATCTGAGTTATTCGGTACAGGCGAAAAAGATCAGCAAGATAGTAAACGTGGCATATTCGAGTTAGCTGATGGCGGTACGGTATTTCTAGATGAAATAGGGGAAATGTCTGCCAAACTACAAAGTAAGTTATTACGGGTTATTCAAAATGGTAGCTTTAGACGAGTTGACTCGGAAAATGAGGTTACAGTTAATGTACGCATTATTAGCTCTACCAATAAAGATTTGCTTAACCTGGTATCAATAGGTGATTTTAGAGAAGATTTGTACTATCGTTTAAATGTTTTTGGTCTTTCTTTACCTGCGCTTAGAGAACGTAGAAGTGATATTTTGCCCTTAGCAGAAACCTTTATCACTCAATCAGCACAACGAATTGGTCGTACTCATTTAAGAATGTCTGATGAGTGTCGTGATTTTGTTGAGCACTATCCTTGGCCTGGCAATGTGAGGCAATTAGAGAATGTATTAACACGTGCTGCTTCATTATTGGAAGGTGAAGAGATAGAAGTGAATCATTTGCAACTACCTGCGTATACAAGAGAGCATGGTTATCTAGAACAAGAGTTCGAGGGTACACTAGACGCCGCAGTTAAAAACTTTGAAGCTGATCTATTGAGAAAACTTTATCCTGCATACCCTAGTACCCGTCAATTGGCGAAAAAACTGGGCTTAAGCCATACTGCCATTGCTAATAAATTACGTGAATATGATATTAATAAAAAAACAGTAAAAATATAGTTAACTAATATAAACGTTTTTGTTCTGCTAACTGTAATTATCACCGTAAAGAAAATATTCCGAGTGAGGAGAGGCAAGCTTGTCGGTTTTCTTGGTAGTTAGTAGAAAAATTCGTACTATGCTTCTTATAAATAAAGACAGCTTGCTTGCTTTTACTAGAAGGTCAAAAAATGAAATTAGCAACCCTAAAAAATAATACTCGCGATGGTCAACTTGTCGTTGTTAATCGCTCTTTAGATAAAGCCGTTGTGGTTAAAGATATCGCTTCAACGTTACAATTCGCTCTAGACAATTGGGCAGAAATTTCACCGCAATTAGAAAAGGTATATCAGTCGCTTAATAACAATGAAATTAGCGATACAATAGCGTTTGAGCAAGAGCAATGTGAATCACCTTTACCTAGAGCGTATCAATGGGCTGACGGTAGTGCCTATGTCAACCATGTTGAACTAGTTCGTAAAGCTAGAAATGCTGAAATGCCGGAAACATTTTGGACTGATCCATTAATGTATCAAGGTGGTTCTGATGCGTTTATTGGCCCTCGTGATGATATTAAAGTTGCGTCACAAGAGTACGGTATCGATTTTGAGTCAGAAGTTGCTGTGATTACAGACGATGTACCTATGGGGTGTTCAATTGAAGATACTTCTAAGCACATAAAGTTAATTATGTTAGTGAATGATGTTTCACTGAGAAACTTGATCCCAGGTGAGCTTGCTAAAGGTTTTGGTTTTTTTGCTTCAAAACCATCTAGTGCATTTTCGCCTGTTGCGGTGACACCTGATGAGTTAGGTGAGTCTTGGGATGGCAGTAAACTTCATTTACCATTAACTACACATTTAAATGAAGAACTTTTTGGTCAACCTAATTGTGGTATCGATATGACATTTGATTTTCCCACCATTGTTGCACACGCAGCTAAAACTCGTCCGTTATCAGCGGGTTGTGTCGTAGGCTCTGGTACTATTTCAAATTATAATCGCTCTGCTGGCTCAAGTTGTCTGGCTGAAAAACGTATGCTTGAGATTATCGCTGATGGTAAACCAAGTACGCCGTTTATGAGCTTTGGTGATAAAGTAAGAATTGAAATGTTTGATGAAGATGGAAAATCTATTTTTGGTGCAATTAACCAAACCGTCATTGAATATAAAGCTTAATTATTGTAAGTAGCTATTGTTTGAAAACAATAGCTACTTTACTTGCTGAAAACGCGGAGTTCTTATATGAAGTTATATGGTTATTGGCGCTCTACCGCAGCATATAGAGTTCGTATCGCATTACATTTAAAAGAAATACCTTTTGAATCAGTATCTGTTCACCTTGTGAATAATGGTGGCGAACAGCACCATGAACATTATGCTGCAATTAACCCTAATGAATTAGTGCCTTGCCTAATTGACGGTGATTTAACTTTAAATCAATCTTTAGCCATTATTGACTATATTGATAATCAATATCCTAATGTTGCTTTATACCCACAAGAAATAAAGCAAAAAGCACAAGTTCAGGCGCTATCTTTAGATATTGCTAGTGAAATTCATCCATTAAATAATTTAAGAGTACAGCAATACTTATCTCAAGAACTTGCTGTGAGTGATGAGGCTAAGTCTGCTTGGGTTGAACACTGGATGAATATTGGCTTTAAAGCCATAGAAAATAAAATAGCGAGTACATCTGGTTTATATTGTTTCGCAGATGAAGTGACGGTTGCTGATATTTGCTTAGTTGCTCAGGTTTATAATGCGCACCGATTTAAGGTAGATATGACAGACTTCCCAACGATTAACAAAGTAGTGGAAAACTGTAATCGTTTACCTGCATTCATTAAAGCAAAACCTGAAAACCAGAGTGATGCGGTAAAATAAGTTGATGTGTCTCACAGTTTTTAACCGTTAATAGCCAAGTATTTACTTGGCTTTTTTATCTTTTTTACATTTCAAAACAATTAATAGACAAAAAAATGTGAAAAATCGCCTTTCCAAGGTTGCATATCACGCTAAAAAACGGTGCAATAATATCATCGAGAATTATTAGTGATGACTAGTATTCTAATGTGTTTTTTAAGCTGTATTTAAGGTGAGTATGGAAAATTCAAACGTATCTTCGAAGCAAGTTGAAAATGAAGAGTCAGGTAATAACGAGAAAAATACTGGGCCTCTGCTGTTATTTGTTGCTGCATTTGTTTTAGTCGTTATCGCTATTTGGCAATTCCCAGAAGGGAAAGTCGAAAAACGTACCCTAGAAATGGATGAATTAATAAAGCAAGAAGATATCGTTATTAGAGAACAGCCTAAAGAAGAGGTTGTTGAAGACAGCTTAGCTCCTATTGAAGATGAAGTTGTACTACAAGTCCCTGAAGTCGTTATAGAAGAAGTCGTTATAGAGCAGGTAGAAGAACCAGTTATTGAAGAGGTTAATCCATTACCTGAACTAAATGAGAGTGATTCATGGTTACAAGTGAAACTGCCTGAACTGACGTGGCGAAAAGAGCTACTTAAACTCGTTATAGATGAGGATATGATCCGTCGATTTGTGGTGTTTACTGATAATTTTGCTCAAGGAACTGTTGCTTATGAACACAGCCCTTTTGTTTTACCCAATACAAAATTTAGTCCAGATGAAGAAACGGTAGCTTTTCAAGATAATCAGAATGTGTGGCTTTGGAATGAAAGCTCAAGCAAACGGTTTAACTTATATGTTGACTTATTACGCTCAATTGACAGTGCAAGTCTAGTTGAGTGGTATTTTGAAATAAAACCTTTAGTTGATGAGGCTTACCAAGAGTTAGGCTATGAAGATGACTTTACCATTGTTCTGCAAGAAGCCATCACAAATGTGCTAGACATGGAATTACCAAAAGAAAAAGTTAAATTAATACAACCTAGTGTAATGTATAAATTTCATGATCAATCACTTGAGGAACTGAATGATAGTGACAAACTTTTACTACGACTAGGTAAAGAAAATTTACTCATCATTAAGTCTATCTTACTTGAAATTAATGAAAAAATTGCACAACAGCATAATGGTATTGAATAGATAAAAGATTGCTGTTGATTGTATTTTGCATAAAAAAAAGGCAATCAACAGCGTAATGTGCAACTAACTCTTGCATATACCTTTGCGTTTAGGGATAATTCGCGCGCTTTATAAGTTACTACACTTAATAAAGTCAACTATGGTGACCCTTTCGGTCCCCTCGCAATGATACTCTGTGAACTCGGCCAGGTCCGGAAGGAAGCAACCGCAGCAGACGACTCATGTGCCGAGGTGTGGCTGCTTGGGTTGCCACCCAATCTCTCTATAGCTATCTCTCCTTCATAGATTTTATCTGCTTTGATTTGAATCAATACATACGACTTGTAACAGACTATTATATTTGGCTTAGTAATTATTAAACAGTTAACTATGCTAACAAACTCTAATAGGCAAACCATAAAACACGACAGTACATACACTATTTCAGGACGTGGAAAGACTGACAAAGAGCCTGCACTTGATTTTATTGCCCGATGCTTTAGTAATGTTCCTATTACACAAATCGAAAGTATTTTTGGCTTTGTCGAGCCTTCTACCTTATATGGTGGTCGCTTTTATCAAATGCGACAGTTATCAGATTATGATGCCGCAAGTCTCAATGAAAGAGGGATTGGAATAAGGCTCCCTTTTACTAATCACTTTGCTTCGCGTGAAGAGTATATAGAAAACAAAACACTCATTAAGAAATACTATAATCCACTTAACTCCGTTATATGTACTAATGATGATTTAGCTCAGTGGATTAAAGATGACTTCACTGATTATGATGTAGAAGCCAGTGTTATTAAAAATATCATGAGCTTAGAACAGGTTAATGATGCATTGGCATTATATGATACTGTGGTTCTTCCTATGGTAGCGAATGATGATGATGAGTTTTTAGCGAGCATTAAAGATAAAAATCGAATCAGGCTCTTTGCTAACGCTGGCTGTGCTTATACATGTCCAGCGCGTATTTGCTATAAATCCTTTTCGAAGTTTAATAAAACAGGAGCAGGTGAACTTAAATGTTCACAAACAGCAAAAGAGCGGCCGATGAAAGGAATGATTGATTTTGATTTAGATGCATTAAGGAGTAAAGGCTTTACTAAATTTAAGTTACTGCAAGCAAGAGTAGGGAATGGTACTGGTTACTAGGCCTTATTACTATTTAAGAGGGAGGAAGCTCCTCCCAATTATAAAAACTAAGAATCTACACGCTGGGTTTTCATAAACTCTAGTGCTTGACTAATTGCGAGCTTTACTTTGCTTTCCATTTCAAACCGCTCTGAAGCGGGTAAATAAAAAGCCATGTCAACTTCATGACGAATGTACCTAGTAGGAAGTTGATTTAACACAACGCATGTTAAATCTGCGATAAAATCTACGTCATATTTCTCTTCAAATTTTGCTGCAGTAAAGTGCTGCATAACTAGCTTTTCATAGTAATTATGAATATCGTCAGAAATTTTCATATAAACCTTCTTTAAACAACTAAATAAAACCAAACAGTAATATTACTAATATATCAAAGATTAACGCTTGCTTAGCAAAATTGCTATTTTTTAACATATGATTATTGAGTTTTTTCACTCATTTCAATTTTTCTTTCTATTTCTGATATTGCTTTGCGGCACCTGCCTAGACGTTGATGCAATGCAAGAACTTCAGCCGAAAGTTTATTAATTTGAAGGCCTTTACTTTGCTTTCTTTGTTCTTCTCTTTGGGAGATCATTAGTAAAAGACGCCTTTCAAATTCATGATGCTCAGACAATTTCGCATACAACTGATGGCTAGATAGCATTACTGACTGCGCAAGTTGCTGTAGTTTTGGTTGACTGGCCTGATAGCGTTGAACTCTTTTATGCCGTGCTTTTTTATGGGCATCAAAACTTATTTTAGCTGCTTGATGCAAGCTGCTATTTGACGAAAAGGCATTATGTATCGCATTAATTTGTTGCTCTAAATGGCCTAGTATATGCTGAAGGCGCTCTTTTGCGATGAAGCTTTGCTTATCTTTCTTGCTTGAAAGGCGGATAAATTCATTAAGCTTAGTTCTAGCTTCATCAACATAGTCACTAAAAAGATCGCTATCAGTGTGAAATAGATGCTTATTGAACAGATTACTATTTTCAACTAGGTAATGAGATTTGTTGTTGGCATTTTGGCGATCGATAACTTTGGCTTGTTGAGTCAAGTGATCGAATAAAGTTGTTAAACGGACAATCTGGCTATTTAAGGTCATTAAGCTAATACGGTTATACTTATAATGAGGAGAGAGTTTATCACAGTTAAATTTTTTACACTGTCTTTAAAAAATTCAATGTGTGAAGAGAACTTTCTATTAATTGATTGGTTGCATTTTTGTGGTTTTTGTAAAGCTGTCTATACGTATTTGTTTTGCAGCTATTTCTATCGTACTGAAAAATATGCCTTTTATATTTATGGCTATCCTTGTTTACTAATTTAAAACTATGAAAATAATTTATAAATAGGTCTAACTACTTGAATGTCTGCTTTTTTTTATCTTTTTAGTAAAAATAAACAGTAAAGTAAAAAAAAATATATTTTTTTTTACTTTACTTTAACGTTAACGTGTTAAATTTTGTTTTTGTGTAACTGCTTGTTTTTGAAGGGTTAATAATTGTTTTGTTAAAAAGGTGTAAATGCTCGTCTGTGTAACGAGATATGTCTATTTGTTAAAAAAGTTACTAATTGGTTATAAATGGTGTTGACGGTCTGCTCAGATAGAGTTTACTATCTTATTCGACAGATCAGGTCTAGCGACTTGTTTATAGAGTATACGAAGCAAAATAAGCTTTGATTCTTTAAAGTATAAAAATACCCAATTAAACAAATAAACAACCAAATCACTTATGTGATCCAGGGAGTAAACATGTATAACAATAGTAAAGTAGCTAAAGCCATTCGCTTAGCGATGATGTTCGGTGCAGGTTCAGCTGCTGCAATTTCTGCTCCAGCTTTCGCTGCAGACGAAGGTGCTGAAGAAGTAGAGAAAATTGAAGTTACAGGTTCACGCATCAAGCGTAGTGACCTTGAAGGTGCTTCTCCAGTAACAGTAATTACTACTGAAGATATGAAAATTGAAGGTAACTTAACAGTTGCCGATGCGTTACGTAACAGTAACCTTAACTCTTTCGGTTCGTTCTCTGAGCGTTCTGGTAGTTCAGCACAATCACAAGCTACAATCGATTTACGTGGTGCTGGCTCAGACCGTACTCTTGTTTTAATCGACGGTAAGCGTTTCCCAGGTTCTCCTACGCTTGGTGGTTCTTCAGCTAACTTAAATGCTATTCCAATGGCTGCTGTTGAGCGTATCGAAATCTTAACAGATGGTGCATCTTCAACTTACGGTTCAGATGCAATGGCTGGTGTTGTTAACATCATCATGAAGAAGAACTTTGAAGGTTTAGAGTTTAACTTCGGTGGTGGTCATCGTGACCGTGATGAAGGTTTAACTTCAAAAGAATTCTCAATTGTTGGTGGTTTCCAAACTGACAAAGGTGGCGTTACATTCTCAATCGATCACCAACAACGTGATGGTATCGCTGATGCTGATCGTCATTTCACAGCCGCATGGCAACGTGATTTAGACGGTGACGGAACAATTCAAGCGTATAACGAAACTGATGGTTGGAGTATCTACGGTGCTACAGTTGCTAGCCCAGATTGGTCAGAAGCTCATGCTGCTGCTTCTTGTGATGCATTAACTGCTGAGTACGGTTCTGATACATTCAGATATACAGCTGCTGATGAAGATTGGGGTCCAGGTTCTTCTTACTGTATGTATGCATATGCTAATGTTTCATACAACAAAGCATCTGTTGATCGTAACACTTTATACATTGATGCTGACTATGACTTAACTGATGATATTGAGTGGTTTGGTCGTGCAATGTTTACACAAAACAACTCATTTGGTCGTTATGCTCCACCAGCAGCACAATGGCGTGGTATGTCAGCTGACAACCCAGATAACCCATATGATGAAGCAACTACTGGTTTCTACCGTTGGGTAGGTATTGGTACTCGTGACGGTAATGTTCATGATTACAACCAAGATTTCTTAACTGGTTTACGTGGTGAATTAGATTTCTTAAACGCTAGCTGGGAAGTTTACTACCACTATAATAAGGCTGATAACAAGTCTATTGGTGAGTACTACTTAAGCTATGCTGGTCTTGCATACAACATTCAAAACGATATCCCGTTAGGCTCTCAAGAAGGTCAAAACAACATGAAACAGACTACCTTGACTCAAGGTACATCTGATTTCCATCAGTATAATGCTGGTATTGGTTTTGATTTATTCGAACTACCAGGTGGTGACGTAGCTCACTACGTAGGTATTGAATACTTTGATACAGTATTTAATGAACAGTATGATGCACAATCAGAAATTGGTTTGGTTGGTGGTTCAGCGGGTAACTCTTCTGGCGGTGACCGTCAAGTATTCGCTATGTTCTATGAAGCTGCATTACCAGTGATTGATTCAGTTGAAGTAAACATCGCAGCTCGTTACGATGATTACTCAGATTTTGGTAGCAACGTATCTCCTAAAGTAAACGTTCGCTGGCAAGCACTTGATAGCTTAGTATTACGTGCATCATACTCTGAATCTTTCCGTGCACCTGCATTAGATCAGTTATATGCTGCGACTACTTTCAGTGCTGACTCTGGTACAGATTACCCATACTGTCAAGAGCGTGGCGTAGCTGATACAGATTGTGCTTCTAAACAATATGATACTTATATTCGTCCAAATGCAAACTTAGGTCCTGAAACGTCTGAGTACATTAACTTAGGTATAGCTTGGGATGCGACTGATGATTTCGGTATCAAAGTTGATTACTTTGACTTAAATATTGATAACGTAATTTCTCGTCGCTCTATCACTAACGTAATGGAAGGTATCTATGAAGGTACATTACAGTCTACTGAAACTTTCTACGTTAATCGTGCTCCAGCGGGTGCTGATGGTCTAATAGGTAAAGCATTAGAAGTTGGTACTGGTTTTGGTAATGGCGATAAAATGCAAATTACTGGTTTAGATTTATCATTAAATGGTAACTTCGAAACTGGTTTTGGTGAGTTTGGTATTAACTGGACTAACAGCTTCATCTTCGACTACATTGTTGAAGTAGCAGGTGGTGACGAAGCTACGAACACTGCTGGTTGGGCTGGCCAACCTGAGTACAAGTCTGTATTTACTACGACTTATACTATTGGTGACCACCGTATCGGTTGGAACATGAACTACACAGATTCAACTTATGAGAATAAGACTGAAGGTGAGTTAGATTCATGGTTAATTCATAACCTTAACTACACATATGACATTGGTAACTATGGTCGTGTTATGGTTGGTGTTAACAACTTAACTGACGAAGACCCAGTATTGACATCTAAAGGCAAGTACGAAAATGCTGACCTTTACAACAACTACGGTCGTGAATACACTTTACGTTACTCAATTTCTTTCTAATTACTAGTTAATTAGTTCGAAGATAAAAAAGACCCGCAAGGGTCTTTTTTTTTAATTAGATTACATTACGAAGGTAGTTCGATGAGTGAGAATAAAGATTGGAGTCAATATTGGTCGCAAGGACATAAGACTTCGTTTGGCAGCAGTTTTAAAGGATGTTATGAAGGGGTACTCAAGCAATCTTGGCTTAAGGTTTTCTCTACCTTTAATGATGGTGATAAGGTATTAGATTTATGTACAGGAAATGGATCATTACCAAGACTTGCATATGAGTCCATGTCTAACTTCTCAGAAATAAATTTCAGTGGTGTGGATTATGCAACCGTAGACTCAGATGATACTTTTTTAAAACTGAGTAATGTTGACTTTAAATTTGATTGTAATATAGAAGAGTTACCTTTTGACTCACTGCAGTTTGACTATGTTATATCAAATTATGGTATTGAATATAGCAATTTAGAAAAATCACTTACTGAAGTATCTAGAGTGTTGAAGCCGTTAGGTAAAGCAACATTTGTTTGTCATGTTAACAGTTCTCGTATTTTTTTAGAGAATGCTAATGAACTTACTCTGTTAACATATTTGTTAAAGTCCGATGGTTTAATTAATTGTTTAGACTCTTTAGTAACCGCTTTAGATGAGAAAGCTGTAACTCAAGATACAGCTGCTATAAATGAAATAAGCATGAGTGCTGAACAATATCGAAATGAGCTCAATAAACAGCTTTCTGATGCGTTAGATGAGTTCGGTATAGATTTTCATCAAAGTGACTTTGTAAGCTTTTTAAAATTCTTGTTAAACAAAAATACTGAGAATAAGAAAGATAAATTAGCTTTATATAAGCAAGAAGCAGTTTCACACCAAGTTAGATTAAAGGCGTTATGCAAAGCGGCGTTAAATTATGAAGCACTCCCAAAAACAATAGATTTATTTAATTCAGTTGGTTTAGAAATACATAACCATGAAATGATATCAGATGAGTCAGGCATTGTGGCAATACAAATTTGGGCGCTGAAGATAGTATAAACATTACAAAGTTAATATTTGTTTACAATCATATTGTTGAATGAGCGGGAAGACTTGCTACTATAAAATCAGAAAGAATAATTCAAGGAGAAGATTGTGAAGAATACATTACTAAGAAAGTGTTTAACAGGGTTGTCATTAATTGGCTTAGTGGTCGCAACTAGCGCGAATGCAGGCAATAAGGTTGATGGCGACGAACAAGTAAATGCCAAAGGTGAATGTGGTGTTATTACGCTATATAATAAGCCACCTGCAACAAAAGATATTCACTTTGCCAGTATCAACTCTATAGATGGAGTTACAACGAGTATGGAAAGTGGAAGTTTTACTCTGACTCCAGGTAAACATATTATTAGAGTGATTGAGCACGTTCGTGAAAACTCTATTACTCGTCGACGTGGTGAAGCAAAGAATTATCATATTATAGAGTTTCAGGTTGAAGCGAATAAAAAATATGCATTAGGTGCTAAGTACAATAGAAAAAATCGTAATAAATTTAAAACAGGAGAATATTGGACGCCTGTTGTTTGGAAAACTACTGATGTAGAGTGTAAGTTATAATTCTAAGTCCTTAACGAATTGCCGAGCTTTAATTAAAGCTCGGTTTTACAGCTGTTTAGCCCAGTAAGATATATCATCCCTACCTTATTAATTTCTTTAATAAGACAAAATTATTTCATTTTTCCTATAGATTTCATCGTAAATAAACGCATTTTTTATACAATTTCTTGTAAATAAATTTGACTTACTACGAAGATATTAGTAAAACAGTGTTCTGCAAAATTTATTGTCCCTTAAATTTTTTTATTAAGTTTAAGTAATTTTGTCAGTATCAAGTTACATTGTTTTGATTAAAAACATTAAAACAATGTATCCTGAATTAAAGTCTCATCTTGACAGCTAGACTGTCATTTGGGATTATTGCTTAGTTGTATTCATAAAAAGTTACATTTTAAAAACGACAGACTTATATATTTGCGGTAACAAATTTTTGTTATCAAAATTAAATAGCAATTGGTTGGGAACTATGTCCAAAGTAAGTAAGAAAAGCCTTATCGCTAGCGCGATGGTAGGCGCATTAGCATTAACTGCGAGCAATTTTGCTGCAGCTGATGCTCTAACAGATCTTCAAAAAGCTGAAGCGAAAATATTTAAAGCATCAGCTAAATCACAAGCAAAAATCAATACCATTTACGAGCAAACTCAAGATCTTCTTGGTGAGTACCGTAATACAATTGATGAAGCAGATGTTTTACGTGGCTATAACGATCATGTTCAACGTATGGTTGACGATCAAAAAGCAAATATCGTATCTCTTCAAAAGCAAATTGATGGTATCGATAAAATCAAGCAAGGTGTTGTACCACTAATGTACAAGATGATTGACTCTCTAGAGAAATTCATCGAGCTTGATGTACCTATGAATATTGACCGTCGTAAAGAGCGTGTTGCTAACTTACGTAACGTTATGGATGATTCAAACGTAACTGTTTCTGAACAATTCCGTTTAGTATTAGAAGCTTACGAAATTGAAGCAGGTTACGGTACGATCTTTGATGCATACCAAGGTGAGATTGACTTAGGTGGTCGTACCTTAACTGCTGATTTCGTTCACATGGGACGTATTGCTCTTGTTGCTCAATCATTAGATGCTAAGCACTCTTGGTTATGGAATAACGAGACTCGTTCTTGGGAAGAGTTAGGTGATGAATATTTAAAACCTATTACTGATGCTATTCGTATGGCACGTAAGCAACTTCCGCCTGATTTAACTAAACTTCCAGTATTTGCAGCAGGAGCAAAATAATGAAAAAAGTTATTAATTTTGTGATGCTAGCTGCATCAATGACTGCAGGTTTTGCTGCATCAACTCAAGCGAATACGTTAGATGACTTATTAAAACAAGTTAAAGCTGATCGTATTTCAGAAGCTAAGCTTGATAAAAAACGTGAAGCAGAGTTTTTATCTGCTCGTGCTGATAAGCAAGCTTTATTAAATAGCGCGAAGAAAGAATTAGCTGATCAACAAGCGCGTAATAAGCGTTTAACTAAAGAATATGCGGCTAATGAAATTACTTTAGCGCAAAAAGAAGTCGAATTAGATAACGCTACTGGTACTTTAGGTGAGATGTTTGGTGTTTCACGTGCAGCTGCTGCAAGTGCTTACGGCCAAATTTCTACATCAATTGTAAGTGCAGAATTCCCTAATCGTGGTGAAGCGTTAAACCGTATTGCTAACGCAAAAGAAATTCCAGCTTTAGAAGATTTAGAAGAATTATGGTTTGCTCTTCAAACTGAAATGACTGAATCAGGTAAAATTTCTAAGTTTAGCTCTGATGTAACTAACCTTGATGGTACTAAGTCTACTGAGACGATTACTCGTTTAGGTACTTTTAACTTGGTTTCTGCAAATGGTTACTTAACGTATAACGATGAAGTCGGCCAAGTTCAGCCATTACCAAAGCAACCAGCTGGCTATATTTCTAATACAGCAGTAAGTTTCTTTAATACAACTTCTGGTTACGGTGCTGTTTATGTGGATCCTTCACGTGGCGGTATCCTTTCTTTAGAAACGCGTAAGAAAACTCTTGAAGAATTCTTCCACGAAGGTAAAGAAGTTGGTTATGCTATCACTGTATTACTTATCTTAGGTTGTTTAATTGCTTTAGAACGCTTAATCGTTCTAGGTGGTATGAGTGCTAAAATCAAAACTCAAGAGAAAAACCTTGATAAGCCAAATGAGAACAACCCACTGGGTCGTTTACTAAAAGTTTTCTATGATAACCAATCTGCAGATGCTGAAACGTTAGAATTGAAACTTGATGAAGCTATCTTACGTGAAACACCAAAAGTTGACCGTGGTGTTAACTTAATCAAAATGTTTGCTGCTATCGCCCCGCTTATGGGTCTATTAGGTACAGTAATCGGTATGATTATGACTTTCCAAACTATTACCTTATTTGGTACTGGTGACCCGAAAATTATGGCGGGTAATATCTCTCTTGCGTTAGTTACAACTGCATTGGGTCTAATTTGTGCATTACCACTTATTTTAATCCACTCAATCGTTGCTGGTAAGAGTAAATCTGTTTTACAAAAACTAGACGAGCAAAGTGCCGGTTTAATCGCTGCTATTGCTGAGAAGGGGTCTAAATAATGTTATTCCTGATAGAGCTTTGGGAATCTGTCAGGGGTTTTATTGCGACGGGTGGTAACGTACTTTATGTTGTTGCCTTCGCACTCTTCTTGATGTGGATATTGATGATAGAACGTTATTGGTTCTTAGGATCAGTTTATCCAAAACTGAGAGATGACATTATCTCTCGTTGGGATGCAAGACAAGATACAACTTCTTGGTATGCACATCGTATTAGAGATACTTGGATCTCCGAAGCAGACGAGTTACTTGAAAAGAACATGATAACCATTAAAACTTTAGTGGCAATGTGTCCTCTTATCGGTCTACTGGGAACAGTAACGGGTATGATTGGCGTATTTGAAGTCATGGCTCAACAAGGCACAGGTAATCCGCGTCTAATGGCCGCAGGTATTTCGCAAGCAACAATCCCGACTATGGCGGGTATGGTTGCTGCGTTATCAGGCGTGTTTTTTAGTTCAAGATTAGACGCTAAAGTTAAACTAGCAAAGGCTAAACTGGTTGACAGTTTACCTCACCACTAGAGAGATATTTTCATGGCACGTAAAAAAATCCGTGAGGAAGAAGAAGCAGCAATTGATATGACGCCAATGCTGGATATCGTATTTATCATGCTTATCTTCTTCATCGTTACCACTTCTTTCGTTAAAGAAGCAGGTATTGAAGTAAATAAACCAAAAGCGGCAAACCAAACTAAGCAAAAAAATGCCAACATCTTTGTAGCAATCAAAGATAATGGTGAAATTTGGTTAGATAAAGGCCGTGTAGACATCGAACGTGTTGGTGCAAGGATTGAAAAGTTACTTGCTGAACAACCAACTGATGTTGTGATCATTCAAGCTGACAAAGATGCTAAGCACGGTATTGTTGTTAAAGTAATGGATGCAATTAAAGAGGCTGGCATTGATAGAATTTCTATCGCGGCTGCGAAGGGGTAAATTATGGTTCGCTTTTTAGTATCTATACTACTAGGCGCTGGCGTTACCTTTGGCTTATTTGCTTTTATGGCTTTCCTTGTTTCATCAGGTGATAGAAACAAGGAAGAGCAACAAGAGAACATTATTGTCGAAGTAAATACTACTCCGCCAGAGTCAGCTGCAGAACAGCGTCGACGTGTACCGCCGCCGCCACCGCCGCCGCCTAAAGCGCCGCCTAAGCAACAAGCTCCAGAGCCTGAAGCTAGTAATGACACGGGTGGATTGAAATTCAATATGCCGGGTGTTCAAATGGCAGGTGCCTCTACCGGCTTATCTGCGCCAGGCGCAGGTATTGGACGTGATGGTGATGCAACACCAATAGTACGTATTGAACCAAAATATCCAATACAAGCTGCTCGTGATGGTAAAGAGGGTTATGTAATCCTTTCATTTACTATTAACGAAGTAGGTGGTGTTGAAGATGTTCAGGTTATTGAAGCTAAACCTAAGCGCATATTCGATAAAGAAGCGAAGCGTGCACTTAGAAAGTGGAAATACAAGCCAAAAGTTGTTGATGGTAAAGCACAGAGACGACCTGGTTTAACAGTACAGTTAGACTTCAAAATGGGAGGTGAATAATGTTTAAACAATTATCAACTTCTTTGGTAATCGCGACGAGTCTTCTTATAGCTCAAGCTCCTATTGCTGATGTTGCAAATGCAGCAGAGGCAAAGCAAGAGAAAAAGAAAAAACGTCCGACTTACTTAACGTCTCCTAGGGTTTCTAAAAAGATCCAAAAGGCTTTTGAACTTTATTCTGGTGATGAAGAAAAAGGACTTGAATCTGATGTACCAGGTGCTCTTGAGGTTTTATTAGAAATAGAACCATCAAAAGATTATGACAAAGCTTTTGTAGCGCGCTTTATCGGTGTTATGTATGCTCAGTTAGGTAATAATGACGCAAAAACCATTGAATGGCTTAAAAAGGCAGTTGAACCTGATCTTTTAAGTGAAACAGATCATGGTGAGTCGCTAAAATTACTTGCTGACATGCAAATGCAGTCTAAAGACTACAAAGCTGCGCTTAAAAACTACTATGCATGGATGGAGTTTACTGGTAAAGAAGATGGCCCAACGTATGTGAAAGTTGCGAATGCGTATTACTCGCTTAAGCAGTTGGATAAAGTTATCGTACCAGCGGATAAAGCTATTGCAGCGTTTGGCGATAAGCCAAATCAAAACCCATATGTTTTGAAAATTACTTCCTTTTATGAACGAAAGAAGTATAAAGAAGCAATTGAGGTTTTAGAGACGGTAATTCAGTTATTCCCTGAAAATAAGCAATGGTGGACTCAGCTTCCAATGTTCTATTTGTTAGTAGAAGATTATGGTAAGGCAGTTCAAACATTAGATCTGGCGTATAAACTTGGTCATCTTGATAAAGAAGGTCAAATTAAAACGTTAGCGAGCTTATATTCACAGTCTGAAGCACCTTATAAGGCTGCACGATTACTGGAAAAGCATATAGCATCAGGATTAGTTAAACGTGACGATAAGAATATCTCTACTTTAGCTAACGCTTGGCATTCTGCTCAACATATTGACAAAGCAGCCAATTATTATGGTGAACTAGCTAAGATGACAAATCTAGCAAAGCATTACCGTAAGCAAGGCATGCTATTGAAGCAAGATGAGCAATTTGCGAAAGCTATCCCAGCATTAGAAAAGTCAATTGAATTAGGCATTAAAGATAAAGGCCGTATTCATATGAGTATTGCTGAAGCAT
The DNA here is from genome assembly GCF_006439335.1 of Litorilituus lipolyticus. Taxonomy (GTDB): domain Bacteria; phylum Pseudomonadota; class Gammaproteobacteria; order Enterobacterales; family Alteromonadaceae; genus Colwellia; species Colwellia lipolytica. The sequence goes on along the minus strand of NZ_SAWY01000001.1, from coordinate 557 downwards.
ATTTTTACTTAGAAAAATATAAGCAAGCTTATGCTGCTATTCAAAAAGCTATGAAAGAACCTGGAACACGTAAATCAGCGAAGAGTTGGAAAAACTTTATTGTTGATACTGCAAAACGTAAAAAAGTTTCTATCTAGTCTTATACAATGAATAAAAAAACCAGCGTTAGCTGGTTTTTTTTTGCTTAAAATTTATTATTTTGTTGAAACAAGTAACTATTCATAAAATTAATTGAAATTTTTATATATAGTTACGGGTCTACATTAGCAGATATCCAAATTTCAGCTTATTATAAGTTGTACTATTTTAAAAAAAGGAAACATCATGAGTTTATTAAACAAATCTTTCTTATTAGCAATGTCGGGTGTATTAGCATTTAGTGTATTTACAAGTAATGTAGCGCAAGCTGAAATAAATCCATTCTCTGCAAAAGACACGGTTACTTATGCAGAAAAAAAAGATGCTAACAAGTGCGGCGAAGGCAAATGTGGCGAAGGTAAAAAGAAAGCCAAAGGCAAGTGCGGCGAAGGCAAATGTGGCGAAGGTAAAAAGAAAGC
>NZ_SAWY01000014.1 GCF_006439335.1 Litorilituus lipolyticus | reverse complement strand
CTCATATGGCCTTAAAATACAAAACGCCTGATGAAATTCATCAGGCGTTTTAGAAAAAAAGTGTCAACCTATATCAGGACAACACACTTTTCGTTATTTACTATTTGATTAAATTAGCAAGTTTTTTTCGCTAGCGATGAACTGTGATTACTAGCATCTCCAACTACGGCAAATTTACCTGATGTAAGGTGGTCAATTCGCTCACTATTTTCCATAAAGTCACTAGGAATATCATTTATGGTAGTAATAGTCTCTGTTCTTGTCATTGGAGCAGAGGCGTGACCAGATAAACGGTTTGCCTTTTTAACTTGGCGAGCAAGTTTTTTGTCTTTTACTGGTGTTTTCTTTACTTGCTTTTTACTGACTTTCTTTTCTGGTGTAGCGGATTGTTCAGTATTTGAGTCACTATTAGTACCAAGCTTTGAAGGTTCTGAAACTGTGGTTTCTTTTTCCTCTGCATCAGAAGCTTCAGATTGTACTGAGTTAGTTTCTAACGTTTCTTTTTCAGCAACAATTTCAATACTTGGCTCTAGTGAAGCAGTAGCTTTGGACTCATCATCTGAAGCTGCCTGTATTTCTTGAGCTTCAATAGATTGAGTTTGGGCATTAACATCTTCTGTTGCAATGTTAGTTTCTACAGCTTCTGTACTAGAGGTCTCGGTAGATTCTGAGCCTTCAACGACTTCGGTGCTAGTTTCCGTTTTCGTTGAAGAAACATTTTCGTTACTTTGCTCATGTACTTGGCTTAGTTGCTGTTCGTCACCAAACGGTAAGTTTTGTTGAACTTCAGTACTTACAGGATCTGTTTTTATCGAATCCGCTTTATTATCAACTGTAGCAGTCATTTTGCTTTCAGCTGAGTTGCTTTTAACAGTCTCTGTAACAGTCTCTGTACTCGTATTGGTAACTTGTACTTCACTATCTTTTTGCTGTTCTTCTACGTCAGGATAGCGTGCTACTACAGCTTCATCTTTTAACGGAGCTGCTTGCTTTTCATTATTGTCATTTGAACTTCTTCTTCTACGTTGACCGTTTGAGCGCAAATGTCTTGGTGAGCGTCTATTACGTTGACGATCTTCAGATTTGTTCTCAGTTGTTTGATCTACATTCGAAGTAGTCTCAATATCTTGGTTTTTAATGGTTTCATCTACTGATGTCTTAGTATTTTGTTCAACACGTACTTTTTTACGGTTATTTCTACGTTGACGACGTTCTGCAACCTTTTCCTCTTTTACAACCTGATTTTTTTCTTGTTCAGGTTTACGAGCTTGGCGCTTAGGTTTATTAGTATTTTTCTTTTGACTATTACGCTCAGACCTATTGCCTTTTTCTTGAGTCGTTGATTTTTCGTCTTTTGAAGTACGATCTTCATTACGGTTTCTATTACCGCGATTATTCCTACGTTGACCTTGCTTTCTATTTTGTTGATTTCTATTGCGGTTATTCTTCTGTTGAGTTTGTGGCTTTTCTTCTTCAACAACTTCTTCAGTAACAAAAAGTGATTTTAACCAACCAAAGAAGCCTTTAGACTTAGTTTCACTTTGTGGTTTTGAATCTTTGTTTTGTGAAGTTTCTTGAGATGCACTGCGTTTAGGAGCTGACATTCCTTGAATCACTGGCTCATCTCTTTTCGCTGCTTCTTTATCAAACTTAGGCATTTTAGCTTCTTCAAGCTCTGCCTGTTTAACAGGTAACTCGTAACTTGCTTCGGTAATAGATTCATCTTTTTTCACGCGAACTACTTCATACTGAGGAGTAGACATATGTGGGTTAGGGATGATCAACACTTTTACATTATGATGTTTTTCAACATGCATAACAGAGCGGCGTTTTTCGTTCAATAAATAGGTAGCAACTGGTACCGGCACTTGTGCTTGTACATGTTGAGTATTTTCTTTAATCGCTTCCTCTTCCATTAAACGAAGAATAGATAACGCTAAAGATTCAACACCTCTTACCTGACCAGTTCCATTACATCTAGGACAAACACCTTGACTGGTTTCACCAATAGAAGGGCGCAGGCGTTGACGTGACATTTCAAGCAAACCAAAACGAGAAATTCGACCTAACTGAATGCGAGCTCTATCTTGATGTACAGAGTCTCTCATTCTGTTTTCAACTTCACGTTGATGCCTAACAGGTGTCATATCGATGAAATCAATTACGACCAATCCACCAAGATCTCGCAATCTTAGTTGACGTGCGATTTCTTCAGCTGCTTCTAAGTTAGTATTGAAAGCTGTTTCTTCAATATCTCCGCCTTTTGTTGCTCTCGCAGAGTTTATATCTATTGAGGTCATTGCTTCTGTCGGGTCTATAACAATAGAACCACCAGAAGGAAGTCTTACTTCGCGTTGAAAAGCTGTTTCAATTTGTGTTTCAATTTGATAGTGCGTAAATAAAGGCACATCACTATTATATAATTTGATTTTACTCAAAAAGTCAGGACGAACTATTTCAATGTGCTTTTTAACACTTTCATAGGTCTTTGGTCTATCAATAAGAACTTCGCCAATATCACGACGTAAATAGTCGCGAATTGCGCGTAAAATTAAATTGGTTTCTTGGTGAATTAAAAAAGGAGCAGGGCGGTTAGCTGCAGCATCGCTTATAGCCTGCCAATGATGTAGCAGAACACTGAGATCCCACTCTAATTCATCATAGTCTTTTCCTACACCAGCAGTACGAACAATTAACCCCATACCTTTAGGTAAATCTAATTTACTTAAAGAGGCTTTAAGTTCAGTTCTTTCATCACCTTCTATACGACGTGAAATACCGCCGGCTCTCGGGTTATTCGGCATTAATACTAAATAACTACCAGCTAAGCTAATAAAGGTTGTTAAAGCGGCGCCTTTTTGACCACGTTCTTCTTTATCAATTTGAACAATGACCTCTTGGCCTTCATGAAGAACCTCTTTGATATTAGGACGGCCTTGAAAGGTGTAGCCTTTAGGGAAGTATTCACGAGCTATTTCTTTCATTGGCAAGAAGCCATGTCGCTCAGCACCGTAATCAACGAAAGCTGCTTCTAAAGAAGGCTCTATTCGTGTGATTTTGGCTTTATAGATATTGGATTTTTTTTGTTCGTGACCAGGACTTTCGATATCTAAATCATAAAGTTTTTGGCCGTCTACAAGTGCTACGCGCAATTCTTCTGATTGGGTAGCGTTTATTAACATACGTTTCATAGTTTCTGAGACTCATTTTTTAGTCACAGCGCACTATTGCTATGTACATAAAGCAATCTACTTCGATGGTAACAGCAATTTGTCAGCCTCACGGATGTCATAGTTAACGTGTCATTTTACCACGTTAAGCTGTTATAAATTCTGATTGTTAATTGTATTTTGCAAACTCTTATAAAAAGAATTTACAGTAAATTTGTTTCTTTATGTGCTTGCAATACTTTGCTGAGCAAACTTATTGGAAAGTATTTAAACAAGTGAGTTACGTTTGTTATTCAATACGTTAATTATCTCATTTGTTAATGGAAAAATGTCTTTTCGCAATAAGTGTATTTAATTAAATTTGCTTTATGGTGCTGGACAAATCAAAGTTTTTATTGATTTACTGTTTATGCTTAATTGCTCTTATTACAAGTACACATTGCTTAAACTAAGTTACCTGGAACAATTAATACAAGTGGCTGTACAGTTAGTTATGTCATTAAACATATGTTTCATAATGCATAACTAAGTAGCCGCAGCTTGCCTCTTACGTCTCTCTTTAAAGCTATCTGTGTTATTGATTAATTTTCAGTGCTGTTTTCATCCTAACGCTAGACATATGTGTCATTAATAGACTGTTAAGATAAAATTTTAACCATAACCCTCTTATTATCACACTATATGTCCAGATAAGCCAATAAAAATGGTCAAAATTTAGATAAATATAAAAATAAAGTCTGTATATAAAGAAATTAAAGCAAAGTAAAGTGTGATAAACTTGACTATATCAGTTAAGAGCAACGCAATAATAAGTTTATGACCTCAAAAGAAATGAACCATAAATTGAAAAACACTGAAGTAAAGACGACTTCAAATCAACAAGAAGAAAAGCCGAAAGTACGCTTTTTTGATATAGACCATGATGACGCGGGGCAGCGCATTGATAACTTCCTTTTAAGAACTTTAAAAGGAGTTCCAAAAAGTCATTTATATAGATTAATGAGAAAAGGTGAAATTAGAGTAAATAAAAAACGCATAAAACCCGTTTATAAGTTGTTATCTGGTGATGTTGTGCGTGTTGCTCCAATACGTATATCTGAGAAAACTGATGAGGTATCAACTAGTTTAAACATTGTCGCTAGCTTAGAACAGCAAATATTATTTGAAGATGATAGATTGATAGTTATTAATAAACCATCAGGTATGGCTGTTCATGGTGGTAGTGGCTTAAGTTTTGGCTTGATTGAAGCGTTACGTGCTCTTAGGCCACAAGCCAAAATGTTAGAACTTGTGCATCGTCTTGATAGAGACACTTCAGGGTGTCTTGTTGTCGCGAAAAGAAGATCAGCGTTACGAAATTTACATGAACAGTTACGCAATAAAAAAGTACAAAAATTTTATCATGCTTTAGTTAAAGGTCATTGGTCGACAAAACTGACAAGAGTCACTGATGCATTAAAGAAAAATGATTTAAAATCTGGTGAGCGTGTAGTCGTCGTTGATAATATCAATGGTAAACCCTCAGAGACGAGATACAAAGTTTTGCAACGATATCAAGGAGCAACTTTGGTGAGGGCCTTTCCAGTAACAGGAAGAACTCATCAAATACGTGTGCACTGTCAATCTGCTGGCCACTCAATAGCAGGTGATGCTAAATATGGCCATGATGATTTCGATGCGCAACTTAAACCAAAAGGGTTGAAGCGCTTATTTTTACATGCAGCTAGTATTGAATTTGTTCACCCTAAAACTGAGCAGAAAATTAAAATTGACGCCCCATTAGAAAATAGCTTAGAAAAGCTACTTGCTAATTTAACTAAAGTAGATAATTAACTTATTAAAGCAATTGTAAATTGAGGAATGTTGCAATTGCTTTTTATTTTTTACTATATAACTGTAGCTATTGCTGGTTATTTAATACAAGGTAACCATGTTCTTTTAGAAGGGCGATGAGTTTTATTAAGGGTAAGCCAATAAGCGTATTGGGATCATCTCCAACAAGTTTTTTGAATAAACAGATACCTAAACCTTCACTTTTAAAGCTTCCCGCACAATTATAAGGCTCTTCTGCCAACAAGTATTTTCTTATCTCGTCTTGTGATAGTTCATTAAAGTGTACTTCAAATGGTTCAACAAGTGAGGTTACTTTATTTGTTAGACTATTTACCACAGCTAAACCAGTGTAAAAAGTGACGCATTTATTACTAAATTGTGTCAGTTGTTTTACAGCATTATCAAAATTGTGAGGTTTACCCAATATGATGTTGTCACATACTGCAACTTGATCACTTCCGATAATAAGTGCATCTTTATATGATGGTATAACAGCTTTGGCTTTTTCAATGGCTAATCGCTCCACTAAAGCTTGTGGGCTTTCATTATCAAGTGGCGATTCATCAATGTTTGGTTTAGCACATTCAAAAGCGATGTTAAGTTTTTCTAGAATTGTTTTTCTAAAGGGAGAAGTAGAGCCCAGTACGACAGTTTGCATATGAATCCTGATTTGTTGATTGAATAACTATTTTGATGAAGAACTAAACAAAATAGTAAGATTTAATGCTAATATGTGGGTATTCTTGTTTTTTTAAACAAATTTAGCAAATTTTCTTTTGACACTGGCCTGTATGGGCTATATCATGCGCGCCTTATGCAGAATCTTAAGCTTCCGATTACAATTAGTCCATTACGAAGTGCACAGCGAAGGCTTGTGTGCGAAGGTGTCTTTAAGTTGTCGGAAATGACTAGGCTACTGGCTGCGTGCGAAAGTACAAGCGAGTATGCTCAAGTTAGTGTTAAGTTTGATGTGGATGAACGTGGTCTTACTGTTATCAGTGGCAACGCATCGGCATTAGTTGCATTAACTTGTCAGCGGTGTAATGAGCCCTATGAACAGTTATTAGAAGTTGAATTTACTTTTAGTCCTGCGAAGAATGCTGAAGCTGCTGAAAAAATTCCGTCATATTATGACGTAATAGAATTAGATGAAAATGGTGAAGTGAACTTGCGTGAATTGGTGGAAGAAGAATTAATTCTAACTATTCCATTAATTCCAAGGCATGAACTTGAAGATTGCTCTGCTGATGCAGACAGTGTTTGGGGAGAGTTGCCTGAAGAGCTTGAGAAGCCGAATCCATTTGACGTTTTAAAACAACTTAAATAATTAACTATTATTTAAGTCTTAACTTATAATCGTTTTAGGAGTAACTCATGGCAGTTCAAAAAAGCAAAAAGTCTCGTTCAAGACGTGGCATGCGCCGTTCACATGATGCATTAACAGCAGAAAACTTATCAGTAGATCCAGTTTCTGGTGAAACTCATCGTCGTCACCACGTAACAGCTGATGGCTTTTACAAAGGTGTTAAAGTAATCGCTAAATAAGCGATCAACTTTAAACGATAAGTTTGAGCTTGAACAGTTCAAATAATCTAACCATCGCGTTAGATGTTATGGGGGGCGATAAAGGCCCCCTTATAACAATACCTGCAGCAATACTGGCTATAAATAAACAGCCAAATCTTCACCTTATTCTTTGTGGTGACTCTTCAGTCATTCAACAAGCTTTATCTGAACAGGGCATTTCTGCCGAATCTATTAAAAATCATTCACAGCTATCCATCTTTCACACTAGTCAAGTAGTTACTATGGATGAAAAGCCTGCGTATGCCATGAGAGCAAAGAAAGACTCTTCTATGCGCAAAGCGTTAGATTTAGTGCATGAAGGTAAAGCTCAAGCCTGTGTTAGTGCGGGTAATACTGGTGCACTATTCTCTATGGCGCATTTTGTCTTAAAAACTTTACCGGGTGTAGAAAGACCCGCTCTAATTTCTTCTCTGCCAAGTCGTGATAATGATAAACATGTTTTTATGTTGGATCTTGGTGCCAATGTATTTTGTGAGTCACATGTTTTATACCAGTTTGGTGTAATGGGCTCTGTGCTTGCAGAACAGGTAGATAATATAGAGAACCCCCGTATCGCGTTACTTAATATGGGTGAAGAAGCAATAAAAGGTAGTGACCATATAAAGCTAGCAGCGTTAGAACTGTCTGAAAACAAAGCTATTAATTATATAGGTTTTATTGAAGGTAGTGATATTTTTTCTAATAAAGCTGATGTCATTGTTTGTGATGGGTTTGTTGGTAATGTGGCCCTCAAGACCTGTGAAGGTGTAGCTCGCCTTGTTTATCATAAATCAAAAGCTATATTCACCCAGAATGTTGTTGCGCGAATTCTAAGCTTTTTATTAAAGCCTAGCTTTAAAAAACTATTCAAAACCATGAACCCCGACCAGTATAATGGCGCAAGTTTGATAGGATTGCGCGGTATTGTGGTAAAAAGTCATGGAAATGCAAATTCAACCGCCTTTTATGCAGCAATATTAGAGGCAAAAAAAGAAGTTGAAAGACAAGTGCCAGAAAAAATTAAGGTGATGCTCGAGCAAGGGTTAACACATCAATAATATTAATGTGTTAACAACCGAGAAATTAATCCGTTTACATATTAAAAGAGAATAATAATCATGCAAGACAAATTAGCTTTTGTTTTCCCCGGACAAGGCTCTCAAGCCGTTGCTATGTTATCAGACTTCAGTGATAACGATATTGTACAAGAAACCTTTAAAGAAGCTTCCCAAGCACTAGGCTATGACTTATGGCAATTAATCAGTGAAGGGCCAGGTGAAGAATTAAATAAAACTAACATTACACAACCTGCATTATTAACTTCAAGTGTTGCTTTGTGGCGTTTATGGTTAAGTGAGTCAGATGTTAAACCTGATGTTTTAGCCGGTCATAGCTTAGGCGAATACTCTGCTTTAGTATGTGCAGGAGTTTTATCGTTAACAGACGGCGTTAAATTAGTTGAAAAACGTGGTGAGTTAATGCAAGCATGTGTACCTGCAGGTGTTGGTGCAATGGCCGCAGTTATTGGTTTAGAAGATCAAATTATCATTGATGCTTGTGAAAAAGCACAAGAAAGCGAAGTTGTATCGGCAGTTAACTTTAACTCGCCTGGACAAGTTGTTATTGCAGGCCATAAAGAGGCTGTTGCTAGAGCAGGTGAGTTGTGTAAAGAAGCAGGTGCCAAGAGAGTGTTACCTCTGCCAGTTAGTGTTCCTTCTCATTGTGCCTTAATGAGTGAAGCCGCAAAACAACTTGAAATTGAATTAGATAAAATTACCATCAATGCGCCAAGTATCGATGTAGTGAATAATGTCGATGTTTCGATTGAAAACACACCAGAATCGATTAAGGCTGCATTAGTTAGACAATTATATTCTCCTGTACGTTGGAGTGAAACCATTGTTAAAATTTCAGAAGCCGGTGTGTCTAAAGCAGTTGAAGTAGGGCCGGGTAAAGTATTACAAGGCTTAATGAAAAGAATCAATAAATCTATTAGCAGTGTATCGTTAAATGATGATGCATCACTTGCTAAAACTAAAGAATTAATAAACTAAGGACAATTATGTTTTCATTAACAGGTAAAGTAGCATTAGTCACAGGTGCTAGTCGTGGTATTGGTAAAGCGATTGCCGTGCAGTTAAAAGAGTTAGGTGCCACTGTGGTTGGTACAGCCACTTCTGAAAATGGTGCTGATAAGATTTCTGAATATCTAGGAGAAGGGAACGGGTTGGTACTTAATGTTACTAATGATGATTCTATTGCTCAATTATTCGATAATATTAAAGAAGCTCATGGTTCAGTAGATATATTAGTCAATAATGCCGGTATTACCCGTGATAACTTATTTATGCGTATGAAAGATGAAGAGTGGCATGACATAATTGAGACGAACTTAACTTCTATCTATAAAGTTAGTAAAGCTGCTATTCGCCCTATGATGAAAAAACGTGCGGGTAGAATCATTAATATAGGCTCTGTTGTTGGTAGTATGGGTAATGCTGGACAAGTAAACTACTCAACTGCAAAGGCAGGTTTATTAGGATTCACTAAATCATTAGCTGCAGAAATAGCTTCTCGTGGTATTACAGTTAACACAATAGCTCCAGGTTTTATTGATACCGACATGACGCAAACATTAACTGATGAGCAAAAAGAAGGAATTTTCTCAAAAGTTCCTGCTAATCGTTTAGGAAAACCTGAAGAAATTGCGAGCACTGTTGCATTTTTAGCATCAGATGCGTCTGCATATATTACAGGTGAAACAATTCATGTAAATGGTGGTATGTATATGGTCTAACCCTTTAAAAATACGGGGTTGACTATCATACATTGATTTATATAAGATAAAATTAATTGACTCAACAGGTTAGACCAGATAAAAAAGTAAAATTAGATGCTTGCATGGCAGCCTGTTGGCGAATACACTACACGCAATTTGAAAAATTGCACTTTCAGTAAGTAAAGGAAAAAAAATGAGTACTATCGAAGAACGCGTAAAAAAAATTACTATCGAACAACTAGGTGTTAGTGAAGCAGAAGTTAAAAACGAATCTTCATTCGTTGATGATTTAGGTGCTGATTCATTAGACACTGTAGAATTAGTTATGGCGTTAGAAGAAGAATTTGATACTGAAATTCCTGACGAAGAAGCTGAAAAGATCACTACAGTTCAAGCAGCTATCGATTACGTTACTGCTAACCAGTAATTAAAATTTCAAATCGCTATTGTGATTTGAATTCTAATAATTCGTAAGATTTATTATGAATATTAAAGCGGTATACTTATCCAAGAGTACCGCTTTTTTTATACCTATCATTTTATTTTGGAGGCAGGCGATCTTATGAGACGCGTTGTAGTTACTGGCCTTGGTATGCTTAGCCCTCTAGGCAATACCGCACAAGAAACATGGCAAAACTTACTGCTTGGTAAAAGCGGTATTGGCAATATAGAACACTTCGATACCTCAGCTTACCCAACACGCTTTGCGGGTTTAGTTAAAGGCTTTGATGCACAGAATTATATGGAAAAGAAAGAAGCCAAAAAAATGGATCTTTTTATTCAATATGGTGTAGCAGCAGGAGTTCAAGCGATAAAAGACTCTGGTATTGAAGTAACCAGTGAAAATGCGCCTAGAATAGGTGTTGCTGTTGGTTCTGGCATAGGCGGTTTGGGCCTAATTGAGCAAAACCACGAAAAAATGTTAAAAGCTGAAGGAAGTCCTCGAAAATTATCTCCATTTTTTGTTCCTTCAACCATTATTAATATGATTTCAGGGCACTTGTCTATTATGTTTGGTTTACAAGGGCCAAACATTTCTATTGTTACCGCCTGTACAAGTGGTGTTCATAATATAGGTCACGCTGCGAGGATGATCGCTTACGGTGATGCTGATGTTATGGTAGCTGGTGGAGCAGAAAAGGCTTCAACAACTCTAGGTATGGGTGGTTTTGGTGCAGCTAGAGCTTTATCGACAAGAAATGACGACCCTCAGGCTGCATCTCGTCCGTGGGATAAAGACCGTGATGGTTTTGTACTTGGAGACGGTGCTGGCGTGCTTGTTGTTGAAGAGTATGAGCATGCGAAAGCACGTGGTGCTAAAATTTATGCTGAACTCGTAGGCTTTGGTATGAGCGGCGACGCTTATCATATGACATCACCACCAGCAGATGGTGATGGTGCTGCTAGAGCAATGCAAAATGCAATTAATGATGCCAAAATAGATAAAAATAAAATTGGCTATATCAATGCGCATGGTACTTCTACACCAGCGGGTGATATTGCAGAAACAAATGCGGTTAAATCGGTATTTGGTCAAGGTGCTTACGATTTATTGATGGGCTCGACAAAATCAATGACGGGTCATTTACTTGGCGCTGCGGGTTCTGTTGAAGCAATTTTTAGTATTCAAGCGTTAAATGACAATAAAGTTCCACCAACTATAAATTTAGATAACCCAGATGAAGGTTGTGATTTAGATTACATTCGAGATGGTGCTAGAGATGTCAATTTAGATTACGTACTATGTAATTCATTTGGTTTTGGCGGAACAAACGGCTCTTTAATTTTTAAGAAAATTTAACCCGCACTGAAAAAGCCCTTGCTATTCATATTAGAAGCCTGAATACTCTTTTATAGAGTTTTCAGGCTTTTGTTTTATAGAGTTTTATTCTTTAATTTTTACAATCACAAACTATGATATTTTGTTCAATTAATGGAAAAGAGATTAATGACCTTGCAGTTAATGACAGGGGATTAGCTTATGGTGATGGATTATTCACTACAGCAAAAGTAAAGGATGGACAAGTTGATATGCTTGAGCAGCATGTTAATAGGTTAATAAAAGGCTGTATATTTCTAGGGATTGATATAGAACACTTAGGTGATATTAAAAAGTTAATTATATCTAGTGCGCTAACTTATGAATTAGCAGTATTAAAAGTAATTATTACTGCAGGTAGTGGTGGACGAGGGTATTCTAGAGTTGGCTTGAGCAATCAGTCGAGCAAACTAATTATAATGATATCTGATTTCCCTAAACATTATTTTGCTTTAGCTGAAACTGGCGTTACTTTAGCTGTAAGTAAACAAGCAATATCTGTTAGTCCTATGTTATCAGGCCTTAAACATTTAAATCGTTTAGAACAAGTTCTATTACGTCAAGAGCTGGATTCACAACCTGTTGATGACTTAGTTGTGAGTAATGCAAATAATGAAGTTATCGAAACTACCTGCGCAAATATATTTTATTTACGTGATAATCGTTGGCACACACCTGATGTGTCTTTATCTGGTGTTAATGGATTGATGCGTCAAAAAATAATAAATATTTTAGGTAACATCAACGTATCATCAACGTCCATAGATGAGTTAATTTCTGCGAAAGAGATATTTATTTGTAACTCCATAATGGGAATTTTACCCGTAAAGCGTTTGGCGCAAAATGAGCTTTTAATGAGCCAATCAAAAAGAATAAGAGATCAACTCATTGAGTAAAAAATTAGTATTTGCTGTATTTATCCTAGTATTTGCTTGTTTCATTGTATTTTTTACTTTTAAACAGCAATTAGATAAGCCTCTCAATATAAAAGAAGCTCAATTGCTTACCATTGAAAAAGGTAGTTCGCTTAACTTTCTGCTTAATCAACTCGTAAGTAACCGTTGGATTGATAATAAGTTCTGGATTAGAAATTATGTCCGTGTTTTCCCAAAGACTGTTGTAATTAAGGCTGGCACTTACTTAATTCAACCAAACTCTACTTCTTTGACGCTACTTGCTCAAATTTCATCTGGAATTGAGCACCAGTTCTCAATCACCTTTATTGAAGGCTCAACATTTAAGGATTGGCTAGTATTATTAAAGCAGCAACCATACCTTAAGCAAACATTGACCAATAAAAGTGTTGCTGAGATCGCTCTAATACTCGATTTGAAACATGAAAATCCTGAAGGGTTATTTTTTCCTGAAACATATGCTTATACTGCTAATACAAAAGATATCAGCTTATTGATAAGAGCTAATCAAAAAATGCAGCAGAAAATGGATACCTTCTGGAAAACAAGAATGTCGGGATTGCCATATGAAAGTAAGTATGAAGCACTGATAATGGCTTCAATCATTGAAAAAGAAACCAGCTATTTACCTGAACAACCATTGATAGCGTCTGTCTTTGTAAATCGTTTAAATAAAAAAATGCGCTTGCAAACAGATCCTACGATTATATATGGATTAGGTGATCGTTATCAGGGAGATATTACTTATGCGCATAAACGTGAAAAAACAGCGTATAATACTTATCGAATTTCAGGTCTACCGCCCACTCCAATTGCTATGCCAGGCTTATCATCTATAAAGGCGGCATTAAACCCTGAACAAAGTGATTACTTTTACTTTGTCAGTAACGGGGATAAAAAAGGTAATCATAAATTTAGTAAAACATTGGCTGAGCACAATGCTGCAGTTCAACGCTATTTAAAGAAAATTCGCAGTCAATAGTGTGATTAATAGAGAAAAATATGTCTAAAGGTAAATTTATTGTAATTGAAGGAATGGAAGGAGCAGGTAAGTCCACAGCGATTACTGTTGTCGAGGATTTTCTTAAGCAATCTAATATTCCATTTATTAATACTCGTGAGCCAGGTGGAACGCCACTTGCTGAGTCATTAAGATCTATCGTTAAATCTGTTGAGCATGAAGAAACATTAACTCAAGAAACAGAGTTATTGTTAATGTATGCTAGTAGAAGCCAACTACTTGCCAATAAGATATTACCTGCTCTTGAAAAGGGGGAGTGGGTGATTGGTGACAGACATGATTTAAGTTCAAAAGCTTATCAAGGTGGAGGGAGAAATTTTGATGATGCTGTCATGAAAGCTATCGCCGATGTGACTTTAAAAGGTTTCAAACCAGACTTAACCCTATATTTAGATATAAGCCCTCAAATAGGATTATCACGAGCGAAAGCGAGAGGGGAACTTGATAGAATTGAGCTTGAAAAAATAGACTTTTTTGATCGAGTAAGAAATAAATATCTAGAATTGGCGAGCAAAGACGACTCTATTATTACTATAGATGCTTCTCAAAGTATGCCAATGGTTCATCAAAAAATAGCAGAAGCGTTAGCTGCATTTTTCAAGTAAGAGATTTTTTGTAATGAACCATCAAGGACTTTTAAGTCAGCAATACTCACAAAAACGTCTTCCTCATGCAATTTTAATTACAGGACCTATTGGTTCAGGTAAGCATGATCTAGCTGTTTGGTTAACAGAGCTATTGGCTTGTAGGGATCCCCAGCAAGGGGGGAGTTCTTTAACTGCTTGTGGTCATTGTAAAAACTGTTTATTGACTAAAAGTCAAAGCTACCCTGATCACTTAACTCTTGTATCACATACGGCAAGCATTGGCGTTGACGATATTCGACATAGTAATCAATTTTTAGAGAAAACGGCACATATCGGACAATATAAAACCGTTATGATTCCAAATGCTGATGCTATGACAATTGCAGCATCTAATGCATTACTTAAAACATTAGAAGAGCCAACTAGTGATAGCATTATTATAATAATCACCCATGATATTGAACAGTTATTACCTACGGTAGTAAGCCGGTGCCGTATAATTACAATGCAGCCTTTAGCTGGTCAGCAATTGATTGAGCAAGTAATGGAGCAAAATAAAGCTCTGGAAACAATTGATGATTTAGAAAAAGAGTTTGTGAATATCAGTCATGTATCTGAATTAAAAAATCAAGAGACTTATGCAGATTTTCAACAGCTTAAACAAAGTTATTTAGATTTAATAAATCAAAATGGCTCAAGTGATGTTTTGTATGAGCAACTGATGAATAATGAGCATGCTTTACGTTGGTTAGAAAAAATCACCTGTAATTTACAGCGAGCACAGCATTTACCGAAGTATTCGAAACTTAGTCAAAATCATTGTAAACTATCAACATCAGTGCTTAATCAATTATTTGACGTTATAATTAAGGCAAATAGAACATTAAAGCAATACGCACAAGTTAATAGGCAGATGGTTTTAGAGCAATTGTACTTTAACTTGATAAAAATATTAAAAAGCTAAAATAGGAGAATAGCCTTGGTTCCACTCAATGTAGAGTTTCATTCTGAACGAGATTTACACTTAGCTTTTATGCCATTTCTAAAAGAAGGTGGTATATTTGTTCGAACTCCTCGTGTTTATGAGCTAGGTGCTGAAGTAGAACTAAACGTACTGTTGCCTGATTCATTAGAGCCTTCTGTTGTTAAAGGCGAAGTGTGTTGGTTAACCCCTATTGGTGCTCAAAATGGTACCCCACCTGGAGTTGGTGTTACCTTTGTTGAAGATCCTGATAAAATTCGTCATCAAATTGAACAAGCGATTGCTCGACATTTAAACTCTTCTGAGCCTACCTTAACTATGTAGTGCCTAATTAATATCTAGTTATATAGGCAGTTTTTTAGCTGCCTTTTTTATTTGTACAACCATAAAGGAACTATTTTGTTCATAGATTCACACTGTCATTTAGATCGACTCGATCTGTCAGAATACGATAACAACCTCGATAACGTGGTAAATGCGGCTAAAATAGCTAATGTCACTGAGATGCTATGTGTTAGTGTCACATTAAAGGAATTTCCTTTAATGGTAGAAAAAACCAAGCATTATGAGAATGTGTCATTAACATGTGGTGCACATCCACTGAATCAAGATGACATAATAAATACTGAAGAATTGTTAGAGCTTGCTCAGCATCAGCGAGTTATTGCTATTGGAGAAACGGGTTTAGATTATTATTATGCCCCTGAAACAAAAGAGTTACAGCAAGACTCTTTTAGAAAACATATTCAGGTTGCAAAACAATTAAAAAAACCGCTTATTATTCATACTAGAGATGCACAGGAAGATACCTTAGCTATTATGCGAGAAGAGGGAGCTGATGAGATAGGTGGGATTTTACATTGCTTCACAGAGTCATGGGAAATGGCTGAGCAAGCGATTGAGCTAGGTTTCTACATTTCATTTTCTGGTATTGTTACCTTCAAAAATGCAAACGCATTGAGATCTGTGGCGGCAAAAGTGCCAAACAATCGTTTCCTTATTGAAACAGATGCTCCTTATTTGGCACCAGTGCCACACAGAGGAAAACAAAATCAACCTGCTTATGTTGTAGAAGTAGCAAAGCATTTAGCAAGTATTCGAGGCCAATCTGTTGAAGAAATTGCTAAATTATCAACGGATAACTTTAATCACTTATTTGATCGGTAACTATTAGATATATTGCAAAAAAAAAGCCCTAACAACTAGTGTAGGGCTTAAAGGAAGGCTCAAGGGGTTTGAGCCGTGCGCTAATTCATCGTACTAAAAATAAAGCTGCGAGCATTTATTTAAATAAAATAAAGTCAATTTCCTCAACAAGAATAATAATGATTCTTAAACTTGTGTAATTAAGTTTAGTGTATCTTTTGTTTTTTGCTAATTTTATTTTGTATTTTTAAAGTGAAAGCTTAACCTATTGTACAATATGGGTTTTTATATAGACTGTTTGTTTGAATACTCAGATTGGCAACAGCTTGTTTACTGCTAGCTCACTGGTTAAGCACATCTTATCCACAAGTGTTTTATAGCTTAGATTTTAGTAGAGCTAAACTTTCTTCCGCAAAACCAACACCTGCCTCACTATAAAAGTTAAATACCTTATCAATGCCGTGTTCTTCTAACTTTTGTCGCTCATCATCATATCTGGCCACAGCAGCTATTTGGCCTTCATAATTTGCTGCCTGTAATTGCTGGGTAATACTTAAACTGTCTTTTACCGAAGGTAGTGCCAGTAATACTAATTCAATTTTAGATAAGTCGATGCTCTCCCAAAAATGAATATCTTCTGCATCACCATAAAATGCATTTACCCCTTGCTCGTTGAGCCAAGTTATTTTCTCTTTGTCGGCATCAAGTCCCCAAGCTAACTGTTCGCTATGATTGTTAATTGCTCTGTATGCCCCCATACCTACACGACCCATACCAACGAGTACTATCGGCCTTTGACATGGTTGACTAAAACTATCTTCTGCTAACTTACTTAGACGTTCAAAACGAGAGAGTATCCCTCTGTATTTGCTGAACATATTATGTGCATGGTTATAGATAACATTTGTCGTAATAAAAGAGATAGATACTGTTAGGGCAAGTATAACCAGCCACTCATTGCTAAGTAATCCTGCGGTCACACTAATTGAGGCAACTATTAAGCCAAATTCACTAAAATTACTTAATGAAAGTGCCCCTAAAAATGCCGTTCTACAGCGAAGTTTTAAAGCACTAAATAGCCAGAAGAATAGTAAAAATTTAATAGGGACTAGCAACATTAGTAAAGTAGCTAAGCCAAGCATTTCAAATGTTGGTTTAGCTGTGAAACCAATAGAAAGGAAGAATCCAATTAAAAACAGATCCTTAAAACTCATTAATGCTTTATTAATCTCAGAGGCTTTGGTATGAGACGCCAAAAACATACCAATAAGTAAAGCTCCTAAATCACCTTTGATATTGACCAACTCAAATAGCTCATAACTGCCTAAGGCTAAGAAAAAACCCGTTAAAGGGATTAGCTCACCATGACCAACATCAGATATAATTTTTGAAATAATGGGGCGTAAGGCAAATAATCCTAACAACGAGATGGCCCAAATTGATGGTATTTTACCTGTTGCTGCCACTAAAAATGCAACTGCTGCAATATCCTGTATGACTAATATGCCTACTGCGAGTCTGCCATGTCGAGTTTTCATTTCACCATTTTCTTCAAGTAATTTGATGACACAAACTGTGCTACTAAAACTTAAAGCAAATGCTATTAAAATCGCAGTGTTAAAGTCGAGTGATGAAAAGTAACTGATTGAGAAAATAGCAAACGTTTTTATGCTAACAAGGCAGATTGCTATCCATAATATAGTGTGCATGGAACTTCCAAGCCATACCTCAGGCTTTAGAAGACTCTTTACGTTTAATTTTAGACCTATGGTAAATAACATTAATGTTATTCCCAGATCACTGAGTGTTTTTAACGAGTCATCAGCCTGTATGCCAACAAAGTTCAGGATAAACCCTGCTGCAAGATAGCCAATAGATGGTGGTAGAGATGCTTTTTTTGCAACTAGGCCACAAAGAAATGCGCATAAGATCCAAAGAAAATTCATAAATTGCTCTATAAAATGACTATAACTTTTATCGTAGGTTTATAATTCAAAACATTACTATTTTCGTGTACCGAATTACGAAATGATTTTACCTTAAAACAATTATATTAACCTAGTTAAAAATCTATAACGCTGATAAATAAGACTATGAATTATTTAGCCATTGACTGATTTCTTTGTACATGAAATCTCGGATTATAGGTTGTGCTTTTGCGTTAGGGTGTAAGTTGTCATCTAGCATTAAACTTGTATCAATAGCGATTGAAGTCATGAAATAAGGCATAAGATAAGCTCCTGTTTTATCCGCAACCTTTTGATAGTTACTTTTAAACATCGAGGTATACCTTGGACCCAAATTGGGTGGGATTTGTATTTCCATTAACGCGACTTTTGCACCGATTTTCTGGCTTTTTGTCACTAGGTAAGTTAAGTGTTTATGTATTAGGCTAATAGGAAAGCCTCGTATACCATCGTTTCCGCCAAGCTCGATTAATACATGAGTTGGTTGATGGGTAGTCAGCCAACCATCAACTTTTAATAATGCGTTGTCAGTAGTTTGTCCACTGATTGCCGTATTAATAACCGTTATTGTGGCATTTTCTTGATTATATTTATTTTGTAACAAATGAACCCATGCTTGCTCTTGCTCAAGCCCATAGCCAGCACTTAAGCTATCACCTATAAGTAAAATTTTATTTTCAGCTTTTGCTAAATTGGCTGATAGAATAAACAAAAAGATAATTATAGATTTTAGGAATATACGAGTCATGTCTGTACTTTCTCAGTTAAATGTAATTCAAGCGTCAGGTTTAAGTAAAAGTGTAAACACTCTTGAAGGAAGCCTTACTATCCTTAGTGATATTAACTTCTCTGTCAAGTCAGGTGAATCTGTAGCCATTGTAGGAGCATCTGGCTCAGGTAAATCAACTCTACTAAGTTTGTTAGCAGGGCTAGATGTAGCCAGCCAAGGTGAAATTCATTTAGATGGAGATGCATTAAGTGAACTCGACGAAGAATCAAGAGCTAAAGTTAGAGCAGATAAAGTTGGCTTCGTCTTTCAATCATTTATGTTGGTTCAAAGTTTAACGGCCCTTGAAAATGTCATGTTACCCGCTGAATTATCAGGTGATCACGATGCTAAACCTCAAGCCGTTGAATTACTTGAGAAGGTAGGGCTTTCACATCGACTTGCACATTATCCATCTCAACTCTCCGGAGGAGAACAACAACGAGTTGCTATTGCTCGAGCTTTTATTGGCTCTCCGAAAATTCTTTTCGCTGATGAACCATCAGCCAATTTAGATAGTAAGAATGGGCATTTGATTGAAAGCTTATTGTTTGATTTAAATAAACAAAATGGTACAACGTTGGTATTAGTCACTCATGATGAACAACTTGCCGCACAATGTGATCGTATTATACATATTGAAGGTGGAAAGCTTGAAAAGATTGTAGATGGGGATGTTGCTCATGTGGGTTAAATTAGCCTTTAAATTATTTTCTCAAGAGTTTAGGCGTGGCGAGTTAACCATTATTTTTGCTGCTATTGCGTTAGCGGTGTTAACTGTATTTAGTCTTTCTTCAATCACTGAGCGAATAGGGTTGAATATAGAACAAAAAAGTAGTGATTTTATTGCCGCTGATAGACGATTATCAAGTAACCATGAATTAGATAGCTCTTATATCACTAAAGCAAAAGAGTATGAGTTGCAAACTGCACAAATGCTATTTTTTGATTCGATGCTATTTGCCAACGATGAATTAGTACTCGGTTCGGTTAAGGCGACCAGCAATGAATACCCACTTCGTGGTCAAGTCACGATAAAAGATCATTTGAATGGTATATCATATGATGTTGATTCAGGCCCTAGCCAAGGCAATGTTTGGTTAAGTGAAGGTTTATTTTATACGCTGAATATAAAAGTCGGTGATAAAGTTGAATTAGGCGCAGGCATATTTAATGTTTCTAAAGTACTAATGAATGAACCTGACGCACCGTTTTTTTCACTTTCTGGTAATAAACGAGTGTTATTAAATTACGCCGATATTGAAATGACTCAAGCTGTACAACCAGGAAGTCGAGTATTTCATCGCCTACTTTTTGCAGGCGAAGAACAGCAAATTCAAGCTTACTATACTTGGCTAAAACCAAAATTAAAGCGTAATCAAAATTGGGAAGGTATAAAAGATCGTCAATCCCCTTTAGGTGAAAATTTACTCAGGGCAGAAAGGTTTTTATTACTCGCTGGTTTGTTCGGCATTATGTTAGCTGCGGTTGCAATGGCTGTATCAGCTAAACGATACTGTGAACGTCAGTATGATCCTGTCGCTATGATGAAAACTTTAGGTGGCAGTAGACAAGTGATAAGAAATATATTTTTACTCCATTTAACGATGGTGACGCTTTTTTCTGTTGTTGTTGGTCTTTTAGTCGGTTTTATTCTTCAATATTTAGGGGCTGGGTATTTATCACAATTTATGGGAACCGAATTACCTGCTGCCGGATTTAAACCATGGTTATTGTCAGCGTTAATTGGTGTGGTTTGCGCCTTAATGTTCTCATTAAAACCGTTGTTGGACTTGTTTGATATTCCACCTTTACGTGTACTTCGTAGAAATTTAGGTGATAAATTAGCAATCAGTCGATTACATGTCAGTATCTCAATTTTAACCATCTTCTTATTGATGTGGGGCTTTAGTGGCAATATTAAAACCACGTTAATTCTATTTACTTCAACATTGCTGGTAATAGCTATTTTATTTGCTATTTCTCGTTTGTTATTTGCTGCTGGCCGTCGATTAGGGTTAAGACCTGGTTCAAGTTGGTCATTGGCTATTGCTACATTACAAAAAAGGGCTAACGCCAATGCAGTGCAACTTATTAGTTTTGCATTAGCGATAAAGTTAATGCTTTTTTTGGTTGTATTGAAAAATGATTTGATTACTGATTGGCAAATGCAAATTCCAACTGATGCACCGAACATGTTCATTATTAATATCGCAGAAAATGAAGTAGAACCTATTCAGAACTTTTTTATTAGTAATGATATTCCTCATGAAGCTTTTTATCCTGTTTTCAGTGGCAGGGTAGATGCAGTCAATGGTGAGGAATTTGCGAAGCGTGTTTCTAAGCAGGAAAATGAAGAACAAGATAAAGATGCTAGACGGGGAGTCAGCAGAGAGCCTAACTTAACCTGGCTTGATACCTTACCTGATGGTAACGAAATTACAGAAGGTGAATGGTTTTCAGATTCTGATGAAATTCAAGTGTCAGTCTTTGACGGTTGGAAAGAAGTACTTGATTTGAAATTAGGCGATACTTTGACGCTATTAATTAACGAACAAATTATAGAAGCAAAAGTTACGAGTTTTAGAAAGGTAGATTGGGGCACTATTAAACCGAATTTTGTAATGATCTTAAGTCCGAATATGGCTGGCAAAGTGCCAGTAACTTATTTCAGTGCTGCACAATTAAAAGATAGTGATACTAAAGCAATAAGTCAATTACTTCATCAACATCCTACGATTAGCATGATTGATATAAAATCCCGCTTAGAGCAAGCACAATCAATAATTGCGCAAGTTACCTTAGCGATAGGCTTTGTTTTATCTATTGTCTTAATTAGCGGTGCATTAGTCTTAATTTCACAGGTACAAGCCAGTTTAGCTGAGCGTATGCAAGAAGTGGTTATACTAAGAACGCTAGGTGCTAGGGGTAAACTGATTAAGCTTGCAACGTTGTACGAGTTTTTAATGTTAGGTGCAATTGCAGGATTTGTAGCTGCATTTGTTAGCGATGTAGCTTTACTCGTTATTCAGCAGCAAATGTTTAATGTAGAAGGGCGTTTACACCCTTATATCTGGTTATTAGGACCAAGTAGTGGTGCCATATTTGTAGCGTTAATAGGATATTTCATGGTGTCAAATACAATGAAACAAAATACCCAAGGGCTATTGAGGAAAATAGCATAACAAGTGACTATGGTGTCAAACTTTAATAATTAACTCATTTTAGGATCCCAATAGACACCATCTCTTAACATAGAGTTTAGTGTGA
>NZ_SAWY01000013.1 GCF_006439335.1 Litorilituus lipolyticus | reverse complement strand
GCCTCATATGGCCTTAAAATACAAAACGCCTGATGAAATTCATCAGGCGTTTTAGAAAAAAAGTGTCAACCTATATCAGGACAACACATTATTTGTGAGTATTCTTTTCGCAGCTTATTGTTTCTTACCTAATAGTGAGAATAGTTTTTCTGCAATATCAGTATTATCAAGTTGACCTGAAAAAATATCATGCTGCTTACCAAGCGCATAAATCGGCACATCAATACCTGTATGACCACCACTTGTCCATCCAGTATTTGTTCTGCTATCAATTAAACGCTTAACCGCTTTGTGCATGAATTTTTCTACACTAGGCTCTTTCATTTTTGCTTGTGCCGTTTTAGATAAATTTCTGTATTTTTCGCGTTGCTCAAAACCTTTATATTTCGCTTGTTGCAATTGTTGTGCTTCCAGTTTAGACACTTCAAAATTTAAAATAGTGGAAATTTCATTTTGAGTTAAGTCACTTTTCGCTAACTGTTTAGCTAAAGTTTTTGGTGATTTTTTTATTTGATGTAGTAGGGCAGGTTGCCAAATATATTTACCATTAGCCGCAACAGTTAATCCGCCGGTACTATGATCGGCTGTTAATACAACTAGCGTATCAGGGTTGTTTTTAACGTACAGTTCAAGGTACTCCATGGTTTTAGCAAGATCATCCATTTCTGCCATGGCAGATGCGATGTCGTTACCATGGCCAGCCCAATCTACTTGACTCGCCTCAACTAATAGAAAAAAGCCATTATCATTAGCCAAATGTGATGTAGCTGCTTTGGTCATCATAGATAAACGGTGCGGATTGCTGTCATCTAACGCAGCGGGTAAGCCAACTTCGGCAAATAAACCTAATACAGGTTTTTGAGGTGCTAATTGCGAAATTGCTTGGTAATTATCAATATACTGAAAATCTGCCTGAATATATTCACTAACGAGGTTTCTATCTTCTCGAATAAAGTATTTCCAGCCACCTCCTAAGATTAGGTCGGTATTAATGCCGTTATCTAAATAGCTATCAGCGATGGCATTATAATTTTCACGACTTTCATTGTGGGTAATGTAAGCTGCGGGTGTGGCATGGTTAACTTGCGATGTGACGACTACGCCCGTTTTTTTACCTTGTTTTTTTGCCCACTGTAAAACGGTATTAACAGGCTTTTTGTTTACATCAACAGCAATAGCACCGTTGTATGTTTTTATACCTGCAGATAATGCAGTTGCGCCAGCTGCTGAATCAGTAATATAACCTGATTCTCTGGCAGGATAGGTACTACTTAGACCAAGTAAATGTCTATCAAAGACAGTTTCTTCGATATGTGCGGTTGTTTTATCATCTTTAAAATATCTATAAGCTGTTGTATAAGCTGGTCCCATGCCATCAGCGACAACCATGATAATGTTTTTGGGAGTTTCTACTGAGGTTTCTGGAATATTTGTAATGCTAGTGGTATTGGTTTTCACTGTTGCATTACATGCGGTTAAAGCCAAGGTTATTGTGATACAGGTAAACAGTTTATTCATTGTGAATTTATCTATATTTTCGTTAAGTTAATGATTATTAGATTTTCGATAAAGTGATTAATTTGTGAGTTCAAGTTCCACCCAAACTAGTCTGTGATCTGAAGATGCTGTCCTATCTTTAATTAATCGAAAAGTGGGTTCGTTCTCTAAAGGCCAGAAAACCCCAGAGTTTACATATTTAAAGCCCTGTTTTGAAGGCAATACATAATCGGCTCGCATACGCCAATATGCTGTATGGTGTTGAGCATTAGTATTATTTTTAGAATGCTTTTTACCGCCATCACTACTTGGCATGACATCATTAATTTTATCATGATTCAAAAGAGCATCTATGCCAGTGTTTATTGCGTCGCCATCAACATTTGAGGCATTCAAATCACCAAGGATGATAAAAGGGCTTGATTGAGTTAAACCGCCTTTCTGACCATTATCATCGTAAATATAACCGTTATTATTATCTGAAATGTAATCATGCCAAAAGCGTATTTCATCATGATTTCTTTTGCCATTACGATCTTCTGGACCGTCAAAAACAGGTGGAGTAGGGTGACTCGCCAATATGTGAAGCGTTTTATTATTAACGGTAATAGGAACGTCCCAATGAGATTTAGATGAGAGCCTTAATGATGACCAAGCATTATCCTTGAACCATGATTGATTCGTTTTTTCATCAATTGGTTGAAGTGCATTAGGCATATCAGCCCATTTGAAATGCTGAAAGGTTCTAATGTTTTTAATATCAATAGGGTATTTAGATAATATCGCCATAGCGAAATGCCCTGGAAAATAACCAAAGCCAAAACCATCACCGGGTAACTGCCCTTTTATACCATTGCCATCTAAATCAAAGCCAGAGTTTACACCCGTATTTACTGGGCCTTGATAGAAGTATGGGTATTTTTGCGGGGCTTGTCCCTGTTGACTTTTTGCTAAATAATTATCTAAAAAATCTTTTAGCGCACTATGCTTACTTTGTAGATTATTATCTGAAAAATCAAACTCATTTAATAAAATAATATCTGGGTTTACTCGTTGTATTATCTCAGCAATGTTTTTAATTTGCGCGTTATTCTGCTGTAAGGCCTTAGTTAAAGTGTTGCTAGGTACAATACTATTGCTGCCACGTTTATGCTCAATATAATTTAATGCCTCCATACTGACATTGAAAGTAGCAACTTTAATGTTTTTTGAATGCGCATTTTTCATAGGTAATAAAGCTAACCCTAAAGCAAAGATAAAGACTATTTTACTCATATAATTAAGCTAAACCACAACCACGTAAAATCATTTGTGAGAGAAAAGCTATGACTTGTTCTACATCATCTTGCTCATATTCTGCTCTATTCATAATAGTCAAAATCTGTGTTTCAAAGTCAGCGTAATGTTGAGTTGAAGACCAAATCAAGAAAATGAGGTGTACGGGATCTACAGCGGCCATTTCACCGTTATCAATCCACTGTTGAAATAGCTTAGCTTTTTCTCTAACCCACTGTCTTTGATAAGTTCGGGCAAACTCTTTTAAGTGTTGAGCACCTTGAATAATTTCCATAGCATAGATTTTCGAGGCTTCAGGGTGATTAAATGACATCCTTACTTTTGCATCAATAAACTTTTCAATCGCTGCTTTAGGGCCTTCAGAAGGATCAATATCACCAATTCCTTCGTCCCACATCTCAAGGGTATGCTCTAACACAGCGTGA
Organism: Litorilituus lipolyticus; assembly: GCF_006439335.1. Classification (GTDB taxonomy): domain Bacteria; phylum Pseudomonadota; class Gammaproteobacteria; order Enterobacterales; family Alteromonadaceae; genus Colwellia; species Colwellia lipolytica. The sequence goes on along the minus strand of NZ_SAWY01000013.1, from coordinate 110,690 downwards.
TAAATATTTTCTTTATTTTTAAAGTAATAAAGAATATTTGCTTTAGGCAGGCCCGCTCTATCAGCTATCGATTGCACAGTAGCCCCTTTATAACCTTGTAATACAAACTCAGTAGTTGCGGCAGTAAGGATCTTTAACTGACTTTTGGCCCTAATATTCCCTGTTTTTTTAACTTTATTATTATTTGTCATACTGAAAACTCAATTTATAACTATTATTAGTGTTAACTTTTTAAACTGTTTTTAAGGTGATTTGTATTCACTTTTACCTGGATGAGGTATCGACTTACCAATTGGTTAAGAAAATTATGTCGCGTATTTCTTTATTGCCCGATCAAATCGAGTTGAAATGTAGCGTATTTGCTCTGAAATGTACATTGGAATAGTGGTAAATACTGTTTTATCTTATTTTTTAAAATAAATGCTAAATCATTTTTTAATTTCGCGCGGATTAACTGGTTGAATGTGTGACAGTAACTATTGTTGTTTTTGTTTTAAGTAATTGAAAATTGGTTTTTTATTGTGTTTTTGTTCTTGAAGTTTAGTTAAGAACCTTTTTTATATAATGAAACATCACTAGTTTTGATGATGTTAATAACAATTATGTATATGAAGCTGAATATTGGGCAAGTTTTCTCATTTTTCAGGAGGTGTAAAAATTTAACTGGTTGTATTTTATGGGTTTTAGTTGTTTTGTATACAATTTGTTCTGCCTGGTTTGACCTCTAATGTTTACCCAATGTAATAAAACGGTAAAAAAATGTAATGAAACTGACATAAAAATCTGGTCTAATTTGCAGCGAAATTAAAAAACCGAGCAAATGGTTAAGTTTTTTTTAATGATTTGCTTGATAAATAATAAATTACATTACTGATTAAAACATAACCAAGGAATAACAGATGAAAACTCATCGTCTCTCACGCATTACTGGCGCGTTAGTACTTGCGCTTGGACTTTCAACGTCAGCTTTAGCAAATACAACAACGTCAGCCATTAAAGGTAATATTAGTGGTCCTAATGGTAACCCTGCTGCCGGCACACAAATAACAATAATTCATGTGCCTTCAGGAACTACTAAAACAGCAACAGTAAATGACTCAGGTCTATTTACAGCAAAAGGTTTAAGAGTGGGTGGTCCTTACAAAATCATTGTTGATTCGGACCAATTTAAGGATACTGAGCTAAATGATGTTTTCTTAACCTTGGGACAAACATTCCCTGTAGCAGTAGCTTTAGAAGCAAAACTAGAAACAGAAGTTATTGAAGTTACAGGTAGAGCCATTAGTAAGTTTGCAACAGGAACAAGCCCAGCTGCCCACTTCAATGCTGAAGATTTAGCGAGCTTACCTGCTATCAACCGTGATTTAAAAGATATCGTTCGTGTTGACCCGCGTATTTATGTTGATGAAAGCCGTGAAGATGCGATTCAATGTGGTGGTGGTAACCCTCGATTTAACAGCTTAACGCTTGATGGCGCTAAGATGAATGATAACTTTGGTTTAAATGATAATGGTTACCCTACAGTACGTGTACCATTCTCATATGACTCAATTGAGCAAGTATCGGTAGAGCTAGCTCCTTTTGATGTGAAATACGGTAGCTTCACTTCATGTAACATTAACGCGGTTACTAAGTCAGGTACTAATGAAGTACACGGTGGTGTATTCTTTGATTATACTAATGATTCATTAAAAGGTGATAAAGCCAAAGGTAAAGATATTCCTACAGGCTCTTTCAGTGAAAAACGTTACGGCTTCAATGTTGGTTTCCCAATTTTAGAAGACAAAGTGTTTGCCTTTGTTTCATATGAAAAGCTTGAAGGTGTAGAATTATTTGAATACCAACCATTAGGTAATCAAATTTCACAAGCAGATGTTGATCGTGTAGTACAAATTACTAAAGACGTATACGGTTACGATGCCGGTGGCATGCCAGGTAACATGCCTGTAGAAGATGAAAAGCTTTTATTAAAACTTGACTGGAACATCAACGATGAGCACCGTGCAAGTTTTGTTTATAACTACAATGACGGCTTTAAGTTATCTCAATCAGATAACTGGGCACTAACTCTAGATAGCCACTTCTATGAAAAAGGTGCTGAGTTAAAATCATTTGTTGCTTCATTACACTCTGATTGGACTGATAACTTTTCAACATCAATTAGTTACGGTCAAATGGACTTAGATAACCGTCAGCAATCACTTGATTCAGAAAGTGGTTTTGGTGAAGTTCAAATTAGGCACGGTGGTTCAACAATCTTCTTAGGTCCTGATGATTCTCGTCAAACTAACGATTTATACTGGGATAACCAAACCTTTAAGATTTCAGGTAACTACTATCTTGATGATCATACGATTACCGCAGGTTATGAGTATGAAACATTAACTGCATTTAACTTGTTCATGCAGCATACTGATGGTGAGTTTAGATTCAGATCTATTGAAGACTATGAAGCTGGTTTAGCTGATCGTATTTACTACAACAACTCTGCTGGTACTAATATTCCTGAAGATGCGAGCCAAGAGTTTACCTACGACGTTCATACTTTCTATTTACAAGATGAGTATACGTTCACTGATATCGACGCAACCTTAATGTTTGGTTTCCGTTACGATATGTACAAAAGCTCTGATAAGCCACGTTACAACGCCCAGTTTGAAGAAAGATATGGATATGCCAATAACCACACGTTTGACGGTATAGATTTATTTCAACCACGTGTTGGCTTTAGCTGGAATGTAGATGATAACTTATCTGTAAGAGCTGGCTTTGGTTTATACTCTGGCGGTAACCCAAATGTATGGTTATCTAACTCGTACTCAAATGACGGTTTAGTTCAAATTGCAACCCGTGAATACAAAGTTGATTTAGTTGAGCAAGATGGCAAAGTAGATTTATTTGCTAACGATTGGACAAGCCCTGGTACACCAATTTATGGTGTTCCTCAAGCAATGTATGACCAAATTCAAGGTATTCCACAAGAAGGTGGTGACGGCTCTGTAAATGCAGTTGATCCTAACTTCGAAATGCCATCAGAATGGAAATACTCAATTGGTGGTACTTACACCACTGATAACGGCTATAACTTTACCGCTGATTTGTTATATAACCAAAAAGTTGATTCTGCAACGGTTAGAGATGCTGGTATTACATACTCTGGTGAAGTCGCGCCAGACGGTCGTCCGTTATACGAAGAAGTAGCGGGTCGTTCAAGTGAGTTTATTTTAACCAACAGTGGTCGTGATGGTAAATCAACTATCTTATCATTTGGTGTTAATAAGACCTTCGACTTTGGCTTAGATGCAACCTTTGGTTACTCTTACACCAACTCAGAAGATGCTAACCCAATGACAAGTGCAATAGCAGGTTCTAACTATAGTAACTTAGCTACAACTGATGCAATTAACCCTACTATTGCAACGTCAGATTATGAAATTCCTCATCGATTCACCATGACGTTGAACTATAACGTTGAATTAATTGATAGCTTAAATACTCGTATTAGTTTATTTGGTCAATCAAGTGCTGGTCGTCCATATTCTTATACGTTTGATAATTCAGACAGAGGTTTTGGCGATAGTAACTGGAATGGTTCACGTCAATTACTTTATGTACCAGCTGTAAATGATCCAAACGTTGTCTATGCAGACGGTTTTGACAAAGAAGCATTTGATGCCTTTGTTGAAAGTGAAGGTTTAGCGCGTGGTCAAATCCAAGGTCGTAACGCTCATAATGCTGACTGGTGGACTACATTTGACTTGAAACTTACTCAAGAACTTCCTGGTTTCTCTGCAGACCACCGAGGCAGTGCATTCATTATCGTTAAGAACATTGGTAACATGTTAAATGACGATTGGGGTGTAATGAGTAAAGGTTCATTCGTTGGTAATCGTATGGTTGAAATTTCTGCAAATGACCAAGGTCAATACGTATTTGAAGAATTCAATGACGGTAACCAAGAGCAAGATATTCAAAACAAACCATCATTATGGGAAATCCGTGTAGGTGTTAGCTATAACTTCTAGGGTGACTCGATAATTGCTTCTTAGTTAATAAGTCGCATAAATAATAAAAGGCTGCATTGTGCAGCCTTTTTTGTTTCTATAATTCCTGATTAAATACTTGACCATATGGTCAATAATGATATGCTCGATAATAGATTGAAAATACTATTAGATTACTGAGTTTTATGAAAGATACACATATAACGTTAACTGAAGTTGTTATTTCAGATGAATTAAAAGCTGCGGCAAAGGCGGCATACAACAATGCTTATGCACCGTACAGTCAATTTAAGGTTGGCTCTGCAGCATTAACGAGTGATAACACCATTGTCAGTGGCTGTAATGTTGAAAATGCTTCTTATGGATTAACGGTTTGTGCGGAGCGAAATTGCATCAGCCAAGCAGTAATACAAGGTAAACAAGCATTTCAACTCATAGTTATTTATACCGAGCAAGATAAATTGACTCCTCCTTGTGGCGCTTGTCGTCAAGTTATTGCTGAGTTTTTTGAGCAAAATGCACCCGTTGTGGCATTTAATCACAAAGATGAACAGCAAGTTTGGCAAGTAGCTGAACTTTTACCCGATGCCTTCACCCCTAAATTCTTACTTGATTCATAGGAGCCTTATAATGACTGATGTTCAAACTCTAACTAGTCAAACAGTGGCTAATAGCTTTTTACCGCAAGAGATTATCAAAATTAAGCGAGATGGTAACTTCCTTAATGAACAAGCCATACAAGCGTTTGTACAAGGTTTAGTTGACGGTGGTTTTTCTGACAGCCAAGTAGGAGCAATGGCTATGGCCATTTTTCAACAAGGTATGAGTGTTGATGAAAAAGTGAATTTAACCTTAGGCATGATGAATTCAGGTGATGTGTTAAATTGGCAAGGTTTTGATGGCCCAATAGTTGATAAGCATTCTACTGGTGGAGTAGGCGATAAAGTTAGCTTCATGCTGGCGGCCATTGTGTGCGCTTGTGGTGGTTATGTGCCGATGATCTCCGGCAGAGGTCTAGGTCATACTGGTGGCACAGCAGACAAGTTAGAAAGTATAGCTGGTTTCAACGTACAACCTAGCATTAAAGAGTTTAAAAGCATTGTTAAAAATGTTGGTATGGCAATTATTTCACAAACGGATAATTTAGCGCCTGCCGATAAACGTTTATATGGGATCAGAGATGTAACAGCGACCGTTGAATCTATTCCCCTTATTACGGCTTCAATTTTATCGAAGAAACTTGCTGCGGGTCTTGATTGTTTAGTGATGGATGTAAAAGTAGGTAATGGCGCAATGATGTCGTCATTAGAGGATGCAAAAGCGTTAGCTGATAGTATTACCAGTGTTGCTAATGGTGCTGGCGTTAAAACACAGGCAATAATTACCGATATGAATCAAGTGCTAGGTACTAGTGCAGGTAATGCTATTGAGATGTACGAAACCGTTAAGTATTTAACAGGTAAGCAACGAGAGCCTAGACTACATCAAGTTGTACAAACGCTCGCCAAAGCCATGTTAGTTAATACTGGTTTAGCGACTAATGATAAAGATGCTCTTGATAAAATAGATCGAGTACTTAAATCAGGTAAAGCGGCTGAAGTGTTTGAACGAATGATAGTTGCCTTAGGTGGGCCAAGCGACTTTATTGAAAACCCTTGGGGAGCCATGACTAAAGCGAATGTCATAAGTGAAATTAAAGCAACGGAGCATGGCTATTTAGCTCAAATGGATACTCGAGCCGTTGGTATGGCTGTTGTTGGTTTAGGCGGTGGGAGAACTGCACCGCAGCAACGAGTTGATCACTCTGTTGGCTTTGATCGCATTTTACCACTTGGTGTGAAGGTTAATCGCGGTGAAGTGATTGCACGAGTACATGCCAGTAGCGCTGAAGCGGCTGAATTAGCGAGTCAGCAGTTTGCTCAAGCAATTAAATACAGCGACGAAACACCAGAGTTATCGCCAGTTATTTATAATTAACTTTATTTATTATTCGTTTATTTAAAAAAAAGCTCTAACATTGAATTCAATGTTAGAGCTTTTTATATAGTTATTTATGTTGCTAATTAATGAGACTACAAGGTGCCGAAAATTTTATCTCCCGCATCGCCAAGACCAGGCAATATATAACCTTGTTCATTAAGCTTTTCATCAACTGTAGCAATGATCAGATCAACATCAGAATGAGCCGACTGCAAAGCATCTATCCCTTCAGGGGCAGCAACTAAAAAGACAGCTATGATATGCTGACAACCTGACGCTTTTAATAAATCTATTGTCGCTAACGCCGTACCGCCTGTTGCAAGCATAGGATCGATGATAATCGCTGTTCTTTCAGCTATATCGTTAACAATGTTCTGATAGTAGCTTTCAGGCTCTAAGCTCTCTTCATTTCGTTGTAAGCCTACCACACTGACTTTGGCACAAGGCAAGATAGTTAAAGCACCCTCGAGCATACCTAAACCAGCACGTAAAATAGGTACTAGCGTAGGCTGTTTATCAGCAAGTGTTGGGGCAGATATTTCACCGGACCAACAAGTTAATGGCTTAGTTACTAAAGAAAAATGTTGTGTTGCTTCCACGGTTAATAATACCGATAGTTCCTGTGTTAGCTCTCTAAAACTTTTAACTGAAATATCATGATGACGCAGTAAACTGACTTTATGTTTTACCAGCGGATGTGTACTTTCAAAAACGGACATAAAGAATTCCTAATTAATTTTGCTTAAAGCATAGAACAATTCAATGCTATTGCCAGACGAGTCGTTTGAAATGCGCACGACACAGTGGCTCGTATCTTTCATTACCGCCTACTTCAACTTGCTCACCACCTTTTACTGGCTTACCGTTTGCATCTCGGCGAATAACAAAGTTGGCTTTTCTGCCACAATGACAAATAGTTTTAAGCTCAATGAGTTTATCTGCCCATGCAAGAAGTGCTGCACTGCCAGAAAATGTTTGTCCTAAAAAGTCAGTGCGAATGCCGTATGCAAGTACAGGTATATGCAAGATATCGACAATATCAGTAAGTTGTTGCACTTGTTCTTTTGATAAAAACTGGGCTTCATCAATTAACACGCAATCAAGCTTTTTGCTTTGATGTTTTTCCGTAATTTGGTTAAATAAGTTACTTCCATCATCAAATAAAAAAGCATCGGCATCGATACCTAAGCGAGAAGCAACTTTGCCTTGGGCAAATCTATCATCAATTTTTGCTGTATAAATTGCCGTGGTTAATCCGCGCTCTTGATAGTTGTACGATGATTGCAGTAAATGCGTTGATTTACCGGCATTCATAGAAGAGTAATAAAAATACAATTGAGCCATGTGTTTGTTCTTTTTATGCTAGAGAAAATAGCATCAAGGAGTTGGAAATTGCTTTATGGTAAACAGCTTGATGCGATTATTATGGTAAAAATAAACTTGGTCTAATTTGACCTAATACTGATTAGCTTGAGCTTGTTGACCTTCATAACCGAGAGTGTCTAACAGGCTGTTTAATAAGCTACTTGCGCCAAAACGAAAATGATTAGCATCAGCCCAGTCTTTTCCTAAAATACTATCAGCAAGTGCTAAATAAACTTGCGCATCTTCTGCATTTCTAACACCGCCCGCTGGCTTAAAGCCCACATCTGTATTTTTGTTTTTAATGACTTCGAGCATAATTTTTGCGGCTTGCGGTGTCGCATTGACAGCCACTTTACCCGTTGAGGTTTTTATAAAGTCAGCACCTGCATTAATGGCGATTTCACTGGCTTTTTTAATTAGCTCATCAGATTTTAATTCACCCGACTCTATAATGACTTTTAGTTTAGCTGAGCTATTACAAGCATGTTTGCACACTTTAACCATATCAAAGCCAATATTTTCATTGCCGTTCATTAATGCTTTATAAGGAAAAACCAAATCAACCTCATCAGCACCGTAAGCTACAGCTGCTTTGGTTTCAGCTAAAGCGACATCAATATCATCACCACCGTGAGGGAAATTGGTTACAGTGGCGACTTTAACATGAGGTGTTTGTTGTGCTTTTAAGGCCTTTTTAGCAAGCGGTATAAAGCGCGGAAAAATACAAATAGCTGCAGTTTCACCAGCAGGAGACTTCGCTTGCTGACAAAGTGTGATAATTTCTTGGTTAGTTTCTTTGTCAGTCAAGCTGGTTAAATCCATTAAAGATAAAGCACGCTGGGCTGTTGTTTTAATATCAGTCATAAAAATTCCTATAATGAAATAAATACGCCGGCAATTGCCGCGCTCATTAAATTCGCTAATGTTGCTGCAATCATGGCTTTCATGCCTAATCTTGCAATATCATGACGTCTGCTTGGCGCCATAGAGCCTATGCCACCTAACAAAATAGCGATAGAAGATAAATTGGCAAAGCCACATAAAGCAAAGGTGATAATTGCCTGTGTTGGTGCAGACAAACTGTCTTTTATTTCTACAAAGTTTACGTAAGCAAAAAATTCGTTAACTACAATTTTTTGGCCTATAAAGCTACCTGCTTGTAGCATTTCATGACTGGGAACTCCAACAATGAAAGCAAGAGGCGCAAAAAAGTAACCGAGTAATAATTCAATGGTGATATCTTCAAAACCTAATAAACCGGAAATACCACCCACTATTGTGTTTAACAAGGCAATAAGTGCGATAAAAGCTAGTAACATTGCCCCTACATTAACAGCGAGTTTTAAGCCTGATGCTGCGCCAGAGGCGGCAGCATCAATCACATTCGTTGGTTTATCATCGTCACTGTTGTAATCAACGGTTTCATTGACGATTTCATTTGCTTGAGTTTCAGGGTAGATAATTTTAGCCATAAGCAAGCCACCAGGAGCTGCCATAAATGAAGCGGCAATAAGGTATTTTAATTCAATACCCAGGCCAGCATAGCCCGCTAAAATGGAACCGGCTACCGAAGCTAAACCACCAACCATAATGGCAAATAATTCAGACTGCGTCATTTTAGCGATGTAAGGTCTTACGATGAGTGGCGCTTCTGTTTGACCGACAAAAATATTGGCCGTAGCAGAGAGTGATTCTGGGCGACTGGTTTTTAATAGTTTTTGTAAGCCTCCGCCAATGATTTTGATGACCCATTGCATAATGCCGAGGTAGTAAAGTACAGCAATCAATGAAGAGAAGAATATAATATTTGGTAATACGCGCACGGCAAAGACAAAGCCAACGCCATTACTGAACATAGCATCGGTGCCTAAACCACCAAACAAAAAGTTAATGCCAACTTTGGCACTGTCAATAACACTTTGTACGCCATTGGTCATAGAGGCGAGAACGTCTTTACCAAAGGGAACATAAAGTACAAAGGCACCCAATAAAACTTGCAATGAAAAGGCTAGGGCAACAGTGCGAAAATTAATAGACTTTCTGCTGCTTGATAACCACCAGGCTATAGCCAGTAGAATAACAATCCCCAATACACCTCGTAGTGCTGATAACTCCATAAATACCTCTTATTATTAGTGTTGTGGCGGTAATTTTGATAGTTGACGAATTTTTGCTTTAAGTACTTCAATTGCCATGCGGTTTTTTCCTCCGCGTGTAATGACAATATCAGCCCAAGCTTTTGAAGGTTCAATAAATTGATAGTACATTGGTCTAACGGTTTCAAGGTATTGATTGGTTACTGATTCGACACTACGACTTCTCTCAATAAGATCACGTTTGATACGTCGAATTAAGCAAATATCTAAAGGAGTATCCATATAGACTTTGATATCAAATCTGTCTCTAAGCTCGATATTAGACAGTAATAAAATCCCTTCAACTAAAATAATTTTAGTTGGCGTAAATTCGCGTGTCTCATTAGTGCGAGTATGTGTTTTATAGCAATAAACAGGACTATTAATCGTTTCATTATTAACTAAGCTGCTTAAATGCTTATTTAATAGTTGGTGTTCAAAGGCGTCAGGGTGATCGTAATTAGTTTGTTCTCGCTCAGCCATGGTCAAGTGAGATTGATCTCGGTAATAGGCATCTTCATATAAAATAGAAATACCATTTTCACCAAGTTCATCAACAAGTTCGTCATGAATGGTTTGGGCAAAAAGAGTCTTCCCTGAGGCTGAAGGGCCAGCTATTGCAATTATTGTTGGTTTCATCAGTTCCAAAATACCTATGTGGTAGCGCTACATTCGTACATAATATTTTTAGCTATGCTTAAGGTTATAAGTCTCATAGTTAAAAATAAAAGTTTATGAGTAAATTAATGAATAATAAAGGGAATAATGATTTTTAATCTATAAAAGCTCAAGTTAAGTCTTTGTAAGAAAATAAATAGATTATTTACCCATATTTTAAAAGGTGTTAAATTAACACATCTTGACCAGTTGGTCATATTTTTTATCGATAATTTGATTCATTAGATCAAAAAATATAGGAATTAGCATGGCGCGAGCAATTGTTATTGTAATAGACAGTTTTGGTATTGGCTTTTCACCCGACGCAGAAAGCTTTGGTGATGTAGGGGCAAATACCTTGGCAAATCTTGCGACAGCATATTTTGAGGAAACAGGCAAAAAGCTTTCTTTACCAAACTTATCCGCTTTAGGTGTGGTTAAAGCTTGTGAAAATGCAGGTAAACAAAGTTTTCCATATGAGCCACACCCAATAAAACAAGGGGCTTATGGTTATGCTCAGGAAATTAGTACAGGTAAAGATACACCTAGTGGTCATTGGGAAATGGCTGGGGTGCCAGTGCTTTTTGATTGGGGATATTTTACAGATAAGGAAAATGCTTTTCCTAGTGATCTCATCGCAACCATTAACCAAAAGTCGGGTTTTTCAGGCATGCTAGGAAACTGTCATGCTTCGGGGACAGAAATTTTATCGCGTCTTGGCGAAGAGCATATTAGAACAGGGTTGCCTATTTGTTATACCTCAGCAGATAGTGTCTTCCAAATTGCAGCTCACGAAGAACATTTTGGTTTAGATAAGCTTTATCAATACTGCGAGCAGGTTAGAAGCTTGCTTGATGAGCTAAATATAGGACGTGTTATTGCACGCCCGTTTATTGGTGACAGCGCTGAAAACTTTACCAGAACAGGTAATCGCAGAGATTATTCTGTTTTACCGCCTGAACCTACCGTGCTAGATAAAATTTCTGCTAAAGGTACACATGTGATCAGTGTGGGCAAAATTGCTGATATATTTGCTCATCAAGGCATTAATGAAAAAACAAAAGCAACAGGGTTAGATGCCTTGTTAGATGCGACTATTTCACATATCGAAAGCGCACAAGATAATAGTTTAATCTTTACTAATTTAGTTAACTTTGACCAAGACTTTGGTCATAGGCGAAATGCGGTTGGTTATGCTCAAGAACTTGAAGCATTCGATGCCAGAATACCTGAGTTAATGCAGGCAATGAATGAAGATGATTTATTGTTGTTAACTGCAGATCATGGTTGTGACCCGACATGGCCTGGTACCGATCACACCCGTGAATATGTACCAGTCATCGCCTATCATCAAAACATAAGTTCTATCGACTTAGGTGAGCGAGCAACATTTGCAGATTTAGGGCAAACCATTGCTGAATTGTTTGATGTTGAGCCGATGAATTACGGAAAAAGTTTCTTAAAACAGCTAAATTTCAAATCTTAACTTATACTCAAAAGGTTTGTTAATCGTCGTAAGAACGGTAAACCTTTAATTTTAATGATGTTTGGGGAATAAAAATGAATTCTTTTAAGAGAACTTCTCTTTCTTTGTGTGTCAGTACTGCCATTTTAGGCTCGGCTAGTTTTTCAGCGGTTTCTGTCGCTGAAGAAGCGGATAAAACTAAACTGGAGGTTATCGAAGTTACTGCTCGTAAGCGTGTTGAAAATGTGCAGGAAGTTCCTGTATCCGTTTCGGCTTTGCAAGGAGAAAACCTTGATGTGTACAGTTCTGCGGGTATGGATATTCGTTTTATGAGTGCACGAATTCCAAGTCTTGCTGTGGAGTCTTCTTTTGGACGAAGCTTTCCACGTTTTTATATTCGTGGTTTAGGTAATACTGACTTTGATTTAAATGCCTCTCAACCAGTATCGTATGTTGTTGATGATGTTGTACAAGAAAACCCTATTCTGAAGGGGTTTCCTGTATTTGATGTTGAACGTGTAGAAGTACTTCGAGGTCCCCAGGGTACACTGTTTGGAAGAAACACACCCGCTGGTCTTGTTAAGTTTGATTCAGTGAAACCTTCTCAAATTTTTGATGGATACGTGGCAATTTCATATGGTAGTCGTGGCGCAATAGATAGTTCAGCAGCCTTTGGTGGTGGATTAACTGATAACTTATCGGTACGCGTTTCAGGGTTACATCAGTCAAAAGATGACTATATCGATAATAGAGCGGTTGGTTTTGAACAGGCTGACCAATTAGGGGGGTATGAAGAGAACGCTGCTCGTATCCAATTTTTATATGAAGGCAATGATTTTACGGCTTTATTTAATTATCATTTCAGGGATTTAGATGGTTCTCCAATTATCTTCCATCCTAATATTGCTACACCAGGAACTAATAAAATTCGCAGTGGTTTTAAGTCTGATGTGGTGTACCAAGATGCAGGCCAATTTGCTACTCAACAAGTCGAAACACAAGGAAGTAGCTTAAAATTAGAGTGGGACTTTAGCCAACATACATTAACATCGATTACCGCTTGGGAGAGTGCAGAAATATATTCACGTGCCGATGTTGATGGTGGTTACAATGGCTTTCCACCTGCTGGTGATCCTAATGCTGTTTGGTGGGGCGCACAAACGGCGGATGAAATTCCTGATCACGAGCAATTCACTCAAGAATTACGTTTAGCATCTAATTTCACTGGCAATTTGAACTATCAAGTTGGACTTTTTTACTTCAGTGAAGAGCTGACTATTAATACGTATGATTTTTATACCCGTGATGCGAATTCTACACCGTCAGACCCTGCTCATGGTGCGCAAAATGGTGAATCTACTCAGTTTCAAGATACTACTGCATGGGCCATTTTTGGTTCAGTAGATTATGACGTAACTGATGATTTCTCTGTCACAGTAGGTCTTCGTTATTCGGACGATGAGAAAGAGTTTACAGCTGAGCTTATCGACCACCCATTTATTCCTGGGCCTGATGGCGGTAATTTTACTCAGTCAGTGAACCCAAGCGATAGTCATGTGAGTTGGGATATTAGTAGTAATTACAAAATAACACCGGATATGAATTGGTATGCGAGAATCGCTAATAGCTTTAGAGCGCCTAGTGTTCAGGGGCGAGTGTTGTATGATCAAAATGTCAGTGTTGCTGATTCTGAGACAATTACTTCATATGAAACGGGTATTAAATCAGACATTTTAGATGGTTCAGGTCGTTTAAATGCTTCAGTTTATTACTTTAATATGGATAACCAACAACTAACTGCTGTTGGTGGAAATGCAAATTCAAATACTTTATTAAATGCTGATACCACAACAGGTTACGGTATTGAACTAGATTCTGAGTTTATAGTTTCTGAAAACATTATTGCTACGTTCAATATCAGCTATAACAAAACAGAAATAGATCAGCCAGGCTTGGCTGTGGCTGCTTGTGGTTCAGGTACGTGTACGGTAACAGATCCTACTTTCCAAGTACCTGGTGGATTTGGCCCAATCACTATGGCTTATATTGATGGCAACAGCTTGCCTAACTCACCTGAGTGGATATCTAATTTAACTTTAAGTTACGCGAAGGAAATTGGTGATGGAGAGTTCTTTATCCATTCTGATTTGACTTATCGTAGTGAAGTGGATTTCTTTTTATATCGAGCAAAGGAATTTGAAGGTGAGTCTTTAGTTGAACTTGGTGCACGTACTGGCTATAACTGGATTATAGGCGACAATGAGTATGAAGTATCTGCTTTTGTCCGTAACTTAACTGATGAGCAAGTAATCATTGGTGGCGTTGATTTCAATAACAATTCAGGCATGGTTAATGAAGAGCGCTTTTATGGCGCAGAGTTTAAAGTCTCCTTCTTCTAATCTGCACGAGATAACACTAAAAAGGGCTAACAGATGTTAGCCCTTTTTTTGTTATTATTAATATGGCGGATATTACAGAATACTTTCTAAAGTTAGTTCCATCATATCTTTGAATGTGGTTTCACGTTCATCGGCCGTAGTTTGCTCACCTGTTTTAATATGATCGCTCACCGTTAATACCGTTAATGCTTTTTTGCCGTATTCAGCAGCAACACCATATAAACCTGCAGCTTCCATTTCTACTGCTAATATGCCGTATTTCTCCATAGTGGCGAACATTTCAGGTTGTGGTGTGTAAAATAAATCAGCAGTAAAAATATTACCTACACGGACTTCTTTCCCCGTTTTTTCGGCAGTATCTACCACGCTTTTTAATAAAGAGAAATCTGCACAGGCAGCAAAATCAACACCATTAAATCGTTGGCGGTTAACATTTGAATCAGTACTTGCCGCCATACCAATAACTATGTCACGGATGTTTATATCGTCACGAACTGCGCCACAAGAGCCAATTCTAATGATATTTTCTACACCGTAATCTTTGTATAGTTCAGTAGCGTATATAGATACGCTAGGCACACCCATGCCTGATCCCATTACTGAAATACGTTTTCCTTTATAAGTACCGGTATAACCAAACATGTTGCGCACGCTTGTCACACATTTTGCGTCATCAAGAAAGTTTTCTGCAATGAATTTGGCTCTAAGAGGATCACCTGGCATTAATACTGTTTCGGCGAAATCACCAGGTTGTGCTGAAATATGAGGAGTTGACATAAGAGTTATCCTTTTTAAGTTTAACTCAGTAAGTTTCAAGCCAGATCTGAACTGATCAAACTGCTATCAAGGGTTTTTTACTGAAAGATTGTATTTTAAGTTTTCTTCATTTTCGGTTTTGCAACGTCATAATTGAAGAGTGCTAATGATAATGCTAACTAAAGAATCGTTCAAGGATCCAGTGATAAGCTGTGCCACCAAGGTAAATACCAAAGATACCGACAATACCCGATAAAACAGGTGGTGCAGGTAAAGGTAATTTGAGTAATGAAAAAATTACACCGACTAAAATACCTGTACCGAAGGCTGCTAAAATTTCAACCATATTTTCTCCTTTTTGTTGCTTTGAGTTGAAGTTTTGTATTTAAACTAATAAGTTAGCTTTATGGTCGTTTAACAGCTTTTGTTTTTCACTGTCACTAATAAAGCTCATTTGTAATGCATTTAACTGTAATTGAGTGATTTGCTCTGATGATAAGCCAACAATTTCGCTTGCTAAATGATATTCAAAAGGTAATTCAATATTTTCTACAGCAGGATCGTCCGTGTTTAAGCAAACATATAACCCCTTGTCTAAAAATGTTTTGACGGGGTGGTTTGAGATATCTTTAACGGTGCCGGTTTGAAAGTTTGAAGTTAAACAAGACTCAATGCCAATGTGATGTACTTTCATAAAATCCATAAGCTTTTCATCGTGCATGCAGGCAACACCATGACCAATACGTGAGGCACCTAACTTTTCAATGGCATGCCAAACACTTTCAGGCCCCGCTGCTTCACCTGCATGTATGGTTACTTGTAATCCAGCATCACGCACTTTAGTAAAATGAGACTCAAAAAGATGTCCAGGGAAGTTATATTCATCACCTGCTAAATCGATAGCCACCAAGTGAGTTTTATGGCGTAGTAAGGCTTCTAATTCTGTCAGGGTTTTTTCTACTCCGAATGTACGACTTAAAATACCAATAAGGTTAACTTTGGTCTTAAATTTTTGTTGGCCTATACGTACACCTTCAATTACCGCTTCGATTACGCCGTCTAATGGTAAGTTATGTGCCATGGCCATATAAAATGGTGAGAAGCGTAATTCACAATACTGAATATTGGCTAAATGGGCGTCTTCAACATTTTCATAGGCGACTCTTACAACGTCATCCAAAGAGGAGAGCACATTGACTCCCCAGTCTAATTTTTTTAGAAACTCTACTAAATTCGCCTCACTGCCTTGAACTTGAGTGTAGGGTAAAAAATCAGAGAAATTAGTTTCTGGCAAAGAAATTTCGTTTTGTTGAGCTAGTTGCCAGATAGTTTCTGGGCGGATGTTACCGTCTAGGTGTCTATGCAGATCAATTAACGGGAGTTGGTGGTTTATCATAAGATATATCCAATAGGTGAAAAAGCCGTGATAGCTAAATTCATCATTTTTTAGTTATCACGAGTAATTCTAGTTAATTATATCTGTTCAACGAATAGCTAGCAAAATAATACTGATAACTTTAGTGAGATTAGAAATTAAGTTTGACCGAAATAGGGCAGTGATCACTTAAAGTCTGTGATAACTTACGAGTATATTTTTCGGAAAAGACTAGTTGCTCAAATGAGTTGTCAATATAGTGTTTTTTAGCTTTAGGGCTAAATACAATATGATCGATATAGTCTTTATAATAACCGCCCCAACAATCTGAGTTTTTACTGGCTGTAGGCGTCCATAACTGTTGAGAGTCATCATCATTAATCGCTTGCCATAATCCTTGTTTTTCGGAGTATTCTTTTGCAATATCTTGTGAAAAACGTCGATTGAAGTCACCTATTATAATAAATGCTTGGCCTTGGTTTTGTTTATCATCTATCCATTGCGATAGGGGCGTTTTTTGTTTACTTAATGTTTGGCAGGCAACTTTTTTTCTTTCTTCTTTTTCTGTTTTATTTGGCATGCCTTCAACCGTTGCCTTATCTAGCGGCTTTGCAAAACAACCTGATTTCAAATGAACCGCTAGTAAAGAGGTGGTTTTACCATTTCTTGTTAATGTCACATCTAAACCATGACGAACTCTGCCTACATCTAATGCTTTATATTCTGTGGCTTTAACCGATAGACCTATATCTTTTTTAACGGCAACACCTACACGTTGAACCCAGTCTTTTGTTGAAAAGTAATAAGTGTATTCATCACCAAGTACTTTTTTGGCCCAATAGGCGCTTTCTACTTCTTGTAGTGCTATGACATCAGCGTTAAGCGTTTTTGCATAAGCAGCTAATTTTTTATAATCGTTTTCTTTTCTTTCGTTATATTCGTGCGAACCTAGCCAAGCAATATTCCATGAAGCAATTTTTAGTTCTTCGGCAATGGCAGATGTGTTTATGAATAAACCAAAACTTATAGCTAAGGTTGTGATAACTGACTTTTTCATTAATACTTCTCTAGGTTCTATTGATTAATAACGTAGCAGCATGCCTGAAAACGTTTAGTTAGTTTCCATTGGTTATGCACCATGATGAACATGCTTGTTAAAATTCTGTCATTATATGCTACATTTAACTTAACCAGTCGGTCAAGTTTTGCTATAATTTGCCACATTACACTAATATCACCGTAAGAAACAACCAGTATGTCGAAAAAATTTATCACTGCCCAAGAATTGTTAGAAGACTCATTTAGAGTTGCAGCTAAAGTTTATGAAGATGGTTTTAGACCTCAGTTTATTGTAGGGATATGGCGAGGTGGAGCACCTATTGGTATTGCTGTACAAGAGTATTTTGATTTTAAAAAAGTTGTTACTGATCATATCGCTGTTCGTACATCATCTTATTACGGTATTAATCAGCAAAGTAAAGAAATAAAAGTGCATGGTTTGCATTACATTATTGAGAATGCTAATGCAGATGATGGTCTATTAATTGTTGATGATGTTTTTGATTCGGGCAGAAGTATTGATGCCTTAATTAAACAATTAGAAAAATTAACTCGTAAGAATATGCCATCAGATGTTCGCATTGCTTGTCCTTGGTATAAACCTCAAAACAGTAAAGTAGATATTAAGCCTGATTACTATATTCATGAATCAGATGAGTGGTTAGTTTTCCCTCATGAATTGTCTGGTTTAACACAGGAAGAGATTTCTGAAGGTAAAACAGACTTAGCTAATGTAATTGATTTATTTAAGTAAATAATATTTATATTATCTGATTAAAAACGCTGAATATGTTAAATGTTCAGCGTTTTTTTGTTTAATAGCAATGTTTGGTGTTTGGTGTTTGGTGTATGTTTAATCGACTATAAAAGAACATTGCTAAAATGTCGTTTTTCATTTTATTTGATAAAAACTAAGGTAACTTTTCCTCATAAAATAAGCTATTTTCAGTCATTGACTTAATACGAACTTACGATCACGCTCACGGTGATAGTTAATGTTTTAAAGGATATTTCCATATTAACGTTTGCTAAGTCTTTGAAACAAAGTAAAGTTAAATTTTTATTTGTTATCTTTTACTTATTTATTTTTTATATGAATATATAATAACGTTTTGTTTGTTATGCATTATTTTAATGTTAACTTATACTTAAATTAATATCGCTTTATTTTGTATATTGAAGGTCAGTTCATGGTGCTAGTTAGAGATAATGTAAGAAAAAAAGATAACTCTAAGCATTTAATTCCCATAGATAAGCCCATTTTATTGATAGAAGATCAAGAATCAATGCTGTTAATGTTAAAAGGGCTTATACAGGAAAAGTATAAAATAGAGATTCATACTGCAAGTAATTACGCACAAGCTAAAGCACTTCTAAGTAAACACCGTCACGAATATTATCTTGCTATATGTGATTTACACTTACCTGATGCGCCTAATGGTGAAATTGTTAGTTTGCTTAATAGAGCTAACGTTAAAATGATTACTTTAACGGGCACTTTTGGTGAAAGGGATAAAACCTCCATTTTGCCAAAAGGCGTTATAGATTACATTATTAAAGACAGTATTAATGCGTATGAGTACGTAGTAGAGCTTGTTGGTCGCCTCTACAACAATTGCCATCATAAAGTTTTAGTTGTAGATGATTCTGCCATAAGCTGTACGATGATAGCGAATATGTTAACCATGCAAAACTTTGAAGTACTAGTCGCAGAAGATGGTGTGCAAGCACTGGAAGTTTATAAGAATAACTCAGGTATTAATCTAATCATCACTGATTATCATATGCCTAATATGGATGGCTTTACTTTAACGCTAAATTTGCGAAAAGACTATTCAAAAGAGCAGTTAGCTATTATTGGTTTATCGGCTAGTGGCGATACTGATTTAGGTGCTCAATTTATTAAATATGGCGCTAACGATTTTCTTGCCAAGCCTATTAGATATGAAGAGCTACTTTGTCGTGTTAATCAAAACATCAGTATGCTCGAATATATGGAAGCACTTCGTAATGCTGCTAATAGGGACTTTCTAACAAGCCTTTATAATCGCCGCTACTTTTTCTCGCAAGGAAAACAGATTTTTCAACAAGCGATAGATAATGAATCTGATATTAGTGTTGCCATGTTAGATATTGATCATTTTAAACAAATAAATGATAACTATGGCCATGAGGCGGGTGATGATTTATTAATCCATTTTTCAGAACAGCTAACAGAGCATTTTGAAAAAGATCTTATTGCTCGTATTGGCGGTGAAGAGTTTGTTATTTTATTTGATGGCCTAACTGATGATATCGTCATAAAGATGTTAAATGACTTTCGTGAAAAAATTGCTGCGCAAGTTATAACATGTGATGAAGCAAAAATATCAATGACAGTCAGTATTGGCTTTAATAGCCATAAAGAGCAGCATTTAGACGCAATGCTTAAAATAGCTGACGAAAACCTCTATAAAGCTAAGCAGTCTGGTAGAAATCAAGTTGTTGGTTAACTTATCGACCTGTTTACGTATTTAATTGTGTTTATTAAGTAAATAAGCCAAGACTATTACGTCAAAAAAGCTGATAATTACGGCAATTATAATTACCTACTGTGTTGAATAGCCGCTACTGTTATCGATATATAACACCTGCTTTTTATCAGCTCAGCATTTTTCGGATATAACCCCATGGAAATCAAAGTAAACTATCTCGATAACCTAAGAATTGAAGCGAAATTTGATGATTTTTCAGTTATCGCAGATCAACCTATTCGTTATAAAGGAGATGGTTCAGCACCCAGTCCTTTTGACTATTTTCTAGCCTCTTCAGCTTTATGTGCAGCTTATTTTGTTAAGGTGTATTGCAATGCTCGTGATATCTCTACTGATAATATTAGGTTATCTCAAAACAATATTGTTGACCCTGAAGATCGTTATAATCAAATATTTCAAATACAGGTTGAATTACCAGAAAGTATTTCAGAAAAAGATAAGCTGGGGATATTACGCTCTATCGATCGTTGTACTGTAAAAAAGGTTATTCAAACAGAACCTGAGTTTAAAGTTGAAACGGTAGAAAACCTCGAAGAAGATGCGCAAGCAATGCTTATGGCCAAGCCAGAAGGAGATGAGAGCACATTTATTCTAGGTAAAGATTTACCGCTTGAACAAACTATAGCGGATATGACAGGGATTTTGGCTGATTTAGGAATGAAGATTGAAATATCCTCATGGCGAAATATTGTTCCTAATGTTTGGTCTTTACATGTACGTGATGCGGCATCACCTATGTGTTTTACCAATGGTAAAGGAGCAACCAAAGAAAGTGCATTATGCTCTGCTTTAGGCGAATTTATTGAGCGATTAAACTGCAACTTTTTCTATAATGACCAATTTTTCGGTGAAGACATCGCAAATAGTGAATTTGTGCACTACCCAAATGAAAAGTGGTTTAAACCAGGAGCCAATGACGAGCTGCCAGCTGATATTCTTGATGACTACTGTTTAAGTATTTATGATGCCGATGGCGAGCTTAAAGGCTCGAATCTGATAGATACTAACTCAGGTAATGTCGAGCGTGGTATTTGTTCTATTCCTTATCAGAGACATTCTGATGGTGAAACAGTATATTTTCCTTCTAACTTAATTGAAAACTTATTTCTAAGTAATGGCATGAGTGCAGGGAACAATTTATTTGAAGCTAAAGTCCAGTGCTTATCCGAAATTTTTGAACGTGCCGTAAAAAGACAAATTATTGAAGATGAAATAGTTTTGCCAGATGTGCCAGAGCATGTTTTAGTTAAATATCCGAATATATTAGCAGGCATTAAAGGCTTAGAAGAGCAAGGCTTTCCTGTCGTTGTTAAAGATGCTTCATTAGGTGGTCAATTCCCCGTGATGTGTGTCACGTTGATGAATCCAAGAACAGGTGGCGTTTTTGCTTCTTTTGGCGCTCACCCCAGTTTTGAAGTTGCCCTTGAACGCAGTTTAACTGAATTGCTACAAGGCAGAAGTTTTGAAGGATTAAACGATGTTCCTAAACCAACGTTTAATAGTATGGCGGTGTCAGAGCCTGAAAACTTTGTTGAGCACTTTATTGATTCAACGGGAGTCATTTCTTGGCGATTCTTCAGCGCTAATCATGATTATGAATTTAAAGAATGGGATTTTACCGGCACCAATGAAGAAGAATGCCAACAATTATTTGCGATTTTAGCTGAATTAGGTAAAGAAGCCTATGTAGCTGAATTTGATCAACTAGGCGCAACGGCCTGTCGTATTTTAGTTCCTGACTTTTCTGAAGTTTACCCTGCTGAAGATCTTATATGGGATAACACAAACAAAGCATTGCATTATCGAGAAGATATTTTGAACATTCACTCACTCGATGAAAGCGCGTTAGTGAGTTTAGTTGAGCGTTTAGAAGAAAGTCAGTTAGATAATTATATCGATATTATTACCTTAATTGGTATTGAGTTTGACGAAAATACTGTTTGGGGACAACTCACAATATTAGAGCTTAAAATACTAATTTATTTAGCGTTAGGTGAACATGAAGAAGCGATTGAGTTAGTTGGAGAGTTCCTTCAGTACAATGATAATACAGTAGAGCGTGGTTTATTTTATCAAGCGATACATGCGGTACTTGAAGTGACGTTAGCTGAGGATTTAACATTAGAGCACTTTATTGATAACTTTAACCGTTTGTTTGGTGTAGAAACCATGAAAAATGTTGTTGGCTCTATCACAGGTGATGTGACCTTTTATGGCTTAACTAAAACCAGTATGAAGCTGGAAGGTTTAGATAAACATTTAAGACTAATTGATAGCTATAAGAAATTGCACCAAGCTCGTAACAAAATGAATAAATAGTATAGTTTTTAACGTGTTAAATCAGCCATTCAGACAACTTGTGTGGCTAGTTCTTTACGAGGAATTGCTAGTTTATGGATCAGTACACTAAATTGATGACTAAACTTACTCATCCGAAAATGTCGATTGAAGATAAGTTGAAAGAAATCTGTTTAACCACGGTAAAACTTATAAAAGGTGCAGACAGAGTAAGCTTATGGCGCTTTTGTTCCGATAAAGCCTCTATAGAGTCATTAATTTGTTTTGATACATCGACACATTCATTTTCTTTTGGGCAAGTACTTAAAAAAGAAGACTATTTAGCTTATTTTCAAGGTATTTTAAAAGAAGAAGTCATTAATGCTCCAACAGCAAGAACACATGAGTTAACTCAGTGTTTTAATGAAAGCTATTTTATTCCACATGATATTTATTCATTACTTGATTATATCCTTCATCAAGATTTTGAACCTTACGGTGTTCTCTGCTGTGAAAGCATAGGTAGTATTACTCAATGGTCTGAAGCTGATGTTGAAACGTTGAAAAAGCTTGCAAGAGCTAGTTCTATGTATTTCAAAATAGATGATTAAATACTTGTCTTGATTTTATTGCCTTGGTTTCATTGTTTAAAGTAAACATCTAAAAGGTGATAATAAAAAATTATCAAAGGTTATGTTAGCTAAATTTGAGTCACTCCTTTTATTTATTTACGATAAAAACAATATTACGCAAACGATAAAAGAAATTACCGCGAGTAGGTTAAAAAAATTACCCATGCTAGTGTTTAACTCAACAAGTTTTCTTTTGTAAGATTTTTTTAGATATAGTGAGCTTTTATCAGTAAGGTTAAAGCAATGAGGACACTTCTCTTCTCGTATATTAACTTGTAGATTACAACGTTCACATGGTTTAGATTTTATTGAGCTTAAAAACATTCAAAATACTTAATTGGTGTAAGAAATATTACTTAAAGACTATAATCTCGTTCTACTTTAGCTATACGAACGTTGAAAGATGCATACCAAGAATCACGTCCTTCCTTTTGAGCTTTTATGTGCTCAGCATGTGATTTCCACTGTTTAATTGCCTCTAAACATGTCCAATAAGAGACAGTAATACCAAGACTATCTCGTGCAGATTCAATCCCTAAAAAACCGGGCTGTTGCTTAGCTAGTTCAGCCATTTTGCTTGCGGTCTCATCATAGCCATTATCAACATTAGTACGTGTTGAGGTAAATATTACCGCATAATAAGGTGGGGGTGGGGTCTTGATTAAATTTGACATTAATAAGCCTTGGGTGAATTTAAATTAAGCAATATCGCTAAGGTTGAAATAAATACTAAGTGAGTGCTACCTCATATTCAATTGAATTAGATAACTAACTCAAGGGTAGGGCGCTTTAAAGAATTTAAGTTTACTTAATTTCCTTTACTTTCGTGAATGGGGTTTAACTTCAGCAAATAAAAAAGCCTCGAAGGAGTCGAGGCTTTGGTCTTAATCTTAAATTAATTGATTATGCTGCTTTCTTTTTTCTTGAAAAGCCAATTCCAACTAAGCCTAAGCCAAGAATAGCTAATGAGGCTGGCTCAGGAACTGATACAGCATTAGCACTGGAGTTAACAACGTCTGAATAAATTACAGAGCCACGAGCTAAATATGAAGTTGTAGAACCAAAGTTATCTGGCATACGACGACTTGCTTCTAGCGTGTTAACAGTCATAGAGCCACTGAATGATAAAATATCTCCAACAGAAAGCCCTAATGAAGTTAAGTTACTTGTACCGACAACAAAATCTAAATTATTGTACGTGCCACCTTCATCGGCCCCTCTAAATTGCCATCCAGTCCAAATTGGAGCAAGTACTGATGAGCCAGCATTTATCGAAACTTCACTTGTCATTGAGATGACATCATTATCCCACCAATATGATTCACCATCGGTTGTATTCCAGATGTCTTTAAAGGTTAGGAAAACATAACTAGAGCCGGGATCCAAAGTAAGGGTGTAGCTTTCTTCCCAAGAAACAGTAAGTTCACCAGATACGCTATCATCAAAAATTAGTCCTGCGTTTGCGATATTTGCAAATAAAATAGTGAGCAAACAAATAATTTTTTTCATTTTTTTTATAACTCCATTTGAATTAATACTTATCAGCTACAATTCAGCAATTATTAAGCCAAATGTGTACCATGTTGAATTATATATGTTTTTATTTTTTATTAGGTTATAGTGTTTTTTAAGTGTAAAAATTACTGACAGTTAGGTTGATGAATTTTAAGAGAATTTATAGCAGAAGCTTAACTGATGGGATAAGAATACGCGAATAAAGGCTTAAAGATAAGCTATTAATACTAATAGCTCACTTGACTAGATAAAATATAGCTGCCAAAGAAGTTCCACTGAATTGCCAAATGTTAAGTTAAAAGCCTCGAAAGAATATCCGTTTGGGGCTAAACTTGTTCAGCATTTTTTCCATCATTTCTAAGTCAGATACCCTATCATTCAACACATCAATATTATCTTTGTTACGCTCAATGTTTCTATCTTGTGCTTTATCCAGCCCACCGCTGGCGACAAAACTACGGATTTGTTTCAGTTCACCTTTATCAAGCCAAATACCACAATGAATGCAACTATCGATAATAACGCCAGAAATGGCTTTAAAGTTTTTTCGAGTCATTAATTTTTCGCAGCAAGCACAAGGTAGGTAAGCTTCAGCTTTTGGAGTAGGCTTTTTGATGTAATTAGGATCAGATGTTTCATCACGGTAAACATCAAACTCACTGGTTAAAACAGTAAATTTTTCTGGCTCTACCCAAAGTCCCTCGCAATTTGTACATCTATCAAGCTGATATTTATTGTATTGGTGTATTTCTAATGGATGTCGGCATCTGGGGCAATTCCTTTCATTAGACTCTCTTACAATTTTCATTGTTGAGCCGCACATTGGGCAGTGTCTGACAGAACCATTGATTATGTGACTACAGCCAGTACATTGAGACTTAGACATAATAAACATCCATTATTTATAAATAATACAGGCGGCTATAATAGTACATCTTTATAGAATAGAAAGTTGTTTTTACTCTTGAGTCATGTAGTTAACAGTCAAAAATAATTTACTTTTACTTTAAGGTTTGCCGATAAGTTAATAAATTTATGAAAAACTGGTCTTTTTGCTAGGCTTTATCTACATTTACATATAGAGATGTTGTTTTGAAGAAACTTGCTTTAAATTAGCTAGGGAATGATGATGGAGTCATTAAAAGTACAAGAATATATGAACCACTACCCAATTACTTTTACACCAGAAATGGCATTGGTTGATGCGTCGTTACGATTTTTAAAGACGAAGCAAATTGGTGGACCTGTGATAGATCATAATCATAAATTATTAGGGTTTATTTCAGAAAGCGATGTGCTTTCAAAAATGCTAGATACAATTTACTACAATGAGTTAACGGCTTATGTAAGCGATATCATGCGAAAAGAAGTACTGTCGGTTAAACCTTATGATTCAATTTTGGAGCTTGCTCAAGGAATGCTCAAAAGTAAACCTAAATTGTACCCTGTGGTTGATGAAGAAGGGACTTTACTAGGGACAATTAGTCGAAATGAGGTGTTACAAGCATTTGATACTCATAGACGAGCGACTTTAGCCCTTGATAAGGAACATGCAGCTATGTAAACGATTTAGTATCAATATAAAAAGCTCAATTTGTAAGGCAAATTGAGCTTTTTTTCTATATATCAATGATAACTTGATGAATATATTATTTTTTGATTGTGGTAATGTAATTAACACTTGAGAATCAATAAAAATAGTAAAACAACACAGGTCTGAATTGAATGAAAAAATTTAAAGTATGCTTATCTACGGGCTTCGCAATAATGCTAGCTAGTTATCAGAGTCATGCAAGTACCTTAAAGCTTAGTGTGAGTGATAATTTATCAAAATTAGAGCAGTTATATTTACAGCTTCATCAAGCACCTGAGTTATCGTTGCATGAAGAGAAAACAGGAAAAATTTTAGCGAAAGAGCTCAGTCAATTGGGTTTTAAAGTATCAACGAATGTAGGTGGTTTTGGTGTTGTTGGCATATATAAAAATGGTAATGGGCCAACGGTGATGATTCGAACTGATACCGATGGTTTGCCTATTACTGAGCAAACAGGTAAACCTTATGCGTCCAAAGTGACCACACTTGATCAGCATAATAATAAAGTGGGAGTGATGCATGGCTGTGGCCATGATATCCACATGACCAGCTTTATTGGTACGGCAGAGCAGTTAGTTAAAGCTAAGGAAAGCTGGCAGGGTACACTGATGATGGTTGCTCAACCTGCTGAAGAGGTGGGGGCTGGTGCTAAGGCAATGCTGAAAGAGGGCTTATATTCGCAGTTTGCTAAACCAGATCATGTTTTGGGTTTACATGTTAGTGCTTCTGTTGAAGCAGGTAAGGTTGCTATTGCACCAGGTTATGCACTGGCAAACGTCGACTCTGTTGATATTTTGGTTAAAGGTAAAGGAGGTCACGGCGCTTATCCCCATAAGACTATTGATCCTGTGGTTATAGCTGCGCGTTTAGTATTAGCATTACAAACGATTAACAGCCGAGAAGTTTCACCGTTGAAACCTTCTGTTATTACCGTAGGCTCTATTCACGGTGGCTCTAAGCATAATATTATTTCAAATGAAGTGAAATTACAGCTAACACTTCGCTCTTATGATCGTGCAGTGAGAAATCAACAAATTTCTGCAATCAAACGCATAAGTAAGGGTATAGCCCTAAGTACAGGTTTGCCTGAAGATTTATATCCAAAAGTCCATGTTCATGAGGAGGAGTCTATTCCTTCGACGTTTAACGACCCTAAATTAGCCGTGAATGTTCAACAATTTATCGAACAAGAGTTAGGCAGCGAAAAAGTAGAAAAAAGTGACCCTGTAATGGCTGGTGAAGATTTTGGTCTTTATGGGAGAACAGATGAAAATATACCTATTACTATTTTTTGGCTAGGGGGCGTTAATCCTGAGCAACATAAACGTAGTAAGAAAACGGGTGAAAGTTTACCTTCTTTGCATTCTAGTAAATTTGCGCCAGATTATCCCTTGGCGATAGAAACCGGGGTTAGAGCGATGACAGCGAGTGCTTTAGGACTGTTTAATCAGACGAAAACCTAAGTAAGCTCAACTCGGTATAATAACTTGTTTTCTAGCAGATTATTTTCCTTACTACAGTGTTAAGTTAGTTTGCCTTTTATTAAGACAAATTGCCAAGCTAGAATCATGATAAATCTAAATTTAAGCACATTTCAAATAGCTCGCTAATTTCTTATCCTGAGTTGAGGTTAAGTATATAGACAATGTAAAAAGAGCTTAAAGTAAGCGTAAATAGCTTAACTTAAGCTCTTTTTATGAAGTCAGTATTGTTTTCTGCCTATTGATGCCGTGATGGCTTTCGCTTTTTATTGGCGGTTTGGCGCTTATTTTTTGTTTGGCTTTGCGTGTCATCTTTTGAAAATTGATTATCACTAAAGCGCGTTAAGCCTTGCTTACCTTGGCTTTGCTTCTTATTGAAACTATTCCTACCCTGATTGGCTTTATTTTGTCTTTGCTGTCCTGGTGATGTTTTATAACCATGGGCGTTATTTTTACCTTTTCCTTGCTGCATATTCTTTTCTGCACGGGTTTCATTTGGCACTAAACAACCAGGTTTGGAGCCAATGAGTTTATTAGCAAGGCCCATTTTTTTGAATGTTGCACGTAATAATGGCCAGTTGGCAGGATCATGGTATCGAAGAATCGCTTTATGTAAACGACGTTGTATAGTGCCTTTAGGTACTGGCACATTTGCATCATCTTTAGCTAAGTTTTTACTGGTAATGTTGCGTAAAGAGTTTATTTCAGTGTGATACAAAGTCGTTGCATTGGCCAGTGGTGATGGATAAAAGTTCTGTACTTGATCTAGTTTGAAATCATTCTCTTTTAACCACAACGCCAAATTGATCATATCCCTGTCGGTTGTGCCTGGGTGTGCAGAAATAAAATACGGGATCAAATATTGCTTTTTACCTGCGAGTTTTGAGTAATGATCAAACAATTCTTTAAATTTGTGATAACTGCCCATACCAGGCTTCATCATATTATTTAACGGACCATCTTCGGTATGCTCAGGGGCAATTTTTAAATAGCCACCGACATGATGACTTGCTAATTCTTTGACATATTCTGGATCTTGAATGGCTAAATCGTAACGAACACCTGAAGCAATCAACACTTTTTTAATGCCTTTAACTTTTCTCGCTTTGCGATAAAGCTCAATGGTTGGCGTATGATCTGTATCTAAATGACCGCAAATAGTTGGCCATACACATGAAGGTTTACGGCACGTTGCTTCGGCTTTTTCACTTTTACAATTTAATTGATACATGTTGGCGGTAGGTCCGCCTAAGTCAGAAATAACACCGGTAAATCCTGGTACTTTTTCTTTGATGTCTTCAATTTCATTAATAATTGACTCATGAGATCGACTTTGAATAATACGACCTTCGTGTTCAGTAATTGAGCAAAAAGTACAGCCGCCAAAGCAACCTCGCATAATATTTATGGAAGTTTTGATCATGTCATAGGCGGGGATTTTTGCGTTCCCATAAGTTGGGTGAGGTCTACGTTGGTATGGTAAACCAAAGACACCGTCCATTTCTTCTTCGGATAACGGCTCTGCTGGTGGGTTTAACCAAATTAACCGTTCGCCGTGGCGTTGAACTAATGGTTTTGCTGAGGTTGGGTTAACCTCTTGATGAAAAATACGTGAAGCATGGGCATAGAGTATTTTATTATCTTTTACCTGTTCAAAAGTAGGTAAATTGATATATGTTGTTTGCCATGGTTTTGCTTTCTCTCGCCAAGATTTATTTTTATAAACTGAAATATCAATTACTTGAGGAGTTTTGGTTATGTCTTTCTTTGCTAAAGCCTCAACTTCACTCACCTTGTTAGTGTCATTACTATCACACCTATTAGGTGTTATTTCTTCATAAGGGCTAGGAATAGGATCAATTTTACCAGGGCGGTCAATACTGCGAGAGTCGATTCCTTTCCAACCAGGTAAAGCTTGTTTAGTTAAAAAGGCACTGCCGCGAACATCAGTGATTTTGTTAACTTCTTCACCACGCGCAATACGGTGTGCTATATCGATTAAAGGACGTTCAGCATTTCCGTAGACTAATAGGTCTGCTTTTGAATCAAATAATACTGAGCGACGAACTTTATCAGACCAATAGTCATAATGGGCGATACGACGTAAGCTTGCTTCGATTCCGCCAATAATTACAGGCACACCTTTATACGCTTCTTTACAGCGTTGTGTGTATACGGTAACTGCACGATCAGGTCTTTTTCCGCCTTCATCATTTGGCGTATAAGCATCATCATGACGAATCCGCCTTTCTGCGGTGTAGCGGTTAATCATTGAGTCCATGTTACCCGCAGTAACTCCAAAGAATAGGTTAGGCTGGCCTAATTGCATGAACGCATCTTTTGAATGCCAATCTGGCTGAGCAATAATACCTACTCGAAAGCCCTGAGATTCTAACATTCTGCCAATAATAGCCATACCAAAGCTAGGATGATCAACATAGGCGTCACCTGTGACTAATATAATGTCACAACTGTCCCAACCCAATTCGTCCATTTCCTTTCTAGACATAGGTAAGAAAGGCGCTGTGCCGTAGCACTCAGCCCAATATTTAGGGTAATCAAATAGGGCATGTTGTGTTGATGATGTCATGTAATAGCTCTAAACCTGTTAAAATCTCGCCGTTGTAAACTAGGCGAAAATCGAAGAACGACAAATAAATTGTAGCGCGCGATTATAGCAGAAAGATTACCAACTGTGTATTTAGGTTTACTTTGCTTAAAGGCTTTGCTCTAATTTGAGCACAATAGCTAACCATTGCTTTATCGAGTTAGCATTTCTTATAAAAATAAATCAAGTGATAATTCCGTGTTTACTTGGATACTCACTACATCATAGGTCATAGA
The DNA here is from genome assembly GCF_006439335.1 of Litorilituus lipolyticus. GTDB lineage: Bacteria > Pseudomonadota > Gammaproteobacteria > Enterobacterales > Alteromonadaceae > Colwellia > Colwellia lipolytica. Next base: position 80,618 of record NZ_SAWY01000013.1, on the reverse strand, counting down.
GATGAAATATACTGTCATTGCAAGTGCTGTACTAGCTTCTTTGCTTTTAAGTGGTTGTAATAATGAACAATCAAATAATACACAAAGCCAAGTAACACAAACGAAATCTTCTGTTGCGACTCAAGTTAGCACTAAGCAAGAAAAATCAACGGATAAAGTTGCAGCATTAAATTCGCTTTATCAAAATGCAAGTGAAACCGTTTTCAAAGAAAGGGCGTTGTCTGCCACTATGTATGGTCTTAATGAGGCTGAAATTGGATTTTATGCTCATGATAAAATGGAAAATTTTAGCCCTGAAACAGAAGCAAAATTACGCGAGAACTTATATTCAATCTCACAGCAAATAGCTAATGCTGAGTTAACAGACCAAACGTCGCAGGCTGCAATCAACCAGCAAGTTATGCATAGTATTACACGATACTTTGCCGGTGATCCTAACTTTACTATTGGTTTTATTGACACTTGGATGGGGCTTTCGCCATTTATTATTAATCAAATTAATGGCCCATTAATTGATATTCCAAGAACAATGCAAAACGATCATGCGATAACTAATGAGCAGCAAGCTCTCGATTATATAACGCGTTTAGAAAAATTTGGTGACGTTGTAGAAAGTGTGGTTAATAAACAGACTTTTGATGCCAAACAAAACTGGTTACCTCCTAAAGTAACCCTTGAAGGGGCGCTAAACTACCTAACTAACTATGTCAAAGTGCCAGCACAAAGCCATGTCTTTGTTAAAGTGTTTAAAGAAAAATTACAATCGGTGCCTGACTTAACTGATAAAAGAAAAGAAGAATTAATTTCAAAAGCGACAGCGGCAGTTGCCGACGTTGTATATCCAGCGTTTGAGCTTGCTACTGTGGCGACCAAAGCATTATTGGACAAAGGACGAGACGAGTCTGGTATATGGGCACAACCTAATGGTGCTGCTTATTATCAAGATGCAATTAAACAGCTGGGAGATAGTGAATTAAGTGCTAGTGAAATTCACCAAATAGGTGTTGATGAAGTTAATCGTATTTCAAGAGAAATGGATACCATATTAGTCGCTCAAGGTTATAGCAAAGGCAGTGTTGGTGAACGTATGGTTTCACTAAATGAAGAAGCTCGCTTCTTATATGAAGACTCTGATGCAGGTCGTGCAGAATTGCTGAGTGATTTAAACGGTTATATCGCCGAAATTACTACGAAAATGGCGCCAGTATTTACCTCAGTTCCCAAATATGATGTTGAAGTAAAAGCATTTCCTGTTGAGGTGCAAGATGGTGCGTCGGGTGGCCAATATACTGCTCCAGCTATTGATGGTAGTAAACCAGGTGTGTATTGGATAAACCTTAGAGATATGAAAGCAAATCCTAAGTTTTCTTTAAAAACATTAACTTATCATGAAGCAAACCCTGGGCATCATTGGCAAATAGCGTTAAATATGGAGCAAGCCGATATGCCATTTTTACGCAGAGTAGCTCCATATAACACTTATATAGAAGGCTGGGCACTTTATTCTGAACAAGTCGCTTACGAGTTAGGTATGTATGAGAACGATCCTTTTGGTAATTTGGGCCGTTTACAAGCTGAACTCTTTAGGGCTGTTAGATTAGTTGTAGATACTGGTATTCATGATAAACGCTGGACGCGTGAACAGGCGATCAGCTACATGAGTGAAAAAACCGGTTCAGCAGAATCTGATGTAACTTCTGAGATTGAACGTTACATGGTTTGGCCAGGACAGGCACTTGGTTACAAATTAGGTATGCTTAAGATTTTAAGTTTACGAGACAAAGCCCAAAAAGCCTTAGGTGATAAATTTAAACTGAATGAGTTTCATGATGTTGTTTTATTAGGCGGTGCTGTTCCTATGGATGTTTTAGATAAAAATGTTAGTGCGTGGATTAATTCTATTGCTAAGTAGTAAGCATTAAAAAAGCTGAAGTAATCTCCTCAATCTTACTATCAGGGGAAGATAGAAAAGCCAGTTGTTTAATCACAACTGTGCTTTTTTTTGTTTTTAATGTATATTGCATGCGATTTTAAAAAAGTTAATAAAAGGTGTTTAAGTGAGTCAAAATAATAAATATGCAGAAAATGACTTAAAAGATGTTAAACAGCTCGGTTTGTGGGCTTCGATTTTAAGCTTAGGTTATATTTTCTGGCTAGTTGGAGGCATGGAAATAGTAGAGCGTGTTGCCTATTACGGTGTTAAAGCCAGTGCAAGTTTATATGCAACAGATGCAGTTTCCAAAGGTGGTTTAGGCTTAACCATGAGCGATTATGGTACCATCATGTTTATTTTTGCCTTAACACAAACATTTATTCCTATCTTACTCGGTGGTACCGCAGATCGTATCGGTTATAAAGAAACCATTGCTATTTCAACGGTGATAAAAATTGCCGCCTATTTAACTATGGCAATGTTTCCTTCATTTTTAGGTTTCACTATGGGGGCTATGTTACTTGCCTTTGGTACGGGTATTTTTAAACCCGGTATACAAGGCACTATGGTTAAGTCGGTAAAACGAGAGACCAGTACCATGGCGTGGGGCATCTTTTATCAGTTAGTAAATATTGGTGGCTGGTTAGGACCGTTAATTGCGGTGCAATTACGTCAACTTAGTTGGAACTCTCTATTTTATACCTGTGCAGCCATTATCTCGTTAAATTTCATTTTATTGTTAATGTATAAAGAGCCAGGTAGAGAAGAGCGCTTAGCCCATAAAAAGAAAATCAAATCAGGTGAAGTAAAACAAAATGCTTTGTGGAAAGAAGCCTTTAGAGAAGCAACTAAGCCTTTAGTACTTGGTTATATGTTTGCCTTTTCAGGCTTTTGGTTCATGTTTAATGCTATGTTTGACGTATTGCCAAAGCATATTGAAGATTGGGTTAACACTAGCACAATCGTAACCGATTTATTTGGTGCAGGTGGTACACAAAACCCAATCTGGATTGGCCTATTAGGCTTAAACCATGCAGGTACCAAAGTAATGCCTGAATATATGATGAGTGTTAACTTCATTATGATTGCAACTACCTGTTTTATTGTTGCCGGTATGACAGCGAAATTTAGAATCTTAAGTAGCATGCTCGCGGGATGTATTCTGTGTTGTATCGCAATGTTTTTAGCTGGCTTTACCCCAATGGCTTGGGCAATGCTTGTAGCTATTGCCGTGTTTAGCTTAGGAGAGATGTTACTTAGCCCGAAGAAAGGTGAGTTTATGGGTAACATTGCACCTGCTGATAAAAAAGCAATGTACCTTGGTTTTGTTATGTTACCCCAAGGTATTGGTTGGACATTAGAGGGGAAATTAGGTCCTTGGTTATATGATGTCTATGCCTCTAAAGATTTGCTTTCACGTGATTATTTATTAGATCTAGGTATGGCAGCTAATCAAGTTGCGGCCATTAAAAATGGTGAAGCCTTTGATACCTTAGTTGAGTTTACGGGCAAATCAGCTCAAACAATGACGGATACGCTGTATCAAGCAAATAATATTGGTATGGCTTGGTATATTATTGCTACGGTTGGCGCTATCTCTGGTGTCGGTATATACCTCTATGCGAAATGGGTTTACCGACTTCAAAAGCAAGTGTCAGATGAGAGCAATGCTGCTCAAGCAACCAGTTAGTTAATTTAACTAATAAAGGCCTGATTTATATCAGGCCTTTATTTATAAAACCATGTTATAAAATGCGCATTAGCTGAATACATTTCAAATAACTTATACAAAAAATCGGATCTTTACCTCATGAACCAATTTGATTTCACTCATGACTATCATTCTTACGCCAATACAAATGAAGTTAAAGTAACTCATTTTGACTTAGCCCTTGCCATCAGTTTTGACAAAAAAGAGCTTTCTGGTTATGCAAACCTTGCTATTGAACATCAGTCAGAACAATTAGCGACGCAATTAGTACTTGATACTCGTGATTTACTGATTGACCGTATTGAAAACAGCCAAGGTCAGTCTTTGAATTTTACCTTAGATGAAGCAGATGACATTTTAGGCAGTCGTTTAGCGGTTGATTTAATCGGTGACGATATTTGGGTAAAAATCTATTATAAAACTAGCCCGCAAGCGGAAGGTTTACAATGGTTAACTCCTGCTCAAACGTCAGGAAAGAAACAGCCTTATTTATTTAGCCAATCTCAACCAATAAATGCACGTAGCTGGATACCACTGCAAGATAGCCCCAAAGCACGTGTAACTTTCAATGCCAAAGTCATGGCACCGCAAAATATGTCAGTGGTCATGTGTGCAGAAAGTAATAATGAAATTGAATATCCAGGTGTATTTATGTTCCGTATGCCTGAGCCTATTCCTACTCACTTAATGGCAATTGCTTGTGGTGACTTGGCGTTTAAAGCTATAGGCGAGCGCAGTGGTGTTTACACAGAGCCAAGTATGCTAGAGGCTTGTGCTAAAGAATTTGAAGATACTGAACAAATGATAAACATTGCTGAAAGTTTATTAGGCCCTTATCGCTGGGGGCGTTATGACATGATTGTTTTACCGCCAAGTTTCCCGTTTGGTGGTATGGAAAACCCGCGTTTGGCCTTTATGACGCCTACATTAATCGCGGGTGATAAAAGCCTAGTATCAACAGTTGCTCATGAACTAGCACATTCTTGGACGGGTAATTTAGTCAGTAATGCGACATGGCGTGACTTATGGTTAAATGAAGGGTTTACCACTTATTTTACTAATCGTATTGTTGAAGCTGTTTATGGTAAAGAGATGGCTGAGCTTGAAGTAGTACTTGAATATGGCCGCTTAATGGAAGAATTCAAGATCATGCCTGTTGAGAAACAAACGGTAACGGCGAATGTGCAAACTGAAGATCCTAATAATGCATTTGATCGTTTTACCTATGACAAAGCTTCAATGTTCGTTCATGATTTAGAAAGAAGGTTAGGACGGGAAGATTTTGATAAGTTTTTATTAACTTATGTTGAACATTTTGCTTTTACTGCCATAACGACTGAAGATTTTATTACTTATGCCAAGCAAACATTGTTAGTTGATCATAGCGACAAAATCTCTGAAGCAGAATTATTAGAATGGATACATGGTACTGGCATGCCTAGTTGGTTTGTAGCGCCAACGTCAAGCAGTTTAGAAAAAGTGATTGAACAGCAAAAATTATGGCTTGACGGGGCAAATGCTACAGCATTAACAGTAGAAGGTTGGTCAGTACATCATTGGCAATATTTCTTAACGACATTACCTGAAAAGCTTACTGTGACTAAGTTATTGGAATTAGATTCTTGCTTTGCTTTTACTGAATCAAAAAATGCTGAAATTGCCTTTGCTTGGTTTACTGTTGCCGTTAGAAATAATGTTGAACAGGTGCTTGAAGCTGTGGCTGCTTACCTAAAAGCAATAGGGCGTGGCAAGTTTGTAAAACCGCTTTATAAAAGCTTAATTGATGCGGGTTACTCAACACTTGCAAATGAAATTTACCAAGACGCGAGAACGGGATATCACCCATCTATTGTTGGTATGTTAGATGATATCGTTAAAAGCTAAGTTAACCTTCACGTTATAAATAAGTAGATATAAGCCTGAAAAAGATTAACTTTTTCAGGCTTTTTTAATCGAAATATCAATAGCAGCTAAAATGGTATTATCCATGTGTTTTGCTTTTTAGTATTATTTTTTAAGGTAAAATTCAGTTTCTTCTAGGGTTAATTCTATCTTTCTAAATTAGTGTTTATAATTTTGTGTATATGGTATACATGGTGTTTAAGCTGTTCAATTTGATGCGAGGTAATAATCCAAATGAAGGCAATGGAAACTGATAGACTGATTATCCGAGAGTTAAACTTATTTGATGCAAAGTTTATTTTAACTTTATTAAATGAAAAATCTTTTATAAAAAATATTGGTGATAAGCAAGTCAGGACATTAGCTGATGCTGAAAAGTATTTGTTAGAAGGGCCAATGGCAAGTTATAAAAAGCATGGTTTTGGCTTACTCCATATAGCATTAAAGGAAACGTTTGAACCCGTAGGTATGTGCGGGATTCTTAAGAGAGATGAATTTGAACTACCAGATTTAGGCTATGCCTTATTACCGAAATTTTGGCGCAAGGGCTATGCAAAAGAAACTTGTGAATTTTTGCTTAATTACTCAAAGAACACATTAAAAATACAAGAAATTTCTGCCGTAACATCGCCTGAAAATCTTGCCTCAAATAACTTATTAGCGTTTTTAGGGTTCAAACAGTTATCTACTATCAACTTAAATGATTTACCCACCTTTTATTTTGAGAAGACACTAGGATAGTAATAGCCAGTCAGTGAACCCCTTTATTGATTATCGGTTAAGAAAATAACCTCACGCAGGGCTTTTTTTCATGATGATATTTGTTACACTCGAAAGACTTAATACCTAAAGTATTAGGTTAACAAAATAATAATAATAAATTAGTTGAAGCACATTATATGTATTTTCTTTTTAATCAATTGATTATAAAAGTAATGTGATTCACTTCAATAAGATAGGCTTGATGAGTAAATGTTAAAAGGTGCTCTGCCACTATATAAAACAGGGTGGTTTTATTTATTGCTTTGCTTTTGGTTGGTCAGTTTATGGTCAGTTAGTGCGGGCTATTTTTCAGATGTTAATCAATCAAACCTTGTTTGGCTTGTAAAACAAAATAGTGCAAGTTCAACGATAGATAATTCTGCTGTGCTTAGCAGCGCTACCCAACCCTCACTCACCATTTTTATTGCATCTATAGGCTTATTTTTTGTTGGAATATATTTAATTTGGCGCCTTAGAGCAGAAAGACTTTCTAAACAGGGCTTAATGATGTTTGGCTATATCATTGTATTGTTCGTTATGCAGTACAGTTTAGCTATTTATCAACACTTGTTTGTTATTATTCCAATGGCATTATTTGTTGTTTTATCTTGGCCATTTATTATCGCTTTTCATCATGAAGAGTCAATTTTTATAAGCTTACAGCAAGAAAATGAGCAACTATTATTTGAAAGAATTCAAGAGTATGCTTTAGCAAATCAAGTTGATAAATTAGCCAACCCTTTAGCAAAGTTAGCAGCGCATCAATCAATTCAAGAAGAGATATATCAACTGGCATTGCAGGCTGAAAAAAGTAAATATTCCGATGTTGCTCATTGTTTATATAACTGGAATGAACAAAGCGGCCTTATACATCAAGCAAGCCATGAAAAAATTATTGAGCATAAAAAAGCGTTGTTACATGCTAAAACTGCGAAGCAGATTAGTGAGCGAGAACAACGAGTTGTTATTGAAGCTGCCAATACAAAGCAGGCCTCTTTAGTTAAACAAGCTTCTTTAGAAGATGATGATGGTCAGAGTGACATCGCTCAAAACTATACAGCACCTAAGCGTACAGAAAGTAATCAACATCAAATCAATTGGCAAAAAACATTGAATGAGGCTGAGACTTCTCATGAGCTTGATAACTCGTTTGATCTCGTCGATTCTGTAGAAAAAAATCAAGGCGATATATTACAAGATAGTGATCATTACAATAATGAAGCGGAGTCTGATTTAGCAGCTACTTTGGTTATTAATCAGTCGAATAATGCATTTGAGCAAGATGAGTTAGAAGCAACCTTAGTTCTTTCGTCGCAAGATGATTTAGCACAAACCCAAGCGAAGCTTTCTGTTACGCAGGCGTTTAAGCCTCAGAGTTTTGGTCGTTACCAAGTGGAAGGTTTATTGGGTAAAGGTGCAATGGGGATTGTTTATCGAGGAGTCGACCCCAAAATTAATCGTCATGTGGCAATAAAGTCTTTGCAACTTAGTGACAGTGTTGATCAAGAAGAAGTGAGTCAAGCAAAGCAAAGATTCTTTAGAGAAGCAGAAACAGCCGGTGGATTAAGCCACGCTAATATTGTGACAATTTATGATGTTGGTGATGAAGGAAGCTTAGGTTATATCGCCATGGACTTATTAACCGGCGCACCATTGTCTCACTTTATCCACGTTGATAAGTTATTACCAACACCTCTTATTTATCAATTAATGATCCAAATTACAGATGCTCTTGAATATGCTCATAGGCAAAGTGTTGTTCATCGTGATATTAAGCCAGGTAATATTATTTATGATGATGACTTACAAAAAGCCACCGTTACCGATTTTGGTATTGCTTATGTAACTGATAATAGCCGAACTAGCACGGGTGTTATTATGGGGAGTCCATATTATATGTCGCCTGAACAAATAACAGGTGGCAGTGTTGATGGCCGAAGTGATATTTTCAGTTTAGGGGCAACCTTTTATCAGCTACTTAGCGGTCAACTACCTTTTGAAGGGGATTCTGTGGTGAGTGTTGCTTATCAAATCAGTAATGCTAAACAAATTAAAGTAACTGAGCATAAAGCAAACTTACCACCAAGTGCAGCACGTATTACCAATAAAGCTTTGCAAAAAGACGCGACAAAACGCTATCAATCAATGCAAGAGTTTAAACAAGCACTCATTAATGCCTTAAAACGCGATTTTAAGCAGGCGCCCATTATATGATGACATCAATAAGTACGTTAACAGAGCAAGGTCCTCATAGAAAGAATAATGAAGACGCTATTTGTCATGGCTTTAATCATGCATTACAAGTGTGTTGGATGATAGTGGCTGATGGTATGGGAGGGCACAAAGCAGGTGAGGTGGCGAGTAATTTATTAACGGACTATGTAAATGCACAATTAACCACATTAACTGAAATGCCTAATCAAGGGTGGCAGAACTACGCTAGCCAGATTATAAAAGAAGCTAATTCAAACATTTACGATAAAGCGCAACAATGTAGTCAATATGAAGGAATGGGGACGACAGGGGTTGTCGCTATTTTTGATGCTGATAGTTGTTATATTGCTTGGGTGGGTGATTCTAGGGCTTATCTATTACATCAAGAAGAGCTGATTCAATTAACTGAAGATCATACCATGATTCAGTTCTTATTGAACAAAGGCGCTATTACTGCTAATGCTGCTGCAAATTCAAACACTAAAAACCTGCTATCAAGAGCTTTAGGAAGCAAAGCGATTGTAGAAGTAGATACAATTTCTAGACAAATTGATTCTGGTGACGTTTTAATGTTATCAACTGACGGTTTACATGATTTCTTGTCAGAAAGTGATATCAAGCAGTTTCTTATTGAGTACACCAAAAAAGAGGCAAATACAGCTGTCTGCAGTAAAATGGTTGATCAAGCAGTGTTACAATCTAGCAAAGATAATTTAACCCTCGGGTTAATTTGCTTATAATAGAAAAAATCTGTGTAAATGCTAAGTTGCACATATAAGAATCAAGCATAAAAGGGGAAGGAGAAACTATGGCTTATTTAGCCTTAATTGTAGAAGACGTCGTAATCAATAAATGGGAATTAAACCAAGATGAGCTTCTTATTGGCCGTGTAAAGTTTTGTGATATTCATATTGAAGATCGAGCAGTAAGTTCTAAACATGCTCGTCTAACGGTTAAGCAAGTTCCTTATGAGCAAGGGAGTAGTGTTGTTGTACTAGAAGATTTAAACAGCACTAACGGTACTGAACTTAATGGAAGGTTGATTTCACGACAATTATTAAAAAATGGTGACATGATAAAAATTGGCTTTAATCAATTTAAGTTTGTTGATGGTTCTGCGTTAAATTTAGATGAAACAGCTGTTATTGTTGAATAGTGTCGAATTAGTTACCTTAATATGTGTTGTGCGACACTAAAAAATCACATCAATAAAATGTTGACAAATCGAATAAAAATACAAGATAAATGTATTTTAAATACATTTATTGTTCTATCTCAAGGGAAGTATGCATAAAACATAATATTTTCTGTCAATTGTCTATATTAGATATTGTAAAATCTCTATAATGCCCCTAGTAAGTTTGTGGGTATTGTACATTTAAATTCTGCGCCTATTTTGATTTAGGTAGCCAGTTGAAAAGAAAACATTAAGGGTTGATGTGGTAGAAGAAAAAGTTAAATCGATAATAGACTCTCTATCACACTCGGTTTCTGACAAATTTACGGATACTATTTGCTTATCCTTAGCTGAAGTCATCAAAGCTGATATAATTTTTATTGCTTCCATTAATGAAGACGCTACCGAGGCAACCACGGTATCTCTTGCCTCTCAAGGGCAGATTCAAGAAAATTTTACTTATCTCTTAAAGCATACACCTTGTGAAAATGTCTCAACAGGTGGTGTGTGTTCCTACACAGAAAATTGCCAAAAAGCTTATCCAGATGACCAATTACTCGTAGACTTGAATATTACTGGTTATGTCGGTGTTCCGTTGAAAGCTGAAAATGGAAAAACAGATGCTATCTTGGTCGCCCTTTACCATAAGGTGATTGAGTCTGAGAAAGAAGTAACATCTTTATTTTTGCTGTTTAGTGGCATGATAAAAAAGGAAATGGAAAAACAAGCGCTTTTTAACGAACTGGCAACGCGAAATAGAATTATTGAAGTAAGTAAAGAAGCAATCGTGGTTTGTGATAAAAATGCAAAAATTATCAGTGTTAATAAAGCTTTCACAGATATTCTGGGATATAGCTTTAGAGAAGTAGAAGGAGAAAACCCAAAGATATTTAGTTCAGGAGAGCACGGTAAAGAATTTTATAGCGCAATGTGGAACGAAATTAAAGAAACAGGTTCATGGTCAGGGGAAATTTGGAATAAGAAAAAATCAGGGGAGGTTTTTCCCGAATGGTTATCCATTAATACTATTTGCGATGCAGATAATAACATAACAAACTACGTTGCCTTCTTTTTTGATATTAGTAAGAGTAAAGCGGCAGAAACTAAGATATATAAGCAAGCAAATTTTGATTTATTGACTGGTATTGCCAATCGTTTTTTATTTCTAGAAACATTAGCTCAATCATTACATTTAGTTGAATCATCTCATAAAAGCTTAGCTGTATTGCACATGGATTTAGATTTGTTTAAAGAGATTAATGACATTTATGGCCACGATCTTGGTGACAAACTTCTTATAGAAAGCTCAAAGCGATTAAAAAATCATATTAAAAAGACTGATTGTATTGCTCGTATTTCAGGTGATAGCTTTGCTATTTTACTGAATGAACTTGATGCTGTAGAAAATGTAGAGGCTATTGTTGAAAGGATCTTGCTTGCTTTTAGTAACCCTTTTGTTTTTGATGATGTCAGCTTAACGTGTACTTTGAGTATTGGTATAGCAATATGCTCTGCTGAAAGCGAAAATGAAGGAAGTATTCTTAAAAAAGCTGAAACGGCTATGTATCATGCGAAAGACAGTGGAAGAAATTCGTATAGTTTCTTTACTCAAAAGATGCAAAATATTGCTCGACGAAAGTTGATGCTCAAGAGCCAATTAGCTTTGGCTATTGAAAATAAAGAATTAAGTGTTGTTTATCAGCCGATCATCTCCATAGGTGAGCAGAAAGTACGTAAGTTTGAAGCATTAATACGTTGGAATAACTTTGGTGAGTGGATTTCGCCTGAAGAGTTTGTTGGTATCGCAGAAGAGTTTTCTTTAATTAAGCCATTAGGAAGCTTCGTGTTAACTCAAGCTTGTTTAGAGCTGAAAAAGCTAAAATCTCAAGGCTTTACAGATATCATTATCAACGTTAATCGCTCAGTTTTTGAAATTCCATTAAATAAATCAGAAAACGACCTGTGGTTAAATACTATTGCGGAGCATGATCTTCAGCCACAAGATATTTGCTTTGAGCTAACTGAGAGCGCTTTAGCACCAGATAAACGAAATAATGAAGTGCTTTTCAATCAATTAAGAAGTGCAGGTTGTACTATCGCCCTTGATGATTTTGGTACAGGATATTCGTCGTTAAGTTATTTACGTAGGATTCCGATTGATTTTATCAAAATCGATAGGGCATTTATTTCTGATATGAGTGAAAACCAAAGTGATAACATATTAGTGTCGACTATTATTGCAATGTCTAAAGCTCTAGGAAAAAAAGTAGTGGCAGAGGGGGTAGAAACACTAGAGCAGCTTAATTTACTCAGTGATTTAGGCTGTGATTATATTCAAGGTTACTATTTTTCAAAACCGCTTCCCTCAGCAGAATTAGCGAGTTATCTAACAGACTTCTCTTATCATCAGTAGTTTACTTTATCTTACTTATTACCCACATGTTTCTAGTTTTAATGATTATCTGCCTTTAATAAACTAATTTAATGCGCGATATTTTTATTCGCTAAAATATAGCCATTTGCTTCGTGTTGATTAAACTCTAACGATAACTCTTCTTTATTAATTAGTTGGCTTAGTGATTTTGGTAATATCAATGCGGAACAATTATCAGCCAATAATGCTATTTTTATCTGTGAAAATACGTCTTTCCTATTAAGAATATCGGCCTTTATTTGTACACATAGCACATTTTTTTGGTCAATATTTTCAAAGCTAGCTAATTGTGAAATTGCTGACTCTTCAGGGTTGATAAACATAATCCATTTATTTTTGACTTTGTTTTTTAGACAGATTTCGGCATATTCACTGGCTAATGCTAGCGAATTGTTCACTTCTTTTATTGTGAGTTTTTTGTTTGATTCGCTTGAGGCATCTGCAGTTACGTGCTGAGTATTTGTGTTATTTATTGTTTTTGTTGTTAATCCAAACATATCTGACCTCGATAATTTAAAATAGGTTAATAAAACGAAAGCTGTAATTTAATACAGTAACTGTACAAATGAACAGTACTCTTGTTTTGTGTGTATTTCAAGCAAAATTTAAATTTTTTTACGTGGTATTGGTTTTTATATTAGCTTGTGCTAATGTAGGTTTTGTTAATTTAAGGAGGTTGCATGAAAATTGAAGTTAGTTTATTAGCAGGGCAGCAGTTAAAAGCGAGTTTTGCAGATCATGAAATAATCAGTGATCAAAGTATATCTGCAGGTGGTAATGCTGAACATCCAGAGCCATTTGATTACTTTTTATCAAGTATGCCTATGTGTGCGGCATTCTACATGAGAAAGTTTTGTCAGCAGCGTGATATTGAAACGACTGGTTTATCATTTACTCAAGAGGTAATAACCCTTGATGAAAGTAATCCTTATAAAAAGAAAGTTAGCATGAAAGTGACATTGCCAACTGATTTTCCTAAAAAATATGAAAAGGCAATTTTGGCAGCCGCAAATACGTGCACGGTAAAAAAAGTCATTCAAGCAACTCCTGAATTTGAGGTGGAACTTGTAAAATAATCTATTTTATTTGTTCTGCCAGTATTTTTACGGTTGCCACTGTGGTAAGTTTTTAGCATTGATTACAAACTATTTACAAAGGCCCTTGGTTACATGGCAAATGCGTTAAAAATAATCATTGCAGATGATCACCCATTGTTCAGGCAAGCGCTGACTCTCACGTTAAGCGCTCACTTTAAAGGTGTTTCGTTAGCTGAAGCCCAAACTATTGATGAGTTGGATCATGCATTGAATTTGCAAGGGCAAAATAATAGCCAAGCTTTTGATTTGTTATTACTCGATCTTGATATACCAGGTGCGCAAGGGTTTAATAGTTTAATTAATGTAAGAAATACTTATCCTGAATTAGGAGTAATTGTTATTTCAGGTTATGAAGATGCTGACACCATTGCTAAAGCCATGAGCTACGGAGCTGCGGGTTTCATTCCCAAATCAACTGCAGTACCTGAAATGGTTATTGCAATAGAAGCTGTGCTTGGTGGTGAGTTGTGGACGCCTACAGGTGCATATTCTTCTCAATCAGCTAATGAGCCGCAAGAGAGTAAAATAGCTTCATTAACACCTAAACAACATAAAATATTGATGATGTTTGCTGACGGTATGCTTAATAAACAAATAGCCTATGAATTAGGTCTATCAGAATCGACTATTAAAAGTCATGCGAGCACGATTTTTCTTAAACTCGGTGTAAAAAATCGAACTCAAGCCGTTATCCTCCTTAACGAACTGCAATTAAATCAAGCGAGCTTTGGCCAAGAAACGCTTTCATAGTGCTAGTAAAACTAAATAAGCGTTAAAAGTTCGCAGAATAATTCTTAGTTAACCTTTTAGTGAGTAGGGCACTCATCAATGATCTTAATGCTAAGGGCTTTACTATTTTTCTTAAGTAGCCAATATCATTGTCTTTGGCTTGAATCACAATATCTTCATCAGTAGTTGCAGTAATTAATATGGCTGGTAATGGGTATCTACTGAGCTGTCTTAGCTCGCTAATTAATTGAATGCCATTTGTTTGCGGTTGAGCTTTGTCTGAAATAAGACTCTCACTCAGTTGATAATCAACTAATAAAATGTCGATTTGATCTTCATAGCGTTGATAAATTGACATGGCAGATTCAGCCGAATCAGCAGTAAACACTTTACATTGCCAAGCACTTAATACTTTTGACATACCTGTTAATATATCTTGTTCATTATCAATACATAGTACACCGACACCTTGCAGTGTATCTCTACTTGAACTATTGACTTGTTTGGTTTGAATTGGCGCTGCACAAATTGGCACATCAACACTGAATAAACAACCGTGCCCAGATTTAGAAACAAGGTTAATTTTGTGGCCTAATAAAGTCGCCAAACTTTGTGCAATGTTTAAACCTAAGCCTAAGCCTTTATGACCATTTTGGTTTGTTGTTTGTAGTTGGGTAAATTGTTCAAATACTTGCTTTTGTTTATCCTCAGGAATACCTGGACCATTATCGAGTACTTGAATAGATAAACAACTTCCTTGGCGTCTACAGCCAAGTAGTACGTTACCTTGATAGGCGTAACGAAATGCGTTCGATAAAAAGTTTTGAATGATCCTTAGCAATAAACTTAGGTCACTTTGTACAAAAAGCTTGCTTGATTGTAGGTGAAAATCAATATGGTATTCATCTGTTAAGGCACTAAACTCTGTATTGAGCATATCGAATAGTTGTGTAATAGAAACGGCCTCAATGGTTGGGGTAATATTACCGCTTTCAATACGAGCTACCTCATTAAGGTCTAATAGTAAGTTATTAGCTATATCAAGGGATGTTTCAATTTGCTTAACATGCAACTTTTCTTCTGTTGATATTTTAGGGTTTAATGTTAACGCTGAAGAGAATAGTCTTGCGGCGGAAAGCGGTTGTAATAAGTCATGGCTACAAGCCTTTAAATATTGACTTTTCTTAAGGTGTGCTTGTTCAGCTTTTAATTGCGCTAAGGCTAGCTCTTGGTTTGCTTTTTCCAGCTCTTTATTCGCTTGCTCTAATTGACTTGTTCTGGCTTGTACACGTGACTCTAAATCAATATTCTCATCCTTTAAGTGCTGCTCTGTTTGTTTATAAGCCGTGATGTCTGAGAATATCATAACAAAACCACCACCAGGGATCGGGTTACCTTCAATATTAATTGTTCGCCCGTTTTTTAAGCGTCTTTCGGAGCTATGACGAGAACCGTCTTTAATGAATTGAATACGCTTAGCTACTTGTTGGTCGATGTCGTTAGCAAAATACTCTTGTTGAGATAAGTTATAGCGGATCAGCTGACTAATGGGGCAGCCTATGTAAATGAAATCTTCAGGGTAGTTAAATATATCTAGATATTGTCTGTTCCAAGCAACAAGTTTTAGTTCACTGTCTATGACTGATATACCTTCACTTGCGTTCTCAATAGCACTTTGTAATACACTACGACTAAATTCAAGTTGCTGATTTGAATTGTCTTCTACAATTTTAGCTACTTGATCAAAAGCAATCTCACGACCACTCATTGCAAAAGATATGACCAGTTTTGCTGAGGCAGAGCCAATAACACTTGCTAAGGTGTCTTCGGCGTGAAGAATAAGTGCTTCGTTGAAATCTTTATTTTTTGAGTAACTATTTTTAGAGTTATTGTGTTGTTGATAAAACTGCTTTAGACATTCGTTGGTTTTCTCTGTGCCAATGAAACGCGTTAATAAAAACTCTAATTCATGTAGATCCACTTTGGGCTGAATGGGTAAACTCCATTGAATTTTTTTTCTGGCTTTATAAAAATGCTTACTTTGCATTTGTTCTCGAATACTCTGTTGAGTAAATAAAGAGACTAACCAAAGCATTAAGACATTAATGCCAAGGCCGATTAAGGTGACTACGGTGGTTGCAGGTAACTCACTTTGAGCAAACGGGTGCGGATATAGACCTAATTGTGGTAATAAATTGAATGTTGTCCAAATGATAAAACCTGTACTTATACCGGAAATCACGCCATATAATGTTGCTTGCCGCCAAAAGAAACTGGCCAGTAGTGCTGGCCCTATTTGGGCGATAGCGCCAAAAGCCACTTCACCTAAGGAAGATAAAGTATCAGGTGGAGAAAGTAACAGCATGCCATAACTGAGAAAAACGACTAACAGAACTAAACCTTTCCTTATGAATAACAATCGGGTTTGAAAGTGATTAAAGTCATGATCTTGTTGTCGTGAATATTTAAACATTAACGGAAAAACAATTTCGTTACTTAACATGGTACTTAACGCTATTGTTGAAACTATAACCATTGAGCTTGCAGCTGATATCGCACCCAAAAAGGAAAATAAAGATAACCACATTTCCCCATTAAAAGCGGGTAAAAATAGTACATAGGCATCAGCTGAAAGTGAGCTGCCATAATTCAAATTACCTGCTAAGCCCAGTGGCGCAGCAAAAAAAGCAAAAATAAGAACATAAAACGGAAATAACCAACGAGCAAATCGTGAGGTTTTTTGTTCTTTAATTTCAACAAACATCACTTGGAATTGTCTAGGTAAGCATAAAAAGGCTGACATAACGATAATAAGCATGCCAAAAAGGCCAATAAGGTTAGGAAGTTCTAACTGATGTTCAATATTGATCTGATCTTTAGCCTGATGCCAAATTTCCATCGGTGATTCATAAATAATAAAGCAAACGAATAAGCCAACCAGCATAAAAGCAATAAGCTTTACCAATGATTCAAAGGCAATGGCAATCATCACACCGGGGTGTCTTTCAGTAACATCTATGGTTCTGATACCAAAAATAATGGTAAACACCGCGAGTAAAATACTGACAATTAAGCCAAGTAACCATACAGGCATTATTTGTGTTTCTTGCAAAATTTTAAAGGAGTATACGATGGCTTTTAACTGAAGAGCGATATAGGGCATGGTGCCAATCAGCGCAACAATCGTGATCAAAATTGCTAGGTGCTGCGACTTACCAAAACGTGAAGATAATAAATCAGCAATTGAGGTTATTTTTAAGGTTAAGCTGGTTTTAATCACTCGCTGAATGAATGGCCAAGCAAAAACAAACAGTAAAATAGGTGCTAAATAAACGGGAATATAACTGAACGAGTTATTTGCTGCTTGAGCGGTAGTGCCTAAAAACCCCCAAGACGTACAGTAAACTCCTAAAGATAACGCATAAATAATGCTGTGTTGGTGAGCACTTAGCTTATGACGGTGTTTGCCACCTAAGTAAGCGATAATAAAAAGTAAGCTTATATAGCCAAAACTGACACTAATTAATAACCAATTTGAAAACATATTCTTTTTTGCCAGTTGCACTTCATTTCTAATAATCAATTTATCACAACTACTTAGTTGTTTGCTTTTCATTTTCTAATACTTAAGTACTAGTCCTTTAGTGCTCAGACTTTAGGACTAACATCAAGGGACTAAGTCTTATTGCCGATTGTGGCTTTTGGCCACTGATTTAAGATGTTTATGAGCATCGTAGTAACACTGAGTAAAACATAAGGCTTTTCACATTGAATTACCTTCCTTGTTTTCAAAGTAAGCATGTCATCGCAGAAAAACAAAACAGTTAAATCAGAAAAACATAAATAGAAACTATTAACTATGGGAATTAAGCAATGATTACATCTAAGTATAAAAAATTATTACTCGCCTCTTCGTTATGTGTAGCGGCAGGTACAGCCAATGCAGGTTATGAAATTAAACTTTCAGATGAAGACAAGATATCTTTTGGTGGTTATATCAAAGTCGATGCTCGCTATGTAGATGGAGATGTAGCCTATCGTGATTTTTGGATTGGTACAGGTACACCATTAGAAAAGAGTGCATCTCAATTTAGGTTGTTTGCAAATGAAACTCGCTTTAATACTAAATATGTACATGGCGATGTAACTGGCTTTATTGAAATGGACTTTTGGGGCGGTGGCGGAAATGAGATTATTTCTAACTCAGTTCACCCAAGACTACGTCATGCCTTCATCAAATATAAAGATGTGTTAGCTGGTCAAACTTGGTCGACCTTTATGAATACTAGTGCTATTCCTGAATCAGCAGACTTTGCTGGTGCGACAGTAGGTTTAGTGTTCATACGTCAAGGACAAGTACGCTATAACATGGGTAACTTCCAAGTTTCATTAGAGAACCCTGAGTCTTGGGGCGGTGATACTGCCAATGATAGCATGCCAGATGTGGTTGCTCGTTATAACTTAAAAGGTGATTGGGGTAGCGTATCTTTCTCTGCTTTAGGTCGTCAATTAAATACAACCTTGGGTAATTCAGAAACCGCTATTGGTGCATCAATTGCGGGTCGTATCAAAACATTCGGTAAGGATGACTTTAGATTTCAACTACACAAAGGTGAGTTAGGCCGTTATGTGGGTGTGGCATTTACTAAAGATTTAGTAGGTGAAAAAGTTGAAGACTTAACTGCATACCTTGCTGCATATCGTCATTACTGGACGGAAACATTACGTTCAACCGTACTTTATGGTCGCGCAGAAGCTGATGTATCAGGTGCTGATCGTAGTCAGTGGAGTGTTAACTTATTTCAAAACTTAACTAAGCAATTAGCTGTTGGTGTTGAGGTAGGTAACTTTGAAATGGCTGATCAGAACGTCGATTCAAATTACGCACAACTTTCGTTTAAGTACGTACTTTAAACTTGTCGTTGCAACCTTTCCCATTTGGGTTGCGTTTTTAGGAGGGGAGTTTCTCCCCTCCATTTTTCAAATTGCATGATTTCAATTTAATTTTCATCACGTTAGGAGTATGAGTATGGCTGAATCAATACTCAAAGTTGAGCACATTTCTCTAGCATTTGGCGGCGTTAAAGCCTTAACCGATGTTAGCTTTTCCGTAGAGCGCGGCTCAGTATTTTCAATCATAGGACCCAATGGAGCCGGTAAAACGTCAATGCTCAACTGTATTTCAGGTCGCTATCGTCCTAATTCAGGCAATATTATATTTAACAAACAAGATGTTACAAAGCTTAGACCTAATGACCGTGCAGATTTAGGTATGGGTAGAACTTTCCAAAATTTAGCATTGTTTGGCCACATGACGGTACTCGATAACATCATGGTTGGCAGACACCACTTATTAAAAAATAACTGGATTACAGGCCCATTGTATTGGGCTTCAAAGGCGCAAAAAGAAGAACTTGCTCATCGACGTTATGTTGAGGAAGTTATTGATTTCTTAGAAATTTCACATATTCGAAAAGCGGTTGCTGGAACACTTTCTTACGGGTTGAGAAAACGTGTTGAATTAGCAAGAGCAATGGCTTTAAAGCCTGATTTAATTCTATTAGATGAGCCTATGGCTGGCATGAACTTGGAAGAGAAAGAGGATATGGCACGTTACATCCTCGATTTAAACGAAGAGTTTGGTATTACTGTTGTCATGATTGAGCACGATATGGGGGTAGTTATGGATATTTCCCACGAAGTTATGGTGTTGGATTTTGGTAAAAAACTTATTTCTGGTTTGCCAGATGAAGTGATGGCAGACCCTCATGTTAAGCGTGCTTACTTGGGTATCGAAGATGAAGACACAGATGCTTTACAGGAGGCTGGATAATGTCTGCTACTAATCAAGCATTGCAAACGAGCAATGGCATTTCAACAGATTATGAAATGGGAGAGTTAGATACTTTTCCAAAAATACTACGTCATAACGCTAAAAATTGGCCCAATGATATTGCCATGCGTGAAAAAGAGTTTGGTATCTGGAATGAGTTTAACTGGCAAGACTATCAGAACCGCGTTAAGTGGCTGTCGTTAGCCTTAGTAAAGCAGGGTATTGCAGCTGGCGATGCTATAGCATTATTAGGTGATAACCGACCTGAATGGGTATGGGGGGAGCTTGCTGCTCATGCCATGCGCTGTTACTCCATTGGTATATTCCAAGATTCATTACATGAAGAAGTTGTTTACTTGCTAAATAAAAGTAATGCGACGGTAGTTATAGCTGAAGATGAAGAGCAATGTGACAAGCTGTTAGAGTTAGGCGATGAAATTCCTGACGTTAAAATCATTGTTTACTGTGATCCGCGAGGCATGCGTAAGTATGATGATAAGCGACTTGTTAGCATTGAAGATATGTATGAACAAGGGCAAGCCATTGATGAGTCTTCCCCTGAACTTTATGATCATTACGTAGATTCAACCTCTGCAGAAGAAACTGCAATTTATTGCACTACTTCGGGTACTACTTCAAAGCCAAAAATCGCCTTCTTAGGTGGCGGTAACTTCGTTAAACATTGCAGCTCTTATTTAAGAGCTGATCCGAGAAAACCTGGCGACAACTATGTTTCGGTATTGCCTTTGCCTTGGATCATGGAACAAGTTTATGCCGTTGGACAAGCTTTAATCGCTCGACAAATTGTTAATTTTGTTGAAGAGCAAGAAACCTTAATGGCTGATTTACGTGAAATTGGCCCAAGCTTCGTTCTACTAGCGCCACGTGTATGGGAAGGCATATTGGCTGATGTTAAAGCTCGTATGATGGACTCAACACCATTGAAGCAAAAGTTATTTAACTTTGCTTATGGTTTAGCTGAGAAAAAACAAGACGAAGGTAAACGTTCGTGGTTGGCTGATCTGCTACTGATGAATGCTCTTAAAGATAGATTAGGTTTCACTTTCTTAAAATCAGCTGCAACGGGTGGGGCTGCAATGGGACCTGATACCTTTAGGTTCTTCCAAACCATTGGTGTGCCACTTCGTCAACTTTATGGTCAAACAGAGTTGTGTGGTGCTTATACGGTACACCAAGAAGATGATGTAGATTACGACAGTGTCGGTGTTGCTTTTGATACCGCACAAGTGAAAGTTATCAACACCGATAAAGAAGGGGTTGGTGAGATTATCGCGAAAACCGTTGGTATGTTTACCGGCTATTTAGATAATCAAAAAGCTTACGATGAAGATGTTATTGATGGTTGGATGCATACCGGTGATGCAGGTTACTTTAAGCCATCAGGCCACTTAGTCATTATTGACCGTATTAAGGATTTAGCTAAAACCAGTTTTGGTGTTCAATACTCGCCACAATATATTGAAAACAAGCTTAAATTTTCATCTTTCATTGGCGAAGCGGTCATCTTGGGTAAAGACAAACCGTATTTAAGCGCTATTGTTTGTATTCGCTTTTCGATTGTTGCCAAATGGGCTGAACAGCAAGGCTTTGCCTTTACCAATTACACTAACCTTTCAACATTACCTGAGGTTTATCAAAAGCTTACTGATGAAATTCAGAAGGTTAATGATACGCTGCCTGATGCGCAAAAAATTAATAAATTTACCTTACTCTACAAAGAGCTTGATGCTGATGACGGTGAATTAACGCGTACTCGTAAAGTAAGAAGAACCGTTATTGCTGATAAATACGGCGACATCATTGAAGCCATTTATGATGGCCAAGAGGCGGTAGATATCGATACCGTTATTACCTTCCAAGATGGCAGTAATTCACGCATTCAAACACAGCTTAATATTGCTACCTTGATTGACAGTGACACAAACAGTAAGTCGACCTCAAGCGATTCAGAACAAAGGAGAGCATCATGAATTTTGAATTATTAATCCAGCTCATTGTAAACGGCCTGATTGTTGGTTTGCTTTATGGTGTTATCGGTATGTGTTTTGTGTTGGTGTATAAATCAACACAAATAGTTAACTTTGCGCAAGGTGAGTTCTTACTTGTGGGCGCATGGGTTTGTTGGGCGTCGCTAATTTACTTAGAACTGCCATTTTTCTTAGGGTTTATTTTATCACTGTGTTTTATGGCTGCCTTTGGTGTGCTGCTTCAAATGATTGTACTAAGACCTATGATTGGTGAACCAATTATCTCAGTGATCATGGTGACTATCGGTTTATCGATATTTTTCCAAGCGTTAATGAAGTGGATATTTGGTGTTTCACCGCAAAGCTACCCACAAGTGTTTGATACTCAATCAATTAATATATTTGGTTTGAACATAGAAATGGCCTATTTGATGAGTACAATCATCGCGTTAATCATCATGGTGGCATTCTATTTATTCTTTAAACATTCAAAGCATGGCCTAGCAATGCGTGCTACTGCATTTGATCAGCAGGTTGCGCAAAGTTTAGGCATATCCGTTAAGCAAGTATTTGCTATGAGCTGGGGTATTGCCGCTACGGTTTCAGCTACTGCAGGTGTGGTTATTGGTATGGTGAATGGTGTATCAGATTCACTGTCAATTATGGGTATTAAAGTGTTCCCAGCCGTTATTCTTGGTGGCCTTGATTCAATTGTTGGCGCTATTGTCGGTGGTATTACCATCGGGGTGCTAGAGAATTTAGCTGAATTCTTTGATAGCCAATATTTACACATTGGCAATATGTACGACATCGCACCATTTTATGTTCTGCTGATAATTTTATGGTTCAAACCGTATGGCTTATTTGGCACAAAAGATATTGAGCGCATTTAGCTGAACAATACACATTTTTAGGAGTTTATTATGTCGAGTTTAACAATGCGCCCGTGCGGAGATTTTCGTACTAGCTATAAACAAGATAATACAATTTTCGAAACGAAAACCATTCGTTACGCGGCAATTTTAAGCATTATTGCCTTATGTTTTGCACCGCTTTTGGTGGATAGCTACTTTATTACTTTGCTTATCCAAATATCATATTTAGGTATAGCTGCGCTGGGGTTGAATATCTTAGTCGGTTATACCGGGCAAATCTCTTTGGGTCATGGTGCGTTCTTTGGTTTTGGTGCTTTCGCATCAGCCTGGTTGAATACTAGCTTTAGTATTCCAGTGTTTCTATGCATCCCTTTGGCAGGTTTTTTAACCATGGGTGTGGGCATGATGTTTGGTGCACCAGCTGCACGAATTAAAGGCTTATATTTGGCTATAGCTACACTTGCATCACAATTTATAATCGAAGACTTTTTTGCTCGCGCTGAATGGTTCTCTGGTGGCTCTGCAGGCTCTATGGCTGAACCATTAAACTTATTCGGTTTTGTTTTCGATACTGATCAAAGTTTCTATTACGTTGCATTATTTTCCTTAGTATTCATGTTTATTTGGGGTTGTAACTTAATGCGAAGTAGAGATGGTCGTGCCTTTGTTGCTGTTCGAGATCATTACTTATCAGCAGAAATCATGGGCGTAAAGTTGAATAAATATCGTCTACTTTCATTTGGTGTCTCATCTTTTTATGCCGGCATAGGTGGAGCGCTTTATGCGCATTATCTAGGCTATGTTTCTGCTGAAGGTTTTACTATTTTCATGTCAGTACAGTTCTTGGCAATGATTATCATTGGTGGCTTAGGTTCAATTAAAGGCACGTTAATGGGCGTTATTTTTATGGTGTTCTTACCTGAAGCACTCGAAGGTGGGGTTGGCTTAATGAAAATGACAGATTGGGGCAATATTCCTATGGTGGTTGATGGCCTCGCTTATATCAAAGAGATGGCTATTGGTCTTGTCATTATTGGTTTCTTAATTTTTGAACCAGAAGGGCTAGCCCATCGTTGGACACAAATTAAGAACTATTGGAAATTCTATCCATTTGCTTACTAGTACTTGTATTTATTACAGCTAGTAGCAAGTGAAGAATATGGCGTTGGCTATGGGGAAGTTGCAAGCCGACATAAACAAAATGAAATAATAAATAATAAAAGCAATAACTTGAAGGAAGATTCAAATGAGAAAAAGCACAAATAAAAAATTATTATTAAGCAGTTTAGCGACTTGTGTAGCCTTATCCGTTTCGGCGAATGCTAGTGCACAAGACAGTGTTTTTGTAGGGCACTTAGCTGATATGTCAGGCCCTACCGCTTTTGTTGGTAAAGTTTACGCTGACGGAGTGAGAGATTCATTGGCCTATATCAACGCCAACGGTGGTATCAGCGGTACCAAACTTGAGTATGAAACAATTGATTATGCTTATAAAGTACCTCAAGCTATTGCAGCTTATAAAAAATGGAAGTCTCGTAAAAAAATGGTAGTAATGCAAGGGTGGGGCACGGCAGATACCGAAGCGCTGATCTCATTTGTTGCTAGAGATAAAACTCCTGTATTTTCGGCATCTTATTCGGGACATTTAACGGATCCTACCGGTAAAAACCCTCACACTAAAAAGCCAGCACCTTATAACTTTTTCTACGGTGCATCTTATTCTGATGCTTGTCGTGGTTTAGTACAGTGGGCGGCAAAAGACTGGAAGAGTAAAGGTAATAAAAGAAAGCCTAAGTTCACTCACATAGGTGCTAACCATCCGTTCCCTAACGCTCCAAAAGCCGCTTGTGCAGAGTATGCTCAAGAATTAGGTTTTGAAGTGATGCCACCGGTAGTGATTTCAATGAAACCAGGTGACTTTAAAGCACAATGTTTAAGCATTAAGAGTTCAGGTTCAAATTACGGTTATATAGGTAACCTTGGCGGTTCGGTTTTATCACTGGTGAAATCTTGTAATACCGTTGGAACCGACATTCAATTTATGTCGAATATTTGGGGTGGTGATAAAAAAGTATTTGAAGCGGCAGGTGAAGGGATCAAAAACTATATTTTCCCAACTATGACTCCTTTTTGGACCGATGAAGTACCTGGTATGAAACTGGTAAAAGAAATTTCAAAAATGTCAGATAAATCAGGAGAGCAGCCACGATTACATCATTATATGCGTGGTGTTTGTTCAACTTACTTCATGAAAGAAGCGATGGAGTGGGCTAAAGAGAACGGTGGTATTACCGGTGAGAATGTTAAGAAAGGTATGTACGTTCATAAAAACTGGGTACCTAAAGGCCTTGAAGGTGTTTGTTTAGCAGCTAATTGGACTTTAGATGATCACCGTGGTGTTAACCAAGTGAATATCTATCAAGGTAACTTCAATGGCGGTAATGTTCAAATTGAACAAGTTTCTCAAGTAACTCTTGATCGCCGTGATGATTGGTTAGGTTACTAAACACTATAGAGCCTAGTGAAAACTAGGCTCTACCTTTTGAATTGTTAAAGATGAAGAAAGATTTACGGAGTAAATATGTCTCAAGCAGCAGTTAAAATTCAGCAAGCTTCCCCTTTGCTATCAGTCAATAATATTGAAGTTGTCTATGACGAAGTTATACAAGTATTACGGGGCGTGTCATTGGATGTACCTGAAGGTGAAGTGGTTACACTATTGGGACCTAATGGTGCAGGGAAATCGACTACCCTTAAAGCGATTTCTGGTTTGCTAAAAACTGAAGACGGTGAAGTGACCCGAGGTGATATCACTTTTATGGGCGAACGTATCGATAAGAAAAATGCAGAAGATGTGGTACGAAGTGGTATTTTCCAAGTGATGGAAGGTCGTCGAATTATTGAAGACATGACATCTATTGAAAACTTGAAACTGGGTGCGTATACCCGTAATGATGCGCAAATTAACCAAGATATAGAAATGGTTTTTCATTATTTTCCCCGTTTAAAAGAGCGAACTGGCTTAGCTGGCTATTTATCTGGTGGTGAACAACAAATGTTAGCTATTGGTAGGGCACTAATGGCACGACCAAAAATGATTTGTTTAGATGAGCCATCAATGGGCTTATCGCCTTTATTGGTAAAAGAAGTCTTTGGCATTATTGAGAAAATCAATAAAGATCAGGGGATTACTATGCTATTGGTTGAGCAAAATGCAAACTATGCTTTAAAAGCTGCTGACTATGGTTACATTATGGAGTCGGGCAAAATCGTACTTGATGGTACACAAGAACAATTATTAAGTAATGAAGATGTTAAAGAGTTTTATTTAGGTGGCGGTAATGAAGAGCGTAAAAGCTTTAAGAACTTAAAGTCTTACAAACGTCGTAAACGTTGGTTATAAGCTTAATTACTATTCCCGATTTGAATGTCAGAAGAAAGAACCTATTAGATATACCTTGAACAAATTGCAATAAAGAGTACCTATGAGCCAATATTTTCATGAAAATGAGCAGATAAATTCCGTTGAAAGAGAGCATAAGTTACTTAACCGTTTACCTGCTTTTATAGATTATGCAAAACAAGAGTGTCCGTATTATGCCGAATTATTAGCTAATGTTAATGCTGATGATATTACCAGCAGAGAGTCGCTCGCCCAGTTACCGATAACACGTAAATCCGAGTTGAAATCATTACAAAATAATGAGGCCATTTTTGCCGGTATCGTCTCAGAGAAAGCAAGCATAGGTAGAGTCTTTCAATCGCCAGGGCCAATCAATGAGCCTGAAAATTGCTTTGATGATTGGTGGCGCATGGGGCAAGCTTTTTATGCCGCAGGTTTTAGAAAAGGAGATATTGTACAAAACTGTTTGTCATATCATTTAACACCGGGTGGATTTATTTTAGATTCAGGAGCACGAGCTTGTGGCTGTACGGTAATACCGGCAGGTCCCGGACAAACTGAGCAGCAGCTAGAGGTTATTGAGCAATTGAAACCTTCTGGTTATTGCGGAACACCATCATTTCTAAAAATCTTGTTAGATAAGGCTGAAAATACAGGCAAAGATATCTCAAGCCTTCAAAAAGCACTGGTTACCGGTGAAGCTTTGCCTGAAAGTTTACGATCCATTATAAAAGCTAAAGGCATAAGTGTATTACAAGCCTATGCCAGTGCTGATATTGGTTTGATAGGCTATGAAACTACCGCAGGTGAAGGGTTTGTGGTTGCTGAAGAGCTGATAGTTGAAATAGTTAGGCCTGGTACGTTAGAGCCAGTGGAGCCAGGTGAAGTAGGAGAAGTTGTGGTAACCAGCTTTAATGCCGATTATCCGTTAATTCGTTTTGCCACGGGGGATTTATCAGCAATTTCTCAAGGAAAAAGCTCATGTGGGAGAACTAATCAACGTTTAAAAGGTTGGTTAGGCAGGGCAGACCAAACGACCAAAATAAAAGGTATGTTCGTTCACCCAGAACAGATAGAAAAGGTTAGACAGCAGTTTTCTCATATCGGTAAAATACGTTTAACTGTTAGTCAAGTTAACCATAATGATACGATGCTTTTAGAATGTGAACTTGATTCATTTGCTAAATCAACACTTGAAACAGAAGCATTTATTGAGCAGATTAAACAGAGCTTAAAGCAAGTGACTAAATTATCAGGACAAATATCATTAGTGCCTTTGGGAACTCTAGCCAATGATGGCAAAGTAATAGATGATGTTCGAGACATAAGTTAACCTGAGCTCGGCTTAATAAATAATTTTCTAGCAGTTATTTTTACTGACTTCTTCGTTAAATTTACTTGCAATAGACTAGCTATTGACTCGAAATTTGCCTTGAATTAAGTAAAACTATCAAGCTAGAAAACTAGGTGAAACATAACGGATTGTATTTTATAAAATTAATTTATCTCTTGAACCGAGTTCAGGTTAAGTTAATTCGGCTTAATTCTTTATAAGGCAAACTACGTTGATTAAATCATTTCAAGAATATTACCCTGATGAATTAAGCCATTGCTATGGTTGTGGTACCAATAATCATGACGGTCACCAATTGAGAAGTTATTGGTTATCAAATTTTATCGACAATGCAAGTGATGAGTTAAAAGCTTGCGTAAACGAGCTATTAAGTACTGTTAACATAGGTAAAAGTAATGCTAATGAAGCTAGCAACCAGCAGAGTATTGCCATTTTTACCCCATCAGATAAACATACGGCTATTCCTGGCTTTGTGTATGGTGGCTTGTTAGCTTCATTGATAGATTGTCATGGTACGGGCAGTGCTTCTGCCATGGCATATTATAATGACAATAGAGAGTTAGGCTCAGAGCCTGTTATGCGTTTTGTCACGGCAGGGTTGAATATTAGCTACTTAGCGCCAACACCTAAAGGTGTACCGTTAATACTCATTGGTCAATATAGGGAAGTCAAAGCACGTAAAATTGTCGTTGAAGTGCTTGTTTACGCAGATAACAAGCTATGCGTAAAAGGTGAAGTAATTGCCGTATTAATGCCTGATAGTATGATGGATAATCTCAGTAACTAATCAATCAATTAGTGAAGTTATGTGTTAAAAATAGAATTTGCTATTTATTATTTTCTATTGAAGCAAGCTGTGCTTCAAATTGCTCAGCACCTGCTTTAACTTGATATAGTTTCACCAATAAATAATTCAATTCAGGAGCAAACCACGCATAAGTAACGCGTTTTTTAGCGGTTACTTCACGTTTTAATCGAATTGTTTTAACGAGGCCATAAGGTAACATCAGCTCTTCTTCACCGTCATATTGATAGACATAATCTTTAATTGAACCAGAAGTGCTGATAACGGGATAGCTAAAACGTTTTTGCTCAGGGTTCTCGATTAAATTGAGTCGGTGCTGTAAGTGGTAGCTTAATTTATCTTGTAACCCTTCAGTGATATCTATGGTTATTTGACGCTCTTTCTTTAAATCTTTTGCTTTTTTATTAGCAATATCGTATTGCCATTCATAGTTTTTATCTCTGCCTGTTCCCTCTCTAGAGTACACATAGTGTTGAGGGATAACTTGATTGTTATTTACGATTACTTGTGAAGTTTCAGAGCGTTTATCAGAGAAAATAAGCCACTTAATGTCGGTGTGGTAATGATATGTTGTTTTTCCATCTTTTTGATAACTGAGTTCTCGAACAGCTTTACCAACGGGATCACCTTTATGAAGTAAGGTGTAATTCGCTTTAAATGCGGGAATGACATTTTTTAAGCTGTTTTTTTCAGCTTCAGTGGTAAGAGAGTGTGCAGAAAATGTTAAAGGTAAGCAAAGAATAACAAAGGCTGAGCGAGAAAGATAAGCTAACATCAAATTTCCTGAACAATTAAAGAAAAAGCAATTAGTTATATGCTAATTAGTATTAAGATGATATTTATTATGAATATCATATACCACAGATACTAATGCTTTTTCTTATTAAAAGCTATAGTTAGTCGTTTGCATAGCCTGATGGAGCAAGTACATTTCCGTCGAGAATCGCTTTTTCTACATGCTGACCGTTTTCAACTTGTTGCTGCATTGATAAACGATTTTGCGCAAACCATTTCACCACTAATGGATAAATACGATGTTCTTGCTCATGAACACGCGCCGCTAAATCGTCGCTTGTATCACCCGCAAAAACAGGTACTTTAGCTTGTAAAATAACTGGGCCACCATCAAGCTCTTCCGTAACAAAATGAACACTTACGCCATGTTCTTTATCGCCAGCATCAATGGCGCGCTGGTGGGTGTTTAACCCTTGATACTTTGGTAATAATGAAGGGTGTATGTTAAGTAGTTTACCTTGATAGTGCTGAACAAAATCAGGTGTTAATATCCTCATAAAGCCTGCAAGTACAATTACGTCAGGTTTGAAATTATCGATTTGTGCCATTAAAGCAACATCGTACGCTTCACGAGATTCAAACGCTTTATGGGATAGTGCCTGTGATTCGATACCTGCATTTGTCGCTCGAGTTAAACCATAAGCGTCAGCTTTATTAGAGATAACGCCAACAACTTCAGCAGGATAATCTTTGTCTTGAGAGGCGTCGATAATAGCTTGTAAATTTGAACCACTGCCTGAAATTAACACTACAATTCTACTAGACATATTTTTTCCTAAAATAACGATATGAAAAAGGGCTACAAAATAGCCCTTTATAAAAACAAGTGAATGTTGCTTAATTAAGCAAAAACAACTTGTTCTGCACCTTCTGTTTTATTAGCTATTGCGCCAATATGCCATGCTTTTTCACCATGGGCAGTAAGGATTTCAATACTTTGCTCGACTTTATCTGCTGGTACCGCGATGATCATGCCTACACCACAGTTAAAAGTGCGATACATTTCATGACTGGTAATGTTGCCTTTTTCTTGTAACCAGTTAAAGATTGCTGGCCATTCCCAGCTATCGCCATTGATTACCGCCTGAGCTGATTCAGGTAGAACTCGAGGGATATTTTCCCAGAAACCACCACCAGTAATGTGAGACAAAGCATGTACATCAACATCTTTTAATAAGGCGAGTACAGACTTAACATAAATTTTAGTCGGCTCTAATAAGTGGTCGCTTATCGCTTTACCGTCAAGCTGCTCACTTGTATCAGTATTGTTAACTTCTAACACTTTACGAATGAGAGAAAAACCATTTGAGTGAGGGCCTGATGCACCTAATGCGATAAGTTGATCGCCTTCAGCTACTGAAGTGCCATCGAGTAAACGTGACTTTTCAGCAACACCGACACAAAAACCAGCAATATCGTAATCGCCTTGGTGATACATGCCAGGCATTTCTGCTGTTTCACCGCCAACTAAAGCACAGCCAGATTGAACACAACCTTCGGCTATACCTTCAACAACAGAAGAGGCAACATCAACGTCAAGTTTTGCTGTGGCGTAGTAATCTAAGAAAAATAGTGGCTCAGCACCTTGAACGATAAGATCGTTTACACACATAGCTACTAAGTCAATACCTACAGTGTCATGCTTGGCTAAATCAATAGCTAAACGCAACTTTGTACCTACACCATCAGTGCCTGCAACAAGCACTGGCTCTTTATAACCTGTTGGTAATTGACATACAGAGCCAAAACCACCTAATCCACCCATAACTTCAGGGCGTGTTGTGCGCTTTACAGCACCTTTAATGTTTTCTACAAGGGCGTTACCAGCATCAATATCAACACCAGCATCTTTATAGCTTAACGACTGTTTTTGTTCGCTCACGGGAAACCTCAGAAATTACCGACAGTATATAAAGGGGCGTATTCTATCAGCGCAAACCGTCATACTCAAGAAAGAGAGTAAGCAATATTACGATTGTTTTACGAATAAGGAATCATTGGGATAATGTTTAATTATTATGATAATATCTTTTTTAAGATAATCGTCGGCTAATATTTTTCATTTTATGCTCAAACACTTGTTTTTTATTTCAATTCTTTTTGTATTGTTGTTGCCCATTAAAGTTAATTCGTTAGAAGTAAAAGACTTATATCAGGCACGTGTGAATGTTGAATCACAAGCATCAACTCACCGCCAAAAAGCAATAAAAGAAGCTTTACGTGCTGTGATGGTGAAAGTTGGTGGAGAAACCACAGTTTTATCCAACAAAATATTAAAAAATGCAGTAAAGAACTCAAATAACTATATTACTCAATACCGTTATACTCGAAAAAATGGCCAGCTTTATTTAGTGGCCAATTTTAATGAAGATAAAATTAATCAATTATTTCAACAAGCAAACCTAGCTATTTGGGGAAGCCTTAGACCTCAAGTATTACTGTGGTTAATTGATGAGCAAGGGTTATCGCGTACCATTATGTCAAACTCTATGCCATCGAATTTGCCAATACTGGTAAATGATTTTTCGTCTCAACGAGGGCTGCCAGTCGTTATGCCATTAATGGACTTGACTGATGCAACTCAAGTCAATTTGAGTGATATATGGGGACGATTTGAACAGCCGATTTATCAAGCATCAGAGCGATACTTTGCTGAAGCTATTGTGGTTATGCGTTTATCTGACTCTAGTCTTCTTATTGTTGATGAGTTGACAGAGCTCTCTTCGTCTGAAGAGGTTGAAGAAAATACTGATAGTTGTGGCTTATTATGTGTTGACGAAGAACCAACACCACAATATGTACTTGATTGGGTTTTGTTTAGTCAAAATCAACGCTTTACTCAAGTTTATCAAGGAGAAGATAGAGAAGTGCTGACAACGCAGGCTTTGTCTGATATTACCGAACTTATTTACCAAAAATATGCTTTATCAGCTACCAGTGATAATGATTATATTATCGAAGTAGCCAATGTTGATTCTCTAAAAGTGTATACTGAATTATTTGATTTTTTATCTAATTTATCTGCGGTAAAATCAGTCACCCTATTAAATGCTAAAGGTGCTACTAGACAATTTAAATTAAAGTTATTGGGTTCAGAGTCTGCATTATTAGCTTCATTAAAACTTAATAAGCAGCTAAAACAATACATTGATCCGTTAGCCGTTGTTGACCCTACAGCCATTCCCATTTTCCATTGGGAGCCATAATGACGCAATTATCACAACTTGCGCTATCTGTTCAGCTGCCAGATGATGAAACCTTTGATAGTTTTATTGGTCAGCCGAATCATAGCGTTTTAGTACAGTTAACAAGCTTTATTCGTCAAAACAAAGTTGAAACTGAACAACACGAAAACCATTCCTTAGCGCTATTTAGTCAACTGCCTCACAGTTTTTATTTGTTTGGTTTGGCGGGAGTAGGTAAATCTCACTTATTACATGCATGTAATAATTTAGCTGCCCAATTGAAAAAAACATCAGTTTGCCTTTCCTGTTCTGAACTAAAACAGTTACCCATTGAGGTGCTTGATGGCTTAGAACAAATAGATTTTATTTGTTTAGATGATATTGAATTAATAGCGGGTGATGTTCAATGGCAGCAAGCTATTTTTGACTTATATAATCGCGCCATAGAAAATGAAAGCTGTCTAATTATTACCGGAAGCGAAGCAATTAATAAGCTGGGTATTACCTTGCCTGACTTAGTATCACGTATTGGCTGGGGGTATATTGAGCAGGTTAAACCCCTTGATGATGATGATAAAACCTTAGCGATACAGCATAGGGCAAGACAGCGGGGTTTAATGATTTCAGATGAAGCCACGCGTTTTCTATTGAATCGTTCTAGTCGTGATATGACTAGTTTGATTCAAACATTAGATATACTTGATAAAGCATCTATTAGGGAACAGAGAAAAGTGACTATTCCTTTTATTAAAGAAATCCTGAATATTAGTTAACCTGAGCTCGGCTTAATAAATAATTCTCTAACAGCTATTTTTACTGACTTCTTCGTTAAATTTACTTGCAATAGGCTAGCTATTGACGCGAAATTTGCCTTGAATTAAGTAAAACTATCAAGCTCGAAAATCAATTGAACATACGCTCTGTATTTTATATTGTTAATTTACTTCTTAAACCGGGTTCAAGTTAGTGAGTAGAAGCTTCTACATCAAAAAAGGTAATCTATTTCAGATTACCTTTTTCTTATCAGACTCTCAGCTTACTTTGTTAAGTTATGCCTTATTAAAGCCAACTTGGCGTATATTTAATGGCTTGGCAGTGCTTTTTGGTAGTAACGTTGAGTATCATTATTAGCCATTGGATGGTTTGAACGGTTTAGGTGTTCATTTGCTGCGCTACTGGTTTGTAATAACATATTAGCAAAATTAGTTTGCTGTGAGCTTATTGTTAGGTTTTCTATCCAATTATCCCCTACAATCATCTGAATAGGAGCCGGAACGTTATTTAGGGCTGTATTACTATCAAATTCCGGTAACACACGCGAAGCACTAAAGAAAACGCGTTGTTTAAGTTTCGCCTCACCAATACGGCCTCGCTGCCCCCAAGTGACAATATAGTCAGCTCCGGACACATTGGATCCTGTAGGTTGGTTAGTTATAGCAACATCTCTAAAAACGCGATAACGAGACTGCATCATTAACTCTTCAAATAACATCGCGTAGTCTTCTCTGAGACTTGAGTAAGCGTAGTAATCTGTAGCTTCATCAGCTTCAAAGAAAGATTTAATATCATTGGGTAGGTAAGCCTTCTGGCTAGTACTTGCCGTTTCACCTTTAAAGCTGACTTGGGCTAAGTTTCTCATTTCCTGGCTGTGTAAAGGGTGAGTAATTGATAGTTTGTCTGATTCAAAGTTACTACTTGTTGCAGCATCTAGTACACGACTACCACTACTGTGAATAAACCATTCATTGCTTGGGAAAAAATCATTTGCATGAGCAAGCTCATGATACATTAATGATGTTAATCGATATAAGCCATCATGCTCTGTTCGGGTTACTCTATTGTTTTTACTGAAGTAAAGGCTTGCGTAGTTATTATCTTTTACGTAACGCCAAGGCATAACAAATTGTAAGTCCTTACCAAAGTTTGAGCGAAAGTCTGGTGCTTCATTGATGGTATCTCTTTCTTCTGGAGTGATCCAAAAGTTTTCAGGATCCAGATAAATAGCACCTGTGGCAGCCCAATAGAATGAAGGCCTAACATCGTATGAAATGACAATAGCAGTTGTTGCTCTTAGCAAGTGCTTAAAATCATTGTTTTCATCAAAATTCTCTATAAAGTGTTTAAATCGATCGCCCATCCAATGATGAGATACGACTACGCGATCCATAATATCGTCGATATCAGGTGTTTGTGAACTGCCAAGAGTTTCTTGGGCAATTAACGGTAATTTTGATAGCGTACATGAGCTAGTTAATTTATTTGAGTATACGCAATCAACAATATCACTCGCATAAGGGCTATTGTCATTGTATGGAAAAACGTGTGCTACTCGGCTGTCAAAGTAAGCATTATTTGTAATTGCTTGGGCTGGCTCTACCAGGACTGCAACTTTGTCTGTAAAGGTTCCATTATCACTAGACGCCGTTGCCTCAAAAGTAATTAAGGTATCTTCATTGACCGTAGGAGCATCAAAAAATATGGCATAGTTGCCAGAATTGTCATCGTGAGTAAAGCTAACTGTTGGGCCTGCGGTTTGTTGCCATGAAATAGAGTCATGGGCAACGTCATTGGTGGTTGCAACTCTTAACGAAACTTTGTTTTCCATGGTCACTGTATGTGCAAGTCGTGCGGTGATATCTGAGTTTTCTTCTAATACAGTAATGGTTTTATCTAAATTTTGACTGATGCCATTAACTAAAAAATTTACGGTGAATTGATAATCCCCCGACGTTTTTGGGGTGAAACTGATGGCTTTACTGTTTTTTGCTAAGAAAGTAACTGGGCTACCAGATGTTTGCTGCCAATTAATATTGGTTATTTCTTCGTTAGGATAGTAGAGAAATAATTCCGCACTTTGATTGATTTTAAAGGTATCTTCAATATGCAAGATAGTATTGTTATCTGGTGTTTGTGCTGGCGGTGTATTATCAGAACTTGAACTGCCACCACAGCCTGTAAGCGATAATGCCATAATCGCTGATAAAATCGGATATTTATATTGCATAATTACTCCTTAATTATAGTTATTCGATTATGTTGCATTGACGTATAGTCCATTAAGTCAATGCAAGTTAAATAATTACCTTATCATAGAGTCAGGTTACTCACCTGAATCAGATTTTTTTGTTCTTATACTCAATCCTAGTTCTTGTCCACGATACTTAGCGTAATAAGTTGCCCCTAAAAACATAGTCGTTGCAAAAATAAGCTCAATTGTTGCCCAAATACGATCTTCAGGAAGCACCCAGAAAGTGGTTAAGCCATGTAAAAAGTATATTAATACGATGAAATTAGACCAAGCATAGGTATAAGGTTTACCTTGTAATAATCCTTTTAAAGGAAATAATAAAGGTAAAGTAAACAAAACTAAGGTGGTGCCAGTAGATAAGCTTTCACTAGGGCTTAGTACAAGCAACCATAACGGCATATAAAAAAGTAACGAAAAATAGCCAATTAGCGCTATTTTCTTTAGATTTATTGTTGAAATTCTTTGTTTGCTCATGGGATATCTTTTATTTAGCAAAAAAAGCGAGTACGTTTTCTGGCGGACGACCGATAATCGCTTTATCACCATTAGAAACAATGGGGCGCTCTACTAATTTTGGGGTATTGGCCATCGCGCTTATTAAGGTTGCATCATCTGCACCTTTTAAATTTTGTTCTTTAAATTCATCTTCTTTTGTTCTCATCATGTCTATAGGGTTACAGCTAAGTTGTGATAATAAAGCTTTAATTTCATCTTCAGATAATGGTGTTTTTAAATACTCAACAATGGTGATTTCTTGCTGATTTTCTTGAGCTTTAGGTTCAAGTAAAGCTAAAGTTTGTCGGCTTTTTGAACATCTTGGATTGTGATAAATAGTAAACATGTTGTTTCCTTTAAATAAGTGGTGAAGTTAAAGCAAAAGCTTTGTAATTAAAGTTATGATAAAAATAAATATTGTGCGTCTATAAGCGTTTTAAGCGACTTTCTTGTTCCTGAAACTGTAAGATTCTGGCTTTAATTCGCTTTTGTAATAGCGGTTTTGATTCAAGCAAGCTGTAACTAGTTTGAAGTTCATCAATGGCTTTATTATAACCGCCTAATAGTGCAAGTACTTCAGCTTTGTGCATATGCATTAACCCCATTTTACCTTGTTGACGATAAATAGATGTTAATAAATCGTAGGCAATAAAGTTGTTGGGTTGAACTAGAAGAAAATCTTGTAATACTTGAACTGCTTGATCATATTTTTTAGCGGTAAATAATGCATTACCGTAATTTAAACTGACGACTTGGTTATTAGGCATTAATAGGTTTAAGTCAACTAACATTGAAATGGCTGAGTCGAACTCTTTCATAGCTAAATAAACATCAGTTAAAGCATCTACATAAAATAAATTGTGTTTATCCTTTTGCAACAATTGCTTTAATACTTGCTTGGCTTGCTGGTATTTTTTGTCTTCAAAGTAAGATAATGCCAAACCATAAAGAGCCGCTTCTTCTACCATGTAAGTCTTTTTAGTTAATTGGCGCTGATAAAAGCCTATATTAGTTTTACTATCGCCTTGATATCTAGATTTTATTCTTGCTTTCGCCAATTCAAACTCGAGTTTTGGCGCTAAAGGGCGAACAGGGTAGTTGTGCGCTCTTTGTCGAGCATCTGCTATTCGAGACTCAGGTAACGGGTGAGTTAATAACATCGCTGGTGGCTTACTCGCATAACGATATTTTTCCGACATTTTAGCAAAAAACGTAGGTGCCCCTTGAGGGTCGAAGTCACTATTTGCTAATAAAGCGATACCAACACGATCCGCTTCTTTTTCATTGCCACGCGTGTAATTGATACTAGCTTGTTGAGTTGCCGCCATACTGGCACTTAAGGCAGCCATACCAACAGTAGGATTAACCAAACTTAATAAGACACCTGAAATCATACCTGCCATGGTTAATGCATGGGTTTGACTTTGAGACTCTAAGCGGCGAGCCAAATGCCTTTGTGTAACGTGAGATATTTCATGGGCTAATACCGAGGCAAGTTCACTTTCTGTATCTGCGGTAGTAATTAAACCGCTATGAATGCCTACATGACCACCAAAGAAAGCAAAAGCATTTATTTCTTCATTATTAATAATAAAAAACTCAAAGGCGTAATGTACATCTTGGGCATTTTTTACTAATTGATTACCTAAATCGTTGATGTATTCAATAAGCACAGGATCTTGTATTAGTGGCGAACTTGCCCGCAATTGACGCATCATTGCTTGACCTAGTTGTCGCTCTTTATCTAACGATAAAACACTAAATGCTGAAGTGCCTATTTCAGGTAATTTATTTTTATCATTTTGATTGATATAAGCATTGGCGTTAAAACTTGTCGCTAGTGCAATGGACAAAGTAAGTGAACTTGCTTGAAATAAGGTTTTTAATTTAAACAATAGGGGATCCTGTGAAGCTTAATACAAAGGTTTTATGACTTATTGAATCAAGTTATCTTAAGTAAATGTCTTTTAATTAGTTTCTGGGTTTAGGATATTACCATCTCTTTTAGCAATTTCCTGATAAAATTGTGCAATTGTGTAACCTTTGACTTCAGTTATATTAAAAAATTCGCTTAAATTTTTAATTAATTTCTCAACTGTTATATGAGCAAAGCGAATTAAAGCAAGATCTGCTTCATCGCCACTTTGATAACTAAAGACAGAAAAGGCCACCAAACTATTAATACGAAACAGCATCTGTAAGGTCTCCGGGGTCCAAGTGTGAAATGGACAGTTGGGGTTATTTATCATCGGCTCATGTACTATACGACCGTTAACTACTGGGAAAAAGTGAAGTTCATAACCCATGTCATTAAATTCGTGACGTAGATAGACTTCCGGCTTATGACGCACTTTTAAATTACCGTCATTATCTTTATAGGTATCAAAAACAGATTGATTCCAACTGTTGGGATTAAGTATTCTTTTATAAGCACTATCAAAGCCATGGGACAAAATACTGTCTAGGTCGCCCACAGATGAAGAAACAAGATGATAAATAGCGGGAACTTCCCCCCAATTTACTTTTTTCTTGAAAGCATTTATTTCTTTTAAATTAGATTCAACAGTTAAAGAACTCATCGAGTTATATTTCCTTATAACATTTGTGCTTTCACTCATGATTCGGTCATGGGTATAATTGTCGCAAAATAGCAATCCGAACTAAAGAGCAGTTTCGCATTTTATTATGATATATAAATATGATGGTACTCAAGAAAAATGTCCTGTTCCTTTAGTGAACATGCGATTGATTTTAAAGCAGATGCAAGCAGGTGACTTGTGTGTTGTACGAATAAATGATCTTGGTTCTGTCAGTGATATTCCAAAGTTTTTAACAAAACAAGGATATTGCTATAGCCAACAGACGATGGCAAATGGCATTATAGAAATTAGTATTGAAAATAATAAGATAGATTAAAGAGAATAGTTAATTATGATTAAATTATTTACTGCTTGGTATATGCGTAAATTTTCAGATCCCAACGCGGTTACCTTAGTTGTAATATTGCTATGTTTATTTTTATTCATTGCAATGTTTAGCAGTTTACTTATGCCGGTATTTGTAGCCATCGCCATTGCCTTTTTAT
Source organism: Litorilituus lipolyticus (assembly GCF_006439335.1). Classification (GTDB taxonomy): domain Bacteria; phylum Pseudomonadota; class Gammaproteobacteria; order Enterobacterales; family Alteromonadaceae; genus Colwellia; species Colwellia lipolytica. The sequence continues at coordinate 41,813 of NZ_SAWY01000013.1, read as the reverse complement.
TAGATTTACCGGTTAATAAATTAACTCGCATCCATGCTGTGAACAGAACGACGGCAACAGTTGCTGTAGTGATTACTTTTATTGGCTTTTCTTTAGTGGGCTTACTCGGCTTAATGCCCATTATTTGGAAGCAAAGTAGTAATTTGTTGCAAGAAGTGCCTAATATGATCACTCAAGGTAAGGGCTTCTTATTAACGTTACCTGAAAAATATCCAGACATTATCCAAGCAGCACAAATTGAAACCTTCATTAACTTAGTTAATGATAAGTTGCTGGAGTGGGGCGAGGTTGCTTTAAAAGCATCATTAAACTCTATTTCAGATCTGGTTGCGTTAATGGTTTATTTAATTTTGGTGCCATTAATGGTGTTTTTCTTTTTAAAAGATAAACAAGACTTGGTTGGCTATTTAACCAGCTTTCTTCCTAAAGAGCGCCGTATGGCTACACAAGTTGGCCGTGAAATGAACCAACAAATTTTGAATTATATTCGCGGAAAAGTGATTGAAATTCTTATTGTAGGGGCAATGTCTACCGTTGCTTTTATATTCTTAGATTTAAACTATGCCGTATTATTAGGCGTTCTTGTTGGGCTATCTGTATTAGTTCCATATGTGGGAGCTACTGTAGTTACCATACCTGTTTGTTTAGTTGCACTTTTTCAGTTTGGCCTAACCAGTGAATTTGGTTATGTCATGTTAGCTTATGGCATTATTCAAGCGTTAGATGGCAATGTTATTGTGCCTTTATTATTCTCTGAAGCGGTAAATTTACACCCAGTCACTATAATTATTGCCGTTATATTTTTTGGTGGACTATGGGGGTTTTGGGGAGTATTTTTTGCAATTCCTCTTGCCACTTTAGTTAAGGCCGTGGTCAGTGCTTGGCCATCAGCTAACGAAGAAGAGCTTGAAGCATCTTCTTAGCCTTAATAATGGAAAATGCACTATTGTAGGTATAAACGTATGAATCAAATGAATTATTGTAAACGTACCCTTCCTAAGAGAAAGCGCATGGCGTTAGTAGCACATGATAATATGAAAGCGGATTTAATGGCTTGGGCTAAAGAAAAGAAAACACAGCTTGAGCAGCATGAGTTATATGCAACTGGTACTACAGGTACTTTACTGTCAACGTGTATTGAACAACCAGTACATTGTTTGTATTCAGGCCCCATGGGAGGGGATCAGCAGTTAGGAGCATTAATTACTGAAGGCAAAATTGATGTATTAATTTTCTTTTGGGATCCTTTGGACTCTGTTCCTCACGATCCTGACGTTAAGGCACTATTACGTTTAGCCGCAGTATGGAATATACCAAGTGCAACCAATAAAGCCAGTGCTAACTTTTTAATGGAGTCGGCTAGTATGAATCAAACAGTCGAAATTGAAATTCCTGACTATCAAAGCTATATGGAAAAGAGAGTGCCTTAAACCGAAAAAGCGGCAATATCTTTGATAGTTGCCGCTTTATTATGGGAAGTGTAAGTGGGTTATTTGGCGGTAAGTTCAGCTAAAACGTCTAAAACGACTTGATGATGATCTTTAGTTTTAAACTTATTAAATACATGAGCAATATTGCCATCAGTACCGACTAAAAAGCTTAAACGATGAATCCCGTCATACTCTTTGCCCATAAACTTTTTTAATCCCCAAACACCGAATTCATCAGCAACTTTATGATCAACATCAGATAGTAAAGTGAAATTAAGTTCATCTCGTTGGCAAAATTTATCTAAACGTTTAACTTCATCAGGGCTTATACCAAAAACAGCTACATTTAATGCATCCAGTTCATTTTTCACGTCACGTAAGTTCTGAGCTTGTACTGTACAACCGGGTGTCATAGCTTTAGGGTAAAAATAGACAAGTGCTTGTTTGTTTTCTTTTAGCGTATCAGCTAGTTTAACTATGCTGCCATGTTGATCAGCTAATTCAAATAATGGCGCTTTATCGCCAACGGTAAGAGTATTCATTACTTTATTATCCTAGTGTTATTAAGAATATTATCGATAAGCTATAAAAGGTTTGTTGTTGCCTTTTTGATGCAACCTTGCACGTCTGTTTGTTGGCATAACTCTAGAAAATCTACTTCAAGTTCTTCAAAGCTAATTTTTTCAGTTAAGGCAAATAACATACTTGCACTCATGTGATTAGTTTCAGGGTCTATCTCTGATTTTAATGAAGAGATATCTATTTTTCTAGTGGCGAAAAATGCTGTCATAGCTTTTAAAATACCAGGTTGATCGATACCAGCATAATCAGCTTGGTAGTGATGAACTAAGTCAAATGTTCTGTGGCCAGACGTTCGTTTCATCATGGTAATCAAATCTAGACTATGAGCTATTGTAGGTATTCTCCCTTCAATTTTATTAATGGCCCGTGCATCGCCATTAAGTAGCATAATAAAGGTAAATTCAGAGCCAAAAATAGCCATTCTGCTATCTAATATATTACATTCGCATTCACTTGCTAATTTAGTTAACTCGCTAACACAACCTGTACGGTCTGATCCCATTGCTGTTAGCACTAAATACTGTGACATTCACTACGCCTAAATTGCTTTTTAAAGGGCTATTGTAACTTATTGCAGAATAAGTTGGAATCATCTTAAAGTTTATTGGTCATATGCCTTGTGTTTGCAAAAACAGGCAAGTACCATGGGCGCAATATTTATTTAGTGATAATTTTGCAAATTATTTTTTTTATTTGGCATGAGTGTAAGTTCTCGTGTCGCAGGAGTTTTAATGAGTCGTCAAGTATTCTTTTTATCATTGCTAACCTTATCTATTTCAGCTTGTAGTTCAATGAATAATAAACAAGCACTAGGAGACTTTGATTATGCTGATAAGCCTGAAGCTAAACCATTAACTATTCCACAGGGATTAGATAAACCAGCTGAACAAAAAGAATTTTATGTAACCAATAACGTTAATCATGATGGTCCAGTGGGTAAAGACATGGATATCCGAGCACCTACATTGGTGCTTCCTATCGCAGCTTCTTCTCGTGTAGTTGAAGAATCTAGCATTTCAACCATTTGGTTTGACAAGGTACTTGAAGATAGAGAGCTGTTAGCATTCATTGAAAAAGTAGTTCTACAGAAGCTTGAAAAAGATGGTGTTGGCCATACCACGGTTGATGAAGACATAGAAGTGACTTTAAGTAAGGTGCTAGAAGGTGCCACCAGCTTAAAAGAAACAAGTATATCGCGTGAAGGTATTAAAACATTAATTATTGAATCGGATTGGTATCATGATGAAGTGGAAGCAGGGTGGTTATTCACAGAAATTGAATCTGCAACCAGTTTACGATTTAGATATCAGTTAGTTGCTAAGCCTCATGGTAGAAGTGTTTCGTTAACCGTTTCTATGGTTGATTATATGCGTACAGACAAACGTGGCGGTAGTAAAGTCATTGATCCTATTGATAAGCAGCGTGCTGAAAAAAATATGCTGAACTCGATTGTATCGCTAGTCGATTATAATTACCGTGTTCAGCAACGTGAAAATCGATTAATGCGTTCAAACCAAAAGTTGGTTAATATTGGTAAAAACCCTGAAGAAGAGCATGCCTACGTTGTTGAAATGGCGGCAGATAAGCTTTGGGAAAATATGCCTGTATTTTTTGAAAAACATGGCTTTACGATTACTGACTTAAATGAAGAAAAACGCATTTACTTTGTTGATTTTGTCAAACCTGAGACAAGCGTTTGGGATGCAATATGGGGTGATGATATTCCGGTCATTGACGTGAATGATGCCCATTATCAATTTGTCTTAGCACCGTTAGATGACAAAAATGAACAAACGGCAGTAACCATTTATAACGCTGACGGTGAACCCTTACCAATAGAAACTTTAGAACGTATTTTCCCGGTCATGGAAACGGGGCTTTCATTCAGAAATGTTTTTTAAGGTATATTTATTAGGTTTAAACTATTAAATAAATGACATAAAAAAACGCCATAAGTGGCGTTTTTTTATGTCTGAATATTACCAATGGCAAAGCACAATGAGAGTATTCATACTTTCACGGTTATTTTTTATGGTTTGTATCCATTTTATGAGTCGTTTTGAGTGTTCTTGGTAAAGTTTCCTTTAACTCATTTAAGCCTTTTTTGCGTAATTTTTGCTTAGAGCTCTTTTGAAAAGAACTAAAATTACCAATAATGATAACGAGCGCAACAATAATAATTAAAAGTGTTAAGCCATTTTCCAATGTATTCCCCTTGTCATTTTCATAAGTACTTTGCTGCTAAAGGTTAAATTTTCCTTGGTTAACATTGTAGATATACCTTTGCGCAATTTTTTCAATATTGTCTATGATAACCTGTTTTCCAGCGACAGATGAATGAGCTAAACAGCTTACAAGTAAATCAAGCTGAAATGCTTGTTCATAAGCATGTGATAGTGGTGCAAATGATATATGCCATGGCTCAGCAGCTACACCTTCGCGATACTGATTGTACGGAAAATAAAAATCAAACGAGTGAGCATTTTGTTCAAGCCATGTGCTAAGCGTAGCAAATGGGCCTGTATCTTCATATTCCCAAGGCTCTAATTGAGGTTGTTGTCCTTCAGGTAATAGGTTTTGTGCATATATATCAATATCACAGCCCCAATGATGACGGCTGGCACCAGGTAGTGCTGAATACAATAATATTGCATGAGCTTTATCAATATCACAAAGCTGAGTAATATCAATATTATTGCCTTGATTATCTTTGACTGGCTTTGTGCCAAGAAACTTGCTATTCCAAATCATTTCTTGGCGTTCAAATGAGCGAAAACCACTGGCAACGCTAATGGTAAAGCCATCAGATAATGCTGCTTTTTTTAAGCTTTTAAAAGCGCTGACCATAGCTTTGTGAATAGCTAAATGTTCATCAATAAAGTGCAAATGCTGCTCAGTTTTACCAAGTATTTCGTCTGAGCTAATTGTATCGTTCAATATTATCGCCATTCGGCTGCTCTAATCGGTTAACATGCGTTTTAAGCATTCGTAATAAATATCTACTAGTTGTTCAAGATCTTTACAGGCAACTGCTTCATTAACTTGATGGATAGTTGCATTGCATGGCCCAAGCTCTATGACTTGAGCGCCAGTGGGCGCAATAAAGCGTCCATCAGAAGTACCACCTGAAGTCGACAGCTCAGGTGCTTTGCCTGTGATGACTTCAACTGATTTACTAACGCTTGCTAAGAAACAATGCTCGCTATTAGTCATTTCAGTGACAAAGGGTTTGCCATTAAATGTCCATTTGATATCGTAGTTTAATTCATGTTTTACTAAAACAGATTCAACGGTATCAACAATCAGTTGATCATTTAGCTCTGTACTATATCGTAAATTAAATAAAGCTGTTAAATGACCTGGTACAACATTGGTCGCCCCTGTACCTGAGTTAATATTTGATAATTGAAAGCTCGTGGCAGGAAAATAATCATTGCCATGATCCCAGTGATATTGACTTAATTCTGTTAAGGCAGGCATCGCAATATGAATAGGGTTTTTCACGTGCTCAGGATAGGCAACATGGCCTTGCTTACCGTGAATGTCTACTTCAGCAGAAATTGAGCCTCGACGGCCATTTTTTATCACATCACCTACGCGGTGAGTACTTGAAGGCTCACCTACAATACAGTAATTTATTTTTTCATTACGTGCCTCTAAAGTATCAATAACACGAGTAGTCCCGTTAATAAAAGGGCCTTCTTCATCACTGGTGATAAGGAAAGCGATAGCACCTTGATGGCTTGGGTAATCAGCTACAAATTTTTCTGTGGCTATGATCATAGCAGCTAGACTACCTTTCATATCAGCACTACCTCTACCATAGAGCACACCGTCTATTATGGTGGGCTCAAAGGGGGGGGTATGCCATAATTCCAAGTTGCCTGGTGGCACAACGTCTGTATGTCCGGCAAAACAAAATACCTTGTCATTAAGGCTAGATTGTTGCCCGTTGCGTCGAGACCATAAATTGGTGGTATCTTCAAAAACCATGGTTTCGTTGGTAAAACCTATGTTCGCTAACCTTTCACTCATTAATTGCTGACAACCTGCATCTTCAGGCGTTACTGAAGGCCTAGAAATCAGGGTTTTGGCTAGTTCAATTACATCGCTTTCGCTTGGGATCACATTTTGTCCTTTATTTTACTACTATGGGTATTTTCTTTGCAGGTTAATGTTAAGAATTAATATTAAATATTTCTTGGTATAAGTCAGGTTTAAAGCCAAGGGTCAGCTGTCCATCACACAGTAACAAAGGCCTTTTTAATAATGTTGGTTGCTCTAGTACACACTTAAATAGGGTTTCGTCTGTTAAGTTGCTTTTGATTTCTTCCGGTAAATTTCTAAAGGTAGTACTGCGCTTATTTAATAATGCTGACCATTCGCTTTTATTGACCAAGCTAGTTAACAGCTCAGGTGTAAGTTGTTGCTTTTTAAAATCAAAAAATTCGTGGTTGATGTTTTCTTGTTTAAGCCATTTAATAGCTTTTTTAACGGTGTCGCAGTTATTTATTCCGTATATGGTGATCATGGTTTACCTTTAATGGTTATTTATATTTAACTGATAGAGTACCTTGAAAGAGATGATATAAATCAGTTTGATGTTTATTGATGAGTATTGGGAATCAGAACTTGATATTGATTTGCTCTTAGAGCTTCAATAGCTGCTGTGATCTTATCTTCTTTAACAAGGATATAGTCAGTATCAAAGGTAGACATCGCGAAAATGCTTATTTTCTCGTTGGCTAAGACAGTTGAAATATTGGACAGTATACCTGTTAAAGTAAAGTCGAGGGGCCCTACAACCTCTAAAGCTTGCCAATCTCTTTCAACATCGTCGCTATCTAAATGGATTCCTTGCGGTAAAACGATAGATATTTCATCGAAGGTTTTTGCGATAAAAAAGATATCAGAGTTGAATACTTGCGCGGGTATTTCAGAGTTTTTCGCTAAACTATGAATAGCAAATGCTTCATTGATAAGCCTGAGGGTTAATTGAGACATCTAAGTCCTTATTTTACTTATGTACCTATGATAATAATATAACATTTTTATCAGTTTACACTAGGACTGTTGATTATTCTCTTTGAAATGGAGAATCACCTGAATGCTATTTACTTGAACATTCTTAACTCATAACACTGAAATATAGTATTCACTTATATAGAGTTTTTAGAATAGCTCAATACATGCTTTTAGCGCAGTTTTATATACTAAGTGAAGGTTTGTATTGCTAATACTTTCTAGTTTGAGTATGTCGATTGATAACCTAACTCGAAACGAACTTGTTACATTGTTTTCTCTTAGTTGCTGTTTGATTAGTGGAAGAAACTCAACTTTGACAAATATGATATTGTTGTTTTTGAAGCTTTTAGTCTATTTGTTATGGATAGTGTGTATAAAGCCTTGTTTATAAATTGATCTAATCAGTAACCATGTAGCAATTTTTAATAAGTCTATCCACAAAAGCTGTGGATATCTTTGTGAGTAATGGTTGGGTTTCTTTTTAGGTTGTTGTTAAATAACAGTTTTTTGTTTAGGTTGTTTTTTGGCTAGTTAAATTTTATACACAATTTGCTAATAAGTGGTTAATTTTAAGCTTTATGGGTAAAAAGTGTTTAAATAGCGTGTTTTTAGCGGTTAATTAAGGTAATTAACCGCTAAAAAAACGGTTTGTATTATTGCTTCGCTTGTATTGCTGTTAATGCAATGGTATAGACAATATCGTCAACGAGTGCACCCCGAGATAAATCATTTACCGGTTTATTCATACCTTGAAGCATAGGCCCAATACTAACTAAGTCTGCTGAACGTTGTACTGCTTTATAAGTTGTATTGCCTGTATTTAGATCAGGGAAAACAAAGACGGTAGCTTTACCTGCTACTGGACTATTAGGCGCTTTTTTCTTTGCAACATTTTCCATAATTGCCGCATCGTATTGTAGAGGGCCATCAATGATTAAGTCAGGTCGTTTTTGTTTTGCTAATTCAGTCGCTTTTGCTACTTTTTCAACATCAGCACCATGCCCAGAGCTGCCAGTGCTATAGCTTATCATTGCAACGCGCGGTTCAATGCCAAAAGCCAAAGCAGAATCTGCAGATTGTATTGCTATATCGGCAAGTTGCTCAGCATTAGGTTCAGGGTTGATGGCACAATCACCATAAACAAGTACTTGCTCAGGTAATAGCATAAAGAATACAGAAGAAACTAATGAGCTATCGGGTGCCGTTTTTATAAGCTGTAATGCAGGTCTTATAGTGTTAGCAGTAGTATTAACTGCCCCTGAAACTAGTCCGTCAACTTGTCCTAGTTGCAACATCATGGTAGCCAGAACGACATTGTCTTTTAGGTTTTCTTTTGCAATGACTTCGGTTAGGCCTTTATCTTTTCTTAGTTCCACCATAGGACCGACATAGTTATCTCGAATAGTATCAGGATCAGTAATCAATAAACTGTCAGGTAATTGAATACCTTGATGCTCAGCTATTTGTAATATCTCTTCCTTGTTGCCGATAAGCTGACAGCGAGCAATATTTCTTTCACAACATATCGCCGCAGCTTTAATAGTTCTAATATCAGTACCTTCAGGTAGCACAATGAGCTTATTTCCCTGTCTAGCAAGTTCAGTTAATTTATGTCTGAATGCTGGCGGTGATAATAAGCTATTGTTGTCACTGCGATTGGTCAATTTATCAAGCCAAGCAGGGTTTAAGTTGTCTGCGACATGTTGCTTCACTTTTTCATGGCGTTGTAAATCATCTTGTGGTATTTCAGGATTAAAACTCATGATATGTCTTGATGTTTGCCATGTATCCCATGGCACTGACAATACAGGTAAACCAGCATCTAGGGCTTGTTTACATAACTCCCACACTTGTTCTGAAGGTTCGAAACCATTAGTTAATATTAAAGCGCCTAATTTGGTACCATTAAGCGCGGATAAACATGTAGCAATGATAATGTCGGTTCTATCGCCAGGGGTAACAATTAGTCTTCCTGGCACAAGGTAGCTAACTAAGTTACTTACAGTTCTTGCACAAAAGGCAACGCTTCTAAAACGTCTGTGCTGCATATCACCAACATTGATTACCTTTGCTTCAAGATAATTAGCAATATCAACAACACGTGGAGCGATGAGATCAAGCTCCCATTGAATTGTGCCAAGTAAGTCAAAGTGTCTATCTTTGAAAAGGGTTAAATTTTGCCAAGGTGCCAAGTTAAACTCGCTGGTGATTTCTTCCTCACGAGGGAGTAAGCCAAATTCATCTTGATCTGGGCTATTGAGTTTATTGATAATACAGCCAACTAGATGTTTGTTTTTAATACCACCAAAAGTTTCAGCACTCACTTCAATTCTATCTTCGAATTCTTCGGTACTATCATTTCCAGGGGCGGCAACAAGTACAATATCGGCACATAGTGCTTGTGCGACATCGCGATTTATTCTTCCAGCGTATGGTTGTCTTGCCGTGGGAACAAGTCCTTCAATAATGACAACATCTTGGTTTTGATTAAAGTCATCAAAATTAGCCACAATTTCTTCAAGGACTACATCATGTAGACCGTCACCCATTTTTTCTTCAACATAACTTAATGACACGCTAGTGCTATTTTGTGACAAGCTGATGGCTTCGATGGTTTTATTCTTTTTCGCTAAACTGTTTCTAGAAGGCTGGCTAATAGGTTTAAAGTGACCCACTTGAATACCTTTTTGTTCACAGGCGTGTAACAAGCCAAGTGATACACTGGTGAGTCCAACGCCTGAGCCAACAGGGATAAGCATGATTCGATGTGACATAGTGTTAAACCTCAGTCTTTATTGGTTGTGTGCTTGATAAAAGGTTGTGGGTTTGCTCAGCAATTACCCATTCTTCATTAGTTGCGATAACCCAGCAGTTCCTTGAGTTACTAGCAGCTATGTTGCCAGATTTACCAAAACGTGCTTTTTGGTTTTCTTCTTCTGATAGATGGAAATTTAATAACGCCAGTTGTTCAACAACTTTTGCTCTTACCCAAGAGGAGTTCTCGCCAATGCCACCAGTGAAAATAAGTCCGTCGAGCTCTGTTAAGCTTGCGCTAAATGAAGCAATATACTTAGCAATACGATAGCAAAATACTGTGAGTGCAAGTTCAGCTTGTGTATCGCCATTTAACATTGCTTCTTCAAGAGTTCGACAATCGTTACTTAGCTGAGATACACCCAATAAGCCGCTTTTCTTATTAAGTAGTTGATCAACGTCGTTAACGGAGTAGCCTAGTTGCTCTACTAAATGAAATATAATTCCTGCATCAACATCACCGCTTCGAGTTCCCATCATTAAGCCCTCAACAGGAGTCATACCTAAACTGGTATCAACACTCTCACCATTTTTAATCGCAGTAACACTACAACCATTACCTAAATGTGCGCTGATAAGGTTACATTGGCTTAATGGTTTATTGAGTTGTTGGGCAGCTTGCTTAGCAACGAAATAATGGCTTGTACCATGAAAACCATAACGTCTTACTCCATGCTCTTTATATAACTCGTAAGGGAGGCCGTATAAAAAGGCTTTTGCTGGCATGGTTTGATGAAACGCCGTATCAAATATTGCAACTTGGCTTAAATCTGAAAAGGCTTTTTGGCAGGCTTTAATGCCGATTAAATTAGCAGGGTTATGTAATGGTGCTAATTTAGCTAAGCTTTCTATCGCTGATTCTACGTCTTCACTGATAAGCGCCGGCTCAGCATATTTTTCACCGCCATGTACAACTCGATGGCCAACTGCAGATATAGAATTCACTAAATTAAATTGATGCAGATGTTTTACTAGCACAGTTAAAGCTGCTTGATGATCAAAAGGTGAGGGAAGTGTTTCTTTATACTGCTCATTGTTGAGCTTTATTTTAATTTTTGCTTGTTCAGTTAGTAAGCATTCAGCAAGCCCTGATAGTAAGGCTAGACCAGTCTCAGGTTGAATTAATGAAAATTTCACAGAAGAGCTACCACAATTGATAACTAAAATGGCATTTTCGCCCACAGAAGAGGAAGAGAGTGTATTCATATCGTTGTTCTTTCGGTATTAAATATTAATGAAAAGTAAAAGCTTTTCTACTTTTTTGAATGATTCTTATTATAGCGATATAAATAAACAATTGTTTGATGCATTACATAAAAGCATAACAATAGATGACGACTTATATTTTTATTGATTTACTTCTATGTTTTATCAAGTTTTATGTGTCATTTGCGATAAGGCTCATTAGAGTGAGTGAAATTTATATTTATCGTAACAATTGTTCACGGTTTTGAACTGCTTATGGCTGTTGAATTGTCAGAAATACTGCTATAGTTGCAGTATGAATATGACGGTTATTGAAATTATTAAACTCGGACGAAAGTACTTAAAACTTTGGCCTGAGCTTCCTGAATTAGGGCAGTACTTTGCCGACTATAATGCAGTGCAAAGCTGTAGGTTTGTGTGTAAATATTTTCCAGCACTGGCGTTGTTTACCTTTATTATGCAATTGTTTTTTTCTTCTGGTTTACCTTCAGGGCAAGGTTCAATAACCCTTGCTTTAGCTGCTTTACCACAAGCGCTTGTTTACGGGCTTTTTTTGTTAAGTATGCCAGTACAAGCTTTGGTTATTGCGGGCGTTAAGGCTGATAAACGATTGCCACCATCTTTAGACTCTTGGTATAAAGATGGTATTGAAAAAGCAAAACAGAGTCAGCAAAATCATGATGAAGGTTACCATAGTGACAGGGCTTTTACTGGTTCTGACTCACTGCAAAAACTTGTGGTAACTAATCCAAGATATATTGACTTAGCCAAGCTGCTAAGACTTACTTTTGATACAGGCGCAAAATAAAATCAGCCTGACATGTAAAAGTATTAAGCTGAGTTAACTGTTCAATAACTTCTTTACTGGCTTTAAAAGCAAAAGGTGTCATGGCCAATAAGTTCAAGACATCATTCGTATCATTGAAGTTCATCTCATAGGTTAAATGCTCTTCTTTTAATAATGTCATATCTTTGATCACTTGTTTAGTTTCATCATGTTCTTTTGCATTTTGATAAATCAAAGATTTCAATGCTAATAAGTGCTCAGCACCAGGGGTAACGGTGAGTAAATAACCTTGGTTTTTGAGTATTCTGCTAAATTCTTGCTCTAAAATTGGCGCGTATACGCTGGTTATCCAAGAAAATTGCTCATCATGAAAAGGTAGATCAGACAGGGTTGCTACACTAAAAAAACACTCATGGTATTTTTTAGCAGCAATTTTCACCGTTTCTTTCGATATGTCTACACCATAAACTTGATTAGTATCGCTTTTATGCTGGTGTGTATAAAAACCTTCACCACAACCTGCATCGAAAACCACAGCTGACACAGGAGCATATTGTTGGTAAAGCGTTGTCATGGCATTAACTAAAGGCTGGTAAAACCCTTTATCTAAAAATGCACGACGAGCATTGACCATGTCTTTATTATCGCCTGGGGTTTTAGAGTGCTTAAATTGTACGGGTAATAAGTTTACATAACCTTGCTTAGCCTGATCAAAGCAATGGTTATTAACACATCGATATGTTTTATCAGTCATTAATAATGACTCTTTGCACAATGGACAACGATATTGTGGCTGCCCAGTATTAAGTGTTGTGTTCGTCATAACTTTTATTTAAATGTTGACCAAATTGGCGCATGATCCGAAGGTTTTTCAATCCCTCTTAACTCGTAATCAACATCTGATTCAATGCATTGCTTAGCTAATGAATCTGTCGAAAGAACCACATCAATTCTTAAACCACGGTTGTCAACAAAGCCTTTAGAACGATAGTCAAACCATGAGTAGCGTTCTTCTCTTTCAGGGTGCAATGCTCTAAAGGTGTCAGTAAAGCCCCACTCTAATAGTGTTGCTAACCATTCTCTTTCTTCAGGTTGGAATGAGCACTTTCCTGTTTTTAACCAGCGTTTTCGATTAACTTCACCTATACCAATATCAAGATCAGTAGGTGAGATATTAATATCGCCCATAATAACCACGTTTTCATCTTTAGTATGGTGGTCATTCAAGTAAGTCATTAAATCCTTATAAAATTGTCTTTTATATGGAAATTTTGTTTCGTGGCTAATGTTGTCACCTTGTGGGAAGTAACCATTTAATACAGTAATTTTTTCACCTGCATCGTTTGTTGTAGTGACCATAATCATACGTTTTTGTGCATCTTCGTCATCCGTTGGAAAACCTTTTTGCACGCTATCAGCAGGCTTTTTACAAAGCATAGCAACACCATAATGTGCTTTTTGCCCGTGAAAATATACGTGATAACCCATAGCCTCAACATCAGCTAATGGAAAGGCTTCATCATGTACTTTGATTTCTTGTAAACCGATTATGTCAGGTTGGTGTTTATCAATAATGGCTTGAAGTTGGTGTAAGCGAGCACGAAGGCCGTTGATATTAAAAGAGATGATTTTCATGATAAGTTTTGCCTTGGAAAGGTTAAACACTCGTAAGAGTACAGACTAAATTTATAAGGATCTTGCTTATTTATGTTCGTTCTAGCAAGCGTTTTTTGAAAAACTTTTTTACCTGTTATGAATTACCAATAAAGAAAAGTGAAGATTAAAGCAAAGCATTTGTTAAATAATGTAATTTTATCGTAACAGCTAGTAGAAGTTATTGTTTAACCGATATAACTTGTTTAAGCTAGTAACTATAGGTAAATAATGTAGCTCGAAATCACAATTATTGTTGTCAAAGAGCATTTAAATAAAGGAAAGTAACATGTCAGATAGTAATTCTTCAGTAAAAAAAATCTTACTGGTTGAGGACGACCGTCAATTATCAGATTTAGTCACTGATTTTTTAACTAGTGAAGGTTTTCACGTTAAACAGGAGTTTAGAGGAGATACCGTAGCTAAAAGAGTCAAGCTATTTAATCCTGATCTTATTGTTTTAGATATTATGTTACCGGGTAAAGATGGTTTTGCTGTATGTAAAGACTTAAGGCCTGAATTTAACGGGCCTGTGTTAATGCTTACCGCAAAAAGTACAGATTTTGACCAAGTATTAGGTTTAGAAATTGGTGCTGATGATTATGTTATCAAGCCTGTTGAGCCGAGAGTGTTATTGGCTCGTATAAATGCGCTATTACGTCGTGGCCAATTACCAAATCAAAGTGATGAAAAAGGTGAAATTACTTGTGGTGGTTTATATATTAATAAAGCTTCACGTAAAGTTACTTTAAAAGATGAAAATATAGATTTAACTAGTCAAGAGTTTGATTTGTTATGGTTATTAGCAAGCAAAGCAGGCGAAGTTCAAAACCGTGATTATATTTATAAAGCCGTTATAGGTCGTGAATATGATGGTTTAGATCGGAGTGTTGATGTTCGTATTTCAAGACTTCGTAAAAAGCTATTAGATAGTACAGAAACACCTTTTAGAATTAAAACTATTTGGGGTCAAGGTTACTTATTTGTTCCTGACGCTTGGGAATAGGGCATTAATCATGTTGGGCCGTTCGTTTTTTAACCTGTATTTTTTTATTATTTCAACTTTTATTGTCTTTTCATGGGCACTTGATGAAGTATGGAACTCTTATTTAGAGCAAGATGTAGAATCATATACGGGTTATAAGACAATGCTTGTTGCTCTTGGGGATTACGTAAAAAAACATCCAATGGATGAGTGGGAGGAAATTGTTCAAAAAGCGGGAGAACGTTATGAACTACCTTTAAAACTTATGACATTGGATGAAGTAAAATCTGTTGACCATACAAACCATCATCAATTAATTAATAACAACACTCATATTTACTATGATGATTCAATGGTGGTATTAGACTATTTAGTTGATGGGACAGAATTTGTTATTACTTTAGGTCCAGCTGATATGCCCACTAGACCAAGAGTAAAAGCAACTTATCGAGTTATTATTCTTGCATCATTTGGCGTGATAATTTTTATTTGGTTATGGCCAATGTCACGTGATTTAGAATTGCTGAAAAAGGCGACTAAAGATTTTGGCCAAGGTAACTTTGATGCAACCGCACCTGCAGCAAAATCAACCATGATTGCTCCAATGATTTCTTCATTTAATATGATGGCTATGCGAATTAAACGCCTAATAGGTGCACATAAAGAATTAACTAGTGCAGTTTCTCATGAATTAAGAACACCACTTGCTAGAACAAAATTTGCTTTGCAAATGCTTGAAAATGTCAAGGATGTTGAAAAACGAAATAAGTACCAACAACAAATTACTAATGATGTAAGGGAGTTGGAGGAACTTATTAATGAAATGTTATTGTACGCTTCTTTTGATAACGATAAGCCACAATTAAATATTGTTGGAACTGATATAACTGAACTTATTGAAGCACAGGTAGCGAGTCATGATCAGTTTGCCAACGCAATAAACTTTGTTAATGAGTCGCCAAAATTAAATGCTTTATGTGATAGTCATTTTATTGATAGAGCATTAAATAATTACATCAGTAATGCCATTAAATATGGTAATGGTGAAGTACGAATAACGTTATCAACTAAAGATGGTATGTGCACAATTTGTGTTGAAGATGGCGGTGAAGGTGTCTCTGATGAATTTAAAAGCGTTATCTTTGATGCATTTTCTCGTGGCGACCAATCAAGAAACCGAGAAACTGGAGGTTTTGGGTTAGGTTTGGCTATAGTGGCACGTATTATGGAATGGCATAAAGGTTTTGCTAGTATCAGTGATAGTGAACTAGGCGGCGCGGCATTTAAATTAACTTGGCCAATTAAAGGTAATTAACTTTCAAGCTACTGTCTGAATACTTTAAATTTATTATCTTTGTTATCAAAAATCGCTAATGCTTTTAAAAGTTTAGCCGATACTCTTATTTATAAACCTCGAGTTGTAGATAAGAGTATCGTTTGTCTGAGTTTAATACGTCATCAAATTCACAAGTAGAACAAAAGCAGGCTGCGCTTAAAAAGCAGTTTTTGCTCCACGAGTTACAACTCGGCGGACAACTTGGCGATAGCATTCATCAAGCACGACGTGCAGACTTTTCTCTGATGCTGTCAATGTTGGCTGATGATGTGAGAGAACACAGTCAATTTAGCTTACCCCAATCAGACAAGAACTATAATTCTACAGTCAGTAATGAATCATTAAGAAAGCTTTTCTCTTTACCCAATGAAAGACCTCTAGCGTTAAGAAATATGGAGGAGGTTGCAGGATTTAATCAGGGGCAATCTGCTGCTGATGAGTTTGTTACCATTCGATTACTTAATGCACTGAAACCTAATGCACTTGCTTTTAGAGACGATGTTAAGCATGTCCCAACTCAAGTCATGAGTAATACAAGTATCGCTTGTCAATTACGTCACGAGGAACAAAGTGCGGAAGCTGCTCAAAGTTCTGAGCAACATAAAGCGTTGTATAAACCCTTATCTAAGCCTTTATCAATGCAAGTTAACGAGTGGCTAAAAAATATTGAAAGCTCAATTACTAAAGCGCCACTTGTCGCTTAGGTTATCAAATTGTTCAATTATATTAATGTAAGGTTTAGTGATTAATTTCCACAGCAGTGTTTATACTTCTTTGCTTTTTTATTTTGCTTATTAAAGTAGTTGTTACAAGGACATGTTTCGTTTCGCTTGATCTGCTTTATCACGTCATTTTGTAAAATGTCACCATCTAAATAGCGCCATGCTAATTGATTATTATTGTCTATTTCTTTGATGAATCGAGATTTCTCTCTCATCACATTAACAGTGTCATTATGAATATAGAATGCTGAAAATTCGACAGAGTGAATTTCCTGCTTGTCAATTTCAATAATGGAGGCATCATGAACAGTAAGCTCTAACCATTTACATTGTGATGACCATTCACTTATGTCTTGGAGGCTGTGCTGGCTTTGAGATTCTTTTGCGTACGTAGCAAAAATATACGGAGCATCATTTAATGCATAAGCAGTAAAACGTGAGCGCATGAGGTGTTCGGGTAACTCAGGCAACATTGACTTATTTTCAGCAAATTTTTCAATATATTTTGCACAACAAAGGGGATAAGTTTGCTTGGAGCCGCAAGGACATAACATGGTAACTGCCTATAAATTTAATGCATTGTCATTGAGGTATTAGTTTACCCTATATAAAAAGCCATTGGTCGCTTTCTTTTATACATTTGCACGGTTTTCTTTTAGGCTAAGACAACTTTATTACCCCTTGTTTATTGATAAGTACTTTTATTATGAAATTAAAAATTCTATCTATTGCTCTGAGTATTACCTTGACGGCTTGTACAGCTCAACAAGTTAATAATGAAGCGATGACAGCAAAAGATATGGCTGTTGTTAATGCAGAGCCTACTCATAACATGCAAGCAGTGTTAACAACAGAGCAGCAGTTAACTAAGCAAGACAAAATTGCACAACACAAAATTACCTTAGAACAAATTATGGCCGACCCAGATTGGATGGGACGTTCACCAGAGTCATGGTACTGGGGTGATGATAATCACACAGTACTTTATAAGCAAAAGCAGCCAGGAAATCCGCTAAGAGATTTACATAAAATTAATTTATTAGCCAGAGATAATAACGAACAAACCCAGCAACGTAATACTTTAGTTGCTTTGGCTGATCTTCATCATGTAGACGATAAATATGCGCAATTGAATCAAACAGGTAGCCACAAAGTTTATACTTTTCAGGGCGATGTGTTTGTAAAAAATATCGCGACAGGCCAAGTCATACAATTGACCAGTACTTCATCAAGGGCCAGTGCAGCGATATTCCTACTTAATGGTGAAGTTGCTTATCGAATAGCCGATGTGTTTTATAGTCATAATCTCACAAATGGACGAGTTACTGAGTTGGCGAGTTTAGTGTTAAAAGATGAAAAAACATTAGTTAAAGAGCCCGCTACCTATTTAGCAAAAGAGCAACATAAGCTGATTGACTATATTGCTCTTGAGCATAGAAATAAGAAATTAAAAACAGAAAAAAAACAACGCATCATTGAGCAGAATAATGCTGTGTCTGATACAAAGTTTTATTTAGGCAAAGATAAACGCATAAGGCATGCAAGCTTATCTCCTCGTGGTGATAAGTTATTTATTAGTATCACTGATAATAAGCCAAGTCGTGCAGCAACTGACATTATGCCGAATTACATCACTGCAACGGGTGATATTGCTGCTGAAAAGGTGAGAGCGAGGGTTGCTAATAACCGAAAGTATGAAGAGCAACTATGGGTTATTGACTTAGTTTCAGGAAAGAAAAGTTCACTTTCTTACAAAGACTTGCCTGATTATGATACTGACGTTTTAGCCAATGTAAAACGTGAAAATCATGAAAGAAAAGGCTTGAAATATAAGACTGAGAAGCAACCGAGAAAAATTCACCTATTACAAATGCGTAATGCGGTTAAGTGGTCTGCTGATGGTACAGAAGTCGCTTTAATGCTAGAGGCATGGGACAACAAAACACGATGGCTTTCTACTGTTGACTTTAAAACTAATCGCTTAGTTACTCAGCATAAATTACATGATGATGCTTGGATAAACTGGAGTTTCAATGAATTTGGTTGGATGAACAATAACGACAAGTTTGATTTATATTTTTTGTCTGAGCAGTCAGGTTACTCTCACTTATATATTAAAAAATTATCAGGTAAAGCCCAGCAACTTACTTCAGGTTCATTTGAAGTGAGTAACGTTCATTTCTCAAGTTTACATAATCGTTTTACTTTTAAGGCCAATAAAAAACACCCCGGTATTTATGAAATATACCAAGTTGATTTAAGTAAACAATTAACAGCATTAACTAACTTAGGTGGTATGAATGATTACCAGCTAAGTCCTGATGAATCTAAGTTGCTTATTGAACACTCTACAGTGACTATGCCACCAGAGCTTTATGTTATTGATTTAAATGAAAGGAATGAGGCAAAGCGTATTACTTTTACTGTTTCTGATGAGTTTTTAGCTATGCCATGGTCTGCACCCAATGTTGTGGCAATTCCATCAAGTAATCAGAATATGCCAATTTATTCCAAGGTCTATTTACCAGAGAATTATGATCTGAAGAAAAATAAGAACAAAGCAGTAATGTTTAGTCATGGAGCAGGGTATTTACAAAACTCTCATTTGGGTTGGTCAGGATATTTCAGAGAATTCATGTTCCATTCAATGCTAGTACAGCAAGGTTATGTGGTTATTGATATGGACTATCGCGCATCAAAAGGCTATGGCCGAGATTGGCGAACTGCCATATACCGCCATATGGGCAGTGTTGAAGTAGAAGATATGCAAGATGGTGTAAACTGGTTAATTGAAAATGCTAATGTCGCACCAGAACGAATCGGTACATATGGCGGTTCATATGGCGGGTTTTTAACCTTAATGTCAATGTTCACTCAACCTGAGTTATTTGCCTCAGGTTCTGCCTTACGATTAGTGTCAGACTGGGCTTATTATAATCATGGCTATACATCGAATATTTTAAACACTCCAAAAGATGATGCGATTGCTTATGAGCGCAGTTCTCCCATTTACTTTGCTGAAGGTTTAGCTAAACCATTACTTATTAATGCTCCTATGGTTGATGATAACGTGTTTTTTGAAGACAGCGTACGCCTAGTTCAAAGGTTGATTGAGTTAGAGAAACAAGATTTTGAAACGGCAATTTATCCAGTAGAGCCTCATGGTTTTGTACAGCCAAGTTCATGGTTAGATGAATATAGAAGGATCTATAAATTATTTGAAACGACGCTATAACATCTAATTGAGGTTAAAATAGTGAAAGCGAATGGTTTATCTCTAAACCATTCGCTTTTTTATTTGTTTTTCTTTTGTACAACAGTATATAAGGCAAATACTAATCCGAATATTGCCCCCCATAAATGCGCATCAATGGCCACGCTGGCATTAATCAAGGAAGAAACCTCTTCACTCGCGCCATAAATTTGTTCATGGGCAATTTTAAGCCACACACCAATAAAGAGTAGGTAGCCGGTTTTCTCTTTTTCATAAATATCCATAACGGCTCCCCAAACAAAGACACCATGTAACACGCCTGATAAACCAACGTATTGAATGATATCTGGCGATAAATATAGTAAGGCTAAACTTGTGCAAAGCGCTGTGAAAAGTAACAGCACACTGTAGTTTTTTAAGTTGTAAAAGTGCCCATGAATAAACCAAAGTAAACACATAGCTGACAAATTGAGCATAAGGTGAAAGCCATTAGTGTGAAATATATGGCCGGTAAGTAAACGCCAATACTCGCCAGATATTATGGCTTGGCGATGGAAGATTAAATTACCGCTTAATAGTTCATCGAATAGAAAAGCGGTTATGGAAAGTAGAGCAATAACAAGCACAATGGCATATTGATGAAAAGAAAGTGGGATGTTTTTTAGCGCTATTTTCATAATTAGGATAATTTTTATTTTTTGTATTTGAGCGACACAGTATACAATGACTTTTTTATTCTTTTTTGATTTTCTATGACTCGAGCTATTTGTCAGCACTGTTTACGGCCAAGTAAAGCTTGTATTTGCCAGTTTATTACGCCGTTAAACAACAAAATTCATGTTGTTATTTTGCAACACCCAAGTGAAGAGAAACAAACGAAGGGCACTGTGACCTTATTATCAAGCTCTTTAAATCAGTGTCAAACCATAGTCGGAGAAAGCTTCACTGAAAATGAAGCGTTTTTGGCTGTACTTAAGCGCTTCCATTGCTTCTTACTCTATCCTGGAGAGCAAGTAGAAACACTTTCAGTAGAACCGCTAACTAAATCAAATGAAAGTGATAAACCTTTATGTATGGTGATACTCGATGGTACATGGAAAAAAGTCTACCGTATGTTGCAATTAAATCAAACGTTACAGCAATTACCTCGCTTGCAACTACCTGAAGCACTCGCTTCTTCAGGTAAATACATCATCAGGAAGGTCGCAAAAAATAATGCACTTTCTAGCTTAGAGGCGTGTTGCTTTGCACTTGCGTTGCTTGAAGAGCATGAAGTATCAACAAAAAAAGAAATGAGTGTAATAGAGTCGAGTCAATATCAAAAGTTACTTGATAAATTTGATGAATTTAACCATTTTCAATTATCCTTTGTGCCTAAAGCACATCAGTCATAACGCATTTATTAGGGTTAGTTTATGCTAAAAGTTGTAAGTCATATTGTTGTATCGCTACTGTTTGTCTATCAAGGTGATTTGGTCGCACAGCCATTAACAAATAATCCTGTTAAACAAGAAGTTAGAGAGCCAGAAGCCGCTACTGGCTACATTCGTAAAAAAGCCGTAACTGGTGATGAGTTTATGATTGCTGTAGCTAATCCTTATGCTTCACAAGCGGGCTTTGATATTCTAAATCAAGGTGGTAGTGCCGTTGATGCTGTTATTGCTGCCCAATTAGTATTAACACTGGTTGAACCGCAATCTTCTGGTATAGGCGGTGGCGCATTTATGTTGCACTGGCATGAAAAAAATCAACATTTAACAACATTCGATGGCCGAGAAACTGCGCCAAAACTTGCGAGTAGTGATTTATTTTTAGCTGAAAATGGTAAACCTCTGAGATGGATAGAAGCTGTAGTTGGCGGTAAATCAGTTGGGGTGCCTGGGGTGTTGTTAGCGATGAAAAAAGCCCATGATAAATATGGCAAACTTCCTTGGAAAACACTTTTTACTGCGGCTATTGATTTAGCTGAAAATGGCTTTGTAGTCTCTGCTCGCCTAGAAAAGCTTTTAGCGTTAGGTTACAACCCTGGTATTCATTCGTTACCTGAAATAAATCAATACTTTTTTCCTAATGGCCAATCGGTAAAAGCGGGTGATATTTTAAAGAACCCTAAATTAGCGAAGTCATTAAAAAGTATTGCTAACGATGGGGTAGAAGTTTTTTATCGGGGGTGGCTGGCTAAGAAAATTGTCGATAAAGTGCAAAAATCAAGCATAGCACCTGGCTTATTATCGCTGGATGATATGAAGAATTATCAAGCCAAGCAACGTGATGCTGTATGTGGGCAATATCACCAGTTTAAGGTGTGTGGTATGGCACCACCAAGCTCTGGTGGGATCAGTGTTATTCAAATACTGGCACAACTAGAGAGTTTTAATATGTCGCAATATGAAGTGAATTCATTATCGGCGGTACATTTATTAACACAAAGCTTTCGTTTAGCGTTTGCTGATAGAGATAAATATGTTGCTGACACCGACTTTGTTTCTGTACCTGTGCAAGGTTTGATTGATGATGACTACTTAGCCAGCAGAGCCAAGCTTATAAATATTAAAAAGGATATGGGAAAAGCAAGTGCAGGTAAGCCATTAAATGCTTCACTATTGGCAAATGATGATGCTATTGAAAGGCCATCAACCAGTCATTTAAGTGTGGTAGATAGTGACGGTAATGCTGTGTCGATGACATCGAGTATTGAAAACGGCTTTGGCTCAGCTTTAATGGTTGAAGGTTTTATTCTCAATAATCAATTAACTGATTTTTCTTTATCTCCAAAACGTCAAGGTAAGCTAGTTGCCAACCGAGTTGAAGCAGGTAAAAGACCACGTAGCTCCATGGCACCTATAATGGTTTTTAATGATGATAATAGTCTTAAACTAGTTATAGGCTCTCCGGGCGGTAGTCGCATAATTAATTATGTAGCACAAACCTTGATTGGTGTTTTAGATTGGGATTTAAACGTACAAGAAGCAATAAATCTACCCAAAGTAACCAACAGGAATCGCCTGACTACGTTAGAGCAAGGAACGGCGATTGAAAGCTTAAAACCAAAACTTGAAGCAAAAGGGCATAAAGTCAGTGTTCGATCATTAAATAGTGGTTTGCAAGCTATAGAAATAAAAAATGGCAAACTTATTGGCGGGGCCGATCCAAGAAGAGAAGGATTAGTGTTAGCTAAATAATTATTAGAGCGTGTTTGATTTTGTGATACAAGTTTTGTGCGAATTAAACGTGATTTAATCAAGGCGTAACGATTGAAATATAGCTTTTCTATATAAATGAGCTACAACAAAGAGTGAATCACGTTTAAACGAATCCCACGGACAGCGTTCATCTGAAATTTCTACGGCGTTATCGCCTATTTATGGGGAATAACCACTTTACATAGACTCTCCTTTGCATAAATATCAAATATTCTGCAGCAAAAGCCTACAGCAAAGATCAACACGCCCAAGTTGCTAGTTGATGTTTTAATAGCTTAAATTAATTGAATTTATATAAAGTTATTTAATAAAAATTAGACAAATAGTCATTTTAAGTTAATAGTTTAGGTGCGGGTTGATTTCTTTAT
Organism: Litorilituus lipolyticus; assembly: GCF_006439335.1. GTDB lineage: Bacteria > Pseudomonadota > Gammaproteobacteria > Enterobacterales > Alteromonadaceae > Colwellia > Colwellia lipolytica. Next base: position 18,488 of record NZ_SAWY01000013.1, on the reverse strand, counting down.
TTGGGGATTACATGGATAGCACAGCGAATACCACGGTCACGATAATCTATTACAATGAAGACTGTATTGAATTACAGCATGTGGTGAAATCATACCCTAAAAGCGAAGCGGGTAGAGTGATTATTCCTCATGAATTTAAAGAAGGAAAATCCATAGTGGCAGTCTGTTTAGGTGAGATTGTTATTTTAAATAAGGTTGGCGACAGAGTTATCTCAGTAGAAATAGATGAGTAAAATTTTTTCTCTGTTTGGCTAAATAAAGGTTAATGTATTAGCAAAAGCGCTATAGATATAGCGCTTTTGCTGTTTTAGTCATAATGGTTTTTGAGTATGACTAATTAAAGTACGACTATACTTCCATTACTTTATTAATAGGCAAGTCACGTATTCTGATCTTACTTGCATGGTATATAGCATTAGTAATACTTGGTACTACTGGCGGTACACCAGGTTCACCTATACCACCAGGTGGTTTTTTTGAGTTAACTAAGTGAACAAACATTTTAGGTGCTTGATTGATGCGAGTTACTGGGTAATCATAAAAATTATTTTGTTCAACAGCTCCGTTACTAACAGATATTTCACCCATTAATGCGATGGATAAACCAAAAATCATGGCACCTTCCATTTGCGCTTCAACACGATCAGGAGTTACTACAATTCCACAATCAACAGCAGTATGCATTTCTAAAACTTCGATTTTGTTATTAACAACTTGCACTTTAGTGGCCGCAGCAACGTATGAACCAAAGCTACGTAAAAAGCTAATTCCCCAGCCCTGGTTTGAAGGTAGCTCTTCTTCGATATTTGCCTTGTCACTAATGAGGTTAATTAATGACTTCATGCGTTTGGTATCTACAGGATGATCTTTATAATCTAAATCATAGTTTGAATACTTGAAGGAATCACTTGATGGGTTATCTTCTCTGTCGCTTCCTATGAGTGATAACCACATAGCTCTTGGCGATTTATTTGCTTTAACAGCAAGCTCATCTACAAATGACCCTAAGGCAAAACCATTATTTATACATGCAACCGATCTAAGCCAACCAGGTCTTACGTATGAGTCCACATCATGCTTTTCTAAGCTTAAGCTATTTAATTCAAACGGCATATCGGCAAAGCCAAGAGAAAGCTGTGAATCACTTGGATGTTTAGCTTGTTCATCCCATAACCAAGCAATAGGGGGGTAGGCAGTTCTTGCAATTAAATTATCAACTTGGCCTTGGCCATTAACTTGCGCTTTAAAATAATTAGCTGAACTTGAATGATAAAAACCATGTTGCACATCATCTTCACGGGTCCAAACGACTTTGACTGGTTTGTTCGTTTTTTGAGCTAACTCTACGGCTTCAATGATAAAGTCACCTTTTGACTTGCGGCCAAAAGCGCCGCCCATTAAGGTAACATTTAGCTCAATTTTGTCTATTTCTTCACGGGGAATGCCTAGCTCTTGCGCTACCATACCTTGAGCCCATTGTGGATTTTGAGTACCTGCCCAAATAGTGCATTTTTCACTTGTGACTATTGCTGTGGCAGCTGGTGTTTCCATAGGAGCATGATGTAAATAAGGTATTGAGTACGTTGCTTCTACCGTATTTGCTTCATCATAATTGTGTCTATAAACGTCACCTTTACGACGAACAATAGCTCCTTTAGTATTGACTTGTGCTTTAAGCTGTTTAGTAAATTGTTTACTATCATGCTTTGACGCAGCAGCAACATTGCTGGTATCCCATTCAATAGATAATTTTTTCTTACCTTCAGTGGCGGCCCATGTATTTGTTGCTAATACGGCAACTCCTGAAAGAGGGTATACACCCGCTGGTAATTTTCGGGGTTTTAGTTGAATAACATCTACGACACCTTTAACTTTTTTAGCTTCACTGGCATCAAAGGATTTAACCACGGCACCGACAACTTTTGGTCGTTGGATAACAGCGATAAGCATATCGGGTAATTCAATATCTTGGGCATATTCAGCTTGACCCGTTACAATGTTATCAAGATCTACTTGTTTAACGTTTTTTCCTATTAATGAAAAATTATGCTGACTTTTTAAAGTAATAGTATTTACATCAGGCGCTGTTAATTTTGCTGCATGTTTTGCTAGTTCACCAAAAGTGATTTTTTCGCCTGTTTTATTATGATAAACAAAGTGTTTTTTTGCACTAACAGCGGATTTATTAACTTGCCATATGTTAGCTGCCGCTTGCTCTAACATTTCTCTTGCTGCTGCACCTACTTGTCTTATAGTAGTAAAATGACTTCTTATTGATGCTGAACCAGCTGTTCCTTGCGGTCCATATTTAGCGTCAGCTTTAGCTTGCACTACGCTAACTTTGTTCCAGTCAGCTCCCAGCTCATCAGCAATTATTTGAGGTATACTGGTTCTAATACCTTGCCCCATTTCACTTCGATGACAGATAATACTAACATCACCTAAGTCATTAAAACTGATAAAAAAGTTAATTTGGTGTTCTGCTAACGTATTAGCTTGCGCTTTTGTTAAGGGTAAGTGAACACCAAGAGCAAATGACCCTGCGGTAATGCCTGCTAGTTTTATAAAGTTACGACGACTGACATTCTCAATTATTTTCATTTTTATGACTCCATATCTGCCGCTGCGTGAATGGCCTTTTTAATGCGTTTATATGTACCACATCGACAAATATTACCTTGCATGTGCTCGACAACTTCTTCATCAGACGGACTAGCATTGTTTGCTAATAGCGAAGCCGCACTCATCATTTGACCACTTTGACAGTAACCACATTGAGGAACTTTATGCTCTCGCCATGCCTTTTGCACTTTATGGTCGCCATCAGTGCTTAAACCTTCTATGGTCGTGATTTTTTGTTTATTTACCGCAGAAATAGGAGTAATGCATGAACGGATTGCTTGACCATTTAAATGCACGGTACAGGCTCCACATTGTCCAACACCACAGCCAAACTTAGTGCCTTTGAGTTTTAATTCATCACGCAGCACATACAGCAATGGCATATCGGGTTCTACATCGACGGATATGTTTTTATTGTTAAGTGTTATCTCAATCATACGGGCTCCATTTCATTTTTAATTTTATTGGATAAGTATTGGTAATCTTCTTGGGTATCAATATCATATTGTGCTTTTTGACAAGGGACGAAATGACATTGTGCTAAGTTATTTTTAATTATTTTTTGCGCCCCTTTATCGCCAGTTAATCCTTTCAGTTGCTCAACATATTGTGTTGGGAAAATAGCGGGCGCCATTACTTTGTCACCAGCCGTTGTAACTATTATTTTATTGGGGTAGGTTATTTGAGCTTGTAATAGGGCAAGATAATGCGAAGTTGGAATCAATACTTGGTCAGCAAGTGCAATTAATATTGCGCTTTTTTCAAGGTTTATTTTTTCACATGCTTGAGCAATAGTATGCCCCATACCCAATTGCCAGTTAGCGCAGGCAATTGTGGTAATACTGGTATTTAAGTGGGGCATTATGCTGTCTTTGTTAGCGCCTAATGCGACATATATTTTTTTATTTAGCGAAGAAAGCCGAGTAATAGTGTGCTCTAGCATGGTTTTACCTTGAATAGTAGCTAGTTGCTTACAGCCTTTGAAGCGATTACTAGCTCCCGCCGCCAGTATCAATATGTTAACTGACATGTTTTAGTCGCTTTATATTATGAGAATAACTGCCTAATGCTAATGCGGTTCTATTTTCAATAACTGCATGTGCTTGCGACAAAATTGATAAGGCAATTGATTCCGGTAAATCACCACCGAGATCTAAACCAATAGGGTTTGCCAGTGGAGCACTTAATTTACTAAGTATTATTTGGTTTTCAGTGATAAGTTTTTCAGTACGGTGTTGAGGGCCGAGAATGCCAATATAGTTAGCTTTACACGTGTTTAATGAGAGCAGTGCTTCAGCATCAAGTTTCACGTTATGATGCATAATGATAACGGCATCAGCTTGGTTTAACTCTGTTTGAACTAAGTCAGAGCCATAATCTGTCTTTAAAATAATATCAGCTTCTTTGAAGCTTGCCCTACGGGCGTAAGCTTGTCTTTTATCTATCAATGTGATGTGCCAGCCCAAGATATGTGCCATTTTGACTAGAGGTTGACTATCGAGTCCACCACCAAAAATCACGACATGGTGAACAGGTTTTAACGTTAAGAATATTGCCTTATTTTCGTTAATGCACATAGATTCTTGATGTGCTGGGATGACTTGGTTCTGTTGTTTGTTGTCGGTTAGATCAATTTTATATTGACAATTATGCTTTTTGTTCAATTGATTTAATACGTTATCTAAATCTAGGTAATTATTTTCCGGTGTAATAGGCTGGAGGAGTACAGTAACTATTCCGCCACAGCCTAAGCCTAGTTGCCACGTAATATCGCTTTCATCTTGGCTGTCGTAACATACTTCGATGCTTTGCGCTAACTGCATACATTTTTGGGCGTGATGTAATAAATCAGCTTCTAAACAACCGCCACTGAGTAAGCCAAAACTCTTGCCTAAATCATTAAGTAGCATCATAGCACCCGCTTTTCTATAGGAAGAGCCCTGTGTTTTTATTATGGAGGCTAAAACCCACTGACATTGATCTTTTTGCTTTTGCCAGGCATTTAGTAGGGAATGTAATTGATTACTCATATTATTCTATATTTTTGTAACTTCAATTTAAGATAATCTACCTTGGTTAAAATGAAAAATTTAAAATGTAACTAATTACGAAATAATATCTTGGGTTTTCAGTAACAACGCTCTGATGGATTGGCGTTATCTCAACTTGAGATAGATAAAACTGGGCGGATAAATCAAGATAGTCTTGTACATCAAGGTAACTATTTTGATTTTGAAATACACGATATTCAACCGTTTGGTAAATCTGCTTACATTGTTTTTCCTTTAGCTCAAGCTATAGCTGAACATGCCGTATATCGTAAATATACTCACACCAGTGGTTGGAACGATTTTAAAGAAGATAGTAAGAATACCATTGCAACAAGTGAAACAATTAATGGTGTTTGTCCCGCTCCTCATAATGAAATGTATCAAGCAGGGCTTAATGTAGGTCACTTATGCTTGAGACTGTTTATAGAAGATGGTGGTGTTAATGATAATGATGGGATTGCTAATGGTGTAATTGTTGATCCTGGCGGAATAGCCATTGTCGCTAACTCAACGATTGCAAAAGAAACGACACCTGAGAAATCAAGTAGTGGTAGTTTTGCATGGTGGCTAATGTTATTGATCATAGCTAATTCAACATTAAGGAATAAGCGAACTTGCTAATCAATAAAAGCAGTTAGAAACACAAGAACTAAGGTTTAAATTAAAAGGTAAAGCTTTTCAGCTTTACCTTTTTTATCTTATCGGGTTAAACTTTGCCTCGTTATTCAACTTGGCAAACTAAACCTTTCAAATAGTAGCCTTCTGGATAATTTGATGAAATAGGGTGGTCTGCTGCTTGTTGCAGTCGTTCTACAAAATAAACATTTCTTTTCGCATCTAATGCTGCATCAGCAACAACTTTTTGGAATAAACTCGCATCCATCAAACCAGAGCAGGAGAACGTTAATAACAAACCATTGGGGTTTAATAATTGCATAGCGAGCATATTAATGTCTTTATAGCCACGGCATGCGCCGGTTAGCTGTGCTTTTGACTCAACAAACTTAGGAGGATCTAAAATAATCATGTCAAATTTTTGCTTTTCATCTCTATAACGACGCAATAATTTGAAAACATCTTCTTTAACAAAACTAACATTTTTACCTTCTAGGTTGTTTAGCGCTAAGTTACGCTTACCCATGTCTAAAGCAGCTTGAGAAACATCAACGTTTGTGACAGACAGAGCATCATTCGCTGCGCAGTGTAATGAAAATGTTGAGGTATATGAGAAGCAATTTAATATATCTTTGCCTTTTGCAAATTTTCCAGCAGCTAATCTTGAATCCCTTTGATCTAGATAAAAGCCTGTTTTGTGGCCTGTAGCGACATCAACATGTATTTTAATTCCATGCTCTTCAATTATGCATTCCGTTGATTCTTGTGGCTCTGTTAACCATCCAGTTACAGGCTCTAAACCTTCTTTTTTACGAACATCAACGTCTGAGCGTTCGTATATATGACAGCCAGGGAATAGCTGCTTTAAACAATCCACAATGGTATATCGATGAAAGTCTGCACCTGCACTTAATAACTGGCAAACAATAAAGTCATCATATTTATCAATAGTTATACCGGGGAGACCATCTGATTCACCGGCAATTAGTCTATAGCCAGAGAGCTGCCCCTGCGCGATAAACCAATCACGTCGTTGTTGAGCATTTTGTAATTTATTGTAAAAAAAATCACGGTCTATTTCTTGTTTCTCTTCAAAACTCCATATTCTAACTCTAATTTGAGACTCAGGTGAGTATGCTCCTTTAGCGAGCCATTTACCTTTATTATCAAAGATATCAACAGTTTCTCCGAGCATCGGTTTGCCTTTAATCTTGCTCACTGCTTTAGAGAAAACCCATGGGTGTTTTCTTAGTAATGATTTTTCTCGACCAACATTTAAATAAATTCTTGAGGACATAGGTCTATACTTATAGTTATTGACAGAATTTACTCTGTCTTGTGAGGGGGTTTGTGCCGATTTTAGTCAATGAGGCAACTGGGTGCAAACGATAAAAACAACTCCAAAGATTAGGATAAGAGATTATTTATGAACGTAAGCTATATTGCTCATATTTCAGGGCGTGTACAAGGTGTATATTTTAGAGCTTCTAGCCAACAAAAAGCGATAGATTATGGCTTAAGCGGTTATGCTCGTAATTTGGCTGATGGTGACGTAGAAGTATTACTTTGTGGTGAACAAGGTAAAATTGACGAGATGCTTGATTGGCTCTCACATGGACCAGAGCAAGCAGAAGTTACGTCAATTCAGCACAAACAAATACCTTGGCAAGAGCATTCGTTTTTTTCAATAGGTTAATTTGTGTAGCGCTCATGAAGGCGAGCGTTATTCAATAAATGTGAAACGTTTAAATGTTTTACCTTCTCTTGTGATTGTTTCATCGAACATGCTCAAAGGCCTTACCCAAATATCAGTAGGATTTGCTTGAGGGTGGTAAACAACCAAGTATTCCTCTGTTTCACTATGGCGTGCAAGGTGTAAAACTTGGTAAAGATTTCCTTTGAAGTGTTGGTATGTGCCAGCTTTTAACATAATAGTTCTTTCTTTAATTTTAATGGTAAGCGTGGAATACTAGAATGGGTCTTTTAGAATTTTATCTAAATACCATTCACCATCAATTTGAACAAAAGAAAGTCTTTTAACATTTTTAATGCGATTATCCTGATAGTAACCATCAAAATAAAAGGTAATCGATGCTGAACCTTTAAATTGTTCGCGTAGTTTCACCCCACTATCATCTGCTTTTACATCCACTTTATCATAAGACAAGTTAAATAAATGGCGAGCTACAGCTTGAGGTGTTTGGTAATGCAATACCAGTTTTGCAAGTTTTGGTGAGCAGACTTTAGCCGCTTTTTTTACATTTTTTTCATTATAAAGCGCTTGAAAGAATGCTACGCCAACATGTTCTGGGTTATCAACTTCAGTTATTTCATTTTTATCTTCAAAGCAGCCTGTTAGGGCAAGTACTAAAAGGGCAATTAAGTATCTAAACTTCATCATGTTTCAATCTTTTGTATATTAAACGCAATTTAAACATATTAACGTAGAAAACGTAGGCACGGGAAGTACTTTTGCTGCTTATTTTATTTAAAGCATATTTACATGCAAGATGATTAGGCATAAAAAAAGGCACTGTGAAGTGCCTTTAATATGCTGATACATGAATTATTGGACTAATTCTTTATCAGAGAAGCTCTCAGCAAATAGAGGGCTAGATAGATAACGTTCAGCAGAGCTTGGTAAGATAACGACAATATTTTTACCTTGGTTTTCAGGTTTTTCAGCAAGACGCTTTGCCGCAACTACTGCTGCACCAGAAGAAATACCTGCCAAGATACCTTCTTCTTTCATTAAACGGTGCGCCATATTCATTGCTTCATCGTTAGATACTGTTTCTACGGCATCAACCATTTCAAGATCTAGGTTACCTGGAATAAAACCAGCACCAATACCTTGGATTTTATGAGGGCCAGGCTGCAATTCTTCACCTGCTAAAGCTTGGCTTATAACTGGTGAATCAGTAGGTTCAACAGCAACAGTAGTTATTGCTTTACCTTCAGTTAATTTTATATAACGACTAGTACCTGTTAACGTACCGCCAGTCCCCACACCAGCAACAAAAATATCAACATTTCCATCCGTATCACGCCAGATTTCAGGACCTGTTGTTTCTTCATGTATTTTAGGGTTTGCTGGGTTATCAAATTGACCTAATAAAACATATTTATCTGGGTTAGATGCTTGTATTTCTTTGGCTCGAGCAATAGCACCATTCATACCTTTGGCGCCATCAGTTAGCTCAACTTTAGCTCCTAAAGCCGTTAACAGCTTACGACGCTCTAAGCTCATCGTATTAGGCATTGTCAAAGTTATGCCATAGCCTCGTGCCGCAGCTACAAATGCTAAAGCAATGCCTGTGTTACCACTAGTTGGCTCTATGATTTCTTTGCCTTGACCTAGTAAGCCTTTTTCTTCAGCATCCCAAACCATACTTGCACCGATACGGCACTTAACACTAAAGCTAGGGTTTCTTGCTTCGACCTTTGCATATACTGTTGCACTTTGGTTGCCATCGCTATTTTCACTATTAATAACGCGGTTTAACTTTACTAAAGGTGTGTTACCAATTGAGGTAGAGTTATCTTTAAATATTGTAGACATATATAAATCCTATGGATTATTTTTATTAACAGGATAAGATTAGCTAGTTATTATAAAAAAAGAAGTGATATTTTGTTATAACTTATATAGCAAAAAGGAATAGTGAGCTGTAGAACTAGTATATCCCTAATATAAAACCGATGAGATGCGGTTAATATTTGTTAATAAATTAATTACAGCGTTAGCAAATGGACAAACCTTAGGAAAAAAATCTTTGGTATAAAGGTACTTCAGTTAGATGGAACACAGTTATCGCTTTGGGATAGTTTGTAGCTATGGAGCGGGAATTGAACAGCTCTTTTAGGGCTTATTGCAAATATTGGAACCCTAATCGCCAAGCTATTCATAATAAAATTTCTTCGACTGTTGTTATTGATACGCGAAAAGGCAAACTTTCAGCATGTGAGAATAATGTTTGCCTGATTTTACACTGCTATTATAAGTATATTTTTTTAGCAGTGATAACCGTGTTTCCTTCCCTGTTGAATAACGTTAACTGATGCTCATTTAATTTGAAGTGAGCAATATTTGGTAATTCTTGTAAAAAACTACTTTCTTGAGCCATTAATTTACCGGGACACATTTTTCGTGTTGTGGCAGCCATTGTAATGGTGAGTTTCGAATTTTCTTGAGTAAAACTGGTTCGAAAGTTATTGCAGCCTGTCGTTCCCATTAATGTATTGTCATCAGCAAACATTAATGTTGCCGAGTGTTGTGCAATAACATTTTGATTTTTAATGGTGATAACTTGCCATTGGCCGATCAAGGCTTTTTGATGTTCAATAGGGGGACTCTTTTCGCTTTGGTTTGCTGAACAGTTTGACAACATCACTATTGCCAATATTGATGTTATAAAAACTTTGCATAATTTCATTTCTGCATCCCCCTTTCTATATCGCTTTTAAGGTGTTTCATTAATGCATTATGGCATCCATGAATAACTGAGTTTAGTGAAAAATGTTCGTTCTTCCCGCTCTAAATCATTTAAATAATCATCTTGGTAACTATTATCGGAATAACCTAAGAAAAAGACCGTCTGAGGATTTACTTTATAAGCATAAATTAATTGGCTTGATAAATTATTGCTTTTTTCTGAAACATTGATTTTTGGGTTGTTATATTTATTTCTATCTATATCAGTATATACCAAGCTTAATTTTAAATAGCTCCTTACATCAAATTGATATGAGATACGAACATCCGTTAAGTTAGCTGTGTAAACGTTATCATCAAACTTAGGGTTATGATTGTCTGCTTCTAACTGACTCAATGTATGTGTTATATCTATTTCTAAATGATTAGTGACATTCCAAGTCAGGTTGGTTGAAAGCTCCTGTAAATCACCTAAACGATCATTGTAATAGTCAATTTTATCACCCAAAGTCATATCAACACTCATATAAAAACGAGGGTGTGGTCTAGCTTTTACATAGACGTTTATTTGGTTTTCTGTAAATTGATTGGTGTTTCCATCAATGGTCAATACAGTATTATCATGCCTCAGCCCAACTTTTTCAGCATGACTTAAACGTATATCAGTATAGAGTTGTTTTGGTCCATCAATTTCAAAATTTGTGCTTAAGTACCGTTCAATGAATTCACTATTTTCGTTTTCAATAATATGCCAACGGCCAGAAAGTTTGGCTTCTTGCCATAAACTGCCTTGCTCAGAATAAAATCGTCGCCCTATACTTGCTTGGCTTTTTTGCAAATCTACTTTTGTCATGTAACCTAGATCAGCACGAAAATCTTCACCAATATTTTCATGGCCAACATGAGCAAGCCAGTATTCAGAGTCGTGATTAAAGTCTAATTTTATTGCTTGATCGGTAAACTCATCTTCTTGTTGACTTCTAAGAGCTTGTTCAGCAAAGGGACATGAAGATAAATCTTCCCCACAAAAGTTACTATCGAGATCTTCTGGATATTGAGTTTGTGAACTAAGCAGTTGTGCGCGAAACCAATTCGAATTGTTAATTCGATACTTGCCATCAAGACCTGCTAAATAATTATGGTAATCGTCAGATTTTCTTAAGGTTGAAATGGCACCAACAGATAAATTGTCATTATGATCATAGCGATAGCGAAGGGCACTTGAGTGGCTTTCTTGCGAAAGAGATGCAATGTTGGCACTAAGGTTCCCCGGCATAACAAAGTTTGTTTCAGTGTCATTGGTTATAAACATGCCATAACTATGTTCATCTGAGCGTCCTGTCAATTTTGCGCCGTAATCGGGGTCAGCAATATTTCTTGTATAAACTAGGTCGTAGTTTGATTTAAAGTAATCAGTGTTATCTAGGAAAAATGCTCGTTTTTCATTATAAAATAATGAGAATGTTTTATTAACGCTAAGTTGTCCAGCATCAGCTTCTACCGTTGAAAAATCAGGATTTATCGTTGCGTTAAGGGAAGTATTTGCATCAATCCCCCAACGTAAATCAATACCTGCCTCAATATCATTATCCTTGTCCCAATTACTTTGAGGATTGTAAATATCTTTGCTTTGAGCACTACTTGCAGTTACTGCAGGGGTTAATCGTAAATTTGTCCCCGTTTTAGCATTTTTAAAGCCCACCGCTTCTGGGTATTGGCATAACCAGCATGGATTATTTCTATCTAATGGAACATGAGAAATTCTTAGGCGAGTTTCTCTTGGGTAGCTTCTTACCAGTTCAATAGCCCATTTTTTTTCTTCATTGTTTTCTTCAAAGTTTAAAATACTGTAGGGAATTGCCATTTCAACTTGATAACCATGTTCGGTTATTTTTCCGTAGGAGTACCAAATACCATCCCATAAGTCATTGGCTTCACCAGTTATTTCATTAAATATGGCATCATTTTGTACACCAAAAGGGTTAACAAAAAACTCGTAATTTAGTCGCCTGTTATTATGAGGATCTAACTTGATACCAACGATATCATCAAACCATTTTGTATCTCGATCACCTAAAAAACCTTGAATTTTTTTAGGATCAGGGTCGTTAGCAATAAATGCTATATAGATATATTTACCATTCTCAATGATTTTAGCTGTAGTTTTGATGGGAGAGGGTAAGTTATCCCATGGGCTATTAACAATATCTAAAGAGACAGATAAAGCGTTTTGCCACATATCATCTGACAAATCACCGTCAATGTTTATCGTGTTTTGTTGATAAGGAATGGTTAAGTTTTGGCTTTGACTTGCAGCCGGTACTTTAACAGTAAGCTCTGAAGCCTTAGAGCTGGCGCATACTTCAGAGCTAGTTATGATACTGATAAGAAGAATAAAGCTAGAACAGCTAAGCTTTTGCATATTTTATCCATAAATTATTATTGTTTTTAATAGCTTATAACAAGCTAACTAATAAACGGATTGTACAAGTTTATGCTGTTAACACAATATTTACTTTACATTTTTGGGTTATTTATTGGTGGTTATTTAATCCACGCATAGCTGAATTTAAGAAAACCGCGGTGAGTATCCTTTTCTAAGTTACTAAAATCTTCTTCGGTACCATGATGTGATGAATACCCTAAGTAAAAAACGGTTTGAGGGTTGATTTTATAGGCATATAGCAACTCACTAGATAAATCTTTGCTACGTGCGGTTATATCATCAGGATCGATATATAAGTAATTATCAGGGTTTCTGTGGGTATTATTATAAATTAAGCTAAAACGTAGGAAGCTCATGACGTTAAATTGGTAAGTTGCTCTAAAATCAGTTAAACGGGCGATAAAAACATTATCATTGATACCCTGAGAATTTTTTGCGTCAAGGCTTCGATAAGTTTGCTTTAATTTTACTTCTAAATGACGATTAATATTCCAGCTTACTTTCGTACTTAACTGCTGTCTTTCACCTAAACGATTATTTCGATAATCTATTGCATCTCCACCTGAGATATTCATATTTAAGTACAGACCCAAAATAGGTTTGACTTCACTAAAAAATGACCATTGTTTTTCATTAAATAAATCGGTGTTCCCAGTTATGGCTAAATCACTTTTGTCTTTGCGGCTACCCACTTGTTTTCTATCGGTATAGGATAGTCTAAAGTAAGATTCATATTTAGCCCTTAATTGGGCATTTATATCAAATTCTTTTTCAAGTAACTCACCATTATCGTTGTGACTGATATCCCAATCGGAATATACAGAAACATCGTTCCACCACGAGTTATCGTCGGCATACCACCTTCTTTGTGCACCTGTTACAAATTTATTGAAGTCAACTCTAGAGATGAAGCCAAGGTCGCCTCGAAAGCCTTCATTTTGTTCATTGTATTTGGCAAAGTAATGCCAAGCACTGTCAGTGTGTTCATAGCTTATTCTATATGCATGACCTTTAAAGCTATCAGTTTGAAGCGTCCTTAAGGCACTTTCATTATAAACACAGCCATATAGGTCACAGTCATTTTCTTCAGCAGGTGGTTCACAGTCATTTTGATCATCAATATCGCAAAACTGTTGATATAAGTCGTCAGGGTACTCAGTGTCTGATTGCAAAAATTGAAATTTTGCGACATCTTCATCGTTAAATCGCACTCTACCATCTATACCGTTAACTAGGTTTTTATAATCTTGAGCAGTCCTTAAAGTACTTATCCAGCCTATCGTAATTTTTTCGTTATAGTTGTTTTGATATCGAAAAGCACTCGCTTGTGATTCATCATCTATTGTTGCAATTGAAGACTTTCTATTACCCGGGATTAATATATTGGTTGAAGTATCGTCGGTAAAAAAGACACCAAAAGAGTGTTTATTATGTCGACCTGTTAATTTACCGCCGTAGTTTGGTGCATTGATATTACGGGTATAAACTAAGTTGTAATTTGAATCAAAGTAGTCAGCATTATCTAAGAAGAAAGGTCGTTTTTCTTCATTAAACAAGGCGAAGTTATTATTAATATTCAAACGAGCATTATCACTTTCAACCGTGGAAAAATCAGGGTTTATGGTGGCGTTTAACAGAATATCTGGCGTTATTCCCCAGCGTAAATCTAAACTGGCTTCAACATCGTTATCTTTATCCCATAAGTTTTCATCGTCTTCATTGATAGTTTCAGAGCTACTGGCAACTAAAGATGGCGTAATCATCAAATTACTACCTTGTTTTGCCTCTTTAAAACCAGTCACTTTGGCAAGTTGACATATTTCGCAGTTGTTACCGCGTACAAGCTGTATGTTTGAAATTCTAAGGTTTTGATTTCTTGGATAAAACCTTACAAGTTCGATACCCCAAGTTTGCTCTTTTAATTTGTCATTAAAATTTAGCATTCTTAATGGTAAGGCCATTTCAACAATATAACCTTGCTCGTTAATTTCTCCTGCGCTGTGCCAAATTCCATCCCAAGAATCACTTTCACTATTAGTGACTTCATTTTCAATACCGTCAATTTGTACACCAAGTGGATTGACCATGAATCGATAGGCACTACGTTGTTCGTTATATGTATCTATTTTAATACCGACAAGATCATTGCCCCAAGCTCTATCTCTATCCTTTAAAAAGGCTCTAATTTGGCTCGGATCAGGATCTTTTGCGATAAATGCTATATAAAAAGTTGTACCATCTTCCATTAATAAAGCTTCAGTACTAATCGGGCTGGGAGTGTTGTCATAAGGCCTTGTAACAATATTGATGTTTATGTGTTTAGCTTGTTGCCATTGTGGTTCATCAAGCTTTGCATCAATTGAAATATCGCCTTGAGTTTTTGGAATACTAAAGTTTTTATTTGTATTCAAAGATTGTGAAGCATAGCTCAGTGAATGAACTAATAAGGAAAAAGTAAAAAAAACAACATATTTACTAATAGACAACTTTATGGCCCCAACTATTTTCAAGCAAGTATAGACAAAAATATATTTTGTACAAAAAGAGAGATGATGATGTTGTTGTTTAATGATAGCGATGTCAAAGCAAACACGATAATCTGCATGAATAATAAGATAAGCGTTTAATGCTTGTTTAATATAGCTAACAAGATATCATTGTTACTCTGTATTTTTTTCATTTTTAGGTGATAGATTTCATGCCATTTACCTTACTCGATTTTATCGGTATGTTAGTTTTTCTACTATCTTGGTTCGGTTATACGGTTTTTGCTAAAAAGAAAGCAAAAACAACAGACTGTATAGCAAGATCATTACATCAGCATCGTATTCATTGGATGTATGAAGTGATAACTAAAGACATTCGAGTAGGTGAAGCAGCACTGTTAGCAAATTTAGAGCGAAATATAGCTTTTTTTGCTTCGAGTACGTTATTAATTTTGGCTGGTTTATTTACCTTATTTGCTAAAATTGACACTTTAGCTAGTGTTATTGCCTCATTTCCATTTGCTAATTCTGTTTCACATATAGTTATTCAAGTAAAACTCGCTTTATTGGTGTTCATTTTTGCTTTATCTTTTTTCCAATTTACTTGGTCAATGCGACAATATGGCTTTTTAAATGTCATGGTTGGTGCGTTACCAGTAGATTTATCCGGTGGAAACGACAACCTTAAAGCTTATGCTTTGCAAATGGCGGTTGTGCAAGATCAAGCAGCTCATTCTTATAATTACGGCTTAAGATCTTATTATTTCGCATTAGCTGCGATGTGTTGGTTTTTTCATCCACTGCTGCTTGTCGGGATGAGTTTGTGGGTGGTATATACACTGTATAGTCGAGAATTTAACTCTAAAGCGGTTAGAGCAATCACTATAGGCCAGAAAATATTGCACGAAGAAAGAGAAAAGCTTGCAGAAAAGTAGGGTAAATTAGTTGTCTAAAGAATATAAAAATTATTCAGTAAATGATTTTGACAAATTTGATTGTTTAAAAATATCTATTCGAGTTTATCTAGTATTAATTTATATACTGCGAGGATATGTTGTTTGGGTAATGTCAGTAACGAATATGCGAGATAGAGTTGGCATTATTCAATGGCTGTACCCTGAACAAAGCTTATTCTTTTTAAGTTTGCTTTCAGGTTTAATGGGACTATTTGTTGTTTTAATTTTAAGTTTAAGACGCCCTAATGCGCCTCAGTGGGTAATATCTATTTGGCCTTATAGTCGTGTGATATTGATTATAGCACTGTTGTTTGATTACCTAATTAACTTGTTGGGTTACTTTCAATGGCAGCTTTTTTCTCCTTTATGGCTTGCTATACAGGGGGGAGTAGTTATTTTTCTTATTATACTATGCTATAGCAGTGATAGAATTAACATCAACTTAAGAGAGTTTCCTGAGACACTCCCAGAAAAATAAACGTTTAATAATAAAAAGGTAACTTTGTGAATAATCCTGACACCTCAGCACCAGTTCAAGAAGAACGCTTAATCATATTAGATACAGAAACTACTGGTATCAACCCAAGGGAAGGCCACCGTATTATTGAGATTGGTTGCGTTGAAATGGTTAATAGGCAGTTAACAGGTCGTAACTACCATGCTTATATCAAGCCTCTTGATGCTAAAGGTCAAACTCTTGTGATGGAGCAAGAAGTAATTGATGTTCATGGGTTAACCAATGACTTTTTAGAAGATAAACCTAACTTCTCTCAAGTCGTTCATGAGTTTATTGATTTTATTCGGGGGGCTGAGTTAGTCATCCATAATGCAAAGTTCGATGTTGGTTTTATGGATCATGAATTTGCCTTGTTTAATTCAATTAGTCGCCCCCAAGATAAAGTGCCTATGACCAATGATATATGTACCATCACCGATACATTACATGTCTCAAAAGATGAATTTGGTTCACCGAAAACGTTAGATTATTTAGCCAAATTCTATCGTGTAGATAAACTTGTAGATCGTACTTATCATGGCGCTTTGATTGATGCTCAATTACTCGCCTTTGTCTATATTGAGATGACGCGAAAGCAGTCTGCATTTAATTTATCAGCGGGAAGTGATGAGAATAGTGATGCAGACGCTATCAGAAGGCTATCTAGTAGCAGGAATAAATTAAAGATTATCACTGCATCTGCCGATGAAGAGAAAGCGCATGAAGAGAGATTAAATATAATAAAAGAAAAGGGCGGGGAACCACTTTGGAAATATTGAAAAAACGCAATAATTCAATAGTAAATACCACAAAAACAGTTTTTATATGCCTGTGTACTTGGTATTGCACTTCAATACTTGCGGCACAATCTACTAAAGACAAAGGAATGTTAGATAAGTCGACGGTTGAGTTTTTCCAGAGTGATAACAAGACAAACCAGATACCGTATTTTGATAATAGGTTTCGAATTGATAGCGAATTAGAAGAAATCACATTAATTTTCTATCGTAAAAAAGGTAGTGTCCCTATTATTTTAGTACGACCTGATGGCAGTAAACTTAGAGTTAACAGCTTTGATAGTGAAAAGGTACAATGGTTTGATGATCGTACATTTGACATGATCAAAATAAAGAAACCTATGCCAGGGCCTTGGCAAGCTATAGGTGATATATTACCAAATAGCCAAATATTAGTGGTTTCAGATGTAACTATAAAAGTTGAACCATTACCCAATATTGTGTTCTCGGGCGAAACGCTTAAAGTGCAAGGTAGCCTCTTTAATGGTGAAAAGGCTATTGATAGCCCAAACTTTAAAGCAGTTGTTAATTTGGATGTAAATTTCTATAGTACAAATAATTCGAGTTACGATAACTTTGGGGCTGACGCAATTAAAGTTACTTCCTTCAGAGATGATGGTCGAGGCTTAGATGAGTATGCCAATGACAGTACATTTACTGGCGAGTTTGTTTTAGATTTTGCTGCTGGTGAATGGCAACCTGTTTATTTAGTAAAATTGCCAATGGCAACACGTGAGCTTCGTCAAACCCCGATTATGCTTTTACATACACCTGTTCAGGTCACTGTTGAGCAGTCAACACATGAAGAAAAGCCACATGTTTTGCAGTTAACTATAGATAACAAACATGTTGACCCTGAAAGTTTAGTTTTTCAGGGCAAAGTAACATTCCCAGATAGACAAGTTGAACCATTTTCTATAATGGAAGGTACGGGTGTTACGAGGCAAAAAGAGATTGAATTTACAGAACCTGGTTTATATAGGATAAATATTAGTGCTTTTGGTAAAACAACTGACAGGCGCGAGTTTAGATTAGTAATACCTGAGCATACATTTAACGTTAAACCTGATGAAATAAATGCTTTAGTACCTGATTTAAGCCAGTCAAATGGTGATAACAATGTTTCACTTTCATTTGAACAACAACAAGCTGCTAAAGAGCAGGAACTATTAGCTCAAGAAAAAGCGCTGGAAGAAAAACAGGCGCAAGCAGAGCAAAACCTGTTAATTATTATTTTGGGTAATGTTGTAATTATTATTTTGGCAATATCTATATTTTTTGGTTTTCGATTCATGAAGAAGAAACGTGCCAAATAAAGTTTAAGAATTCAATTTAAATCAAAATTGAGATAAATTTGGTGAAAATATGTTTGTAAATCCATCATTTTGCACATCAAATGGCCAGACAGACATTTTTATGAAAAAAGTGGTTGACTGCGACGTCTCATAACCGTATTATCTCGCCGCATTCAACGACATGTTGTTGAATACAGAGCAAGATCGCGGAGTGGTAGTTCAGTTGGTTAGAATACCGGCCTGTCACGCCGGGGGTCGCGGGTTCGAGTCCCGTCCACTCCGCCAATTT
>NZ_SAWY01000012.1 GCF_006439335.1 Litorilituus lipolyticus | reverse complement strand
GCCTCATATGGCCTTAAAATACAAAACGCCTGATGAAATTCATCAGGCGTTTTAGAAAAAAAGTGTCAACCTATATCAGGACAACACATTTAAATTTAACGTTTTGTTTTACGCTTTTTTTCTTACAGAACGTAACGCTACAAGCGCAAGTACCCATAATGCTAATGATGCAGGCACAGGCACTTCAACACTACCTCTTACATAAAATGTGTCACAAGGCGTTGAGCCCGTACAATTTAACCCGTTGCCATAAGACATTATATTTGTTCCTGACATAATATAGCCTGCAGATAAGTCACCTTGATTTACACCCACTTGGCTAGGCTCATTCCAGTAAGCGGTAGACTCAATTGGATTACCAGCATTTAAAAACAAAGCGACTAGGTTTTCAAATAAATAATCTAACTCAGCAGTCGTAGCATATCTCCAACCTGCATGAAATGTTGGCAATTCAGGGGCAAGTGCACTACCCGTTCCCCATCTAGAAACCCATGTCCAATCTAATCCATTTTCAGTAATGTATGTATCTTCAGGTAACTCAGTCATAAGACCAGCATTTGACGAGGTACTAAACATTAACAACACAGCAGCAACAGATACTAACAGCAACTTTTTCATATTTTATCCTTTAACTTATAAATCCAAGATGTCTTTTGCATGATAATGCATATTACACACCAACAAACAAGACATTGATTTATAGAGGAAAAATAAAGCAGCGTTTAAGTTGTGTAAAAAATACTGTCACTTCTGAGTATTATTAATTTAGGCAGCATTATCAAAAACTGTTTGCTTAGTTCTATCAGCTAATGCTTGTTTTATTGATCTCCCAATCGTAACTTTTCGTATCGTTATAAATAACTCTGAGCTAGCGCCGAATAAGAAAATTACCGCTAACCAATACAAAATACTATAATCCGTTTCAATTTGCTCTGCTTTAGCCTGCTCTTCCAGCTTTTGCCCTGTCACTTGTTGGATTGCGTTAGCGGCTTGTGCTGGCGGCGTAACTTGTGCCTGTGCTTGCGCTAATGCTTGAGAAAGCGGTAATAAACCAAAACCAACCGCGGTATTGTCCATATACTCATTGAACTTTTCATTATCCGTAGCTACGTCGAACTCGCTAGCAATTTCCGTGTAAGTCTCTACCATTTTCTTAATGGTTTCTTGATCAGCCTGCCAGTAACCTTTGCGCACGGCTTCAAGCATACGTTCAATAATTTGCGCTAAGCTTTCAGCGTTGTGCTCTTCAAAGAACTCTCGCATATCCATTTGGTACTTATCTTCAACGTAGACTTCAAAAAACTCTTGCCATTGATCATCACGAATGGCTTCAGGTGTCATCACTTCCCAACCCCACATATTATTCATGCGATCTAAAATAGCGGTTGCTCCAGCATAACCAGAATCTTGCATCGCTTTGATCCAACGCGGGTGGAAATAACGACTGCGCATCTCTTGGTTAACAAACTCTTCAAGTGTTTGCGTTTTCAGCTGATCTTTTTTACGTAAGTTAGATACGTACATTTCAGGTGTCGCACCGTCTAAATGTCTTACCGCTAAGCCAATACCACCAAAATATTGGAACGGATCGTCATTAGTCATCAAGGCATATAAGTTAGTAGAGCGAGAGAAAATAACACCATCGGTACCTGATAACACTTTCGAGTACAAACCTTCACCCTCGCCCAATGCATCAGACACATTTTCACTCCAACGCTTTTCATCAGCGCCAAAAGCAAAACCCATGCGATCTAAGTAAAGATTTGCCAATTTATCATCAGTTTCCCACGTATCAGAAGCTAATGAACTACCCGCTAAACCTGTACCATAGTTGCCGGTTTCATTTGAGAAGATACGAATAGACGATAAATAATCGGCATCTTCTTCAGTTTTACCTTTTTCCAGTAATTCACTACGTAGAGCATTGGCGTGACGGTAAACAAAGTTATTGTCTTCTTTCATTTTAGCCACTTTATCAATCGCTTTCGCCAGCCATAACATTACGTTAGGAAATGCATCACGATATAAGCCCGTCACTGAAATCACTACATCAATACGTGGGCGCTTTAATTCGCTGTAAGGGATGACTTCAGTATCAACTACGTTGCCTTGATTATTCCACTTAGGCTTTAAACCCAATGCGTGTAATATTTGCGCTTCAAGTGCACCTTGATGACGCATGGTTTCCAATGACCATAGCGAAAACGCTAGTTTTTCTGGGTACTTGCCATGCTTTTCAACATAAGCATCTATGGTTTGATTCATCAAAGTAACACCCGCATCATAAGCTTCTTTAGAAGGTACTTTGGCAGGATTAAAACCGATTAAGTTTCGACCTGTTGGCGCAGCATTAGGGTTACGAATAGGGTCATTACCATAGCTAATTGGAATATAGTTAGCTTCCAATGCCAGCATTAAGTTTTGCGTTTCAGCAATCGCCTGAAAGTTATCCCAATACTCTTTTGCTAAAGTTAAATCAGCTTGTAATTGTTCGTCTAAATCTGTCAACACAGCGGGGTTTTCAATATAGGTTTTAACCAATTGAAAACCATCAAGCGCCGCTAACTTCTTAACATTGTGCTCATCAAACTGTTGAGCTTTAGCTATGGCAAGGTTATTTGCTTTTTCATAACTTGCCGCACGCACAGTAAAGTCATCGCCGAGCATTTGCAGCATAGTACTAAATAAATGCGCATCTTGAGGAAGTTCACCAAAAATATGCACGCCAAGTGGTTGGCTCATTTGTGCTAAGGCATTTAAATGATCTTGTAGCTTGGCAATATGTTCATCAAAATTTGCCATAACTTCTTCTTTAGTAAGCGATAAGTCATTTAGCATGTTAAGCGCTTGTGCCATTTCAATTACTTCTGTTTGCGTGTTAGCCTTAGTTTGCCCTTCAGACAGCATCAAATAGTTAGTGATTTTCTCACTTAAGGTAGCGACCTCAGTATATAAACCTGCTTTGGCAAAGCCCGGGGTTAAATGACTTATCATAGTAGCGCGACCACGACGTTTAGCCTGCATCGCCTCACCAACATTATCAATAATATACGGATAAAATACCGGTAAATTACCAATAGCCAAACTTGGCGCATCATACACTGATAAACCGCGCTCTTTACCTGTTAACCACTCTTGTGAGCCATGTGTACCTAGGTGAATATACGCATCAGCGCCAAAGCCTTGACGAGCAAATAGGTAAATTGCTAAATAGCTGTGATTAATTGGCGTTTTAGTGCTGTGATACAGGTTCGCATGCTCCTTGGCATCTTCACCGCGCACACCTTGTGGCATGACTATCATATTGCCTAAATTCATGCGCGGAATAACAAAAGCATTCACTTCTTTACCGTCTATGGTTGTTTTACGCAACATGCCGCTTTCTTCAGGCTTACCCCAGCGCTCTACAATTGGCTTAGTGACATTTTCCGGCAGCGCATTAAACCAAGTTAAGTAGGTTGATAAGGGCATGTATTCAGCTAAATCTTGTGCTATCAACTGTTCTGCATCTTCACCGCGATAATACGGGCGCAGCAATTTACCTGCTGATTCAATTAGCTCTTTGTGCTCCTTTACATCAACTTGATAGCGCTTTTCTTTCATGGCTTTAGCAATATTTTTAATCGACGTTGGTACATCTAAAAAAGCTGCACCAATGTTCTTTTCACCTGGAGGGTAGTTCCAAATAAAAGTAGCAACCTTTTTATCTTGATTAGCAATGTGCTTTAAGTTTGCGTGATTAAAAGCGCGTTCAACTAAAGCATTAAGCTGATAATCAATTACGGTTTTAACACCTTTATCATTTGCGGCAATTATCGTTGGGTCTGCACTACCAGTATCTTCTGGCATTACTAAGAAAAACGGGGTTAATGATGGTGAAATTCCGGCATGATCCGCTTCAAACTCTGCTTGATTCCCTTCTGTGTAGTTAATGGCATGCAATACTGGTACACCGATCTTTTCAAACTCACCACGGCGTTTTTCAACAAAGTGTAACGAGCGATAATTTATCAATAAATCAACTTGGGCTTGTTTGCCATTTTCTGTTTCATGCATTAACAAGTCAGTGTAATTCATCGTCTTTTCTTCACCTTCAAAGAAAAAGCCCAATGCTTTAGCGCCTTTCGCTTCCAACCCTTTGATAAGCGCATCAACTACTTGCTGTTGCTCATAATCAATAACACTACGGTGAATACCAATGGCTATTACTGGTTGTTTGTCTTTTACTTGCAGAAAGTTAAAGAATTCATCTGCTTGATCGGTTACTTGTCCCGGATAGTCATAGTGATACAAGCCTACATTAGGCACAACAAAAGGGGCCTTTGCCTTGATGTTTGACAAGCCTAAATAATCATTTGCGATGTAATGCATTAAGTTTTGATAGTTAACACGGCCGGCATTTTTATAATAACTGCCGATATTTTTTTGATGTTTGCTATCAAGCCCTTGGTTCATTTTTTCATTACTTAAATCGCCAAGAGAAATAACCGGTACATTTGGCATGTCAGTTAAATAGCTTTGATATTTACCAAACATGTATTTAGAAAGCGCAGGGTTAATACCGTCTAGCATAATAAGCTGCGCTTTTGACCAAGCTGCTTTAACCTCTTCTTCTGATTTGCCTTTAGTTGAAAAGTTTATCAACTCAAATGGCTGATCTTTTGCCAAAGATAACAGCAAGTCCCCTTTAGGTTTAGAAGCGTGGCCTGACATCATTAACAATACTTGTGGCTTGCTGTTTTTTTCTGATGCTACATCGGTTGCAAAACTTGGCTGAACAAGACAAATAACTAATACTGTTAATACAATTAAAAAATTTGAAATGGTTTGTTTTATCATTATTTTTCTACCTGCTTAGCTGCTTCGTCTGTTTGTGCTTCATCCCCTTCTGGCACATAAACAAAACTACCGTCAGCCATTTTGTAGGCAACACCAGCTCGCATTCCTTCACCAGAGCCAATATCTCCTGTCGACTTGTATTGCTTGATTTCTTTACCCTTTTTAACGATAACTTCCATATTGGGTTTGCCAGCGTTTTTCACTACAGTGACATCATCGCTAGAAAAAACGTTAAGTGGGTTTTGCGCCAAGGCAATTAACAATGCAGCGATGATAACTAAAAAGACATCGACCAGATTCACTGCACTTACAATGGGGTTTAACTCTTCATCTTCATCTAAAAATTTCATTACGCTTGCCCTTTAAGCTTGCGAATATTAATCAGCTCATTAGCGCACCAGCGTTTTTTAACCGATGCTGGCCAAAAAGTTAATGAAGAGATAACCAACCCCCAAATAACGGCTGCAAAAGCGATAATTAGGTTTTCACTTATGCCTTGAATATTACCGTCTGCTAGGGCTTGCAATGCTGGCCCCATCGGGATCATAGTGGCAATTAAACCAAGCATAGGTGCAATACGCGTGACTATGCGCAAGTTCTCTAATTGTTTAAGTGCGACCACTTCAAGTTCATCATCACTGGCTGTTGGATGATTAACAAAATAGTTATGAATGGGATAACCTGCGTGGCTGGTAATTTCATTGAATTCATCTGATGTTACTTGGCGCGTATACGCCAGTTTGTTTTGCTTACGCACTAAATATTGTGAGCAAAAGCGCCCTAGTGCATATATGGCATAAACCACTAATAAACAAATTAAAACGATAATGGGAGCCATCAGTAGTTTTGACGCCTCTGCCATGGTTACTTCTAAGAGCTGAATATTCACTGACTAATTACCTCTAAAAATTTAATCATTGGATTTGATAAGACAAAATTGTACATAGCAACAACCAAACAATCAAATGATAATTATTCTTATTTGTATTTACAATCGTATTTTGAACGTGTATGTTAAAAATGAAATACGGCTCTCATTTCATCTTTCATTACTTAGAGAGCCAATTAACAGCAGTCTCACGTATTGTTAAATAGCCAGATTGCAAATTAACAATGCGTATTTAATAAAAATACTTAATAGGAATATCAAATGTTTATGCCACAGCGTGCTCTTTTAGCGAGTGCCATTTCAACAGCCCTTTTCATGACCTCAAACGTATATGCCGATGATATTGCAGATAGTGCAGTAAATACTGATTTGGAAGTGATCGTTGTCAGTGGAAGTAAAACGGAAAAACCACTTAAAGATGTTGCAGGAAGCATATCAGTCATTACACAAGAAGATTTAGAAAAGCAGTTAGTTAACGATATGAGCCAACTGTTTAAGTATGATCCTAGTATTCAAGTGACGGGAAACACAGGTAACGCACAGAATATTATTGTTCGAGGCATGGGTGGTGATAGAGTCTTGATGATTAAAGATGGCATGCGGATGAATGAAGGCTATGGTGCTAACGGGTTAAACGATATCGTTGGTCGAGGCTTCATTGAAACAGATACATTAAAACAAGTTGAAGTCGCGAAAGGAGCGACATCTTCGCTCTATGGTTCTGATGCTTTAGGCGGTATTGTAGTTTTCACCACCAAAAACGCTTCAGATTACCTTGTTGATGGTGAAACGTTCGCTGGTAATGTAAAAATAGGTTATAACGATATTGGTAAGCAAAGTCATATTAGCACAACCCTAGCCCTTGCTACTGGTAACTTTGAGCAAGTCCTCAACTTGAATTATCGAACTGGTGAAGAAACGCAAAACTATGATGGAACTCGTCCAGCATTGGACATTGAATCAAGCAGCCTCTTTTATAAAGCCAATTATAATTTCTCAACGTCTGATACATTAAGTTTTACTGCTGATATTTGGAACCAAGAAGTTGTAGGCGATACTGCCTACGGTCTATTAGAGTATTTTAGAAACTTAGAAGGCTACGATATTGTTAAAGAAAGTAATAATAGTGAAAAAGACAATCAATCTTTCCAATTGAGATACCATAGTGAAACAGCAACATTACTCTACGATGTGTTAAATGTTTCACTTTACCAAAATACGACAGAGCAAGAAGATATAGAATACGGACAATTAGATATTGACGCTAATTTTGGGTTCCCTATTGTTGAAATACGCGATATGTATAAGACAGCTGTTTACAAACAAAAAACACTCGGTTTTCTTTCTAATGCCAGTTTATCGCTAAACGATACTCACACCATTGGCTACGGCTTGGATATTGAGACATCCGAATCTAAGCGTACTGAAGTTAAATTATATGAGGTTGAAGGTACCCCTAAAGATGGTTACCCTCAAGAAACAAATAAATTTCCTACCACTGATGTATTTCGTGCGGGTGTTTTCTTCAATGACGAAATCTCATTACTTAACAATAAATTAGTAGTAACGCCCGGTGCTCGTTTTGATATATATGAAATGGATCCAAATGGTGCATTAAAAGAAGATGGCAACCCCTTTAAAAAATTCGATGAAAATCATCTCTCGTTAAACATTGGCGCACTTTACAAGTTTTCTGATACGGTGGCAGGTTTTGCCCAATATGGGCAAGGCTTTAAGGTTCCCGCTTATGATTTAGCTTACATTGAACATGATAATTCTATTTACGGCTATAGAATTGTGCCAAGTGATGATTTATCACCAGAAGAAAGTGACACCTTTGAACTCGGTTTACGTGGCCATGTAGGGGATTTATTTTTCTCAACAGCCATATATTACAATCAATTTGATAATTTCTTAGCGACTGAGTTAATTGACATTGAATCAAGTGTTAACCCTTACACAGGGCAAGAAGCACAAGTGCTAGTATATCAATATCAAAATATTGATTCCGTCACTTTAAAAGGTGTTGAAGCATCAGTTCGCTATCATCTCAATGATAGTGTTTCAGTCTTTGCCAATGCTGCCTATCAAGACGGTGAAAATGATGATACTGGTGAATACCTAAATAGCATTACCCCATTATCAGGTGTTGCAGGTATTAGCTTTGAACAAGAAAAACTGTCTGCTGAACTTATTCTCAATTGGGCTGACCGTATGGATAAAGTCAATGAAGGAAGTGTTGAGATTGCAGGATACGGCACTGTAGACTTACTCGCAACTTATGAATTTACTGATAATTTAAAGGTAAACCTCGCCTTAACAAACTTAGCTGACAAAGAGTATGTACAGTATTTAAACGGCGCCGGACATAAAGACTCAAGCACATTAAGTGACGTTACAGAGCCAGGTAGAAGCTTCTCTGCGACATTACGTTATACTTTCTAAACACTATTGTTCAAACAATTGACCATTCTAAAGGCTGAGTCAGTAGGTACACAGCCTTTCAATTTTTTCCTCCCCATTTATTAAATAAAAGGAGGACTTTCGAACAATATATTTACAACACAAAAAACAAGCATAAACTTTCTGTTATAATCAGCTGTATTCTCACACTCTTATAGCAGGATAAGCACAAAGTTAATGTTTAAAAGGTTCTTATGTCTTTTTGTTGGCTTACTGCCATTCCTTGTTCATAGTACTGATATTGGTAGTTACTACATTCCTCAGTTAGTTATTGATGAACATAATGGATTGTTTATTAAAATGCATAACGAGGTAATGCAACGAGCAAATATTGACGCTAAATTACTTATTCAACCCACTAAACGCACCCAAGCTTCGTTTAATGCCGGCTACATTGATGCTTACTTTCCTGAGCTTTATGAAAACTTGCCTAACGAAACAGTGATTACTTCACAGCCTTTTTTCTTAAAAAGAATCGTACTGTTTACGCGAAAAGGCTCGAATATAAAAACACTAAAAGATTTACAAGGTAAAATAGTAGGCGCAGTAACCGGTTATAGCTACGGAAAGAAAATTATCAATAACTCTAAAATTTACTTTAGTTATGCCAAAGATGATAATGCCAACATCGAACGCTTAATGCGGGGTTATATAGATGCCGTTATTGGTGATGATGCTTCAACTGTGGCTGCGGTAAACAATAGCCCGCATGTAAATCAAGTTGAATACGCGGTGCACAAACCAATTCACATTCTTGATGTGTTTTATGTTTGCCAAAACAATAAAAAAGGAAAGTCTCTTTGCGATGCCATCAACATAGCTTTAAAAGCAATGAAGAAAGAAGGCATCATTAAACTTGAGAAAAAGACGGGGTCAGCTCAAATACAACTCTAAAGTTACCTGTAACGAGCTGACAAGGTTAATAAATAGTCATCACCATCTACATTAATGTTCATATGCCAAGGTTTCAATATCATCTTCTAAACGTAGAACCTTATAACCTGACGAGTCTCTTTTATCCCAAGTAGATTTTTGTTTTCGTTCAAATTCTTGTCGAAAATTCACCAACCTATCATCAACAACTCGGTAGTAATACTTCCTTGATTGATTAATCGATAACTTGAAAAACAAATAAATGCTACCTTTGCCATCAAAACTTAACTCTGATTGTAATGGCACACCATCATCATCAATCGTAATATTATATTTACCATTAAAGTCATTAACGTAACCTCTTACTTCCTTATTGGTGATAATAGCTTCCAAAGGTAAATCAAAGTGAAGTATGCGTGCTTTTTTTCCTTCAAATAGAATGTTTTCTTCATTAACAAACTTTGCTTTTATTAACGAACGCTTTAAATTAGATGCCGCTGAAAGCATACTGCTTAACTCTGTGGCTTCTATATCATTTATTGCGTTTAAGGTCGGGGTATTGACCTCCTCATTAGTCTCTTTTTCATTTCGCTCATGCTCAAGCTTTATTAGTGTTTCATTTGAATAAGTGACTTGCAGACCCGAAGGAGCATCCATAAGATTCACTTGAGCAAAGCCACTGGTTACTTTGATCTCTTTTTTTCTTCCACGTTTTTGGCTATATGAGGTTTCAAGTGTGGCCTTAATTGGAGAGTTTCCGTTAAGTTGTTTTAAAGCCTGATTCAAATCGGTTAACCCATCAGCATAACTATTTACTGATAATACGCTAAGCCCACAAAACATAAAAAACAGGCCGATTCTTTTTTCTATTAACATTGTTATTCCAATTAAACGATTAAATCTGAGTAATAATTATTAATATTAGCATGCAAGTTAAAAAAGATGACAACGTAAAGAAGTTAGCAAATGTGTATTGTATTTTAATACCCTGGCTAGAAGACGAAACTAAAGAGATAGAGGGGGAGTTGTCACTTAACTTCAAAGTTATGTTAAAGCTATTTTAAAGTTAAGTGATTAAAAAAAGGCAGAATATTTTGCGCTTAATTACACCCCACACCTTTAGATATTTCGTGTGATAATGACGTAAGTAAGTCAACAACTTTAAAACTCGCATTTTCCATTTTAGCTAAACTTTGAACAGTATGTTTATTATCACCAGCGCTAAATGCTTTTAAAGCATCTAAGCCATATTGATGAACCTCTGCATGTGGTTTATCAATTTGCTTAAATGCAGTCATTGATGCATATTTATTTGCACCTTCACCTTGATAATACCATTTACCTAAACGGCACATAGTGTGATCGGCAAAATCTTCTATTGACTTGTCTGACTGCCCTAGCATGACCTGATAAACTTCAAGCTTCCAAACAACATGATCCATTTTAACCGTTTGAATAAATGCATCTGAAGTTGAGTTAGTAATAACGCCATACATGTTTTGCGACATGTTCACTATTTTATTAGCCGTTTCTTCTATAGACGCAGTACTATCACTGATTTCCTGGCTTTTATTACCAACATGATGAATACCATCGATAACATCTGTCATTTGTTGATTAACTTGATCAATCAAATTTGAGATTTCATTCGAAGCTTCCGCAGAGCGCTGAGCCAATGTTCGAACTTCATCGGCTACTACCGCAAATCCACGCCCTTGCTCTCCTGCCCTAGCCGCTTCAATGGCCGCATTTAACGCCAATAAATTCGTTTGGTCAGAAATCCCTTTAATAATATTAACAAAGTCATTGATGCCCGCTGTCACGGTTTTTAATTGGTCAACGGAAACAGAAGCTTTTTCAGTATCAGTTGCGATTTGCGAGGTTGAAGTAATATTTTGCTGAAGCATCGCCATAATTTGATCAAAAAGCTGGTGAGATGACTGAAAGTTATCTCGGTGCTCTAGCAACTCAGTCGATGACGCCGCCAATGCCTCCCTAATCTGGCTAATCAAATCTGATGATTGTAACCACAACTTATTTAGCTCATTCTGGTTTTCATATTCTGCTTGTGTATCCAGATATTGTTGATCTTTTGATTGCGTTACATTGCTCACTTGACTGAGCTCAGTTTCTAAAGCTTCATTTCTTGCTTTTAGTAAAGATATTTCATTTTCTAACGCTAGAATTTCAGATCTTTTATTAAAACTAAACATTATTAAAATCCTTCATGGATTAATTGAACCTAATAATTAAAAAAATAAAATGCTCTTAATATTAATAGCTAAAAATAATATTACCCTATTATTTGAGTAAGTTACCTTATACTTTAGCCTTACATTTCATACCTAATTAATTTAAAAAGCCTCCAGAAGGAGGCTCATTAATTTAACAAAAAACTAAACCGCGAAGGGATACTTAATTGCGTCGTGACATTGATAACCTTCGACCTCAAAATCATCCATAGTTACCCATGTTTCTAGATCTTTTAAGGTTTTTATATCGGGGTTAATGTTTAATTTAGGCAAGGGTAAAGGTTCGCGCTTTAATTGCACATCTTTCATCAGCGGCAGTTGATCTTCATAAATGTGAGCATTGACTATTTTATGGTATGCCATACCCGCTTTTTTACCTGTTATCTGCGCCATTAAGGCAAGAAAAGCAAATACTTGAATTTGATTAAAGTTCAAGCCAAGCGGCACATCACAAGAACGTTGGAAACTGGTCAAATATAAAGTATCACCCAGTAATGAAAAGTTGTGAGTATGCATGCAAGGTCTTAAACAACCCATGTGAAATTCACCAGGGTTATAAAATGTCATTATTTCAGCGCGATCATCAATGCCGTTAGATAAGTTATCTACTATTTTTTGTAACTGATCTATTTTGCCACCATCAGGTTTTGCCCATGCGCGCCCTTGTATACCATAAACGCGCCCCATGTCATCTTCACCCTTACGATGAGAGTTATTAAGCCATGCATCATTAAGGTTTGCATTGGCATCCCAAGTTTTCGTACCCAATTTTCGAAAATCCGCTGCGTTGTCATAACCTCTGATATACCCAATAAACTCAGCAATAGCAGACTTAAAGTAGCTTTTACGTGTGGTGATCATAGGGAATTCATTAGCACCAACGTTATATTCTAAGTCGGCATTAATTACTGTTAAACATCGTTTACCTGTGCGCTCATTTTCAACCCAAGTGCCTTGGTCAATAATTCGCTGACATAAATCTAAATAAGCACGCATTTACTTAGTTCCTTTTAAATTCTGCTGTTTCGAAGAGTTCGCAATTTGAGTTTTTTGCTGGCTAAGGTAGCCAATATAAATAATGAAAATACCTGCCAATATCATTGGTATACTTAATATTTGACCTTTAGAAATAAAGGAGAAATACAAACCTAAATGCGCATCAGGTTCTCTATAAAACTCTACAATACTTCTAAAAACACCATAACCTATTAAGAAAGCACCTGACGCTAACCCTAAACTTCTAGGTTTACGTGAGATATAAAATAAAATGGCAAATAACACGACACCTTCTAGAAAGAATTCATATAACTGAGACGGGTGTCTTGGCACTTGTAGTGGATCTGTTGGAAAAACCATAGCCCACGACACATCAGTTTGTCTTCCCCACAATTCTGCATTGATAAAATTACCCAGACGCCCCATACCTAATCCAATAGGTACCAGTGGTGCAACAAAGTCTCCCACAGCAAGAAATTGTTTATTTGTTTTTCGAGCAAATATAAAAATGGCAGTTATAACCCCTAGCAGGCCGCCATGAAATGACATACCACCTTGCCATATTTTTAACAGATAAAGCGGATCTGCCAAGAAGTAATCAAATTGATAAAAAAGGACATAGCCAAACCGACCGCCTAAAACCACTCCCAGAAAACCGTAAAATAATAAGTCGCTTACTTGCTCTCGAGTCCATAATCCATTGCTTTTATCTGCAGCTTTATTAGCGATAAATAGAGCAGCTAAAAAGCCGATTAAATACATAGTGCCATACCAACGTAGAGCAACAGGGCCGATACTAAAAATTACTGGGTCAATTACCGGAAATTGTAAATACTGATCTGACATTTTCTATCCGTTTTAAAGATTTGCTAAGTACGATACCTAAGCAAATAGAATTTCACACGCTTTTTTAACAAGAAAAAGTAACGAGATGATACAAGCGTTTAATTATACTCATTTATCAAAAGAAATCGTGTAATTTTTTACGAAGTCATCATTTTAATAGCCACTAAAATAAGAAATACAGCAAAGGCTTTTTTTAAGGTTTTCACCGGCAACTTACTTGCGAACTTCACACCATATGGCGCAAAAAATGAAGAGCTTAAAACAATACCGAGTAATGCGGGTAAGTACACATATCCTACACTCCAGCTTGGTAATAAGCTTTGTGAGAATCCCGTATAAATATACCCTAATGAGCCAAAGAGTGCGACGAGTACACCACACGCTGTGGCAATACCAATGGCATGTCTTAAAGACATGCCAAAATAAGTTAACGCTGGCACTAATATAGCGCCGCCCGCCATGCCCATTAAACTTGCAACAATGCCCGTTAACCAACTGATGACCTGCAAGGTCAAGGTAGAAGGTAAAGTACGCTCTTTAGGGTTGGCAATAGATGCCAACATGTAGCTAGCTAACAGCATGACCGCCACTGCAAAAAAATTCTTTAACGCTTGCGTAGACATTAAATCAGCTATAAAAGCTCCCATTAACGCACCGAGCGCGACAACAATCATCAATGGTTTTGCTAGTTTCCAAGGAATATTATTATTTCGATGATGAGCGTAGGCGGCACTTGAGGAAGTAACCACAATAGCAGCGAGTGAAGTAGCAAGCGCCATTGGCATGACTATACTGTTATCAGCACCTAAAAGTGGTAATAAATACACTAAGGCAGGTACAACAATCAAACCACCACCAATCCCTAGTAGACCAGCGAGAAAGCCAACCAAACTACCAAGTGCGACACAGGTAAAGAATACGGTAAAAATCATAAAATTAAAATTTGATAAAGTGAGAATACGGGCGGAAAGCTAATATCCTGCGCGGATAAATCCACCTAAACCTAATGTTTCTAATTGCTCATTTAAATAGTCATGAACATCGTTTGTTGAACTCAATGTTAAAGTATGTGAAAGAATATCCTGAGCTTGTTCAAAACTCACATGCCTAATGACCCATTTTATCCGTGGCACATTATGGGAGTTCATACTTAGTTTATCATAGCCCATGGCTAATAATAACAATGCACCTGCTGGTGTTGAAGCTAATTCGCCACATAGACTAATGGGCACAAGTAATTGTGCCGATTCTTGTGCTATTGCATATAATGCTCTTAGCACTGCAGGATGAAAAGAGTCATATAAATTAGCTACTTGGCTATTATTTCGATCAACCGCTAACAAGTATTGAGTTAAGTCATTACTACCTACTGAGAAAAAATCAACGCGTTTTGCTAGCTCAGGTAATTGAAAAATAACAGAAGGAACTTCTAGCATAATACCCACTCGTGGCTTCATCAATTGTTGCGATATGGCTTCTGCTTTATGTTCTAATTCAATGCTAAGGTCTTTATCGTACAAGTCTTTAACTAGCTCTTCCAGCAATTGTGTTTTCAATTCCGCTTTCAATTCAAAATAGGCTTGATTGATTAAACGTGTGGCTTCGTCAACTTCTTCAATATTAGAAATCATCGGTAGCATTATTTCTAAATTACCAATCCCTTGATTTGCCCTAAGCATGGCTCTAATTTGTACAAGAAATATTTCCGGATGATCTAAGGTAATACGAATACCACGCCAACCAAGGAAAGGGTTATCTTCTGTAATAGGGAAATAAGGTAGTGATTTATCCCCACCCACATCAAGTGTTCGCATTGTTACAGCATGCTTAGGAAAAGCATTTAGCACACGTCTATAAAGCTGTGTTTGCTCTTGCTCCGAAGGAAAGCAACTTCTGTCCATAAAAGGAATTTCTGTACGGTATAAGCCGATACTTAATGCCCCTAAATTACCAGAATGTTCAAACCCTTCTGATAAGCCAGCATTTAACAATATTTCAATAGCTCTACCATCCGTTGTTATGCAAGGTAAATTAGCAACCTTCATAACTTTTTCTGTCAAAGCTTGTTCCTGAGAAATTAAATACTGATATTCTTGAACCAAGGTTTCATCAGGGTTGATAAACAGCTCACCACTATAGCCATCAACAATCGCCTGTTGACTATCGAGTTGCACAAATGCTAACGCATTAACCCCCATAATAGCAGGCAAGCCTAGTGATCTTGCTAAAATAGCGGCATGGGAGTTATTAGAACCCGATAATGAAATAATGCCTTGTAAGCCTTTATGCTGATATTCAGCCAACATAGAAGCCGTTACATCTTTTGCGAGTAAAATAAACTCCTTCGGCAAAGCTCTACTTTGCTGCTCTTGCTGTCGTAAATTAAAAAGTAATCGATTACCTAAATCTTGCACATCACTCGCGCGCTCTTGCAAGTAAGCATCATCAATCGCCTTAAACTGGGAGATATAGTGCTCAATCACCATTTTCAGGGCACTGTCAGCTCGCCAGCCTAAATTAATTTTATCGCTAATCTCTTGCCCTATGCCTACTTGAGCCAACATTTGCTGATAAACATCAAAAATGGCAAGAGTTTCATCTTTAACAATACTGGCCAATTTTTCACTAAGCAGAGTAAAATCATTACGTGTTTTATCAATAGCCTGTGCTATTCTTTCATGCTGTGCAGCAAGGTTTGTTACTTTTTTCAAACTGACTGTGGATAAATCAGCCTGTGGCTGACATACCACTATCTGACTCATAGCAATACCCGAAGATCCTGCGATGCCTTGCAATTGCTTATTTTGCTGTATGTGATCTTGCTGACTA
Organism: Litorilituus lipolyticus; assembly: GCF_006439335.1. GTDB lineage: Bacteria > Pseudomonadota > Gammaproteobacteria > Enterobacterales > Alteromonadaceae > Colwellia > Colwellia lipolytica. The sequence continues at coordinate 14,108 of NZ_SAWY01000012.1, read as the reverse complement.
GAAATTAAATTTCTTACTTCGGCATTAGCTAATGCACTGGCTAATTGAGCAGATAAGGTGACAACAAAGGCTTCTTCTGTCTCCGAAAAATGTCTCGCTTGTTCTTGCTGTATCGTTAAAATCCCCAACACTTTACGCTGGTGAATGATAGGCGTCCCTAAAAAAGCATTTAAATCATCTTCTTGCACTTCAGGTGCATGAATATAATCTTGATGCTCTTGAGCATTAGCAATATTTAATGGCTCTTCGCGTTGACCAACTAAACCGACAAGCCCTTCTGAAAAACCTATGCAGGTTTTACCCAAAGAATTTATCGCGAGTCCATCAGAGGCCATTAAAACGAAATGTTGGTAATGATAATCTGCCAGATATATTGAACAGCAATCTGTGTTCATGGCAGATTTAACTTGAGTGACCATACGCTCTAACGCTGATTGTAATTCAGTTTCTTGACTAAAATCTAATACAATACGGCGTAGCGTAGCTAACATTGGCGTCCTTTATTGCAGTCTGTTTAGAGAAAAAAATAGCCTACCGTTAGTTCCCAAGGGGCTAATTGTAGGCTATTTAACTTTATTTAGTATCATAGTAATAACTAGACATAGGTTAAGCTCGGCGTTTTCTTCTATCATTTCGCCTATCATGTCGTCTTTCATGTGAGAATGATAAGGCGGCATGCGCAAACTCCTTCATCACTTTACGATAAACGTCTCTTTTAAAAGAAACTACTTGTCGTACAGGATACCAATAACTCACCCAACGCCAATCATCAAACTCAGGATGATGACTATGCAATAAATTAATGGCCGACTCTGGCGCAGTTAGTTTTAATAAAAACCATTTCTGCTTTTGCCCTATACACACAGGCTTTGAGTCATGTCTAATAAAACGTTTTGGTAATTTATATTTCAGCCAATGCTTGGTTGAAGCAACTATTTTTACATGTTCAGGTTTTAAACCAACTTCTTCATGTAACTCTCGATACATGGTTTGCTCTGCTGATTCACCTTCATCAACGCCCCCTTGAGGGTACTGCCATGAATGTTGTCCATACCTTCTTGCCCAAAATACTTGTCCCCTGTCATTAATTATTACTATACCGACATTGGCACGATAGCCTTCGGCATCGATCACAGGAACTCCTGGCAAATTAAAAAATCACTTACCTAGATTCAACCATAATAACGCCATATGAGCAAATGATAACTTTGATTTTTTTAGTGTTTAACAACATAATAGCCAGCCTTGGTGTTAAAAAGACTGACGACGACCTACTTCTATGAATATTCCTCAAACTGAGCATGAACTTATCGAAAGAGCTCAAAATCTAGCGGGCTTAACATTAGGTGATATTGCTCAACAAGCAGGTATCGAAGTACCAAAGAACTTAACACGAAATAAAGGCTGGATTGGCTTACTACTTGAGCACGTATTGGGGGCCAGCGCTGGCTCTAGGCCAGAGCCAGATTTTCCCAATTTAGGTATTGAATTAAAATCCTTACCCATTAATGAACAAGCAAAACCTCTTGAAACCACCTTTGTGAGTGTAGCTCCATTAACTGGATTAGTCGGTATTAACTGGCATAATAGCTATGTAAGAAAAAAACTGGCAAAAGTACTCTGGGTTCCTGTTATTTCTCCAAAAGATCAGCCTATTACACAACGCGTGGTAGGCACTCCCTTTCTTTGGTCTCCTAGTGCTGAGGAAGAAGCCTTATTAGCGCAAGATTGGCAAGAATTAACCGATATGATCGTCTTAGGCAATGTTGAAAACATTCAAGGAAAACATGGTCAAGTAATGCAACTTAGACCTAAAGCGGCTAACAGCCAAGCAAAAACACAAGCCTATGATCGCCACGGAAAACCCTTTATGACACTGCCCAGAGGGTTTTATTTAAAAATCAATTTCACCCATATGTTGCTTCATAAATATTTACGAATTAACTAGAGGCTGTACTGTGATTTTTTGTCTTAACTTGGCACTTTTACCCGCAGGTAAATTTTGCCACGTTGTTTGAGCTGCTTCCAAACAGACAAAGTTTTGCTCTCCTTTAGGGTGAATATCGGCCATCGAGTTAGCAATATCTTCGCCCGGATTCCATAACACCCATTGACTAGCATTACTTTCAATGGAAATGGATCTTTGCCACTTTGAATCAATCAGCTTTACCGCTTTTGAAAACTCATAAACGCGATCAATAGGGCCTACACAGTGAGCAATTGGCTGCTTTGTTTTATTCTTACCTGACAATTTATCAAAGAATGCGGCCTGCTCTAATTCTTTAATCGAAATAAATAACGGTGAACTCACGTTAAAATAACTGTGTAAAGCTGAAGTATATTCTGCATCTTGAGCTGATAAGTTATGCATCGTTAGTATTTGCTCAAAGTGCGAACCAAAACATAAGGTTTGCTTTAGTTGAAAAGCATTTGGCCACATGGAGTGCTGCTTTTCTCCTTGAAAAACAATATCAATGACCACTTGCTCGCTTGTTACCTCAACATTATCAAGTTGCCATACTACTTGCCTAGCAAAGCCATGATTACCTGCTGGGCTAGTTTTTGCTGACTCGGGTGATTGCTTGTCATTGGCGCCAAACCAAGGCCAACATAAAGGAATTCCACCACGTATCGCTTTCCCTATTTCATAAGCAGATGTTTCACTTAACCAAAACAGATCCTGCTGATTTTTAGGTATAAAAGATAAGACCTGCCCACCATAGAGACTAACCTTTGCCTGGCATAGTTTATGGTTAATGTTGATAACGTCAATATCATTAGCAAGTTGAGATTGACTGATGGTTGCCCACGGGTTTTCAAGAATAATCTTTGACATGTTGACTCTTATAACTGTTGAACCAGCATTTTCCTGTAAATGTTATGGCCTAAGTTAGTTGCTACAAATTAGTTTCTTTAAGTAAATTACTTTCTGTCGACTATCATACTTACTATTACCTTTGTTGGTAATAATAAAACATTTCAAGAAGTACTTATTACTACATCAAGTGATTATATTTACCAGTTTTTGCCAATTGAGAGGAAAAAGCTATACTCGCCTTTTGAAGCGACACCTACACCAAATACAGCGGGGCCAAAGCTCGTATCTGTACCCAGATACAAACTACCTGAATGAATTAAATCATCATGCTTTACCGAATCATCTATTTGCCAAATATTACCCATCTCTATACTTGCCCCTAAATACATCGGTAAACCAAAAGCACCTGGTATATCTCGACCTAAGTCATACTGATAAGCCAGCGCAGCAAATGCTTTGTGCGCGCCTATCAAAGCATCTTCTTGATAACCTGATAAGTTTAAAAAGCCGCCTAATTCAGTGACATGTACGGTAAAGTCAGAACCAACATCACTTTCTACTGTAGCTAGTGAAACAATACCCACAAAAGTATGGCCTCTAAAGCCTATAGCACCACGCCAGTCAAAGGTAATTTCAACTGAAGTATCTTCGGTAAATTTTGTAAGTGGACGAGAATAGCTATCTTCACGCCAAAAAACATTAAATGAAAGTTTATTACCCTCTGTTGGAAAGTTAATACTATTAAGGGAATCATATTCTGCCTTTAAATAACCGCCATATGAATCATAGTCATACTTACCAACAGTTTGCACATCAACAGACAAGTCCCCCTTTTCGGCAATGCCACCTACTTCAACGAGCCCATTGAAAACATAGTTATAGCCCAAACCTAATTTGGCCAGAGCGTATTTATTAGTAAGTTCGTACCTTTCCTTCGTTCTTTCCCACTTTTCATGGCCATACTCAAGTCTTGTCCGGGCAAAATATTGTTGATATTTTCCTATGGGTTGATAAAACTCCGTGCCAAGCATGGTTTCCCAACCAACTCTAACTTCATTCAACCATTGACCGCCATTTTTATTAATATCAGTCATTAAATAAGCAACATTTAACTCAGTGATAGTTCTATGATGAAAATCAGTTTTTAAGCTAAAACCAAAATCTAAATAGTTAGGGCCCCAAGACTTGGCTTTGGTTTGCAAAACTATGATTTTGCCTTCACTTACATCATCAATTTCAACATTGACACTTTCAAACATATCTAAAGCATAAACACGATTAATAGCTTCATCGAGTTGCTCCTTAGTTAAATAAGAGCCAATGTCTATAGCAAAGTGTTGTGCAATAATATCAACATCGGCATTTGAATTATTCTCATAGTTAATCTTTACAACAGGACGCTCACTGGTTGCTAGCCATTTCTTTGATTTATTGAGCTTATGCTTTTGATAATCTATAAACTCTTCATTACTCACCGAAAGCTTTTTAATTTGCTCAATTTGCTCTTGTGCTTGTTTTTCTCCTAGCTCAAGTGCTTTAGGTAAAACTGACCAATCGGTAGTGCTTAAATTATCTATGGCGGGACGAATTAAAATATCTTTTTCAGTTAATAACTCTTTCTGCGCTAACGTAGTGTTGTTAGTCAAAATAGTTGATAATTGATTTAACACCGCCACCGTACTGGTAAGCTCATCTTCATGAGCAAGTGGAGAGCCAATATCGACAGCAATAACAATATCAGCCCCCATCGCTTTTACTACATCAATTGGCATATTATTCGCTATACCACCATCAACGAGTGTTTTTCCATCAATCTCTACAGCCGACACAATACCCGGTACCGCTGCAGAAGCTTTCATTGCTTGATGAATGCTGCCTTTTGAGAGTATTACCACTTCAGCAGTTGTTATATCAGAGGCAACAGCTCTGTAGGGAATAGCCAATTCATCAAAACTTTCAAACGCAGGTACTGTATCGGTAGATTTTCTCAATATTTGATAGGCACTTTGACCGAGTAATAACCCATGTGGTACTTTAATTTCACCCTCAGAAAAACCGAGTCGAACCCCCAAGTTATACCTGTCTCTAAACTGTTTATTTCGATAAGATAAATCTTCTCTTGGAATAAAATCTGAATAACCATCATCCCAGGGTAAGCTAAGCATAATGGTTTCAATTTCTTCTACTGAATAACCCAAAGCGTACATGCCAGCTACATAGGCACCTATACTAGTACCAACGATATAATCTACAGGAACCTTTTCTTGCTCTAGTACCTTTAAAACGCCAATGTGTGCAGAGCCTTTAGCGCCGCCACCACTGAGTACTAAACCAATTTTAGCTCTAGTATCAGAAGCCTCACCTAGTGGAGCAAAAGCAAGGGATATTAAAAGAAGTAATGAATGTAAGCGCATTATGATAAGAGTTTTATTCAATAATACGCTATATTAAGGACAGGATATTGATAATACAAGCATTATCAATATCCTGAATTAAGGAGTAACTAACAAAGGAATGTGTTAACTATTTAGTATAAGCCCTTGGCATATCAGATGGCGTAGTATAACGATCGCGTAAAGCATCTTGACGTGACTTAGTTGATACTTCCTTACCATTGATCCACATTGCATCAACTTTTGTGCTAATTTCAAAAGGATCATTATTCCATAGCACAAGGTTTGCATCTTTACCTGCTGTAATACGCCCCGTATTTAACTTAAACACATCGGCTACATTGGCAGTAACTGCCGCTAATGCGCTGGTATTACTTAGGCCATTGGCAATAGCAACTCCTGCATCATAGCGCAATTGATTAATATTGTGACTCTCACCACTTGGCGATAAAATCACTTTAACGCCCGCTTTTTCTAGTTCTGCAACCATGGCTAAAGAGCCATGCAATGAATCAAAACTATTGGGCAAATTATCAATCGCACTAGTCATCACCGGTACTTTAGCAGCAACAATTTCTTCTTTAACCAATAAAGCATCACGAGCACCAACAAGTACTATCTGTAATTGATATTGCTCTTTAAGCTTCAACAAGGCTAAAATATCAGTTGCTCTATCAGCATAGGCTAACAGTAATTTCTCACCTTTTAATAAAGCATGTACTGGTAACTCTTTGCGCTTAGGTTCTTTATTTTTACTTTTATCTTTAGCTTTTTCCGCTTTTGCAATTGCCTTTTGAGCATCTTCCAAAGCATTTGCCAATTTTTGTAATGTTAAAGCGCGTGAACCTTTACGCTTTGAACCAAGCTCAACAATAACGGCATCATTTGCACGGATTACACTGTCAAACTCCCCTGATAAATTAACAACAAAGCTTTGTCCTTTAAATAAACTTTCACCGCCGTGAGGCATGACTATGTTTGATGTAATACCGCCTTTACGCGTATATGGGATCAATGTTGACTTAGGATTAAAAGCAAGGCTTGCATCAAAAGTAATATCCGCCTTTTTATCAGAAGCATCACGGCTTCGCGATACCGCACCGACTTCTACTAAACCTAAAATGTTGTTCGTGCCGATAAAACCCGGTGTTAAAATACGACCTGCGGCATCTACCGTACTATCAGCTTGGATATCTTTTGGTACCTCGCCATTAGCATAAACAGCAGATATTTTACCCTCTTCAACATATACTGATGCTTGAGATAAAATCCCCTGACTTGCCACGGTATGAACTTCAGCATTCATAATGAGTAATGATTCAGCTTGAACAAAAGAAACTAAAGTACTGCTTGCAAGAGCACCTGCAATAGCAAAACGTTTACTCATAGACAATAAGCTTTTTGAAATTAATAAGTTATTCTTTTTCATGACAATTCCTATTTATTGCCTTGTGCTTGACCAAGTAAAAAGTCGCTTTTCGCTTGATATTTTTCATCGAAACGATCGTACACTTTCGCACCATCAATAAAGACTTGTTCAGCTTTTGCGTACACGCTAAATGGGTTCGTGTTCCAAACAACAACATCAGCATTCTTACCAGAAACTAAACTACCCACTTTATCGCTCACTCCTAGAGACTTAGCTGCATTGTGAGTGATCCATTTAATTGCATCTTCTTCTTTTAACGCAAAACCATTTTCATTTGCACGATAAAGTACTTTCGCTGCTTCATGGTTTAAGCGTTGTATTGTTGTAGCTGAATCAGAATGAACAACTGCACATGAGTTTTTAACTGCATCAACAATAGCAACATTTTCTTCTACCATATCGTAGGCTTCCATTTTAAAGCCCCACCAATCTGGCCACATCGCAACACAGTTACCATTTTCTGCTAATAAATCAGCTATTTTATAAGCTTCAATACCATGATGGAAAGTTCCCGCGTGATAGTTAAATTCTTTACTTAAATCAATCATCACAGCCATCTCTTCCGCTTTATAACAATGATTATGTATTAAGATTTCACCATCAAGCACACCCATTAAAGTATCTAGCTCTAAATCTCTCTTAGGTGCTTCTGGGTTTTTACCTGCGCTGTAATCACTTTCATACTTTGCCCACGCACGTTTATATTCCGTCGCAGCTATCCAAGCACTTCGATAACCAGCAACATTACCCATTCGGGTAGATGGTAATACTTTGCGACTACCGTAAACACGTTTAGGGTTTTCACCACATGCCATTTTTAACCCATAAGGAGCGTCAGCAAACTTCATGCCTTGCATAGTGTGACTTGGCACATTACGTAGGGTTACACCTCGTCCACCAAATAAATTAGCTGAACCAGGTAATATTTGTAAACTCGTGATACCGCCAGCTCGAGCGGCTTGAAAACCTGGATCTTGAGGCCAAATACTATGCTCGGCCCAAACTTCAGAGGTGTTTGGCGAAGTCATTTCATTACCATCAGAATGAGATTCTACTTTAGGGCTAGGATAAACCCCTAAGTGTGAATGCACATCAATAATACCAGGGGTAATCCATTTACCTTGCATATCGATAACAACAGCACCTTGAGCAGACAAATCAGTTCCTAATTGCTGAACTTTGCCATCAACTAATAAAATATCAGCACTTTCTAAGCGCTCTCCCGTCCCAGTTAAAATGGTTGCATTCGTTAATAAAGTATCCTGCTTAGGTAAAACTTGATAACTGCTAGGGTATGGATTTTTATTGATTGTGACTTTAGCATCTTGTTTTTCTTGAGATAAACAAGCTGATAAAGCAATAGAAAGCACACTAATTGACAATACTTTTATTGCCCGTTTTGGCTTAGTTGTTTTTGCTAACATATGGATTCCTGTAGCGATTTATTGTAATAATTTTAAATATTATAGGAAAGAATAGCTTATTACGATTTGTTTAGAACAACAACTTAATGACGATAAGTCGCTGATAGTTTGCGATTAGACGCAAATTAAGTCGATTAAGCAGACGGGGCGTCAGCTATAACCACTTTGTTTCGCCCAGTATTTTTAGCTTGATATAAAGAATTATCAGCATGGGCGATAAAGGTTTCAGCATTAATAAATAATTCAGGGTGCCACTGACTTACGCCAATACTGACTGTCACTGAGATCAAGTGATGCTCAATTTGAATAGCTAATTGTGCAACACTTGAGCGTAAACGCTCAGCAAAATGCCGAGCATTATTTAGGTTCGTGTCTGGCATCACAATAACAAACTCTTCACCACCCACTCGCGCTACAACATCAGAGCTTCTCACGGCATCTTTACAAGCTTGATAAAACACTTTCAATACTTGATCGCCAACAGTATGACCATAGGTATCATTAATACTTTTAAAATGATCAATATCTAAAACCATGATGGATAATGGTTTACCATGCTGATTTACATTAGCAATTTCTTTACCGAGCAAATCATTAAAGTGATGTCTATTCACAGCACCAGTCAAAGCATCTGTCAATGCTAATTGCTCAAAATGATCCTGCTGTGATTTTCGATATTGAATTTCTTTTTGCTGATCACTTACTCTTGCTTTGTAAATATCTGCTTGTAACAAACGACGCCTTAACTTCTCATAAGCTAACTGCATCGCACCAATCTCATCATTCCTTGAAGCATTTTTAAACTGAATATTAGTTTGTCCAGCAGACATGTCATCTAAAGCGTATGTTAATTTACGTACAGGGCTAATAATGCTGTAATTAAGTACTAAAGCAAATAATATGGAAATAACTAAGAATACAGTAAGAATCACAGCAACCCAAAAGAACATATTTTCTATCTGATTAGATTCGGCTTGAACTTTTAAACTAAACTCAGCAATTAACTTATCTGATAGTAGTTTAATATTATCAATCTCTTGCGACATAAGCTCGAACCAGGCATCACCTCTTTCATTTAGCCCATGTTTTGAAACAATATGCGTGTAATATTGCTCAATGATTTGGCTTACTAGCTTTTCATCGCAATAATCTGCACATTGCAACTTCTGCTGATCATTAGCTGAATTATTAAAGCTTTTTATACTTGATAACTGCTTACCTAGTAATATAATAATTTCTTTATTTTCTAATAGATTTTGAGCGTCTTGGGTGATATTTCCCATACCTATCGCTCTCATTTGCCCCATATATTCTTTAAAAGATAAAATAGCATTTATTGCCGCAATATCATTACTTAACTCGCTCCCCACATCTAAGTGGATGAGACTCTCAGATACATATAGTAATTGTTCAATAAGTTGCGTGTAAGCTTCATTGCTTTTCCTACCAGAAATGATGCCTTTATCTAATAGCAACCTTACCTGATTAAGTTTAGTAAATGACTCTCTTGCACTCTTCGCATAGAGATAAATATTTTCTTTTACTAATTCATCAAGGTGTAAATTTAGCAGTAATAAAAAGTTTTTAATTTTATCATCTGTAATAGCACGACGCTTTGATAAGCTATCGGCATAGTCTTGAAAATTTGAACTACTATAGCCGCTTGATAAACCTCGCTCAGCCTGCAAAGAGTGGCTAATTCCATTAACCTGCTCAATAACATTATGCAAACCAATAATCAGAGATACGTTTTTATAACGTTGAAAACTATCACTGAGAAGTATGAAGCACAGGACAAAGGACATAACTAACGGTGATAACGTGGTAATAAAAACTCGCTTACTTAAACTAACATTTTGAGCAAGTTTTTTTGATAGAAAACGTAAAAACGGGTGTTTAGCTTTTTTGATTTGCTGATAGTTTTCAATTTGCTGATAACTTTTGATTGCACCAACATAGTCCTGATCTTCCTGCAGTATGTGCTTTAATAGCCAATGCTGTAAATAATCGGTAATCTCACTACGTACTTCTATAGTATTATTATCAAGCCATTGCTGTTTTAACTGTGCTACTTTTTCAACAAAATTTTTATGACTTTCTTTATGAGCATCAAGGTTTTTATAATTAAACTGTTCAAGCAAGGCTTCTTCCCTTGAGAAGTGCTCGACAATATAATGTTCTAACTCAGAAAAAGTTTGATTGATGACGTTATCAACGTCTTGGCTATTCTGGCTTGCGATTAACCGTGAGAGAATGGTTATAATTTTTTTATGATCGTTGTCTATGGCCTCTACGCCAACGCTCATTCCTTCGCTCCAGACTAATTCGGCCATCTTATCTCTAATTTAAATCGCTTCTGATGTGTAACAAATTAACAGCTGACTTTCATCAATATATCAGCTGTAATTTTATAAGATATATTAATATTATCTAATCAATAAATCTGACACAACGGTTTCAACATTTTTACGACGTAAACCGCGATGAGATCAAAATTTTTAATTTTTTAAAACGCAATAGCAAGACAATTAACGTAAGTCCTGCATAAAATATCGGGGTAGTTAGCTCAGACTTCACCGACCAATAAAAATGAATATTCACAAGAATCACAATAAGATAACTTAAGTTATGAAGCGACTGCCATTGACGGCCCATTTTTCTTTTCAATTTGTTATGTGAAGTAATTGCTAGCAAAGTCAACATGACAAAGGCCAGCATACCTATAGTGATATATGGCCGCTTTAAAATTTCGCCTGCAAATAAAGACCAATCAAATTGCAAATCGAAGACTAAGAAATTAGTTAGATGCAAAACCCCATAAAAAAAACTATACAAGCCAAGTAAACGCCGTACTTTCATTAACTTACTTGCCTTTAACTTCTTAGCTAAAGGAGAAATACACAGGGTTATTAATAATAAGTTAAGTGCCCCTATGCCAGTAAAGTGAATTAAGACTTCAACTGGGTCGCCAAGCAATTGCCCAGTAAAGGCTTTTGCATATATATACACTAAAGGAGTGATTGATAAGCAGTGTATCAATACTTTTAACCATAGGAGCTGATTTATTCTCTCCAATAGTTTTTGATTGTGTTTTATATGAGGCTTGTTCAAAGTGTACATCTCAGGCTACTCTATTTTACGACTTGGTTGTTAATTTATCATTGCATTAATAATACTTATGCAAATCCATACCTTTATATAAATGAGCAACTTGCTCGCCATAGCCATTAAAAGGCTGTGTTTCAATGCGCTGTGAAGAAAAAACGCCACTTCCAGTAATACGCCTTTCGCTAGCTTGGCTCCATCTTGGATGATCATGTTGTGGGTTAACATTGGCATAAAAGCCATATTCTTGCGGTGCTAATTTATTCCATGTAGTTTGTGGGGGGCTAGATATTAGTTTTATTGAAACAATAGACTTAATACTTTTAAACCCATACTTCCAAGGGACAACTAATCGAATAGGTGCACCATTTTGTGGAGGTAGTGTTTTCCCATATAATCCAACACTAAGTAATGTTAAGGGGTTCATCGCTTCATCTATCCTCAAACCTTCTGTATAAGGATATTGTATTCCACCTCCTAAACGTCTATTTGCTTGTCCTGGCATTTGCTCAGGATCATATAAGGTTTCAAAAGCTACATATTTCGCCTTTGAATTAGGTGATGCTTGCTTTATTAAACTTGCAAGAGAAAACCCTAACCAAGGAATAACCATTGACCAAGCTTCAACGCAGCGAAGTCGGTAGATTCTTTCTTCTAGTGGAAAACGTGTAAATAGCTCATCATAATCTAATGTAAACGGCTTATCGCACTCACCACTAATCGATAGCTGCCAAGGCTTAACATTAAACTGTTGTGAAAGTTCTACCGGTTGATGCTTTTGGCTACCAAATTCATAAAAATTATTATGCGTGGTAACTTTTTTTTCTGTGGTTAGTATTTGCCCTGCTGCATTATCAGCAGGTTTATAATTCAATGATTTGGTGGCGAAACTTGGTTTTTCATCATCGGAAAACCAACTAGCATAACTCTGAGGACTAACGCCCGCAACTAAAGCACCCGCCCCTAAAAAACCTAATTGTTTTAAGATAGCTCGTCGTTGATGATAAATATTTTCATCAGTTACCTGATGCTCGGTTAAAGAGGATTTCGAAGTAAGTTTTACTAACATATACAGCCAAATAAATAATGAAACATTATTTATTAGACATAAAAAAGGGCTGATAAATTTCAGCCCTTAATCTATTATTTTTTCTTTATGCTGCTTTAGCTATCTTCTCAAGGTGGGCAACAACATCACTTGATTCGTATAGCCATTGCACATCGCCATTATCTTGTTCAATACGTAAACAAGGAACTGTGCGCTTACCGCCTTCTTTTATTAATTCTTCACGTAACGCATCATTTGTATTGATATTACGTAATTCAATATTTAAACCTTCACGCTTCATCGCTCTGCGTACTTTTACACAAAAGGGACAGGCAGGTAATTGATATAAGCTTAGGTTTTGTGTTTGCTTATTTAATTTTTCTTGTACCTCTTTAGATCGTTTCGGCGATCTTGGAGAAAAAATAAAGTTCAACAAAAGTATAAGTCGACCAATTGGCCAACGGATCACTGACATCAACATAAATACCTCTTTTGCTCAGTAAAAAATTCGCAGAATTCTAGCATAAAACCAAGCATGCGCTCTAGCCCTATTCAGACTCTAGCAAGAAAAACTACCACATCAGGTCATCAGGGATCTGATATTGCGCGTAAGGATCTTCTTCATTCGATTCTTCCTCAACTACTTTATCGTTTTTCACTAATACAATTGAATTATCTAACTCGGCAACCTTTTGTGCTGTTTCTGCAGTTACGATATAAGTTACTTCATCAAAACCACACAGGGCTAAACGGCCATTCACTAAAGCCTTGTATGTTAAATCATCAACGGCTATTTTCTTGATCTTAGTGTTAAAGGTGTAATTATATTCATTATCACCTGCGACATCATTTAATTGATGGTGCTGTAAAATCTGTTGAATTCTAAGCCCTTGCTCTTTTTCGGCAATTTGCTTTTTTCTTTCTTCATTAAGTGCGTTGTCTTTCGCTTTTTTAGCTGATTGAGCATGCTGTAACTCTTGCTTAACTTGCTCTTGTAATGTTGCTTCTTGCGCTACACCACTACGCTTTTGCTTGTTCTTTTTTCGTTTCTCAGTGTTTGCTTGACGCGCTTTTTGCTTAGTCGTTAAGCCTGCTTTTAGTAATTGTTCTTGCAAAGAAGCCATAAGAAATAAGTACACCTTACATGTTAAAAATAAAAGATCATTTTACCTGAAATAAGAGAATAATCGAAGACTTTGCTAATTTTTCACTCAAGCATATAGAGATATTGAACTAGCATAACTGAACGATTACTGTTGTCGTATCTCTAACTTCTCCTTGCCTTTTGCCCTCAATCTCCCCATTAACAAAATAATCATATAATTATTACAAAAGGGAAATAATCAGAATAATGTCACACTTTCATTCTGTATTTAGATAAGTTATGGTGACTATGTACGATTGTATATATAGTCAAATTTACATGTAGTTACCTCATGAATTTTGCTATATCAAATAATAATATTAATAAGTAGGAAGGAAGTATGTCTCAAGCAACCGCACGCCATCTGTTAGTAGATACAGAAGAAGAATGTTTGATTATAAAAGCAGATATTGAAGCAGGTAAGGATTTTGCTGAAGCGGCAAAAGATCACTCTACTTGTCCATCAAACGCTCAAGGTGGCGACTTAGGCAGTTTTGGTCCAGGACAAATGGTTCCAGAGTTTGACAAAGTAGTTTTCTCAGCCCCACTTAATAAAGTTCAAGGTCCAGTAAAAACTCAGTTTGGTTATCATCTATTAGAAGTTACTTCTCGTAACTAACGCAATACGCAAATAAAAAAAGCCGCAACAAATTGTTGCGGCTTTTCTCTTTATTTTGACCCGTCCTAAATAAGGTTGACACTTTTCCACGATTAAATTGGAGAGTGTTATGAAATCAATCACTAAAC
>NZ_SAWY01000041.1:130774-330276 GCF_006439335.1 Litorilituus lipolyticus | reverse complement strand
CTGCGCTGTCTTCATCCACCGTGGCCGTATCATCAGCCACCACCGTGATATCCCCTTGTGGGTTCACCGTCACCGTGACCGTCGCCGTATCTGTACCACCATTGCCATCACTGATGGTATAGGTGAAGGTAACCACACCATTGAAGTTTGGTTCTGGGATGTAAGTCACCACACCGTTAACTAAGGTCACGGTACCGTGTGTAGGTTGTGTGACGGATGTCACCGATAAACTATCTCTATCTAAATCGGTATCATTGGCAAGTACATCGATAACCGTGGCATCATCGTCTTCATTGATAGAGACAATATCATCGACCGCGAGAGGTTCGTCATTTTGACCATTAACTGTTAAAGTCACCGTAGCCGTATCTGTACCACCATTGCCATCACTGATGGTATAGGTGAAGGTCACCACACCATTGAAGTTTGGCTCGGGGATGTAGGTCACCACACCGTTAACTAAGGTCACCGTACCGTGCGTCGGCTGCGTCACTGCGGTGACTGTTAAACTATCACCATCAAGATCGCTATCATTAGCAAGCACGTCAATAACCGTGGCACCGTCATCTTCGTTGAGTGAGATGATGTCATCAACTGCGACCGGATCATCATTTTGTGCATTGACCGTTAAGGTCACGGTCGCTGTGTCCGTGCCGCCATTGCCATCACTGATGGTATAGGTGAAGGTCACCACACCATTGAAGTTTGGCTCCGGGATGTAGGTTACTACACCGTTAACTAAGGTCACCGTACCGTGCGCCGGTTGCGTCACCGCGGTCACCGTGATGCTATCACCGTCAAGGTCGCTATCATTAGCCAGCACGTCAATAACCGTGGCACCGTCATCTTCATTCAGGGAAACGATGTCATCAACCGCAACTGGATCATCATTTTGTGCATTGACCGTTAAGGTGACGGTCGCTGTGTCCGTGCCGCCATTACCGTCACTGATGGTATAGGTGAAGGTCACCACACCATTGAAGTTTGGCTCGGGGATGTAAGTTACCACACCGTTAACTAAGGTCACCGTACCGTGCGTCGGCTGCGTCACTGCGGTGACTGTTAAACTATCACCATCAAGATCGCTATCATTAGCAAGGACATCGATGACAACTGCACTGCTATCTTCTTCAAGAGAGATATTATCATCAATGGCTTGAGGCCCATCATTTGTCCCATTAACCGTTACGGTAATTTCATGACTTTGACCATCAATAGTAAATACGGTGAAGGTTTCAATAAAGCTATCACCTTCTCCTAATGATTGAACTGCTGACAGGGTATTATCAATGCTGTAATGCCAGTTACCTTCAGCGTCAATGGTTAATACACCAAGTGTATCAGTACTGGTAACCGTATTAGGATCAAATGCAGGAGAGTCACTTGTGTCCACATCCGTCACCGTTAAATGACCTGAAGTCGTTAATTGATCCTCTGTATTAACAGCAACATCTTCTGTTACTGAACCGACATCAGTATCGCCTAGCTCAAGGCTGATCACTGATAAATCGTCAGTACCATTAACCGTTACGGTAATTTCATGGCTTTGACCATCTATAGTAAATACGATGAAGGTTTCAGTAAAACTTTCACCATCATCAAGGGATTGGACTGCTGACATGGTATTATCAATGCTGTAGTTCCAATTACCCTCAGCGTCTATAGTTAACACGCCGAGCGTATCAGTACTGGTAACCGAATTAGGATCAAATGCTGGATTATCGTTAGCGTCTACATCCGTCACCGTTAAATGACCTGAAGTCGTTAATTGATTCTCTGCATCAACAGCAATATCTTCTGTTACTGAACCGACATCACTATCGCCTAGCTCAAGACTGATCACTGATAAATCATCAGTACCATTAACTGTTACGGTAATTTCATGGCTTTGACCATCAATGGTAAATACCGTAAAGGTTTCAGTAAAACTTTCACCATCATCAAGGGATTGGACTGCTGACAGGGTATTATCAATGCTGTAATGCCAATTACCCTCAGCGTCTATAGTTAACACACCAAGCGTATCAGTACTGATCACCGAGTTAGGATCGAATGCTGGGGAGTCACTTGTGTCCATATCAGTCACTGTTAAATGACCTGAAGTCGTTAATTGATTCTCTGTATTAACAACAACATCTTCAGTCACTGAACCGACATCAGTATCGCCAAACTCAAGACTGATCACTGATAAATCGTCACTACCATTAACCGTTACGGTAATTTCATGGCTTTGACCATCAATGGTAAATACCGTAAAAGTTTCAGTAAAACTTTCACCATCATCAAGGGATTGGACTGCTAACAGGGTATTATCAATGCTGTAGTGCCAATTACCCTCAGCGTCTATAGTTAACACACCAAGCGTATCAGTACTGGTAACCGAATTAGGATCGAAAGCTGGATTATCGTTACTATCTACATCAGTCACCGTTAAATGACCCGAAGTTGTTAATTGATTCTCTGTATTAACAGCAACATCTTCGGTCACTGAACCGACATCAGTATCGCCATCAGCTAGTATTACCACTGATAAATCTTCCGAGCCTTGAATTTCTAAATTAATAGTATGTTCAGTGCCATCAATAGACGTTACAGTCACAGATTCAAATAAGCTTTCACCTTCATCGAGTGATTGGATAACAGCTAATTCATTATTAAGCTGAAATTGCCAATTACCATCAGCATCTATGGTGAAAACTCCATATTGTGTTTCGATAGAATCAACTAGAAATTGTGCTTCATCAGCATTGGTATCAATAATATCTAACTTGCCATTAATTACCGTTTGTAAATCTTCAATAGCAATCCCTTGATCATCACCTGAAATAATTGCAGGCCTTGGCGCATTATCATCATCTGAAGGGGTTACACTTTGAACGGCCCCCGCCGCATAACTGGTATCAAAACCAGCAGTGACTTGCACCTCTTCTATTGTGGCATCTATTTTTGGAGAAGTTGAAGAACCTTGATTACCTGTTTCACCGGCTGCTGCGGCTTCAAATTCATCTACTGAGGTAGGATCAATCCCCTTTTCAATAAGCTCTTGTAGGTTGGTAATTTCATCGTCACTGGTTGATGTTGGATCAACGCCTGCTAATATCAATTGCTGTAGTTGCTCTACACTTTGGTGTTCTAGCGCTAAAGTATCACCTGCAATCTCTTGGCTATGTGCGATTGGGTTATTATCGCTATCAATCGCGATACAAGCTGCACATGATGGCTCTATCGCCACTGCTTCGGTATGTCCATCAAAATGAACAAGCACCTTGGCTTGGCTTGAAGTTAAAATAATATCACCTGGACTTACTTTATCACCAACTTTAAGAGTTCTTTTTTGGCCTTCCGCGCTAATAATAGATACGTTACCAACGACCGAAACAACGCTTCCAACTTCTACCAGTTTAACTTCTTGCATGCTATCTTTTCCAAGTGTATTAAAAACAGACGATTTGTTACAAACACGTAAACATAATTGTATCAATTTTGAGCCATCAAATAAATAATTAGCGTTAAATTTGTGGAACTTTTATTACTCTTCCCCCCTATTTAACAGTAAAACAAGTTAATATATCGAAAAATATTGTTTTAAAAATTCATCCTATAAATGTTAATTAAATGTATTTTGTATGCAAACGTAGCACTTCGAATAAAAGCAATTGAATTACCAACTGTTATTCCTATATAGTTTTAGTATCAGCTAAACTAAATAAACATAATTGAAAAAGAGAAATAAATGAAAAAAGTAAGTCTAATGACCCTAATTGCCATCATTTTAACTCTGTTAACGACTAAAATTACTGTCGCTAATGAAATAACAAGCACTATTGCAACTTTTAAAAAATCTAAGCAATTAGCACCATTCTTTAAAAGTGCCTATGGCTATGCCGTTTTTCCCACCATAGGAAAAGGAGGAGCGGGTATTGGTGGTGCCTATGGTACAGGAGCAGTTTTCAAACAAGGAAAGAAAACAGGTACCACAACAATGTCTCAATTAACCTTTGGTTTTCAACTAGGTGGACAAGCTTTCAGCGAGATAATTTTCTTCAAAGACAAAGCAACATATTATGCTTTTACAAAAGGGAATTTTGAATTTAGTGCTCAAGCATCAGCAGTAGCTATTACTGTCGGCGCCAATGCTAAAACCAGTACCACTGGCACCTCTGCCGGTGCCGCAGTAAATAGTGATAAAAATCAGCAGCAAGGTATTTATCAAAAAGGCATGGCAACCTTTACTTACGCCAAAGGCGGTTTAATGTATGAAGCAGCGCTGGGCGGGCAGAAATTTAGTTTTACCCCAATTAAAAAATAGCAATGATAACCGCAGTAAATCATGTATTTACTGCGGGTAGCCAGTGATCTCTTTAATATTCTGATAGATTGGCTTTAATTGGCGATACATTTTTCTATACACTTTGCTATATAGTTGCTCATAAAGCTCTACGTTTTCTTGCTGAGGAAAAAAGCTCGCTTCTGTACGTGTCATAGCTTGAACCGCATCGGCATAACTTTGATATACCCCCATGCCTACCGCAGTGTTAATTGCCGCGCCTAAGCCTGAAGTTTCATAAGTGTGCGGTCTATGGGTTGGCAAATTAAAAATATCAGCAGTTAACTGCAACGCAGCATCAGATTGAGAGCCTCCCCCTGAGACTATCAATTGAGTAATCTTTTTACTTTGTTTTCTCTGTAGGCTCTCTTTGCCTTCACGAAGCGCATAGGCGAGTCCCTCTAAGATAGCCCGATATACATGTGCTCGGTTATGCACATCGCCAAAGCCTAATATAGCGCCTTTTGCTTCTAAATTCTTTAACCCAGGAGACCAATACGGTTGTAACATTAACCCCATCGACCCAGGCGGTACCTTAGCCACAAGTTCATCAAATAAGGATTCAGGACTCACACCTAAAGCTTTTGCCTGTTGAGTTTCCAGTAAACCAAACTCTTCTTTAAACCAGTTAATCATCCAGAAGCCACGATAAATCATCACTTCACTGTTATAGTGGTTTGGTATTGCTGATGGGTACGGAGGAATAAAACGAAGCGGCTCTATATATCGTTTGTTATTGGTATTAATGGTTGCCGTTGTACCATAGCTTAAACTTGCCGTACTCGGTGAAATACAGCCAGAGCCAAGTACTTCACACGCTTTATCAGAAGCACTAGCAATGAGTTTTAACCCTTTTGGTATACCCGTTAAGACAGAAGCCTCCTCGGAAACAAGACCAAGCAATTCTCCCGGCTTAACTAAATCGGGTAACATATCAGGGGTTATTTTTAAGGCTTTCCATTTCCAATCAAACTTCCCCGCCCAGCATTGTTTTTTATAATTTAGTGGTAAATAACCGACAATACTGGCAACAGAGTCTTTGAACTGCCCGGTCAGTTGATAAGTTAAATAACCCGATAACAATAAAAATTTATCAGTGTTTTTCCAAATATCAGGTTGATGCTGTTCAATCCAATTTGCTTGTGCTTTACGTCGAAAATATTCGATAACTTTTGATTGACCAATACAAGCAAAAGCAATTCGCCAATGCCAAGGCATTCTTTTGGGTTTATCTGCTAAGCGTTGATCGAGCCAAAGCATGGCGGGTCTAAGAGGATTGCCGTTCTCATCTAAGTTGATGACACTCCCCCGTTGAGTGGTTAACGTAACCGCGATGATTTTGTCTTTTAAATCTTGCGTAACAACTAGCTCTTGTTGCCATAACTCTTGACAGCATTGAGCCAACTTTTGCCAAAAGTAATCTGCATTTTGTTCTGCCCAGCCAGGCTGGTGAGAGAAGTAAGGCGTGAGCGTCACTTGGTTTTTAGCGACTAAATTACCAGACAAGTCGAATAATAATGCTCTAACACTTTGGGTGCCGTTATCTATGGCAAGAATAAGTTTATCGGGTACTTTTTCTTTAATCATGGTCAAACAGCAACCTAGTTAAAAATATGTATAAGGAAAAATAAAAACATAGAGCCACATCGACTTATGTTTAAACATTCATCATTACTCGCTAACTTTTACACCCAATAATTGTTGAATAGATGCCGTTATTTGTTCAATATTATGTACATCATCAGGAGCAATAAAAATAGTATCATCACCTGCTAGTGTACCGAGAATTCCTGCTGACTCCCCCATACTGTCTAACATACGAGAAATTAACGGCGCTCCGCCAATCCCTGTTTTCACAATAATCTGCATATTATTATGTTTTACACTGGTGACCACAGATTCAATTGATTGCTTCGATTTAGGTACAGCAAGCTCGTCAGGCAAAATATAAATCATTTCATTATTTGCATTACGTGTTTTTACCGCACCAAGTTTTGATAAAAGGCGAGATATTTTAGCTTGTGACATATTCACAAAGCCTTGTTCAGCAAGGGCATCAGCTAATTGGCCTTGGGAACCATAACATTGCTCTTTTAGCAACTTTTTAAAGGCTTGAACTAGGTTAGATTCAATTTGTTTTCGGCTACTATTCATCCAGCTACTTCACATAATTATGCATAAAAAATGTATTCTACACTATTTGTTACTAATTAGGACAGTCTCGAGTACTGACTAACTTGACTGTCTTCACTCTGTCACGCAAAATTCATTCTGTAAAAATTAACAATATAATAACATACACTGTTGAGATATTTCCTATGAGAAAATTAACCAAACTACTTATGCTACCTGCGCTAGCATTTGCTAGTCATACTGCGATAGCTGATGAAGGGATGTGGCAACCACATCAACTACCTACTATTGCGAAAGAATTAACTAAAGCAGGTTTAAAGTTAAACCCGAATGATCTAACTGACTTAACTGGCTTTCCTATGGGCGCCATTGTTAGTTTAGGTGGCTGTACCGCTTCTTTTGTTTCTGATCAAGGCTTAGTAGCAACAAACCACCATTGTGTTTATGGCTCAATTCAGTACAACTCAACAGAAGATAACAATTTGCTTAAAAATGGATTTTTAGCAAAATCTCTTGATGAAGAAGTACCAGCAACACCAGGCAGTCGCATATACGTTACCGAAGAAATTACCGAAGTGACTAAGCTAGTTAAAGCGGGTTTAAATAACAATATGACAGGTAGCCAACGCTACAAAGCTATTGACGAAAACTCTAAAAAGCTTGTTGCTGAATGTGAAAATGATGATCGCTATCGTTGTAGCGTGGTTAATTTCCACGGTGGATTAGAATATTACCTTTTCAAACAGCTTACCATTCGTGATGTTCGTTTAGTTCACGCCCCTGCAAGCAGTATTGGTAAATACGGTGGCGATATTGATAACTGGATGTGGCCACGACATACTGGCGATTATGGCTTTTACCGCGCTTACGTGGGTAAAGATGGTCAGCCAGCTGATTTTAGCAAAGACAATGTACCTTACAAACCAAAGCATCATTTAAAAGTAAACAAGAGTAGTGTTGATGATGGCGACTACATTATGGTTCTAGGTTACCCTGGTCGTACTAATCGTTACCGTACAGCATATGAAGTAGAGAACACGTTTACTTGGACTTATCCGCAAGCTAAGGCATACCGTGAAGAAATTATTGATTTAATTCACACTCACTCTGAAGAAGGTAGCGAAGCACGTCTTAAGTACGAAAGCACCTTAGCTGGCCTTGCAAACTATGCTAAAAACTATGGTTCTATGATCCACAGTTTTAACACAGGAACTTTCTTTGCACGTAAACAAGCTCTTGAAAGTAACTTGTCACAATGGGTAAACAGTAATGCCAAGCGTAAAGCACAATATGGCGAAGCACTATCTGGCTTAGACAAGCTGTTGAAAATGGATGACGCTCAACAAGCTCGCGATTTAATTACCGGTTACATGCGTTATAGCAAAATGCTAACAACGGCAAACCGTTTACATCGTTTAGCCGTAGAAAAACAAAAGCCAAACTTAGAACGTGAACGTGGCTATCAAGAACGTGACATCGCTCGATTTGAACAAGGTATGAAAGCGGTCGATCGTCGTTACGATGAAAAAATTGATACTGAGATTTTAGTGGCAATGTTAACGCATTACGTGGCATTACCTAAATCTGATCGTATTACTGCGTTTGATAAATTCTTTGGTTTAAGCAAAACAACTGCGAAAAACTTTAATGAAAAAGCTTTACGTAAAAAACTCGCTAAAATGTACAAAAAAACAACGCTTAACTCAGAAGAGCAACGTTTAGCTTGGATGAATAAATCGGTGAGTGATTTTGAAAAAAGTAAAGACCCATTTATCAAACTAGCAGTAACTAGCTTCAAAGAGCGTAAAGCGATTGAAGATAAGTCAAAAGAATTAGCTGGTAACATCAATGCTTACCGTCCTAAATACATGGCAGCATTAATTGCTTACTTTAATGATAAGAACTTACCTGTATATGCTGATGCAAACAGCACATTACGTATCACTTACGGTAATGTTAAAGGTTACTCACCTCAAGACGGTTTAGTGGCTACGCCATATACTACCCTTGAAGGCATTGTTGCTAAAGATACTGGCGTTGCACCATTTGATGCACCGAAAAAGCAATTAGACCTTATCAAGAAGAAATTCTATGGTGGTTACGAAAAAGAAGCGATTGGTTCAGTACCCGTTAACTACTTAGGTACTTTAGATATTACTGGTGGTAATTCGGGTTCACCAACGTTAAATGATAAAGCTGAGTTTGTTGGTTTAGTTTTTGATGGTGTTTATGAAAGTATCATTGGTGACTGGGATTACGACACTAAACTAAATCGTTCAATTCATGTTGATGTTCGTTATATGCTTTGGGTAATGGAGCATGTTGACGGCGCTACCAACTTAATTGAAGAAATGGATATTGTTGAATAACTTATTCAGTTCATAACTATAAAAAACGGGCCGAAGCCCGTTTTTTTTTGTACTCATCAATCGATGAAAATAAAATTACTCTTGCTTCATACCTTGCATTTTTTGCTCGAAAATAGCCAGCAACTGTGCATTTAACTCAATAAGTTGGCCATTTAGCTGCTCTCGTTGCCTTTCTGCTTGCTCTGATTTATCTTGCTGTAATGCTTGAAGCTGACGCTGTACTTCTTTTATTTGTTCTTTAATTTGTGCAATAAGCTTATCAAGAGGATCTTTACTGTCTTGACTTTGTTTTGCCGACTCTTGTTCATTTATCTCATATAATTTTTCGGCAATTTCCTGCCCTAACGCTTTTCGCTCTTTCGCCAATTGCTCAGATGCTTGATTTGATATAGATACCGTATCAACTTGATTTTGCTTAGTAACATTTGACGGTGAATTAGCATTACTGTTATTCGACTTAGCTATTTGTTTTGTTGTTAACTGACTAATTGATTGGCTATATGCATTAGGGGTTTCGCCACGCTCATTTACAGCATTCCTATCTACATCAAAGATAGCTACAGCTGATATATTGGTTAAATAATCCTTCATCACTTAAGCTCAGTTGCCAATCGTTATAACTAAGTTATCGACACATTGTCCCTAAGCTTAAGCAATCTATTTATGAACTAGACTTAACAATGAGAAGTCCCTAAATACACACTTAAACAAATACCTACACTGGCACCTAAATTAAACAAAAATGGGCACTTAAACAGCCACTCAAAAATATTCAGCTACTGAGTTATCTCCTGCCATTTACTCACCGCTTCTGGATTTCCATTTTTCGATTTTATGTATAAGTTTAATAACTGTAACTCATTACTTTGTCTTTCTTCTATTGGCTTAGCTAACACTTCAATTAGATTTATACCTACTGCATTTTCAGTATTTATAAACGCCTTTTTAAAATCAGCTACGCTTTGACACGTTTGACTTTGTCCTTGATAGGCAGACACTAAATGATGAACGTTAAATTGCTCATCATTGCAATGATATATTTTACCATCACCACTTTTACCTAAATGAAAAATGTTGTTTCGCATATAGATGATAGTGACATTAGTTTGATCTTTTAAGAAGTGAATTAACTCATTTGATTGAAAGTGGAAACCGCCATCACCTATTATGACCACTGCTCTTTCGGTATTACCTTGCGCTTTGATATGCTGTGCTATCACTCTGGCATAAGGTAAAGCGGTGCCCATAGCGCCATACCAAGGGTTGGTTATCCAAGAGCGTCCAAGCTTAGAAGCTTTCACCTCCAAACTGTAACTGGCAAAGTAGGAATTCCCTACTTCAGGCAAATATACGTGAGTTTTCTGACTTTGCTGTTGCAGCTCATTTAAGGTTTTTGCTAAATTATTAAAATCAATATCCGTGGTTTCATCTATTGTACTTAATAACCGCTGTTGTTTATTAACATCAACGCCTTGCTCGACTTTATTAACAAGCACTTCAATGTTAAAACGTGGCATATCACTTTCAAGTAAACGATTAAAAATTTCAATTAAATCTTTTTCAAGTAATGAGCCACCTTTTAATAAAGTCTTATTGGCAAATTTTTCAATGACATGCGTACCTGTAGCAAAAGCAACATTACAATCTTGCGAGAAAATACTAGTTGCCACATCAATCACATAATCAATATCGTTCTCAATATAATCTCGCCCTACCGTTTGGCTAAACACACCATTATAAGCACCTAAACATAGCGAAGCCGTTTCATCAAAAAGCCCTTTGGCAAACCAAGTCGTGGCATAAGGAATATTAAATTGATTTGCAAAAGCAATGACTAAGTTTTTCAATTCACTATTGTGCTTTAACCTATCTCCAATATATAGCAGCGGATGTTTAGCTTGCTTTAGCTTTTCAATAATAGATTGAGCCACTAAGTCAGTGCCACCCAATACATTACCACCACAGCAAATATGATCTACGTCTTGAGGTAACTTAAGAGGCTGAGTTTTTGCAAACACTTGATCCCTTGGCACTTCAATGAAAACAGGCTGTTTGCTTTTATAGGCTTCAGCGACAATTTGATAAAAGCGTTGACCAGCAATATTAGGATGCCCTGCTAGGCGCTGACCTTGTAACCTTTCAACACGCATGCCTAAAGCAGAAAATGCCTCTAGAGCATTGTCATATTCAGCTTTCCAAGAAGCATTAGGATGAATAGTATGATGAATCGCTAATTGGTTTACTTCGCTTTCTGCAGGAGCACCTGAAATAAAAACTACAGGCAAACTTTCAGTTACCGCAAGCGCCGCGGCACTTGTACAAGGTAAACTACCCACCATATACGTGGTTAAACAAAACCCCATGCCCGAAATTTCAGCTTGTGCACAAGCTGAAAAACCGGCATGCATTTCATTACTTGATGGAAAAATATCAATATCTTCACCAAGTGCCGCTATTAAGTTTGCCGCAAAATCACCACCTACACCGTAAATACTTGAACCACCAAAGAAATTAATTACCTCTCGCATCACATCGCCAAGAGTTGGTAATTGCTCACTATAGGTTTGACCAAAGTTTGCTTCGTAGGACATTTTTTCACCTGAAATTTATATTAAAATTTACTGACACTTTAAAAGGGAAAAAAATTTATAAGATGATCAAGATCATGGTTTGTCTAAACCATGGCAAACCAATGTGAAGCCACATGTTCAGAGTTTTTTACAGTCACTGTAAAGTATGATTTTTATGAAAGATAGAAAGGGAATCATAAATCAATAAAAATAAAAAAGGCACGAATAATCATGCCTCTTAACCTGCTTATTGATTAGTAACTAATAAGTCTAATCAACCATCAACGACAGTAGTTTTTCTTCAATTTCTGTGCAGTATTTACTTGCATAAATTTTAGGGTTAATCCCTAAACTTCCTTCAAGTGCAGGAGCTCCCGTTTGTTTTCGCGCAGCAATATTGATTATTTTATTTACATTTTGCTTACCTGATAACTGAGCAATAATCTCTTTGTAAATTTCAGCATCACCTTTATTATAAAAATCAGTCCTAGCTCTTTTATGCGCGATATAACATCCTGCAACTTCATCAGATAGTTCAGCTTTAGTTATTTCCTGAGAATCATTTTTCGCATATGCTCCAAAAGTCGCTAATAATAACAAAATGCTCAATATTTTAATCATCATAGTTCCTTTATTCCAATCAATTTAAGTCAACTTCACCTAGCTAGATCAGTATAGACAGTTTTGACTAAAAAAAGCACAAATTTGTTTAAAAGAAAGCTTGAATACCTGTTTGTGCCCTACCTAATATTAATGCATGCACATCATGGGTGCCTTCATAGGTATTAACAGCTTCTAAGTTCATCACATGGCGTATGATATGGAACTCATCACTCACACCATTTCCCCCATGCATATCACGGGCTTGCCTTGCTATTTCAAGTGCTTTACCACAAGAATTTCGCTTTATTAACGATATAGCTTCAGGGGCAAGGTTATTGTCATCCATTAAACGTCCCACTTGCAAACACGCCATTAAACCCGTACTAATTTCCGTTTGCATATCAGCGAGTTTCTTTTGAATTAATTGTGTTGCTGCCAATGGTTTACCAAATTGCTCTCTATCTAACGTGTATTGCCTTGCGCCATGCCAGCAAAACTCTGCCGCTCCTAACGCGCCCCAAGCAATACCATAACGCGCTTTATTTAAGCAACCGAACGGTCCAGATAAACCTTTAGCGTTAGGTAGCATATTTTCTTGTGGTACAAAAACATTA
Source organism: Litorilituus lipolyticus (assembly GCF_006439335.1). Classification (GTDB taxonomy): domain Bacteria; phylum Pseudomonadota; class Gammaproteobacteria; order Enterobacterales; family Alteromonadaceae; genus Colwellia; species Colwellia lipolytica. The sequence continues at coordinate 317,660 of NZ_SAWY01000041.1, read as the reverse complement.
TCCATAACGATCTCACCTGTAATTGAGGCACGTAATGAAAACTTTCCTTCAATTTTAGGCGCTGATAACCCTGACATTCCTTTTTCAAGAATAAAACCTCGAATAACTCCTGCTAACTTAGCCCACACAATAAAAACATCAGCAACCGGAGAGTTTGTGATCCACATTTTACTGCCCGTTAGCTTAAACCCACCAGGAACTTCAACGGCTTTCGTTGCCATGCTAGCAGGATCAGAACCAGAATTAGGCTCAGTTAAGCCAAAGCAGCCAATATATTCACCTGAGGCAAGTTTAGGTAAATATTTTAATTTTTGTTCTTCACTACCATAAGCATGTATTGGGTGCATAACCAAAGAGGATTGCACACTCATTGCACTACGATAGCCACTATCGACTCGCTCTACTTCTCGTGCAATTAAGCCATATGTCACATAATTTACACCTGCACAGCCATATTTCTCTTCAATGGTAGCGCCCAATAACCCCAATTCACCAAACTCCTTCATAATATTGACATCAAACTCTTCATTACGATTTGCCAATAAAATGCGCGGCATGAGTTTTTCTTGGCAGTATTGATGGGCACTATCTCTAACTAAGCGCTCCTCTTCAGTCAATAATGATTCAAGTAGTAATGGATCTTGCCAGTTAAAACGAGGTTTTGAAGCTTGTGATGCTGTGGTCATGTTGTTCTCTATGTTACGCGATAAATATATAGTGAAATAGTAATTGAAAGCATACGCAAGTCAATTCAAAGCACCACGTGATATGCGCTAGAACAATAAAAAAGGCTACTTACACTTTCTGACAAAGCTAAAACAGTTTGTCGACATTTACATTACTGTTTCAAACAGCATTTTTTTGCATGATACAGGCAATTATTAATCATTAAAGTACAAAACGTCCATGCAGCCTAATCAGTTATCGAAACTTACACTTGCTATCGTTTTATCATGTAGCTGCAACTCCTTGCTAGCAAATGATACTGACGAAAAAGAAAAACAAGATATTGAAGTCATTGAGGTAACCAGCAAACGAAATCAAGCGAATACCGAAATGACGGAAGAAACCCAAGAGTTACTAAACATTGCAGGTATTAGCGGAGATCCACTTAGCGCCGTTTACAGTATGCCGGGAATAGTTTATGCGGGCGGAGATAGTGGCGGTGAACCAGCCGTTAGAGGCTCTTCACCTGATGATAATGCCTTTTATGTTGATGACATGCCCGTTGGATACTTATTTCACTTATTCGGTGATAGCATCTTTAATGAAAATTTAATCAGGGATTTTCAGCTTCACCCCGCAGCTTTTGGTAGCGAATATGGTAATGCTACAGGCGGTGTTTTTGATGTACAGCTACGTGATCCTCGTCATCAAGATATTTTAACCACTATAGATTTAAGTATGCTTAGAAGCGGTGTCATGGTGGAGGGCTCTGTCACTGACGATCAAGCATTCTACTTATCTTACCGACGAAGCCAAATGCATTTATTCTTACCTGAAGGCGAAGAAGAAGATGGATATACCGTATTTAAAGCACCTATTAGTGACGACTATCAAGCGAAATATCAATGGCTAGTGGGTGAATCACATAAGTTAACCTTTACGGCCTCAGGTGCGAGTGATACTGGTGGCATTAATATTTCTGAAAATTCAGAATCTGGTAGAGTCGACCCAGATTCCATTGGCGATTTGAAAATATCAACAGGTTTTGATAGCCAAAGTTTGTCTTGGCAGTTTTATGGTGAAGAGCAAAAACTAATGCACTTAGTCGCTAGCCATAACAAAGAAGAATCAAAACAAAGTTTTGGTAATGGTCAGTTTATTGATATCGATGAAGAAGAATATAGCTTACGCTTTTTCTACCAACTTGCTTGGTTTGAAAATCATAAACTTGGCTTTGGCGCAGACTACAGTAAAAGTATGGTCGATTACGAGTTTGATATTATTCCATATTATTGTACAGATCATGATGCGGATTGTAATCAACAAAAAGGTGAAAGAATACAAGACAGTACTGACCTTGAGGTAGAAAATATTGCCATACACCTTGATGAAATTTGGAATATTAACGATAACTGGCAAGTCAACCTTGGAATACGAGCTGAACGTGATGATTACACTGAGCAAAGCTTTATTCATCCAAGATTATCAATTAACTGGTACGCAACAGACGCATTAACCGTTAAAGCAAAAGCAGGAACTTATAGTCGTTTTCCTGACATAAGTACGGCCTTAAGAAAAATCGGCAACCCAGAGATAAAGTCACCAGAAGCAACACATTACTCTTTAGCATTTGAATATCAATTAACTGATTTATGGTTTACGAGCATTGATATTTATCAAAAGAATCTGACTGAATTAGCTCGCTCAACAGATGACTTACAAGAAAATGACATTAAATACACCAATGATTTAACCGGTGATGCTAAAGGTATTGAATGGGTAATTAAACGAGAGCGAGATAACGGCTGGTATGGCTGGGCTTCTTTAAGTTGGTCCAAAAGTGAGCGGACCGATGAAATAACTAATACTACATCTGAATATTACTTAGATACCCCTTTATTGGCTAATGTCGTTGCTAATTACCAACTAAATGAACATTGGGATTTTGGCTTACGACTTACTGTTAGAAGTGGTGCAAAATACACTCCTATTGTTGGTCTAAGGGAAAATCCTGATTATCCCGATCATTATCTCCCAAATTATGGTGAATTAAACAGCAAAACCTTGCCTGTTTACCATCGCTTAGATTTAGAAGCGAAATATCATACACAATATTTTGGACAGGATGCTCAATGGACCTTCGCGGTGATCAATGCCATGGCTCAAGAGAATATCTCTGGCTATTATTATGATCCGCAAGACAATGATTCTCCGAATAATTATACGATTTCAGGTGAAGAGGATATTGGTATTTTTCCTTATATAGGCTTAAAGATGAGTTTTTAATACAAATATAAATGCGAAAAGATGATCATTTACATTTTTTAAACAAATAACCCAGCAGGGCAAAGTCAGTCACAGTTACATTATGGTAACATGTGAGTATTTTAACAATAATGCCCTGTGACTATGCTAAGTAAACAACGTTTATCAAATGCCCTTTTGTTCATTTTTACTGCCTTTTTTCTTGGGATTTGTCAGACTAGTTTTGCAAATGAGAACACAGAATCTGCTTTAGAAAAAACAGAAGAATCTGGCGAATTTGAGTGGCAAATAGTCCTTGAATTATCATTAGTTTATGATCCTAAAATAATTGCAGGCATTAAACAGGAAGAGCCTTGGCATTATATGCACCCAGCTATCTGGGTGGATTTATCATATAAAGGTTTTTTCCTACAAAGTAACCAGCGACGTGCGAGTTTAGCGCTCGATGGTATTGAATTAGGCTACCATATTCAAGAAGAAGAGGACTGGCAACTTGATGTCATTATCAAAAGCTATATGGAGGGCTTTGATTCAGAATCATTGATTGAATATAGTGGTGGCAGTGATAGCGAACTCAAAGGTTTAAGTGAACGCGACAGTATTGGCGGCATAGCGCTACGTTATTCTTACTACCTTGATAATGCATTATTAACACTTGATATTGCTTCAGCTCATGCAGGAAATGATGAGCATGGCGATCATGTGCAGGGTTTTATTTTTGATAGCTTTTATAGTCATCTAGTACAGCATCGAAATTGGGATATTTATTTAGGCGCAGGGTTTACTTATTATTCACAAGATATAATGGATTATTATATTGGTGTTAGCTTTGGCGAAACTAATGAGAATAGACCTGAGTTTACCGCAGAAGAAGGCTACAGAGCACAAGCAGAAATATATGCACAGCATCCAATTTCAACAAATTGGTCTTTCAATGCAGGGATAACACATAGTTATTTTTCATCGAATGTAAAAGACAGCCCTATTGTTGATGAAAACCAAGTAACCCAAGTGATGGTTGGAGTGCTATATGTATTCTAATCTTGGCAAAGGAATTGTCTTGCTATGGCTGTTTTTATTGAGTTTCCCCTGTAGCGCTGCAGAGCTAACACAAAATCAAGGCAGTAACATGCCATTAGCAGTGGCATTAACAAAAGTAACAGAAGCGTCGATACAACAAGTCGAGCCAGCACAAGTAAGCTTTGTCGCTCAACCGGAACAATGCGTGTCTTTACGACAAGGAAGAAACTGCTTTGCCACGATAAAACTTGAATGGCAGGCCGATACTAAGCAAAGTTTATGCTTATATCAATATGGTCATAAAAAAGAAATTGCCTGCTGGCAAGACGATAAAGTAGCTCAATTTGAATTTGAATTTGAATCTGATCAAACAGTGATCTATCAACTTCGAAGCCTTAAGAATGAGCAAGTGATAGCGCAAACTCAAGTGAAAGTGAGCTGGCTTCATAAAAAAAGCTCTCGTAAAAAACGTTGGCGATTATTCTAGATAAACATGGCTATCAACTAGATTAGCTAGTATGTATTAAGGAAACATTATGCACCACATTCTACTTGTTGAAGATGACATGAGCTTGGCAAGCTGGGTTAGTGAATATTTAACCGAACAAGGCTTCAAAGTTACGCATAAAGCACGCGGCGATGAAGTGCTTGGCGTGCTCCTTAACTCACCAATAGACTTAGTCTTACTCGATGTGATGTTACCGGGATTAAATGGTATTGAAGTTTGCCGCGCCATAAGACAACACCAAGAGTTACCTATTATAATGTTAACAGCGCGTGCCGATGAATTTGACGAAGTTATTGGCCTTGAAGCAGGTGCTGATGACTACGTGATAAAGCCAGTACGTCCACGCGCCTTACTCGCCAGAATTAATAGGCAATTAACCACAGTACAACGCAATAACAGTGTTGAAAACAAAATTACCTTTGGTGATTTAGTAATTAACCAAGAAGCTAAACGAGTCACCTATCAGGGGAAAGAAGTTGAGCTATCAACAAGTTTATTTTCATTTTTAACCTTTTTAGCTGAGCGCGCAGGTACAGTCGTAGACAGAGACTCCGTGTTTAAAGCACTTAAAAAGAGAGAATATGACGGTCAAGATCGTCGTTTTGACGTAATGCTGTCAACCTTAAGAAAAGTCTTTCATGACGATCCACAAAAGCCCCAAAAATTTAAAACCGTGTGGGGAAAAGGCTATTTATTTGTCAGTGATGCATGGCAAGAAAATTCACCACAACAACCAGATAACGAAGTTTAACATGAGTTACTAGCGTTATGCGTACCCTTTATCTCAGTATTATTTTTACGGTACTAGGCTCTTTATTTATTATAGGTTGGGGTTTAGATAAGTTGGCCGAAACTGCCGAGCAAGCTCAACTGTCTCATCAAAAAAATTATACAACCGATGTATATCACCAACTAATAAACGGCTTAAGCGAAGAGCTAAATCAACTGCCAGTTGAACAATTACCAGAGAAGCTGCAAGACTTTCATAAGTTATATCAGTTCGACGTGTCAATAATTGCACGTGAAAATATCGCTTTACCCGCCAGTTTACATCAAAAACTAGATCAAGAGAGTAGCTTATATCTTGCAACAAATGATGCGCAGTATTTACTAAAAACATTAATAAAACACCCACAACTCTTATTACAGTTAGATATTCCCGATGAACCTGAAATTGACAGTTCATTTAACTTTGTACTCACGATGATTTTATACATCAGCATATGTTGTATCTTGATTATTTGGCTATTTCCGCTAACAAGACGACTTTATTTGTTAAATCATACTGCTGCTAAAATTGGCGCAGGTCAGCTTGACGCTAGAATAAAACCAAGCTCTATCTCTTATATAAAAATGTTTGAGAATAGTTTTAATAATATGGCCAACCAAATTGAAAAATTAGTCGCCGACAATAAAATACTGGCGCGTGGTTTATCACACGATATCCGCACGCCTATTGCTTGTTTACGTTTTGGCTTGGAAGCAGCAATTGATACCCCCACTGTCGACAAAAAGAATGAGTACCTCAACCGTATGGAACATGAACTTACCCGTATGGAAGATATGACCAGTGCATTCTTAGATTATGCCTCAATGGAAAGGCAAGCTTTACACCTCAAACAAAGTAAAGTATCCGTTATTGAATTATTATCTTCAGTAAAAAATGATTGTCTGCCGTTAGCTAAAAAACAAAACGTTACTGTGCATTTGAATGATAATAACTCAAAAACCATTCATCATACCCTTGACTACCACTGGTGCTATCGCGCATTAACCAACTTATTAACCAATGCCATTAGTTATGCAAATACAACCGTTGAAATGACAATAAAAAAACAAGCCAAACAACTTATAATCACTATTGAAGATGACGGTAAAGGTATAGAAGAAGACAAGTTAGATATTATTTTTACCCCCTTTGTTAAACTTGATGCTGACATTCCTCGAGAGCAAGGGCACTTTGGCTTAGGTTTAGCTATTTGTGCTAAAGTGATGCATTGGCACAAAGGGAACATTCAGGCCAGCAAGAGCAAGAACTTATCAGGTGCTTGTTTCACTCTACGCTTCCCAATTCAATAGTTTCCTTTAGTTTATTGAAGTCGAATAAATAAGTTTAATTCAATAACTGTTAGAGGTTACTATTTCCCCCTCATACAACAAATACTTCTCACACTGAATCAAAGGAATTAATCATGAGCCAAAATCGCCGTCAATTCTTAAAAACCATTGCAGCTAGTGCAGCAGCAGGCGTCAGTGTAGGCATGACAACGGGTTGTACAACGACCAAAAACACAATGCAGGTACCTACTGCCCAAGGAAAATCCGTTATGGGGTTAACCGTGCCCAAAATGGACATTGTTCGTATAGGTTTTATTGGCGTAGGTGAACGAGGCTCTGGTCATGTAAAACATTATTGTCATATGGATGGTGTTGAAATTGTTGCAATTTGCGATACAAACGAAAAAGTACTCGATGCTTCTTTAAGCCATGTTGTCAGTAAAGGTTTTAAAAAGCCCGCTCGTTATACGGGGTCTGATTTAGCGTATAAAAAAATGCTTGAACGTCAAGACATTGATATGGTTATTATTTCCACTCCTTGGCGATGGCATACCCCCATGTGTGTTGACACCATGAATAGCGGCAAACATGCTTTTGTTGAAGTCCCCGCTGCAACCACCGTAGAAGAATGCTGGCAACTTGTCGATACTGCAGAAAAAACACAAAAAAACTGCATGATGATGGAAAATGTTTGCTATGGCAGAGATGAACTCATGGTACTAAATATGGTACGCCAAGGGCTTTTTGGTGACTTGTTACACGGTGAAGCCGCCTATATTCATGAGCTCCGTTGGCAGATGAAAGAATTAACTGAAAAAACAGGTTCATGGCGCACTTATTGGCATACAAAAACTAATGGCAATTTATATCCAACTCACGGCCTTGGTCCTGTCGCTCAATATATGAATATTAATAGAGGCGACAGATTTGATTATGTCACTTCAACCAGTTCACCTGCATTAGGGAGACAAGCCTATGCGGCTAGAGAATTTTCTTCAGAGCACGAACGCAATCAATTGCACTATATTGCTGGTGATATGAATACCAGTGTGATCAAAACCGTTAAAGGGCGCTCTATCATGGTTCAACATGATACCACCAGCCCTAGACCCTATTCGCGTCATAATTATATTCAAGGAACGAATGGGACTTTTGCCGGTTTCCCCAATCGCATTGCTGTTGAAAAAGCACCAAGTAAGATCCAAGCACTTTACCAGCAGGACTTTGAGCGCAAACTGCAGCAATGGCATGAGCAAGGTGAACAAGGACGAAAACCTAAGCCTTCAAGCTTTCATCGTTGGGACTACGATATTGAAAAGTGGCAGCAACAGTATGAGCACCCCTTATGGTTAAGAATGGGTAATGAAGCACAGCGTAATGGTGGTCATGGTGGCATGGACTTTTTAATGCTTTGGCGAATGGTTTATTGCTTACGTAATGGCTTGCCACAAGATCAAGACGTTTATGATGCCGCAGCTTGGTCTGTTATTACACCACTGAGTGCTGATTCAGTTTCTGATAGAAGTAACTCCAAAGATATCCCTGATTTTACCCGTGGCCAATGGCAACATGCACAACCTCTTGATATCGTCAGTTAGTTGTATATATAAAACAAATGAAAACATTAGTAATATTAGCAGCGGGCTTAGGTTCACGCTTTGGCGGCGATAAACAACTCGCTGAGTTTGGGCCGCAAAGCAAGACTTTGTTAGAGTATAATATTCACCATGCCGTGAACGCTGGCTTTGAACGATGTCTATTTGTCATTCGTCCTGAGCTACAAGCACTTTTTAATGTACAAATAGTGCCAAGGTTACCTAAGTCTTTAACTATTGATTTTGTTCAGCAAACATTGCACGAGTTACCTGCAAATTGTTCAGTAGAAGATGAAAGATCAAAGCCCCTAGGTACCGCTCACGCACTATGGTGTTGCCGAAAAAAGTTAAACCGTAATTTCGCCGTAATTAATGCAGATGATTATTATGGCGCTGATTGCTTTAAGCAGCTTGCTTCACACGATGAGCAAGCTGATAATTTTTATCTCATGGTTGCATACCAGCTAGAACAAACACTGTCTAAATTTGGTGGTGTTAACCGTGGTATATGTAAACTTTCCAAGAACAATACCTTACTTTCAATTGAAGAAGGGGAAAATATCATTCAGCAGGCACAAGAGATTACGGCGACAATATCTCAACATGAAACAACATTAATGCCTAGTTGCTTGGTTTCAATGAATAGCTGGTACTTCACACCTGATATATTCCCTGCACTAGAACATGCTATTCAAGCTCTATTGCAGAACACTAGCATAGAGAAAAAATCAAAAAAAATGGCGGAATGCTACTTACCCGATGTCGTCATGTCACAAATAGAAAAGGGCGAAAAACACGTTAAAGTACTAACCACCTCAGCAAAATGGTTTGGCTTAACATTCCCGCAAGACACTTGCCTTGTAGAAGAAAAAATAACTGCTCTTTTTCCAAAATAAATGTAGAATAGCTGCATAGCTAGTGGGCTGTAAATATATCAGCGAAGAGTCATTTCTCAAGATTTATCTACAAAATCAGATTAAGTAGTATCAGTAAATATAAAAAGTAATATGGACGATAAAAATATACCTTACAGCAGGGATATCCAGCTGTTATTAAGTCATTTTGAGCAAGATTTTACTACTGCATCGCTTGCTCCTTTAGGTAATGGTCATATTAATGATACGTTTAAATTAGTTACAGCCACTAATAGTTATGTTATTCAACGCATTAATCACGAAGTATTTCCAGATCCTGTTGCTTTGTGTAATAACGCACAGCTAATCAATCAGCATCTTAGCAAACAGAAGCTCAATAACGCCTATCCTTTATTTGTACCCCAACACTTACTGACCATAACCGGTGATAGTGCAGTAAAGATTGGTGAAAACTATTGGCGAATTATGGAGTTTATTGAAAACTCATACACTTTAGAATCTGTAACCACAGCGAAACAGGCAGCTTTAGTCGCTCAAGCTTTTGCACAATTCAGCCATACATTAAGTCAGTTTTCAGCAAAAAACTTAACCATCATAATTAAAGATTTTCACGACATATCATCCCGTATGAATCAGTTGCGACAAGCTGTTGCTAACGATTTGCATGGTAGGCTTTCAGGCTGTAAAGAAGTTGTCGATTTTTGTTTTTCACAGCAAAAATTTATAGAGCAAGTTATTGAAATAAGTAATACATTACCTGTTCATGTTACTCATAATGATACTAAAATTAACAATCTTCTCTTTAGTGCTTCAAGCCAGAAACCTTGTGCTGTTATTGATTTAGACACCTGTATGCCAGGCCTTCTTATGCATGATTTTGGTGATATGGTTCGAACTTGCTGTAGTAACTTAGCAGAAGATGATCCCTGTGTTGATAGTATGGTTTTAAACTTATCAATATTTAAAGCATTAATAGAAAACTACCAAGATACTTTTGCGGACTCTATTACTCAACTAGAAAAACAAAGTCTTATTGTCGGCGCCAGATTATTACCCTTTATTATTGGTACACGCTTTTTAACAGATCACCTCAATGGTGATAGCTACTTCCATACTTCTCGGGTAAATCACAACTTAGACAGAGCAAACAACCAGCTACAATTATATAAACTCATCACGGCAGCTGAAACCAATTTACAACAGTTTGTGAAAAAAGCACTAGAGCCAATAAACTAATTCAATTGTTACGATTAACACTGAGTTTGGGCGGTCAGGGCAAGAATACTTTGCTGAGCATCAACTAACTGACTACTAACGTGCTTACCTTGAGTGATAGCAGCTTCAAGTGGCACATGACTCATTACCCCCTGTTGTTCAGCGATCATTATTCCTGTTTCACCACCAACAATCGCTTGAACGGCGCAAACCCCCATCTTTGTCGCTAATATTCTATCTTTAGCAACTGGAGAGCCACCTCGTTGAATATGGCCTAAAACACAAGCTGTACATTCAATGCCTGCTAAGGCTTTTAGTTGTTCAACAAGCTTAGTCGCGCCACCTGACCACAGGTTTTCGGCCATAACAATAATATAACTACCATGTCGACTTTGTTGAGCTTGTTGTATTTCTTCGGCGAGTTGTTGAAGTTTTGCCTCTTCATCATCTTGAGAAAAGTTTTCAAATGACAAGACCTGTTCAGCGGCACAGGCGATCCCTACATTAAAGGTAATATGACCACTGTGCCGACCCATTAACTCAACTATAAAGACTCGCTCAAACGCATCAGCGGTATCTCTGATCTTATCAATGGCTTCAATACCTGTATTTACCGCTGTAGAAAAACCAATAGTAAAATCTGTATTAGCCAAATCATTATCAATAGTACCTGGCACACCGATAACTTGTCCTTGCCATAACGCTTGTAATGCTAATAAGCCAGTAAAAGAGCCATCACCACCAATAACGATAAGTGCATCTATTGATTGTTCAACTAAGGTGTCAGAGGCTTGATGCAAGCCCGACTTTTCCATCATCAAAGGACAACGCGCGCTTTTTAATATCGTACCACCTTGATGAATAATACTGTTTACATCAGTCAAATTAAGGCGTTTACTTTGAGCGATATACTCATCTATGACTAAGCCATTGTAACCATGAACAAAACCGATTACATCAATATGATAATGATGTGCTGCTAACACCACAGCGCGTATCGCTGCATTCATGCCTGGCGCATCACCACCACTGGTTAATAAACCTATTCGCTTTATCTGTTTTGTTGCTACTGTCATTTAATAACCCGCCCTAATAAACAGCAATGTTATGGTTAATATATTAAGAGTAGTTAACCGTCACTGGGATAGTAAGTACTTTTTTTCCTTGGCTTTTGAGCCAAAAATAAATTGCAATAAAAACCAATACAGCAATTGAAATTATCAGCATTGATGAAAGCGGCGATACAAATAAACTCCCGAGCTGATAACAGATTGTCGCCACTAAGTAAGCAAAAACAAAACTCCAAATGCCTGCAAAAGCAGCCCAACGACTCCCTACTTCATTTTTAATGGCTCCCATTGCGGCAACACATGGGGTATATAAGAGAATAAAGAGTAAATAGCAAAAAGCGCCAAGCTGGCCAGCAAAGGCTGTTTGCATCACATGATAAGTAGTTACTTCAACATCTTGCTCAACTGCAGCTACTGATAAATCACTCACCTCACCAACAGAAATCCCTAATGGATCTTCCGGTGCAATTCCCAATAAATTTTGTTTAATACTTGCTAGTGCTTCATGCCAGCTTTCACTTAGGCTTGCTTCTTCTTCATCAGCCCCATTAACAGGTGAATATAAGCTATTAAATGTTGCTACAAGTACTTCCTTGGCAAAAATGCCTGTTATGATACCAACACCTGCTTGCCAGTTTTCTTCTTTAACTCCCATTGGCGCTAATGCTGGCATAACAATTTTAGCCCCCTCACTCAATATAGATTGTTCGCTGTCTTGGTGACCAAATTCACCATCAGTACCTATTGAGTTGAGGAAATTTAAAAGACAAACAACTATCACAATGGTTTTACCTGCCCCAGTAACGAAACCTGCAGTTCTTTGCCAAACTCGCTTTGAAATATCAAGCAACTTGGGTAACTCGTATTGAGGAAGCTCCATAATGTTTAATGAACTTGTACCACTTAGCACCGTTGCTTTAAGTAAAAAGCCAGTAAATAAGGCTGCCGCAATGCCAATTAAATATAACAAGAAAACTAAATTTTGACCGTTATCAGGAAAGAATGCTGCTGCAAACAAGGCGTATACAGGTAGCCTTGCACCACACGACATAAAAGGAGACATCATAACCGTGGTAATACGCTCTCTTTCACTATCTAAAACTCTTGCAGACATCACGGCAGGCACGGTACAACCAAAGCCGACAATTAATGGTACAAAAGCCTTACCTGGCAAGCCAATTTTTTGCATTACAGTATCAACAACGAAAGCCGCTCGAGCTAAATATCCCGAACTTTCTAAAAGCGATAAACCAATAAATAAGCAAGCGATTACTGGAACAAAGGTCGCTACGGTTTGTATACCCGCACCAAACCCCTCAATTATAGTAGATAGCCACGCAGGCAAGTTAAGCGGGCTTAATAGTTCACTTGGGTAAGTAACGAAAATAAAACCACTTAAAATATCAAAAAAGTCAATAAATGCACCACCAACATTTATAGCAAACATAAATAGTAGATACATCATCATCAAAAAGACTGGAATACCGGTCATAGGATGCAAGATAAAGTTATCTAATTTATCGGTCAGTGAATTGGTATTAGGTGAAACCAAGTTAGTTCTGGATAAAACATCAGCAACATAATCATGCCGAGCTTGAATATGACTTAACGTTGCTCGTGATGTTGCAGGCTCATCAGTGTGTTGTTTATTAGGAGCTTGCGTTTCTTTAGCTAACTCCAGCAAGTGCTTTGATAAGACTGAAACATCAATATCATTTTTAGCGCTCATTGCAATAACAGGGCAACCTAATTCACTCGATAATAACTCAATATCAACTGGAACTTCTTCGGGTGAATCCGCTTTATTCAATACCACTAACACAGGTATACCTAACTCTAACAGTTGACTGGTTAGATATAATTGGCGGCTAAGTTGGTTAACATCAATGACATTGACTAAGACATCTATTTGAGCATTTTCAATGAACTGATGTGAAATGGTTAAATCTTGCCCTTGCTCATCGCGCTTATTTAAGGAACTAATACCAGGTAAATCTGATAAGAAGGCATCTTCGTCAAGAATAACAATAGGAGATTTTTTAGCGGCAACTGTCACACCTGACCAATTGCCAACTTTTTGTTGATGCTTTTTTTGCGATTGCTTATCACTTGATTGCAACAATGCATTAAACAGCGTACTTTTACCCGAATTAGCATAGCCAACTAGGGCAAAGTGTTTATTAGTGCTCATGAATAGCTCACTTGAGAATAGGAAACAGTCGTTAAACTAGTAACTAAGCATCAACCTTAATCTGTTGTGCAACTGCACGTGCAAGACTAATTTTTGTATTGTGTAAACGAAAAGCGATAGGCCCATTAAATGGTGCCTTATGTGCTAAAGAGATTTCAGTTCGAACAGCAAAACCTTGTTCAAGTAACTGTGCAGCTAAATGCTTGTCTTCAGGTAAAGCCAGTATTTTTGCTCGTTTATTTTTAGGTAAATCAATTAATGTCATGCATTACCTCAGCACAAAAAGAATAGTTAATGATAATTACTTTCGTTTAGATTATAACATTTTGTTGCTAAAGCCCATAGTAAAACAAAGCGAAGTTATTTGATTCTGATCAAGCGATAGTGTCGCTATTGGGTAAGACAGTAAAAGACGTGCAATTAACGCTGATAGAAAATCCAAGCGACACCAAAACCTAGTGCCCAATTATTATCTTGTTTCAATAAAGGGCTATCAATATATTCAGCACCTGATAGATTGTAATAACGAGCAAAGCCCCCTATCCACCATTGGTTCACTTTATACGTTAATCCCGCCGAAATATCTGAGCCAGCATAACCACCATCACTATTAAAAGCAGCGCGTGATTGGCTAATAAAGCGCTCAGGTACGCCGTAATAGTAATTTAGGTACCTATCATCTGAAAAGTTAATATTAGCACGTACAGTTAGCTCAAATTCTGCGCCATGACCTGCCAAAAACTTAGGTAAAGCGTGATCAGAGAAATGCTTTTGATAACTAACACTAGGGCCATAACGCCAACCGACATTAGTTATTGACTTGAAATCGGTAGCTGCGGCTTTTCTCGTAAAAAATTCTAGATAAAAATAATCAGAGGCTTGCGGATCACCTTGCAAATAATATTTGATTGAGGGACCTAATTCGAACACCCAGTCTAAATCATCCATACCTCTTCGCGCCGTATTGTCGTCACTATTAACTTTAACGCCACCCGAAGCTGAAATATCTAAATAGAAGTGATTATCTTGCCAAATTTTCCCGGTAAACTGGTTTCTATCCACTTTATATTTATCATCTAAATAATAGAAATAGGGAAAAGGCACTACATATGCATCACTTTGATCTGAGCCAAGATAATGGGGCAAATTTAAAGCAAAAGCCCCGGCACCAATTTCCATTTTACTTTTAGGCTTTTCAATTACCACTGACTCACTGTTAACATCAGCATTAGCTAGAGTAAAAAAATTTATAAACAGTAGCGCTAAACCTAACAAGTATTTATTTTTGTGCATCGTGATTACGACCATCGCTTGAAAATAAGAGAGGTATTTATACCACCAAAGGCAAAGTTATTACTCATAACATAATCAGTTTCAATAGTGCGCCCTTCACCTTGTATATAATCTAAATCACCACAAGCTTCATCAACCTGTGTTAAGTTTACCGTCGGCGCAAACCAATTATCTTCCATCATATTAATCGTTGCCCAAGCTTCAATACTGCCACAAGCTCCTAAGGTGTGACCAATATAACTTTTCAATGAACTAATTGGCACTTTTCCGAGCACATTGGCTGTAGCATTCGATTCTGCAATATCACCTTTATCTGTTGCCGTGCCATGCGCGTTAACATAACCAATATCACTCGCTGTTAAGCCAGCATCTTCTAGGGCTTGTTCCATAGCAATCTGCATAGTCTCAGCTGTAGGTTGAGTAACATGCATACCATCTGAATTACAACCAAAACCTACCAACTCAGCTAATATAGTCGCACCACGCGCTTTGGCATGCTCATATTCTTCTAAAATTAATGTGCAAGCACCTTCACCAATAACTAAACCATCTCGGTCTTTATCAAAAGGCTTAGGTGTTAACTTAGGGGTGTCATTCTTAATACTGGTCGCATATAAGGTATCAAATACTGCTGCTTCTGTAACACATAACTCTTCAGCACCGCCTGCCACCATCAATTTTTGACGACCAAATTTTATCGCTTCATAGGCATAACCTATTCCCTGAGAGCCAGAGGTACAGGCAGAACTTGTAGTGATCACTCGCCCTTTTAAGCCAAAATAAACCCCAACATTCACTGGCGCAGTATGCGACATCATTTGTATATAACTTGTCGCCGTAACACCGTTCATATTACCGTTTTCAAGCATTTGGCCAAAAGAAATTAACGGCTCAGTAGAACCAATTGAAGAGCCATAAGAAATACCTGTGGTTCCATCTGTTAACGCTGGAGCATCTAATAATTGCGCTTGCTCTAGTGCCAATTCAGTTGCCCGAGTTGCCATCAAAGACACGCGTCCCATAGAACGTACCTTTTTGCGTTTAAAGTGTTTTGGTTTTTCAAAGTGGTTTACAGGCGCAGCTATTTGAGTATTCAAGCCATCCATAACATGCCATTCTGGCATCAACTGAACAGCATTCTCACCATTAATTAACGCACCTTTAAATGTCGACCAATCATCACCTAAGGCGGTAATCGCAGACATACCTGTAACAACAACTCTTTTCATGTTTAATCCTGTAAATACGAGTTACTAGCACGCTAATTACATAGAAAAACAATCAAACACTCAGTTTTTCAAATTTGTTGGCATAGGCGCTAATAATAATGACGCGATATTAACACTTTATTAAAGACATAAAAATATCTTAACAGCTTAGTTAAGATATTTTTGCGTTGAGATAAGTGGTTGACAAGTGGTAGATAAAAACTTACAAAAACGAATAAAACGAGCTATTTAAGCCATACCGCCATTCACTGATATAACTTGTCTTGTGATGTAGGCTGCGCCATCAGACATTAAGAAACTAACAGTGTGAGCTACTTCTTCTGCTGAACCAGCACGCTTTAATGGGATCATTTTTTTAATTTCTTCAACCGGAAGATCGTCAGTCATCCCTGTATCAATTAATCCAGGAGCAACACAGTTAACGGTAATTTTTCGTTTAGCTAATTCTAAAGAAAGAGCTTTAGTCGCGCCAATAATCCCCGCTTTTGAAGCACTGTAGTTCACTTGACCACGATTACCAATAATCCCAGAAACCGACGCCATAGTGACAATTCTTCCGCCTTGTCTTGCTTGTACCATCGGCATAACTAATGGCTTTAATACATTATAAAAACCATCTAAATTGGTATGTATGACCTTATCCCACTCATCATCCATCATCGCTGGAAAAGCGGTATCTGCGGTAATACCAGCATTACAAACCACGCCATAAAAGGCACCATGTTGTGCTAACTCTTGTTCGAGGATCAATTTAGCATTTTCTCTGTCGCTAACATCAAATTGTAATAATGATGCTTCAACACCTAGTGCTTTAATTTCGGCAACGGTTTGTTGTGCTGCTTCAATACCTGAACGACAGTGCACTGTAATAGCAAAACCATCTGATGCCAGCTTTAATGCAATCGCTTTACCAATCCCTTTGCTAGAACCTGTGACTAAAATTCGTTTTGACATGCTTTACTCCATATCTTGCAATAATTTATTGCTCAGCTAAAAATGCTTTAGCATCGTTAGGTTGAAAAATATTAATTTTGGCTTCGACAACTATTTGACCTGCTTGCTCTATTATACAATCAAAGGCAGACAAGCCATTTTCTTCGCTATACAGTTGTTCAACAGTAACTAATAATGTACTGGCGAGGCTAAACTCTTTGACTAGCACCTTAAGTTTTCGACTACTCACTAAAAAGCCAATTGACACTTCACCGCCTTGATCCTTTTCATTAGCATTGGCAAAAGCTGCAATACTTTGCGCCATATACTCTATGGCCACATAGTTGGGCACTGATTGAGTTTCGCTATTATAAAAATTACTGTTTTCAGTAATCGTTAATTGGCAAAGGGCTTTTGAGTCATCGTACTCAAGTAATTCATCAATTAAAATCATTGGGTGAGCATGTGGAACTACATGCTCAATTGCATAGGTATTTTTTTTCATGTTTTGATTAACTCAAGCCAATTAATACACTGACGTTGTTACCACCAAAGGCGAAAGAATTAGATAAGCAACTTCGAATAGCCGTAGTCTTTTGCTGACCTTGCTTAGTCAACATAAGTTCTGGTAAATCTTCATCTACGACTTCATCCCATACATGGGGTGCATAGTTATGATTATCTTGTTGATCATCACCACCAAGTATAAGCCAACAAAGCCCAACTTCAGTCGCCCCTGCTGCGCCTAATGTATGACCAATAAGGCCTTTGCTTGAACTACAAGGGGTGTCACTGCCAAAAACCTGCTGAACAGCAATAGCTTCCATTACATCATTTTTTGGTGTTGCTGTACCATGAAGGTTTACGTAATCGACATCACTAGCAGCAAAGTTTGCTTCATTTAGAGCAGCTTGCATTGCTTCAATAGCACCGATACCTTCAGGGTGAGGTGCAGACATATGGTGGGCATCACTAGATTCTCCTACACCTAAAAGTTTTATCCGAGCAGGTTGCTTGGTTAAAATTGCTAACGCTGCAGCTTCACCAATATTAATACCATCACGGTTTGCGCTTGAAGGCTGACATACGCCTGCAGATGTTGAACTTAGGGCATGAAAACCATTTATTGTCATACCACAAATACTATCAACACCGCCAACAATTGCCGCATCCGCCAAGCCAGAATCAATCAGCTCTGCCGCAGTTTTAAACGCTTTAGCGCTTGATGAGCACGCTGTTGATATTGTTAAACAAACGCCAGTAACTCCTAACTCTTGAGCAACAAACTCAGAGGTATTAAAAATCTCTTGCTGTTGATAGTCGTAATGCTCAGGGAATTGTCCTTCAGCGTGCAACACCTTCATCGCTACTTCGCCTTCGCTTATCCCTGAGGTACTTGTTCCAACAACAATAGCAACTCTACTTTTACCCACCTGAGCAATTAAGTTATTTGCTTGGCTACGGATCTGTTCAATGGCTAATAAAGCCAACTGGTTATTACGAGAGCGTAAGTGCTTTGACTTATCTGCCAAGCTAGGTAATACAACATTCACATCGGCAACAGTAATATCCCCTTCAAGGAGTAAATCACTACGGCGACTTAAGCCATGTTGGCTTGCTAAAAATAATTGCTCTTTGATAGCGTTATTATCACTACCCAGTGCATTTACTAAACCATAACCACTGATATATAAGCTTTCTTTCATAAAATATCTTTTTTATATTACTGCTGGACTATTGGACATTACACTAATGATGTTTCACTCAAACGAGAAATGGTTAACTGATAACCTGCTCGCTTGTGTTCGAAGTGTATATTTAGGCCTTGCTCGGTTTCTTGATAACGTACAATTATAATGACTTGTTCCTTGTGATAAAAGCGCCTTGTTCTTTTTCCTGCAGACGATGTTTCACTCAGTGAATAGCCTTTTGGCAAAACCTTGACTAAATGAGCAACAGGCCAGTTGACGGCTTGCAAATCATGAAGCACTTGCTGACCATTAAAATATTGTGCTACAAACCTTTGCGTTGTGACATTTTGACTATGAGTTTGCCAACTTGCTTGCGCTAATGGGACGCCGGAAAAGCTCATTGCAGCAATATTTATTGCTTCTGCTGAGAGCTCAGTTTGAAGCAACATAGCTTCGTTTGCCATTGTACTACGCTCATCTGCTTGTTCAGCGCGGACAAAATCGAAGGTAAACTTCTCTAACCAAACAATATTTTGCAAATCCTGTGGTACAGGTTGCAACGGAAATATCGCCAGAAAATCACTATCATTCTTTAAAGGTGAAAAACTACTACAGGCACACAACAGCACCGCTGAAACCATCACAATACAATATTTTTTGACTAAGTGACTTAATAACTTCATGAAAACTTTCCTAGCCCTTGTAAATAATTATTTTCGTTCAGGTAACTTGGCTAAAGTCAATATAGGCGCTAAAACAAAAGTAAGTAAAACACCAATGAATACTGTCAAACCAAAGCTATGGATTGCGGGCATAGAGCTAAAAATCAACATTGCAAAAACAAACACTGAGCTCATAGCCGATAACAAGGTTGTTAAGGTCACTTTTTTACTCAAACCATGTTCAGCATAAAATACAGAATAATCTAAGCCTAACGCTAATATTAAAATACCGGCAACTAAGTTGAAGATATTCAAACTACCTTGCATTAAATAACTAACAATCAAGGCGATAACCAAGGAGAAAACAGGTGTCATCACGCCTAACATGGCCCGTTTCAAACCATAGCGCCAAACGAATACCAGCAAAGCTGCCAGGATTGCCGCTATCAATACTATATGTAACTGTTGACTAAACAGAGATAACTGCTGTGAAATACTACCCGCTTTATCAACAAAATGTATCTGACTACCAGGTATTATACTTTCTGATTGTTGCAATGATTCAGCTAAGTTCTGCAAGGGTTCAACATGAGATACCCCTGCTAACTTAATCACACTGTAATAGCTCAGTACAGCCCCCTGTTCTACCACTAACCATTGTGTTTGATACAGTTTACCCATCGCAGATGAAAGCCAATTATCAGGAGTTAAGGCAGAGAAATCGTCAAGCTGCATCGGTAACGATTGGTTTAGCATCTGCAAGAGCTGATTAAAATTTCCCTGCTCTACTGATTTATCGAATAAGCCTTTATTAACTCGTTGCATTTTTATCGACGGCAACCACTGGCTAATAGCCGAAAAATCACTGATGTTTTTTTGTTGTTGCAAAAGAACTAGTTGCTCAACCAGCTGCTCAGTCTTTTGCAAAGCGAGTTCAGCCGTATCTGCCTTAATAAGAAAATACTGCAAATCCCATTTTTGTTGAACGATAGCTTTTACTTGATTTTCATTGTGTTGTAACTGCTTATCTGGTGAGTAGTAGTGACGAATATCATTATCCAAACGCAGTTGGCTTGCCAGTATCAGGCTTATAATAAGGATAAATAAAGCAGGGACTTTATAACGAGCAACAGTCAACACTAGCTTTTGCTGGCATGCATTGATTGTTTGTGCAAAAGATGGGACTATTTTTATCGAAATTACTGCTGATTTATTGCACTTTTCTTCACTATTTTTATCTAACTTCTGCCTACGACTCTTTGCTTTCCCATTAAAAAGCAGAGGCCTTAACAATGGAAAAATCAATAGTACTGTGATTAAAGCACCCAACAAACCAAATAAGGTAAAAATCGCTATTTGCTTAAATAAAACAAAAGGCGCTAAAAATAATAATGCATAACCTGCACCTGTTGTGACATAACTCATCGTTAAAGAAGCAAAAATGTTAGCCAAAGGTTGTTGCTGTAATTGTTGCAACATTGCATTACTCATTCTATCTGATGGGTAACTCATTTCAGTTAAGGCGTGAAAGCTATAATCAGCTGAAATTCCTATAAGGGTCACAGAAAATACTAATGTAATAATGCTTATTTCGTTATAGGCAAAGGTTAAAGCTAAATAACCATAAACAAAGCTAATGGTTATTAGCGTCATGGTCGAAATAATAGCGACAACATTTCGATAAACTAACGCAATGAAAAGTAAAGTTGCCATTAATGAAATACTGCCATAAAGCATCATTTCATGTTGACCAACACTACTGGCTTTACTGGCATAAAACATAGCGCCAGTATAAAGATATGCTTCTTCATCACCTGCAATGAGCTGCTTAAATGTTTTAACCAAACTTTGTGCCGAGTCAATATCAATACTTGCGGCACTACTTTGAAAAGTTACCAGAACATAAAATTTATCTTGGAAATGAGTCACTAAGTGATTTTGTTGTAAATTTAACCCTGATGCACCCGCTAACGGTTGAGATAAAAAACTCGCTAACATTAAACTCGCATCATACTCTATGGTTCGGGCAACAAATTGATTCGAAGGCTGAGACAAAAGGGAGAATTGCTCAGCAAAAATCTCGTTTGCACTGCCGTTTGTTAACTTTTCCTTCATATCCTTAGACAATAGCTGCTGCTTATAGGGCAAGTATTGTTTAACAAATTCATCAAGCTTGGGTAAGTCAGCAAAGTTAACTTGCACGCTTTTTATCAAGCTATGATTTGAAAGGTTTTTCGCTAAACTGTCGGCTTTTTCAATAGCTATTGATAAATCTTTATCCGAAACCAACACTAACTGATGGTTGCTAGCTTGCTCACTTATTTGATCGGCAATATCGCTAATATCACTTTTCTGGCTTTCAGCAAATATCGCCGTTAGATCAGCATTGAGTTTTAATGGCTTGCCAAGTTGAGGTAAATTTCCTGTTTGAATTAACAGCAGTAATAGCCCCAAAACGCCAAATTGAAAAAGCCAAAGTAAGGCTTTATGACGACTATTAAGGTTAATTAGCTGCATAAATGGAGGAGAACAATCAAATTATTGCAAAGCGTGAGGCGTTAACACCTCATTAACGCTTAAAGGAGAGTTAATCTTAAGTTGCGCCAACTCTTCTTTAGACAGTGTTCGCGACGATAATACCATGGTGATTTCAGTCTTATTTTCTTTTGGCTCAAACAAAGTGATAACTCGACGCATTGTTTGTTGCTCACCTTGAGCTAAACATACTTGCGCTTGTTCAAATACCTGTCGCAAGATATCTGTTTTTGGACTAAGTGCTAAACAGTGGCCATTTTCATTTTTGAGCACTTGTTTAGCAATATCCCATTGAGAGCTATCAATATTACCAGTAAAAATTGTCGATAATATAGCAGATAACTCATTCCCTTGAGTAAGCGCTTGAAAATTTTGCTCAATAGATAAACGACGATATATTGCTTCGGGTGTTAATAGAAGTTGAGAAAAGATCGGCTTTTCAGTTTGCCAAAGTGCAGATTGCCGATTAACGAGAAAGCGTCCAGTAGAAGTAATGGGCATTGCCAAAAACTTAAAATGTTTTTGCTGGGTAAACTCACCTACGCCCTGTTCAATGGCTAACTTCTCGAGTAGTTCAGCCACCGTAACAGTGTTAGCTTGTGTATTTGTTTGCGACGTAACTTGTGATGTTGCTACGGCTGAATCCTGAATAGTTTCAGCCTTAAGCGTATAAGAAAGCAGCATTAACACCTTGGTTAAACTGATTAGCACGAGTAATTTAAACGAATTAAGCAAGTTAAGCGAGCGAGTAACCCTAAATCCTGCTCTTTGTGCGAGTTTGGTTAATACGTTTATCATTCTTTTGTCATGGCATACCATATTAACCTCCCTTTGCGACTCTTTATTGCCTAAACTTACTTGCCCAGGCTTACTTACTGACTAGACACTCTCAATCAAATTTACTAGTCTATTCTCAATCACTTTTAGCAAAATAAAAGCATAAGACTAAATTAATGCTATAACTTTATCAGTGAAAACCTTAGGACTCTCAAACATCATTTCTTCAGTTTCAATATTGACAGCGACTTGCACTGTATGCGCCTTATTGAGAATTTTGCCCGACGATAAGTCATAAATTTCATACTCAATTTTCATTCGAGATTCATATTCAATTAAATGAGCAAAAACCCGAACTGTATCAGGAAATTTAGCTGAAGCGACGTACTTTAAGCGCATGTCAACAATAGGCCAAATATAACCTGACTCTTCCATTGCTAGGTAATTATATTCCAGCTTATCGAGTAATTCACAACGCGCATCTTCAATATACTTAACATAATGGCCATGCCAAACAACGCGCATTGAATCAACATCGTAAAAGGGCACTTTGATATCAACATAGCTCGACAGCAAAGCTTTTTTAGCTACTTTGCTTGGCGAGATATTAACAGCCTGAGTGCTTGCTGGCACGTCAGTATTACTCATACAAAGACCAACGCTGCGTTTGAATATAACCAACAGTTTGTCTTAATAATTTATCTGTTGGTCTGTCTTCTTCAAGTAACTCGAAAAATTCACTGATATCTTCAATCATACCTGAGATGTCAGGTGTCAATGAATCAGCATTAATTTCACCATTCATGATTCGAATACGTATACCTTGCACTGCTGCTAGTAATGTTGCCGCTAACACTTGTTCTGTTAACTCAAGCACGCGTAAACAGTCACGTGCAGCAATTGTTCCCATACTTACTTTATCTTGGTTATGACACTCAGTTGAGCGTGAAAACACGCTGGCAGGCATAGTTAATTTTAATGCCTCTGCTGTCCATGCAGAACAACCTATTTGAATCGCTTTAAAACCATGATTAATAAAACGACGCTCAGCTTTTGCCGCACTTAGATTTGAAGGTAAACCATGATTCATTTTCACATCAACTAATGTCGCAATCTGTCTATCAGCTAAATCCGCTAAATTTGCCACACAGTTCTTCATTGAATCCATCGCCATCGCAATATGACCGCCATAAAAATGGCCACCATGCAATACATGCTCACCAATACCATCAATAATCGGGTTATCGTTTGCACTGTTCAATTCATTTTCGATCATAGAGCGCAACCAAGGCAAGCTGTCTTCTAGAACGCCAATAACATGAGGAGCACATCTAATTGAATATCTATCTTGTAAACGGTGAGAGTTACGCGGATGATCATGATGGTTTAGATCGTTTTGCACGCGCTTAGCCACATTGATTTGACCCGGATGGGGTTTAACACTGAATAAAATATCATCAAAGTGATGACTGTTACCTTTTAACGCTAAGCTAGATAACGCAGTTATACGTGTCATTAACTTACTCGCATATTCAGCACGATCATAAGCCTGACAAGCAAGAGCTGTCATGACTGCAGTCCCGTTCATAATAGCTAACCCTTCTTTAGGTCTTAACTTTATGGCTGATAAGCCTTCTTTTGCAAAGGCTTCACTAGCATTAACAATTTCACCACGATAATAGGTATCACGTTCACCTATCAGGGTGCCAGCAACGTATGATAATGGTGTCAGATCACCACTTGCACCAACAGAACCTTCTTCTGGAATAACAGGAACAATATCGCGATTAACAAGCTCTACTAGCAAATTAAGTAAGTCCCAACTTACACCTGAGAATCCTTGTGACAATGAAGCTAAGCGAGTCGCTAAGATCATTCGACCTTGCTCGATAGTAAAAAATTTACCTAAACCACAACCATGAAAACGCGTTAAATGCATTGGTAGCTCTTCAACTAACGACATAGGCACCTCAACGGTACAAGAGTCACCGTAGCCAGTTGTCACACCATAAATATGGCCTTCCTCTTCAAGCAACTTATCTAAAAAAGCGACACCTTTGTCAACTTTTTCACAAAAATGTTCATCATTACTTAGGCTAACTTGCGCTTTGTCTTTCACGACACTAACAATATCTTCGATCGTTAGTCTGCCTTGACCAAAAACAATATTACGCTGCTCTGTTGTACTCACTGTATTCTCCATATGATCATGATTAGATCAAATACTACCTAGGCATAGGTTATTAATGTTTCTTATCAACTTGTGATTTATCAACGGTATGCCAAAAATTAAAAAAGTTATACCACTGATATGGGGCTAACTTCACATGCTTTTCTAAACGCTGTGCAAAGCGCTCTGTTAAATCTTTAAAATATTGCTGTCTTTCCTTGCGTTTAACCTTGATAGGATCAGCAAGCTTTTCAATATATGTTTTATATCGTCCCTTCTCATTCAGACAAAACATGGTAAACACCGGACAGTCCATAATGGTTGCTAATGCAAAAGGCCCTACCGCAAACGGCGCTTCTTCACCTAAAAAAGGTGAGAAGTTAACACTATTTGGGTTATTTACTGAGGTTCTGTCAGCAAATATAACCACGGCCTCGCCATCTTCAATTTTTTGTTTGAGCTTTATTGTATCATCAGGGCCAAAATTATTAATATGAACAAAATTAATCGCCGAATCGGCATTGACCTTTTTTAAGAAGTTATTAAATGATGGTGTATGTTCATTGTAGGTAATGACATTAAGAGGTCTCTTATTTTCACCACTACTAAAAATAGCGCGACACACTTCCATATTACCAAGGTGTGCACTAAAAATGACTGCGCCTTGCGCTTCAAGTAATTCTTGATAGGCCTGTTCGTCAGCAATATCAATATCACTGATATTCACTTTGCCTAACCAAGCATCAAACTTATCAACAATAGACAAGCCAAATGAATAAAACACTTTAAAACCTTCTTTAAACATGGCGAAACCCGTAAGAGCTGAAAGGTTCTCACTGCTTCGATAATTGTTTAAATAATACCAAGTTGATTGTCTCGCCGCTTTTCCTGTTACATAGAAGTAGAACATGACAGGTGTTAAGCAAATCTTGAAAAACAGCTTACCAAAAATTCTATAAATGAATATTAAGGTTTCTATGCCAAGCATAGAGCCCCGTTCTTTAACTTTTGACCAGTGCAATTCTGACTTCATTATTTTACCGCCTTATGTTGTGCAGGACGGAATTTTCGCCAAATGAGTTTAGGTAAACGTAGTAACATGCCAAAAAACAAACGTGTGTGCATCAATGAAATTAACACGTTATCATCAAAAACATTAAAGTGTGAGATACCATTTTCAGGGTATTTAACTTGTGTCGGCACAAAGATTATCGGCACATCTAACCAGTGAAGCTTCACCATAACTTCAATGTCAAAATCCATTTTATTGCCAAGGGTGGTTGATTGTACTAACTGTTGATAAGACCCTAAAGGATAAACTCTAAAACCACACATAGAGTCTTTAATATCTGTCGATAGGGTTTCAATATAAACCCAAAAGTGAGTAATAAAGCGGCCATAATAGCGCCCCTTAGAAATGCTATCATCATAAACAGGCTGACCACTAATTAACGCGAAAGGATTATCGAGTGATTGTTTTATCATCCGAGAAACATCATTTAGATCATGCTGCCCATCAGCATCTACTTGCAGCACATGGCTCCACCCTGCTTTAATAGCAGCAGCCAAACCAGTTTGTACTGCAGCACCTTTGCCACCGTTTTTATCTCGACGAATTAATTGTACCTCAGGATATTTTTCATCTATCGCTTGTAACACCTGCTGTGTTTCTTGATTACTGCCATCATCCACTAAAATAATAGGTAAATTAAACGCTAATAGAGATTCTATCGTCTCGGTAATCACAAGATGGTGATTATAATTTGGGATCACAAAACCATAGCAGCTATTGCTATTATTTAATGTGGCTAATGTTTGTGCACTAAAAACTACTTGAGTCACTCAATATCCCTAAAATTACCTAGCTATAACAACTTTGCCTGAGGCATGCTGACCATGAGCTGAATAGTACTTAAAGCTAAATTTATTTTCTTTAATCTGTTCTAGTAGTAACGTTACTTGATAGTTTGGCCTAACAATTTGTTGAAACTTTAACGCATCAACACTGCTTAGCTCACGGGTATCCACAGTAAAATACTCTCGCAAAAAGTACATCACCCAATCTAGCTGCGCGACACCAGGTAAAATAGCAGCTTCGGGAAAATGTCCTTGAAAATAATATAAATTTTCAGGAATGGTGAGTAATAAGGTTACTTTTTTTTCATCTTGCTGCTCCACACTTACGTGAGGCTTATAAACAAAATTAGTCAAACAAAGTCTCCAACTGTTTCTTATTTAATTTTCCTTGACTGTTATAAGGTAAACAATCGAGGTATCTAAACTTTCTTGGCACAACGATAGCCTCGAAATACTGTTTCAAATGCGCTTTTAATTGCTTATCAAAAGTAAATTTTGAACTAGCGGCAAAGACTTCTTTACCTGTAGTAGTTAACTCAACCACTGCAGCTAAGGTTCGTCGATGACCTTGAGCATCTATCACCAGCACAAAGGCTTGTTCTACCCATGGATGCTCACCAAGTCGTAGACCAATTTCATCAAGGGAGCAGCGTTTTTCTTCTATTTTGACAATTCTATCAGCCCGCCCCAATAGTTTAAATCTTTGTTTATCAATCAACTCAACTCTGTCTTGGGTTTGATACCAAGTACTGGCGTCAACATAAGGAGATAATATCGCAAGGCATTGCTCATCATGACTGCTTTTACATGTAATACCACTAAAAACATGCCACACATCATCTTGCGCAGTTGCTCTTTGTCGCCAAGCGATACCACCCGTTTCAGTACTACCAAAAACTTCTATTGGGCTTTTCAGTAAGCTATCTTTTATTGCGATAGCGGCCTCACTATTGAGTGGGCCTCCAGATGAAAACAAGGCTTGTAATTGCTCTTTTACTTCAACTAACACATTGTCTGCCAATAAACGATGATAATACGCTGGGCTTGAGATCAACCAAATATTTGTCTTGGGATGTTGTTTGATTTCATGGACTAAATGCTCAGGGTAAGCAAAGGTTTTAAGGTACAAATCTCTGCCTGACCAAATGGGCCAAAGCACTTTAAAGAGCAAACCGTAAATATGCTGATGAGATACTGTTGCCATCACAACAGGCACTGAACTATTGCTTTGCTTAGTATCAAGCAACTTAGCAAAGGTCAATTCAAGTTGTTCAACTTCGATAATAAGTTGTTCAAAGGTTTTCTCAATAGCTTTTGCTTGACCCGATGAACCCGAAGTAAAAAAAACCAATTGGCAATGCTTGTCGAAGCTAAGAGGGTTATTTGTTAAATCAACGGGTTGTTTTATATCATCTTCAAGTTGAGATAAGTTGAAAGTTAGGTAATCTGACGATGTATCTGTGTTGTTAAGACCTGATAGCTCCCCCAAGAAAATATCTGCATGCTCCATGCACTGAACTATTTGCAGAGGTTGACCATTAGGCGGTAAGATTACTTGCTTATTAGCTGCGATTAAGGCAAAAAAGTAACAGGTAAATTGGTAACTATCCTCAAAGAAAATTAACCAACGCTGCTGTGGCTGCGAGATAAAAAAGTCTCGATAAAGAGCGACTTGCTGCTGCCACTGAGCAAAGCTTACTTGTTGTTGTAAAAATTGTGATGTTTGATATGGGAATTTCATGACTTTACTACAGTTTTAGCTAGACGCTACTTTACTCTTATTATGCTTAACGTATTTTCTAACACCGAACTCTATAAGCATTAATAAACCCATCAGCACGTAAGAAACCAAGCCATTATAAATCAACCAGTAGCTTTGATCTTCTTGAAAAATAGTCCAAGTAGCTATCATTGCATTAACACTAAAAAATACACACCACACTTTAGTGACATTACGTGTGTAGATAATTCCTTGTTGATCTAACTCTTCTTGCAAGCTTGCAATGACTTCAACCACACTCGGTGGTTTCCATAAAGAATAAGCAAAGATAACTAAAAAACTGACATTCACCACCACAGGATAAAATTTCAAGGCTATTGCTGAATTAGCAAGCATAGAGAAGGCAAGTAGTGAAGTAACACTAATAAATAAAATATTTAAATGCGGTATTTTACCTTTACGTTTATCTTGTGAAAAATATCGGTAAGCAAAAATTAGTGCAAAGAAAGCTGCGAGATAGCTCGGCTTAACATATTGTAAACCAAAGTAAACAAGTACTGGATAAATTAAAAATGTTAAACCGAGTATAGCATTTTTCATATAGCGTCATTAAATCACTAATTAGTGACTAATTAGCGCTGGCTCATTTTATAGAGAGATTAATTGAGCAACTTACTGATTGCAGTAATAACGTCTTCTACAGTACGTACTTGCTTAAAGTCGTTGGGTTCAATTTTTTTACCCGTTTGCTCTCTTAACTTAACCACAAGATCTACCGCATCTATGCTATCTAGATCTAGGTCATCATATAAGTTAGCTTCTAAGGTGATATCTTCCTCTTCAACTTCAAAAGCATCAACGAGAATATCACTAAGCATTGAAAATAATTGTTCGTTATTCATAGTGTTTATTATCCACGATTCGCTGCAATAAACTCACATAAGGTTTTCACCGAATAGAAGTGTTTTTTGCTGTCTTCAGAATTATTATCAATTTTAACATCATAGGCTTTTTTAATTGCCACACCTAACTCTAATGCATCAATAGAATCTAAACCTAAACCATCTACAAACAGCGCATCTTCATAATCAATATCTGCTGGCTCAATATCTTCCAGATCTAAGGTATCAATAATTAACTGTTTTACTTCTTCACTTAATGCATTCATTTTTATTTCCTTTAAATACGACTAACAAGTTGTTCTTTTAAATTGCCATTTATGGCGCTTTGAAACAACTTCTGCTTGTTCTACACCACTATAATAAAAATGAAGAAAATCTAGCGCTTGCATGTGCGGATTTTCATCATCTCCAGCGGGTTTATCACCTTGTTCTTTATTCGATAAAGTTAATTCAAAAACAGCTTTATCTTCTTCACATTCACTTGCCAATGCCGATTGAACAGGCTCTATCAATAATGCACATGACATAGAATACTCTTCTTGAGCAACATATTGCGCATATATTTCAGGTACTTGTGCTTCAGTGTATACCAGCAAAATTTGTGGGTATGCGTTATAGTTCATTTTACTTACCGCATCTAATATCGCGACAAAAAAAGTATCCTCGCCGGCAGAAATAGCACTCAAAGGCGCTTTATTACCAGTATAAATACTGAACAATCCGCCCACTGCGTTATGCACTGACAAGCCAAATTGTGTCGGTGATAACACTTCTTTGGCTGCAACATCACTGATTAATTTACTCGTTTTTTGTAAATCTCCATGACGAGAGGCAAAAACACTCGGTACAGTAGCTAAACAATCCTCAGCGGCCGATAGTGCACAATGTAAAGACAGCTTTGCAAAAGGGCTTAATCTTCTGCGTTGCATTGCCGGCATTTGCTTTAACGCAGGTAACTCTTGCTCTAGAGATAACTCTTTTTCTTTTTGCGCGAACTCTTGCCAGTCTTGGTCTGTGGTTAAACCACCGCCCCAAGCAACACATTTTTTAATGGTAAATTTCAAACTGAAATACCCTTTAAGATATAGTAAACACAAAAACAAGGAGGCAGATTTTACCTAAGGCGATAGTGTGATTCAAGTGATTACTACGTTTACTAAAGATAAACTTTGTACCGTTTAGTTGTACATTAACACAATTTTATCAGCATTTTTCTTCAATTTACCGACAAATCATATTATGTGCTAACCACAGTTTTCGGCTATCTAAAGTGATTTTAAAAATAGGTATCTTTTATTTTTCCATAATGAAAATAACCCCACTGCCCGACCCGTCTAAGTGGTGCAAGTGGAAACTTAGGTAAAGATGTTTGATATAGCGGTAAATTAGGTAGCTCTTTCTCTGCCACTCTTTCAGCTAATCGCTTACCCGCTTGCGTAGAAAAAGAAACACCACTTCCACAATACCCCATGGCATAAAACACTTGTTGATCTTTGTCTTGATAAATATGCGGAATATCATCTAGTGACATACAAATCCAGCCAGACCAAGCATAATCAAACTTTAAACTGCTTAGTGGTGGGAAACTAGTTTTTAAAACCGACAGTAAACGATTAGCATAATAAGGATCATCTGCCTTATTACCTGTAATAGCACCTCGTCCACCAAATAATATGCGGTTGTCAGGTAATTTTCGGTAATAGTATTTCAATGCTCTGGTGTCCATCACCACATTTGAAGTGAGAAAATTACACTGTGCTAATTGTGCATCGGTTAATGGCTCTGTAACAATAATTTGTGAAAGCACAGGTAAACTTCTTTTTTCTATCAGAGGGTGAAAACCTTTAGGCGTATAACCATTAGTGGCAATAACCACTTTTTTAGCTGTCACTCTTGCTTTGGGTGTATGTAAGACCTGCGCATTATTTTCCTGAGTCCAGTGCTGAACAGGTGAAGAGGTATGAATTGTGGCCCCAGCCTTCTGGGCTATTTGTTGATAACCCAAGGCCAGCTTTAATGGGTTCAAACCAAAACCATCATGATAACGAATGGCACCAAAAGCATTTCTATCGTCCATATATTGTTGACGAACTTGCTGTTCACTTAGTACTTCAACTTGATAATTGAACATTTCTTGCTGAAGTTTTGCTTGCTTTATTAGAGTGTTTAACATTGCAGGTTTATGGGCAACTTTAAGGAAACCTGATGACTGCTGCTGACAATCAATACCTTGAGCTATTAAGCCATTAACCGTTTCAACACCTTGGCACATCTCTTGGTAAATACCATGCATGACTTCTTTACCCCATGTCTTAAGCATGCTTGGGTAAGTTTTTCTACCTGATGATTTTAAAATAAAACCTGCATTTCTGCCGCTACAGCCCCATGCAGTTTGGTTGGCTTCTAATACATGTGCTTTAATACCATGTTGCTGGGCCAAGTGCAGAGCACAAGACAAACCAGTATACCCTGCGCCAACAATGGCAACATCAACATCAATATCCGTTTCAAGCGCTGCAGTGCCATTACTTTTAGGTGAAGATGACTTCCCTCCCTTATAAAGAGTATCCGCCCAATAACTATCTGGATAAGGTTCTCCATGACCAGGAGATTGATGTAGTAGAGGGTCATACATATAAAGCGCCTTTTAAAAAACAAACAAAACTTCTCGAAAAACATTCTAATATTTTGAATAAAAACTACTACAATTAAAACAGTTATGTTACTTATATAATTACACAAAGATGCAAAAAAATGAGTTTGTATACTAAGATAATCGTGATGAGAGCAGTATTGATGATAGATAGGGTTCACGAAAGTTGTTTATCTAACTTAAAGTATTTTCAGTTATTTATCATTAGCTGCATTACATATTTTATCTTCAGTATGCCTAGTTATGCTGAAGAGGAGCATTCTTCTTGGATCAAAGCTCCTTTTCAACAATTAGATGAATTTAATAAAAAAGATCCTGCTATTGCGTTAGATTTTGCCGAAAAACTTTATGCCAAATCCTCAAGCAAAATGAACAATGCAGAGAAAGCAACTTTATTTGCCAAAATGGCGTTGTATTGTTCATACCTAGGTAAGTTAGAACAAAGCCAAGAATATGTCGACACCGCCAATACCTTTAAGCCTAAACCGAACAGTACAACAGGTATTTCATTATTGCTTACCCAAGCAACCTTACTTGACTCGTTGGGGAAGGCAAAAGAAGCCATGCTCTTGTATAAGCAAGCTGAGCAACGCTCCCTTGATAGTGAAAACTTAAAGTCACTGGCAGATAGCTATAGCTATATAGCAAGCTCTTACTCATTAAACCATAATGACATCGAAGCAATAAAATATTTCAATAAAGGTTATCACTTGTTTGAACAGTTAGGTGATGATTTAGAAATAGCCTATATGAAAATCCAGATGTCGACTTCTTATTCACTGTTATACGACGATGAACAAGCAATACGGTTCGCCAATGAAGCTTTAGAGTATTTCTTGATACATGAATTATTCTTTGATGCCCTATTTGCACAAAATGCCCTAGCTTATAACTATTTACGAAAGAAATCATATGAGTTGGCAAAAGAAGCCTTTTATCAAGTCATAGAACTATCAAAGAAAGTAAATACCGAAGACTATGAGCCTGGCGCTTATCTTGGTTTAGCAAAAGTATTCTTACAAAGTGAAAAGAATGAAAAAGCTCGTTATTACTTCAATAAATATCAACGCTATAAAACCCTAGGTAATACTCCCTATGAAAAAATAGATCATTTGCTGGTCAAAGCAGAATTAGAGTTAAACGATGAAAAACTTGAATTAGCTGAGCAAGCACTAAGCAAAGTAGAAACAACACTAATAGGCATAGAGAAAGAAAATGCCTTGTCAGTGTACAGACAATTATATGACTTAAAAGCCAAACTTGCTACCTTTCAAGATGACTATAAAACCGCTTACAATCTGCAATCGCAAGCGAGAGATATACAATCAAATTACAGTAACTCTGAACGTGAAAAAATTCGTTCTAAAATGAAAATCATTTTTGATACTGACCAAGCCTTATTAAAAAATAAATTACTTGAACAAGAGAAACAGCTTAACGATATAGCACTTGAAAATGCGCAGAATAAGCAATGGTTACAGAACCTAGTGATTGCCATTATTTCAACTTTAACTTTGCTACTTGCATATTTTGTCTATCGCCAGTTAAAAACGAGCCAATCACTGCAAATGCTGGCAAATACAGACTCATTAACGGGCTTAGCCAATCGACGTTTTGCTTTCAATCAAGCAGAAAAATATTTAGCGTATGCCAAAAAAACGAAAAAAGATTTCTCAATCATTATGTTTGATATCGACTTCTTCAAACAAGTTAACGATGAATATGGTCATACAGCTGGCGATGTAGCCTTAAAAGAACTTGCAATACTAGCCTGTGGATTCGTTAGAGCTAACGATATTATTGGTAGAATTGGCGGTGAAGAGTTTTTAATCGTTCTTCCTACCGCGTCTTCAAAGCAAGCTGCCATTATTGCAGAAAGAATAAGAGCAGCTACAGAAGAGCAATCTTTCACTGCCAATAATACCGAAATAAAAATCACCGCAAGCTTTGGTGTTTCTCAATTAACATCAAAAGAAGAAACATTTAGCGAAATATTCCACAATGCTGACGTTGCACTATATCAGGCAAAAGAACATGGACGTAACAAAGTGGTATTGGCTTAGTTTTAAATAGAACTAAGCCGTAGGGTATAAAAGACATTATTTTTACTACAATCACAAAAATAGTGTCTTTAAATAATCAACTCAATCAGTTGAAAATTAATTGTGCTTTAACAATGCTTTGAAGCTGACTTCTTCTGTAAGCTTTTCTTTTGCACCATAAACAATTCTATGTGTACCATGACAACGCGCACATGCTAATACAGCTAATGTACCTATGTGTCTTCCTTGCTCCTTTAAGGTACCTGAAGTAATGGCTGTCTCTAAACTTGTCATGGTTTTTTGCATGTCTTCATCTGGATAGACTCTTCTGTCTTTTTTATGACAATCTACACACACTTTGCCCAACTCATTCATTTCTACTTTTAACTCATCAAGTGACGATAATGCCAACGCAGTAAACCCATCTTGTGATGATATTTTTACCTGATTAACTTGTTGGGTTAATTTATTCATGTGATCAGAGAAAGCTTCACCGCTTGGCATGGTTTTATCTGAAAAATCTGGTGTGCGGTAGGTAAGTGCTGTAATGGCCTGATAGTCATTATGACATGAATCACACCCGTGCTGTAGGGTATGTAGCTGTAGCTTCACATTTTGAAAATCATCCTGAGCAATTGCATTTTCAAGTTGCTGTAAGCTATTTTCATCTAGCAATTTTTGCCATTGCGGCACCATGTCAGCAATACTCAAATAATGCTTTTTGAAATTAACACTCCATTGCTTAAGGTGAACACTATCACCTTCTTCTGCATAAAAAGACATTGCCTGCATTTCACGCCTAAGCGCAAACATAGTATGTAGCCAAACATGTCGCTTACTTTGTGGTTTATACCATTGAGCCAATTCTTTGGGTGGTGTTTTTACTAGGCTGGCTTTGTCTTCATGCTGATATACAACACCAGCAACTACGGCAAAGATAATGATTTGCAAAATAAAAAAATAAGACCAACGCATAACAAACTCTTTATAAAAGACTTAAAATTTAAAAGCCTAGCAGTGTAACGTATTGAAGCGCTTAATTGAAATATTCGCCTATGCTTTTTCAACTAAAACCAGTAAGGCTATATAGCTTCAGCATAAATAAACATATCAGTTGTTGCTTCTCCTTCTTCAACAGGGAAAGTTTTACGCTTCACATTTATCACCTTGAAACCAGATCTTGCTAGCACTTCTTCAAAAAATGGGTACTGATGGTAATAAATAAATACCTGATCTCCTGCACTTGAAGTTTGCAAACCCGAGTTATTATATTCACCTTCCATTGTACTAATATATAATACGCCACCTATTACTATGTGTTTGCGTATGTTAGCAATCAAGGTCACTATTTCAGGCTTAGATAAATAAGGCGTGAAAAAACCACAAACCACCGCCTCATAACCATGTGGGCTAACCGAAAAGTCACGACAATCCATCACTAAAAAACTTGCTTGAGGCACGTTTTGTTGTGCAAGCTCAACCATTTTTGGGGCCATATCAATACCTAGAACCTGGCAGTTAGGTAGTTTCGATAACAGGTACTTACTAATATTGCCTGGTCCGCAAGCGACATCTAAAATTTTTGCGGTTGAAGGTTTGATATACTGGCAAAGCTTGTCATAAGTATCATGATAGAACCTAAAATCCATGTACTTGTCTTGATATTTTTGAGCCAATTTATCAAAAGTTTTAACGCTTATTAGGTTGTTATTTACTTGTTCTTCGTTGTTCATTTAATGCATTTATTCTGTTATTTTGAGGGTGAGAATTCTTGTAGAAACAAAGGCAGCAAAATCGATCAGCTGACTAAGTATAGGGGCAGTTATAACAAATTATTGGTGAACATGTCATGAAAACTACAACTATAAATTCTTCTTTGGCTCAATCTCTGTAAGTTTAAGTAGCTTATTTTCACTGGCGATGGTTATCTTATCAATATAATTTGCTGGGCATTGTAATTCACTGACACCAAAAGCTCTGTTTCTACCTTTTTCTTTGGCCAAATAGAGCGCTTTATCCGCTAAGTTAAGTAAATCATCAATATCACCTTTACTATTGGCTTTTTCAACGGGTACATAACCAATACTGATAGTGATATCCCTTGGTTTATCTTCAATAACCACCGGTGAGTTACTTACAAGACTTAATATGCGCTCAATCACTACCTCTATACGTAAATTCTCATTAGGTGGCAATACAATGAGGAACTCTTCGCCACCTAATCGAACTACATTATCAGATAAGCGCGAATCATCTTGTAGATTTTTTACTAACTCTTTCAGAACTGTATCACCTGCGCTGTGCCCATAAACATCATTAAATTTTTTAAAATGGTCAATATCAATTGCTACTAAAAAACTGGTCTTTTTGGCTAAGCTTGCTGTAAGCAAGTTCTTGCTAATGACATCATTAAAATAACGGCGGTTAAAGCATTGAGTTAACGGATCATAGAATAGTTGCCGATTTATTTCGGCCTGGTTGAGTTTGTACCTGATAACCATTGACCATACAAATTTAGCTAAAATAATTGCCAGTAATGCCGCTAATAACAGCACACCTAACAGCAGAACCTCTCTGTTTTCAGATATTTGCGCGGTTTGCGTTGTTGCTTGCTCTAAATGAAATTGTGCAATATCTGCATCATCTTCACGGATACTTACTAATACCTTTTGAAGAATAGTCTGAATATTCAAGCTATTCTCGCGAACATAGTTTTCAAATAACAAGCTATATTGCCCTAATGCTTCACTTTCTCGTTTAAACAGCATAGCCTTTTGAGCGATTAGAGCTTGCTTTTGCCAAGCTAGCAATTTTGCAACTGAGTAGTTTTGCTTCTCTAAAAAGTTAATTGCTTGCTCAAATAAAGTAATAGCTTTGTCACTATTATTACTCATTAAGGCATAAAAACTTTGCTGTAACAGCACTTGATGTTGTAAATACTCATCATTATATTCGGATGCGTACAGTTCAACCGATTCACTTAATGAATTAGCCGTAGCTAGATCACTCATCAACAAAGATAAAAAAGCCAAATCGAGCACAAAAAATTGCGCATCTCGGTGTTTACCTTTTTTCTTACTTTGGCTAATCGCTTTTTGAATAAACTCTTTTGCTTTTTGATATTGTGCTAAAGCTTGTAACGCTTTAGCTTTGTTGCTGTACAATTCAGCTTGATACCAAGTATCCTTAGTTTGCTCTAGAGCTTGCTGTGAGGCTTCATTATGCTTAAGGGCTAATTCATATTGTTTCGAAGCAAGGTAAAGATCAGCCAATAAGTGATTCGCTGTTTGTATTCGGTGCAGATCTTGATTGTCATTGGCAACTTGCAAGCCTATTAATAGTGCTTTTTCATTATTTTTTACATCATGCAATTGTTCAAATAAATTACTAACGTTTAAGCTTATCCAATAACGTAAAGTGGCCACATCCGCCTTTTGTGCAAATAAAAATGCCTTATACAATGAAGTACGATATAAAGGGCTATCTTCTAAGTAATTTGCCACATTGGCTTCACATAGCGCTGTAGCAGCACGGACAGCAGCATTGTTTGTATGCTCTCGAGAATATTCTTTTAATGAAGCTAACCGCTGCTCAGCTAAAGTAGAAGCTAATCCTGCCCTTAAAGCACAGTCATAAGTCATGAATAACGCTCTTTCTCCTGGGGTAGCACTAGGAGAGTTTTCTAGTAGGTTATCAAGAGCATCGAGCACAGCAGAAGTATCTCCTGCATACTCATTTGCAATACGATCCATTTCAAGTTCAAGGGCACTAAACTTAAATAGCTTTGAATCAGTAGCATGTGCGTCGCTATTAGCAAAATTAATGACAAGTAAAAAAGTTATTATTATTCTATAAATCACGTTAAAGCTCCAAGCAATGCTTTCAAAAAAGCAAATAAATAAAAGCTTGTATCCATTAACAAACTGCCGACATTACCAATAATATACTATTTTATTGTAACAAAAATCTGCTGTTTTTTGAGCACATCGTATAAAAGATGCAATATTTACATCTTGTAAACTTTACATTAACGGTTTTTTAAAACACTCCCGTTAAACGTGCTTGCCAATTTTCAATGTTGCCTGTTTCAAGACGCTTATGCACATAATCTTTCCAATGCTGAGATAGATGTGACAATTCCGCAATTTGCAGTAACGCTTCTTTATTGGTTGGGTCATTAAAAAAGATATTGGCGACTTGGTAAACTGATAGGCTATTTTCTGCTCTGCGCAGTAGTGTTAAATTAGCATTAAGATCAACATAACCTGGCGTAATAACACGATACAACCAGCCACAACGATTTGTTTCTTGAACCTTTTCAGCAAAACCTTCAACCGCTAAAAAACGACTCAATTTAAAACAGGGAGATCTTGGTTGGCTCACTTCGATTATTGCCTCACCTAGCTGAAACTGATCACCAATATAGACATTATGCTCAGTCATACCTGCAGAGCTAATATTTTCCCCCATGGCAGAGGCTTTAAATAGTAATTTACTTTCAGGGAATTGGCTTTGCCAGTATTGATAGTGCTCCATGGGATATTGGTGCAGGGCACGTTCAAAGCCTCCATGGTGCTTAGTATCAGCACAATGATCACCGTCAATGCCATTTAAAGATAAGTAAACTCGATTTTGTACCAATGACTTTTTAATCGCCGTAGTTAACCCCTTGAATTCTCCCACAGTTCCTCGATAAAGAGTCACATGACAATTAATAACATTTTTATCAGACACATTCATTCTCCTAATTTCAATACAAATCGTTATTAACTCTGACTTCTTATTTATTAGTGATTAACTGAGTAAAACACTCAAGACTGTTTGCTTGCTGTTGCCAATGGACAATAATTGCCATATCAACAATATCATGACTCAAGTCATAACTCGCAAGGGAAGTAATATTCTCCAAGGCATGCTCGCTAGCCCCTGTGAAAATATTCACGCCATTAACCTGAAATTGTTTAGCGATATAAAAATTAGCCGCATTGCCTACCGTTGAAATAAAGTCTAACGGTCGAACCTCTTCACCCTTTTCACAATCAACTATTAACGATTGCAATAATTCTACAGAAAAATAATCAGCGACTGAGTACAAACCAAGGTTGTATTGAGTTAAATGAAACGGCTTTCCCTGAAGCTCATAATCAACTGCTAACTGAGTTATCATTTCATGAATAGTTTGTAGCGCTATCAACGTAAAACTGTCCATACGTCTCACTTCAAAGCCTGTGACTTGTTTTACTTGTTTCCGCACCGCTTTAGTTGGCATGTCATTACTTATAGCAAGCTGATGCTGAGCTATAATGTTCAACGTACTAACCGTATTACTTTCAATAATAGGTTGTTTATCACTAAAGAAGGTGCTTTCTAAGTATGAAAGCTTCTTCAATACTATAGCGGCATTATTACCACCAAAACCACAATGATTCGTCAATATATAGTTAACGTTTTCAAACGAAATCTGAGTAGATAATATAGGTAAAATTAACTCATGTTCTGTCATATACTCACTGACAGGTATTTTATTTAACTTAATGAGTTGTACTAATAAGGCAAGTTCTAATGCACCACATGCCCCTAAGGTATGTCCAATGAAAGGCTTTAGGGCAAATAGCTTTTTCTCTTCTAATGCAAAAGATTTCAATGCTTGAGCTTCAGC
This sequence comes from Litorilituus lipolyticus, assembly GCF_006439335.1. GTDB lineage: Bacteria > Pseudomonadota > Gammaproteobacteria > Enterobacterales > Alteromonadaceae > Colwellia > Colwellia lipolytica. The sequence continues at coordinate 278,074 of NZ_SAWY01000041.1, read as the reverse complement.
CTGATCACTTGCCGGTGATGCAGTGCCATGCACTTTAACCACATCAATATCTTCAATAGTCAGGTTTGATAATGCCAGAGCTCTGTTAATGACTTCTACAATTTTATTACCATCTTCTTGTGTGCTCGTTAGACTATAAGTGTCACAAGAAGAATAACCATCAAGCACTTGTAAAAGTGGCTTACTGTTATTGATTTTAGCCTGACTGGAGAGAAATAAAGCGCCGACACCTTCGCCTAGCACCATGCCATCTCTTTGCTGACTAAAAGCAAATAACGCACGATCACTTAGCAGCTCTAATGACATAAAGCCTCGTAAGGTCAGTTCATTATAAAACTCACAACCAACGACTAAAGCGTACTTTACTTGTTTCGACTTAAGTAGACGATTAGCATAAATAACGGCATTGCTACTCGAGGTGCAGGCAGTATTAAAAGTGAAATGCAAAGCATTGAGCTTAAATTTTTCGACTAAATATAAATTAATCTTATCTAGGGTACTTAACCAAATCACTCTATTTTCATCACTTTGAACATTAACAATATCTAGTGAAGATGAACCTAAAAATAATGATGTTTCTCTAAGTTGCTCTTGAGTAAGAGACAATCGCTCAATTAACTGAGAAACCACCTGAGACAGAATAATATATAAATCATTCTTTCTCTGTTCAACAGCAAACAAAGGTAGTGCATGAAAAAGGCAAGGTATCGGTTTTTCAATAGTTTGGGCTAATTGGGAGTGTGAAAATAAATCGAGTGATGCAATGCCATGACCTAATGAGCTCACTGCTGCTACATCATGAATATATGTTCCATCATCTTCCATAACCTGCTGCTCTTTAGATTGCGTCTTTTCTTGCACTTTACTTTCCTTTAAGGTTTGTCATCCCTCGATAAATTAAACAATTAAGCTTTTTTGCTATTAATCAGTGCGACAATGGCATTAACCGACTGTAAATGTTTGCGCGACTCCTTAGAGCCTTCAATGCTAATTGCAAATTGCTTTTTAAGTACCAGCGATAATTGCAATGCATCCAATGAATCTAAAGCGATCCTAGATTTTCGACCAAACAACAACTCGTCATCGATAATTTCTTCTGGTGAAAAGTCATCTTCTTTATCACACTCTTCAACAATCAGAGTTTTAATTGCCAACTTTAACTGAGCTTCATTCATTGTGCTGATATCCACAAATACATCCTGTGTCTTTAACGGTAAAATTACTAGATTAATACTGTGACATAAAAATTATGTCCATGATAATTTGTTCGTTTTCTTAATAAAAAGGTTAAGTGCCAATAAATAACACCCTAAGCCAAACACAGATAATTTAATCATGTTTGGTACGGCTTGCATCAAACTATCTCCTGCCAAGCCTTGCTTTAATATATCGGCTGACCAATACATTGGTGAGAAATTAGCTATATTCGCCAGCGCATCAGGCATCATATCAATAGGCACCATAAAACCACTTAACGCCGCCATCAAAATATTAATGCCACCACCTAGCACAATTGCTTGTTCATAGGTATTGACTAACGCAGCAATTAACAAAGCAAAGCAAATGGCACTGGCAATTATAAAAGCCGCAGAGAGCAAATAAAGTGATGGTGAATTAATCACTAGTAAAGCTTGGTCTGTCAGCCATGGCACAAAAGCAAGTCCAACTACAGATAATAACAGCCACTGAATAACACTCACTGCACTGTATGATAACGCCTTAGTAAACAAATACTGTTGATTAGAAATGGGGTAGGTTTGAATGCGAATTAATGTACCATTCTCTTTCTCTTTTATTAAAGTGGTTGAGATTGGTAACACAATGAAAAAAACACCAAAAATTAACCATGATGGAATGGAATAAAGTGTTGGCGCGGAAAATACTTGATCTTGATTTTGTTCATTAAGTAAATAATCGACACTTGATGATTCATTTACGATATCGACTTTCTCGGCCATTGACAGCGATTCATCAAAATCACCTACCTCTTCCATATAAGCATGTAATTTCATCTTCGAAATAGATACTTTTACTAACTCAGCAATCATTAATCGCGTTTGAGGTGATAACTCATTGCTATAACTCAACAGTATTTGAGCCTCAGAGTCCTTCAGTAAAAGATTTCGTTCAAAGCCAGATTCGATGCTAATGAAAGCATCAACACTTTCTTCTTGATTAACCTTAAAACCACTAGTTTTTAAATAAGAAACTAAAGATAGCAGTGAGTAATCACTTTTCTCTGCATGTACTGAAACGTTAATTTTCTTAACGAGATTGGCTTGTTTCTCACCCATCGCAAAAGTCATAATTACCATAAAGGTTATAGGTAATATCAACAATACAGCCACACTGTGTAGATCATTTAAGATAATAATGGCTTCTTTTTTAATACTTTCAATTAACATGCGCCATCCTGTGTTGCTTGCTTACTGTGATAGACACTAAAATACAATTGATCGATAGAATTTTGTGAAAAATGAAGCTGCTTTATCACCAACATATTCTGAGCCAAACAGGTGAAAATAGCATTCAACTGGCTAATATCTGCAATTTTTATATTTAATTGTGTCTGTGCAGTATCAATATCAGGCAGTAATACTTGTAACTGCTTTCTCAACATTTCAGTGTTTGGATGCGCTAAAAAACTTACCGTAATCATCATATTGCTTGAGGTAAGATCGCTCACTGCCAGCGCTTTACCTTGCTCTAACAAGATAATGTCATCACATAACTGCTCAACTTCATTTAACATATGAGAGGTATAAACTAAACTTTTACCCTGAGCTTTTAATGTTTTTAGTAAATCAATGATCTCTTGGCGTGATACAGGATCAATACCTACTGTTGGCTCATCTAAAAAAATAATATCAGGAGATTTACTTAACGCGATGGCGATATTTAAACGACGTTTATATCCCCCTGACAGACTTGCCGCTTTTTTATTTGCTACATGAGTTAACTGACATTGCGCTAAGCTAGCGGCAAGAATGCTTGCTTGTTTGTCGCGCTTTCGTTCACTTATAGCGATAAAATATTGCAAATTTTGTTTTACGGTGAGCTCTGGATAGAAAGCATATTCTTGAGGGATCAAGGCAATGTGCTGCTCAATAAAAGCTTGGCTGTTTGTTGCCTTGGTTAATAATGTCGACTTTGCCTGTGAACTTTCATCATCAACATAATAAGTTAATTGCCCTTTTTCTGGCGTAAGTAAGCCACATAACAAGGAAATCAAAGTTGACTTTCCTGCGCCATTAGGGCCGATGATGCCAGTACATTTGCCTTTTTTTAAAGTAACTGTGACATTATCAATCGATGGAAAATCATTACTTGGATACCTAAAAGCAAGCTGCTCCGCTTTTATAATCACTTTATGTTGCACTTGGCTTGCTTGACTGTCCTGGTTCACCATTATGTTTTTGATTCTCTATTGTTATGGTTTTGTTTATCAAAAATAGCTTTTAAATAGATTGTGCTAACAAGGCCGCTTCTGCAATAGCTCTCTCTGCATCTAACCCTTTCGCACTTTTAGCGCCACCTAATACATGACAGGGCTTATCGCTTAGTTGACTCACTAAGCTATTTTCTTCCAGTTGGCCAGTACAGTTAATAATATGATCAACGGCTAATAAGCGCGGCTTACCTCTAACTGAAATATGTAAGCCCTGCTCATCAATCTTTTCATAGCTAACACCGACAGTCATTTTGACCTGTTTATGTTTTAGATGTTGACGATGGATCCATCCCGTCGTTTTACCCAAATCTGTTCCTGGTTTACGTAAGCGGCGTTGTAACATGGTTATTTGACGAGTAGCACGGCGACAGCTTTTCTCAGCCAAACCTCCCGCTTGAGATAAAGATAAGTCAATCCCCCACTCCTCAATGAATTCTCGTTTTTCTAATGCCTGATTAACAGTAACGCTTTCAACAACTTTATCAGCATCATTGGCTAAAAATAAAGCCACATCAAAACCAATCCCGCCACCACCAATAATAGCGACATGATTACCTATTGTTTTACGTTTTAGCAGCACATCTTCATAACTTACTAGTTTGCCTTGCTCGATGGCCCACTCTATTCCTTCAATATCTGGCACTCTTGCTTTAACGCCCGTGGCGATAATAACTTCATCAAACGCATGTAAATCTTCAGCTTGCACAACATGGTTTAAACGAATATCCACACCAAGTTGCGGTAATCGAGTGGTAAAATAGCGAATAGTTTGTAAGTACTCACGCTTACCGGGAACTTGACCTGCGAGATTAAACTGCCCACCAAGTTTTGAGTTTGCCTCAAACAAGGTCACTTTATGACCACGTTTAGCTGCATATTTAGCAAAAGCCATTCCTGCGGGCCCAGCACCAACGACTGCTAACTCCTTAATGACATCAGCTTTAGAGAAGTTAAGTTTAGTTTCATTGCAAGCTCTAGGATTCACCAGACATGTTGCCGTTTCACGTATAAATATCTTATCAAGGCAGCCTTGATTACAAGCGATGCAAGTATTTATCTCATTCGCTTTGTTATTCATCGCTTTATTGACAAATTGACTGTCTGCCAAGAAAGGTCGAGCCATGGATATAAGATCTGCCTTACCTTCTTGAATAATTTTTTCACCAAGTTCAGGCGTGTTGATACGATTACTCGTGATTACAGGAATATCAATATATCGTTTAATATTGGCACTTAAACTGGTAAAAAAGCCTGCGGGTACATTTGAAGCAATGGTCGGCACTCTCGATTCATGCCAACCAATACCGGTATTAATAATATTTACACTTGCTTGTTCTAAGCGCTTTGCTAATTCAATAACTTCATTGGCACTTGAACCTTGCTCAATTAAATCAATAAGTGATAAGCGAAAGATAAGAATAAATTTATCACCAACTGCAGCACGGATTTTTTTTACAATAGCTAAAGCAAATCGAATTCGATTTTCAAAGCAACCACCCCATTCATCATCTCGCTTATTAGTCGCTTCTACAATGAACTGGTTAATTAAATAACCCTCGGAGCCCATAATTTCAACACCATCATAGCCAGCTTGCTTAGCTAACACCGCTGAGTGAACAAAATCATCTATTTGCTGTTCAACCTCTTCAGACAGCAAGGTTCTTGGTGAATAAGGACTAATAGGTGCTTGTATGTCAGAAGGAGCGACTTGGTTAATATGATAAGCATAGCGACCTGCATGTAGTATCTGCATGCAAATTTTACAATCGTACTCATGAACTGCATCAGTTATTAATTGATGATCTTTAACATCACTTTCCTGCTGCATAATGGCTCTATTTGGCGCTACAATGCCACTGTCATTTGGCGATATTCCGCCTGTAATAATCAGGCCTACACCACCTTCAGCCCGTTCTTTATAAAATTGAGCAACCTTAATAAAGCCCTGCTCAGTTTCCTCTAAACTGGTATGCATAGAGCCCATAACGACTCTATTTTTTAATTGACTAAAACCTAAATTCAATGGTTTTAACAAATGAGGAAAAGGCATAAAACACTCTTAACGTTATACATAGCGTTGCAAACAAAAGGTCAAAAGTCACTACGGCACAATGACTTCATTTTTATAGGACTCTAAAAGGTGGCTAGACTAGCAAAAATAGGGCTTTGGTGCAAAGCTTATACCCTACAAGTTTTGTAATATATAACTCAGAAACAGCTAAGCTGCCATTATTTTCGCTTACCACGTTTTCTTTTATTGTTTAATTTAACCTTTACGTTACGTATAGAGTCGTATTCAAAGCAGGTATCTACAGGCTTGGGCATCCCCAGTATCAAACTTGGGTTATTTGAAAAGCCTGTTGGCTCTTTTGGGATGTCACCATTAGAAAATGCTAAAACACCATCATTGTCAATATCTTGAAACACACGAAACGCTACTCTATTGCCATTTTCATCAGGCACACTTTTGACAGCAGAATGTGGCAATGTAATGATAATATTGTTATCTATGACCGCTGTTTTATTAGCGTAAATTAATCTAAGGTCTGACCAAGTAACTAATTCACTTTCAGGGCACTCGAAGAGTTGATAAAACAAAGTACCCTCTATACGCTTAATCCGTTCAACATGAACAACAAGAGCTGTTTCGTCTTTTGCCTGTATTTTGGTAAAGAACGCAATCGGCAAATATAAAAATATGCTGAGAACTATCATAGTTTTGAGGCTAAATTTCATCAAAAGACACTAAATTGGGCTAATCAGGTAGTTTCTATTTTAAGACAATAACGTATAATATGTCACAAAAATATATCCCTTTAGGTTTTTATCTGTGCGTAAAGTTCTCGTTATAAATTATTCTCAAACAGGCCAGTTAACGCGAATCGTCAATTCAATCATTTCACCATTGCAACAAAGTGAACAAATTGAGCTTGATTATCTCACCATAACCCCAGAGAAACCCTACCCTTTTCCATGGCCCTTTTTTAAGTTTTTTCATATTTTTCCTGAAACGGTAAAAATGACGCCCGAAACCATTCAGCCCATTGCTCCAAACTTTATCGAAAATGCTGATGAGTACGACCTTATAATATTAAGTTATCAAGTTTGGTTTCTATCACCTTCCAGACCTATTGCTTCATTTTTACAATCAGAGCAAGCCAAAACGCTCTTCAAAGACAAGCCTGTTGTTACTGTAATTGGTTGTCGTGGCATGTGGCTAAATGCCCAAGAAAAAATGAAACAACTACTTAAAAACCTCAATGCTAATTTAGTTGATAATGTGGCATTAACAGATGATTGTGGCGCTGCATTTAGTTTTTTAGCAACGCCTCTGTGGATGTTTACCGGTCGTAAAAAAGCCTACGGCTGGGTACCTAAAGCAGGTGTGAGTGATGAGGATATTGAAAAATCACAACGTTTTGGTCAAGCAATTTGCCAACGTTTAACACAAGATGAGTCGATTATTCACTCTCCAATGTTAACAGGTTTATCTGCTGTTAGAATTAATGAAAAGCTTATTGCCAGTGAACGAGTAGCGAGTCATAGTTTTAGAATTTGGAGTAAAATATTAAGCACATTAGGCCCTCAAAACTCCCTGCGTAGAAGTTGTGGCCTAACAGTCTATGTGTTATTTTTACTGACCTTAATTTTAACGGTTGTTCCCGTTTCTGCCTTAATTAAGAAAATCATTGCCCCCTTTACCAAAAAGCGCATCGATGCGCAAAAGGCATATTTTGCCAAGCCTTCTGGAGAGTAGTTTTACACCATGGAAACCCAAGAAAAAGCAAACTCAGTATATATCAACCGCTTAAGTGCAGTAATGCCCAATGAACCAGTAAGCAATGCTGAGATGGAAAATGTATTAGGTCAAGTTGGCGGACAACGTTCGCGCGCAAAATCAATTATTCTTCGTAGTAACCAAATAAAGTCTCGCCATTATGGCATTGACCCTGAGACAGGCGAATATAACTATACCAACGCCTCTTTAGCTGCCGAAGCCGTAGAAAAATTAATTCCGCAAATTAGTGAACTGGCCAGCGTCGATACCTTAGTGGCAAGCACTTCCATACCTGATCAAACGTTGCCAAATCACGGTGTAATGGTACATGGTGAGTTAAAGAACCCACCGTTAGAAGTTGTTTCGACCTCTGGCGTGTGTTTATGTGGTATAACCGCATTAAAATATGCTTATATGGCCATAAAATCAGGCGAGAGCCAAAAAAGCGTTGTTGTTGCTAGTGAGCTAGCTTCCAATGTCATGCATGCTTCAAACTTCAATGCAGAATGTGAACATAAAGTGGCTCAGCTAGAAAGTAAGCCGGAAATTGCTTTTGAGAAAGACTTCTTACGCTGGATGCTCTCTGATGGCGCTGGAGCAGCCCTATTATCAAATGAACCAAGCCCAGAAGGCTTATCACTTCGCGTTGATTGGATAGATGTATTATCTTTTGCTAACGAGTTAGAAGCCTGTATGTATGCAGGATGTGAAAAGCAAGATGGTGAAATTGTAGGCAATGCCCGTTTCTCAAGTAATGAACGAGCCGAACAATCAATTGCATCAGTTAAACAAGATGTAAAATTACTGAATGAAAACATCATCAAGACAACCGTTGAAAGAACCTTAGCGAACTCTGTTAAAAAGCGAGGTTTAAACGCAGATGATTATGATTATTTCGTGCCACATTATTCATCAGGCTATTTTCGTGAAAAAGTTTTTGAGGGCTTACAAAACATTAACTTTGAAATTCCTTATGACAAGTGGTTTACCAACTTAACCACTAAAGGCAACACTGGCTCTGCATCAATTTTTATTATGCTTGAAGAGTTATTTAATAAGGGCAACTTAACTAAGGGAGAAAAGCTGCTGTGCTATATCCCTGAAAGTGGCCGATTCTCTAGCGCCTTTATGCAATTAACTGTGGTGTAATCATGGAACAGAAAAATGTCCCACAAGATAATAGCGCAACTTATCAAGGCCAGAAGAAACTTGTCTATGCGGTTGATGAAACAGGTCATTACACAGGTGTACAGTCGACAGGTTGGGAAGTAGAGAGTTTTGCAACACAAATGGCTGTTGATGATTTACAACAACAGACCGATGAAGCCTTATTGCAAGCTCAACTTGGTGAAGTATCGCCCCTCGCTTACCACATGCTACGCTTACGTTTTGATATCGTATCATTAGCGCAAACCACAGGTTTTTTTCAATGGCAAATAAAGCGCCATTTAACGCCTAAAGTGTTTAATAAACTTTCTTTAAAAAAATTAGCTGTATACTCAGACGTGATGAAACTCACTGTTGATGAATTACGAAGTTTACCTAAGCAAAATACAACTCCAGAATAGCCCTGATTAGAAACCAAAACATGACTGATATTATCCTTGATATTGAACATCAACAATCATCACACTGTGAAACCGGTGTTATTTCAACTTTACTGCGCAGTAAAGGGTTAAATATATCTGAGCCGATGGCTTTCGGTTTAGCTTCTGCAATGAACTTTGTTTACTTACCGATTGTTAAGCTGGGTGGTTTACCGTTAGTCGCTTATCGCATGCCGCCGAAAACAATTATCAAAACGGTGTGTAAAAAACTCAAAGTTGAACTGTTTAGTCAAAAATTTTCCGATCAAAAAAAGGGGATGCAAGCTCTTGACGATGAATTAGCTAAAGGTAATTTAGTTGGTTTGCAAACGTCTGTGTATTGGTTACCTTATTTCCCAGAGGACATGCGCTTTCATTTTAATGCGCATAACTTAGTTGTTTATGGTAAAACAGCCCAAGGAAATTATTTAATTAGTGATCCTGTGTTTGAGCATTTAGTTGAATGCCCAGCAGAAGATCTGCAAAGAGCGCGTTTTGCTAAAGGTGCACTCGCTGCCAAGGGCTTAATGTATGTGATCAGAAACGTACCTGAAAGCGTTGACTTAACCCCGCATATTTATAGTGCAATTAAGAAAACAGCTAAAATGATGAATGGTATCTTCTTGCCTTTCTTTGGTAATAAAGGCATTAGACACCTCGCTAAAAAAATTAAGTTGTTGAAAAAAGAAAAACCAAAATATCAAAAATTATTTCTCGGCAATATTGTCCGCATGCAAGAAGAAATTGGTACTGGTGGCGCAGGTTTTCGTTTTATGTTTGCCAGTTTCCTTGATGAAGCAGCAAAAATTACCGGGAATAAACAACTTGTTGAAGCAGCAAAACAAGGCACTGAGGTTGGCGATAACTGGCGTGAATTTGCCATGGATGCAGTACTGTTTTGTAAAAAGCGTAAAGAGCTTACCTTAGACGATGTTGCAACTAAGCTGACTAGTTGTGCAGATCAAGAGCAAGCGTTGCGCGAAACGCTGTTAACCATTAAGCCCGCTGCTTGATCCCTATACGTCAATAAGCTAAACCGATAAGGCTCATCTAATGATGAGCCTTTTTTATACACTTTACCCTAAAATGAATTACTGCACTAATCTTCTTTAAGACTGCTATGACTTATTTGAGTTGCTAATAGCGATAATAAACAATAACCAACAAAATAATAAAAACCTTGCCCTACAGCCGACAAGGTTTCTGTTGACGTGAGCACATCAATTTTAAAAGCAAATAGTTGTAATTGTTGACTCGTCGCTGTCTCACCATGATTGGTCGATAAAACCGCTAAAAATATTGCGACAACAAAAACATCAGCCATTGACCATTTACCAATAGCATTAATAAAGCGGTAAATTGATTTTTCTATTTCAGTATTTTTCTTAATATATGCCCATGTCATTAATAATGACTTCAATATCGGGATGCACAAAGAAAAGAACAAAATTAAGCTGGCCACCAAAACACGATCATCTTGATATAATTCTTGAATAGTTCCAATAAGAGAGAGCTGTTTATCGAGCAATCCAGAAGAGACACTCGCGTTAGCTACTTGAGCATTCATCGTCATGTTCAACGAAAACATAGGTAAAATAATACCAGGCACAAACAAGCCTATTGCGAGTACGTTTAATAAAAATCCAAGGTGTTTCTTCATATAGCTATTTTCTTAATTATTCAAAGGCCTAAATACTTTATTCATATAAGATTTAATGAAAGAGATAAATCATACAATCATTTCAGTAAAAAATCGCTCAATAGTATCATTTAATCCTCTTACCTGTTTACTAACCATACTCTCATTCACCGTTGGAATAGCGATATTATTTTCAATAAGTTGAGCACTAAATAGCGCCTTATGTTCTGGCACAATATACCAAGGTTCAGACTTAGTTAACGTTGTTGGATTCACTGTAAGTAAAACTGTTATCACCTCACGCTTGACTTTATCTGCTCTTAAACAGCGTAATGCGATGTTGGCAGCGCCTCGTTGAAATTTAATTTTTTGTCCTGGCTTTGTCCGCGTCCCTTCAGGAAATATAATCAAGTTATTACCAGCTGCCAGTGACGTTGAACAGTCAGCTAACAACCCTTGTGGATCGGCATTACTAATATACCCAGTATTACGTACTACACCACGTAAAAAAGGATTTTTAAATAAATGCGCTTTCACTACGCAATCCGCATTGGGCATAATGGAAATGAGCACTACGACATCAATTAACGATGGATGATTTGCTAAAACAAGTTCACCCTTCAATGTTCTCAATGCTTGAGCCTTTTCAAGATCGAACTTAAAGATTCGACAAAGCCCCATAAAAGCAATAAAAAACTTAAAAGTATAATGAACGGTTTTACGCGCCACTTTTTTCTGAGCATCACTGTCTGAAATAATAATTTTTTGTAATGGAAAGACAAAAACAGTCAGCAAAAGCCCGCCAATTCCAAACAATGAAAAACAAAGTCCAGTCGCGAAAATTCGCCAGATATGATTAATTTTTTTGAGCATGATGAATATAAAATCTTAAAATATTTAACATCTCCCTGACAATAAATTGCACTAACCTAATGTAATTTGAGAGAAATCTTTTTGCTATACTAGCATTAATCTTACTAACTAGGAGGGTTAATTTTCCAGTATTTCTCTACACAGGCCAAGCAGATCAATTTTTTAAATCTTGTTTCGTCATTTGAAGAATTTGTATACCCTCAAATCCAACATTTGTTGCCATCACAGTTAAATCAAAGCGGTGTTTAATATTATTCACATCTGTCACTTGATACTCGTTGGTACTAACAAAAGACATATTAGGAAACTGATAAGCTAATTGACTCAACGTATCTTTTGCCAATAAATCCATAATCCCTTGTTGACTTGCTTTGGCTAAAGACTCTTTAAGGGTCCATATTCGGTAGAAGTACTCTTCACCCAACTGATTTACCATTTGCGCCTCTAGGGTATGATAAAAGTGCTCTGATAGCTTAATTACATTGCGCTTTTGTTTATATTTTTCAATATCCACACCTAACTCAATTGCTCTAGGTGAAAAAGCAATTAGAACTTGCCCCGCACTGTGGCTAATCGATACTGTCACGGGTAAGCGTTTGTTCCGAACAAAGACCTCTAGGCGCGACAGTTGCTCGTTAAAGCAAACAGAAATACTTTTAAACGTTAGTGCCTCACTCCCACCAATAAACTTCCTTTTTTCGTTAAATAACCATGCTCTGACAAGTTGCTTTATCAGTATACGACTAGCTACAAACTCTTTTTTGGCTGACTTAGCCTTTCGACGTGTGAAGACTTGGTACTCTTTATCAGTGAGCCAAGTACTGGCTAATTCATCCGTTTCAAATTGAGTAAGGTTATTGGTGTTGAACAGCAAGATTTCAAGTGGGGTTTCAAGTGCTTTGTTGCTAAATTGAAGCCTCTGCCAACTAGTAAATTGACTTAAGGGTAAAACATTTGCCATGATTTTATTAACGTTTTGGCAAGCCATGCTCATTGTAAACCTTTAAACAAAATGGTTAGCGTACGGGGAATTAAAAGAAAGTTAGCATAAGTGTTTTGAAGAAAAAAAACCACTGCATAAACAGTGGTTTTTAATAACAATAATCGCACTACCTGTTAACTAGAAGGAAGCTCTTCCGTCTTAACTGCATGACTATCTTCAAGCGCTTTCTGCTTGCGCTTCTTTCTTGTAAATAAGTGACGAATATCTTCAATGATAAGATATAGACAAGGTATTAATCCTAGAGTCACAACAGTCGCAAAAAGTACACCAAATGCTAATGATACTGCCATTGGAATAACAATTTGTGCTTGCATACTCGTTTCAAAGAAAATAATCGGCGCTAGACCAATGAACGTTGTAAGAGAAGTTAGCAATATTGCTCTAAAGCGTTTAGTACCTGCATGCATCACCGCGTCTTTTAAACTTTCGCCTCTGCGCCTAGCGTTATTTACATAATCAACCATCACTAAGGAATCATTCACCACAACACCTGCAGCCGCTAATATCCCCATCACCGATAGCGCATTTAAGTTCATTCCCAAAATTAAATGACCAAATACTGAACCTATGATGCCAAATGGGATAACGATCATAATCATTACAGCTTGTGAGTATGACTTTAACGGAATTGCAAGCAATGAGAAGATAACCATCAATGAAATAGCAAAATCACGTAACTGATTATTAATACTATCCATTTCTTCTTGGATACTACCTGTTACTTCACTTTTAACTAGTGGGAATTGACGTAATAGTTTCGGAATAAAGTTATCTCGAATATCATTAGCCACTTTAAATGGTTCTACTTGCTCTGCATCAACACTCGCCCAAACGTTAATAGTTCGGTTGCCATTTTCACGACGAATACGGGTCACACCATCGGTCAATTTAATCTCAGCTAGCTCTGATAATGGTAACTCTGCGCCATTAGGTGCTTGAATCATCACATCATCCACATGACCAACTGAACTACGCTCCGCTTGCGGGTAGCGAACCATCACTTTAATTTCTTCGGTATCACGAAGAATACGCTGTGCTTCAAGGCCATAAAAACTATAGCTAACCTGTGAAGCGATGTCAGCTAATGTTAGGCCCATTGAGTATGCTAAAGGTTTTAATTCAAACTGCACTTCTTTAGCGCTGGTTTGACGAGAATCATTCACATCACCCACACCTTTCAAAGAGTTAAGCTTTATTTTCAACTCTTTAGCGGCTGCCAACAACTGCTCATCATTTTGCGACTCTAATCTAAAAGCAATATCACCATCATCACGGCCACCGCCAAATAAATTATCACTAATGGTTAACGATTTAACACCAGGGTAATTCGGAATTGCATTACGCCATTTATCTGCAAGTTCAAACGTATCCATGGCTCGCAATTCAGGATCAACAAGCTTAACCATTACGCGGCCTTCGGTTCTGCTACGCAAATCAACTTGCATATCAGAAATCATGCCATTACCGTGCTCAGCTTCAATTTCTTGATCTATACGGTACAAGACATTTTGAATATTCAATACAGCAGATAACGTCGCTTTCTCTGAAGCATCAATATTCATTTCCACTGTAATACGTGGGAAATCATGAGGTATTTTAGGTTGACCAATAAAGCGTACTAAACCACCTTGGAACAAACCTGCACTTAGCAACATGATGCTGATAAAGAACATCAATACGCCGTAACGATACTTAATACAAACAGCTAAAGTTGGACGATACACGTTGTCGATAAATTTCTTTAATGAGCTGTCAATTACAGCGCGTAATCTATCTAACGGGTTTTTTGGATTAAACTTCTTCATTTTCATCTGAGCTAAATGCGCAGGCAAAATCAACTTCGATTCAATTAATGAGAAAATTAAACAGAACACCACAACAAAACCAATCGACTTACTAAATGCAGCACCAGGATCATTATCTAAAACGAAGGGTAAGAACACGGCAATAGTCGTTAATACCCCAAACGTTGCTGGCATAGCAACACGCTTTACTCCACGAATAACGTTATCGATACTGTGGCCTCGCTGCTCTATCTCGTCATGGGCACTTTCGCCCATCACGATCGCATCATCGACCACAATACCCAACACTAAAATAAAGGCAAATAAGCTGGTGATGTTAATGGTGACATTAACAAATTCCATCGGCATAACCAGTAAGGTTCCTAAGAAACAAACAGGTAACCCCATCATTACCCAAAAAGCTAATCGAACACGTAAAAACAAGGCTAACATTAAGAAAACCAGCACTGCACCGCTTTTCATGTTATCCATCATCATGTCTAAACGACCTTCAAGGTAGTAAGTCATATCGACCCAAGTTTCTAGTTTTACGCCTTGAGGTAAAGATCCTGATTTTTTCTCAACAAAACCATTTAAAACAGCAGCAACATCAGTAATGCTTTGATTCTCAGCTGCACCGATAAAGAAAGTTACCGAGTTTTTCCCATTGAATTTCGAGTATTGTAAGCCTTCTTCAAAACCATCAATAATGGTAGCTAAGTCGCCTAGCATCACCTTAGTGCCGTCTTCTAAAGTGACTACAGGTATTTGTTCAAACTCATGTCCACGATAGGCTTGTTCTTCAACACGTAAATTAATATAACCATTTTCTGCACGAATCTGCCCAGCTGACATATTACGTGAATGACCTCTTACCGCATTAGCAACATCTCTAAAGCTTAAGTCATATTCTCTTAATTTATCTTTACTGACTTCAATTGAAATTTCATAACCTAAGCCACTAAAAAATTCAGAGACATTCACTAATGGCAGCTGTTGAATTTCATCGTGAATTTTACGACCTAATTCTTTAAGTTCTTTATTGGTTAAATCACCATATAAGCTGATGTACATTACTTCTTGACGATATTTTTCACGCTCAACTTTGATACGCTCCATACCATCTGGAAAGCTTGGAATAGAGTCTATTGCAGACTTAACTTCTTCTAAGACAAGTTGCGGATCATAATCAGTGTCAACTTCGAACCAACCATTAGAATACCCTCGGTTTGAATACGTAATAACACGCTTAAGGCCTTGTACTGACTCTAGAGCTTCCTCAATTTTAATAGTAATGCCTTCCTCAACTTCTTGCGGAGCAGCACCTGGATAAGGCGCAGCATAAGAAATCCAGTTAATTTTAACTTGCGGAAACATTTGTTTGTTGATGGTGTTTATCGTTAAGAAACCACCAACTAAGATAAAAATCATAAGTAAGTTTGCAGCAACGCTATTGCGAGCAAACCAAGCAATTAAGCCTTTATGTGTATCAATATTATCAATATTTGTTCGATTCAAGTTTTCTTGATCTAACGCTTCATTGGTATGTTTATCAGGTGAAGTCATATTTACTCTCCTGAATCATTATTCGCAACTTGAGTTTCTGACTCTTTCGCCTCTAACTCTTCAGTTTCTGGTGTTTCTTCTTCACCAGCTAACGCCAGCTTCATACCATCAATAGGGTAATCTAACGCTGAAATAATTAATTGGTCACCATCTGCCAAACCATTACCAATAATTACGTTACTACCTTGTTGACGCACAATATCAATAGTTGCGAAATGAAGTTTTGACTCACTATCTAAAATAGCAACTTTACCATCAACAACTAAATACCTTGGAATTGAAGCGGCAGACGCAACATTAATTCCTATAATATTGGCATTTACATAGCTACCAAAACGAAGAGGTGATACATCATTGGATGACTGTGCTAATAAATATGGGTCATTAATTTCTGCAACCAAATAACTCATGCGGCTTTTATTATCTACCACACCTTCACTACGCGCTATTTGAGCTTGCCATTGGGTATCTTGACCTGCAAACTTACCATTAAGTTGAACATTAGCTTCTCTACCTTGATCCACTAGAAATTGTAATTGGTTATCAGCCACAGGCAATCGAACTTCAGCTATCGCAGTTCCTAAGACATGACCAAGTTTAGTGCCTACACCAACAAAAGAGCCTAAACCTATATCTCTGCTATCAATCATGGCATCATACGGCGCTCTAATTTCAGTACGCTCTAAGTTACGCTCAGCTCTTAACACTGCAGCTTGAGCTGCTTTTACGCGTGCAAGTTCTTGCGCAAGTTGCGGTTTACGTAAACTTAATTCTGTTGGTGACGTATCTGTAATTTGTTTCCATTCGCGTTCTGCCACTTTACCTTGTGCAACTTCTTTTTCTAGAGCAGCCCTAGCTGAAGCCATATTAGCTTGTGCATCAATAAGTGCCGCTTGGTAGTCACTAGGATCTATACGCGCTAACAATTGGTCTTTTTTAACAAAACCACCGCGTACAAAAGTATCACTTAGCTCAACAATTTGGCCGTTAACTTGTGCAACTAATTGCGTCTCATATTTAGGTTTAACAATACCGTGCGAACTTACTTCAAGTGTTAACGGGGCAACACTAATATTTTCAACGGCAACAATCGGTGTATTATCAACTTCAGCTTTTTCTTCGGGTGGTTTTTTCATACTAGAAAAACCTATCATGGCTAAAACGCCGCCGGCTAAAATGACAATTGGAATAATAATTTGTTTTTTACGAGCCACTTTTCAATCCCTAATACTAATAAATTTACAGTTATTGTAATGTAATGCTTTATAGTCTAACCAGTTTCTGGTCACATGCATTAACAAAGTTGTAACGCTCTATTACAATATTCGCACCAATTTCTGCTAAGAATAGTCCAAACAAGAAAACAAAAACAATATAATCAAAGTAAATCAACAGGTTGTAGAAAAATATTTTTTGACTTATTTTGAAATAACTTGATTAACATCAACTTAATTATTTTAATTACTTGGCATATTTCACCAAAATATTACTCTTTTAGTCAATATTTACGAAATATCTGTTTACGAAACTCCATAAGACTTCAGCTCGGATAAATCATACAATGTAAGGGTTATTATTTTCATTTAGGGGTTATTGTATGTTCGCTCAATTGAAAGATTTCTTCTCAAGCTTAGACAACAAGGAACAAAGTAATACCATAATTTCTACTGAGCTAGCTTGCGCCGTTTTATTTTGTGAAGTAATGAGAGCAGATAACCACTACACCATTGAAGAACAAACGAAACTCACTCACTTACTACAAAATCAATTTTCGCTCTCAGATACTGAGGTGACAGATATTATTGAACAAGCTATTCAGCTAAGTGAGAATGCCAACGATTTTTTTCAGTTTACAAGTCAATTAAATCAACACTTATCACTCGATGAGAGAATTCACATTGTCAGTTTACTTTGGCAAATTGCCTATGCCGATGGGGAGTTAGCCAGTATCGAAGAGCATATTATCAGGCGTATCGCTGATTTATTGCATTTAAGGCATAGTGAATATATCGCAACAAAAATCCAAGCTCAAAGCATTCAGCAATAACAAAAGAGTGCTTTTAAACAATTAATCTGACTTTACTCATTTGCCTTTCGATCTATGCTAGATATTACGATACAATAGCCCATCGATTTTTTTATTGGCAATGTAATGACTCAAGACACCACCACAAACCCAGCTGAAATAGGCAAATTCAACACCTTAAAAGTTATTGCCATAACTGATAACGGTGCTTTTTTGGACGCTGGTGAGTTAGGCGAAATTTTATTGCCTAATCGCTTCCTTCCTGATGATTGTCAAATCGACAGTTTGGTGACTGTTTTTATTTATTTAGATTCGGCCGACAGGCTTATTGCTACGAGTCAAAAGCCACTAGCGCAAGTAGGTGAGTTTGCTTCATTAAAAGTTGTTCAAGTAAATAAAATGGGTGCCTTTTTAGATTGGGGTCTGCCAAAAGATTTATTGGTTCCATACAACCAGCAGCATACTAAAATGGAAGTTGGTAAGTATTATTTAGTACGCGTATTTCTCGATCAACGAACAGAGCGCATTGCTGCTTCGAGTAAGCTTGATAAATTCATTGATATTTGGCCTGCAGAATATAATGATGGTGAGCAAGTCTCTTTAACTATTGCTAATAAAACCGATCTTGGCTTTAAAGCGATTGTTAATGATTTACATTGGGGACTTTTATATGACAATGAAATTTTCCAACCGCTTCGCGCAGGTCGAAAAATTACGGGCTATATAAAGAAAGTACGTGATGATGGACGCCTTGATTTAATCTTAACCCGTGGCGGAAAAGGAAAAGTTATTGATTTTGCCGATAAGTTTATTGCCTTTTTACAAGACAATGATGGTTTCACCTCTTTGAATGATAAGAGTAACCCAGAATTAATTAAAAGAACTTTGGATGTCAGCAAAAAAACGTTTAAAGCTACGGTTGGCAATTTACTAAAGAAAGGAAAAATCTCTATAGAGAAGAACGGTATAAAATTATTGTAGTATGAACGTAAAAGTAGTTTTAACCCTGATACTATTAAGTATCACATCCTATAAAGTATGCGCAATTAATGTCACTTATATTGCGGATACTAATAGATATACTCCCTTTTGGCAGAATGTACATGACATTGCCCATGCTGCCGCACAAGATCTCGATATAAACCTAACTTTTATTCAAGGCAAAGGGCATCGATTACTGCAAGATAAGATAATTGAAAAAATAGTTAACGCTGAAAACAAGCCTGACTTGTTAATTTTTATGGCGCATCAACGAAGCGCCTTTAAAAATTTTACCTTATTAGAGCAAGCGAAAATTCCCTTTGTCACTTTGTCTAATTTTTCTTATAACGACAATAGTATCCATCAAGAAAAAATAGCTTACCCTCAAGAAGAATTTAAATATTGGCTTGGCGAGCACTATGATAACCACTTTCAAGGTGCTTATTTATTAATGGATTATTTAATTTCTCGATCAAAGCAATCAAAACCTAAAAACACATTAATAAAAGCCTTATCAATAAACGGTGACTTTGCTTCTCAATCATTAGAAAAATCAGCAGGACTCACTCATAAAATAAATAGCGACGAGCAAACGATTATAGTCCAAGATATCGTCGCCCAATGGGACTACGCTAAAGCTAAATCTCACTTCAAAAGCTTATATCAAAGGCACAAAGGTATTGATATTGTACTGGCAGCTTCAGATCATATGGCCGTTGCGGCTATTGAAGGTGCAAAAGAGCTCGGATTAAAACCCAATAAAGACATTTTTATCGGTGGGTTTGATTGGGAACGAAGGGCTTTTAGAGAAATAAAACAAGAACAATTAACAGCCTCAGCAGGAGGACATATTTTCAGTGCTGCCTGGCTATTAGTTAAAGTTTATGATCACTTTCACAATAAAGTTGTTTTTCATCCTGGCGTTCAATCACCCAGTACTGAATTTAGCCTTATTAATATAAACAACTTAAATTCAATGGAAGAAATCACCTATCAAAACAATTTTTCTCACTTAAACTTTTATTGCTTTAGTAGAACATTCACCCAACAGAAAGACTATAATTTTTCGATTAATGATCTGATCGTGCAATTAAGTAAACAATCTAATCACAGCTGTCATTAGTTAGTATCGAGCAAATGTCGAGCTTTTTAGCCGATAAAATCCAGATATACACCAGATTTTATCGGCATTGTTATATTCGTGCCGTGCAGATGTTAAAAACTACCACGAATACCTACACTAAAGCTTCTTGCTGGTAATGGCGCAACATCTTTTAAAAATGAAGAGTGTACTCTTGCATTTTCATTCAATAAGTTTTGGCCTTTAATATAAAGCACTAAGTCATCGCCTATCCCATCAATATAGTAATTAAGATGAGCGTCAACCATGGTATATTCATCTGTTGAACTTTCTAACTGGGCAAGGTTATCTTGTTTAAAGTAATGGCTTACACTGAATTCACCATCAAATTGTTCGCCTTGATAATTGAGCATACTTGCTAACCGTAAAGGTGGAATTCTCGGTAAGTTATCACTCTCACCTTCTTGCACATCAGTTAATTTCGCTCGAATATAGTCACCCAAGAAAGTAACTTTGAACTCATCTGAAATTTGATAAGCCACTTCTGCTTCAAAACCATAAAGCTTTGCATCGGCCTGTACATATTGCATTACAGGTAACCCAGACAACTCTTCCCCATGCTCATCGTCGTTATGCTCGTGTTCGTCATGAAAAACATAGCCGGTATCTTGTTGATAGTAATAGTCTTCAATTTGGTTATAGAACGCACTTAATACAAAACCAAAATCACCAGAGAATTTTCGCCAAGTAAGATCTAAATTGTAGGATGTTTCAACGCTAGGCTTTTGTTCAGATAACTCAACATGCAGCTCTTCACCTTCTTGCTCTACCACAAACATTGCACCTACTTCATAGGTATTTGCACCGATATGTGGTCCAAAAGCAAACAGTTCGCCAGCACTCGGAGCCCTTTGAGAAACGGCAGCAGATGCGCCAATATTATAGCCTGGTTGATAATCCCAAACTAAACCTAAGGAAACACTTAAAGGAGTAAATGATTGATTAGATAACGAAATAACACTCTCTTCATGACCGTGTTCTTCTTCATGTCCATGCTCTTCTTCATGTCCATGTTCAAATTCATAATTATTTACATCAATATCAACATATTCTATTCGTGCACCCAACTGCACTAGGACATCCCCAACATGTTTCTCTTCTAACCAAGCAGCAGCAATATTTTTTGTTAGACTTGCCGGTGTAAACGCCTCTTCTCCTTCTGCAGAAAAATCACTCTGTTTATAGTGCAATGTCCAAGCACCTTGCCAATCATTAATGGCTTTATGATAGATATCAGCACGCGCTTCAAATGTTTCATTATCAAAACGAGTTCCTACTTGACCATCATCAATTTCCTCATGACTATAGTCGGTATAGGCCAGCTTAGTTGCTAATTTTGAAATAAAAGTTTTTTCAAACTTCAACTCACTGAGCATTTGCAGCCGGTCTTGTTTCATTTTTGCATAAACACCATGCTCTTCTTCATGCTCTTCGTGCTCTTCCTCATGTTCTTCATGTTCTTCCTCATGCGCTCCGTGCGTATGGCCTGGTATGCCATATTCACGGGTCATATTGCCATATGAAAAACCAACAAAGCCTTGGTCAAATAAATAACTACTACCTAAAGTAAAACCATCAGATTTTGAGGCACTATTTGCTAACCTATCACTGTGCTCTTCTTCATGCTCATCATCATGGCCTTCATGTTCTTCATCATGATCATCAAGCTCGGCTTCACCTGCGAGCTTATAATCTTTAGATTCACGCCAGAAAGCATCGGCATGAAAAGCCCAGTTATCAAAGCCGGTTTGTAAGTTCACTGCTGCTTGCTGCTCATTTGATACATCATTATATTGTAATAACCAATCGGCTATAGATTCATTACTTGTTGGCACACGGTTATCAACAACATTGACGACACCACCAATCGCACCACTGCCATAAAAGAGTGTTGCTGGTCCGCGCAAAACCTCAACTTGTTGTGCTGTACTGGTTTCTGTGGCAACTGCATGATCAGCCCCAAGCCTAGAAGCATCACCAGCATCCAAGCCATTTTGTGTAATTAAGACTCTTGGCCCGTCTAAGCCTCGGATAATTGGCGAGCTTGCCACAGGTCCATAGTAACTCGAGTGAACGCCTACTTCGTTTTTCAATGTTTCGCCCAAAGTCGACGCTTGTTTCATCTTAAGCTCATCACCACCTATTACATTGACAGGTAATGCTGATTCAATAGCTGATGCATGTAAAACACTGCCTTGCACATCTATAACTTCAATGACAGAAGGTAATAGAGATATGCTTAAATTTGTAATATTGCTTTGCCCTACTTTTACCATTACAGAATCATGACTGTAGTTTTTAGCACTGGTATGTAATTCAAAAGTGCCTTCGGCAATATCATTAAAAACAAAAAAGCCATTTTGGCTGGTGGTTTGCTTTTTATCTAACCCTTTTAAGCTCACTTGTGCATTGGCGATAGCGTTGCCTTGTTTATCAACAATTTGGCCTGATATCTCAGCAGATAATACCTGGCTACACCAAAATAATGGCATAGCTGTGATTGCTGAAGCTAAAGCAGATTTAGTCGTTTTTAATGAGTGAGCAGGATTTTTTTTAATAGCAGGACTTTCACTCAAACCATTCGTTTGAGCAATTCTTTTTTTAAACATCTTAATTTCCAAAAATTTTATATAGCAAAGCGGTAACTCAGCTAAACTGAGCACCTAAACATTCTTCGTGATAAAACAATTAGAAACGTGGTGGGGCTCTTAACAGGGGTTGGCCAAAGTAAGGGGACTGCGCGAGCATTAATTCTGTATTAATCGCTACATCTTGAAACACCTGAGCAATCAATAAACTAATTGAATGATTGGCTTTTACGGTATCTAGCCCCTGAGAACAAAGATAACACTCTTGTTGTTCAAGCTGTGATGTTTGCGAGGTGATATGTTCACTATGAGAGAAAAAAGCGCATAAAAACAACACTAGTGCAAATGCACTAATGTAACGGCTTATTCTTTGTCTTTTTGACAGTATGGTCGAGTTTTTCTTAATAGAACACATCATAACTTTTGTTATAATATAACACACACTTTCTATCATCAATATTATTTCACGAATATTCATTGACTAAAGCCAATAGTAAAGTCTAATCTTAAAGTTGATTACCTATTTTATTTCTGTTTTTTCATTATTTATTGGTAACTTATGACTACTTCATCGCCTGCTCCAAAGCAATCAAAACTAAAAAAGCTAGCAAATCTATTTCACTACTTAAGCTGTGCTTCCTTGACTGTATTTTGTCTTTCTTATTCCCTGCCAAGTGAAGCAGAAAGTTTTAATGCCAAAAGAGCCGGACAAGGATTTACTGGCATTACCCTAGACTTTACTAATGCCCTTAGTAACCCTGCTTTACTTACTGAGTATAAAAGTGACGATGACTTTTATTTTTCCCTCAATCTTGGCATTTTAGTCTCAGATGAATATAACGTTATAGATAATGGAGGTAATATTGCAGATGATTTGGCAAGACTTGCTGATAATATTAACCTTGGCTTACCTGCTGAAGACTTAAATGCCGATGTTGATGACATCGTCGCCGGTTTAACAGCTATAGATTCAAAAATGGTTAACGGTCAAAATGGCCTAAGCTTTCAAGTGATAGTGCCTAATAAGTACTTAAGCTTTGGCTTATTTACGAACCAATATGGAAAATACGGTGGGTTAACTCAATATGATAAAACTGATGAACAACTTTTACGCGACGCTATTGACTCAGGTTATTTGGATCTAGATGAGCTGAAATCAACTGCAACAGGCGTTGGATACTCTATTGCAGAAGCTGGTATTATGCTTGGTGGTGAAGTACTTAATAGTAAGCACTATGATGTTTCGGCTGGCTTGAAACTAAAATATCAGCGCATTGATTTATTGTTTAACTCTAAGAATATTAGTGAGTTTAACGATAACGACTTTGATTTAGGCAATGAAGATAATATAACAGATGAGTCAAACGGTAATATTGACTTAGGTTTATATTTTTCATGGGGTGATGAAAGACAATGGCACGCCGCTATTGTGTCAAATAACTTAATATCTCATGAGATTAAGCACCCAGAGCAAATGATTAGCTTCTTAGTTGAAAATTACAGTATAGCGGGGTTTAGTTATCAAAATGACTGGCTTACCTTAGCCACTGAATTTGATTTAACAGACCGAGAAAGTTTTATTGATATTAAGGCATCAAAATATGCCAGTATTGGTGCTGAATTTCAATTCTATCAAAACTTACAGTTAAGATTAGGCTATCGTGCAGATCTCAATGATATTGATGCTGACATTGTTACAACAGGGATTGGTATATCACCTTGGGACGTTGTTTCTATCGATATTGCAGGTTATATAGGTGACCATGACACATACGGCGCAGCCATTGAGTTTGGTTTAAAAATATAACGAAACAATTTACTTAAAAATAGCACTACCAAGATAATAAAAAAGCACACTTTAGTGTGCTTTTTTATTAGCAAAGAATAGCGAATTACTCTGCGTTGAGTTCAAAGAATTTACTAAAAACTTTATAAAGTTCGGTTCCTTGATTCACACTGGCGGAAGCAAAATGCAGTATAGGTAGCACAGGATGATCTAACGCCACATAATGTAAAGGATCGCCATCTCCATAATTGTCCATACGCAATATTCGTGCAAGCGGCTCGCCTGCAGCTAGTGGTTCTCCAAAATTAGCAAGGTAATCAACCATGCCTCCCATAGGAGAATACAATGCTTTATAGTCCTTTAAATAACATGCATAACGAGTCATTTCTTGTGGTTGATAATTAGGGGCATCAATAACACCCTTGTACTGTAAGTAACTTAAAATCCCCATTGCATCTTGGTGCGCAACATCTAAATCAATTTGCTCTTGCGAACCTAACTCAACAGTAAAGCTTTCTTTATTGAAGATTCCTTGGCCCATTTCAAATGTTCGACCTTTCGCTTCGTATGCCTGCTGTAAGTACCACCAAGGACAAAATGTCGCTTCATCCATTGCACCATCAAAATCATTAGGAATAAGGATGGTATGAGGTATATCAAAATAACTGGCACTGGCTTGGGCGTATTCAGGACAATATAAATGCTTACTCGATATGGGTCCTGTGTGAAGATCTAACACTAAATCAGCTTGATGAGCCAGTCGTTGAAGCTGGTAAGCAATACGCTGACCTGTAGTTAAACCAAAAATATTGTGCTCAAGCTTTTGCTCAATTTCATTTAACATTAATTGTTTAAATTGTTGCTGAATATCACCATCAGTTGCATCTATGAATTTATCAGCAAAAGGCGCGATGACTGATTCGTCAAAATGATACATACGGTTCCAATTCACCCCCGTAATAGGATCAAAACGTCCTAATGTGTATTCGCCATTTTTATGATTACAAGCCACAGGGTTCGCATAAGGGACTAAGGTAATATTACCCTTAATATTGCAGTCTTTTAATAATTCCAAAAGTTGAAAAATAACTGCGTTGCCTTGCACTTCAGCGCCATGCATATTCGCCTGAATATAAACACTAGGACCGACAAAACCATCTGTTTTATAGGAATAAACAGGCACGGTTAATTTAGCGCCACTTGCCATTTCACCTACAGGCATAACGGTTTTATTAAAAATATTTTTACTGTTTGACATATTCATATTATTTTCAAGAAAATTAAGATTAAGCTAAATAACTAGCGGCAGATTTTGCAGGCCTTACAGGTGTCATTTCACCTTGCTCATAAACATATTCAGCCGCAAGCTCATGACACAAGAAAAAAGGCATACTTTCTGTAAAGCCATAAGCACCGCAATAACCAAAGACAAGCTTATCTCCTACTTCTACATCGCTAGGTAATGATAGATGCCCCAGTTTGTCCATACTGGTACATAGAGGTCCATGAATATCAAACTTTTGTAGTTTCTGGTTTGAATCTCTCAATAACTGCACAGGAAAAGGCTGATCTGTTATTGCTGGACGTAATAAGTGGTTTATACCCGCAGCCAGTACTAATTGTTCTTGCTGATAATTCACTTTCTTATCAACAACCGGCACGACATAATAGCCACATTCTGCTACAGCAAAACGACCTAGCTCTAACCATAACTCTTCGACACCTGCTTGCGCTTTAATCACCGCAAGATCTTCAATGGTTTGCTGCCAATTCAACTGCTGATCTGTTGCTAAATAATCAATACCAAGACCACCACCCAAATCAAGCACTTTCAATGTCATCTTAATGCTATTTGCCAGCTCAACTAGTGGCGTCACCATTTGTGACCATAATGAAAACATTTTTTCATTGCTCAGCATATTGCCCCATTGAAAAATATGTAAACCGCAAACATCTAACGCAGGATACTGCTCAAGCGAGATACTTTGCCATTGGGCAACCGAAAGACCAAAAGGCGTTAAGCTATTTCCACCTAGAGGGTTCTTTTCCCCTTCTTGCCACTGTAACTGCACCCTTAGTAAAACTACTGGCTTTACCGTGTTTTGAGCAGTTTCGTTATACTCTAAAACAGCCTCATTTAGCCAAGTTAACTGATTTAAACTTTCGACAACAAAGGTCTCAACCCCTTGCTTAACAAATGAAGCGAGTTGTTTTTTGGTTTTTGCAGGACCTGTATTAAGAATACGATTTGCAGGAACACCTTGCGCCAACACTTGATTCAGCTCACCAGAACTTGCCACATCAAAATTAAAACCTGCCCCATCGAGTGTTTGTAATATCTTAGATAATGGGTTGGCCTTTACCGCAAACCATAATTTAATTGCATCTTGCTGTTGTAATCTTTCTAAGTGTGACCTTAAAGCATCTAATTGATAAACAAAAAGTGCTTGTTCATCTTCTGGTGAGCTATGTTGCTCAATAACAGAGGCTAGTTTACTATCATACCAAGGAGGAATTGTTGTCATTATCGGCTCAGCTTTTTCAAATAAAGTTTATCTAAAAGGGAATGACTACTTAGCCTCATCGCTTTAGCTAAGTAATCATTGTTACAGTGCTTTTATCGTAGAATTGACTCTAACTCTAAGGCTGCATCACTTTGCTTATCACGATATTTTACAATAAGCGCACACGCCATATTTAAGCCTTGCTCTTGCGCCCATTCACTTTGAACAGGACGAGTACCAGGTACAACAATAGCTCCAGCAGGAATTTCAGCACCTTTCTTACGCATTACATTGTTAACACAGTCATAGACAGGTACTGATTTAGAAAGTGACACGCCTGGTGCTAATACCGCTCCTTTTTTTACAACAATCCCTTCTACCACGACAACACCTGCACTTAAAAAAGCGCCATCTTCAATGATTACTGGGCTAGCGCCAACAGGCTCAAGCACACCACCAATTTGCACAGCTGCAGAAACATGGACGTTTTTACCCACTTGAGCACAAGAGCCAATTAATGCATGACTATCAACCATAGTGCCGCTATCCACAAAAGCTCCCACATTGATATAAGCAGGAGGCATAATAATAACGCCAGGAGCCACATGAGCACCCGCTCGTACTGATGAACCACCCGGTACTAAGCGAACATTATCACTTGGTGAAAATTGACGTGCAGGTAAATTATTTTTATCAACAAAGCCTTGATAGTTTTCACTAAAAGCGATGTTTTCACCTGCTTTAAACGCCGCTAATATGCCTTCTTTTACAGCAATATTGGCATGCCAGTTGCCATTTTCATCTTGATCTGCTGCACGTAATGTACCCGCTTCTAACTGTGCTAAAACATCTTGCCAGTTCATGTATTTCTCCGGTTTTCAAATAATTAATCAATAAAAAGGTTTAAACGCTTTAAGCAAAACGTTTTGCTATGGGTATATTTTTTGTTAGCCACAGTGATATTTGTTGGTCATAATTTAACAGCTCACTTTTGTCCGTTAACTCTTCATGAGTCAACGGGGCGCGCAAAGTTGGGGTACTGATACATTGCTGATGATGAAGCAGTACTTTTGCGGGAATGGGGTTTGCAACACTAAAAAGCGCTTGTACTGCATTATCCCATAAAGGAAAGAGCTCTTGATTTTGCTCTGGCGAGCCATGTAAGCATTGATTCACATAAGCAAGCGTAGCTTGAGGCCAAACGTTGGCACACACTGAAACTAAACCTTTAACACCCGCAGGTGCTAAATAAGGCATCATGGCATCTTCACCACTGAATAATTCAATTTTTGGGCAGAATTGACGGTACTGTAAGAACTTACTTATATCGCCACTTGCTTCTTTCATCGCCCAACAATTAGGATGATCTTGTAGTGCTTGAACTGTCTTAACAGGAATTTCAACACCACTTCTTGAGGGCACGTTATATAACATGCAAGGAAAATCAGCCGTATCTAGTAATTGACTAAACCATTGTGTTTGGCCGACTACACCAGGCTTGGCGTACATTGGAGTACCTAAAAGGTAAGCATCAATAGCTAGTGAATTACAGCGTTTTATCCACTGTTTTTGATCTGGTAAATTATAACCGGCAACCGCCACCATTAAAGGGGTATTGAGTTTAAGATTGCAGACGTAATCCACAATAGCAAATTGCTCATCTTTATTAAGGGCAAGACCTTCGCCAGTGCTACCTAGCAATAAAATACCATTGCCAGAATCAGCCTGAGCTGTTGCTAAAGTTTTTATACTATCAAAGTCAATAGTATTGTCTTGATTAAATGGGGTAACTAATGCTGTCCATAAAGAACAGGCTTTTGTCCGCATATGACGAACAGAGGTAGAATTTTCAGTATTCATTACTCTCGAACTCATTAATTGCCTTATTGGCAGTTTAGTTCGGAGAGATCAGGCGTTTACAATGAAGAGCAGAACACTCACGCGGAGTGCATTAGGCTGATAATGCAAAGGCCAGAAGCTCTCCACTCATTTACCTAATCTATTAGGTAATAGTGACAGTTGCTGGGATTCAGCCCAATATTGTTAGTATGCTTTACACACTTGGCAATAAACAACCGACAAAACCATCATCAAATATGGCTTTATCTCGGCGTTAATCCCCCTCATTATTATTACTGGAGTTTGATCTCCATGTTTTAGTCACCTAAAACAATAATAACTACCTGGTTAACGCTCCTCTTCTGACCCCTTAGACATGCTTGTATTTAAGTTTTCAAAAAAACTAAAGCACAAGCTGTCAAAATAGGGACGACGCTATTAAAGCACTTTTCACTAACCAATTCAATGCGTATTCTTTACTTAATGTACAATGCTTGTGGGCTCTTGGCCTTTTCAGGTAGAATGCTTTCTTCTATCTTATGTGGATTATTGTGTTCACATCTTTAGCTTTTTTCAGATGTTAATTAGGTTTTTATGTCAATAAATCAATCCGGCTTATCAAGTACCAGTCAAGTTTTACTTAGAAGCTCACACCTTCTTATAGGCAAAGAGCCGCTATTGGTTAACATGCCCGAAGATGGTTTTATTAACGAGTACCTCTCGTTAAATCCACAAAGTCATATAAGTTGTTATAACACTAACTTTATTGACTACAGTGCAATATCCGCTCGACATAAAGATACCGTTAGTTCTCAGTTTGATAGTCAATACCAAACTGAGAAATTGCATGATTTAGCAATCATCACTTTTCCAAAAAGCAAAGCTGAATTACCTTTTACTTTAGCTATGATTGCTAACTACTTAACACCTGATGCGACAATACTGTTAGTAGGTGAGAAAAAAGGCGGTATTCAATCGAGTAAAAAACTTATTCCTGAATACATAGATAATTACCAAAAAATCGATTCAGCTCGCCATTGCATGTTATTTGCGGGTTCAATTGCTGAGCAAGCCCGCACTAGACCATTTAACCTAGATATGTGGTATAAACAATACCAACTCAGTATAGATGGTATTAATTTAACCGTAGCTTCATTGCCTGGTGTATTTAGCCAGCAACAATTAGATATCGGCACAGCATTATTATTGAATAACCTACCTAAGCAGATGTCGGGTAAAGTGCTTGATTTTGGTTGTGGGGCTGGCGTTATTAGTTGTTTTATTGGGAAGAAGCACCCTGATTGTCAACTTTCAATGCTTGATGTAAACGCATTAGCATTAACCTCAGCGAAGAAAACCTTAGAGATAAATGGCTTAACCGGCCGAGTATTTGCTTCAAATAGTTTATCTACGGTAAATGAGAAATATCAACACATTGTCTCTAACCCTCCATTTCATCAGGGCATAAAAACACATTACCATGCAACAGAGCAATTTTTATCTGGCATTAAAGCCAATATGCTAGCTAAGTCAAATATCACTATAGTCGCCAACAGTTTCTTGCGTTATCAGCCCATTATGGAGCAATCAATTGGCGTTACTAAACAATTAGAATGTAAACAAGGCTTCACTATTTACCATACTCAATGTTAATAAGTTATTAATATTTAAAATAATCATATGGCTAAATAGGATAAAGGTTGAATTCTTTAGCTTTTTAAACAATTATCATACATAGGTTCAAATTTCTTTGGATGATTTGGTAAGCCCAAAATATGTCGAATATTACAAAAATTAAATCACTGCGTGGCCATTACCTAAATTATATTATTGGCCTGGTCAGCATTGTTTTATTAGTCTCTTTTATCATTTTGATAGATAAGAGCCGTGAGTATGAAAGCCAGTTATTAGAGCAGGAATCACAAGCTTGGGCTAAATATATAGCAAAGCAAAGTGCGCCTTTTTTACAAGACAGCATAGAAAAAAACCACGGTGAGTTAAAAGAAAAACTCAAGCAAATCATTTTCACCCCAACTATTAACAGAGTTCATATTTACCGAGTTACAGAAGATCAAGGTGCTGAATTCTTTACTAGTTACAATAAAAACCACAACTATCCTGCCATAAAAGACAAAATTACTGAGATTGGTAAATTATCAGGTATTCGATATCAAGATAGTTACTTAGAACTCATGTGGAAAATAACTCAAGGTCAGAAAGTTATAGGCCACGTTTATTTACAAGCCAGTTTAAATGACACGAATAACCTCATTAAAAAACTAACTTATTTAGCGCTTATTTTATCCACTGTTGCCATTATCTTTGCAGCTATTATTGCTTTTAGATTATATAACAATACTCAAAAACCTATATCTTCGGTAGTTGAAGGGCTTCAGCAAGTTTCACAAAGTAAAAATTATCAGTTGAGAATAGAGCAGCAAGCTTTTACTGAATTAGATATTTTGGCACAGAACATCAATATTCTCCTAAATAGAACTGAAAAACATATTGCCAACCTAGAAGACTCGCATAAACATGCAATTGAAAAAAATGATGAACTTAAAGAAAAAGTTAATTCAAGAACTGACGCCTTAAAAGAATCAAACCAAGAACTATTATCAACATTAGAAAAGCTTCACCAGTTCCAAGGACAATTAGTTGAAACAGAGAAAATGGCGTCACTTGGTGATATGGTGGCAGGTATTGCTCATGAAGTTAACACTCCAATCGGTCTAGGTGTTACAGCTTCAAGCTTGCTTTCTGATAAATTGAACGAAATAAAATCAGCATTTGAAAACAAAACGTTAAAATCTAGTCAGTTAAAAAAATTCCTCAATGATGGCGAGGAAAATGTTTCAATCATTTTTAGAAACTTAGAACGAGCAGCAAAATTAATATCAAGCTTTAAAAAAGTAGCTGTTGACCAATCTAGTGCAGAATCAAGAACTTTTAATGTTAAAGAATTATTAGATGAAATACTGATTACACTGGCAGCAAAATTAAAATCATCGTCGGTTAGTTACCAATTACAGTGCCCTGATGATTTACTGGTAACGAGTAAGCCTGGCCCTATTAACCAAATCCTCATTAATTTAATTTTAAACTCTATTTACCATGCCTTTGAAGACGTTGAGAATAGGCAGATTGAAATTAAAGTCATGAACTTAAGTGACCAACTTCATATGGTTTATAGCGATAATGGCGTCGGGATCAATGACGCTATTAAAGCAAGAATATTTGAGCCATTTACCACGACTAAACGTGGATCAGGTGGTAGTGGCTTAGGTATGCACTTAGTCTATAACTTAGTAACGCAAGCGCTAGATGGCCATATCAACGTAGAAAGCGAGTTAAATGAGGGGGTTAGTTTCGATATTACTTTCCCGGTAAAATTAGAAGCTAATCAACAAAATGATAACTAAAGCGCTGTCCTGATTGTTTTTTTGTAATGACTTAGCTAACATAGTTAATTAATTGTTAATAATGTCATGTACTTTAAGTTATTAGTTGTGACAAACAAAGCTGGTGTAAATATAAACATGGAAACTTACCAAATTCTCATCGTTGAAGATGAAGATGTCACTCGATTCAATTTACGAAACTTATTTGAAGCAGAAGGCTATCAAGTATTTGAAGCAATCGACGGTGAATCCATGGCTCAGCAGCTTGAGCAAAACAATATCAATCTTGTTATTATGGATATAAACCTGCCAGGCAAGAATGGTTTATTACTTGCTCGTGAGCTAACCAATAATCGCGAGTTAGGTTTAATCTTCTTAACGGGCCGAGATAGTGACATTGATAAAGTATTAGGTTTAGAAATTGGTGCTGATGACTATCTTACGAAACCTTTTAATCCGCGTGAGTTAACCATAAGAGCTAGGAATATTCTTAGTAGAATAGGCCAACAAAAGCCTGATGAAGAGGCTAATAGTATCATTACCTTCAATCAGTGGACGCTAGATGGTAACTCTCGCCAAATGACTAGTCCAACAGGTGAAGTCATTGCCATCCCTCGAGGCGAGTATCGCGCCTTAAACTTATTGATTAAAAATGCTGGGAAAATCATCTCTCGTCAGGAACTAATCAAAGAAATGACTGGCAGAGATTTAAGAGCAAATGATAGAACAGTTGATGTAACCATTAGAAGGTTACGTAAACATTTTGAATCTGTAGAAGATGCCAACGAATTGATCAACACCATACACGGTGAAGGTTACCGCTTTGTTGGTACTTTAGATTAATCAGGAAGTTTCAACTAAAAAGGGTGGCTATTAGCCACCCTTTTTAATTTATTAACCAGATTTAAACAGCCGTTAACCATTCTTCAAACGCTTGCAGTGCAAGAGCGTTTTCTTCCTTTAATTGTGTTAATAACTCAGCCTTTTCCACTTGCGACGCTGATGTCTTTTCCAGTACCACTAATTTTTTATGAAGCTGTAATAGACCTACACTCGCTGAAGCCCCTTTCATTTTATGGCAATGCTCTTGCCAACTTTCTTTAGCATCCTCACCTTGAGCTTTTTCAATGTCAGCCAAATAGACTTGAGCTTGCTGCTGATATAAAGCAAACATTTGCTCAACAATATTTTTCCCTAAACTATCTATATACCCTTGCAGTAGCGCTATATCTAATAGTGGTATTGTTTGCTCTGAATTCACAACAACCCCATTCTCAAACAGAAATAGCACCACTTTACCTAAATTTAGACACTTCAACAAGCAACAAAATCATCAAACCACCTCACCAACACATTATTTACAATTATTATTATCTCTATGTAAAATAAAGAGTTATTTAGATAATCTAGCCATTTACACTAACCAAAGCGCAACAATAGTTAGAACAATAATGATCCGCATTAAAAAATAAGCTAGAATATGCGCCCTTAGATTTACTTGTGGTGGGTACTAAGGTTTTTTGATTTATACCTACCTATTTATTTTATATATTTTTGATTTATGCGGAGCCGTAATGCCGACATCAATGCCTGATATTGCAAACCATACTAGAGCCCAAACCGAAGGTACACTTGATTGGGTTGGCATGAGTAATATAGAAATGCCAATTATGGTTGCCTCAAAAGGCGAAGCAGAGCGTATGGTTTCAGCTCACGTTGATGCTTTTGTAAACCTTAAAGAAGCACAAGCGAAAGGCATTCATATGTCGCGCTTATATTTATTATTAGATGAACTTTCTACAAACGGTACATTAACTTACCAAAGTTTGGTTACTTTACTAGATGGCTTTATTTCGAGCCACGATGATTTATCAGATCAAGCTAAGGTACAATTTAACTTTGAATATCATTTACGAAGAAAATCACTCATTAGTGGCAAAGAAGGCTGGAAAGCCTACCCTGTTACCGTTACAGGTTTACTTAATCAAGGTCAGCTTACTGTTGAATTAGCCATAGATGTTCGCTATTCGTCAACATGCCCTTGTTCAGCCGCGCTTGCGAGACAATTAATTCAGCAAGCATTTCAAGATAAGTTTTCTAAGCAAAGTGAGCTTGCTTTAGCTGATGTGCATGAATGGTTAGGAACTACAGAAGGGATTGTGGCAACACCTCATTCTCAGCGCTCTGTTGCCGAAGTTAAAGTGAAATTGAATAGCCAAGTAAGTGACTTCCCTATCACTAGCTTAGTTGATCTCATCGAAGACTCACTTCAAACACCAGTACAAGCAGCAGTTAAACGTGAAGACGAGCAAGAATTCGCACGCCTTAATGGGCAAAACTTAATGTTTTGTGAAGATGCAGCTAGGAGATTACAACACAGTATGAACCTAGCAACACAATACGATGACTTTTGGCTTAAAATCAATCACCTCGAATCTCTTCATGCCCATGACGCTGTGAGCATCACGACTAAGGGCATAAGTGGTGGCTACCAGCCATAAGCAAAGTAATGCTCTTCTCCAATTAAAACCAATAGTCTTGCTATTGGTTTTTTTATCACTAAATTTTGAAAATCATAATCTGAAGATGCTAAGTATTCTACAGAGTCTCATTGTACTTATAATACTTCGCGCTTATGACGAACTGGCTTTTTGCAATAAGAGAGAATATCTTTAACGCCTTAGCTTTTATTCACTACCAATAACAATCAATCCGCTTAAACCATCAATTGAATAAATACTGAATATTCCTTAAAACTATATAACCAATCAAAATGTAATAAAATTACAATATAAAACTCTTTTTTTGGTAGCAAAACACCAACAAAAACAAAACAACCCGCAAAAACAGACACTTAAAAATATCACTTAAAGCTTAAACTAATTAAAAGCTTACAATTAATGAAAATAAATTACGAGCAAAAGCTCTATTTTAATTGACCTTTCTGCTATAAGTGGGTAATGTTGAAAGTTCCACTTACTTTAAAGAAGAGTATTTATGCATTTTTTCCATGCCTTTATTCTTTTTTATTCGTCCTGTGAGTAAGTCGAATTTATTTTAGGAGAAAAAAATGCAGCTTTATGATCATAGCGTCCAAAAAGACAACTGTGGCTTTGGCTTAATAGCCCATCAACAAGGTGAAACCAGTCATAAACTTATTAAGACAGCTATTTCTGCTCTTGATCGTATGCAACATCGCGGCGGTATAGCTGCCGACGGTAAAACAGGTGATGGCTGTGGTTTACTACTACAAAAACCTGATAGTTTTTTCCGTGCAGTTGCCGAAGACAACAATTGGAAATTAGGTAAGAAATATGCTGTAGGTATGATTTTCTTAAATCCTGATCCTATTGAAGCTGCATTATCTAAAAAGGTACTAGAAGAAGAGCTAGCTAATGAAAGCTTAACATTAATTGGCTGGAGAACCGTGCCAGTAGATACATCGGTTTTAGGTGAAATTGCCCTAGGGAACTTACCTAAGATAGAGCAAGTATTCGTTGATGCACCTCCAGGTTGGAGAAATAGAGATCTAGAACGTCGTTTGTACATGGCACGTCGTCGTGCAGAGAAGCGTATCACCGATGAAAAGTTCTATGTTGCCAGCCTTTCCTGTTTAGTAACCATCTACAAAGGCTTAATGATGCCAGTAGATTTACCTAACTTTTACCTAGATCTTGCAGATATACGTATGCAAACTGCCATATGTGTATTCCATCAACGTTTCTCAACAAATACGTCACCACAGTGGCATTTGGCCCAGCCGTTCCGTTATTTAGCACATAATGGTGAAATTAATACCATTAATGGTAACCGTCAGTGGAGTCGTGCACGTACTTATCGTTTTAAGTCACCTCTATTACCTGATTTACAAGATGCTGCACCATTTGTTGGTCAAAGCGGTTCAGACTCTTCTTCATTAGACAACATGCTTGAGCTTTTCTTAGCAGGCGGTATGGATTTATACCGCGCTATGCGTTTACTTATGCCTCCTGCATGGCAAAACAATCCATTAATGGATGACGAGTTACGCGCCTTTTACGAGTTTAACTCCATGCACATGGAACCATGGGATGGCCCTGCTGGGGTTGTTATGACTAATGGCCGTCATGTTGCCTGTAACTTAGATAGAAATGGACTACGCCCTGCTCGCTATGTTATTACGCGAGATGGTTTTATAACTTTAGCCTCTGAAGTCGGTATATGGGATTATGGCGAAGATGAAGTCATTGAAAAAGGTCGCGTCGGCCCTGGTGAAATGCTCGCTTTAGATACCTACACTGGTAAACTATTTAATTCTTCTGATATCGATAACGACCTTAAAGAACGTCACCCATATCGTGACTGGCTAAACAAAAACATTCGACGCCTTGTACCATTTGATGAACTAGAAGCCAACTTAATTGGCACACGTGTCTTTTCTGATGAAGAAATGGCGCAATTTCATAAAATGTTCAATTATAGCTATGAAGAAATTCATCAAGTTATTAAAACCCTTGCAGAAAATGGTCAAGAAGCTACAGGCTCTATGGGTGATGATACACCAATGGCGGTATTGTCATCACAACCAAGAACCTTATACGATTATTTCCGTCAACAATTTGCCCAAGTAACAAATCCACCTATTGATCCGCTTCGTGAACGATACGTAATGTCATTGGGTACCTGTATTGGTCGTGAGCATAATGTTTTTAATGAAACATCAGGTCACGCTGATCGTATGTTATTTTCCACACCTGTTTTAATGTATACCGGTTTAAAGCAGTTAAAAGAATTAGATCCTGAGCATTATCGTTCAGACACCCTAACACTGAATTACGATGCTGAAGAAGGGTTAGAAGCCGCTATTATTCGTCTTTGTAATGAAGCAGAAGATCTAGTCAGAAATAAAGAAACGGTAATCCTTGTTCTATCTGACAGACAAATTCATCCAGGTTTATTAGTGATACCTGCACCAATGGCAGTCGGAGCGGTACAAAAACGGTTGGTAGATCAACAGCTTCGCTGTGACTCTAACATTATTGTTGAAACCGCTTCAGTGCGTGATTCTCATCAATATGCCGTACTTTTAGGCTTAGGCGCAACAGCAATTTACCCGTACTTGGCATTCGAAACTATTGAGCAGCTTGTAGAGCAAGGTCAAATTAATTTATCAGCTCGTGATGCTATTGTGAATTACCGCGAAGGTATCAATAAAGGCCTATTCAAAATTCTATCTAAAATGGGCATTTCAACTATTGCCAGTTATCGTTGTGCCGGTTTATTTGAAGTAATTGGCCTCAATGATGACATTATGGAACTGTGCTTTAGTGATTTACCTAGTCGAATCAAAGGTGCTAATTTTAAAGATATTGAGCAAGATGGTATTAACTTAGCGCGAAAAGCCTTCTTACCACATCAAAAAGTTAATCATGGCGGATTATTAAAATACGTTCATGGTGGCGAGTATCATGCATTTAACCCTGATGTCGTTAACTACCTACAACGTGCTGTGCAAAATGGTGACTACAGCGACTATCGAAAATTTGCCGAAGAGGTCAATGAACGCCCAATCGCCATGCTGCGTGACTTATTGCAATTTAAAGAAGGCACTGAGCAAATCAGCTTAGATAAAGTAGAAAGTGAAACGGAAATGTTTAAGCGCTTTGATTCTGCTGCAATGTCTATTGGTGCATTAAGCCCAGAAGCACATGAAGCCTTAGCTATCGCAATGAACCGTTTAGGGGGCTTCTCCAATTCAGGTGAAGGTGGTGAAGATGAACGCCGCTTTGGTACCGTTAAAAATTCTCGTATCAAGCAAATTGCCTCAGGTCGATTTGGCGTAACACCACATTATTTGGTTAATGCTGATGTGCTACAAATTAAAGTTGCGCAAGGTGCTAAGCCTGGCGAAGGTGGTCAATTACCCGGAGATAAAGTATCACCACTAATTGCTAAGCTTCGTTACTCTGTACCAGGTGTAACCTTAATTTCACCTCCACCACATCACGATATTTATTCAATCGAGGATTTAGCTCAGCTTATTTTCGATTTAAAACAAGTTAACCCAAAAGCGGTTATCTCCGTTAAATTAGTTTCTGGCCCGGGTGTAGGTACTATTGCCTCAGGGGTAGCCAAAGCTTACGCTGATTTTATTACCATTTCAGGTTACGACGGTGGCACCGCTGCTAGCCCCTTAACATCAGTAAAATATGCGGGTTGTCCTTGGGAGTTAGGTCTTGCTGAAGCGCATCAATCATTGGTAGAAAATGGTTTGCGTCATAAAGTTCGCTTGCAAGTTGATGGCGGCTTAAAAACAGGTGTGGATATTGTGAAAGCAGCTATTTTAGGAGCAGAAAGCTTTGGCTTTGGTACTGCACCTATGGTTGCTTTAGGCTGTAAATTTTTAAGAATATGTCATTTAAATAACTGTGCAACAGGTGTTGCAACTCAAGATGATGTTTTACGTGAACAATTCTTTAAAGGATTGCCTGATCAGGTAATGAACTACTTTAAATTTATCGCTCGTGATGTCCGCGAAATTTTAGCTAAGTTAGGTGTTGAAAGCTTAACAGACATTATTGGTCGAACCGACTTATTAGTACAAGTTGAAGGTATCAGTGCTAAACAGCAAAAACTTGATTTATCGCCTATTATCGCACCTGTTGTAGCCGGTGAACATACCGCATTACATCAAACTGAGGAAAATACTGCATTTGATGAAGGTAAGTTAAATCAACAAATATTAGCAGCATGCCAAGATGCCGTTGCACATAATAGCGGTGGTGAATATCGCTTTACCATTCAAAATACTGATCGTTCAGTAGGTGCAACCTTATCCGGTGAGATTGCTCGTCATCATGGTGACCAAGGTATGGCAGCTTACCCTGTGACTATCCATTTATCAGGCACAGCTGGGCAAAGCTTTGGCGTATGGAATGCTGGAGGTTTACACCTGAACTTAACTGGTGATGCTAATGACTATGTAGGTAAAGGCATGACCGGTGGTAAGTTAACCATCAAACCACCACGTGGTGTCGAATACTTAAGTCATAAAACTATGATCATGGGTAATACCTGTTTGTATGGGGCTACAGGCGGTAAATTATATGGCTGTGGTCGAGCTGGCGAACGTTTCGCTGTACGTAACTCTGGCTGTCATGCGGTTATTGAGGGTACTGGCGACCATGCATGTGAATACATGACCGGTGGCGTCGTTACCATTTTAGGTAAAGTGGGTGTCAACTTTGGTGCGGGTATGACAGGTGGTTTTGCCTATGTATTAGACGAAGCTGATGATCTTGATGTTCGCTTAAATAAAGAGTCTATCGAAATGCTCGCCATTGACGAACTCGCGATACATCAAGAACACCTTCGCGGCATTATCAATCAACATTTTGAAGAAACAGGTAGCTTAAGAGCACACGAAATATTGCATGATTTCGATACCTTTGCACCTATGTTCAAACTTGTTAAACCAAAAGCAACTGACGTGAAAACCTTACTTGGCCATCGCAGTCGCTCAAGTGCTGAACTTCGTGTTCAAGCGCAATAATTAATAAGTTGATAACAGAGGAAAAATATTATGAGTAAAAATGTTTATCAATTTATTGATGTAAAAAGAATCGATCCAGCTAAAAAATCAATCGCCGATCGTAAGATAAACTTTGTAGAAATATATCAACCACTAAGTAAAGACCAAAGTATCGGACAAGCGGACAGATGCTTAGATTGTGGAAACCCATACTGTGAATGGAAGTGTCCTGTCCATAATTACATTCCACAATGGCTTGAATTAGTTACTGAAGGCAAAATTTTTGAAGCGGCAGATCTATGTCATCAAACTAATAGTTTGCCCGAAATGTGTGGTCGTGTTTGCCCACAAGATAGGTTATGTGAATCGGCTTGTACCTTAAATGATGAGTTTGGTGCCGTCACTATCGGTAATATAGAAAAACACATTACCGATACTGCTATTAAGCAAGGTTGGAAGCCTGATTTATCCCATGTGGTTAAAACAGGTAAACGCGTAGCTGTCATTGGTGCAGGCCCTGCTGGCCTTGCTTGTGCTGATGTATTAACCCGCAATGGCGTTGATGCTGTGGTTTATGATAGACACGCGCAAATTGGTGGATTACTGACTTTTGGTATTCCATCATTTAAGTTAGAAAAAGGTGTTATTCAAACCCGCCGAGAAATATTAGAAGGCATGGGTATAGAGTTTCGTTTAAATACCAATGTGGGAACAGATGTTAGCTTTGCAGATATCAGTGAAGAATATGATGCGGTTTTCTTAGCCTTGGGAACATACAAGGATATGAGTGGCGGTTTTGAAAACGAAGGTGCGACTGGTGTCTATAATGCTTTAGACTTTCTTATTGGTAATACCCAAAAACTGATGGAAATCACCAGCGACAACTCTAGCCAAGCCAAGCCATACGTTAACTTTAGCGGTAAAAAGGTTGTGGTACTTGGTGGTGGTGATACCGCTATGGACTGTGTCCGTACATCTATCAGACAAGCTGCAACAGAAGTGACTTGTGCGTATCGTCGTGATGAAGCTAACATGCCTGGCTCACCTCGAGAGGTACAAAACGCCAAAGAAGAAGGGGTGAACTTTGAGTTCAACCTGCAACCGCTTGATATCGCCGTTGATGATAATGGTAAAGCCATTGGCGTTAAGTTCGTTAAAACTCAGCTAGGCGAACCAGACGCTAATGGTAGACGCAACCCTGAGCCTATCGAAGGGTCTGAATTTGTTATGGAAGCTGACGCTGTGGTTATTGCTTTTGGTTTCTTACCTAGCCCACCAAAGTGGATGATTGATGCAGGTGTAGAACTTGACCCTAAAGGCCGTGTTATTGCTAAAGATAATACTGAGTTTGCCTTACAAACCAGTAAGCAAAATATCTTTGCTGGAGGTGATATGGTACTCGGCTCAGACTTAGTTGTTACCGCCATTGATCAAGGCCGCAAAGCCGCGATTGGTATTTTAGATTATGTTTTGGCGCCATAATATTAGCCTTGGCTAAGTGCCACAAAGCAAACTAAGGTAATAAAAGAAAAGCCGATAGCTTAAGCTATCGGCTTTTTAGTTTAGCTTTGTTTCATGTTAGCTTAATGTTTACGTTATGATTAATTAATAATTAACTGTTAGCGTTAAAATCACTAACTATAATATCAAGCACTTGTTTACTATTGTCTTTATAAAGCAATTGACGAGCTGGTACCTCGTAATTATCTGAAACTAGACTGTAGAAAATTCTGCCATTTTTTACCATAGATACTAACTGAACATTTAGCACTAATTAACGATAAATTTTGTTTCAAAAAGGCATGCAGGATAAATGTCACTAGCGCTGCCTAATTGCACCACAGCCACTTGAATGGGTGAATTTTCTTTTATTACCGAGCGAGTAGCGAGGAGGTAGTATTGTTTGTTAAACTCGATAAACTCATATATTACCTGTGAGCCGAATGTCCTTACAAAATTACCCGATTCGAGATCATTAAATTCTTGCCATTGCCACAAAAAATTGGAAACATTACCCAGCTCTCGCTGTTTCATCATAAACTCTCCAAAACGAGAATATTTTTTACTGTCATATGCAGCTGTTAGCAAGTAAAAAGAATGTACCCAAATACTAGATAAATACCCGGTAGAGCGATAAACAAATTCATTGGTTCCATCTTTATTCAAATCAACCACAAATTCTTCAACACGCGACGAGTTTGCATTTTTTCCATGCATAACAGTTCTTGGGAGATTTAGCTCTGTTTGTATCAGCATTTCAGGCAACCCCAAATTGACTAACCCTCCCTCCCCCTTTCTCAGGCTTTCTTTATTTTTCATAAAGTTATGCTCTCTAGGCTTGTTTAAGCTAGCTAAAACATTAGAACAAATATCTTTATCTATTGAAGACTCAAGAAGGTAGAAAGAATTAGCTTCCCTAAATTTATTTAATTCTATTCGGCTTTTCACAGGTACAGTCTTTACTTTTTCCGGCTCTTTTACTTTAAGTTCTTCCGCGAGTGCGCACCAAAGCTTACTCCGAGATAGAAAATACAACAAAACACTTTAATCAAAACGGCAACTTCCTTACTCCCCAATAGATTCATTTTTTCACCTACCACAAAAATCAGAATAACAATGGCATTACAATTTTGTATACAATAGGTACTGTAAACCAAAAAAAAGCTCAATACCACTAAGTATTGAGCTTTATAAAACAGTTGAATTTTCGACTATTTTTAACGGTTAAGTGCGTTTTTCATAAACACAAAAGTCTAACTCATAAGCATTTTTATCGTCACTGTCACGTACTTCACTACTGACTTTTTGCCAGCTGCCATCATCGTACTCAGGAAAACGCGTATCACCATCAATGCTTGCTTTGATATGAGTTATATAAAGTCGAGTTGCCGCAGGTAAACAATGCTTATAAATTGCGCCACCGCCAATTACCATGATTTCTTCAACATCTTGCACAAGTGCTAATGCTTGCTCAACCGACGTTACCGTATCAATACCATCTCTTTTATAGCTTTCATCACGTGATATAACAATATTTCGACGTCCCGGTAATGGCCTACCAATAGACTCAAAAGTCTTTCTGCCCATAATTACAGGTTTGCCTAAGGTTACCTTCTTAAAATAAGCCAAATCAGCCGGTAAGTGCCAAGGCATATCATTGTCTTTACCAATCACATTATCAGCAGCAGTGGCTACTATCATAGATAAAATTGTCATATTGATCCTAAATATATGTTTTGATCATTTGCGATTAAAAAAGGCTGTAATTTAACAAATTACAGCCTTTTTTAGAATTTTTAATAATTAGGGACGATACTCAACTTCAACATCATAATCGTCTTCATCCCAGTCATCGTCGTCAAGATCATCGCCTAAGTCATCCATGGCATCTTGATGGTAGGTGTCCCATTTAAACTCAACAGCTTTGTCTTCAACGGTTTCCTCAACTTCATCTGGTAACTCTTCAATAAAGGTCATCACCCTTTGGCATAACTCTTCAGTACCCATTTTATTAAACGCTGAAATACTAAAGACATTACCTTGCCAATCTAATCCTTCAAGAATCGAGTTGGTTAGTTCTTCCGCTTCTTCTTCAAGTAAAAGATCTAATTTATTAAAAACTATCCAACGTGGTTTATTTGCCAGCTTTTCATTATGCTGCTCTAATTCACTGATAATTGTTTTGGCATTCTCTAATGGATCAGAGCCATCTGCTGGCATAACATCAATAACATGAAGTAATATTCGACAACGCTCTAAATGCTTTAAGAACTGGGTTCCTAAACCTGCACCGTCTGCTGCACCTTCAATTAAACCTGGAATATCGGCAATCACGAAACTACGTTGCGAATCTAAACGAACCACGCCTAAGTTAGGAACAAGTGTAGTAAAGGGGTAATCTGCTACTTTAGGCTTGGCCGCTGAAACGCTGCGAATTAGCGTTGATTTACCCGCATTTGGTAAACCTAACAAGCCTACATCAGCAAGTAAAAGTAGCTCTAGTTTTAAGTTACGGATTTCACCTGCAGTACCATCTGTTTTTTGTCTTGGCGCGCGGTTAGTACTGCTTTTAAAACGTGTATTACCCAGACCATGCCAGCCACCTTTAGCAACCATAAGCTTTTGATCTTTTACCGTTAAGTCACCTATTTGCTCACCGGTATCTTCATCAATACAACGCGTGCCTACTGGTACTTTTAAGAATAAGTCATCACTACTTTTACCGGTACAATTACGGCTGCGGCCATTCTCACCACGTTTGGCACGGTGAAAACGTTCAAAACGATAATCTATTAAGGTGTTCAAGCTTTCATCGGCAATAAGGTATACATCACCGCCATCGCCACCATCGCCGCCGTCAGGGCCGCCGAATTCAATATATTTCTCTTTACGAAAACTGACACAGCCGTTGCCGCCATCGCCTGCTTCAACTCTGATTTCAACTTCATCAACGAATTTCATGGTGTTTAAACAACCTTAACTTGTTAGTACATTAACCTGTACTAGTATAAACGATTTAGATCTGATACCAAATGATCTAAATTAATTAATCACATGCTGAGCTTAAATGATTATTTATGCAAAAAAAAACCTCGCTTAGAAGCGAGGTTTTTATCAAATCGTTTTCTTAATTAGTCAGCGATGATGCTAACGTATTTACGATTCTTTGGACCTTTAACTTCAAATTGAACTTTACCGTCAGATAAAGCAAATAAAGTGTGATCTTTACCGATACCCATGTTGTTACCAGCGTGGAATTTAGTACCACGTTGACGAACAATAATGTTACCAGCTAAAACAGTTTCGCCACCAAAACGCTTAACACCTAGGCGTTTAGCTTCAGAATCGCGACCATTTCGTGTACTACCT
This sequence comes from Litorilituus lipolyticus, assembly GCF_006439335.1. Lineage (GTDB taxonomy): Bacteria > Pseudomonadota > Gammaproteobacteria > Enterobacterales > Alteromonadaceae > Colwellia > Colwellia lipolytica. The sequence goes on along the minus strand of NZ_SAWY01000041.1, from coordinate 233,749 downwards.
GCAGCCTTCTTATGTGCCATGTCAAAATGCTCCTAATTAGCCGTTAATACCAGTAATTTTCACTTCAGTGAACCATTGACGATGGCCCGCTTGTTTACGTGAATGCTTACGACGTTTAAATTTAACAATAGTAACTTTGTCTGCACGACCTTGGTTTACTACTTCTGCTACTACTTTACCACCATCAACGTAAGGTGCACCTACATTGATGTTTTCGCCATTGGCGATCATTAAAACATTATCAAACTCTACTGTTGCGCCTACTTCAAGCTCAAGCTTTTCTAGACGAACTGTTTGTCCTTCGGTTACACGATGCTGTTTACCACCGCTTTGGAATACCGCGTACATAGCTACTCCGTACTGCGCCAATATATGATGACGCTAAATTTAAAAATATAGGGCGCGAATTCTACGCGAAGATACGATGCAGGGCAAGTATAAATATGATGATTTCTTTCTTTTTTCTAAATTTTATTATTTTCTTCAATAGAATTAAAACTAAGGCCTTTGAAAACTTCATTCGACGCCAATTTCGTGTAAACTTTGTCGCATATTATACAGTTCACTTAACGGTCATTGATTTTCTCATTATGGATGTAAAAGCAATACAAGCATTAGCACAAGACGATATGACAGTTGTTAATGATTTAATCTATCAACAACTTCAATCTGATGTTGCTTTAATTAACCAACTTGGCATTTACATTGTCAATGGTGGGGGTAAGCGCATGCGCCCAATGCTAACAGTTTTAGCTGCACGCGCACTAGATTATTCAGGCAAAGATCATTGCGCGATCGCTGCGATCATCGAATTTATTCATACGGCCACCTTATTGCATGATGATGTCGTTGATGAGTCGAATATGCGCAGAGGCCGAGAAACCGCTAATGCCTTATTTGGTAATGGAGCCAGCGTTTTAGTTGGTGATTTTCTTTATACGCGCTCATTCCAAATGATGACTAAGCTTGCCAATATGCGCATTATGGATATTTTATCTGATGCCACCAATATTGTCGCAGAAGGTGAAGTTCTTCAATTAATGAATTGTAATGATCCCGACACAACAGAAGAAAGCTATCTACAAGTCATCTATTGTAAAACAGCAAAATTATTTGAAGCTGCAACTTGTTTAGCGGCAGTTATTTCTGATCAAGATGAACATGTTGAGCAAGCAATGACTGATTACGGTAAATACTTAGGCACAGCGTTTCAGTTAGTTGATGATATTATGGACTACACCGCTGACGCTAAAGAGATGGGAAAAAATGTTGGTGATGACTTGGCCGAGGGTAAACCGACCTTGCCATTACTCTACGCCATGAAGCATGGTAATGAGCGTCAAAAACAGTTAATTCGGGATGCTATTGAGCACGGCAACGGTATGGAGCATTTAGATGAGATCCTACAAGCAATGGAAGAAACAGGCTCATTAGTTTATACCCAAAAGCAAGCTGAAATTGAGGCAGATAAAGCGATTAACGCTCTTAAAGTGTTACCAGAGTCGCCTTACAAACAAGCCCTTGAAAATTTAGCGCATATTGCCGCAAATCGAACAGCCTAACGATAGATCTTTAAGAGCATTGGTATTAGTCCCAATGCTCTTTTAAATCAATAACCTTACCTTTCTCAATTTTTTTTTGATCCACATCAAGCTAGATAAGCTTTAAATTGTTCATTCTATCATCAGCAACTAACTTATAAGTATCCACTAATAATAATTGGCTATCTCAAATATGGCATTTGCTGTAAATAGAGGTATAGCTACCATAAAGGAGGTATTATGCCACTGATTACTTGGTCAAAAGATTTAAGCGTTGGTATTGAAAGTATTGATCAGCAACATAAAGAGTTAATAAGCATTATAAATACTTTAAATGATGCCATGAGTCTCGAAGATCCTCGAGATATCTTTAGAAAGTCATTTACTGATTTAACTCAGTACACAAAAAAGCACTTTGCTTATGAAGAAGAGTTATTCGAAAAATACGGTTACCAAGAAAATATTGAACATAAACGTCAGCACGATGAATTGATTGTTCAATTAAATGAGCTAAAAGATAAGTTTGATCATTACCAAATGGATATGACTGAACAAGTCATGCAATTTTTAAAAGACTGGTTAACTTACCATATTCAAAAAAGTGATAAAGATTACAGTCAGTTTTTAATTAGCTGCGGCGCTAAATAACAATTTTTATAATAACTAGAATCACAATAAACTTTAAGCATAAAAAAAACGCACTTTACTTTTAACAAGTAATCGTGCGTTTTTTCTTAGCACTAATAACAAATGTTATTAGTTAGCCATAAAATCAACACCTTCTTGGATGTCTTTGTTTAGTGTTTCAAGCATGTCATCTTTTGCTTTTTGCTCAAACGCACTTAATTCACCGTAAGATAAAATCTCTTCTACACCACCTTTACCTAAACGTACAGGGTGTGCAAAGTAAGGCGCATCGCCATCTTGAACTTCTACGTAAGCGTAATCAACTACATCTTCACCTTGTAAGCCTTTAACTAGAGACATACAGAAACGTGCTGCGGCTGCGCCCATAGAAAGTGTCGCACTACCACCACCCGCTTTTGCATTGACAACCTCAGTGCCTGCATTTTGAATACGCGGCGTTAAGGCAGCAACTTCTTCATCTGTAAAGCTTGCACCTTCAACTTGTGAAAGTAATGGTAAAATCGTTGTACCTGAGTGACCACCAATTACTGGTACTTTCACATCAGCAACATTTAAGCCTTTAAGCTCTGCAACAAATGCTTCACTACGGATTACATCTAATGTAGTAATACCAAATACACGGTTTTTATCGTAAGTACCTGCTTTCTTAAAAACTTCAGCAACAATTGGCACAGTACCATTTACTGGGTTAGTAATTATACCCACTAAAGCTTTAGGACAATTTGCAACAATACCTTCTGCTAATGTTTTGATAATACCAGCATTAACGTTGAATAAATCCGCACGATCCATACCTGGTTTACGAGGCATACCCGCTGGAATTAACACGATATCAGCATTTGATAAAGCAGCATCTAAATCATCACGACCAAAGCCAGCTACGTTAACTGCCGTAGGGATGTGTGATAAATCAACAGCAACACCAGGAACAACTGGCGCTACATCGTATAGTGATAAATCAGAACCCGCAGGTAATTGAGTTTTTAATAGTAAAGATAATGCTTGACCAATACCGCCAGCGGCACCTAAAACAGCTACTTTCATGTGATTTCTCCGAAGTGTTATGAGTTTTATTAGAGTATAATTCACTCATTGTTAAAAAGTTGAGTAATTACGTAAAATTTATTGCGCAAACGATATAGTATAAGCAAGTAAAAAACAATTATTATTAACTTACGGTGCGATAACGTATAATAAAACGAAAAATAACAATAAAGAACTCAACTTTAGTATTAGTGCAGTTATTCTAACTTTTGAAGTATAGCAACTTTCACTGGTATAAAACTTGATTACAAGCAATTAGAAAGGTTTTTTAGAAAATTATGAGCGGCCAACAAAAACAAGAAGTGCTAGTACAAGCATTTAAAGATTTATTAAAACAAGAACAGTTCGGCTCACAAGGCGAGATTGTTGATGCATTAAAAGCGAATGGTTTTGATAATATTAGCCAGTCAAAGATTTCTCGTATGCTAAGTAAATACGGCGCAGTACGAACACGTAATGCTCGCCAAGAAATGGTGTACTGCTTACCAGCTGAGCTTGGCGTGCCAACCGCACAAAGCCCACTAAAGCAACTTGTTTTAGAAATAGAACATAACGACGTCATGATCATTATTCAAACTAGTCCAGGTGCGGCACAACTGATTGCTCGTTTATTAGATAGCTTGAGTAAAAGTGATGGCGTTTTAGGTACTATAGCCGGTGACGACACTATTTTTATCGCTCCGACTGACGTAACCAAAATTAAAGATACTATTAATAAGCTTGAATTACTTTTTTCAAAAAGCTTAAGCTAAACTGAGATGCAACGCACAATGTTTTAATTTATACAAAACATTGTGCGCTATTACAGAACACTATTTTTCTAATAACTGGAGAATACTCTGACATAAGCTTTCCCTAGTTACAGGTTTAGACATATGCAAATTCATACCTACATCTAAACTGTTTTTAATATCTTCATTTCGCGCATGTGCAGTCATCGCTATAATAGGAAGCGTTTGATAACATGCTTGCTCCCTTATTTTTTTAGTTGCTGTTAAACCGTCCATTATAGGCATTTGAATATCCATCAACACGATATCAAATGATTGTTGTGCTAATAAATCTAAAGCTCGTTGTCCATTATCAGCAATTGTGACCTCAGCATGCATATTCAACAAAAGTTCCTTCGCCACTAACTGATTAACTAAATTATCTTCTACCAGTAAAATACGCACACCTGACAGCTCTTCGCCCATAGTAGCCGTTGATTTGTCATCATCAGGTATAACTTTATCTATATTCTTACCTAATAAATTAGGCTCATAAATATTTTGCTCATGCTTACTATTATCATCAAGGACGGCATATATTTGTGACAGTGTAAAACGGTACAGTGGTAGGTCGAGCAAAGTATAAGGCATACTTAATTGAGCAATATGGTGTGAAGTGTCTTGTGATAGCTCTGCCATAGCTTCATGGCACAAAGCTAAGAGTGAAATTCTGTCGTAACAAACTGTCAATAAAGCATTTTCTAATTCAAATATTTTTTCATCAACTAACAACACAATAGGCTCTTGAATACTTTGCTGCAAAAACGCCTCTACGGAGTCAAAATAATAGTACTTTGCCCCGCTATCTATAATTGTATCAATAAAACTATTGGTTAATTTTTGCTTAAGATTACAGATACTAACCTCTTGAGGCTCAGGTTTAATTTCTGAGTTGGCCAATTTGAACGGCAACACAAAACTTAATTCGCTACCTTCACCAAGTGCGCTTTTAAGGCTAATTTCACCGCCAAGTAACTTAATAATTTGTTGGCAAATAGATAAACCTAAACCAGAGCCACCATATTTGCGAGTCATAGACTCATCAGCCTGACTGAATGCTTTAAACAATAAGCCTTGTTTATCTTTAGCAATACCAATACCTGTATCTTTCATTCGAAAACGTACTAAAACGTTATCTTCACCTTTACCAATATTATCAACTGTTAATGAAATACTACCTTGCTCGGTAAATTTAATGGCATTATTAAATAAATTTGCAATCACTTGTACCAAGCGCATCTCATCGCTGAAAACATCATTGGGCACATCTGGGGAAACCTCAACTAATAACTCAACACGCTGATGGTCAACATTGACAACATTAAGCTTGAGCGCTTTATCAATGACTTGAGCAAGGTTCACAGGCTCTTTACTGATAACCATTTTACCCGCTTCAATTTTTGATAAATCTAATAGCTCATTAACCAAATGCAATAAGGTAACAGAAGCTGTTTGGGCATTTGTTAAGTAGTGATGCTGTCGAGTATTTAAAGAAGTAGTCAAAAGTAAATCCATCATGCCTTGCATAGCATTAATAGGCGTTCTAATTTCATGACTCATATTTGCCAAAAATTGAATCTTAACTTTGTTGGCATATTCCGCCTGATCTTTCGCTTTTTCTAATGCGGTTTGCGTTGCATGCTGCTTCGTCACATCTCGTAAAATGGTGATAGTTCCCAACACTTCATCATGCTCATTGATAAACTGGTTACAAAAGCCCTGATAGATATATGCGCCAGCTTCAATTAATGCTTGTTGAGGGTATTGTTCTTCAAAGTTAGCATTAAGATAATTTATTTCAGCGGCTAAAGCTTTCGGCATAAAGATAACGGCCTTTTTACCTAACATTTGCTGTTCTTGATGCTTGGCTATTCGTTCAAACGCTTGGTTACAACCTATCATTAACCCTTGCGGATCATTAAAAACAATGAGTTCTGGGATGGCATTCATTACTGAGCGTAACAACACATAATCTCGTTGGTGCTTGGCGCTCGTTTCTTGTAACGCCATAGTTTTCTCAATAACTCGAGTATCTAGAACGTCGTTTTGCTCCCTTAATTGCAGTAAAAGGCTACGGTTTTGAGTAAAAATATCTTCCACCACTTGAAACCAATGTAACCAATCTGAGCTAGGTTTAATTTTGCCAGGGTCGCCTTGCGCACAATATTCAATATGACGGATAAACTCCGTGGTAGGAGCAATAAAGGTTCTTCGTGTCATGGCATTTACTAACATTAAAAAAGCCAGCAAACCAATAAAGAGCAAAGCAAATATGAAAATAAATCGACTACGAAGTGGCTGAGTAAAGTCATCATAATCTTGATATTTTAATAAAATCCAACCATTCACTGCTAACGGTTGCTTCTCAATAAACCAGTCACCAAATCTAACAGAGTCACCCGATTGCTCAAGGCTTGTCGCACTCAATTCACTAAGTGATTCAGGCAGCAATTCTTGCCATGAAGCTCTATAAGTTAACGGCCCTTTTCCTAACCGTTTATAAAGAAAAATATGATTATTCTGGTTATATAAAACATAACCTTGATTAGCCTGATTTAATGTCGGTAAGCTCTGATGCAAGCGAGCTAAGTTAATATCAATAACGACTGAGCCAAGTAGTTTTCCTCGATAAAAAACACCTTTACCCAGTGAGGCGTTCATGCCGCTACCAGCCGAGTCTAAATACGGGGGTGACCAAACGATATGATTATTATACTCAGTTAATTGACGTAAAGCAGTGTTATGAGGGTTAGTTAACATTTCATTATTATATTGCCAAATGTCTCTATCTACCCAAGGGTACAAATTTACAAATTGCTGATAAGACACATAATAGAACCACGTTGCTTGTTCAATGATTTTTTGTGCCGAAATAAAGGCAGGCGTTAACGCATTAGCCATAGCAATTTCACGCTTTTTCAGCTCACTAAACTCCTCCACTTGACCAAAACCAGTAATATTAGCGCTAAGTCTTCTACCACGCTGAATAACATCATATTTAGCTTTGTCTAAATAAAAGAACTTACCATCTTGGGCGAGTTGTGGAAAAGGCGGGTTAACATGTTGAGGAGACTCTAAAGTATATTGAGCAAACTCTTGAATGCCATCAATGGCAAATACAGACTGTGTCAATATAGTATTTAACTGCTCAGCCTCGCTTTTAAGTGACTGTAAATCATCAGCTTTATGTTGAGAAAGCTCATTGTAGTAGCGTAGCGTTGCGAGTGATAGAGCAATTAAAATTATGGCAATAAAAGCAACAACTACCGCAATATTATAACGCCTAAAAACAGTGTTTTTTGTTGCTTGATTAAACAAAAGGCTAACCTTAGCTTACCAGTGTGGAGTCAATAGAATAACTCTAACTTAATGCAGTAAAGCTATTGAAACAAGGGAAATATGTATTGTTAATGGTTTTACTTACCATTAATAATACATATGCAAGATAACATCAAAAATCACTCTGGTTTTATAGCGATAATTTGTGCAATGGCCTGTGAGTTATTATTATTTGATTTAACAACTCCTTCAAAATAATGCAAAACCTTCCAATCCGAAAAATATGTTTTCAACTCATTTTCTTTTAATAAGAAATCAGGATTAGAGGGCTTACCAAATTTTGCTTGCTCGGTTGTAAAAGTTTCATAAACAATCAAACCACCCGGAATAATAGCCTGCTTAATTTGTTCAAACAAAGCTCTATGTAAATAACGAAACACCACAATAGCCGAATATTGTTTCTCTGCTAATTGCTTAAAGTTTGCTTGCTCAAAGTCTACATGCCAAAAAGAGGCATATTCTTTACTCTCTTGATAGAGTTCATGACGAAGTGACTTTTTTATATACGCTAAGGACTCTAAGCTCCTATCCGCAAATACCACATCATGACCACCTTCAAGTAAACATAAGCCATTTCGCCCATGCCCACAGGCTAAATCTAATATTGGATAGTCAATACTTAATGGCGCCAAATAAGCCAAACTTTTCAGTAATAATTCACTCGCTGGCTCGTTGATATTAACCTTTGATGTCATGAATAGACTGTACCTTTTTGAAATGAACGAATGAAAAATACCTTAATGAACTTGGCGCATGTGAAATAATGCCAGACATAATGATAATTGTGATAAAGCTATGCAAGGCATAACTGGGGTAGAGAAAAACAATGGCGAGTAAGATTAATTTTATATACATAAAAAGCGCTCTAACTTGCACAAACCATAACAAGTTAGAAAAGGCTTCAACGACCAATAACCCCACTCCTGAAGCCAGCATAATCACCCAATAAATTACTTGAGGTTCATCAAACAAAATATAGGCAAATACTCCTGAGAACCCAACTAAATGGATGCTTCTCAATAAAATTTTAAGCCAACGCTTACCTTTAAATGGTGGAAAAATTGCTAAATTCATCAGTTATTACGTCAATTGTATTCACTAGCACGGTTTTCTTCGTAGCCAATACTAGTGAATGCGAAAAAGCTTGTCAAAGCTCTCTAATAAATACTTAACTTGGGTTAAGTTCGACACTGTTACTGAATATTGTGGTTATTGAATAACAACAGTTTCACCATCGTTTAAACGTTCAGCACCACGAATAGCCACTTTATCACCATTATTTAACGCGCCTTTAATGGTTACTCGCTCTTTATCACCTTGACCCACTTCCACTAACAAACGACTTACCTTATTTTCAGCATCAACTTTTACGACATAAGTACCATCTTTACGTAAAATCAATGCGTCACGATGTACAGTCAATCCTTCTTTTGCAGCTTGTGTAGGCACAGTAACACGTACCAATTGACCCGCTGCCCAATAATCATTTAGTGACTTAGGAATAGTCAATCTAACTTCAAAGGTTTGTGAACGAGGATCAGCACGAGGTATTTTAGCAAAGACAACCCCCGAAACTGACTTATCGCTAGCAGTCATACTTAATTCATCACCTTTATTAACAAAGGCTAAATATTTAATAGGAATATATAACCTTGCTTCAAGATTTTGTGTATCAAGTAACTTGAGTAATACGTCACTTCTATTTACATCAGTGCCAGTTCTAACAAGACGCTCTGTCACTACACCGGCAAAAGGAGCTTTTATAATAGCTCTTGCTAATTGATCTTCGACTTGCTTCAACCTCAAACGAGCAATGTCTAAATCAGCTGACGCTAGCTCATATTCTGAACGTGTTTGATCTAACTGAAATTGTGAAGTCGCCTTAGTTTGGCTTAACTTTTCTAGACGAGAAAGCTCCTTTTTCAAATAAGCTAAATTAATTTGCTCGCGCTTAATTTGAGCTTGCTGCTCTGCTTGCCTTAACTGTAAAGGTACTAAATCTAAACTTACCAGAACATCGCCTTTTTCAACAAAGGCTCCCGGCTCAGCGATACTATCCAACCTGCCACTTACTCCAGCAGTAATAGGAATATGAGAGCGACTATATAAAGTTGCATTTAAGTCTGTCGTTGAAGCTAATACCATGCGTTGCACTGTATCGACTTTAACCGGTTTACCAGCATTATTAGCAGCACTAACAGTGAATGATGCCACTAATAGTAAAGCACTGCTCCACGCTAATTTTTTTATCTTATTTTGAATGTCATTTAACATAGCGCTCTCCTAGCGGTTACTCACGCGTAATTCTTCTGCTGGAACAATAGGCACAACTTGCCCGTTATCATTTTTCTTAGCTGTTTCAGTAAGTCTCAATAAGCTTGGAAATAATATCAAAGTAAATAAAGCACTTACTGTCATTCCACCAACAATCACCGTGGCTAAACCACGATATATTTCACTACCTACACCTGGCATTAACATCAGCGGCAACATACCAAAGATGCTAGTCAATGTACTCATATAAACAGGTCTTGCTCTAATGCGAATAGCTTGTGCCACGGCATTACAGCGTGATAAACCACTAAATTCAGCCTGTCTTGTTTGATCAACCAATAAGATAGCGTTATTAACCACTAAACCTAATAAAATAATAAAGCCAATCATGGTTAATAAATCGAGTGACTGATAGGCAAAAATATTCAGGACACTCAAGCCCATGACCCCACCAGAAACCGCAAGTGGCATAACTAATAAAACTAAAATACTGTCTTTGGCAGACTTAAACAGTGCTGTCATCAATAAGAACAATATTACTAAGGCTAAAATAAAGTTTTTCACCATATCAGAAATAGCAGAAGCCATTTTGTTGGCATTACCGCTTAATAATATGGCGGCATTCTCTGGTAGCTGCTTTTCCATTTCAGGAATAATTTGCTCATTCAATATTGCGATGGCTTCTTCTAACGACATCGTCGCTGGTGGTGATACTTGAATACTTATCGTTCGCTTACCATCAACACGTCGCAACTGTGTTGGCCCTGCTGTTCGATTAATTTGTGTCAACTCTCCAATGGTTTGACTACCCGCTAATGGTGAGTGAATAGGTAATGCTGCCAACTCATCAGGTGTATCCCACTGTTCGCCTCGTAATATCACATTCACTCTGTCGTTACCATCAAAGTACTCACCAATGAATAAACCACTGGTATAAGCCCTAATCGCATTAGCAACGTCTCGACGAGTCAAACCAGCTTGAGTGATCCGTTGATCATTTGGAATCAAATTAAGCTCAGGTTCAGCTAAACTTAAACTAGGAATAGGAAAAGCCGTTGTCCCCTGCATTTTACTCTGAATTGCATTGATACCTACTTGTGCAACGTCCATTAATGCTTCGATGTCTGAGCCATTAATATCAATATCAATGGTTCTGCCGTTGCCACCACCAGAAACATTAATCATTGACCCTCTAAACAAAAACACTTGCGTATCGGGTAAGTCTGATAAAACTTCGGTACGCACTGCATTCATCAGCTCTTCAACACGAGTAGGATCGTCAGAATAAATAAAACCGCCAGTCGAACCAGAGCCAAAAGAGTAGAAATTATAACTTTTAATTTTGGGTAATTTCTCACCGGATAAGTAAGGCGCTAAGCGTGATTTAACCAATGTCGCCATTTCATGCTCAATAAAATCAACATTACCGCCTGGTGGCATATTTAGGCTATAGAAAAAGCCATCAATAGGTGCTCTAGGCATAAAATCAGTTTTAGGTAATAAAACAACACTGATGGCAATAGAGCCACCCAAGAGTAAACTAATCCAACCTATACGTTTAACTCGGTTATTCGTTAATCTCATCACAATAAGCGTTAATTTCTGCCAATAATGAGCAAATGGGTCGACTTCTTTTTCTTCTTTAAGCCAATATTTACTAGCAATAGGCAATACGGTAATAGCTGCTAACAATGAAGCAATAACGGCTATGGATAAAGTCAACGCAAGATCAGAGAATAACTGCCCCTCTATACCTTCCATAAATAAAATTGGCAAAAAGATAGCAACACTTGTTGCCGTAGAAGCAAACAACGCACCAGTTACCTCAAGCGTGCCCTTTAAGACAGCCTTATGATTTTCCATGCCTTGGCTTCGCAAACGAACAATGTTTTCTTGCACAATAATCGCAGCATCTAAAACTAAGCCAACAGAAAACGCTAAACCCGCTAAAGAAATGACATTTAATGTGCGTTCAAAAACGGTTAATGCAACAAAAGCGACTAATAAAGAAATAGGAATGGTGGTGGCAATAATTAAGGTGTTTCTAACTCCTCTAAGAAATAGCCATAATATAATTAACGCTAATATCACCCCTAAACCCAAGTTATTCTGTACCAACTTTAGCGCATTTCGAATATGCACAGAAGAATCAAAACTTAAATCAATAGTTAATCCAGCAGCCTTCATTGGCCCTTCGTTTAATTCTTTTATGGCAATATTTATTTCATCAAGTAACTGCACCGTATTAGCATCATTTTGACGAACTAAAGTAAAATAATAGGATGGCTGACCGCTACGTAAATTAAAGCCAAAACGATCAACTAAGGTATTCTCTACTGTCGCAATATCTTTTAAATAAATAGGTCTATCATCACTATAACCTATGATCATTTCAGTTAAGTTATCAATGCTATATTGGCCAGAAAATCTAACGGTATATTGCCTTCTTCCAACATTAGCCACACCACCCGATACATCACTCGATCGAGAAATTGTTGAACTAATATCGGCAATGGATAGCCCTAAAGAGGCTGCTCTGACTGGATCAAAAGTGATACGAAGCTCTCTTGGACGATGACTCGCCAGATTAACTTGTCCCATACCAGGAATACGAGCAAAACGAGGTTGCACTACATCCTCAATAAGTTTTTGATATTGTCCTAAATCTTCTGCAGGATTATCTGGCAATGTCTTAATCATTAATGAAGCTGTATTTGGACCTCCTCGACCACCACCGGCTGAAACCACGGGTTCAATCGCGTCTAGGGGTAATGGAGGCGCCTGATTTAAATTGTTAATTACATCAAGCATTGCCTTTTGCATGTCGGCACCAACGTCAAAAGTTAAGGTAATGCTACCAAAGCCCTGTCCGATACTTGTGGTCACTTTAGTTACCCCTTGAGTATTTTTAACAACATTCTCAATAGGTTCAATAATCACCGATTCAAGCTCAGAAGGTGCGGCGCTGCGCCAGCCAGTAAAAATACTAATTTGAGGTTGTTCTATATCAGGTGTTAACTGCAGAGGTAATTTAAAGACACTCATCATGCCAAATACCATGACCAAAGCCACAATAACGATGATGGCAGCAGGGTTTTTTAAGGCGACCCGTGTGTAATTCATATTTTTTAACTCAATCCTTTTTTATAGACCTAGTATATTTATAGTGCATTTAAAAAGAAAAAAGTTGAGCTAAGTTAGCTAAAAAATACGATGAACAGTGTTAATGAAATACCTAGTTACATTTAGTGGCTGTTATGGCGTAAAATAATTAAGCTATCTTCGATAGTTAGCTTAAAGTTTTTCACCAAAAATCTACAGGAGTGTTTATGAAATGTTCAGCCTTTATTGCCACAAGTTTAGATGGTTACATTGCAACAAAATCAGGCAGTGTGGATTGGCTAGAAAATGCTGGAGATAAATCAGTAGATTTAGCTGAAGACAGCGATATGGGCTTCAAGCAATTTATGACATCCGTTGATTGCATGATTATCGGGCGAAAATGCATGGAGAAGTTATCTAGCTTTAACTTATTACCTGCACAATGGCCCTACGGTGATACTCGTATTATGGTTTTGAGTAATACCTTAACAACCTTACCCGAGAACCTGCAGCAATATAACATGTCACTTTATTCTGGCGATATAAATCAGTTAGTTCAACATTTAGAAGACGACGGCTTAACCCATGCTTATATTGATGGCGGGACCACAATTTGTTCTTTTATTAAATTACAACTCATCAGTGACATCACGATTACTGTAGCACCTATCATTCTAGGTGAAGGCATCCCATTGTTTAGCCAAGTCACTGTAGCGTTAGAGCAAGCAAGAGCCAAAGCTTTTGCCAATAACTTCACCCAAATAACGTATCGCTTTAAATATTAATCATTGCGTGAACCAAACAATAATTAACGCAAGCGCTGAATTTAACAGCGCTTGTTATTATAATTAAATTTTTACGATAATATCTTCAAATGCTAGTCGTGATTTAGGTAGTTTGGCATTAAAGTCATCTTCTTCATGATGATAGCCAATGGCTAATGCAACATCACATTGATAGCCCGCTAATTCTGGTTTGAATTCTTCATTCACTAAAAGGGTATCAATTCCCTCAAGAGGAGTCGCATCTATCTTCATACGCGCTAAAGTATGAAGGGCATTGCCTAAAGCAATATACGTTTGTGCTTTTGTCCAAGCACTGGTATCACCATCTGCTAAGGTATTCATTTCAGCGAATGAATAAACAGCAAATGCAGCTTCTCTATTTTCAGGATCTACTCGTTGATCAGCAATCCCCTTATCAACTACTTTGGCATAATCCTCACGTGTATATTTAGGGTTATAGGCAAATAAAATAATATGAGAACTATCAAAAACATGAGGCCTATTATAGTGGTGCATATTAACGAAAGTCTTATCCATACGGCTTTTCGCCTCATCACTTTCTATCACAATAAACCGCCAAGGTTGAGAGTTAATCGATGAAGCAGACAAACGTAATGCCTCTAAAAATATGCCCAGTTCTTCTGGTGAAACCTTACGCGTTGCATCATAACGTTTTGTTGTTCTTCGCCATTTTAAATCATTGATTATTGGGTTATTCATAATTTTCCAAAAACTTTGTTATTGCTCAAATGTTCAGTGTTTACTAATGAAGTGTAGAACTTACTGCATATTTAGCTCATTAGTTCAGCAAACAAATAAAAGTCTTCACCTGTTCACTCATTCACATTCTCTTGTCTATACTTTGTTTCACTAAACATTTAAATTTACATATTATTTGATGCCTAAAATAAAGGTCACAAAGCAGTTCATTGCATTATTAAGCTTATGTTTATTAATAGCAAGCTTGAGACCTGCCTTCGCAGAAAATAGTCCGCTTACCTTTTTATTTTGCTATGAAAATAAAGAGTTTTACCCACATTTCACTGGCAACTCAACCACAGTTCCAAGTGAAAATGCCGGGACAGTCGTCGATATTCTCATTGAGCTCAATCAAAAGGTGAATGAAATTAATATTAATTTTATTAGAAAACCATGGGCGCGCTGTTTAAGTATGCTAAAAACAGGAGAAGTAACGGCCATCATAGGCAGTTATTCAAAAGATAGAGCGACTTATGGACGCTACCCTATGAAAGGTAAACAGTTAGATAACTCTAGAGCATTTGAAGTATTATCAACCTGTTTGCTAAAACACGACTCTGCACTCTTAAGTTGGGACGGTAAAAAGCTATTTTTTGAGTCACCGCCAGTAATAGCAATCCCTTATGGCTATCATATAACAGAACAATTACAACAACTTGGTTTTATCGTTTACAAAACTGATTCACTCAAAACAGCTTACACTCTCCTAAAAGGAAAACGTGTATCCGCTTCCATCATTGATTGCAAGACAAAAGCAATACCTGACAATAGTCAGTTAAACACAACCCCTATTAGGGAGCATGATGGTTACTTCATTATCAATAATGATTTCTATAATGCTCACCCAAACCTATCAGAAAAGATTTGGAATACATTAAGTCAAATTAACAAGAAAGAGCATTATAGCAACTATAAACTTGTTCAATAAAAACGAGTATTTGTTGGGTAATATTCTCTCACTCAACAAGTTAGTTGCTATTTACAGCTAAAATAAAACAGCATTTCTATTCAGAATACATACCCTTAAGCACAATATCTTCATAACCAACCATGCCCAATACCTCTTCACCATCTATTACAGGTGCTTTCGAAATACCAAAGCGTTCAAATAGTCGAGCACAATAACGAACATCCATATCAGGCCTAACTCCTAAAACAGGTTTAGCCATTATTTCATACACATTAACTCGCTCTGGTGACTTATCTTTACTAATCACTTGCTTAGCAATGTCAGCTAAAGTAACAAAACCAAACTCATCATGATCATGACGTTTCTCAATAACTAATGCTTCACTGCCGTATTTCTGTGCTACTTTCATTGCTTCCAACACAGTTAATTTACCATCAACCATATGAAATCGATCATTCAATACATCTTTGACTTGTACAAGTTTATGGCTCATATCTCATCCTCAATCTTTTTATATAATTCGCTTACCTGATGTTTAACACCAACGACATCATCAATATCTAAACTAAAGGCAATACCTGTGCCTGCAGTCTCATCGAACTTACCTTTTTTATCAATGGTTTCAAGGATATGACGACAAAGGTGTTGCTCAACCACAAACAGCAAAACATCTCGCTGCGTTTCTAGGCTCATACCGAAAAATGTTTTCTTGGTATTTAACCCTTCACCACGCGCATTATTGATTACCGTTGCGCCAGTTGCGCCTGCTTCTCGCGCTGCTTTCATTACAATATCGGTTTTACTATCATCAACAAAAGCAACAATAAGTTTAAAATGCATATTATTTACTCTCTTCTTGTTTAATCTTGTTTTGTTTATCAGCATACCATTGGCTTAATTGTGCGTATGCCATTACAGTGATCATTGGAAATAAACTAGCAAAGGCAATTAAGCCAAAGCCATCAATTAACGGGCTTCTGCCAGGAATTGTTGATGCTAACCCGAGCCCAAGTGCTGCCACAAGTGGCACAGTAACCGTAGACGTTGTTACACCACCAGAATCATAAGCAAGTGGTACAATTAACTTAGGCGCTTTAAAGGTTTGGAATATAACAAAAACATAACCTGTGGCAATATAGTAATGAATAGGGTCTCCCACAATAATGCGGTATACGCCTAAACTTATCCCTATTGCGACACCTAAAGCCACTGATATTCTCAACCCCCAAGGATGAATAGCCCCACCCGAGACTTCATGAGCTTTTATCGCAACAGCCATCAATGATGGTTCAGCTATGGTCGTACTAAAACCAATAGCAAAGGCAAAGATATAAACCCAATAAAAGTCCCCCCAATGAATATCACTATAACTGGGAGTATCGTAAATAAACTCTGAACTGGTCAATTGTGTCGCCATCAATTCACCAAGAGGAAACAGCGCTTTTTCAAGCCCCATCAAAAAGAGTGTTAGCCCTAATAATACATAGAAAAATCCAATACCTAACTTGATAGGGTTCGCTAATGGTCTGCGAATTACAATAAACTGAAATGCTAAAAATATGGTGATTATTGGAATAACATCATAAAAAGTATCAGCGAAGGTCATCAAAAATTGCTTAATTAGTTCAATCATTTAACCTCCTATCACTATGCCGTAAATCATAACAAAAATCATTGGTGTGAGAGAAGCAAATGCGATTAAGCCAAAGCCATCTATCATGGGATTTCTACCTTTAATCGAAGAAGATAATCCCACCCCTAAAGCGGTTACTAAAGGCACAGTAATTGTCGATGTAGTAACACCGCCAGAATCATAGGCAATACCTATAATTTCTTTCGGGGCAAAAAAGGTAATTGTTACCACTAAAACATAACCCGCAATAATTATGCGATGAATAGGCCAGCCCTTTATAATACGGAGCACACCTAAAATAATGGCAAAGCCAACAGAGAATGCTACTGTATACCTTAAACCCGAGGCATAACTTTCTTTAGCATCAGCATTAGCTAGAATAATCCCTGCTTCTGCTGCAACATCTGCCGCTTCATCAGCTACAGCAATTAAAGCTGGTTCAGCAATTGTCGTACCAAAGCCCAAGCAAAATGCAAAAGTCATTAACCAAAAGATACTACCTTTTTTAGCTAAAGCATTGGCCATTGTTTCACCAATAGGAAACAGGCTCATTTCTAGGCCAATAATAAAAAAAGTCAAACCTAATACCACTAGTAAAAGGCCAATTAAGATATTAAAAAAGTCAGGCAAAGGCTGTTGCAGAACAGCAAGTTGAAAAAATGCCACAACAAAGACAATGGGCAATAAATCCCGCAGACTATTTAAACAAGCCTGTAAGAAATTAAGCAAAGAAGATTTCATTTCTTATTACATACCTCCGTGGTTGTTTACCACTGTAGGCTATTTTTTACACGGGTAAAATAGGAAAAAAGTCTAATTTTGAAAATAGTGAATTTATCACTAAGTTTATTGATCTATATAAATAAAAAGGCTGTTAAAAGCCTCTCATTAGACAGAGATAATTAAATAAAAATGTGAGATAACAAAGTAAGCTAGTGAGAAGATAAAAGATCTTGATAAACACGTTGATAATAAGAGCGAAAATAATCTTGTTGCCTAGGACTCATGCCATTCAAATGAATATTGTACATAGTTTGATCTTTTACTAAGGCTTGAATTTTGGCATTAACTTGTTTTATAAAGGCTTCATTTTCAACGGTAGGTGCACACATCACGTGACCAACTATATATGGCTCAACATGTTTGATTTCATAACTATTTGCAGTAAATTCATAGCCTTCACCAACAAATTCCTGCGGAGTGAATAACGCATATTCTGCACGCTTTTTAAGAAACATTTCAATAACTCCTCGATTTTGGCTTCCTGAGTCGCGCACAATAATATTTTTTTTGGGAATATCCTTAATAATTTTATCCAGCTCATCACCATAAGATAGCTGACTAGAAACTATCAGCCTTCGAGATGGAAACTGATTAAAAAGCTCAGACAAATCCACAGGAGAAGAAGATAAAGGCGCTAAATCAGCTAACTGATATAAACGGCGGTTTATAAATATATTCACTGGATAGCTGAATAAATATTCTTTAGCACGTTTTTCTGTTTTTATACGATTCAATACACAAACAGATTGTCCATCTTCCATAAATTTCAGCGAACGTTTAAAAGGTACAAGTGCTAAGGATAAATTTTTATCGGGTAGTTCCAATACGGCTAAGTTACTTTCAACTGAGAGACTGGTAGGAGATAAACTTAATAAGCTTTCAACATCGAATGCATTATCAGAGTGGATTTGAATCTTTGCGGCATCAACAAACAATGAGAAAGCACCAAGCAAAATAAATATAGAAAAACGAATAATTACTCCACTTATTTGCATAACCACCTCTCAACATACTATAAACAATAATACAGAAGTGATAAAAAAATTATAGGTTATTATTCAAAACTTGCTATGAAGCGAAATACATTTACTAACCTATTCTCATATGAACAAACTTATCAATATGAATAACGTTTCACTAGCATTAGGCTTTGTAAGTAGTTACCATCAAAAAATGAAGTACTTTTTCCTTATATATCTTGCAATCTTTTATAGCTCTTTTGGACAAGCGAAAGACCTTGAACTTGAAGTAGTTAGTGAAAGCTGGCCTCCATTTATCATTGCTGATAAAGAAGTCAGCGGGATTGTGACCGATCAAGTCAAAGAGATCCTGAATAAATCAGGCATTAACTACCATATCAATATTTACCCATGGGCCAGAAGTTATCATATAGCAATAACTAAACCGAATGTGTTAATTTATTCCATCTATAAAACTGAAGAAAGAAAACCTCACTTTCATTGGTTTTGTCCAATACATAAAGCCACCCCTATACATATTTATAAGTTATCAACCAACAAGATTGACGTAAATTCATTAGCCGCATTAAAGAAAGCCGTTGTAGGTATCATGCGTGGTGACAATAGCCATCAATATTTATTAGATAATGGCTTTAAAGATGGCATTAATTTAGATGTTTCTGCAAACGAAGAAACTAATCTATTAAAGCTATTAAATGGTCGAGTTGATGTGGTTGTTCAATCTGAAGAATCCTTCCGCTATCGTTTAAACAACTTAGGCGAAAAAGATATTGATTTTCTCGCTGGCCTGACCATTCATAAAGGAAAGCAAGCAGAACATTGCATGGCATTAAGTAAAGGGACTGACCCGCAAATAATTAAGCAGGTCAGCCATAGTTTTGAGCAATGGAAGAAAGCTAATCAGTCATAATCAACCTACTGTGTTGATTATTGCTACAAATTTTCTTCCGCAAAAGAAGCAAGTCGACTTCGCACTACACCATTAAGGTTAACTGTGGCACTACCAGGAAAGTCTTTAAATCTTTCAACAATGTAAGTTAAACCCGATGTTACAGCGGTTAAATAGTTACTATCAATTTGCGCAAGATTACCACTACAAATTAACTTAGTTCCTTCACCACAACGGGTAATAATTGTTTTCAATTGAGAGGCTGTTAAATTTTGACACTCATCGAGTAACACCAGAGCATTTTGAATACTACGCCCTCGCATAAAGTTTACCGATTTAAACTGAATGTTTGCCTTGTCCATTATATAGTTAAGGCTACCATTCATATTTTCATCTTGAGAGTGCAACACCTCAAGAGAGTCAGTAATTGCCGCCAACCAAGGCGCCATCTTCTCTTCTTCTGTACCTGGCAAAAAGCCAATAGACTCAGCTATTTCAGGCGTACTTCGCGTCACAATTATCTTGTCATAAAGCCCGCGTTCTATGACTTGTTCAAGGGCTGTAGCTAGGGCAAGTAAGGTTTTACCGCACCCTGCCGGCCCTGTAAGAATAACCAGTTCAATATTGGGGTCAAGTAAGGCATCCATCGCCATACCTTGATAAATATTCTTAGGGTGGATTCCCCAAGCATTTTTACCCATTAAGCGTTCATAACTTAAATCTAACATTGATATCTTTTCATCATCAAAGCCCGTCACTTTCGCAGCAAAGTGCTCTGTTTCATCAATGAGATATTCATTAATATAAGTTAAAGGTAAAGTAGCTTTATCAATAATATGAGTGGTTTGTCGCCCTTCTGTTTCACTCTCACAAGCCGTTACTTGTTGCCAGAAGTCACCTTCAAATTGATGATAACCTTTAGTTAAAAACTTAACATCATCAATGAGTTGATCTGTTCTATAATCTTCAACATGTGCCAGCCCTGCTCCCTTCGCTTTCAGGCGCATATTAATATCTTTGGTGACTAGCACGATTTTTTTATTTGGATTTTTCTTTTGTATATGAAGCGCCGCATTAATAATGCGGTTATCATTTTCATTGAACGATAAGGTATTGGCAGTTTGCTCTAACGAGTAATCATTAATAATAGATAAACAGCCACTAGGGTGCTGCTCATCGTTTTCTGGTAATTTCACCCCTGCTAACACTTCTTCAGGACTAGCGTTTGATAGTGTATCTTCAAGTGCTCGAATTGCTACGCGAGCATCTCTTGAAACATCTTTACGCCTATCTTTTATTGAGTCTAACTCTTCTAACACTGTCATAGGGACAACAACGTCATGTTCTTTAAAAGACAAAAAGGCAAAAGGTTCGTGAAGTAATATATTAGTATCTAAGATGTAGATAATAGGTTGTTCAAAGGAAATACTGGGTGTCGCTTTTTCATTATTCATATTCTTCTCAGCCATAAGCAATCTCCATGATTAACTGACAAAACCGATACAAAAAAATAAAAACATTGAGAAAATAAGCTTTCTATTTAACGCCATGTTAATTATAGCTTATTAGAAATTACTGCTTAGATAGTTAAGCCAAAGAGATTAAAAATCCTTGTTTCGACTATCATTTTCTAATTATCTCACCTTCACATTGCCAGTAAACTCAGCAACTAGCAAGTAGATTTTTTAGTGACTTTAGTTATTTTTTTAATGATCACTTCTATGATTAAGAGTACTATAGCGCCCCTTTTTTATCCCTGAGTTTATTAGGGATTTTAGTTAGCCATTTTTTAGTAGTTGGAGAGAATTTCCTATGCCATTTCAACCCGGTCAACGTTGGATTAGTGACAGTGAATCAGATCAAGGTTTAGGTACCGTTACCGGTGTCGAGCACCGGTTTGTCAACATCATGTTTACTGCAACAGGTGAATCTCGTCAATATGCCAAAGAAAATGCGCCATTAACACGCGTTATCTTTAACAAGGGCGATATCATTCCTAGCCATGAAGGTTGGATGTTAAAAGTTGAAAGTGTAAGTGAAAATAACGGCCTATTAACTTATCAAGGTGTCCGCCAAGATAACGGTGAAACCACGGCATTAAAAGAGGTGATGATAGATCACTTTATAAAATTCAATAAACCACACGATAGATTACTCAATAGCCAAGTAGATAGGTTAGATTGGTTTAGACTACGTAAAGATTGCCTACAGCACCAATTTCAGCAACAACAGTCTGACTTAGTGGGCTTAACGGGTGGCCGTGTTAGTTTAATACCTCATCAACTCTATATTGCCGATGAAGTCGGCAATCGATTTGCGCCTCGTGTATTACTTGCCGATGAAGTCGGTTTAGGTAAAACCATTGAAGCGGGTCTAATTATTCATCAACAACTGGTTACAGGCCGAGCTAAGCGAGTCTTAATTATTGTACCTGAATCATTAATGCATCAATGGCTCGTCGAGATGCTTCGCCGATTCAACTTAAAATTTAGCATTTTTGATGCTGATCGCTGTGTTGAAACCGCTGGTGATGAAAACGAACAAACCAATCCTTTTAGCACTGAACAACTGGTACTCGTTAATTTAGGTTTCATTACCGATAACCCACAGTGGTATGAAGCACTCATTAGTGAAGAGTGGGATTTAATGGTGGTTGATGAAGCACACCACCTTAACTGGCAACAAGGTAACCCAAGCATTGAATATCAATGTGTTGAACAATTAGCACAAGTAATACCGGGTGTTCTATTACTAACAGCTACGCCAGATCAGCTTGGCCATGAAAGCCATTTTGCCCGTTTACGTTTACTCGATCCTGATCGTTTCTATGATTATGAAAAATTTACCGAAGAAGAGTCTCATTACAGCGAAGTTGCTGATGCCGCAAATGCTTTAGTAGAGGGTGAGAGACTGACTGAAACTCAAGAAGCAACACTCATTGAATTATTGAAAGAGTCAGATATATCTGAGCACTTAACAAGACTTAATACGAGTGAAGAATCAGCTCAAACTAGCGCAAGAAAACAATTACTCAACCAGCTGTTAGATCGCCACGGCACAGGCAGAATATTATTTCGTAACTCGAGAAATACCATCCAAGGATTCCCGGCAAGACACCTTGTTCCTAAAGCTTTACCTATGCCTGAGCAATATCAAGAAAGTATTAATGAGTTCATGCTTAGCGATTGTCCTGAATCATTGGTTAACTCAAAGCAGGCAAAAACAATTTTTACACCAGAAATATTGTTCGGATTAGATCACCAAACTGATTTTTGGACAGATTTTGATCCTCGTGTAAGTTACTTAATTGATTTACTTAAATCATTAAATAAAGAAAAAGTTCTGGTGATTTGTGCTCATGCACAAACTGCTATTGATTTAGAAGCAGCATTACGAGTTAAAGAAGGCATACGTTCTGCGGTTTTCCATGAAGGCTTATCAATTTTTGAGCGTGACAGAGCGGCCGCTTATTTTGCTCAAGACGAAGACAGTGCGCAATTATTATTATGTTCTGAAATTGGCAGTGAAGGTCGAAACTTTCAATTTGCTCATCACTTAGTATTATTCGATCTACCAAGTAACCCTGATTTACTTGAGCAGCGTATTGGTCGTCTTGATCGTATTGGTCAAACCCAAGAAATTCGCCTGCACGTACCTTATTTCGAAAATTCTGCCCAAGCATTACTTTTTGATTGGTATCATCAAGGCATGCAAGCTTTTGAGCATACTTGTATTACTGGTCGTGTCATTTATGATGCCTTTGGTAAAGAGTTACTATCCTTAGCCTTAAGTGGAGAACAAAACTCTGCGAATACCGAACAGTTAATTACTGATAGTTGGCAAAAGCATTTAGCGGTAAAAGCTGAGCTAGAATCTGGCCGTGACAAGCTGCTTGAACTTAACTCTTCAGGCCAAGGCCGTTCACATGAGTTGGTAGAAAAAATTGCCCAAGTCGATCAACAAATTGAACTCCCTCAATTTATGTTCCAAGCATTAGATGTATTTGGCGTACAACAGGATGATAAAGCTGATAACGCTATCGCATTAAATCAAAGTGAGCATATGCTTAATAGCAACTTCCCTTGCTTACCAGAAGATGGCACCACCATCACTTTTAATCGTGATACTGCGTTAGTGAATGAAAATTACCAACTGCTCACTTGGGATCATCCAATGGTGCGTGGCGTCATGGATTTAGTACTTAGTGATGAGATTGGTAATGCCAGTATTGGTTTATTAAAAAATGAAGCGTTACCTGTAGGCACTTTTTTCCTTGAGTGTTTATTTACCATTGAAGCAACAGCGCCAGCGCACTTACAGTTAAACCGCTACTTACCTACAACGCCTATTCGCATTTTGGTGGATAAAAAAGGTAACAACCTCGCCGATAAAGTCAGTGAGTCGGTACTAGATAAGCAATTAGCACCGGTGAAAAAGCAAATGGCTTTACAGTTAATTAAAGCGCTAAAATCCCAAATTGGGCCGTTAGTCACTAAAGCTGAAAGCCATGCTGAACAATATATTAGTGAAGTACAAGTGAAAGCACTGGCCAGTATGCAAGATAAGTTAACAGAAGAGCACCAACGCTTAGCTGCACTCAAAGCAATAAACCCAAGTGTTCGCCAAGCTGAATTAGATTTTATAATTCATCAACAAGAAGAGCTTACTCATTACATCGAACATGCACAGCTGACTTTTGAAGCTATTCGAATGATAGTAGTGACTCACTAACAAAGTAATACAGTAGAAGAAAGATGGCGGCAAACCCCGACTTTATTTATCAACCACCTATGACACCTTATCTTGATATTATTTATCAAGATGATGATCTTGTTGTGGTCAATAAAGCCAACGGTTTGCTGTCTGTGCCTGGTCGCTTACCTGAACATCAAGACTGTTTACAGCACAGAGTGCAGCGTGTACTGCCCACGGCAACCATAGTACACCGTTTAGACATGGCAACTTCTGGAATTATTTTACTGGCATTAAATAAAAAAGCGCATGTCGCTATTAGCCAGCAGTTTGAGAAACGTAAAACCAGTAAAAACTATATTGCTCGTATTTATGGCCATTTAAAAGAAACACAAGGCAGTGTTGATTTACCCTTGATTTGTGACTGGCCCAATCGACCTAAACAGAAAGTAGACTTTGATTCAGGCAAGCCTTCGCTAACGCACTTTAAAGTATTAGCTCATGAAAGTAGCAGCACGCTAGTTGAGCTAACTCCGGTGACTGGGCGCTCTCATCAGCTACGCGTGCATATGCTTGCACTAGGTCATCCAATTTTGGGGGATAGGCTTTATGCCCATGCACAAGCGTTAAAAGCCAGCAAAAGGCTGCAACTTCATGCCCAAAGTCTCACTATATATCACCCAATGACTAATGAAGTGATTGAGTTTTATTCACCTTGCCCATTCGCTTGATTTATGCAAAATTAATTTATCAGCTAGAAATTACCTAATTAATCTTTTCCCTTTACTCGCCGATAAAAACTCAGTAAAACAAATAATGTTAAACATTATAAATACCAAGCAGGATAAGAAAGTGATCGCTTCTTTATACTCAATGGTATAACACTTGAATGAAACGCTACTGACCATAATTATTAGGATTTTCTGTGCAACTTAAACACATCATCTTTGTATCGCTATTTTCTTTCATGCCACTTTTCGCCATGGCAGAACAGCAAGAACCAGCAAAGTCTGAACAAACGACAGAACAAAAAAGCGAACAAGAAACCTCAAATCCAGCGCAGGAAAAAAGCAGCTCTACGCAAACAAAGAAATCTAACCAACCATTACCAATAAAAGAACTCGATCTGCAAAAACAAGACCTAAAACATTACTTATCTAAAGAGCGTATTTCGCCTTTATTGGTGGGTCCAACAGAGTACGTAACATTAATTAAAAACTATAGCAGCGCAAACAGTAAAGGAGTTGCTATTTTACTACCTGATTGGCAGCAAGGTGCAACTAATCCTAAGGCAATAAACTATTTGGCCAACACATTGCCTGAACACGGCTGGACAACAATAACTATTCAGCCTGATAATAAACCCGATAACTACCCTTCCATTGCTATCAACACGACGGAACAAAAAAAAGCCAATGAAGAAATCATTAGCACATATAAAAATGATTTTAGTTTGTTAATTAAAGCGGTTATGGCAAAAGCCAAAGAATACCCTGGCATAGTGATAATTGTTAGCCAAGGTATGCATAGCACGTTATTAATCGATATGTTTAGTCAGGAAAATAGTGAGCCAGCGAATGCTTTGATCTTGTTAAGTAGCTACTTTGACACAAGTGCTGAGTTCGCTTTTGAAGAGAATAAACGTTTTGCCCATCAGCTTGCTATGAGTGAATACCCTGTTCTGGATTTGTTTTTGAAAAATGATCATCCTAAAGCAATAACCTATGCTAAGCAGCGAAAATCTATAACTGAGCAAGAAATGAAAGTGTATTACCGTCAAAGGCAGCTAAATAATACGGTCACGGGTTATTACCCAGAAGTTGAACTACTCAGTCAAATTCACAGTTGGTTAAGAGCCGTTGGTTGGTAGTCAAATTTTAAGTAACCTATTTAAGCCGTTTACTATTTGGCTTGTTTCACAATGACATCGTAGGCTGCTTGAATATCTTGTGCTTTTTCTTTAGCACTCTCCATCATTTCTGGGGGTAAACCTTTCGCTATAAGTTTATCAGGATGATGCTGGGACATGAGCTTTTTATAGGCCTTTTTAATGTCTCTCATTGGCGTGTCTTTTGCGACCCCTAATACTTTGTATGCATTAGCAATTTGTTGTTCGCTTTTAACTCCTTGACTGCCTTGATACTGCTGATAGCCACCTTGCTGATGAAATGCAGCACCCGCAATAATCATTTCTAGTAAATTATCAAGCTCTCGCGCTGAGTAACCTAAATGCTTAGCAATAGTGTGCAGCACTGTGCGCTCTTGACTATCCAGTTCACCATCAGAAAAAGCCACTTGAATTTGAATTTCTAAAAACATTAATAATAAATCATGACGATTCCCCATTAATTGTTTGAATTTTCTTAATCTTTCTTTTAGTGGAAAGTTTGCTGACTTACCTTCTCTAAACGCATCTTGAGCCTGCTGCTTTAACTCACTGGTTAAACCCAACTTATTCATATACGCCGTAGCAAAAGCAATTTCATGACTAGTCACTTGCCCTTTTGCTTTGGCTACATTACCCATAACTGAAAACGTAGTATAGAAAAACGCAGCCTGACGTGAAACTTCATCTTCTTTGCCGCCAACAACCCCATTAAAATCAAAGCCTCGGCCTTTATCAAACAAGTGCCCTAACCAAGTACCTACTAATGCCCCGATAATGGTTTTGCTCAGCATAAAGCCAAAGATAAACCCTAAAATTTTTCCCCATACACGCATAGAATTAATAAACCTTAAAGCAAAAACTGAATGTTTGTCGGTGCAGACATTCGCATCAATAAAAAAAGTGCTATATCATAAAGCAATTAGCCGTTAAAATACTTGATTCATCACGATAAACAAATCAAATAATAACAATTTTCAATTTTTTTCGGACATTAAATGCTTTTTCCCCCACAAATAGTTTTTATTTTCGCTATCTTTTTGGTCTTTATGCCCTTTACAAAGACTTTAGCTGATACCAATGAAGCCAATACCAATGAAATAAAGAGTGAAGCGCCTGAAGCTAGGCCTATGAACTGCCCAATACCGACCTTTACTGAGATTGCGGCGAATACTCCTGAAGTAACAGACGACAGTATTAATATTTTTTCTAAATATGCCAGCATAGAAAAAGATCAAATAACCGCTTTTAGTGGTGGCGTCACTCTTATTGATAAAAACCAAAAAATTATTGCCGATGAATTAGCTTTCAATCGCCTTTCAATGCAACTAGATGCCATTGGTGATATTCACTATCAAAGCAATAATATTAATATCTTTGCCGAAACACTAAATGCCAGTAAAGCGCAAAAATCTACTTTAATGACTGCTGCATCATACCAGCTAGACGGCAATCCAGGACACGGTAGTGCGGCCCAACTATTTATTTCAGCTGATGGTCAACTCAACTTAGTTGACTCAACTTTTACCACTTGTTTGGATGAAACACCTGATTGGCAGATTAAGGCGAGTGAAATAAACCTTTCTGCTAATGGTGATTTTGGTGAAGCATATCATGCGCAATTTAGAGTGTTAGACGTACCTATTCTATATATTCCTTATTTTTCATTTCCGGTATCTCAAAAGCGAACTACAGGCTTTCTCTATCCCAAAATTAAAAGTTCAAGTAATTCTGGGCTTGAAATTGAAGCACCTTTTTATTGGAATATTGCAGAAAACTTAGATGCCACTATTACGCCACACTATATGTCAAAACGTGGTTTACAGCTGCAATCAGAATTTAGGTACTTATGGGGTACTCAACAAGGACAAGTCGACTTAGAATATCTTAATAAAGATAAGGCGCTAAAAAATAACAATGACCCCCGTTATTTAGCCCGTTTGCAACATATTGGCAGTTTCTCAGACGGTTTTAGGGCTTATGTTGATTACACCACAATGAGTGATGATAACTACCTAGTAGATATTGGTAGTAGGCAATATAACTCTAATGATGCCTACTTGTATCAAATGGGTGAACTCGCTTACTTTGGCGAACAATGGCAAACAACACTTAAAATTCAAGATTTCGAGGTTTTGGGTAGCCATTCTCCAAGTTATAAAACCTTGCCGCATTTAGAAATTTCAGCGCAACAACCTATCAACTTTTTAGCAGGGCAACTTGAACTTTATTCTGAACTAACAAGCTTTCAAGCAGCTGAAAAATCGCAGGTTGAAGCCAATAGGTACCATGTAGAAGCAGGTTTATTGTTCCCTGTTTCAACTCCAGCTTGGTTTATAAACTCTGAAGTTAAATTAATGCACACCTATTACCAACAAGATAACATCCAATTTAATAGTGATTTAGAAGAGACAGTCCAACGTACACTCCCTAAAATTCGTTTTCATGGTGGTATAAACTTTGACCGACAAATGACCGCTTTTGGTCAGAATTACCGCCACACCTTTGAACCACAACTACAGTATTTATATATACCCGATGAAGATCAAAGCAATATTGGTCTGTACGATACAACGAATCTTCAAGATGACTATAATGGTTTATTTAGAGATAGACGGTTCAGTGGTTTAGATAGGATTGCTGGAGCAAACCAATATACATGGGGTATTACCAGCCGCGTATTAGATGAGTCCAACCTTGAGGTTTTCAGAATAAGCTTAGGTCGCATTCAATATATAACCACAAACAAAAATACTGTAGACACCCTTTTAGCGGATAATAAATTCTCTCTAGAAAACCAGCAATCATCACTTGCTGCTGATTTGTTTTATCGTATAAACCATCAATGGCAAATCAGCGGTGACATTCAATATAATACTGAAGAGAGCTTTACCAACAAAGGACAAGTAAACCTCGATTATCAATTTAACAAATATAATACAGTTCAATTGAACCATAGGTATACTCGTAATGTCTCAGGTAATAGTTTAGAGCAAGTTTCTTTACTAACCAGTGTGGCAATAAATACAGATTGGGCCTTTGTTGGTCGGTTAACCCAAGATTTAAGACAAGATCGTAGCTTAGAGAGTTATGCTGGTTTTCAATATGAAAGCTGTTGTTGGGCGGTTCGTTTAGCTTATCATCGCCATATTAACTCAAATCTTGACGATGAAGACTTCATCAATGAAAACCGCGATGAATTCGATAGTGGTTTTATGATACAGTTCATCATCAAAGGTCTTGATGGAAAACAATCTGCCATTGGCACACAAGAAATGTTTGACGACAGTATATTTGGCTACAAACGACCTTATTACTTAAATAATTAGCGCTATTAATAGCGAACGATAAAGAAGAAATGATAACTACATGAAAAATACATTCAAAACATTAGCATTGGTGAGCAGTTTACTCGTTGGCGCTTTAACCCAAGCACATGCTAAAGAAGAACTGTTAGACAGAGTAGCTGCCATCGTTAACAGTGGCGTTGTACTCGAATCAGAAGTTCATGACTTATTTACCAGTATTAAACTTCAGGCAAAAAAGAATAATCAAAGCTTGCCATCAGATTCTGCATTAAAAACTCAAGTCATGGATAAGCTCATCAATGACAGTCTAATCACTCAACTGGGTGAAAGAATGGGTGTGCAAGTTAGTGACGCGCAGTTAGATCAAACAATTGCTAACATGGCAAAAGAGAACAATTTATCACTTACACAATTTAGGGAAAGCATTGTTGCAGATGGACTAGAATACGACAAATACCGTGAAAGTATTCGTACCGAGTTGATTTCAGGTGAAGTACGCCGTAACAGTGTTCGACGTCGAATATTCATCTCTCCTCAAGAAGTTGAAAATTTATTATCGGTAATGAAAGAACAAACCAATAACGATATTGAATATCACCTTGGACACATCTTAATTGAATTTCCTACTGATGCCACTCAAGAAGATATGACTAAGGCCAAAACTCGTGCCGATAAAGTTATTGAATTACTTAATGGTGGTTCTGACTTTAATAAAATAGCCATTGCTTCATCAGGTGACGCTAATGCACTAAAAGGTGGTGACTTAGGTTGGAAAAATATTAATGAAATGCCAACCCTATTTTCTGAGCTTATTGATGGTAAAGAAAAAGACACCATTGTTGGACCAATAAGAACAGGTCTTGGCTTTAGTATCGTAAAAGTTCTCGATATTCGAGGCAGACAAGTGGTTGAAGTTGAAGAAGTTAAATCAAGTCATATCATCATCAAGCCATCAATTATTCTAAGCGATGACAAAGCTAAAGCCATGCTACAAGATATGCTTGATAAAATTGAAGCGGGTGAAGCAGATTTTGCCGAGCTAGCCAAAGAGCATTCAGAAGATGGTGCTGCCCTAAAAGGTGGAGACTTAGGTTGGGCTGATCCTAGCACTTATGATTCAGCTTTCTCAGATGCCTTAGCAACCATGGAAGTTGGCGAATATCATAAGCCATTTCGCTCATCATTTGGTTGGCACATTATTCAATTAAATGGCCGCCGTATGGTAGATGTTACTTCGCAAATGAGCGAAAACAGAGCCTATCAAATTCTTTATAACCGAAAGTTTGGTATTGAAAGTGCGCGCTGGATAAAAGAAACACGTGATGAAGCCTATATAGAAATCTTTGAACAGGAAGAAAGTGATGACTAAACGCATTGCTATTACCCCCGGCGAACCCGCAGGTATAGGCCCAGACCTAACTATTACAATTGCCCAACAGGATTGGCCTGTAGAAATGGTTGTGGTTGCCTCTAAGCAATTAATAGCAGAGCGTGCTAAGCAGTTAAATTTGCCACTAACTTTAATCGATTATGATGCCAACAAGCCTGTAGTTGCGCAAAAAGCAGGCACCATAACTATTTTAAACATTGATTTAGGCAGCCCTTGCGTTGCCGGTACTCTTGATGTAAATAATGGTGCTTATGTCGTAGAAACATTACGTGTTGCCAGTGAAAAGAACATGACTGGCGAATTTGATGCTGTTGTTA
The DNA here is from genome assembly GCF_006439335.1 of Litorilituus lipolyticus. Lineage (GTDB taxonomy): Bacteria > Pseudomonadota > Gammaproteobacteria > Enterobacterales > Alteromonadaceae > Colwellia > Colwellia lipolytica. The sequence goes on along the minus strand of NZ_SAWY01000041.1, from coordinate 202,700 downwards.
CAGGTCCTGTACATAAAGGCCTTATTAATAAAGCAGGCATTGCATTTAGCGGTCATACCGAATATTTTGCTCACCAAGCTAACTGTAGTGATGTTGTTATGATGCTTGCTACAGAAGGTTTAAGAGTCGCATTAGTCACTACACATATACCGCTCGCTTATGTTTCAAAAGCGATAACTTTTGAACGCTTACAAAAAGTCACTCGTATTCTTTATCATGACCTAAAAGAGAAGTTTGCTATAGCTTCGCCTAAAATTTATGCCTGCGGTATAAACCCTCATGCTGGTGAAGACGGGCATTTAGGGCGTGAAGAAATTGAAACCATGGAACCAGCATTTGCTGAGTTACGTGAAGAAGGTATTGATATTGTCGGCCCGTTACCTGCTGACACTATTTTTCAAGAAAAATACCTAAAAGAAGCTGACGCTATCTTGAGTATGTATCACGACCAAGGCTTACCTGTTTTAAAATATAAAGGCTTTGGTGCTTCTGTGAATATTACTCTTGGGTTACCTTTTATCAGAACGTCTGTTGATCATGGTACTGCTCTCGAATTAGCAGGTACCGCAGAAGCCGATTCTGGCAGCTTTTTAGAAGCTATTAAAAATGCGATAAATTTAGCAAGCAATAGCTAATTTGCTAGTTAACCTATAATCACTTAAACACATTAAATAGTTATTAAGTAATCTAATAACTTCACTCAAATGAGTACAAATATGAGCAGCAACGCCCATTTAGGCCATCACGCTAAAAAACGCTTTGGTCAAAACTTTCTCCATAACGATGCCATCATCAGCAGCATTGTAGATGCTATTAACCCAGAGCCAAACGAAAACCTTATTGAAATTGGTCCTGGCCTTGGTGCATTAACAGAGCCCGTTATTGAACGCGCTGGCAATTTGTCTGTTGTTGAACTTGATAGAGACTTAGCGCATAGGTTAAGGCACCATCCTTTTTTGGCACCCCACTTAACGATTTATGAAATCGATGCTCTAAAATTTGATTTTGCTGAATTAGCCACAGATGAAAAACCTTTAAGAATCTTTGGTAATTTACCATACAACATTTCAACACCACTTATTTTTCATTTACTTACCTTTAAAGATAAAGTGCAAGACATGCATTTTATGCTACAAAAAGAAGTTGTTGAGAGGATGGCTGCAGGACCTGATTGTAAAGCATATGGTAGATTATCTATCATGACGCAATATCAATGTCAGGTCATTCCGGTTATGGAAATTGGTCCAGAGGCATTTAAGCCAGCACCTAAAGTTGATTCAGCGATTGTTCGCCTTATTCCTCACAAAGAAATTAAGAACCCGGTTAAAGATCTTAATGCATTAAATACCGTTTGTTTAACCGCTTTTAATCAACGAAGAAAAACCATTCGAAATAGCTTTAAAAAACTTATCAGCGCAGAGCAATTAATTAGCTTGGATGTAGATCCTACTTTAAGGCCTGAAAATTTATCTATTGATGAATATATTAAATTGGCCAATTTTATTGTAGATAACCCACCTGAGTTACCTGAACCTAAAAGTAAAAAGCGCTCAGCTAAAAAATAGATTAAAAAAATATCTTATGGCAAATTATATAGTTGGCGATATTCAAGGGTGTTTTAGTGAACTAGAAGCACTATTAAATAAAGCTGACTTTGCCCCTGAGAAAGATACACTTTATCTAGCAGGCGATTTAGTAGCCCGCGGCCCAGACTCATTAGCGACCTTACGATATGTTAAATCACTAGGAAGTTCTGCAAAAATTGTGCTGGGCAACCATGATTTACATCTACTCTCTGTTTATCATGGCATTAAAAAAGTTAAACAAAACGATAAATTAGATCGATTACTTTCCGCTAACGATGTCGACGAGCTAATGAGCTGGTTAGCAAAGCAACCCTTAATCCAACAAATTCCCAGTAGTATAGATAATAAAGAAGTTGCCTTTTTAAGCCACGCAGGCTTGCCTCCACAGTGGGATATAAGCTTAGCTTTAAAGTGTGCCGCTGATGCTGAACAAAAACTCGCTTCAGCTGAATTAACATCATGGTTAACAATTATGTATGGCGAACAGCCTAACAATTGGCACGAAGTAACTAATGAGCAAGAAAGGTTTCGATATACTGTTAATGCTTTAACACGCATGCGGTATTGCTTTAGTGATGGTTCATTAGAGTTTTCCAATAAAGCTGCACCAATGAAAAATCAATACGCAAATAACCAAGCCATTTACCCTTGGTATAGCTTAGAAAAAATACCTAAATGTACTCATTGGCTGTTTGGGCATTGGGCATCTTTAATGGGGCAATGTGAACAAGATAATATTCACCCATTAGATACAGGCTGTGTTTGGGGGAACCATTTAACAATGCTTAGATGGGATGATAAAAAGATATTTATTGAACCTGCACACCAATGACAAAATAATAACACTAAATCCCCCCGAAAGGGTGAAAAAGCCATTTAGCTTGTTATAATGGAAATAAGGTTAAGTTTTTAATTGATTTGGTCGATAAAACTTGATGTTATGCTAAAGAAAATAATGGCATATTTAAAAAACCGTTAAAAATTAATATAAAATAATATAATTAACGCATTACTAACTTCAGTCGGTGGTATCTATGAATTTGACCGTAGCTATGAAAATTATTGGTGGCTTTACCATAATTTCTGTTTTACTAATTGCAACCAGTATCATTTCATTGTCCAATTTGAATACGATTAGTGATTCTACCAATCAGCAAAATGAATTAGCCATTCCTACCTTAAAAAGCAGTAACATACTTGCTTTAGAGTTAAGTCAATTAGCTAACTTTTCTTTGAAGGGCTATTACGAAACTGATTTAGCAAAACTGGCAACAGGGCTAAATAACTTTAAAAGCAAGGATAGTAAATTCTCAACAGAACTAAATGGCTTAAAAACTATTGTAGCGAAAGAGAACAATTTATTATCTAACCTCAAGCAGGTTGATAGTGCCTATGCCTCTTTTAGAGCGTCTTCTTTAGCTGTTTTTGAAAATCACAAGAACAGTATAGAACAACAAAATGCACTTATTGAAAAAGTCGATTTACTTGAAGAAAAAGCTGATGATGCTGTGATGCTACTACTTGATCTGGCCGATCATGATTTAGCTGACACCAAACTTCAACGAGCTATTAGTTTGAGTGAACAAGTAGAAAATCAATTTAACTCTATTGTCTCTTCTGCCTTCGAATACCGAGATACCTTATCAATTAGCACTGCTGATTTAATCGAAAGTGAACTTTCTTTTAGCTCTGAAGAAGCAACACAATCTATTGATGAGATTCTAGCTGAACTGAAAATGAACAATGTTTCAGGCATCACTGAAGAGTTATCCAATGCTTTTGCAGAGATAAATTCTCTGCTTTCAAGCACCAATGGTATTGTAGCTCATAAAAAATCTCAATTATCAGCGAATACTTCAGCAAAAAATAAGTTAGCTGAATCTGAGAAAAATGCTCAACAGGTAAATGACATCTTAAATAAGCAGGTGAATCTAGCTAACCAAACAACCATTCAAACGAGTGAATTAGTAGAGAGCTCAGTAAGCCGAGGTACCAGTCAAACTATCTTTATCTCAGTAGCTTCAATTATTATCGCTATAGTTATTGCACGCTTTACTTTATTAAGTATTACCCGACCTCTAGCCAGAGTTAACGATATGCTAAATGTTGTTTCCTCAGGAGATCTATCACGTAAGCTAGATGAAAGTGGTAAAGATGAGTTTGCCCAGTTATCAGCGAACTGTAACTTGCTTATCGAAAGTTTAAGAACACTAATACAAAGTATCGTTAGCCGCTCTACTCAATTGGCAGCTGCCGCAGAACAAACATCAGCGGTAACTTCACAAAGTACAAGCGCAATTGAAGAGCAACGCAATCAAGTTGAGCAAGCTGCTTCTGCAACAACTGAAATGAGTAGCACATCACAAAGCGTTTTATCAAGTGCCAACGATGCACTTGGTGAAATAAAGCATGCTGATGATGAAGCCGAGCGCGTTAAAGTTATTTCTGAACGCAATCGTCATACTATAGAGGAGCTAGCAGCAGAGGTTGATTCTGCTGCACAAGTCATAAACCAATTACAACAAGACAGTGCTTCTATCGGTAGCATTCTTGATGTTATTCGCGGCATTGCAGAGCAAACTAACTTACTTGCATTAAATGCTGCAATTGAGGCAGCCCGTGCTGGTGAACAAGGTCGAGGATTTGCCGTAGTTGCTGATGAAGTACGTACCCTAGCAAGTCGTACTCAAGAGTCAACCTCAGAGATTCAAACTATGATTGAAGCACTTCAATCTGGTGCAGGTAAAGCAGTAACAGTGATGGACACAGGTAAGAATAAAGCGTCTGATTGTGTACATCAAAGTGAAGAAGCTGATAAAGCTTTAGAAACTATTACTCACGCAGTTCACGAAGCATTTGATAGAAGCTCTCAAATTGCAACAGCAGCAGAAGAACAAAGTGTCGTTGCTCATGAAATCAGTGAAAACTTAGAATCTATTGTAGCAATAGCAGAACAAACAACTGCAGGCTCTCAACAAACAGCCGCTTCAAGTAGTGAAGTTGCAAAACTTGCCGAAGAACTACAACAGTCAGTTCAAGAGTTTAAACTATAAACGGAAGTAGTTTATTAAGACTAATAAATCATTAACGTTAATAAAATAAACAAATAGATAATAATAAACCCGCTCATTGCGGGTTTTTTTTAACTAAAACATAGAGTTTTGTTTTTGCTAAATGTTAATCATCCATTAACTTAACGACTAAAAGACCATTGCAGCACTTGGATTTAAAATTGATAACATCCCTAAGCGTTCAAGGTCACAAAAATCTGCAGCTGCGGTAAACACTCGATTATCTAAACCAAGCTCTTCCATTAAATCCGCTTCAATAATGTCTGTATAGTTAGTTTGTTTAACCACAACATTCTTATGCATAATACGTTTTGCAATATGGAGTAACTGGGTCTCAACATTATAGTGGTACCATTCTGGCTGATCTTGATGTCTAATCGGTGAAAATAAACTATAAGGTAGCTGCCAAAGCTTCATCAATTCAGCTGTACATTCCCCGTAAGTAAAACCAAGAATGCTCTGCTGCTTTTGCCAAGGTAACTCTGCTAAATCATTCACTTCACATTTAGCAATTAACTCAGGCGTCACTTGTTTAACAATCAACTCTCCCAAATTATGAAGTAAGCCTAAAATAAATAATCTCTCAGCATTGGCTACATGCAAATGGGTACCTAAGAATTTAATCAACAAAGCGCAATCTACACTTTTTAACCAGAATAAATCTAAATAATCTGCACCAGCATCAATTGCTTTGAATGCTTCTTTGGTGAAGTAAGCGATAACCAAGTTATACACTTCAGTGATTCCAAGCACTAATACCGCTTTAGAAATAGTGTCTATCTTTCCTGGATAATTAAAAAATGAGCTATTAGCGAGTTTTAATACTGTAGCAGTAAGGGCAGGATCAAGCAGTATAACATCTGAAATGTCATCAATGGTTGACGACTCATCGTCAATTAACTCTTTGATACGGAGAAACGAATCTGAAAGCACAAAAATATCACTTGCTTTCTCGGCATACTGTTCCGCACTCATCATAATCACTTGCTCTGCATTCATATAGATATAACCTTAAATATAATTTCTTATTGATAATGCTTACCTATATACAGTATAGCTTAAACCATAACGAGTGCTGGCTGTTAATTCAAAAAGTTAGTACTCAATACTAATTTGATATGAACTAAACTTTCTCATATTAATAACACCGGTATCAAAAATTAAATACTGCCCTTTAATTCCGATTAGCTTACCAGTCACCGTCGGTGTTTTATCAAAATTAAATGATGATATTTTAGTTAAGTACTCATCAACTGGGTAAGATATTTCAGTTACTTCTTCATCAAGTAACTGAATAGCTTCTTCACCAAATTTAAGTTGCAACTCAGCTAATTTATTAGCTATTTTAGGCACTAATTCATTAGCAATAGCTTTCAAATCAATTGGTTCAGCAACGCCTTTTAACATTGCTCGCCAATTTGTTTTATCACTAATAAATTCTGCTAAAGCAATTTCAACTAAGCCCGATTGAAGACGACTAGAGACTTTAAAAATTGGCAATGCCTGCGTGGCTCCCTGATCAATCCAACGCGTGGGAATTTGTGTATGACGAGTGATACCTACTTTTAAACCTGAACTATTAGCCAGGTACACATAATGATCAACCATGCAATGTTTGTCGCCCCAAGACGGCTCTCGACAGGTACCTAAATGGTGATGGCAAGTTTCAGGCTTCATTATGCACATATCACACTGAGCCAACTTAGTCATACAGGGGTAACAAAAGCCTTGAGAATAACTTTTCTTTGTTCCTTTTCCGCAATGTTTACATGCTATCTTCCCAGAAAACTGTAAAGTAATAGTTTGACCAATTAATGGATTTAACTCGATTGACTGTGCACTACTTTGCTCCTCAATAGCAGCTAAAGGTAACTGGTACTGAACTTGGGTATCACTATTTAATTGGGCGGTTAATTTCGCTAAGGAACCTATTTCACTAATTGGCATTAATACTCTCTTTATAAAAATTAGATTAGAATTTTACTTTCTGACGACTCTGTTTCACTGACTTTCTATTAGCCTTGCTCTCTAGCCTGCGCTTTACAGAACCTTTTGTTGGTTTAGTTGGCTTACGTTTTTTCTGCACTACCAATGCTGATAATATCAATGTTTTTAATCGCTCTAATGCATCTTGTCTATTCATCTCTTGAGTTCTATGAGATTGAGACTTAATAATAATAACCCCATCAGCCGTTATTCTGCTATCGGATAGTTTTAAGAGCCTTTCTTTATATATGGCAGGTAATGTAGAGCGCTTAATATCAAAACGCAAATGTATTGCAGTTGCGACTTTATTTACTCGTTGCCCGCCACTTCCCTGCGATCTGATCGCATTGAGTTCGATTTCCCACTCAGCAAGACTTACGGTATGTGAAACTTCTAGCATGATTTCATTATTTTAATTGAGCAAAATGACATTGAATTTTTATAGCAACGTACTGATAAGTTTTCATATATTCCAGCAAAGTTTATATGGTATAACAGACCCTGTGCTTAACATTAACACTTGCCCAAACTAATCACATGAAAAAAACTTGGTACGCCTATTTCGTCAGATGCAATGATAGTAGTCTTTATGCTGGCATAACTACTGACGTATCACGTCGGGTCGAGGAACATAATAGCAGTAAGTTAGGTGCCAAATATACCCGTAATAAGCGCCCTGTCGAACTGGCTTATGCTACTAGTGTAGAAAACAGAAGCCAAGCATGTAAACTTGAATACGCCTTAAAGAAATTATCAAAAGCTGAAAAAGAGCAACTTGTCGCACAATACTCAGCCCATCAAACAGAAAAACCGTGACCATTAGTGGTCTGCTTTCTCTTACTTTCTTGCATTTTACTTCGATTTAGCTGCCAAGTACTGATAGAATGCGGCGTTTTTGTTAAAAATTGAAGTTGCTACACCATATGTCTATAGAAAATACACCGACTAGAAAAATGTTCATTGAAAATTACTGCGCAATTGATCAAGAGAAAATTAGTTTTACTCGCGAGCAAGGCAGTACATTTGCTAAACAAGTTGCTGATGACTTTAACCCTCTACACAATGAAGATGCAAAAAAATTCTGTGTGCCAGGTGATTTATTATTTTCAATTATAATTGCTAAATCAGGCTTACATAAGCAAATGACGTTCGATTTTTCTGGTATGGTCAGTGATGGCGTAGCTCTGACATTTCCAGACGAGATCACAGACAGCGCTGATATTGTCGATGACAATGATAAAACCTATTTAAGCGTACATGCTAGTGGCGAAAAAACCCACTGCCCGGCCTTAATAGACGCCTTAACGAAAGCTTATGTTGATTTTTCAGGCCATACCTTCCCTGGTATTTTAGTTAAGCTTATGGCTGAAAATAATGTCATGATCAATCCAGCTAGACCCATGGTAATGTATCAAAGCATGTCTATTGATCTATTTAGATTAGATGTTGAGACATTAGAATTAAAACTCGCTGAAACCAGCCTAACTATTGACGGAAAACGTGGTGATACTTGGTTAGAGTTTGATTTAATTTCAAATGGGGAACATGTAGGTCATGGCAAAAAGCACATGCTTATGAGTGGCTTGCGTGAATATAACCAAGACAGTATCGATTCACTCGTTGAACAATACCGACAAAGTAAAGCAGACTACCAAGCTTAACTGGCTAACATCTAACATTAGCTGGTTGATGCGATTTTTAGAAAAAAAGAGCTGTAACAAAGACAGCTAATAGAATTCTAAAATTACAATACCTTAATATGCGCGGCAACTATGAACTTGAAACAGTCTATAGTTGTCATATTCTTCAACGTCAGCTTTTCGTTTATAGTTATCTAGCAAACACTATAAATCTATCATTAAAAAAACTTTCCGATTAGGTTTGAACGACAAGCTCTTAGACAGCGTTATTTACTCTTTATAACTCTGCTCAAAAGCGATTTTTTGTGCTAAGCGATCTTCGCTACAATAAGCAAAGGTTGCAATAGCTTTGGGTTTTACACACTGTTTCGGCTGTTGATAATAACTAAGCCAAGCTTGCTGCATTTTTCCTTCATAGCTACTCTTCAACGAGATTGCTCTTTCTGTTTTAAAAGGAGAATCAGCATACTTTTTATCTTTATAGTTAAATGATCGCGAGGAGTTTTTCTTCATTGAATAATTCACATAGCGCTGTTGATTATTTACTTGATGTTTAAACTTCTTTTTTGATGATTGCTGCTTTTTACTTTTACTGTAGTTTTTACCTTTACTTTTGCCATAGCTAGGATGCTCACATTGCCACCACTTTTCTCGAGCTTTATCTTCTCTTGCTCGCAAGCTTTGGCCTCTTTTAGCTGAGTAACTGCTGCGTTGTAATGATTGAATATTATGAAGTTTTTCAAGAAGAGGTTTACATTTCTTTTTGGCTTGAGCATTGAAACTACATAGAAAACATAGCAAAACACAAACATAAAACCATTGAGTGTAATCCTTATTAAACATGACACATCCTTGTGAAAAAAAATAAGTTTTTAAATTATAGTCTAAAATGATTCATTGTACTTACCTCAACATAAACAAGGATGTTTATCATGAATAATTATCTATACTGCGTACTAATTTTTATAGCGATAACTTCAAATCTCGCCGCTCAATCTCACCATAAACCGTCTATCCAGCATGGCATAAGCTACAACGAGCAAAGCGATTTAACTAAAAATATTCAGTTATATTTTGTCTCAGAAAAGCTTGATGGCATGCGTGGCTATTGGGATGGAAACACACTTTATTCAAGGCAAGGTAACAAAATCAACACCCCCACTTGGTTTACCAAAGATTGGCCCGAAACCCCGTTTGACGGTGAATTATGGATGGGACGAAATAGCTTTCAACGCTTAATGTCTTGCGTAAAATCGACTAACAACAGCAATTGCTGGCAATCAATACGCTTTTATCTCTTTGATATGCCACTTCATCAAGGTAATTTTCAGCAACGACTCGCAGCAATGAAACTGGCTGATACCCAATGTAAATCTCCTTACCTCACCGTAATAAAGCAGTTTAAAGTAGCCAGTATGTCAGCGTTAGAGTACAAGCTAAACAACATTACCGAACAAGGTGGCGAAGGATTAATGCTGCATAAAAGTACGGCATTATACAAAGTAGGTAGAAATACCGATTTAATTAAACTTAAAAAGCATCAAGATGATGAGGCAATTGTTTTAGCGCACAACTTAGGTAAAGGAAAATATCGTAATAAACTCGGCTCATTACTGGTTAAAAATCGACAAGGTATTACCTTTAAAATTGGCTCAGGTTTCACTGATCACGATCGAAATTATCCACCAGAAATTGGTAGTACCATTACTTATAAATACAATGGAACTACCGATGCAGGTATTCCGAGGTTCGCTCGTTACTGGCGTATTAGAAAAGATAAATAACAACTATAACCACCTGACTAAACCATACGGACACTTATACAAAGCAGCGCATTATTCACGTATAATGTCCCTACCTTATCGTTTTCCTTAATCACAGCTATGCTTTCATACATTTCTGCTAGCGATCTTTCGCAGTGCCAACGCTTATTTCACGGGCGTGGTCATGCCTACCCTGAGTTATCTCACATAAATATTGATTGGTTTGCTCCCGTCATACTTGTCACCTTGTACCAAGAAGTCGAACCAACATGGTTAAGTGATTTAGCTGAGCAATTAAAAACTGAAATAACTGAATGTAATTCAGTACAAGTACAATACCGCTGTAGAAAGTTTGCCCCCACAGAAGTATTACTAGGTGAAGACATTGAGCACACCGTTGTTAACGAGCTAGGACAAGATTACAATATTCACTTTGGTAAAGCGCAGAACTCAGGGCTTTTTCTCGACATGAGAAACGGACGAGCGTGGGTAAAAGAAAATGCTCACGGTAAAAATATACTCAACTTATTTTCTTATACTTGCCCCTTCTCTGTTGTCGCCATTGCTGGTGGAGCTGAAAAAGTAGTTAACATAGATGTCAGTAAATCTTCTTTAAGTAAAGGACGAGAAAACCATCGTTTAAACCAACACCCATTAGAAAGAGTGAAGTTTGAAGGTGTAGATATTTTTAAATCTAATAGCCGAATTAAAAAACATGGCCCTTACGATATTATTATTTCAGATCCACCGACATTACAGTTTGGCAGCGTTAATATTGTTAAGGATTACGCAAAAATAATTAGAAAAATCCCTCAATGGTTAAAACCAGGTGGGCAAATCATGTTATGCCTCAACTCACCCGATTTAACTGAGGACTTTTTATTAGAGCAAGTGGCACAGCACTGCCCTGAATGCCAATTTGAACAACAAATAAAGCCGCCAGAAGTCTTTAAAGAGGCTCATCAAGGGAAAGGCTTAAAGGTACTTATTTTTACCTATTTACCAGAATAGGTAGCTATTAAGTTGCACAAAAAAACCTAGCAATTTATTGCTAGGTTTTTTTACGAGTATTAATAACGCTACTGAATATTTACACAGCTACAAACCAAACAAGTTATAGCCAAAGAACTTAATAGCAACGGTATTAATAAAAATAGCTAACACAATAACTGGTATAAAAGTGCCTAACGAAAAGTTAATATACTTTTCCACCCAAGATCCTATGTAGCCTTCATTACCCACACTTAATTCTTCAGAAAGTTGTTTTTTCTTCCAACGGTAGCTAACGAACACACATAATAAGAAACCATTTAGCGGTAAAATAGTGTCGTAAAAAACATCATAAATTACATCAAAGAATGACTTATTAGCTCCTGCATATTCAGTGAACTCAGTGAAGAAAGGCACCATACCAAATGAGGTTGTCGCAAAGAGGGTCAGCACCCCCGCAGTTAGCGTTAAAATGAGTAATGCTTTTTTACGGCTATGGTTTTTCTCTGTCACTAAATAAGAAACAGGCACCTCAATAATAGAAACGAGTGAAGTAATCGCAGCAAAAAACACTAAAACAAAGAAAAAAGTTGCCACAGCACTTGCACCGAAATAACCTATTGAGCTTTGTAAAGCTAAGAAAATTTTAGGTAAAAAGGTAAAAATCAATGACACAGAACTATCACTTAATTCACTGGTATTTACATCAGGATTAAAAGAAAACACTGCTGGCAATATCATCAAGCCTGCAATAAAAGCAACACCGGTATCAGTAATAGCAACTAACTTTGCTGAATTTGGAATGTTTGTTTGACGGTTTATATAAGAGCCATAAGTTAGCAAGATCCCCATACCTAATGAGAGTGAGAAAAAGGCTTGTGACAAAGCACCGTTTATCACACTTGGGGTTATCTTTGAGAAATCTGGTACAAGGAAGAACTCTATGCCAGCAAAAGCGTTATCAAGGGTCAAGACAAAAACCACCATAATAACTAACATAATAAGTAACGATGGCATTAATATTTTTGCTGCTTTTTCAATACCATCTTTCACGCCTGCTACTAAGATAAAATTAACAATGCCGGCAACAGCAATCATAGCAACAAACAAATATGGGCTATTAATAAACTCACCAAATCCAGCGCCACTCGCTAAGTAATCAAGATTACCTGAGACGGTTATCACAATATAACCAAAGACCCACACGGTGATTACCATATAAAAAACAGCAATCATAAAAGGTGTTAGTACCCCAAGAAACCCTGCCGCTCCCCAAAAACCACTATTATGGCTTAATGATTTATATGCCCCAACAGGCTCCTTTGCCGTTTTTCTACCCACAGCCATTTCAGCAATCATCACAGGTAGGCAAATCAGAAAGACAAACAAGGCGTACATTATTAAAAATGCACCACCGCCATTTTTGGCAGCATTTACTGGAAAACCGACTAAGTTTCCTATACCGACGGCAGAGCCTGCCGCGGCTAATATAAATCCAATGCGTGAGCTAAAATTCTCTCTAGTTGAGGCCATACGTTTCCTTCATTATTTTTATTATCTTAATTTTTTATACTTATTTTAATAGTTGTTCTTATTGTTAGATTTTAATGCTTGTTGTTAGCAACAATTAAAAACGCCTTAGATGCTAACAAGCTTTATCAACGATGTCTTGCTAGAAAGGAAAAAGCTTTTCATGAAAATGTAACTAAAGCCTGCCATCAAAACACTCGTTTATAATAAGCCAAATAAAAGCAAAAACTTATTGAGAGAATAACTTAGGGTTCATCATAGTTAAAATGCTCGCAGCTTCTTTACTTGCGCAGTCAGCAACATGATTCAAATCATCTTCAGTTAACGACAATGCATCGCAAATAGAGTCGTCAATGAGATCATCTATGGTGAATTTGTCAGGGTGACTATCCACTAATGCTAAACGGGATGCTATATATAACACCTTCACATCTTTGTTAATTTGAATATCTTTTGCTTCATTGAAGTGTCGAATAGGCAAAATGATCTTTTCAGGTATTTGCCATATTTTAAGTAGTGCGGCCGATATATCGGTATAAGTAAAGCCAAGCGCTAATTCTTGTAGTAACCAAGGAAGTTTATCTGCGCTATATTGTTCGCAGCGTTTAGCCGCATCCGGGGTGATTTTAGCGACTAATAACTCACCGAAATTTTGCAATAACCCTGCGACAAACAAACGCTCTATATCTCTAATACCTGAATGAATCGCTAAATATTTACTCGCTAAACCACAATAAACACTCATTCGCCAAAATCTTTTTAAATCAATCGCTTGATTTTCAAAATGTTTAAATGCCGACGCAGCAACATCGACTAACATCATATTATAAATGGCTTGAGTACCAATAATTGTGATGGCGCGTGAAATCGTACTGATTTCCCCAGAGAAACTGTAAATAGCACTATTGGCAATTTGTAATAATCGGGAAGTCATCGATGGATCAACACCAATAACATCAGCAAAGTCTGTAATTTCTGAGCTTTCATCTTCCATCAATGCTTTCACTTTAAAACAAGCATCAGGTAAAGCAAATGAGCCATTTGCTTGTAGAGCATATTCATGTGCGTTCATTTAAATCCCTTATTTCTATTAACAATGCTATGCGAGCAAGTGAGGTGAGGTTTATTCGTTGCTACTATTAAAAGTATCATAAAAACTATATTTTACTAACCATGCCACCTTCTTTAAAAACTCATGAAAGCTACATTAATCAAATGGTATACCCGTATCCTGCTTAATATGCTCTGTTACCATATAAGTTTGTGTTTGTGCTATGGCAGGTAAACTTGAAACTTTTTCTAGTACCAAACGGTAACCTTCAATATCAGCAAAGCGAATTTTAAGTAAATAGTCATACCCGCCTGCAATTAAATGACATTCAACCACTTCTTTCATCAAAATGACTTCTTTTTTGAAGTGTTTAAAAACATCTGCTGTGGTTCTATCAAGAGTCACCTGAATAAAAGCCGTCATGCCAAAGTTCAGTTTTCGTGCATTTAAAAAGGCACCATACCTTTCGATATACCCTTCTGTTTCTAGGCGCTTAACTCTATCTAAACAAGGGCTGGCACTTAGGTTAACTTTTTTAGCTAACTCAACATTAGAGATACGACCAAATTTTTGTAACGTAGATAAAATCACTTTATCAATCCTATCTAAGGGTTTTGTTTTGCTATCAGGCATAAGAACAATACTTTGTACTATATAGTTTAGAAATTACATACTTTAATACTGACATAAATTTAGATCAAAAAAAAGCGAGCACTGATGTGCTCGCTTCTCTCATTTATATGCCTTATGAAATAGACAAAATTACTCGTCTTCTTCTACTAAGGTCATTAACGAAGTATTACCGCCTGACGCTGTAGTATCAATACTGATGGTTTTTTCTGTGACCAATCGTTGTATTAAATGATCAAAATGCTCTGAAGTAATAACAGGTAATATAGCGCCTTGACGTTGTGATAGTTTATCGCTCATGTAATGCTTACGATTACATTGGCTATCAACTACAACACCAGCAAGGATTGGGTGCGCTAACATAGTTTCTAAATGACATAATTTAGCCACTTGTAATACGCCTTCACCTGCTCCTGTTGCAATAAATTTATTTCTAAATTCTAACGCTTCTTCATAGAATAAATCTGAAACAACCGTTACCACAGTGTTACCTGTAGCTAATGCTGTCACCAATGAAAGTACCCAGAAGTGAAATGAAACATCTTTATCAGCGAAACATAGCACAATACCGCGGTTTTCTAGGTAAATAATATTCGACTCACCCGTTGGCCCAGGTAGTTGCGTTGGCTTTTTCATACGCTTTTCAATATCAATCAGCTGATTACGTGCCGATGCTAATGTACGGTTTAAGTCGTCGGCTAAATCTTCAACAATATCAACATGAGCAATTTTCGCTAATAACTGTCTTACACAAGAAATACGGGTATTAAGTTCAGTCAAGCGCCAATCTTTTTCAGCCCATTCTGCTTTGGTCATTAAACGTGTTGCTTCATGCTTCTCTTCAGCATTACCGCTTAATACTGCAATTTTATTATCAGTAATTTCTTCAACTGGTGTTGCTTTTTCTTTTACTAAACGTGTTAAGTAATTTGGACCACCAGCTTTTGGACCGGTACCAGATAAGCCTCGACCACCAAAGGGTTGAACACCAACAATGGCGCCAATCATATTACGGTTAATATAAATATTACCTGCACGAGATAGTTTTGCTAATTCAACAGCGCGGCTTTCAATACGTGTATGAATGCCCATAGTTAAACCAAAGCCCGTACTATTAATTTTATCAACCACTGACTCTATTTCGTCACCTTTAAAGCGAACTACATGGACACAAGGACCAAACACTTCATCTTTTAAAACGCTGATATCTTCAATTTCATATAAACGTGGTGCAAAGAAGTAATGATCGTTATCAGCCACTTCATCTGAAATTTCACATTGGTAAATTAACTTACCGTGTGTTTCCATATATTGAGCATGAGCCGTTAATGAGTCATGGGCTTTTTGATCAATTACCGGACCAATATCTGTGCTTAATTTTGCAGGGTTGCCAACATGCATCTCCATTAAGGCACCTTTAATCATATCAATGACTTGATCAGCAATATCTTCTTGTAAGAACAATACCCTTAATGCTGAACAACGTTGACCTGCACTTTGAAAGCCTGATGAAATAACATCATCAACAACTTGCTCTGGTAAAGCAGTAGAGTCAACCACCATACAGTTTTGGCCACCCGTTTCAGCAATTAAAGGTACTTGATCACCACCACGCTCAGCTAAGGTTTGAGAAATACGCGTACCTGTATCTGTTGAACCGGTAAACATAACCGCTTGGATTCTTGAGTCAGGAATAACCACATTACCCACTTGGCTACCACGTGCAATTAATGCTTGTACAACCCCATCAGGTAAACCAACTGATTCCATTAGTTCAATAGTGCGCAAGGCAATAAGGCTAGTTTGCTCTGCAGGCTTTGCTAATACCGTATTACCCGTAGCAATTGCCGCAGCTACTTGTCCTAAGAAAATCGCTAATGGGAAGTTCCAAGGGCTAATACATAGCACTACACCACGTGCTTCAAGACGGTCATCTTCATTAAGTTCAATAGCACGAGCAGCATAATAGCGACAAAAATCTACTGCTTCACGCACTTCATCGATACCATCTTGTGCCACTTTACCGGCTTCTTTAATACATAGTGCAATGAGTTCATCCATATGACGCTCTAAAATATCACCGATGCGGCACAATAAATCAGCGCGTTCTTGCACAGGCGTTTTCGACCAGGTTTCGAAAGTCGCTTGTGCTTTATCAATTTGAGCTTGCATTTGCTCAGTGGTTAAATGTGTTTGATAACCAATAATTTCACTATGGTTTGCTGGGTTTTTAACTGCTTTTGCGCCATCTGGCACATCATTCTTGTTAAGTAAGTTATCAACAAACCAATTATCTAACGCGGCTTTAAGTGGTGTAATCTCAGTGATATCGGTTAAATCTAGCCCTTTAGAGTTATCACGTTCAGCACCATATAAATCAATAGGTTTGATGATTTGCTTATTGTACTTATCTTTTAAGCGCTGAGTTTTTTCAACAGGATCTTCTAATAAAGACTCAACGGGTTGAGACTCATCAACAATAGCGTTTACAAAAGAAGAGTTTGCGCCATTTTCAAGTAAACGACGTACTAAGTATGCTAACAAGTCTTCATGATGACCCACAGGCGCGTAAATACGACACTGAATTCCTTCTTCACTAACGATTTGATCATAAAGCGAGTCACCCATACCGTGTAAACATTGAAACTCGAAACCTTCTTTATCATCACCTGCTAGTTCAACAATAGTAGCTGCTGTGTAGGCATTGTGCGTAGCAAATTGCGGATAAATGCTGTCACGATATTCAAGTAACTTGTTTGCACAAGCATGATAAGACACATCGGTTGATGACTTACGGGTAAATACAGGAAAGTGACTTAAACCATCTTTTTGCGCATTCTTAATTTCGGTATCCCAATAAGCACCTTTTACCAAACGAACCATCATTTTGCGATCAACACGAATAGTTAATTCACGTAACCAATCAACAACATGAATCGCTCGTTTTTGATAGGCTTGCAGAGCAATACCAAAACCTTGCCAATCACCTAAATCACTATCAGAGAAAACTGCTTCAATAATATCTAGAGAAATATCTAAACGCTCAGATTCTTCAGCATCTACAGTCAAGCCGATATTATAGCTTTTCGCTTGTAAACAAAGGGCTTTAAGCTTAGGTACTAACTCTTCCATCACGCGTGCTTGATGAGTAAATTCATATCGAGGATGAATCGCTGATAGTTTAACGGAAATACCAGGAGTTTTACGCGGGTCGTTTTTCCCCATACCTTTACCCGCAGCCACTTTACCTATTTCATCAATCGCATCTTGGTAGGCTTTTAAGTAACGCTCCGCATCTTTCATGGTACGAGCGCCTTCACCTAGCATATCGTATGAATACACGTAACCTAACTGCTCTTTTTCTGCAGCACGTTCAGTTGCAGCTGTAATGTTTTCACCCATAACAAACTGCTTGCCCATCACTTTCATGGCATAGTTCATTGACTTACGAATAACAGGTTCACCTAAACGACCCACTGTTTTCTTCAATAAACCAAATCGATCTTGATTACGTTTATCAGCATAACCCACCATAGAGCCTGTAATTAACAAGCCCCATGACGAAGCATTTACAAATAACGAATCACTTGAACCTAAGTGGGAGCTCCACTGCCCTTGAGAAATCTTATCTCTGATTAACTCATCTTGTGTGTTCTTATCCGGTACACGCAGTAAAGCTTCTGCTAAACACATCAATACTACACCTTCTTCAGATGAAAGTGAGTACTCATTAAGTAAAGCATCAATGGCACCATTGCCTTCTTGATCTTTACGAATTTTCAATACCATCTTACGCGCACGTTCCCACGCTCTACTACGCGCACTTACATTCACTTCAGCTGAAGGTAAGATATGATCTACGGCAACATTTTCATCTATACGATAAAACTCACGAATTTTTTGTCTAATTGGGCAGTCAGTTGTTAATGAACCAGTAAAAAGCATGTAAATGTCCTCAAAACAGTTTTGTTAAGGCAATAACGACCTGTTCTAGTTATAGTCGTTTCTTAATGATATACAATTTGTGGGCGAATTTTATGAAAAAAACAACAGAATGTGCTGGTTAAATTCTGCATTTAACCAAATTAAATTATGAAAAAGACAACTTTAACCATAGAAAATACTGTATAATTAAAGTTAATACTCTAACTATAACTCCATTGGTGTTATCAGCTCTTATTGGATACGCATACTGCGAATGGTGCGCTATCGTTTTGTACCATAGGCGTAGGTTACGCTTTAAGCAAATGAAGTACATTGTTTCAATATATTAACCTCGTTATAATTCTTTGCCTTATAACAACAATAATACAACGTAAACGATGATGGATATTTTAGACTGGGAATCTGCTGAATGGCTGGAGTCTGTTCAAAAGTGGACTAATCAAAGTTTAACTGAACATGGTTTAGAGCCTATAGGTAACCTTGAACGAGTTTCTGGTTGGGCACTAGGTCTAATCTTAAAACAAAAAACGGATGCAGGCTTTTACTACTTTAAATCCACAGCATTTCTGCCACTTTTCTCTAATGAATCACAAGTTTGTGCTTCATTATCAAAATTATTACCCAAGTTTGTTCCTGAAGTCTTAAACGTTTCCCAAGACAACCAATGGATGATTACTAATGACTTTGGCGGTAGTTTACCTGAAGACACTGATAAAACTATTTGGGCTAATGCCTTCGAGGTTTTTGCACTTTTTCAAATTAAATCAATTAACCACTTAAATGAGCTAAAACTAAATGGCTGCTTGAATCGACCAATAGCAAATATTCCAGCGCAATTAAATGAGTTGTTGAATAACGCTACCATTACCCAATGTTTACCTAATGAGATTGAAGCGAATAGAGACAACATCATTTTGTCTGTGACTAAAGCTATTAAAGCATTAGAGAAATTCCAGATGCCTAATACGCTTGTTCATGGAGATCTTCATATAGAAAACATTGCAATTAGCAATGGAAAGTATCTTTTCTTTGACTGGAGTGATTCGTGTATTTCTCACCCTTTTATAGATGGGACGTATATTTTTAGAATGCCTGAAGGTGAAGAAAAACAGAACATTGTTAAAGCATATTTAACTCAATGGATTCATCTAGCTGACTTTGAAACACTTTTAAAGGCTTGGCATCAAGCCGAATTAGTCTGTTATGCACATCAAGCCATTACCTATGGCTCTATGAAGAAAGCCTTAAGTGAAGCGCAAATGCAAACTTTAGAACAAGCATTTTTCAATGCATTTAATAGATTAATATCAACTGTATAAATAGGCGATTTGCTGCCTAAGTGAGCAGATCTACATATCGATTTAGTTTGTTAACATACTACCAATATAAGAGGTGCAATCTAGTGCTGACATGGGTTTAGCAAAATAATACCCTTGCCCATATAAACAATCCATTTGCTGTAACAACTGTGCATCTGCTAGATTTTCAATCCCTTCACCAACCGTTGCCATTTGTAAATTGGTTGCAAGATCAATGATGGTTTTTATGATAGCTCGATGGTTTTCATGTTCGTGAACATTACTAATAAATGATCGGTCAATCTTGAGTACATCAATTGGGAAGCGGTGTAAGTAACTTAAACTCGAATAACCCGTTCCAAAATCATCGAGCAAAATCTTTACGCCCATTCTTTTAAGCGCTTGCATATTAGCTAACACAACATCAGCATTTTCTAACAATGCTCTTTCTGTAAGTTCAATCCGTAAATTTTGCGGGGCGAGTCCTGTTGAGTGCAATATTTTTTCTATATCGCGCGGCAAGCTAGAACTGAAAAAATGCTTACAAAACAAATTACAACTGACATATAAGCTGTCATCATCAAACATGTTTTGCCAATGCTTAATTTTTTTGCACGAAGCTTCAATAATTTGCAGATCAATTTCAAGAATTAAGTCAGTCTCTTCAGCTAACGGAATAAAGTCATTCGGATAAACAAATCCTCGTTTACGTGATTGCCAACGAGCAAGGGCTTCAAATCCTTTTAACTTATTATCTGCTAATTGCAGAATAGGTTGAAAATAAGGTTCAAATTCATTCCAATCTATCGCTTCACGAATGTCTGATTCTAAGCTTAATGCATTTTGTACTTTCTTATGCATACTCGCATCAAACACTTCATAACGTCCTTTGCCACTATCTTTAGCATGATACATAGCGGTATCAGCATCTCTTAACATGATATTGGCATTTTCATAACGTTCATCACTAAATAAAATACCGATACTGGTACCGGTATAAACCAATTGATTATCAATAGTGAAAGGTTGTTGTAAAAATTCAGTGATCCTATCTGATATTTCAAACGCTTCTTGATTCGATTCTAAATCTTCAATCAAAATAACAAATTCATCACCACCTAATCGAGCAACCGTATCCTTATCACGGACGAGGGCTTGTAGTTCAGCCGCAATAATTTTCAGTAATTTGTCACCCGCATGGTGACCCAAACTGTCATTAACCATTTTAAAGCGATCTAAATCGAGAAAGAGAATAGCAAAAGAAAACTCATCTTTTCGCTTCTTACAAGCAATGGCATGATTCAATAAATCAATAAATACAGTACGGTTAGGTAACCCCGTTAAACTATCATGAGCTGCTGTGTGTTTAAGTAGCTTTTCTGCTTGCTTACGCTGAGAAATCTCTTCTTCCAGTGCTAAAGTTCTCAGCTTAACTTGCTGCTCTAACAGCTCATGGCTTCTACGTTCAAAATCAGCTAATTCTCTTCGTTTTATTGCCGCAGAAACATGATGGGAAACAAAGTTTAATAATTCACCATCTTGCTTACTATAGGTCGTGCTTTGGGTATAACTTTGAATCACCATTACCCCAAGTATCTGCCCACCATAAATTAACGGCACACCTAACCAAGAATGTGTTTCCTTATCAGGTTCAATAGTTTGACCTTGCCGATAAAGCTCTTGCATCTCCTGCTGAGAGAGCAAGATTGTCTCTTTTCGCTTTAATACTAATTCTGAAAAATGATTCGATAACTTCCTAGATTTAAATTCGCCATTTCGCGCATCTCTTTTCTCATCAACATAGTAATAAAAATTTAAAAGCTGATTATCTGCATCATACTTTGCGATATAAAAATTCGTCGCATTAATGAGCTGGCCCACGATATTGTGAACTTTGGCATAAAATTCATTGATTTCTAGTTCAGCATCGTTACTGAGCTCCGATATTCTATACAAGGATTCTTGGAGCAACTCAGACTTCTCACGCTCACGAATTTGTGCCATGAGCTCTTTAGTTCTAGCATCAACAGCATTTTTTAAACGTTGCTGATCTTGCAATCTAAGCATGGCGCTGACGACATGTTGTGCGGCAAAGGTAAGCATATTAAGATCTGGCTCTGTATAGCGAATACTTTCGCTATAACTTTGCACAACAATGACTCCAATAACTTCATCACCATGCATAAGTGGTACACCTAACCAATCTGTACCTTGAGAGCCAAACTCAACTATTTTTTTATTTTCAATAAGTTGCTTTCTCAGTGACGGTGTTACCAATAACGCTTGCTTTGACTCTACAACTAAGTATGTAAAAGATCCTTCAAACTCAGTAATTTCGAACACCCCTTCAGGTCGTTCATCTTTTTCATCAATATAATAAACGAATTCTAAGGTGTTAAAGGTTTGCTCATAAAGTGCAATGTAGAAGTTTTTCGCCGTCATTAAAGAGGCTATAGTGCGGTGTACTTGAGGATAAAAATTTGCGAGTTGGTCACATTCTTGTGAGAGTTGGTTTAACCTAAAAAGTGCTGTATATCGCGCTTGCAGTTCTCTATTTTGTTGGCGTAATAATAAAACCTCTTCGGTTAAATCACCTGGTTGTTCAGTGCTATTATTGAGTTCTTCATTATGTTTATCTTTATTTGAATTATTCATAAAGAAATAAGTTCATCCCAATAAAAATTTATTTAAGCATTGGTATTCATTAGTAAAATACCCACTAGCAACCTTTAAGGCACTAATGGATATTACAACAAAAAATACAACTAACCAATATGGCTATTGTTTCGCCTCAGCTTGAGCTGATTCACGAATTTTTTCAACTTTATGCTTATTACCACATTTAGCTAATTGCTGATCATCACGGTAATAACGAATATCAATACAATCTTTTTGATATCTGCGTTCTAATTCTGTACGCAAAATAGGCTGACCTTTTGCATTAATTATTTGCTTATGCAAAGACTGGCACTGTTGCAGCTGTTCTGCTGCCATTGTTATATCTTCACAAGCATTGTCTGAACTTGAACATCCCGCTAATAAAGTAACTAAAGTCGCCGTCACTAAAACTCTTTTTTTCATGTTTCTCACACTCACCATCAATGGATTTTTCTTTTTAATTGATTATACGCAAAGCAAGTGAATATGAGAACCAACAATACAATTAAGTACAGCAATTGATAGCAGATAAATCAAATATTGTCTTTACTTCACTAGCTGTTAATTCTCGACTTTGCCCTACCGTTAATTGTTCGTCTAACGCTAAGGACCCTATTGAGTGTCGATGTAGGGCAACAACAGGGTTTCTAAATCGACCAAACATTCGCTTAATTTGATGATAACGTCCTTCCACTAAACAAACTTCAGCTTGATAAGTTGATAACTTAGTAAATTTTGCTGGTTTAGTGGTGATATCCTCGTAAGGAAAGTACATTCCTTGCTCAAAGGCCTGTGCATAGTCTTCATAAATTGCATTTGCCAAAGTCACAATGTATCGCTTTTCAACTTTACTCTCTGGCTGAGTTAATCGTTCAGACCAACGACTGTCATCGGTTAATAACACTAAACCCGAAGTATTTAAATCAAGCCGACCTACGATATGAAGCTGTGCTTTATAACTATACTTAAGTAAGTCCATTACGGTTTTATGTTTAGTATCTGTTGTGGCGCAAACAACACCTATAGGCTTGTGCAGCATAACGTAATGCGGAATATTATTTTGTAAAACAACACCATCAACTTCAACTTTAGTGAAGTAATCGATTAAGCAATCACTTGCTGTTTCTATAGTGTCATTAATAACAACACGTTGCTGGGCAAGTAGTAAGCGTACACTGTGTTTATTAAACTGAGGAAATTTACATAAAAAACGATCTAAACGTGCGCGACTAATAGCCATTAAGTCACAACCTAAATTGTTGGTAACTGATAATGATCAGCGATTAAATTAAGCACTTTAGACAATTTAATGCGAAGAAAATCCGCAAGTAAACTAGGCTTTTCCTGCAACAGAGATAATTCAGACTGTGTTAAGGCAATATAGCAGACGCTATGTCTAGTTTTTGCATAATTCAGTACATCATCAGAAAAAAAGTCAACTTGAACATCATCTTGTTGGTTAGTACTAGTAATAGTTTCTTTGCGTTCATCAAAACTTTCTGGGGATTCTACATACAGTTCTATAGTCAGGATATCTTCTTCATCACCATACCAATTAGCTGTTAAGGTATGGAAATTTAATTGCGCTTCTAATTTATTTATCACGGAGTTGAGCTTGCTAAATTGTGCCAATAAATCTGCAGAAATATGAATCGTTAACGGCAACTGCTCTGTCATAATCTCATTCATTGCTGTATCTACCTTAAAACCTATAGCCCAACTGCATCATGAATTGCTGTCTGTCACTAAAGGCAAAATTCGTTTCAGCAATAACAGCCCACTCTTCTGTGATATTCCACTGTGCACCAATTAAATAATTATATGGCGAACTGACATGCTGGTCGATAACTACAGCAATATCTGTGGTGGGTACTGGCAAATTAAGCGTTTGTTCAATATCTTGCTTCATGGCTCCCACCCATATTTGACCTTGAAAAAGACCAATCTTACCATTCCAACCAAGACGAGCTGAATATACCGTTTGCTTAGATTTATCTATGGCAATATTGATATCAGCTTCTGTGTAGTTCATATCAAACATACCAAAAAAATCACCGTAGCCACCCGCTATCGTTGTGCCATAACCTAAAACAGTACCTTCAAAATGCAAGGTAGTATCAATACCTCGTGATGACAATAAGCATGAGCCAGGCGCGGGTCCTGTGTAAGGCAATTCAACACTTTCACACCTTTTTGCATTTAAACCATTACCAATCCCAGCAGCAATTAACAAAGGTGTAGGTATTGGCAACTCAAAATCCAGTTCGAGTTCAGCTTTACCCTTAGTACGTCCAACTAAACCATACACATTCCAAAAAGGAAGGATCCAAGCATCAAGCCTTAAATTTAGCGTACTATCTGACACCTCTAAATTCTTTGCTTCAACGACTTCCCCAATAAAATCATTGAGGTTAGAGTCTTCTTGACCATCAAAAGCTAAACCTATTTTTGATACTTCAAATGGTTGTTTTTGTGTTAACCCCACTAAAGAGATACCAAAAGGTAGGGGTAATAAGTAACCCTGTTCTCTCGCTTCTTTTCCCAAAATAGGCAAAAAGTCAGACCATCTATTTCTGGGAGGAAGCGCGCTCGGGTTTACTGGCTCGTAGCCAACACTCGATACAGGGTTTTGCCTTTTTTCTATTTGCTTTAAATATGAATTTTCTTGTTTTTGCTCACAGACTTTATTGCATTGCTCTTTCACTAATTCCTTCTCTGAAGGCACTGAATTATCAGCTGCAAAACCTGTAATCGGATAACTAGTGAAAGTTAAAACCATCAGCAAAATCATTTTACAATCAATCATAAACACCCAAAAAAAGCTTAATTAAATTAATCATATAACAACCCAGTAAAATTAGACACGAAAAGCTTCCCCTGCAACAGTTCTTTTACCTTTCAATGATCTTTTCATACGAATATTATTAACACTTGTTACTTAATAGACGATCGGTCTATAATCATAAAATGATCACAAAACAAACAACAACTCGTCGTGGCAGACCCCCTAAAATAGCCAGAGACAGTCAAGATACAAAAGCTGAGTTATTACGTAGCGGCCTAGAGCTATTAACAAAGCAAGGCTTTACTTCTTCGGGAATTGATTCAATTCTTAAAAAAGTAGGAGTACCAAAAGGCTCTTTTTATCACTACTTTGACAGCAAAGAAGCCTTTGGCCGTGAAGTAATCAACAACTATGCGAGTTACTTTGAGAAAAAACTTAACACCCATTTACTCAATACAGCATATAAACCATTAGAGCGCTTAGCTAATTTCGTTAATGACGCTAAATTAGGCATGGCACAATATCAATTTGAGCGAGGCTGCTTAATTGGCAATTTAGAACAAGAAGTCACACTTTTACCGGTCAGTTTTCGCACTCAACTTGCCGCCGTACTCAGTGACTGGCAAAGCCAAGTTGCAACGTGCTTAGAAGAAGCACTAAATAATGGTGATATTTGTAAAACTGCAAACTGCACCGTGCTAAGTGAGCTATTTTGGATCGGCTGGGAAGGTGCGGTAAGCAGAGCCAGATTAGTGCAAGATACCAAGCCACTAGACATTTTTTTCAACCATTTTATTAATAGTTTATCGAAGTAATTTTTAACATTATCAATGTAATAGAGCATTGTTTTTACCATTAAAAGACGATCAGTCTAAATTAAGGGGTTATTATGATTTCAGCAGTAGTTATTGAAAAAGACGAACAAGGTTATCGAAGTAGCTTACAAAACATAGATGAAAAATTATTACCTGAAGGTGATGTCTCTGTTGAAGTGCTATATAGCACTTTAAACTACAAAGACGCTTTAGCCATTACAGGTAAAGGCCCAGTCGTGAGAAAGTTTCCAATGATCCCGGGCATCGATCTTGTCGGCAAGGTCATTCACAGTGATAGTGACAAATTCTCAAAAGACGATTTGGTTTTACTAAACGGTTTTGGTGTAGGTGAAACTCATATGGGCGGTCTCGCTGAGAAAGCGACATTATCAAGTGATTGGCTTATTCCTTTGCCTAAAAAGCTTTCACCAAAACAAGCGATGGCAATAGGTACTGCGGGCTATACCGCTATGCTTTGTGTTATGGCGCTAGAAAAAAATGGCGTAACACCTGAAAAAGGCGAAGTTCTAGTCACCGGTGCCAACGGCGGAGTGGGTAGTTTTGCTGTTGCCATATTAGCAAAGCTTGGCTATCAAGTCGTTGCATCCACAGGTCGACTTGATCAAAGTGAATACTTAACGGCTTTAGGTGCAAAAGAAATTATCGATAGAAAGACCTTATCGGAGCCAGGAAGACCATTAGCGAAAGAGCGCTGGGCAGGTGCAATTGATTCTATTGGCAGCCATACACTAGCCAATATTTGTGCCAGCATTAAATACGGTGGCACTGTTGCAGCGTGTGGTTTAGCACAAGGTATGGACTTACCGTCAACGGTAATGCCATTTATTTTACGTGGAGTTACACTTGCTGGCATTGATAGTGTCATGCGACCACTTGAAGATAGAACCGAAGCTTGGCAGCGTATTGAAGATTTACTTAGTGACTCTGTTTTGAATGAAATAAGTCAAACAATTTCCCTGAAAGAAGTCATTGAGGTAGCAAACCAATTGATGGACGGACAGGTAAGAGGCAGAGTCATTGTTGATATAAACAAATAAAACCCAAAAGCGCTTTAAGTATAGCTAGAGCGCTTCATTTTCTATAAATTAAAAAAATTCTTAGTTTCAAGCAGACTAAGAAGCAAACCCTTGTGATGTTTGAGTATTAATATCACCGCCCTTTTCAATCAATAATTCAATTAAAGCTTCTGGTTCAACGGGTCTACTAAACCAATAACCTTGAATCTCATCGCATTGCAATTCTTTTAAGAAGTCGACATGGACTAGTTCTTCAACGCCTTCAGCAATAAGTGATAAGCCAAGACTTTTCCCTAACGATACAATAGTGCTAATAATTGCTTTATCTTCATCATTATTGTGGCATTCTCGAATAAATGATTGATCAATTTTCAACTTATCGATCGGAAAACGCTTTAAATATGATAAAGAGGAATACCCGGTGCCAAAATCATCAATAGACAAATGTAATCCCATGGTTTTTAGCTGTTGAAGCACAGATAAAGTATTTTCTTCATTATGCATAAATACTCCTTCTGTTATTTCTAGTTCCAAATTTCTTGGTGCAAGGGCTACATCTTTGAGTACTTGCCTAACCATAGCGCAAAATTGTGGATGACTAAATTGCCTAGGTGAGACATTTACCGCCACAATAATGTCGTTATACCCTAATCGTACCAACTGCTTAGCAAACTGACAGGCCTGAGTTAAGATCCATTCTCCTATTGAGACAATCAATCCTGATTGTTCGGCTAGAGGAATAAAGTCAACGGGTGAAACGATATGTCCATCATGTTTCCAGCGTACTAGCGTTTCAATGCCAGTCACTTTATTCTCTTGAATATCCAACTGAGGTTGATAAACCAAAAACAATTCATTATTCGTTAACGCATGCCTTAAGTTATCGGTAAGCTCATTACTGCGTTGAATGCCCTCACTAAACTCAGAGTCATATACGGCAAAATTTTCATGCTCATTATTTAATGCAACAGCCAGTGCCATATGAGCACCTTTGATCAAATTATTTCTATCATCACTATGTTGCGGATAGCTGCTATAACCAAAATCAAGCTCAACAAAATACTCACCACTTTTTGTCGCTATTGAAGATTCAGCAACAGCGGTAATCACCATAGTTAACTTTTGTAACGCTAATTGCCCTTTGCTTTTGGTACATAATAAGGCAAATTGCCCATCAGCCACTTGATAGAAATGCACACCACTGGGTAATGAACTGGCAATAATATTGGCTAACTCATTGACGAGTTCAGTTATTGCTTCACCTCCCAAGGTGCTGACCTTATTATCAAAGTCTCTTATCGCAATAACACCGATGGAGAATGGCTGCTTACTTGCGATAGTATCATCAACATCGTTATTTAATTTATATTGATTAGGCAAGTTGGTTTCTTGGTGGTAAAAAGCTAAGTGATTCACTTGCTCTTGCGCTATTTTTGCTTCAGTTACATCTTTTATATGAATATCATAAGCATCGATTTCTTCATGCCAATAAATACTTATTTGTAAAATACGCTCACTCAATTCTTGATCAAGCACTAAGCTATGCTCTGGCGCTCGACTTAACTTTTCACGCAAAGATAAAAAGTTACTCGGTAACAAGGCTTCAACGTTATCAGATGAATAACCAACACAACTCAGTAATTTATCACAAGCAGGGTTAGCAAATAGCACTTCACCTAAGTTATTAACACTGATGATAGGGTTCGGGTTTTGTTGAGAAAATAATGCTAAACGGGTGTTTTTCGCTTGCGTTAACATATATTGGCGAATGTACCAAGACACTAATCCCGCAATTAATACAATAGAAATGCCATAAGCAATAACCAATTGATGTGAAAATGCCATTTGAGCTAGGGTCGCTTTATGACCTTCATCAACGGTCTGCCGTGTTTGTTGTTCGATCGATTTTAAGGTTGGCAATAACTGTGTTCGAATAACTGACACTTGCATTAATATATCGCGCATTTCATCCCAATTATCTGTATCAAGCTGCATTGCTTGATAAAAGTCCATAAATAATTGCTCAATTTGCATTTGTCCTGCGGCAATTTCTTGCGATTGCTTTTGAAATCTTGGTTGCGAAAGCACAGCTGTAAAGTGCATATTAAAGGTTTGACGAATATTCTGTGAAGACTCAAGAAACATATCGCCATTTTGCGAGCGATAGTATTCATAAATAATTCGTTCTTGCTCACTTAGATCAGCTACTAACTCATTGATACTTATTAGTATAGGTATACGTTGCTCGACTACATCAATAGCATTGGTTTTTACTTTGGCTGTTGATTGATAAACAACCCAAGATAAAGCTAATCCCATGAATATTACAGAGATAGCTAATAAAGAGGCGCGTTTCAAAAACGGCGTTGTGATTGATTTCATAAATAGTGCTGAGCTCCTTTTTATTAGAGGACAGTGTTTCTTCAAATAAAATTACAGCTAAATGTATTTTTCTCCATTCACTGTCAGTAAAGGTAAATCATACTCATTTTGCAAACTTCACAAGATATTTTCTTTTAAAATAATCAAGTACAACCGTTATACTAATAACATACATCTCTTATTTTGAGAAAAACATTGAATAATGTTCAATCACCGTGCGTAAGAAACTGTTGTTTAAATGAGCAAGATATTTGCCTAGGTTGCTTTAGAAGCTTAGAAGAAATTAAGCAGTGGGGGTTGGCGACTAACCAAGAGAAACAAACCATAGTCTCTCAGGCCAACTCGCGAAAGATGGAACATGAAATGAAATCAAAACCTTACTAACCTCTAAGACAAGTTTTACTTAGCCATTGTACTATCTGACTTTGATATTTTTTCATCCATAAACTAGCTGCTTGATGTTCAGTATTATTCTGCGTTATAACAAATGAAGCTGCATCAGCAATCATTTCATTACTTAGGTTAACAGTTTTTACAAATTGAAAAACACAAGGGTTATATGCCTTTAATCCAGGCCATGCTGCTTTTTTAAGCCAGCCATCTTTTGGATTAGCACAATCTCTAGTTAGATGTTTATTGATGCCCCATTCAGGTTTGGTTTCACATTCAGGTGCATAAGCAGGAAACTGAATAAATCGACCAGATAAATGCTTATCAGTCCAATTTGGACTCCAATTCAAGATAATAATAGGTTTTTTCTGTTTAATAGCTTTTGATAATTTTTTCCACAGCACCATTTCACCGCTAGATCGGTTAATAGTAAAATCTAATTTCAGCGCTCTAATAACATCAGCATCGTTATAATCCCATGGGCCAGCGTAATATACCCCTTTGCCCTTTGAATCTTTTTCAACAAAAAGAGACTTACACGTAATAAGAGCTCGCCAATGAGGTAATTCAGGACAAAGCTCTTCCACATACTTTGGATACCACCAATCCTCAGTAACTTTAGCGTCATGCAAACCCATATCAACAATCGCTTGTTTAGCCGTAAGTTGACTAAATGCTTGCGCCATTGAAGGCTGCCACACTTCTAGCTGAAAGTGAATTTTACCCCGCTGTAATGCCCCCCACTGTTCATCAACACTTATATTGATATATTCAACCTGCACACCATGATTTGATAAAACGTCTCCCAAAGCTTGAGAAACCACACGTTGGCTAGTCCACTGGTTTAAGGGGATGTAAGCTTTCTTGCTCGAAGCAGTTGTCACATTAAATAATGAAATAAAAATGAATAATACAGGTATAAAAATCAACGCTCTAATCATATAAGAAGTTTCACATAAGCAGCAATATCACTACCGTTTACATTAGCAGTAGTTGTATAAATCCTTTTACCATTATTGATGAAAAGCCAGCCAATAAGTATGCGGCAAATACAAACCAAGGTGAATTAGACATTAGTCTGGTGACTTTATAATACGAAATACTATGATTATCGTTAATTTAACTGTGTTTTATTTCCCTCTAGTTAAAAAGGTAATAATTTACATAAGCTATAGTGATCATTTAGTTATTATCCCTTTGAGTTTACAACAGCATATATGTCTATTAGCATCTCCCGTCGCACTCGACAACGTAATTTACTTAATAAGCATTAAAACCGAACAACGACAAAATAAAACCGAACAACAAAACTGTAAAAACATAACAGAAATAACACAAGTTATTGTTTATTAACGACAAATATTTTTGGCACAGTTATTTCATTACTGATAAAAAATAAATAGTGAAATCAGTAACAATGAAAATAGAATTAGCCCCAAAACGTGACACAAAAAAAATTATAGCATTCTGTAGCTTTATCGTTTTACTCGGATATGCTGGCTTTGCTTTAAGCTCTAAAGCAACTAAAGATGTCTCAGCATCTCAATTACGCTTTCAAACAGTTAAGCAAAGTCATTTAGATATCTATACGACGGCGTATGGTGAATTATCATCAGCTAAGGAAAGGTTATTAACAGCTCCTGCTCAAGGTAAAGTGTCTGAAATATTAGTTCGTCCCGGTACAAAAATACTGCCTGAAACAGTTATTTTAACACTCGCCAACCCAAGGTTAGAGCAGGAAGTAAATGCCGCAAAGGGTCAGCTTGCTCAGCAACTAGCTCAAAGGGAAGCCTTTAAATTTGAACAGCAAAGTGAGCGTTTAAACTACCAAGGTAGAATTGCAGACATTGAAGCAGATATAGAAAGAGCTGAATTAGAACTTTCAGTCAATGAAGATTTACTTAATTTAGGCGTATCGTCAAAAATAGAGTTACAACGCGCAAAACTATCAGTAAAGCAAGAAAGTAAAAAGCTTGAGTTTGAGAAGAAAAAATTTGATCAATTCGTTGAAATGCAAAGTTATCAATTAACTCAACGTGATATCACCATCGAACAGCAACAGGCACAAGTAGCACTCCTTGAACAGCAACTTGATGATATGAAGGTCAAGGCAGGCATTAGCGGTTCATTACAAAACTTATCCGTTGAATTAGGACAAAGCGTACAATTAGGTCAATCCCTAGCTAAAGTAGGTAGTGACGAAGCCTTAATTGCTCGCTTACGTCTACCTCAAAACCAAGCAGATCAAATAGATATTAATGCTCCCGTTATCATTGATACACAAAAAGGTTATATCAAAGCGCATATTAACCGAATTGAAAGTGTCGTTAGTAACGGTACTGTCTTAGCTGAAGCTATACTTGATGATGCCTTAACTTCAAACGCTCGCCCAGCATTATCAATATCTGCTCAAGTTTTTGTTAAACATCAACAAAACACATTACATATTGAACAAACTCCTGGTTTAAGACCTCGTAGCAAGCAAGCTATTTTTGTTCGAAACGCCAACAACCAACTACAGCAAAAACAAGTGACGTTTGGTGAGCTATCAAAAGGACAATTAACCATTACAGACGGATTAATTAGCGGTGATGAGTTAGTTACATCAGATATTAATAAATTACTATCTTATCAAAAACTTAATATCGTAGATTGAAGTTTTCAATCGCTATTTACATAACAACAAATCAGAATAATAAGCACAACAGAAAGGAATATAAAATGAAAAATGTAGTCACCATGAACAATATTCATAAACGTTACGACAGCCAACAAATTGAAACCCATGCCCTTCAAGGTGTTTCTTTAGAAATAAATCAAGGAGAGTTTGTGGCAATTACTGGTCCTTCAGGTTGTGGTAAATCGACTTTATTATCTATTATGGGGCTGATGGACTCTGCCACTGAAGGCGAATATCAGCTAGCAAACATTGATACCACCGGACTGAAAGTTGACCACCGTACTCAAATTCGAAATGAACATATCGGCTATGTTTTTCAATCATTTAATTTAATTGATAACTTAACAGTCTTTGAAAACGTTGCATTACCACTTGAGCACAGGGGCACCAATAAAGCAGAAATTAAACAGCGTGTTGAAGAAGTGCTTGAACAAGTTGATATGCTACCACGCCAGCATTATCGCCCGAACCAGCTCTCAGGTGGCCAGCAACAGCGTATTGCCATTGCGCGTGCATTAGTAGGAAAACCTGATCTAATTTTAGTTGATGAACCTACAGGTAACTTAGATAGTAAAAATGGTGATCAAGTGATGTCTTTACTTGAGCAATTGAATAAACAAGGTTCTACCATTGTAATGGTGACCCATGATAGTCGTTATTCGCAATGTGCGAATCGTCAAATTCAATTACTTGATGGTCAAATTGTCTCTGAAATTAATGCTGAAAATAAAGCATTACAGGGGGTTGCATGAGTTTAATGAAAAAATCACTCTATCAAGGAATTGTCAGAATATTTTCTATTCCAAGGCTAAGTATTCCATTAATTTTAACGCTAGGGTTAACATTAGGTGCAGTGCTTACTGTCATTGCAATTGCTTCAACGTTTCTGCATCAGCCATTGCAAGGTGTTAAAGAAGAAGCACATTTACAAACCTATGAGTATCGCTTTCAAATGTCAGATACCTTAAGTGTATCGTATTGGAATATGAACCGCTTAATTGCCTTTAGCGAGCAATTTAAAGATTTAGGAGAATGGGCAGCTATTGCGCCGGCAGAACAAGATATTGAAATCAACAATATCACCTATACTACAACCCGGTATGATGCCTCAAGTAACATAACCTCAGTACTAGGAAGCCAATTATTATTGGGTGACGATGTTACAATTGAAGCCCCTGAAAAATATATTTGGATCTCTAATTCGCTATGGCAACAAGCTTATGGCGGTCAAAAATCTGTTCTTGGCAAACAAATCAGCATAGCAAATCAAAACTATATAATTGCTGGTGTAATTGAAGATGTCATGGCAGTAAAAAGTGGCCCTGCGATACTGCCTCAGCAAGTTTGGTTTATTGCTAATCTAGCGCAAGTGAAACAACAGCAAGATAGCGTTGGCGCAATAAGAAATGAAATTGACTTTTTAATTCTTAAATCACCAAACGGTCAAGCTATCCTCCCAACCAAAGAACAAACTGATGCTTGGTTAACAGATTATGTCAGTCAGAATGTATCTGGTGATCAAGTACAAATGTTCCTAGATTTTTTATCGAATACTAAAAAAGTAGTTAAAGCGAGTGACTATCGCAGCAACTTACTAGGAGAAAGCGAAGGATTGATTGTGGCCTTATTTGCTGCCGTAACGGGTTTATTGTTAATGGCAACCCTAAACTTACTAAACCTCTTTATTGCCCACTACCAAAGTAGAACCAAAGAGTTTGCTATTCAAATTAGTTTAGGTGCTAGTTTAAACAAAGTCCGCACATTAGTGTTACTTGAAAACTTACCGAGTTTTATACTGGCAGCTATAACAGGGTTATTAGTGACGGGTTGGGCATTAAGAAGCTTGCCATTAATCGCAGGAGATAGTTTACCAATGATCGATGCCATCACGATTAATGGTCTAACTATTTTAGCTTCGGTACTTATTATTTTCTTATTAAGTGTTTTATTTAGTGCTTTAGCTATAGTCGACATAGACAAGCATGCATTAGCCAACAACTTAAATAGCAGTGGTAAAGGTATCCAAGCGCAAAGTAATCAATGGTTAAGCCGAGTATTAATGATTTTCCAATTATCAATCGCTTCTATCTTATTAACGGCTTCTGTTATGGTCGCAATGCAAAGCTATCAGGCCGTTTATCAAGAACTCGGGTATGATATTGGCAATAGCTATAATATATCTCTATCAGTCAGTGATGATGAATACATCACTCAATTGAATGACTTTGAAGATTATGGCAAAAGTGAAACTAAACAGCTTTTGAATAACTTAAGTGCTCTTATTGAAAAACAAGTCGCAAATAGTGAAGTGGTGGTTGCCGATTACGGTCCATTGTCTGGCTCGTTGCAAGTAAGCGCTTTTAGGAATAACGAGAATGGTGGTCAACGTGTTGTTCATCAAGTCAGAAGTTTAAGTGCAAACTTTTTCACTACCTTTAATATCGAAATGCTAGCAGGGGCTAACTTAACCCAAGCACAAATTGATAATAACGAAAATCGCGTTGTCATAGATGCCAGCATGGCTAAAACTTTATTTCCAGCACTCAGTTATCAAGAAGTCATTGGAAAAACATTTCAAACAAGTCAAGATCCCGAAGCACCTGCAACAATTATAAACGGCATAGTAGCAGATACCATTAGCCAAACAGGGATCGCTGAGCCTCTTGGTTTACCTGCTGTTTATTCACATCGCATTCGAGTCGGTGGCAATATACAGTTAACGGTAATGATGCCTGAGGGCAAAAATATCACGCCAGAGATGATCGATAGTGAATTAAAGCGTCAACATCCAAGGTTAACCAATTTACAAGTACAGAGCCTACACGACATTTGGTTAACACAAACATTAAATCAACGAGTAAGTTTATGGGTGGTATTAACCATGACAGCATTAACATTATTTTTAGCTGCCATAGGTGTTGCAGGTTTAACGCAAATGACTACAAACCATCGAAAATATGAATTAGCGGTTCGCATGGCAACAGGTGCTAAGCAGTCGAGATTAGTCAAATTCATTCTTAAAGATGCCCTAATCATGTTAGCTTTAGGACTTGGCTTAGGGTTTATTTTTTCTGTTTTTGCCTACCAACACATGGAACAAACACTTGAGATGTTGCCTAACTTCAATTGGTTGGCGATGACATTACTCGATGTTGCCTTGATTATTATTGTGCTTATTTCGGTAATATTACCTGCATGGCGTGTAATACGTAGCGATCCTATGCAAGCCCTAAGGGAAGAATAAACGTCAACATAATCTCTAGAAATCAGTAAGCTATGTTTTTTGATTTCTAACTGAACGCTATGACCATAGCTATTAATAGGCTATGATAAAATCTTAAGGGAAGCGCCCAAAGCGTTTCCCTTTTTTACTTAAGAATGGAAAACTGTATGCTCAACGCCACCATATTAATAGCCGACGATGATGAAGATATTCGTTTAGCGCTAAATTTATTATTAAGCGCACATGGTTATAAAATTATTGAAGCAAGTAACGCAAAAGAGATCACAATAAAGGCACAAAGCCAACAACCTGACTTAGTTTTGCTCGATATGAATTTTTCACTCGATACCACAAGCGGACAAGAAGGTTTAGCGATTCTAGCGCAATTAAAGCCTTTAGCTATACCGGTAATTTTAATGACGGCTTGGGGCTCTATTGAATTAGCTGTTGAAGGTTTACAAAACGGTGCAAATGACTTTATTGAAAAACCTTGGAATAAAATTAAGCTGCTAAATAGTATTGAACAACAACTAAAATTATCTAAAGTAACTCAACAAAACCAAGGGTTTAAACAATTACTTTCTAATGAAACCAATAAGCATTGGGTCAGTCAATCTCAGAGCATGCAACAAATAGAACAGCTAGTTGAGCAAATTGCGCCAACAGACGCTAACGTACTCATTTTAGGCGAGAACGGCACCGGAAAATCACAACTTGCAGAGCGAATTCATCAATTATCATTACGTCAACATGAACCGTTAATTACGGTAAATATGGCGGCGATTCCAGAGAACCTATTTGAAAGTGAATTGTTTGGTCACCAAAAAGGGGCCTTTACCGATGCCAAACAACATAGAACAGGTCGTTTCACCTTAGCTGATAAAGGTACATTATTTTTCGATGAAATTGGCTCATTACCAATATCATTACAACCTAAATTATTACGAGTATTAGAAACAGGTCAATTCGAAGTACTAGGTTCCAGCCAAACTCAAACGACGAATGTTCGATTAATTAGCGCAACTAATGCTGATCTCGATAAGCTCATTGATGAAGATAAATTTCGTCAAGATTTACTTTATCGTTTAAATACCTTGGTTATCACCTTACCCGCTTTAAAAGATCGTATTGAAGATATTCAACCTCTGTCAGAGCACTTTATTGCTTTGTTTTGCCAAAAATACAAGAAAGCACCACTTGCCTTTACAGACAATGCATTAAAAAAACTCAAGCAACATAGTTGGCCAGGGAATGTACGTGAATTAAGT
The DNA here is from genome assembly GCF_006439335.1 of Litorilituus lipolyticus. Taxonomy (GTDB): domain Bacteria; phylum Pseudomonadota; class Gammaproteobacteria; order Enterobacterales; family Alteromonadaceae; genus Colwellia; species Colwellia lipolytica. Next base: position 165,972 of record NZ_SAWY01000041.1, on the reverse strand, counting down.
CATGTTATCGAACGAGCTGTATTACTTGCAATGACAGATAGCATTGATGACAAGCAGTTGATGATAGAACAAACCACCAACAAAGCAGCTGGAGATATTACCTTACAACCTCTAGAAGCGGCTGAGCAACAACTTATAGAGAAAGCCTTGAAGGTAAGCAGCGGACAAGTAAGTGAAGCGGCTAAATTACTAGACATTTCTCGCAACGCTTTATACCGTCGATTAGAAAAATTTGGCATTCAATATGAAGCATAAATTTAGCCACGAACATTGGCTTTTATTTACCCTATCCTGTTTAGTCTTAATAATTCTCGCTTTAAGTACCGCATTGGTGTGGCACTTAGGCTGGAGTTTACTTGCTATTGCGACGCTAGTTTTCGTTATTTCTTATCCGTTAATTTGGTTAGCATGGCAAGGAGTTCACTTATGGCGAGACACCATTATGCAACTCACTACATATACACAGGTATTAAAAGAAGGTGACGTTACCTTAAAGTTTAAAGCACAGCACCAAGATAATTTACTGGCAGAATTGCAACGAGAAATTGCTAGCTTAGCCATGACAAGCCAGCATAAAAATCAACAGAGCCAAAGCTTGGAAAGCTTACTCAGTCATATACTCGATTCTTGGCCAATCCCGGTTTGTTTATTCGATGAAGAGAATAAGCTCACCTACCGCAACACAGCAATGAAAGAAAAAATTCAACAACCTATGTTAATGGGTTCCTTAGCAAGTGAATTGGGGTTTCTTTTAGAACACGATCGACTATCTCATCCTCAATTTGATCATCAGTGGCAATGTCAGAGCATTAGTTATTTATACCAAAATAAAAAATGCCATATCTTCTCAGCATTAGATATTTCTAAACCTTTACATCAGCAACAAAGCGCAACTCAACAGAACTTAATACGCGTACTTGCCCATGAACTACGTAACTCTTTAACACCGATGGCATCAATGGCCGATACATTATTATCGACAGATACGTTTAATGAAGAACAAGTAAAGCTAGTACTTCAAAGGATACAGCAACGAAGTAATCGCTTACTCAGTTTTATTGAAGAATACACTCAATTAAGTCAATTACCGGCTCCAAAGAGTACTTGGTTCAATTTTAATGAAGTAGTTGATGAAGCAAAATCAATGACTTTAGGCCAATGTAAAGTGAGTTTACAAGGTAATGAACAGTGTTTTGCCGATAGTAAACAAATGTCTCAAATTTTAATTAATTTATTTAAAAATGCACATGAAGCATGTGATAAAGAGCATTGTGAAATTAACATCAAAACTTACTTCCAGCATGAAAAACAAGTTATCGAAATAGTTGATAATGGTCCTGGTTTTGCTAATTTAGATAACGCCCTAACCCCGTTTTATACAACAAAACACCATGGTTCAGGCATAGGCTTGTCATTATGTGCAGAAATTGCACGTAACCATGGCGGTGAACTTACTATCATTAACAATGCATCGTCAGGTGCTAAAATCACCATGATATGGCCAATAGGACCTTAACAAACTCAGTGCATAAATGATTAGCACGTTAATAGCACTTTGATTTTCCTAAGCTATTCATTTTCGGCTAATGCCCAATATAACCCTTGAGTTACCGTAGTTGGAAAAGCGGTTTGATGGTTAGCATGCGGAATGATAAATAGCTTAGATTTAATCTCATGATTTCCTTCAGCTTTCTGCCATTTAGTGAGTAATTTATAAAAATCTTGGGCATCTTCCACCATAGTATATTGGCTTTCTAACGCTTTTGTTTCACGTTCACCAATGGCAATAAAAACATTAGCCTCACCCCCTCGACTTTTAGCAAGCAATGGCTCAGCTAAATCAAAAATGCTTTTGTTATGAAACCAATAAGAGGGGCTTCCAATAATATAATGACGAAATAGCTCAGGCTTAGTTAATAAAATATAACTTCCGAGTAAGCCGCCTAATGAATTTCCTACAAAAACCCTATTGTTGGAGTCTGCACGGTAATTATTTTCAATATAATTAAAAACATCACTTTCAATAAATCGAATAAACTTCTCAGCACCGCCGGTATCCTTTCGCCATAAAGGGCTTTTTACAGGCGTATAATCATAAACGCGACTTGTATCGCCTCTAGAATCTTTTTCATAAGAAATCCCTACAATAATCGCCTCAGCCATTTTGCCACTATTCATAGGGTAACGAGTTGCACCTGATACAAGCTGAAAACTATACAATGCGTCGGTTAAATAAATAACTGGATAATGCTGCTGAGGTGAGCGCTCATAAGACTTTGGCAGCTTAATAAATAACGAATAGCTACGCTTTACATGGCTATCTTGTATTTCAACAACTTGGCTTCGAGGTATTTCAAATGGCGTTCTGCTTTCCAAGCCTATGGCCTGAAAATTTGCGCCAAAGCTGCAAAGCAACATGATTAGAATAGCTAAGATACGCATGATGAAATCCTTTAGTTTATGAGCAAGATGCTAAGCTGCAACTAATTACTCGCCCCAAGGATTATGCTTTGCTTTATTCGTTGTTTTATTACTTGAGGTATTATTTGATTTTTTACCCCAAGGATCTGCGGGTTTATCTCCCCATGGATTAGCTTTTCCAGATGCTCTTTCTCGCGTTTTTTTAGCTCTTTTAAGTCTTAACTTTTCAGCATCTTCAAGACTCAATTCTGCAGGCTCGCCAGGCTTTTGGTGCATAGGAACAATGCGATCACGAGGTGGCTTTTCAAATTGTTCATTGTCAGCTTTAGGTAAGCTTTTAAATTGATAAAGATAGAACGCTTCAACCTTATCTTTTGCCCAATCGGTTTTCTTTAAAAACTTTAAACTCGACTTAATACTTGGATTGGTCTTAAAGCAATTTAAATTTAGGTAAGCGAATAATATTTCCCAACCGTAATGATCAACTAACTGAGTTAACACCTCTTCTAACTTAACACCGTGAAGTGGGTTATTTTGATACTCTTCTTCGCTATACATCACAATTCCTTACCGTTATTACTTTGAGAAGTGTCAATTATAAAATTAGCTAAGCAATATAGATAGCCCTAACCGAGGCCATTGCCATTATTTCGCCACTATTGCTCAGCAAATTGCCATATTTCTGTCGAAAATGCGCCTAAGTTGCTTGTTTTAATAATCGTTAATACTTCAAGGAGAATTAACGTGATCAAAGCAACGCCAAAAGAAAAACAGTCTATTTATTATCAAAGTTATCATCAATACAAAAAGCCGCGTCGAAAATGGCCCATCGTCGTTTTATGTATAACCGTTATTGTTGGGGCGTTGTTTAATTTAAATAAAAGCTATGCTCAACGTGTTAACTTTGATAGTGCCCAAAGGCATGCTTCATTACTCAATGATGTCGGTACAGGGCAACTATTATTTAATGAGCACCTCCCTCTTAACCAAACAGAAAAGCACTCTACTTATAATAAATCTGCCCTATTAATGAACTCAAGGGCAAGTTTTGACATCAATGGGCTTATTGCCAAAGTCACCGTTGAGCAATCATTTTTAAACCAAAGTGATCAGCTGATTAATGCAATTTACGCGTTTCCTCTGCCTGATAATTCAGCCGTAAATCAACTAAAAGTGCAAATTGGTGAAAGAAAAATCATTGGCAAAATTATGGAAAAAAGCCAAGCCAAGAAAGTGTTTCAAAAAGCATTAAAAAGCGGCAAAAAAGCAAGTTTAGTAGAGCAACACCGCCCCAACCTGTTCACCAATAAAATAGCGAACATCGCTGCTAAAGAACAAATTACAGTAACGTTAACCTATTACCAGCATATTGATTTTAAAAACGATATGTTTAGTCTTCGTTTTCCAATGAATATCACCCCAAGATATCAACCAAACAGAGTCAATAGCCAACAAGGCTTAGAAGGCTCAATGGCTGAACAACTCGCTTTTTCTGGTAGCAAAAACAATAAGCAAAATATTCAACTGTCAATCAGCTTAAATGCGGGCGTTCCATTAGCCGCTATCAAGAGCCCTTCCCATGATATTCAAACCTTTCCCATATTGAGTAATAGCGTGAAGAGCACACCTAATGACGAAGAATATAATTCAACCTCCGCTATTGCTCGTCCTATGTCCATTAAACTCAGCAAGGGGCAAACCGTAATGAATAAAGATTTTATTTTACAGTGGCAAGCCAGCCCTTCAGCCACCCCACAGCTTGCCGTATTTAAGGAAGAAATTAATCAAGAAACCTACGCCCTAGCGATGATTTTACCACCGCAATTATCATTCACTCCTGATCAGGATGAGAGAGTGAACCAGCAAAGCTCTGATGACTTTTCTCGACATATAACCTTCGTTATTGATACCTCTGGCTCTATGCAAGGATCGTCAATCATTCAAGCCAAACAAAGCTTACTGTTTGCCTTAAACACCTTAAATCCCCATGATAAATTCAATATTATTGCCTTTAATTCAAGCTATCAAAGTAGCTTTTCACAACCGCAACCAATCAATCAACAAAGCATCGAGGCAGCAAAGCACTTTATTAATCAATTACATGCCAACGGTGGTACGCGCATGTATGAACCTTTAAGCAAAGCTTTAACTACCTCCGCATTAGGCGAAGCAGCCATTAAGCAAGTTATCTTTATAACGGATGGTGCCGTCAGTAATGAGCTAGAGCTGTTTAAACTAATTCATCAAACACACAATTTACCGCGATTATTTACTGTCGGCATTGGCTCAGCACCTAACAGTTATTTTATGCGTAAAGCCGCACAATTTGGTCGTGGCACCTTTACTCATATTGGCAACGTCAATCAAGTACAAAAGAAAATGACTGAACTGTTAACACAAATTAGTCAACCCGCATTACGCAATATCAACTTACAGTTTCAACCACTTCATGTTGGAACCATTGAACAATACCCCAGTAAGATTCCAGACCTATATCAAGGCGAACCCTTGTTAATCGCGATAAAAACTAAAATGATGCCCGCAAGTATTCAAGTATTTGGTGAACTAGCAAATCAAGGATGGCATCGAGAAATATCTTTAGTAAAAGAGCAGCAACATACAGGTATTTCTACCATTTGGGCAAAAGCTAAAATTACCGATTTACTCGATGGTTTGGTCACAGGAAAAGATGCTGATACGGTCAAAAAGACAGTACTTAAAACCTCGTTACAACATCAAGTTATATCACCCTATTCAAGTTTCATTGCTGTAGAACAGGCGCCCGAAACTCCGCACTCACTACCAATGGAAGAACAGTTAACGGCAAAAACAGCAACGCCATTTCCTAAAACAGCACTTGGTTGGCAAGCGCCATTTTTCTCAGGGTTAGTATTACTCATTTTCTCGCTTTTTTGGCAATGTAAGCGTGCTCAAAATGCTAGTGCATAAATTCAAACCGCGTCGGCATATTAAAGCCTCATTGCTAACTTGCTTTGCACTCGGACTAATTGTCCACAGTGCATGGCTCCCCTGTAAAGCATGGTTATCTCAGCAACTGATTAACTACAGCTGGCACCAAAGCCAAGGAACCGCAAAGCAAATAACACCTTGGCCTTGGGCTGATACCCACCCTGTGGCAAAGATGGTTATTGCTCGACTTAATAAAGAACTGATTATTTTGCAAGGTGTAGACCCAACAACATTAGCCTTTTCAGCTGGCGCAATGCACCAATACAGTCGCCTTGCTCTTAATAAACCCTTTGTTATTGCGGGCCATAAAGATTCGCATTTTAGTTTTTTACAGGATTTACAAATGAAAGATATTATTTCACTCACCGATAAAGAAGGAAAAAATCAACTTTACCAAGTTGAACACATGGAAATCATTGACAGTGAAGAACAAGCGTTAAAAATAATTGAACAAGACCCTAACCTTGTGCTCATCACCTGTTATCCATTTAACCCTTTAGAGTCAGGTGGCAGTCTGCGCTATGTTATTACCGCCAAATTAATCAGTTGAATTGCTTATTTTCAATAAGCAATTGCGCTAATTCTTTTGACGTTACTGGTTTAACCATATAATAGCCTTGTCCTTTATCGCAATTTAATTGCTTTAACGAATTAAATTGCGATTGTGTTTCAATACCTTCAGCCACAGTTTTAATTCCTAAAGATTTCGACAACTGAATAATCGTTTCTAAAATAATCGTATTATTAGGGCCTTTGATTAAGTTATTAATAAAACTGCGGTCTATTTTTAATATATTAAAAGTGAAGTGATTAATATAACTCAATGAGGAATACCCTGTACCAAAATCATCAAGCGCTACTTTGACTCCCATGGTATGCAACTGCTCTATTGTTTTTTGAGTTGCTTCAACATTATCAACTATCGTTTGCTCAGTAATTTCAATACATAAATGCGACAGTAAATGACTTGAGTACTGATAATAATGTTGAATTTTTTCCATCAATTTAGGCTCTGAAAAGCCCTGGCCTGATATATTAATATTTAAACAGAAGTCATCACCAAGTTGTGCTTTATGAGCCGTTATGAATGCCATTGCTTTCTCAAAAACATAAATATCAAGATCGGGTAAATAACCACTACGGTGCAACTCTGGTAAAAATAAATCTGGCGCCAATAACCCATGCTCATGATGATGCCAACGAATTAACGCTTCTGCGCTACATATTTTTCCTAGCTTAAGATCTATTATCGGTTGAAAAACTAAGTAAAGATCTTCTTGTGCAATCGCCGATAAAAAGTCTCGCTCTAAACGATAACTCGCAGAATAACTTTCTTCATCACTGGCTTCATAATAAAACGCCTGATTACGACCGTTTAACTTAGCTCGGTACATTGCCTCATCAGCTTGAATGAGCAAGTCTTTGGTTGAGATTTCGCCGTGCTCATAAAAAGTCACACCAACACTCGTAGAGGTATTAATATTGCCCTTATCAAAACTGACTTTTTGTTGAACTGCTTCAATAATATAATTAACAATTTTTTCGACATCTCTTTTACTGCGAATATTCTCTAATAACACAGCAAATTCATCACCACCCAATCGACAAAGCGTATCAGAAGCGCGAATACAACCTTGAATACGTGTTGCAATAGTTTTCAGTAGCTGATCGCCTATGTAATGCCCGTATGTATCATTAACCTGTTTAAATCGATCTAAATCTAAAAACAGTACGGCAATCAATCCATTATTGTTACGTTTTGTACGTACAATAGCTTGCTCAACCCGATCACTAAATAGTAAGCGGTTAGGTAATTGCGTAAGAGGATCGTGCAAGGCAAGAAACTGTAGATCAGATTTTGTTTGCATACGCTCAATAGCGTTATGAATATGTTTAGCAACAAAGGAAAGTAATTGTTCATCTTTTTCAGTAAATATATAGCCACTGGCATAACTTTGCACCACAACGATGCCCCTTAACGACTCATCACCAAACGGGACACCAAGCCAAGCCTCAGGTATGCTGCCAATAATGCAAATTTCACCATTAGCTACTCTTTCTTCAATTTGTTCTTTGTTGATCAGTAAAGGTAAGTTACTTTGTAACACATACCCAGAGATACTAGGTATTCCCCCTTCTAATGAGTGCTGCTCATTTTCGATAAGACCGTCTTTCTCATCGACGCAATAGGGAATAAGAAATGACTTCTCATCTTCAGCCAGTAAAGCAATATAAAAGTTATTGGCAAACGTTAAGCGACTAATAGCTTTGTGCAATTTCTTATAAAAGGTTTGAATATTATCGGTAGTGAAAATAAGTTCAGCAATTTCAAATAAACTATCTTGGATCTTACTGCTGTATTCTAACTTATCAATTACTTTTTCTAACTGTATTACCATATCAAAATGGCTAATTTGCGTTGCCATCATAGAGGCAATAGCCATAACAACTTTTAATTGTTCTTCATCGTAGAAATTTGCTTGTGGATGTTCTGAATCGATTACACCTATCAGTTTACCGTCCACTACCATAGGCACTGTTAATTCAGAAAGCCTCACTTCATCATCAACAATATATGACGTTTCTAGACGGGTATCGGCAATAATTCTCGCTTGTTGTGATAAAGCGACTTGGCCAACGATACCTTGGCCAAGAGTTATTTCCAGCGGTGATAAAATATCTTCTTCACAGGGGTTTTTATTGCCATAAGTGGCTGCTTGGATCAGCTTGCTTTTTCTTTCGTTGTAGAGATAAATAACAACATCTTCAAAACCTAATTTAGCCACTACATTCTTAGCTGCATGCCAAATAATCTCATCGATGGTATTCATTTTGAGTAGGTCAATAGCGAAACTACTCACAATATTCAAGTAGTCTTGTTCACTAGGCAATATCTTATTTTTTAACAACATAAACTTATACCGCTCTATCGAAGAATGCCTTACTTACTTAGATTACTCCTTGTTAAACCTGACTGTAAAGGGGACTGATGTGCCATTCACAGCTAAGTAAAATTATATGTTGTCCTTAATGCTCCTAAAAAGTTTAGCTATTTACTGATAATTTAATAATGATTGCTGCCAAAGTTTATCATTAGGCAACTTTTCAACTATTTCAGATAATTTTTGGTGTAAAGCCCTTCGATCTTTTGTTACTAATATGCGTCGCTCAAAAGAATCATGAGGCTCAGTAGATAAATGAAATACATCATGCCATTGTGTTTCCTTCATCATATAACCATATGCGGAGCGCCCAATGATGGCAACATCAACCCGCCTTTTCAATAACATAGGAAAAAGATCAAGCTCCTTCACCGTATCTACACGCACAGCTTTACCTGCTTTAACTAACTCATTTATTCCATAATAATAAAACCCTCTAACGCCACCTATCACCATACCTTCAAGAGAAGCAGGTTTATTATATTGAAAGGGATTAGAGTTTAGAGAAATAATTTCATCTCTATCATGCATAAATGCAGCAGTCCATAAGTACTTTGTTTGGGCTTTGTCTTTAAACCAAGTCGGGTTTACCCCTAAGACCACACCACTAATACGATTTTCCGACAACATCCTATCAAGCCGTTTACGTGGTAAAAAAACAACCTCAAAATGATAACGTGCGGTTAGTTTATTTAAATACCTCGTAAATTCAAAATATAAGCCCGTCTCATCCTCTAAATTAATAACTAATGGAGGCTGCATATGATAAACATAAACATTGATCGGTATTTTAGATGCAGCCTGCGCCCAGCCTGAGTACGCTATCAGTAGTAAAAACAAATATTTATTCATATAAGACAAAATAATTAAACGTTACAGTAAGCATAGCAAAACTATAAAAAACAACATGGTAATATCATAGTGACTAGATCAAGACATATTCAATTATGCTATACGAAAACTAGAAATAGTAAACTTAATTAAATGCGTAAAAGAGGCAATTACAGAGGAATTCAATACTTAAAAAATAAGTGCGGATAAGACTGGGTCAATATTCGCACTATCATGTAGTCAAACGTTTTTTTAATAAACCTTATTAATTACATTGAATATGAGCAGGTGCATCTGCTTCACTTTGAAAATGAATTTGGCTTATTGATAAACTCAGCGCCCCTTCACTTCTTAACTCAAAAGGCACAACAATCTTATCAAATGAAACACCTTGCTTGGCAAAACAATTCAAATCAATAGCAATATCACTCCATTGACTTTGCGCTGTTTTATTGAGGGCTTCAGTTATATTAACATCTGCTCGACAACTACCTTGAGCATCCCCTTCACTTTCACAATTCATTGAAATATAAACTGGCGATTTAATTGGATTTTCTCGTTTTAACTCAACCACTAAAGCTGCTTTCTTTTCTTGCTCAGCAGATAAGTCTTCACGAAAGCCATTAGCACTCATAAACTGAATACCTGCATTATGTTGCCCACCTAATGCTAATTTAAAGGCATCTTCCTGTATCACTTTATCTATCGTACGATACTTAATACCCGTCAAGGTTTGCGTACTTGAATTAATAGCAACTTGCTCATTACCTGACAATAAGTTCATTACCCATGGCTTTTGCACTTTGCCATTAAAGACTTGTGTCCCAACGGATAAATCTTCTGAGAGTTGATAGGTTTCCTCTAATTCTGAAGATAACAACGATGCGTCACCGTATGTTAATCCAAAACCATAAGGTAACAATGGTTCATACACTTCATCATTGCGATTAACTATTTGCTCAGGCGATTTAGGCCATGAAAAGGATAACTTCCCTTTAAAATCATGATTAATTTTTTCATCACTGCCTTTTAGTAACACATCGGCAACCGCTTTCCCCTCAGTGCCTGGCAACCATGCTGCGACAAAAGCATCACTGGCATTAAGCTCAGCATTGACCCACATAGGTCGACCACTAATAAAAACAGAAACTACAGGTATACCTTGTGATTTAAATTGCTTAAGTAAGGCTAAATCTGTTTTATTACCTCGTTGATAAACAAGATTTGCTCTATCGCCATGTCCTTCCGCATACGGCTCTTCGCCAAAAACAACCACAGCAACATCAGGCTTATTAATATATGAGCCATCTGGACTCAATACTACTTGACCGCCAGCGGCTTTCACTTGAGTGGCAAAACCATCATAAATTGATGTCCCACCGGGGAAATCACTATTTTCATTATTAGTGCCTTGCCAGGTAATTGTCCAACCACCTGATTGCTTGCCAATATTATGAGCGGCATCACCAGCAACAAGAATATTCATCTTAGGCGATAATGGTAAAATATTGTTATTGTTTTTCAACAAGACTAACGATTCTCGTACAGCTTGCTGGGCAATTTTACGGTGGTCGTCATGACCAATAAGCTCTATTTTTCCTGAGTACTGTCGTTTTGCCGGACTTGGTTTATCAAACAACCCTGCTCTAAACTTAACGCGTAAAATACGAGATACCGCATCGTCAATTCGCGACATGGCAATATCGCCTGCTTGCACTTGTGCAATGGTATTTTCAAGTAATGGCTTCCATGCATCAGTTGGCACCATAAAAATGTCTAACCCAGCATTTACAGCTTGTGGACAGCTTTCATTGCTACACCCAGCAATTTGACCATGACCATTCCAATCGCCCACTACGAAGCCGTCAAAGCCCATTCTGCCTTTAAGCACATCATTGAGTAAGTACTTACTGCCATGTATTTTTTTCCCATGCCAGCTATTAAAAGATGCCATCACAGACTGTGCCCCTGCAGTTAACCCGCCAACATAGCCTTGAGCATGAATGTCAAAAAGTACTTGCTCTGATGCAATATTATTTCCTTGATCATCACCTGCAACTGTGCCGCCATCACCAATAAAATGCTTCACGGTACTAATAACACGATCATTACCTAAAAAATCTTTCCCAGCTTGACCTTGTAGGCCATGAACAATCGATGCAGCATATGACTTCACTATTTCAGGATCTTCTGAATAACCTTCATATGTTCGACCCCAGCGATCATCTCTTACTGTTGCAACCGTCGGTGCAAATACCCAATCAATACCCGTTGCCATCACTTCTGTGGCTGTCGCTTTCGCTATTTTCTCAATTAACTCAGGGTTATTTGCCGCCCCTAAGCCAATATTATGGGGAAACAGTGTCGCGCCAATGACATTATTGTGACCATGTACGGCATCGGTGCCCCACATGGTTGGAATAGTACTGCCATCAATAGAGTCATCAATTGAGGCTTGATACATAGCTTCAGCTAAGTCAATCCAGTCCTGTGGTGTTGAATGTTTATTGCCATTAGGAAATGAACCCCCGCCATTTAGGTATGAACCAAAGCCATATTTACGCATATCTTCAGCAGTAATATCACGAATTTCAGGCTGTATCATTTGAGCGACTTTCTGCGCTAAAGTCATAGTAGATAAAAGCTGTTGCACTTTAGCTTCTATCGCATCATCTTTAGGCACTTCAGAAACGATAACAGGCCAAATTTCAGTGTTACTTTGCTGAGTTTTTGTCAGCTCTTTATCCGCAGAAGTATCATGTGTACAGGCAAATAGCCCTGTCATTGACATTGCCGCAACAACTAGTTTTTTTGAAATATTCACGAGATTTACCTTATGATTTATCTGTAATAATTTTAGAGCCACTCAGGCCGTAGTAAACAATATAGGCATAACAAAAAGCAGGCAGAATAAAAGCTAATTGCACACCAATAACATCCGCTAACATTCCTTGGAATAAAGGCACAATTGCTCCCCCGACAATGGCTAAGCACAACACTCCAGCGCCATTGCTAGTCGCTTCTTTTAACTCATTAATAGCCAAACTGAAAATGGTAGGAAACATAATAGAATTGAATAGGCCAACAGCGAGAATAGACCACATAGCTAAACTACCGTCTGTTGTCATGGCGATGATTATTAAGGTAATAGACATAGCGGCATTAAAGGCAAGTACTTTACCCGCAGCCACCTTTTGCATCACCACAGCTCCTATAAAACGCCCCACCATAGCTCCGCCCCAATAATAGGCAATAAAACGAGAAGCTTGAGATTCATTCATGCCGGCAATAGTGGGTTCATGTAAAAAGTTAATAAGAAAGCTACCAATAGCGACTTCTGCACCAACATAAAGAAATATCGCAATAGCACCGAGTTTTAAATGACTATACTTCCACGCTTTTGCAGGAGACAGTTCAGCTTGTTCGGTTTTACCTAAGTCAGGTAATTTCAAGAAAGTGAAAACAATCGCTAATAAAAATAAGGCTGCCGCAAGCATCAAGTAAGGTAATTGTACCGCTGTCGCACCAGCAACTTCTGTTTGTTCAGAGCCACTAAAAATAAGCCAAGCACCAAAGAAAGGCGCAACCGTTGTTCCTAACGAGTTAAAGGCTTGTGTCATTGTTAAACGTGATGATGCGGTTTTACTTGAACCTAAAGCACTGACATAAGGATTAGCTGAAACTTGAAGCACCGTAATGCCTGATGCTAAAACAAATAAAGCGAATAAAAACACAGTATAATTTGCAATTGCCGCAGCAGGATAAAACAATAAACAACCAACACTGGCAATTGTTAAACCAGTAACGATGCCTTTTTTAAAGCCTATTTTTCCGACTAATGCTCCTGCGGGTAGAGAAACAATAAAGTAAGCCCCAAAAAAGCAAAACTGCACTAACATGGCTTGGGTATATGAAAGATCAAATGCACCTTTCAAATAAGGAATTAAAATATCATTTAAGCAGGTAATAAACCCCCACATAAAAAATAGTGACGTTAATGACGTTAATGCAAAAGTAAAACTTCCACTTTCATTATGTTGTAATGGCTCTTGTGAAAGCCCTGCAGAACTTGCTGCCATAAATACTCCTACTCTTTTATTTACGGGGTGTATAGATAAAAAATTTGCCAGTTTATTTTGCAATTTCTTTTCATCTTGACGGTTTATATTTTGAATATACCATCATTCCACACAAAAATGTAAGCGGTTACATTTTAAATATTTTGATCCGTACTTAAAGAATTTCCAAATTAATTATTGATTAAGTGATGCAAAATTTGAGAGCAGAGAGGAAGGATATCCTCTCTGCTTTACTGGCTAGTTAAAGCTGTAACGAACACCTAATGCGTATCGAGGACCATATTCTCGTGCGAATAAGAACTGCTCTTCATATCGACCAAAGCCTTGTTCTGTCTCGTTATTAAGGTTGATCCCTTCGAAAAAAACAGTGAATCGCTCTGTGACGTCATAATTAACGCTCATATCCCACTGACCAAACTCTTTAGCAAATTGCGGCGGGTTATCTGATGAGCCTTGGCTTTGACCTACCCCGATAAGGTATTCATCACGCCATGCATAAGTCACTTTCACTGATAAACCGTGTTTTTCATAAAACGCTTGGAAGTTTGCTGAGTCACTTAAACCTGTTAATGGTGTTTGTTGACTCAAGCTATCAACATCAAACTCAACATCACCGTCAACAAAAGTAGCATTCACCCCAACACCGAAGCCGCTATCACCTATTAAGTGCTGTAATGCCACTTCAAAACCATTCACCGTCTTAGTATCAGGTGCATTAAATGGACGGGTAATATCCCATACCATTAATGGATCCTCAGCTGTCGGCTCTAAATACCCTTCATCGTTAAGTGCAGAGCCATTCGCTTGTATTTGAGCAAATATGGCATCGTTAGTCGCTTGATCACCACGCGCTTCAATATCAGACACCGCTTGCTGCCAACGAGGACCTTGGTATATATCTCTAAAACCATCTATGGTGCTTGAAGTGATTTGACTACCAATAAAGTTTTCAACATCTTTATTAAAGAAACCAACCGCGGCATAACTCCCTTCTCCGTAATAATACTCAAGACTTAAATCAAAGTTGGTCGACTCAAAGGGTTGAAGATTAGTATTCCCTTCACCACCATTTCGCGAACCAATTTTTGGGCTGCCTGATAAGCTTCTGCCGCCAGCTAAAGAACCTAAAGGCGCACGAGAAATTGTCTTACCCCAAGAAACACGGCCAACAATGTCATCAGTTAAATCAACACGTAAATCCAGCATAGGTAAGAAGACATCATGCTCACCTTCCATAGTTAAGAAGTTGTTTTCGCCCGGTAAGTATTGCGTATGCCATTCACTACCGCCTTTCCACCACACACTGGTTGGCACAGGCTGAAGAACTTGGCTAGTTACGTCGGTTTGCTCATAACGTAACCCCGCATTTATTTGCACAGGAAAGTCTGCAATATCAAATTCCCATGACGTATCAATATAAACACTTGTAGTATCTTCATTAACGGAGCCTTGAGAAAAAGTCCCCATATCATGGTATGCCGTTGTAGCGAAATAATCATTACCGCCGAGTACTTCATTGGTTAAGAATGCTTCAGAGCGGGCAACCGCTTCATCGAAATCAAATGTATAATAATAATGCGGGTTAAGCTGAGCACCACCACCATCAAATGCATCTAAAAAGTCACCCGTATCATTACGTGTGAACATACCATCTGGAAAAATTTCTGGCCATGAAGGGTTAAATAAGAATCCCCCAATTAAACCACTCCACGCATGTGAACCGCCCATTTCTTGTTCTGTTCTAGCGACACCAAACTTCACATCAACCAAGCCAATATCCACGAGATCATTTTCCCAGACACCATCAACTTGTAACTGTTCTACTGTGGATTTACCCGGAGAATGAATAAACTGACTAAAATGCGAATCAATTTCACTTGGCGCTAATTCGTTAGTGCCATTTTTCCACAATATTTCGCCGTGAGGTATTTCACCAGTACGATAATCATAGATTTTAGTATTTAACTGATCAGAGCCTAAAACTAATGTGCCATGACTACCTAAGCCTTTATCAGCACCATTATCGGTTTCACTGCTTGAATCATGATAATCAAGGGTTAAAAATAGCGTGTCGCTAACTTGCCAATCAATGTTTAAACCAAAAGACTGCTCTTCGACTTCGGTAGTTGCTCTTGATGCAGAATAAGAACCATCATTGCCACTGATATCTGCATAAACCACGGTACCATTCTCATCAAGTTCATAGCCATTGATGTTACCACCGTAATCATTCCACATACCCCAGCCAATAGAGTTCATTCCGGTAACGGCTTTAGTGCCGGTATAATCAGCAGAGATAATTAAATTATCTATCGGCGCATACTGCACGACCACATGACCATTGGTTCTTTCACGTTGAAAATTACCAATGCCATAGTTCATATCACGTGGAAAGAAGTGATTACCTATACGGTTACCTTCCTCATCAAGTGGACGAGGGTCTATCACTTTTGAATCATCAAGGTTTGAAGGTAAATCGACATTCGCTTGCCAGCCCTGAATACTGGCACTTTGTTGTTGAAAATCTCGACGATGGTGGTTAAATGAAAAACCAATACCAAAACTATCATCAGCAAAGGTATTAGAATACACGGCGGAGAATTCAGGAGTGACATCATCACCCTCTTCATTTGACGTGTCATGTATTGCTTTTGCTGATAAAGACATTTTTTCGCCCGGGCTAGCTAAAGGCTTGCTCGTCACGATATTTACCGTGGCACCTAAGCCACCCGTTGGATTTTCTGCACGTGCGGTTTTATAGACTTCCAGTGCTGAAACGCCATCTGACGATAAGTTTTCAAAACTATACGAACGACTATTACCTGTACCTGGCATTTGACGGCCATTCAAAGTCACTAAGTTAAAATCAGGACCAAAACCACGTACAGTAATTTGACTGCCTTCACCGTTACTGCGACTCACTGTAACGCCAGTAATACGCTGTAAAGACTCTGCTAAATTAGTGTCAGGGAATTTACCCATTTCTTCTGCTGAAATGGCATCAACTACGCCTGACATATCACGCTTAACATTCATTGAGCGTACTAAACTTCCCTTGATACCTTGAACTTCAATAACTTCAACGTTGTCTTTTTTTACTTCTGTCGCTTCCTCAGCTAGCACACCACTACTTGTACCTGTGGCTAAAATAGCTGAAATATAAACTGCTAAACGCTTCTTAGAAAATTGTAAATGTTTCATGTTAACCCTACTTTCTTAAAATTTTTTAATGAGAGCGGCTTTCGCCACTCAACTATTTTTTAACGTGCGATTAAGGTGCTTTAATAACGACATTATCTAGTCGATACACAGCGCCATCACCCGTTCCCCAAGCAGGGAAAATCATTAAGACATCTATTGAACTAATATCTAAACCAGCATCAAATAAACTCTGTAAAGAAAACGTATAGGTTTGCCATTGGTCTAGCACTGGGGCTGCACCTTCTTGGCTTGCGGTTAAATCCAGCTCAACGGCCGTGCTAGCATCACCAGATTCAATTTTAAATTTCCACACTGAACTTGCATCGTTAGGTGCAGATAACACTTTCATTTCAAATTGCACGATACCAGTAGCCAGTAGGTTAGAAGCATCTAAGTAAACATCATCATCAGCGAGTAATCCCATTACCGTTGGCGAACTACCAATAACAAATTCAGCGGTCATACCATGCTCAGTATCATCATTTTCAAGGGTCGGCGTTGAACCGCCACAGCAATCCCAAATACTCCACTGTGCTTTGACATCATCGGCAAACAAAACATGGCCAGCAAAATCATCGGCAGCATTAGGATCATGAATCATGACATTATCAACACGATAAACGGCACCATCACCAGTGCCCCATGCTGGAAAAATCATTAATACATCAATAGCACTAACGTCTAAGCCTGCATTAGCTAAATCAGCAAGGTTGAATGTGTAGGTTTGCCATTGTTCAGCAACAGGCGCAACACCTTCTACACTGTCGCTAAGCGGTAATTCAACAGCGCTTTCACCACCATTAGACTCCACTTTAAACAACCAAGGTGCACTTGAATCATTCGGCATTGATGTCACTTTCATTTCAAATTCAATAACACCATTAGATAAAATAGCGCTTGCATCAAAAGGAGCTGGTTGTGCTTCTGGGTCGACAATATTGCCTTCTCTTGAAATAAAGCCCATAACCGTGGGATTAGCTCCAATCATAAATTCAGCAACATTACCGTGTGCTTCATCGTCTAATTCAACTGTAGGCATTGAACCACCACAGCAATCCCATAAAGGCCAGCTTGGGTTTTCTTCGTCAGTAAATACCACAAGTTTTGGTGCTGATATATCTGCTGAAATCTCAAGATTATTCACTCGGTACTGAGCACCTTCACCCGATCCCCATGCAGGGAATATCATCACGACATCAATAGCACTGATATCTAAGCCGCCATCAGCTAATGATTGCAAAGAAAATTCATAATTTTGCCATTCACCAACAACGGGTATAACACCAGCTGCATTGTCAGTAAGTAGCACTTCTACTGCAGTTGCCCCTTCAGTACTTTCAATTTTAACTAACCAAGGTGCGTCAGCAGTGTTTGGTGCAGTAATAATATTTAAATCAAAGCTTACCGTACCTGACTCAATAATAGGTGATGCATCAAATGGGCTCGGTTTACCTTCGGGGTCAGTTATGAAGGCTTCACGTGAGATAAAGCCATTAACTGTAGGAGATGCTCCTACAACAAACTCCATCACATCGCCTTGTTCATCATCTGCAACAATTGCGGGGGTTGAGCCACCACAACAGTCCCATGCAGGCCAGTTTGGATTAATGCTGCCAGAGAAAATAGTTAAGTTTTGAGGAACACCACTTGATGGCGGTGAAGGAATAGGAGCTTTACCGATGACCAAGGCACCATTTGGAAAATCTTCAGTTGCTTCTTGATCCCAACCACCACGAACGGTTTCACAACCTTTACCGGTATCAGGATTTTGCTTACATTGATAAACACGTACATAATCAATTTCGAATGTTTGCCCGTTTGCAAACGCTTCGGCATCAATCCCTAAATTGTTCGTGTTTTCAGGCCAGCTACCGCCAACGGCAAAGTTCAAGATCATAAAGAAGTCTTGATCAAATGGCGCATTGTCCCAATGCGTGGTTAGTTCTCCTGTCACAGCATCGTAATACTCTGCAAACCAGCCTTGGTGTGCAAGGCCTACCGCTTCATCTTTACTGTTGTAGCGTACTTCTGATCTACGTTGGGTGGCATATAAATAATTATCAACATACCAGCGAATTTCACCTTCTTGCCATTCAATAGCATAAGTATGAAAGTCATCAGCAGGATTAATACCGTCAGGTAAACTATAAGCTTTACCTGAATGCACATTATCTGGCCATTCTTTACCATAATGTAATGTGCCATAAATTTGATTTTCAACTACACCTTCTGCATCAACAGTCTTTAAATTCACCGCCTCTAAAATATCAATTTCACCCGATTTAGGCCAACCACCATAGGTTTCATCGGTTGGTAACATCCAAAATGCTGGCCAGCTACCTTGACCACTGGGAAGTTTTGCTTTTACTTCAAAGCGACCATATTTAAAATCTGCTTTATTTTTACTAATAATGCGCGCAGAGGTATAAGGCAGTTCAGCGCCTTCAGCTGCGGGTAATGCCACAATTTTTAATGTACCATCACTTACGTAAGAGTTTTCAGGGCTGTCGGTATAACATTGCTTTTCATTGTTACCGCCACCTTGGCAATTGACTTCATGCTGCCAATTGTTTTCATTAATTACCGTACTATCAAATTCATCACTCCACACCATTTCCCAATCACTGACGGGTTGTTGAGGGTCAATTTGACTCGTATCTGTATTCGTTTCAGCACTACCACCACAACCTACTAACGTAGATGCTGTAGCTAATATGCATAGTTGTGAAATTCTCTTTGCAACTTTAATCATAATTTGTATTCCAAATACCTGACTAGTTCTGTTGTGTCACGTAATTAACAATGTTGTAGTTTTTTTTCTCTAGGCTTGTTAACTAGGTGCTTGAATGTAAAACAGCGATACAAGGTTTCTTTTGTTGTATATGCTATCCCCTACAATCATCTTGGTAAAAATGACAAAAGCTTACAATTGAAATGCGCTATGGTGAGAGACAAACGAGGTATTAGGCTTTACTCGATAAAAAGAACGATAAGGCGAGATATTATTGCGACAACAGGTTAAAGCTGTTTTGATTCAACAAGCTGTTGTATCGCTGAACTGTAATTACGACTAACTTTTAATTGCACATTATCACCAAGCTCTAAAACACTCTCACTATTGCGTAAAGCTTTTACGCTTTTAATACAATGTATATTCACCAATGTTGATTTATGAATACGCTTAAAGACTTTATCATCAAGCTGACTTTCAAGTTTTTTCATGGTAATGCGTACAATGTGAGTTTCTGTATCGGTATGCACACACATATAGTCGCCTGCAGCATCAATCCAACGAATATCTTTAACGGGCAAGAATACTTTTTCATTGTCACTGTTTTTAATGACTAATTCTTTACAATAAGCACTTGGTAATGGTCCATCGGTATTAAGCCACTCTTCCAATTCTGAAATGGCAACACCCGAACTTTCTCCCAGCGCTTTAAGAAGCTTATATTTTTCTTTGGCTTGTTCTTTATCGACATTTTCAGGCGAACGACGCGCAAGAATTCTTTCAACGGTTTTTTGCAGCCGCCCTAAATTTGCCGGCTTTAACACATAGTCAATGGCATTCAGCTCAAAGGCATCTAAAGCGTACTCTCCATAAGCACTGACAAAAACAACCATAGGTAAAATATCAGATTGAAGTGCTTGCACCACTTCTATGCCATTTAACCCTGGCAACTGTAAATCAAGAAACAATACATCAGGAGAAAGCTCATGACACAATTGAATGGCTTGATCACCATCACTAGCTTGCGCAATAACTTTCAATTCAGGAATTTTTTCAAGACGAAGCTTTAATCCTTCTAGGGCTAAGGGTTCATCATCCACAATAACAGCAGTTAACACTCGATCACTCATGGTTAGGTCTCTATTGGCATGGAGATATTGACACTAACCCCTTTATCTTCATGGGTTAATAAATTAATTTCATAATCTCCATTAAACATAGCATCTAATCGTGCTTTAGTATTACTTATCCCAATACCAAAACCTTGCTGCTTCGATTTTTGAATGCCTTGCCCGTTATCAATCACTTGCACATTTAACCTTTGAGCAAGGCAATATGCCTTGATTGTTATCATCCCACCTTCTTTTATTGGTTCGATAGCATATTTAATGGCATTTTCCACTAAAGGTTGCAGCAACATATTAGGTACTTGGCAATTCATTGCTTCATCTTTTATCACCATCTCCACATTGAGCCTGTCACCAAAACGAACCTTTTCAATAGATAAATACAAGGCTAGTAAATCTAATTCTTTCTTTAATGACGTTTTACTCTTTGCTTTAAAATCGAGGGAATAACGGAAAAACTCACATAATTTATCGAGCATTTCATTGGCTTTATCATTTTCATGCTTATAAATTAACGTTGAAATGGCATTCATGGTGTTAAACATAAAATGAGGGTTTAATTGATAACGAAGCATTTGAAGCTGAGCATCTGTCGCTAATGTTTGGGCGCGAAGCAGTTGTGCATGCTCTTTTTGTAGCTTGTGATTATAAAGCATAATAAAGAAAATTGAGGTCCAGACAAACATGGTTGAGAGTGAAAACAACAACCAGCCACCAAACTCAAGCATGTCCCATGCTTCATTCCATTGCTGTTGATAAACAATGACTTTATAGCAACTTAACTTAATAACGTTATAGAGCAGCCCTAAAACGGCTGATGAGGTAAAACTAATGATGAGCATCTTATTTAACGGCAAATGCACAACACGTTGAATAAGCTGCCATTGCAAATAAGACAAGCAAAAACCACTGAAGGTCTCGGCAAATAAATTAATAAGCTGTCTGGTTAAATCAAAATTAGGATCATCGAATTGCGGTCTAATAATGGCGATAAAAACCACCAAAAAGTAGCCTAACCAACCGGTTATTTGTATAGTCCAAAACTGATGGCTTTGCTTAGAAAAAGCTTGAGGTTCTATATCGAGCAGGTTTTCTTCTTTAGGTTGAACTTGGGCATTCTGTAAATTCATTGAGTCAATAACAGCAATAATTAAACCTGTTACTAGATAAGGTATATCAATACATGAAAAATAGGAAATTTTTGCGACAACACGTGCATGCAGTGAGACAACCTGTGCTACCTAGATTTATTAAATGCTCTACTAATCAAACCGGTTATATTGAAGATAAGGTTTTTATCAATTAATGACAGAGCAACACTAGAAACATGTTTAACATTCACCTTAAAAACCTTCACTTGAGCTGTCATATGTAATTAATGAGATTGAATAAAATATGACAGTTGTGTGAGTACCAATAGCAGAAATTAGAGTTACATAATAAAACTACTTTTGATGGACAGCTCTGCCACCATTGCAGACATACGTCAGATACAAAAAAAACGCATAGAAAGACGGCTTTGTGCCAACAACGGTCATTGATGCCTTTAAGAGTTAAGGTAAATTGAGTATTATTTCTATCACTTTTTCGCTTGCAAAAAGAGATAATGCTAGTCTTAGTTTTTAGAAAAAAATAAACCTAAACATAAATAAACACTATTTGCTCAAACTTCCTCTGATAGCGTTTATTTAAGTTATTTATTTTTCAAAAGTCTGTATCATCAGAGCCTAATTGACACTAATATTTTGTAAATTTTCCCACTATATCTGTACTATTCAGCCATTCGTTGGGTTGAAAATAGTCTGGAAAATTTTTATCTACAAAATAACTTTTTTCTTTTGTATGTTTTCTCGTTTATCTTTAATAAATTTATCTAGCTCTTTTCTCATTTCTTTTTCCATTTTTTCTTTAGCTTTGTTGCTGATAGAATTAGAATTGAAGGTTATATGAAGTTTAGCGCCGTTCTTCTCTTGATTTAAATACATTTTTAGCTCGGCTACTGCTTCTGGTATATTTTTGTTTTTCGAACGTTTCAAACGTTTGACGTTTTCATAGTTGTAGTTGAGATCCTCAAAAACAAAGTACATAAATCGGGTGCCTTTTTCAGTATTCATATTATCTGGCTTCCCAAACTTATCATTGATAGCTTTCGAAACGTCTGATATTAGTGTGTTTGGATAAAATTTAAATGCTGAAAAAAAATAAATGTCTTTATCTTGAGTAGCAAGTAACTCTTGCAGGTTCCATTGGTCTTCCAGTGGATATTCCTTTATGAGGCGAATGCGATAACCAGAATTGTTTGGTTGTTTGTATTTTTCTTGTAAATCATTTGAGTACTCAGAAAAGTCGTCTAAAACCTCCCCCTTTAGGCTTTTAAGTGAGGTTCCTATAATTTTTGCAATATCACTATCAATTGATTTAGGTATTTCCTTGTAATTATTAATTAGTATCTCAGGAGCTTTTGTTCCAAGCCCTAGACCGCCAAACTTTGTTCCTAGAATAAATTCATTTCTTTTTAATAATCTTGATTTTACTAATTGCGGATTTGTAACTGTATCTGAGGATATACATAAAACATTTGAAAACTCATTTTCCTTAGGTGTATAACTGTAAATTCTTCGCCTATTTTCGTTATAAATGTATGTTTCACCTTTATCAACAGTAACTAAGTGATCAAACCCAGATACTTGAGTTCTAACTAACTTCATTAATTGATGGTAGTTAGGTAGCCACCAGTTATTTACTCCATCAGAATTTAACTTTAGACAAAAACTAGCAACTTCTAGATCTGGCACCTTTGTTATAGTGCTAGACACCTTATATTCATGTCCTCTGAAATGGAAGGTTTTAAGATCTGAAGCACGATTAAAAAAACTTATAAATAAAAGTGCGGCGAATAGGTATTTCATTATTATCTCCTTATATAGCCTAACCGATGCTCTTGTTTAACATATAAAACCATAGCTAACAATAACCTTACAATTTTTTTGGGCATACCACTACTCTTGAAAGAAATAATATTGTCTATATGGCTCTGGAGTTTGAAGTTAGTCATCAAAAGTAAAAACTGACAGACTGCTTATCGCTCAAAGGGGACTGTTTTCACATTAAATTGAAAGACTATAATAAGCTTGAAGCGGCGCATAGAAAATATAAAGCTAACAGTCTGCTTTTCGCTCATAACAAATCAATCCACTATACGATTAACTCGAATCCAGAGTTGAAAAATATCAGACTAGTTATGAGCTTTTGTAATTCACATGTTTCGAGAAAAATTCTAGTCATTATTTTACTGCAACGTACTCAACTTCAACTATTGCATCAAATGCTAACGTACTGAGCGCAAATGCACTTCTTGCAGGGCAAGTCAGAATAAAGAATCCAAAACACACTTCAATGAATGCTTTAATAGCACAGGAAACGATTGTTTTCTCTTTTGGATGAAAGCCGATTTGAACTGATAAATACTATTGTCTGTTGCCACCACAAACCGCTTCAAAAAAGAGCAAATTAGCGCTGCTTGGTTGACTATTTTAAAACTCAACCTTTGAACAAGCTAGAGCAGTAGTAGAGAAGTTCATACAGAAAAGCCGAATCACAGCTCACAAAACTTATTAAAATTAAGCCAAATATGTGCTTGTTATTTATGTTTGTGTGTTGGAAAAAGTAATTAACTTTGATAGGAGAAATAAGCAAATAACAGTTTAGGTAATTCTTCAATAAACTCTGTCTCAGGCATAGTCACCGCAACAGCAGGGGTTAAATGAGGGTAAATTGTTTTATCGAGTAAAGTGGTAATTAAGGTAAATACCACCATGTCTGCCGCCTTAGATTTATCGTTAGCGGTAATTTCATCTTCATACCGTAACATAATGGCTGCCAATCGTTTATAAATAACTCGTCTGTCAACATGCGTATCTACACTGAATAACTCTGAATGAAGCCGAGCATTCAAATGTATTGTTCGAAACACACTTTTTCTGCTCGACAAAAAAATAAACATTTCACCCGTAAGTTTTTCTAATACGTCACGCAAGCTAGTAAATTCTAGTGCCTCCATATCGCTAACCCATGCAGATAAATCATCACCAAAGTCTTGATATAACAACGGCAGTAGCGACTCTTTGTCTTTAAAGCGACGATAAAAAGTGCCCACTGATACACCCGCATGCTGCGCGATATCTTTGATACTTATTTGTTCGAAAAATCTATCTTTAAGGCAGCTATGTAGCGCATCCAATAACTTTTGTTGAGTATTTTGGCTTCGTTGTTGTTTGGGTTTAATAATAGCTTCATTAACTGGCAACGATTTCACTTTGCTTTCACTATCTTTAGACATGATTTCTCAAATAAAATATAAACAATACGCGTGTGGCGATTACTATAGAGAATTGTGCTCGCTTTAAAAAAAAACGGCAATATAATTTGTTAAATTTATATTGCCGTTACTCGCTTCGTTAGCTATTTGAGTTAATCCCCAAAATTCGAATTACTTTACCCCTTGCGCCATATAATCTAAGGTTAGCTGTGTTAATGCTTTAGTACCTACTTTAAAAGAAGATTCATCGGCAAAGAAATATGGCGAATGGTTTCCTGCCACTTTCTTTGGATCTTTATCTCTTGGTGTGCCGCCTAAAAAAACAAACAAGCCTGGCACTTCTAGTGCGTAAAATGAAAAATCTTCTGCACCACCAATTTTACCCATTATTTGCAAATTATCTTGGCCTGCCGCCTTTGCTAAACTTGGCACCATTTGCGCAGTAAGCTCAGGGTTGTTTACTGTCACAGGATAACCTTTGAAAATTTCTACTTCTGCTGTGGCCCCTGATGCTTGAGCAATATGAGTCGCAGTGGTTTTTATTTTCTCAAATATTTGTTCACGGTTATCCATATCAAAATTACGTATGGTACCAACCATTTCAACTTTTTCAGGGATAATGTTATTGCGTACGCCACCAGCAATTTTACCAAACGAAACAATTGCAGGTGCTTTCGTTGTATTAATTTGACGACTAACAATATGATTTACACCTGTAACGATTTGCGCGGCTGCAGCGATAGGATCTGCACCTTTCCATGGTGTAGAGCCGTGAGATTGCACACCATTTACGGTGATTTCAAACTTATCGGCACTAGCCATAGCAGGGCCACTACGATAGCCAATTACGCCTGACGGTAAACTGGCAGTAATATGTAAACCAAATGCCACTTCAGGTTTATGTTTAATGAAGATACCTTGCTTAAGCATTAATTCAGCACCGCCTTCTTCACCTTCTGGTGCGCCTTCTTCAGCTGGCTGGAAAACAAACATTACATTGCCATGTAATTCGTCTTTCATTTTTGCTAACACTTCAGCAGCCCCCATTAGCATAGCCACGTGAGTGTCGTGACCACAAGCATGCATTACACCAACATCAACGCCTCTATAATTAGTACGTTTAGTCGATTTAAAAGGTAAATCTACCTTCTCAGTAACTGGTAATGCATCCATATCTGCACGCAGCATTACCGTTGGCCCAGGCTTGCCCCCTTTAAGAAAACCAACAACACCGGTATAGGCAATATTGGTTTCTACTTCCATCCCCAAAGATTGCAAGTGCTTCGCAACAATACTTGCTGTTCTCGTTTCTCTATTACCTAATTCAGGATTTTGATGAAAGTCACGTCGCCACTCAATAACTTTACCTTCAACGCTTTTTAATAAAGACTCCTGAGCAGCATTAGCAGCATTAGCAGCAAAGCTACTTGAAAATAAAGCCGCAAGAGATAAAGCAGAGGCAATTAATGGCAATTTCATAAAATGTCCTTGTGAATGTGTGTGCAAAGTTAAGCGCGATAAATGATAACAAGTTAATGTAACTTACCTGCCTGTATTGTTATAGCACTAATTATTTTTTAATATCGTTACTGCTTGTAGAATAGATGCCTATTAACTTCAAGCAAAAAACTTAGCTATAACGTCTCTTATCAAAAAAGCACCGTAATAATATTACAGTGCTTTTAGAATATTCACAGAACCTTTATAGGTAAACTATAACCTGCGCCACAGTGCTCGACTGATCATGCGCACTTTTGTTGGTAGTTTCATGCGTTTTAAATTTGTTTTGATGATGCCTTGAGTGAAGCGTGTCTTCTTCGAATAATCAACATTCACATCTAATACCACAGGCTGTCCAGCATCAGCATAACTTAATGCCTGCTTAATTTTATCGTCAATATCAGCATTACTTTCAATACGTACATACTGACAACCACTGGCTTTAGTGATCGCTTCAAATCGTAAACTTGGCAATGTAGTACAAGTTTTTCGATTATAAGGTGTTTGCTGGGCTTGAGATATTTGAGCTAACTCACCATCATTAAAGATAGTAAAGATAACTCCTAAGCCTTTATCTGCAGCAGTGAAGAGCTCTGTTTGACTCATCAAAAAGGCCCCATCTCCAATAATACCAACCACTTGATTATCAGGATTCGCCAATTTAGTACCTATTACCGCAGGAATGGCATAGCCCATACAGTTAAAGTCTGTTGGACTAAAAAAGTGCTTGGCTTGATAGCACGGCATCAGCTCTGCCGTTAAAAAAGTATGATTACCATCATCAGCAAGTACATAAGCATCATCTTGAATTTGTCCTCGCAGTGACTGGAAAAAGCGTGCTGGGTTAACTCTATCACCGCTGTCATGCTTGAACCATTCCTCAGTATATTTTGCTTTATCTTCTTTTATACATGTCAAAATATTCTGACTTTTCTCCACAATACTTTGCTTCATTAACTCTGCATATAACATTTCCAGTACTAAGCTAGCATCGCCCTCAATCGCAAGTTTTGCTGGATAATTTGCATTAAATACCTGTGGGTTAATATCAATGTGAATTAAGTTTTCAGGAACAGTAACACCAAAACTTCCGGTGGCGATTTCTGCAAATCGAGTACCTATTGCCAATAGACAATCACAACCTTTAAATGCATTGGTTGCCGCAGGAACCGCGGCTGGACCAAAGCCCATTCCCGTATGAAGCGGATGTTTAGCACTAAAACTACTTAATCCTTGTAAGGTAGTTGATACTGGCGCCGTTAATAGCTCGGCTATTTTTTCTGTACTTTCTATGGCGTCAACACCACCCCACCCTACAAAAATACCCGGGTTAGACGCTTTTGCTAAAATTGCTGCAGCTTGACTCAATTGCTCTTGCACGTGCTCAGCTAATGGCGCGGTTTTTGTTTGATATTCAGGTAGGTTAGATACGTTACCTAAATCCAGCTGTAAATTAACAGGGATCTCAACAAAAACAGGGCCGGGTTCACCTGACGTGGCTTCATCAAAAGCAGCATAAATAGTACTGACCACTTCATCATGACTCATCACTTTGTAGGTCTTCTTAGTGATAGGCGACATCATGGTATGTTGGTCCATGTCATGAAGTTGATAAGCGAACTGTGAATCGGTTCTTACGCCGCCACTTATCACCAACATAGGAATGCCATCAAGGGAGGCTTCACCAATACCACTTGCCGCATGAGTTGCTCCTGCTGCTGGAACAATCACTAAAGTACCAATGGAATCACTAGAGCGACTGACGGCATCAGCCATAAAAGCGCCATATCCTTCATGCGTTACTAAAACTGGCTCGATGCTATCTGATTTATCTAACTCATCATAAATTTCGGTATTGTGTACCCCTGGAATACCAAACGTGTGAGTCACTTTTAGTTGTTCAAGGGCGTAACGTACTAACCAAGCTGCTGTTTTTTTCATGATTAACTCTTTTTGTTATTTATAGGTTAATAAGTGGATATCTATTTCGATTGTTCGGCAAGGATTGCTTGAGCCGCATTTCTTGCAGTCAAGATACAGGCTGATAAAAACGTACCTTCTAAAGAACGTTTACCATTAACGCCACCCCCGCCAAATCCCGCGGCCTCTCCAACACAATATAGCCCTTTAATAGGCTGTTGTTGCTCATTTAAGACTTGAGAAGCTAAATTGGTTTGCACACCACCTAAACTTTTTCGGCTAATAAGTTGTAATTTAATCGCGATAAAATTATATGGGTGACCCGCTTTTTTAGCTTTTATTGGCGCGGGCTTACAGGTTCTTAATTTATCTGGTCGCCATTGTCTTGCATGATGAATTCTTCTCACTTGATCGTCATTTTCAATGACCGTACCGTCAGTAAATTGCGTATTGTACTTATCAATTTCTCGCTGAATTTGCCCATCACAAATATAATTTTCATCAGTTGATGCATTCATTTTGCTGGTCAAGACATCAATTGAATCGCCAACAAGCACATCATCCGACTCACTAATAAGCTGATTGACTAAACGTGTATTACCTAACAAGATTTCCTTAAGGAAACTCAATAACTTTTTATCTCTAATTGAAGGGTTATGTAAAGAGCCCGAAACTGCTAGCTCTTTAATTGCCATATCCCACGTTAGAATTTGCCATGTCCAAGGTTTTTCTTGCTTGGCCACTTGCTGACATAAATCATGGGTATCAAAGCCTGTAATTAAGGGCATTGGTCCAATGCGTTTCCCTTGATGATTAAGCCAAAGCGCCGATTTACTGGGGATTAAACTTAAACCATGACCTTTAAACTCTTTTTGCGGATGCTTTATACCTGCGGCATAATTCCACATATGCTCTGCACGGGTAATATTACCACCCAGGCTGGCAACTTCATCGTGGAGTTCACCGTCAGAAATAGGGTTAGCACCATTAAGTATTGCTTCTGTTTCATCAGGCCAAGGTGACTGCCAATTCTGTTTGACACGTTCAATACTGCCATTTATGCCACCGCAAGCAATAACAGTACTATCAGCAAAAATAGAAAACTCATTTTGCTCGTTCATAGCTGTGGAAGTTTCTGAGGACGGTACTGATACCGACTCATCGATAACATTCACTCCAAGTACTTGCTCATCCTCTTTAATAAGGTTAACCACCTTATGTTGATGTTTAATTATTAATTGTTTATTCGTTATATACGGGGTGAGCTTTTCAATCACCTTTTCAACTAACCCCCAACCTGTGCCCCACAAAACATGGTATCTTGGTACTGAATTACCTGGGGTGTATAAACCGCGCTCAACCCAATTTACCGCAGGTAAAAACTTAAGCCCTAAGGCTTTTAACCATAAATATACCTTGTCATGATTATGATTAGCGTACTCATTAGCCCACAGTTTTGGCCAATTATCTTGCTCATTAAATTCAGCAAAGCTATGCCAATCTTCTAACAACCTTTTACTTGAATCAGGTATTTTCATACGCTGTTGTTCGCTGGTATTACATAAGGCCATGCCGCCAAATGCCCATCGGGCTAAACCACCTAACCGCGCTTTGGTGTCTCTATCTACAATACAGACGGTCTGCCCTGTTGACACAAGCTCTAATGCTGTAACTAAGCCAGCAATTCCGCCACCTGCAATCACAGTATCATAGGATTCTGTTTGGCTAGTTCTCTGTGAAACTTTTATTTGTTCTGTTGCCATATAAATCTTTACCACTTAGCGTTAACGTCAATAACATTAGTTTGGACTACCCAAGATGGGTTGAAAATGGTAAAAATTACCTAACCTGTTTTCGAACCATAAAGTAGACTACTTTTCATAATTCACTAGGCGTTGATTGAACAGCATGACAGATAAACTTTCAGCAAATGAGTTCATTTCCCAGCTATATTGTAAAGCTAACGATATTCCACTAGCCGATTTTGCTACTTGGGCATTAGATTTATTACAACAAATTATTCCCTTTGATGGTGCAATTTGGGGCACTGGCCATACTTCAACAGAACAGTTTCATACGCAAACCACTGTTGATGTTTCACCTGAAATATTTGCCACACTGAAAAAACATGTTGATATCAATCCCATTTTCGAAACATTACTTTCAACAACAGGCAAGGCCGTCGATATGGCCGATGTCCTTAGCGATAAACATTTTTATCAATCAACTATTTATAAAGAGTGTTTTCAACCGTTTGGTATAGAGCGCATATTAAGCTCAATTCATATTGATGACAGAAGTGGTATTTTTACCTTATTAACCTTATACCGATACGACAGAGAACAAGGCTTTACCACGCAAGAAAAATCTCTACAGAACAGTTTGTTATTTCATTTGATTAAGGCCTTTTCTCATCGCCAATTATTAGCATTAAATGAAAATACTGTAGTAAGCAAAAAAGAGTTGTCTTGTGCGCTGTGTGATAATCAAGGCATTTACCATGCTGTAGAGGCTAGTTTTCTCAATATTGTCGAGCAACATCAGCATTTTAATAAACAGCAAGCCTTTCCCATGAGTTTATTTACTGATAAAAACCAAACAAGCTTTGATAACTTACATTTTGTTAAAGAGAAGTTTGGTGATTTATATAGAATTTCAGTGCGAATGAAAAACCCTGCCGATGATTTATCAGCAAGAGAAAAACAAGTAGTCGCTGGTATCTGTCAAGGCAGCACCTTCAAACAAATAGCTAAGGAGTTAAACTTATCGCCTTCAACGGTCTCTAATCATTTATATCGCATTTACGATAAGCTCAATATCCACAGTAGAAGCGAGTTGGTTGCTTTGGTGCAACCCACCTCACCTAACTAGACCAAATTAGACCAAACTAAAATGTATAACGAATACCAACACCGTAAGCGTTATTCTTTATCTCCTCTAAACTAAACTGCTGAGCGTTAATATATAACTGACTTCGTTTATTAAATTGATAGCCCAAAGAAACACCAAACCATAGATCATTACCTTGCTTAGTGCTTGACCCTATTTCGCTGACATTTTGTTGGGTAATATAATCTCCTTGCCAGTGCCAGTAACCCAGTTTACCTGAAAGTAGCAGCTTAGGTGATATTGGCCAAAAAGCCACTAAAGCTGCAGAGATTCCCTTTCCTGATTGCGGGTAAATTTGCTCAATATGACCAGTGAAGTTATCTAAATCGGTCGTTTTACCGATAAAATCAACTGAGCGCTCGCCTAAATCGACATAGCCAAGCTCTACGGCAAAATAACGGTGATATTGATAGCCCAGATAAATACTGGTAAAAGTGTCACTTTTATCAAGCTCAATACTTTGCGCATTAATTCCAGCATCTTGATACAGACTATCCAGTTCTGCCGCTGTAATATCAGTTATAGCAACACCTAACTCTGCGCCAAGATACCAAGCTGGCACTATGAGTATTGCTTCTTGATAGTCACTAGACTCTCGCTCATTAGCATAAACCCAATGGCTCCAAAGCGTCATAGAATATAACAGCACAGCTCCTAAAAGCGTTTTAGGCAATTTTTTATGATTGACCATTGCTAAAGTGCTCATTAAACACTCCTTGATGATCGGACAGTTTTATAAATTACAGAACGAGCAATAATACTTAGCATTAAGGTTAAAATGAGCCAAAATAATGCCCCGCCTCCGCGCGTAGTTCCTTCAACGACAACAACTTCAACAACCTGAATGTGCCATTGGCCTACTCGAGTATTTCCTACTTCATCTGAAACGGTATAGTTAATGGTTATGTCGCCATGAAAGTTTGCATTAGGAGTAAAAGTTGCTTGGCCATCCGCTGAATAACTCACTGAATCATTATCAAGATGAATAAGCGATAGCGGCATCGCTTCAGGGTCACTATCATTGGCCAATAAGTTGATAGTGACACTTTGACCTTGATTTATTTGGCTACTTTCATTGGTGACTATTGGCGCTTTATTCAAAATGGTTTCAATATAAACCGTCGCACTATCTACACCACCTTGCAGATCACTAATGGCGTACTGCAGGGTAATATTACCACCATAATTTTCAACGGCTTGATAATGGAGCAGCCCATCAATGATGGTGACTTGACCAATACTCGCGCTTGCAAAAACGACTTCTATCAAGTCGCCATCTTGATCAATATCATTTGCTAGCACATCAATGATTAACTCATTCACTTCCAATGTTTCATTGAGGTGCATTTCAACCATATCGTCATTAGCAACAGGTGCATGATTTGAACTTAACATTACGGCAATACCACCTGGGTCTACAACGATGCCGTTTGCAATAAAGTCATCATCGTTTTCACCACCATCTTCAATGATTTGCAAAATACACCAATGCCCTGCTGTTAATCCTGACGACCAAACGATACCTTTAGGTGATGGACTCGGCGGAGGACAATAACCCGGCTCACCTTGAGTGGACCATAAGCTATTACGCTCATTTTCAACGAATGTATTCCAGCCATTTACAGTTGAGTATTTACGATAAAGAGCATTATCAGGAATCGCTTTTTCCTGAGGGATCACAACAGCAATACTTGAGCCCGCTTTTTCAATGTTATAGGCAACATAATCAAAAATGCCCCCTGAATTCATTGCATTAGGATCTACTGGGGTATTTTCATTACTGATAATTTGAGCGCCACCAGAACTATCACCTAGAGAGAATTGTCCTCTCCGTAAACAAATACCCGCTTGCGTCTCTATTAGGTGACTAAAATTTTGTTCACTCTGTTGCAGCAAGACATTACAGTTTCCATCTCTATCAAGATAGTCAGCAATTCCATTACCATTACTGTCTTGATGCCCTTCTACATTATCTGGAATGCCATTTTTATTACTATCTTTGGATGTTAAATCGGCTAACTCGGCTACCACTTCAATATGAATAGTTTCACTGTCCACACCTACAGGTTCTTTATTATCAGACACATTAAAAGTCAAAGAGTAAATACCCATTTCAAGATTGCTCGGGTCAAAAATAAACTGCTTATCTAGCTCCGATACATTAACTAAATCTTGATGAATAGTTGTCCAATGGTAGTCAAGAACATCTTGTTTATTAGCATCATAAAGCTCTGCACTCACAGTAACCTCACCATCAACTTGACTGACTTGTACTCTTTGCTCTTGTTGTTGACTCACACTCAGGTTAACAGTAGGGGCAATGTTTTCATGCTTAATATATATAGTGTGTTGATATTTTTTACCGAGGTTCAGCACGTCATGTAAATGTATCTCAATAGAGCCATCGTCAGTGATATTCTCATTTTCAAGAATATCAAAGGTAATACTGCCCTGAGTGCCTGATTCAATCACCACCTCACGCGCTATCAATGTATGCTCTACATTAGATGTGATCACATCAAAAGGAATCGTCATAGGGTAACTAGGTGCCGAGCCATTTAGATAAAAAACAACTTCAAGTCGCTCACCTAGCATTGCGTCTTGATCAGCAGCGATAGATACCTGTGGCGAGACACATACTCGCTGTACTTTAATTGCAGTATTACCTTCGCTATCTGTCGCTTGCCAATAAATATCATTTGCACCTGGTGGTAACAACAAATGATCATTAATTAATGAGACGGGAATTTTATTGCCATGGCGATCAACAGCAGAGACTACATCTAGTTCAACTTGGGTATACAATGCAATAGCATTGATTGTTGACTCATCACACATATGATTCGGTGGCAAAAAGATAGGACCTTCATCAGATTCAATATTAACTATGACAATAGCCTTAGCTGTATTCCCCACAGGATCTTTAATGGTATAGCTAATAGCTAACTCGCCACTTATTCCCTGCTGAGGTTGAAAGATTAACTTATCATTGTTTATGCTCACTTGACCAAAATCAGAGTAAGCACTAACCAACTCAATATTATCCCCCTCAGGATCATAATCATTTATTAGTACATCAAGTGATACTTCTTCACTAGAAGTTAATGTAAACTCATCATCAACAGCGACCGGAGGAAGATTTTCTGGCGCTACTATAGTGACAAAAACCCTCGCCTGATCTTGACCGCCTTGGCCATCGCTAATTTGATAATGGATGATATCAGTCGCCAGGCTATCGATTAAAGGTGTGTAAACTAGACGATTATCTTCTCTGATCACCACAGTGCCCGTGTTGGCACTTGCTTGAATCACCAGCAACTCATCACCATCAATATCACTATCATTAGCTAAAACAGTAACCATATTTTGTGAGCTATTTTCAATAACAGTTACATCATCATCTAGGGCAACAGGTGCAAAATTCACTTTATTTATTGTTAAGTTAACGCTAGCGACATTGGAGTCTACCATGCCATCATTCACTTTAAAGGTGAATGAGTCACTACCAAAATAATTGTGCTGACTTTGATAAACTAAATTAGGTGCGCTACCTGAAAGCGTTCCATGTTTAGGTAAAGCAACAACGGTGTAACTTACCGAGTCCCCTTCAGGATCAGACGCAGATAATAAAATATTTACACTGGTATTTTCATCCAGAGAATAAACCTGTTCAATGGCTGTCGGTGCATCATTGACTGGCGTAACACTGACTGTAAAGATTTCATTATCAGATAACACGCCATCACTAACGGTTAAAGTAACCGCGCCTGAGCTTAATATGCCTTCGGTAGGTGTCCACTGTACGACACCGACTGACGATACTGTCATTCCCGTAGGGGCATTAGTCAATGACCAGGTTAAATCCACACCATTATTACTATCATCACTGTCACTAACACTGGCGGCATAACTGTATTGAACATCTTCTGTCGCCATTGTGCCTGCTGTTGAAGTAATACTCGGTGCATCATTAACTGACGTAACACTGATAGTAAAGATTTCATTATCAGATAACGCGCCATCACTAACGGTTAAAGTAACCGCGCCTGAGCTTAATATGCCTTCGGTCGGTGTCCACTGAACGACACCAACTGACGATACTGTCATTCCCATAGGGGCATTGGTGAGTGACCACGTTAAATCCACACCATTATTACTATCATCACTGTCACTAACACTGGCGGCATAACTGTATTGAACATCTTCTGTCGCCGTTGTGCCCGCTGTTGAAGTAATACTCGGTGCATCATTAACTGACGTAACACTGAG
>NZ_SAWY01000041.1:129528-130574 GCF_006439335.1 Litorilituus lipolyticus | reverse complement strand
CCGTAGGGGCATTAGTCAATGACCACGTTAAATCCACACCATTATTACTATCATCACTGTCACTAACACTGGCGGCATAACTGTATTGAATATCTTCTATTGCCGTTGTGCCTGCTGATGAAGTAATACTCGGTGCATCATTGACTGGCGTAACACTGATAGTAAAGATTTCATTATCAGATAATGCGCCATCACTAACGGTTAAAGTAACTGTGCCTGAGCTTAATATGCCTTCGTTGGGTGTCCACTGAACGACACCAACTGACGATACTGTCATTCCCGTAGGGGCATTAGTCAATGACCACGTTAAATCCACACCATTATTACTGTCATCACTGTCACTAACACTGGCGGTATAACTGTATTGAACATCTTCTGTCGCCATTGTGCCTGCTGTTGAAGTAATACTCGGTGCATCATTAACTGGCGTAACACTGATAGTAAAGATTTCATTATCAGATAACGCGCCATCACTAACGGTTAAAGTTACCGCGCCTGAGCTTAATATGCCTTCGGTGGGTGTCCACTGAACGACACCGACTGACGATACGGTCATTCCCGTAGGGGCATTAGTCAATGACCACGTTAAATCCACACCATTATTACTATCATCACTGTCACTAACACTGGCGGCATAACTGTATTGAACATCTTCTGTCGCCATTGTGCCTGCTGTTGAAGTAATACTCGGTGCATCATTGACTGACGTAACACTGATAGTAAAGATTTCATTATCAGATAATGCGCCATCACTAACGGTTAAAGTAACCGCGCCTGAGCTTAATATGCCTTCGGTGGGTGTCCACTGAACGACACCGACTGACGATACGGTCATTCCCGTAGGGGCATTAGTCAATGACCACGTTAAATCCACACCATTATTACTATCATCACTGTCACTAACACTGGCGGTATAACTGTATTGAACATCTTCTGTCGCCATTGTGCCTGCTGTTGAAGTAATACTCGGTGCATCATTAACTGGCGTAACACTGATAGTAAAGATTTCATTATCAGATAACGCGCCATCACTAACGGTTAAAGTT
>NZ_SAWY01000041.1:0-129518 GCF_006439335.1 Litorilituus lipolyticus | reverse complement strand
TGACGATACTGTCATTCCCGTAGGGGCATTAGTCAATGACCACGTTAAATCCACACCATTATTACTGTCATCACTGTCACTAACACTGGCAGCATAACTGTATTGCACATCTTCTATTGCCGTTGTGCCTGCTGTTGAAGTAATACTCGGTGCATCATTGACTGGCGTAACACTGATAGTAAAGATTTCATTATCAGATAATGCGCCATCACTAACGGTTAAAGTAACCGCGCCTGAGCTTAATATGCCTTCGGTGGGTGTCCACTGAACGACACCAACTGACGATACTGTCATTCCCGTAGGGGCATTAGTCAATGACCACGTTAAATCCATACCATTATTACTGTCATCCGCATCTTCTACTGTCGGTGTATAACTATACGGTAAATCCTCGGTAGCAGCCGTACCTGCTGAAGAAGTAATTACTGGTGCAGAAAAGTAGCTTAACGTACGTAATATGGGGTGAGGAAATATCGCTGGAGTAATCACCCAATCATTGACAAAGTCAAAGCCAGTAAAGTCTGATTGGTTAATAAAACTTGCATTCGTCAAACCCGAACTACCTGAAACCGCAGGACTGTTTGTACCTACATTTGAACTGTTAGTTGAACTATTCCAATAAACATTTGTTAAGGTTGGGTCACTATCAACACTACCAAATAAAGCACCACTATAATCGGTTAACGTGGTGACTTCGCCATAAGCAAAGGCGGTAGAAATTATTGTGAAAGACGCGTTATCTATCTCACCAATAAAGCCGCCGACATCATCCGTTGAGGTATTGTCAAAGCCAAAAACATCACCACTACTATAACTTTTAGTAATTTCCCCTTTAACGGAAGCAATATATTGATCGTAAAAACCACCAATAAAGCCCCCCACATTATCATTACCGTAGACATCACCCGAAGCATATGATCGATCGATAGTTATCTGCCCTCTGACTTCTCCAATGAGACCGCCTATCTTGTCTGTCGTAGCATTGGGCGCAAGGGCATTAATATTTCCCTTAGCAAAAGCATCTAATATAATGAACCCGTCCGTGGTATAACTAAAGGTATAACCAATAAGACCACCAATTTCATCACCTGTACCTGTTACATCTATATCTCCTAGTGCTCCTGCATCTCGAATAATAATTTTAAAAGAGTTTACGTCTGCCCAACCAATCAAACCACCAACCCCAGCATCAGAATCGTTTGCTGGAGTTACAATGTTAACATCAGCAAAAGCTTGCTCAATAAGAACTGTGCCAGTGGTAGTATATGCAGTACCAATCAGCCCTCCATAATATGATGAGCTCCCAGTGGTACCGGTAAAATTACCCACAGCGAAAGCATTATGCAACGTTATACCTGTGGTACTACTGGTGATAACACCTGCGTTATAACTAGAAGAAGTAAAATCAACATTAGTAAAACCAATATTTCGCACATGCGCATTATTACCACTGCGTCCAATAAAGCTATCACTACCATTTCCGGAATTTATAAACCCATCTACCACATGTCCCAATCCTTCAAAATGGCCGGTAAAAATACTAGACGAGCTACTAAACAATACTGAGCCGTTGAAAGTTGTACCACTAAGATCTAAATTGGTAGATAAAGCAACTCGCTGGTTAGCATCGTCTAATGTTGCATCATTAATAGCGTCTAGTTCAGCTAGAGAACTGACCAAATTGTAATTATCAAGGGTACCATCTCCATCATGGTCGATAGATAGAATTCCTGTCCCAGAGCGACTTCCAAACTCTATTTTCCCTTTAAAGCTAATATTATTATCTGCTAGCGGAAATCTTAATCGACCAATTGAATCTAATGCAATACGGTTATCATTAGGCGAGGATTGTGCAAATGGGTCAATATCATTAGCGGTATCAAAGTTTGCTATTAACCTAAGCGTTGAAGTATTAGTTGCGGTTAAGGTTGACTCAATCAATAGATCATTGTTTGCGACCAACAGTAAATCTCGGTCACTCCATGTCATATCGGCTGAAAAAATCAAATCATCTGAGGCATAAATCTGTACATCTTTTGTTAGTAATAACGTTTGCAGAGTATCAACGCCGATTGGTGTTACATCATTGAAAATACAAGTAAATCCATCATCACTACTACAAGCACCAGCACTACCACTTATAATATTCACGTTTGCCGCATATGTGAGGCAAGAAAAGCTGAAGAGAAGTAAACTGAACACAACTCGAATTAGTGTCGATACTGCAAACATTAATAAAACCTATTTAATTATCTTATAAAAATGCAACACTCCCTCGAATTAATTATCTACATATTCCTTATAAAAACCCAAAACAAACATTAAGCCTAATTTACACCATGAATTATATTATAATCAATATACCGTTTTTTCACACTAAAACTGTTGATTATGTGTTCTAAAACAATAAAAACATAAGTATATGTTAGCAAAAGGCTTATGAATAAATATTCAACAACAAAGGTGATGAGAATAATTTACATATTTACTTCGACAATAATGACCTTGCCTTGCACCAGCAGGGATTTAAAAAATACTCATTTAAAAACAACTACCTACAAAAACAACTTTTATAAAAATGACTAAATAAACACCTTTACAAAATCATTACAAAATAATGCCTTTCCTCCTACAAATACAAATATAACTACTACAAAAGCAATTAAGTTCGGTAACTAAGCAAGTATTTGAATACGTATGCAGCTAGCTGCATTTTATAATTTATCAATTTACACTGATAAAATATTCCAATAAAAACAAGATTCAATATGAAATATTACCCTGCGACACTATCAACATTAGTCTCCACTTTACTCATATCTTCTTCGGTCTTTGCTCAGACTATTAGCGTAAGCTCTCCAAATAAAAGCATTACCATTGCTATTAATGATGACAATCAACCTAACTATCTAGTCGATTTCAATGGTGAGCAAGTTATCAAACCATCAAAACTAGGCATGTTGTTTAACAATGCTCATGGCTTTGCCGATGGCTTTAAAATTTCTTCGGTAGAAAAGCACAGTGTCAATACAAGCTGGCAACTGCCGTGGGGTGAACGAAAAAACGTTACTGATATTCACAATGAAGTTGTTATCACTTTTACTGCTAATCGAACTAGCAACAATCACTATAAAGTACGCTTTCGTGCTTTTAATGATGGCATTGGTTTTCGCTACGAAGTACCTAAGCAAAAAGGCTTAACAGATATTGAAATTACCAATGAGTTGACTGAATTCAATCTCACTTCGCCAAAAGAAAGTACAGCATGGTGGATTCCTGCTCGCGGCTGGAACCGCTATGAATACACTTATAATACTTCAAGCATTGAAGAAATAGATCGTGCTCATACACCTTTTACCTTCAAGTTACCTTCAGGTACTCATTTAAGTATTCATGAAGCCGCATTAGTAGACTATGCAGCAATGACCCTCAACCAGCAACGACCAGGCACCTTGAAAGCTGATTTAACCCCTTGGTCAGACGGCATATTAGTGAAAACCAAAGCAAGCTTTAAATCGCCATGGCGCACAATTCAAATCAGCAAAGATGCCGTAGGGCTTTTAAATTCAAACCTTATTCTTAACCTAAACGAACCTAATAAACTGGGTGATGTCTCTTGGGTTGAACCTGGAAAGTATGTCGGTATTTGGTGGGGCATGCATATTAATGAGAATACCTGGGGAAGTGGTGATAAACACGGCGCTACCACAAGTGAAACACTGCGCTATATGGACTTTGCCGCTGAACATGGCTTTTCAGGTGTTTTAGTTGAAGGCTGGAATATTGGCTGGGACGGAGATTGGTTTCACAATGGTGATGTCTTTAACTTTGCAAAACCTTATGATGACTTTGATATAAACAAAGTGAGTCAATACGCCAAAAGTAAAGGTGTTGAGCTTATAGGTCATCATGAGACCTCAGGCAATGTCACCAATTATAGAAATCAAATGTCAGAGGCCTATGCCTTATATCAACAACATGGCGTTCATCAAATTAAAACGGGATATGTTGCTGACGGTGGCAATATTAAGCGTATTGATGAAAATGGCATAATCAAGAAAGAATGGCACGACGGCCAGTTTATGGTGAATGAATATTTGCACAGTGTTACTGAGGCCGCTAAACATAAAATTAGTATCAATACCCATGAACCAATAAAAGCAACCGGATTACGTAGAACCTACCCTAACTGGATATCTAGAGAAGGCGCTCGTGGACAAGAATTCAATGCTTGGGGTAATCCGCCAAATCCACCTGAGCATACTGCTATTTTGCCGTTTACTCGTTTACTTGCAGGACCAATGGATTTCACACCGGGCATATTTAACATGAGCTTTAATGGTTTAGGCAGTGACACAAACAGACCACAAACGACCTTAGCAAAACAATTAGC
Source organism: Litorilituus lipolyticus (assembly GCF_006439335.1). Taxonomy (GTDB): domain Bacteria; phylum Pseudomonadota; class Gammaproteobacteria; order Enterobacterales; family Alteromonadaceae; genus Colwellia; species Colwellia lipolytica. Next base: position 125,125 of record NZ_SAWY01000041.1, on the reverse strand, counting down.
GCTTTACGTGGTACTGTATAGCCCTATTCAAATGGCAGCAGACTTGCCAAGAAATTACCAAGCCAATATGGCTGCTTTTCAATTTATTAAAGATGTACCTACTGATTGGTATGAGAGTATCGCCGTTGCAGGTGAAGTTGGTGATTTTGTCGCTTTTGCCAGACAAGAGCGCCAAGGAGAAGATTGGTATCTTGGCGCTTTAACTGATGAAGAAGCGCGCGAGTTAACAATAAAACTCGACTTTCTTAAGCCCGGCAAGCGTTATCAAGCTCAAATATATCGTGATGGTGAAAAGGCAGAATGGGTAAATAACCCTTACGATATTGTCATTGAAAACAAACAAGTACGTAAAAGCGATACCATAAAGTTAACACTAGCGACAAGTGGCGGTGCAGCCATTCGTTTTAAGGCATTAGACTAATTCCTTAAATGAACGATTTTACTTAATAACTTAAACATTAAAAAATCGAGATAAAACAAAAAAAGCGATGATATTCATCGCTTTTTTCTTATCTGTTCTTAAGAGAAATGCATTCGTGAAAAGGTTACTTAGACAGGTAACTCATTGCTTGTTCCAGACCGTTAACTGTCATCGGGAACATTTGATCTTCTACAAGCTCTTGGGTCATACGGATACTTTGGGTGTACTGCCAATGAGTTTCATGGACAGGGTTAATCCAGACAGCTTTTTCAAAATTATCTCGTAATCGATTAAACCAAACAGCGCCAGCTTCTTTATTCCAGTGCTCTACACTGCCACCGGGCACAGCTATTTCATAAGGTGACATCGACGCATCACCAATAAATATAACTTTATAGTCGCTACTGTATTTATGCAGAATATCATGTAAGGGTATGCGCTCTTGATGTCTTCGAACATTATTGTCCCACACCGATTCATAAATGAAATTATGAAAATAGTAATATTCCATGTGTTTGAACTCTGCTCGAGCCGCCGAAAACATTTCTTCACAGGTTTCAATGTAGGAATCCATTGAACCGCCAACATCAAAAAACAACAGCACTTTTACAGCGTTGTGCCGTTCAGGCACCATCTTTAAGTCAAGGTAACCCGCATTATTAGCTGTACTGCGAATAGTATCGTCAATGTCTAGCTCTTCATCAGCACCAGTACGGGCAAATTGACGAAGTCTTCTTAGCGCAACCTTTATATTGCGTGTTCCTAATTCAATATTATCATCGAGATTTCTAAAATCTCTCCGCTCCCAAACTTTAACAGCACGCTTGTGACCACTTTCCCCACCAATGCGAACACCTTCGGGGTTATAACCGCTGTGACCAAATGGCGAGGTGCCACCTGTACCAACCCATTTATTACCACCTTGGTGCTTAGCTTTTTGTTCCGCTAAACGCTCTTTTAGCGTTTCAAGTAACTTTTCTAAACCACCAAGTGATTGTATTTTTTCTTTCTCTTCTTCTGTCAGGTGTTTTGTTAATTCAGCACGTAACCACTCTTCTGGAATGAGCGCCTCAATAATGTCATCAATATTATCCAATTCACTAAAACACAGAGAAAACGCCCTATCAAAGCGATCAAAGTATTTCTCGTCTTTCACCAAAATCGTACGGCTTAAATAATAAAACTCATCAATATTGGCAAAAACAATATGCTTTTCAAGGGCCGCTATTAAATCCAGTAACTCTTTTATCGTCACCGGTATTTCATGCTTTTTAAGACCCTGAAAAAAATTAATTAACATTAACGCTGCTCACGTCGGTGCATAAAGGCTAACCGCTCAAGCATATGTACATCCTGCTCATTTTTTAACAGCGCACCATATAGCGGTGGAATAGCTTTTGAGTTATCTCTGTTTTTCAAAATCTCATCAGGAATATCATCAGCCATTAACAATTTTAACCAATCAATTAATTCAGACGTTGACGGTTTTTTACGTAAACCACTAATTTCACGGACTTCAAAAAACACATCAAGTGCCTCATTTACCAAATCTAATTGAATCGTAGGATAGTGCACATCAATGATTTGTTTCATGGTGTCGCGATCAGGAAAATTAATAAAATGAAAGAAACAGCGGCGAAGAAAAGCATCAGGCAGTTCTTTTTCATTATTACTGGTAATGATGATGATTGGTCTATGTTTCGCTTTAACAGTTTCCCCTGTTTCATAAACAAAGAATTCCATTTTATCGAGCTCGACTAATAAATCGTTCGGAAACTCAATATCGGCTTTATCCACTTCATCTATCAATAACACCACTTGTTCATCCGACTGAAAGGCTTCCCACAGCTTTCCTTGTCTAATGTAGTTACTAATATCATGAACTTTATCATCACCTAATTGTGAATCACGAAGCCTTGAAACGGCATCGTATTCATATAACCCCTGCTGCGCCTTAGTGGTGGACTTAACATGCCATTGAATAAGGCGCATTCCTAAAGAAGCAGCAACTTCCTCAGCTAAAAGAGTTTTACCTGTGCCAGGCTCACCTTTAATTAATAAAGGGCGTTGCAGAGTAACCGAGGCATTAACGGCCAGTTGTAAGTCTTCGGTTGCGACGTATTTTTCAGTACCTTTAAACTTCATAAGTTTATTCTTTACCTTCAGCAATTTTTCCAAGGATAACTGGTTGTACCATTAAGTTCAATGCTAAGAAATGAAACATACAAAGGCGTTCTGGCTTAAACAAAACTTCAGTACGCTCACTTATTCATGAGAGATATCAATGAGTATTTTCGTGCCCAATGGTCGGTCAGTTTCAATAGTTATTTTCCAATTGAGCTTTTCACAAAGACGTCTAACAATAGATAAACCAACGCCTGATTTTTCTAATACATTACAATCACTATCATTAACGAGCTTTGAATTAACCATTCCCTCACCTGTATCTTCAACAATGATAATATTATTCTGCACACATACCTCTATTGTTCCTTGGTAAGTGTGCTGGTAGGCATTTCTAATCAAATTATCAAGCACAATGGCTAAGTATCGTTTTGCCGCAAACATCATTAACGTGGGTGCTACTTTATTCAAACACGCTAATTCGTCCGAGCGTTTTAAATAATCATGTTTATCAAAAGACTGTTGAACCAATTCATATAGATTAAACTCTGTATGTACTTCTTTATCTATTTCATCTCTGCCTAACAACAAAAATGTTTCAATCAAATGGCTCATGTCTACATTGGCTCTTGCTGCCCTGTGCAGAAATTTGCTCATGTGAGTATCTTTTCCTGCGGGACTTGATAATGCTAACTCAATTGCTGCACGACTACTTGCCAGTGGTGTTCTTAATTCATGACTCACATCACGTGAGAATGATTTTTCACGAATGATCATTTCATTTGTTTTCAATACAAAAGAATCAATACGCTTTGCTAAAAAGCCAATTTCATCATTAAAATAGACATTATTATTGGGCTGATAATTATCTGAATCAACTGAATTAGCTAAACGCGTTAACGGCGATACAACCCGTTTGGCAAGCCAGAAACCTAGTATCAAACTAATACATAAAATCAACACCAGCATGGTTAAAAACATGTCAGAAATTTCTTTTTCTGATACGTCGTCGTAATTGATGAATTCACTAACATCAACAAGATAATAAAAGCTTAGGGCATCGTCTTTAAGCGGTGCTTTTAATATATGAATTGTTTTTTGCTTGGTTATAAACTCATAAATGATATAGCCTTGAGGTGTTGTAAACCTAGGCCCCAGCATCTCTATCAAATCAAGAGCATTATTCTTTAAAATGCGCTCACGGGTTTTAGTCTTCGTAAAGTAATTTGCCAGTGTTGCAATCGCGACCTCTTCACTTGAGACGATAACCTTAGCTGACGTCATACTCGACAAGTTTACTTGCGGATTTTTTTGATACTCTGCCACTAATACTTGTGTTTCTTGAATGAGAAACCAGTTGAATAACTCATCGGAATTATATTTAAGGCCATAGTATGTGACCCAGCCGTAACAAAGACTGACCACTAATGAGAAAAAAATACAGGCAATAATAATCCTAAAGCGAATACTTTGAAAAACCTTCATGAAATACTAAAGCCTCGTCCTTTACTTGTTTTAATTAATGGCTGAGTAAAAGGTTTATCTATTTTACTCCTTAACTTATATATATGACTTCTTAGTGAATCACTATCTGGCAAATTGTCTCCCCAAACTAAATGTTCGAGCTCTTGACGTAAAACGATTTCAGGCGAGCGTTGCATGAGGATAATTAGCAACTTATAAGTATTGGGAGATAACGAGATAACTTTATTTGCTCGCATCACTTGTTCCGTTTTCAAGTCAACACTTAAATCTTTAAGTGCCAATGTCGTTTTTACACCGACATAACGGTTATATATTGCTTGCAATCGAACCAGCAATTCACTTAAATCGAACGGCTTGATCAAATAGTCATCAGCGCCAGCAGAAAATCCCGCCAGTTTGTCATCGAGCGTATCTCGCGCAGTCAAAAACAAAATAGGCACTGTATTATTACACTGATTTCTTAGTTTTTGACAAAGCTGTAAGCCATCCATTTTAGGCATAGCAATGTCAAATATATACATATCAAAATCATTTGAAATGGCGGCATTAAAGCCAGACTCGCCATTAAACGCCAAATCACAGCTATGACCTTGCATCTCAAGATAATCAACAATACTTGCTGCTAAATCAGCATTATCTTCAACCAATAAAATACGCACTTAATGTCCTCATTGATGTTATCTCTTCATTATAAGCAGGTTTACTGTGAAGAGAATGTGAACAATACAAAACTTTCACGTTTTGTTCACATACCCTTTTTTACACTATTGATAAGTAGAAAAATATTCAATTTTATTCGAGGTTTAAATGAAAGTGTTCTTCACTAAAGGCGTTTTGTTTCTCACGACCATACTCAGTTTACATAGTTACGCAGCGACAGTAGCAGTAGAAGTTATTGAGCCAAAACAACAAATAAAAAAGTTAGAGATTGAGTTAAGCGGCACAGTGGAGGCTTTAAATGATGCTCAGTTAACCAGCTTAGAAGCTGGCACAGTAAAAAACATTTATGTCAACGCCGGTGAACAAGTTACTGCTAAGCAAACACTGCTGACATTAGATGATTCTATCGCGCAAATAAAGTTACAGCAGGCGCAAGCATTATTTCAATCGGCGCAAGTAAAATATCAAGAAGACTTACGCCTATACAATGAGATTATTGACTTAACTGAACAAGAGGTGATGGCTAAAACCCTGCTAGAAGAACGCCGAGCGAATGCAGCGGTAAGTAAAGCACTACTAGCTCAAGCAGCAGCCGAACAAGCCTTGCAACAAGAAATTGTCAATCGTCATCAAGTAAAAGCCCCCTTTTCTGGCACCATAGCTCAAAGAGGCACTGATATCGGTGAATGGGTTACTCAGCAAAGTAAAATTTTTCAATTAGTGTCTGATGATGAATTACGAATTTTTGTCGATGTACCACAAGAGTACTTTAGTGAGATAAAAGAGTCAGCCCATGTAAACGCGTTAGTGATCCCAGATACTGCTCCTCAAGAAAAGATTGCATTACCGCTTTCACAGTTTATTGCGGTTTCAAACCCACTCAGTCGAACTTTTAAAGCCCGAATAGACTTACCAAAAAACACATCACTCATCGCTGGTATGTCAGCGACAGTAAAACTTGTATTACCTAACAAAACCTTAGCGCAAGTTAATTTACCTAAGAGCGCTTTAAAACGTCACCCAGATGGCAATTACAGCGTTTACGGGGTTGTAGATAATAAAGTAAAACGCTTTGGCGTAAACATGATAGCCAGTAGTTTTAATACAGTATCTGTTTCAGGAGTGCCTAATGGTACGCCTGTGATTATTTCAGGTAGCGATCTACTCATAGATGGCACACCCGTAACCATCAAAAAGCCTTAAGGAGAGATCTGTGTTTGATGCCGTTATAAAACGAGGCACACTGGTTGCTGTAGTCGTCTCTATCATTTGTATCTTAGGTATTGCCGGTTCACTCAAAATACCAGTACAAATGATCCCAGATCTTGAAGTGAGAACCGTCACTGTGAGAACAGGTTGGGCGGGTGCTACACCACAAGATGTTGAAAAAGAAATCTTAATAGAGCAAGAGCGCTATCTTAGAAGCTTACCTAATTTAAAGCGCATGACATCATACGCAGCCATGGGGCGAGCGACCGTTGAGCTAGAGTTCCCTTTTGGTGTTGATGTCAATGACGCGCTACTTAATGTAAACAACGCTTTAAGCCAAGTATCGTCTTACCCTGAAAATGTTGATCAACCTCGATTAATTTCAAGCTCCTTCTCTAGTAATGCCTTTATGTATTTTTCATTGAAGCCGAAAAAAGGTAATCCACTCAATATTGATATGGACTTGATCAGAGATTATGCCGAAGACTTTATTCGTCCTCGAATGGAAAGTGTCAGTGGGGTTTCTGAAGTTAGAGTTGGTGGTGGTGCTGCTAGGCAAATACAAATAAAAGTAGACCCCTCCCGTTTAGCGCAACGTGGCATCAGTTTAACCCAAGTGCGAAGTGCCATTAGAAACCGTAACAAAGATGCCTCTGCTGGTGATATTGAATCTGAAAAAGAGCGCTTTTTAATTCGTGTTATTGGCCGTTTCGAAAATATTGCCCAGCTTGAAGATATTGTTATTAAACGCCAAGACAATATTAATATTCACCTAAAAGATGTCGCAGAAGTCATTCTTGATCATTATGAAACAAGAAGCCTATCGTTCCTCGATGGTGAACGTACCATTAGCTTATCTGTTCGCCGAGAAAGTGGCTCTAATGTACTCGCCATAAAGGAGCAAATGCTTACTATTGTTGAACAAATTAATAGTGATTTATTACAATACAATGGCTTAGAACTTCAGCTAGTTAGCGATGATGTTCAATATGTGAGTAGTTCGCTATCAAATGTCTGGTTTAATTTAATTCTAGGTGGCTTACTAGCGACTATCGTCATGTATTACTTTTTGCGCTCAGCGAAAGTAACGCTAATTGGTATTTTAGGCATTCCCATGTGTACCATTGCCGCTTTTCTCGGTTTAATGGTATTTGATCGTACTATCAATGTCATTTCTCTCGCAGGTGTTGCCTTTGCTATTGGTATGACTGTTGATAACACTATTGTAGTATTAGAAAGTATTATTCAAGCAAGAAAGCGCGGGCTAGCACGCTTTGAAGCAGCAGTTTCGGGTGTCAAAGATGTATGGCCTGCCGTATTAGCCTCAACCGCCACGACGATACTGGTATTCGCACCAATATTGTTTGTCCAACAAGAAGCTGGGCAACTTTACTCTGATATTGCTATTGCTATTTCAGGTGCCATCATTGCGTCAATGTTAGTCGCTATTTTTGTTGTGCCTGTCGCCATAGCCAATTTCGGCAGTAAAAAAACGAAAGAACAACTACAGCTTTCATCAAGTTGGCTCCGTTTTGTTGACTTTTTTATTACTAAAAAATCACGAGCAATCACTACCGTCTCAGTATTTGCTATTGGCACCTTAGGTCTAGCTTATTATTTGATGCCAGCAGCAGAATATTTACCGGAAGGTGAAGAGCCAAAAGCATTCTCAATCATGATAGCCCCGCCAAGCTACAACTTAAGTGAAATGAAGCGCATTGGTAGTGAGTTAAGAAAATATTTTGATAATTACATTGATAACGAAACTGATGATTTTGCCAACGGCATAACTAATATGCCGCCACTAGGTTACTACTCTATGTCTATTTCTGCAGGTCGGATATGGATGATGAGCCGCCCTTCAGATCCCGATAATATTCAAGCCATGATGGACGCCATTACGCAAAAATTTAAGAGCTATGACAACATGAGAGCTTTTTCATCTCGTGGCTCAATTATTTCGAGTAATGATGGTGGTACTCGCGCAGTTGCCGTTGATATTTCAGGACCTAATTTAATCGAGCTCTACCAAGCGGCTGAAGCCGTTTATCAACAAGCTGAGCTACTATTTGATAACCCACAAATAAACTCTCAGCCAAGATCACTCAGCTTAGATCAACCTCTTATAGAAGTGAAACCAAGATGGTCACGCCTAGCTGAACTTGGCTTAAGCAACAGTGAATTAGGTTATGCCATTTCTGCCTTTAGTGATGGAGCGTACATTGATGAATTCATCTTAGATGATGATAAAATTGATATGTTTATGTTCAGTAGCGCCGGTAACGAGCAAAATATAACGCAATTAGCCAACTCCCCTATCATTACGCCATCGGGTAAAGTCATGCCACTAAGTGCTCTGGCGGATATGCACGCAAGTTATAGTAGTGACAGTTTACGTCGTGTTGATGGCAACAGAACGGTGTCTGTTTACATTATCCCTCCACGTAATGTTGCCCTAGAAGATGCCGAAGAAGTTGTGAGAAGCCAGTTACTTACTAGTCTATTGCAGCAAGGAAAAATAGCTCAAGGAATCAACCTCACTATTAGCGGTGCTGCCGATCAACTTGAAGCAACAAAAAGCTCACTTTCTTCAAACTTTATTATTTCTATCGTGCTAAGTTATTTATTGTTAGTGGCCATATTTACCCATTGGCGCTACCCATTATTTATCTTAACAACTATACCGTTAGGCATGGCAGGCGGTTTATTAGGTTTAATATTTGTCAATGACGCCAACGCCTTATTAGCACAAATTGGATTATCGAGTTTTCACCAGCCCCTTGATATGATCACTATGTTAGGCTTTTTGATCTTATTAGGTACTGTAGTAAACAACCCAATTTTAATTGTCGACCAAACCAGAAAAAACATGCAGCAACAGGGTGCTAGAATTGTTGATGCGGTAAAATCAGCCGTTGAAAAACGCTTAATGCCTATTCTCATGTCAACATCTACCACAATCTTCGGCTTAGCACCGCTAGTCTTTATCCCTGGTGACGGGACCGAACTCTATCGGGGGGTGGGTATTATTGTATTATCAGGAATAATTTTCTCTACCGTGTTAACCCTGACCTTTTTACCCGCACTGCTAGTCAGTGTAATAAAAGATAAAGCCGGAAACTGAGCAACAGATACATACTAATTTTTCTCGCAAAAAAGCCGTTATCGCAATATAACGGCTTTTTATTAATGAAAAAGCGTATTATCTTTACACTTTACCCTTTGTTGTTATCCGACACTTTTATTCGTAACGCAGTGCATGTACTGGGTTTTTACGCGCCACATTAGCCGCATTCCCGCCCACTGTTAACCATGCAATAAGCAAGGATAATATACCTACACCTAAGCATATTGGCACAAACCATATGGTTTCAATGCGATAAGGAAAACTCTCTAGCCAAGTCAACATGCTATATACCGCCACAGGCCAAGCGATTAAGTTTGCGATTACTACAGGTTTTGAAAACTGCCACATCAATAGCTTAACAATATCAGTGATATTAGCTCCCATCACTTTACGAATACCTATCTCCTTAGTTCTTCGCTCAACAGTAAACGCTGACAAACCATATAAACCTAAACATGCAACAATAATTGCTAGCACAGAAAAGGCTAAAAATAGCTGTGCAGTGGTTAACTCATCTTGATACTGAGCCGTCATCATTTCTGATAGGAACTGAATATTAATAGGCTGCATTGGTACATTTTGCTTCCAAACACGCTCTATACTTTCCATAAGCTTTGCAACATTATCTGTTTCAAAGGTAATGTTAGCGACATTAAATCGCTGCGGATTTAACATATAAGCACTTGCTCGAATACCAAATTTAATCGACCTAAAATGAATATCAGGAATCACACCAACAATAGTTAAATGATGTTTACCTAACGACAGTGTTTTACCAATAATTTTATCCGCAGAACTATAGCCCAGCTTTGAAACCGCTGTTTCATTCAAGATAATACTCGCTTGACCAATCTCAGTTGAATCTTCTGGCAAGGGTGTCAATATATCAGTGCCATACTGCTCATCAAACAAACGTCCCGCGATAGGTTTAACTTGATAAGATTCAAAAAAACCATAATCCATATTGTGATAGCTTAAAAAGACTGGCTCTACTTTTTGGCCATTTTCGTCAGTTTCTAGCAAAGTAAACTGGTTATTATTTTCATTGTCTTGCGTAGGGGCTTCTGAAGAAAAAGTTACTGCGCTAACCTCAGAAAGGTTAAGTAGCTCTTGCTTTAAACTCGATAAATTATCACCTGCTCGGCGAATATTAAGCACCAGTTTGTTATCGCTCTTATAACCTACATCAACAGAGTTTGAATAAATGGTTTGCCCATAAACCACTAAGGTTGCAATGACTAGCACAATAGAGGTAGCAAACTGAAAGATTACTAACAAATTTCGTAATTTTGTAGAATGACCAGACTCACTACTCTTACTCGCTTTTAGTATGTGACCTGGTAAAAATCTCGATAAGAACATGGCTGGATAAATACCTGCCCCGACACCGACTAAAGTTGCAACCGACATTAAACCAAAGAGTAATGAAGGCTCTTCAAATAATTTCAGTTCAAGTTGCGTACCTAGCACGTCATTATAAAAAGGTAAAACTAACTCAGATGCGGCAATGGCAAAAAGCAAAGCAATTAATACTAACACCACCGCTTCACTTAAAAACTGCATAGCAACTTGCTTTCGAGAAGCGCCAAGCACTTTTCTCATTGCTACTTCTTTGGCTCGCTTACTTGCTTTAGCAGTCGATAGGTTCATGAAATTAATACAAGCAATAGCTAATACAAGTAGTGCAACCACAATGAAAGTATTAATCATCTCTTGGTCACCCATTGGCGTCAAATCCCCCATATTACCTGCATGCTTTTTAGCATTTAAATGTAAGTCGGGAACTGACATAACTCGTTGAGTGATAAAGTCTGTGACCTGCTTACCGTTAGCTTTATCACCTAAAAATTGCTTAGACATTTCAACCAATGGACTTTCATTATTCATCCAATAAGTAATTCGATCTTGTAATTGAGTTACACTCACGCCAGGGTTTAATTTAAAGTAGGTATACACATTTAAACTAGTCCATGTATCAAGTGTGCCATTACCTGGCTGAAAGAGTGCTGGCTGCAAATAAAACAGCATATTAATATTTAAATGAGTATCTTCTGGTAAGTCTTTTAAAACACCTGAAATTTGCACGTCATTAGGGCCACCGCCGACACAACAAACGGTTAAAGTTTCACCAATCACGTTAGTGCGACCAAAGTACTTTATCGCTAATTCTTCAGTCACTAATAAGTTCATTGGCTGACTAAACGAGCTGGCGCGCGAACCATGGGCAAATGGCAAATCAAAAATATCAAGAAAACTACCATCCGCCATTGTCATCGATTCACTAAAAGCATCTTCTCCATTTCTTACTGTTAAAGACCATTGAATAAGACGCACCCCTGTTTCAATTTCATTGCTGGCATAGTCTCGGATCGCTTCCATCATTTTACCAGCAGAACGAACCGTTAAAAATGCAGGTTGGTTAGGCATGGTATACGCAGTGTGCATCCTGACTAATCTATCACTGTCAGTAAGCCAAGTATCAAAATTAGATTCTTGCTTAACAAATAACATAATCAAAATACAACTCATTAAACCCACGGCCAGACCAAAAATATTGATCACTGAAAATATGCCATTCTTAATAATATTCCGCCATGCGGTTATCAGGTAATTTTTAAACATAAGTTTCCCCTATTGAAGTCAGCAATTAAGCTGCTTTCACCCTTTCTGTGACCACATGTCCGTCAAATAGATTAATGGTACGTTTGGCATAATCAGCATGTGTTGGGCTATGAGTAACCATCACTATGGTAGTGCCTTCTGCATTTAGCGTTTGCAGCATTTCCATGACTTCTTGTCCATGTGCGCTATCTAAATTACCTGTAGGTTCATCAGCGAGGATCATTTTTTGATCACCTACTACCGCACGAGCTACTGCAACACGTTGTTGTTGACCACCTGATAACTGACTCGGCATATGCTTTGCGCGATGCGCTATACCCACTTTATCCATCACCTCAATAACGCGCTTATTACGTTCACTGGCAGGAATATTATGATACAGCAGTGCTAACTCGATATTTTCTTGCACAGTAAGCTCATCAATTAAATTAAAGTTTTGAAAAATGAAACCAATATTTTTCTTACGAATCACCGACAATTGTGCTTCTGAATAACTTGAAATATCTTCACCATTAAACTCATATGTACCTGAGCTAGGTGAATCCAACATGCCAATGGTATTTAGCAAAGTTGATTTACCACAGCCCGAAGGCCCCATAATAGCGACAAATTCTCCTTGAGCTATTTCAATATTCACGTTATTTAATGCGAGTGTTTCAACATCATCTGTTTGGTATGTTCTTGTTAAATTATGAAGCTTTAGCATAGCTATTTCCTTTTAAAATAATCTGTTCTTGTTACTGAGTAATTAAACGTTAAGCTGCTATTTTTCAGCAGTTAACTTAAGTCGTTGCATATCTTGATAACTGTTATAAGGGCTAGTAACAACACGCTCCCCTGCCTCTAAACCATCAAGCACTTCGATAAATTGATTGTTACGCCTACCGAGCCTAACTGGACGACGCACGGCTTCTTCCCCTGAGTCATTAACCACAAAGATCCAATTACCACCGGTATCTTGATAAAAAGCACCATTAGGAATAAGTGTTGCTTTACTGGCATCACCAAGTGTTAATTTTGTTTGAATAGTTTGTCCGCGACGAATACCGCTTGGTTGCTCACTCACAAAAGTAAAGTCCACTTCGAATTGACCATTTTGTACTTGCGGATAAATTTTACTAATCGTTAACGGGTAGTCTTGATACATAGCCCGTTGCCCAATATCAACGCGGCCTAAATAGAATTCATCAATAAAGGCCGTGACTTTATAATCGTTCGGTGTATCAATTTGCCCTAAACGTTCACCTCTACCAATACTTTGCCCCACTTCAACATTAAAGCCCGAGAGTTTGCCATCAACTGGCGCGCGCACATTCATGTTCTCAAGGTTTTGTCGAGATATTGCTAAGTTGCTCTCTAATCGTTCACTGGTTTCTTTTAGAAAGACCAATTGCGATTGTTGCATACGAGTATCAGACGCTTGGCTCTCTAGGGTCACAGCTAAGCGATTTTTATACCACTGCAAAGTGTCTTTGGTGTCATCAAGCTTTGACTGGATCACTGCGCCACTAGCAACTAACTCTTGCTCCCGTTGTAATTGTCTAGTTAACAGCTTAATCTGATATTCAATATCAATAATATTGCTTTTATGGCGCAAACGATTTTGCTCTAAACTTAATTCGATAGAACGCATGTTATTTAGTTGCTCTGCAACGCGGGCTTCATTGCCTAAGACATTAAGTTGCAAGCTTGCATTAGATAGCTCCACAATCAAATCACCCGCTTTTAATTCAACACCATCTTCAACAAGGATTCGTTCAACACGCCCTCCCTCAATCGCATCAAGGTAAACTGTTTTAGCTGGTGAGATTCGACCACGAACAGGAATGAAATCTTCAAAAGTCCCGCGTGTTACACTAGAAACTACAATACGGTTACTGTTAACCGCCAACGACTTTCCAGATAACTTACCGGTAAACTGTACCGCCAACCAACCAAGTAAAATTAGCGCAACCGCAACGACAAGCCATTTCATTTTACTTAACTTTTTCGGCTGCACTTTTCGATCCATACCAGCGCCTGAAACAGCACCTTGATCATTGTTAGATTGTTGAACCGCCTTTAATGAGTTACTCATTACTCAAATCACTTTTTAAATTTACAAATTAAGATAGTGATATGTATTACAAGAAACATTCCAAAACGTTAGCGATTGATTTATATAGATTAAAAATATTATTCAATAAATAGAGAAGAAAAAACTGTACGTTTGTGAACACTAAGTGTACGTTAATGAACACTTATTCTAATTCAATAAATTGCAAATAATGATGAAAACCGATGCACATATTCTGATTGTCGACGACGACCAAGATATTTTAGTCGCCTCAAAACTGTTACTTAAGAGACAGTTTTCACAAGTCACCATTTGCAACAGGCCAGAGCAAATCCCGAAATTATTTTCAGAAAACGACTTTGATGTCATATTACTCGACATGAACTTTGGCCCTGGCGAAAGCTCAGGTGAACAGGGTTTTTACTGGCTTGATAAAATACTTAATATAAAACCTGATAGTATTATCGTGATGATCACCGCTCATGGTGGCGTTGATGTCGCAGTTGAAGCAATGAAATTAGGCGCTACAGATTTTATTGCTAAACCATGGCAAAACGAAAAAGTTATTGCGACCCTATCAACAGCAGTGCAACTTAAAAAATCTCGCACTGAAGCTGAAAACCTTAAAGTCGCCAACCAAACGTTAGTCCAAGTTACGAATCAACTTAATCAAGTGCAAGCTCAGGAGATTATTAGCCAGTCTGCTACGATGACCAATGTTCAATCCCTCATAGCACGAGCCGCGCCAACTGATGCCAATGTACTCATTTTAGGTGAAAATGGCACAGGTAAAGAATTAGCGGCAAATGCACTACATAATCAAAGTAAACGATGTAACAATATTTTTATGTCTGTTGATTTAGGCGCTATCGCTGAGAGCCTTTTTGAAAGTGAGCTCTTCGGCCATAAGAAGGGAGCATTTACTGGCGCACACCACGATCGTGTTGGTAAATTACAAGCAGCCAATGGCGGCACCTTATTCTTAGATGAACTAGGCAATCTCCCTCTGCATTTACAAGCTAAATTACTTACCGTCCTAGAACAAAGGCAAGTCACCCCTTTAGGTGCAAATAAAGCTGTTCCCTTTGATGTACGTGTTATCGCTGCAACCAATATGAAAAAAACTGAGCTCACTAATGAAAGTAAGTTCCGTCAAGATTTACTCTTTAGACTAAACACAGTAGAAATAAATTTACCACCACTTAGAGAACGAAGCGAAGACATATTACCCATTGCTCAGCATTATCTAACGTTATATTGCAAAAAATATGGCAAGGCGAGCAAGGGAATCTCAAAGGATGCTAAAAATGCCATATTACATGATTCATGGCCGGGTAATATCAGGGCATTACGTCATGCTATAGAACGTGCAGTTATTCTTACAGAGCATGATGAATTAACCCTGAGTGACTTCCAGCTCAGCTCACCAGAACAAAGTAAAAAACCAAATATCAACAACTTACCTACAAAGCCTGATGTAAATAATCAACTATCAACAATTAGCGATGATGTTTCAGTTTCACCAGTAAATGAAGGTGAGTTAAATTTAGAAGCCATAGAAAAACATGCAATTAGCACTGCGCTAAAAAAGCACCGCTATAACATTAGCCACAGTGCAAAAGAGCTTGGCTTAACACGTGCAGCTTTATACCGAAGGATGGAAAAACATGGCCTTTAAACAATTTACTTTGCGGATCATTTTTCGCACGATATTAGCCATGGTAACCTTAGTGTTACTCACCGTTTTCATCACATCTCCTGGCTATCACGCAATGACAGTTTTGTTAACGATAGTTTTAGCTGTTCAGCTTGTTGAGTTAACAAAATTTGTCGCCAAAACAAATGCTGAACTTGTACGATTTCTTGATGCTATGCGCTATGGTGACTTTTCTCAGCGGTTTGATTTCACCAACCTTGGTACTGGTTTTGAAGAACTTGCCCAAGCCTTTACCGATATATTATCGCGGTTGCAAAGGGAACGAAATTCACAAGAACAAACGTTAAGGCACTTAAAGGCTATTGTTGAACATGTACCCGCTCCCTTGATCAGTATCAACACCGAACATAAGGTGACACTATGGAACAACAGTGCTAGACGTTTATTTGGTACTCATCCGATTGTCAATCTGAATGACTTATCATGTTTTGGTTCGCACTTTCCAAAGCAATTAATCGCAATGTCTGCCGGAGATAAAAAACTCATTCAACTAGATATCGATGGTATGGAACATCAACTCAGCGCTAAAGCGACTGAAATAAAAATGCCCAATACCAATGAACTCTTATTTAGTTTACAAGATATTCAAAGCGAATTAGTTTCGGCACAATTAGAGGCATGGCAAGATTTAGTGAGCGTACTTACTCATGAGATTATGAATAGCATTACACCAATAACTTCGCTGGCCAATACCGCATCAGTTCTCGTTGAAGATATAAAACCCAAAGTTCCCAATGATAATAACTTACAAGAAGAGTTAATTGATATCAGTGATGCCGTGACCACAGTAGCCAAGCGAAGTGACAGCTTAATGCAATTTGTTACTAGCTATCGCCGCTTAACACGCTTACCAAGCCCTAATAAAACATCAATCGAAATTAGTACTTTTATTGAAGAAGTCACCAAAGTAGCTTGCCATCATTGGCCTGAGAAAAACATCGTTTTAACTATCGATATTTCCCCTAGCTCATTAGATATTAATATCGACCATGACATGCTCGCACAAGTCCTCATCAACTTATTAAAAAATGCTGAACATGCATTAACAACAAGCAATAATAAGCAAGTAACCATCAAAGGTTTTATTAATCAACGTGGTAATCCTGTGATTGAAGTGAGCGATACCGGCTGTGGTATGAATAGCGATACGGCTAAAAATGCTTTTGTGCCTTTTTATACGACAAAAAGAGACGGCTCTGGTGTGGGCTTAGCTTTAACTAAACAAGTTATGCTTGCACATGGAGGGCAAGTTTCTTTGCAAACGACTCCTGAAAAAGGCAGCCATTTTAGTTTGATTTTTTAATGTTAATTCAAGCCATTATTAAATCAACATGTTATCGATATTGACTTGTTAATCATGACAGCTAACTAGCACCTGAAAATTTGCTGCTAAAGGTTTAATAAAAATGACCTTTTCGATTAAGGAAAGCTTCTCTCAAATGCTCAACTAATAAGTTTAGCTTTTTATCTGGTTGCCTTGAGCGAGGGTAAACCGCATAAATCCCCAGTCTTTTCGTTGAATAGTCACTTAATAATGATAGCAACTTCCCTTGCGCTAATTCCTCATGAATTAAAATTTTAGGTAAGTATGAAATGCCAAAACCATTTAATGAAGCCTGCTTAATCGATTCTAAACTGTTAGCATGAAACCGACCACAAACCTGTATATAGCAGTCTTCGCCATTTAGTTGAAATTGCCAATTATCTGGCCCAACACCTTCATATTTATATATCAAACATTGATGATCTTTAAGTTCACTCGGATGAACTGGCGTACCATGATTTTCTAAATAACTAGGACTTGCACAAACCACCCAGTGAGAATCAATTAATCGTCGGGCAATGAGCGACGAGTCTTCTAAATCTGCTGTACGAATAGCTAAATCGTAGCCATCATCAATGATATCGACCATCCGATTAGAGACGAATAACTCTACTTCAACATCTGGGTACAGTTTACAAAAATCAGCAATTGAAGCACTTAACAAAATATGTGCTGACACCACAGGTACGGTAACTTTAATTTTTCCTCGAACAGCATCACCATAACCAGTAACCGTATCTTGAGCATCTTGCAAAGCTTGTTTTGCAAGTCTTGCTTTACCATAAAGTGCTCTGCCTGCATCAGTTAATGTGAGCTTTCTTGTTGTGCGATAGAACAGTTGCACATTAATTTCTTGCTCCAATCGACTAATTCTTTTGCTCACTACAGAGTTTGTCATTTCAAGTTTATCAGCCACCTTTGAGAATGAGCCTTCATCAACTACTTGAACAAAAAGAAAAATATCATCTGCTTTAATCATTCGAAACCTTAATTATGTCAAAAAAGGAAAAAAACATTGTCTTTTATCAATATATATCAATAGTCCACAACATTGTACATTCAAGTAACTTTTGTTTGTTTAATTATTACAACAACCATAAGAACACTGAAAACAAGTACTGCAAACAGAAGCGCTAAACATATAATTATAATGATAAGGAGAAGAAAGATGAGTGAATTAACTCTAGGCTTATTAGCATTAGTTCCTATAGCACTTTCAGCAATACTCTTAATTGGCCTGCATTGGCCTGCCAAAAAGGCAATGCCCATTGTACTAGCTGCTACCGCATTTCTAGCACTGTTTGTCTGGGACATGTCAGCCAACAGAGTCCTCGCGTCGATCATGCAAGGTATGGGGATCACAATTTCTGTATTATGGATTGTCTTTGGCGCTATATTCCTATTAAACACCCTTAAAAATACTGGTGCTATTGCAGTTATTCGTCAAGGCTTTACCCATGTTTCACCCGATAGAAGAATTCAAGCCATTGTTATTGCGTGGTGTTTTGGTACTTTCATTGAAGGTGCTTCTGGATTTGGCACACCTGCTGCTATTGCCGCACCATTAATGGTAGCGATTGGTTTTCCTGCCGTTGCTGCAGTGCTAATGGGTATGATGATCCAAAGTACTCCTGTATCGTTTGGCGCTGTAGGTACGCCCATTATTATTGGCGTAAATAAAGGGTTAGATACTGTTGCCATTGAAGCACAATTAGCAACACAAGGTTGGACATGGGAGCAATATCTACAGTTAATTACCTCTGAAGTTGCCATCATTCATGGCATTATCGGTACTTTCATGCCATTGCTTATGGTAATGATGCTAACGCGCTTTTTCGGAAAAAATCGTAGCTGGAAAGAAGGCTTAGAAGTGATGCCATTTGCTATTTTTGCGGGTCTTGCTTTTACCATTCCTTATGCATTAACGGGAATATTTTTAGGACCTGAATTTCCTTCACTTATGGGTGGTTTAGTGAGCATGGCTATTGTGGTAACTGCTGCTAAGCAAGGCTTTTTAATGCCTAAAAAAACATGGCAATTTACTGATAAATCTTTATGGCCAGAAAAGTGGTTAGGCAAGCTTGAAATTAACGAAGACAAAACAACAACAGACAAACCTATGTCACAAGCTATTGCTTGGTTGCCATACTTACTAGTGGCAGCGCTTCTGGTTTGCTCTCGAGTCTTTGCTGAATTTAAAGCCATGTTATCAGGTGTGAGTTTAGGGTTTACCAATATTTTAGGCGAGGTTGGCATCAGTACCTCATTTAGCCCCCTTTATTTACCTGGTGGTTTGTTGATTATCGCAGCAATTGCCGCAATTTTATTACAAGGTACTCCTAACAACAGAACAAAAGCATTAACTAAAGCATTCAACGAATCAAGTAAAACCATAGTTAGCGCTGGGTTTGTATTAATGTTTACTATTCCCATGGTGAGATTATTTATTAACTCGGGTGTAAATTTGTCTGATCTGCCAAGCATGCCGATGGCGAGTGCACAGATGTTTGCAACCTGGTTTGGTGATGCTTTTCCTCTTATTAGCCCAACCATAGGTGCATTGGGCGCTTTTATAGCTGGCTCAAATACCGTATCTAATATGATGTTTAGCCAATTCCAGTTTGAAGCTGCTGTGAGTTTGCAATTGTCCCCTGCTCTGATCATTGCTGCCCAAGCCGTAGGCGCAGCTGCAGGTAATATGATTGCCATACATAATGTTGTTGCTGCCAGTGCGACGGTAGGGTTATTAGGACAAGAAGGTGCTACATTAAGAAAAACTATTTTACCGACCATCTATTACGTATTATTTGCTGGTGCACTTACCCTGTTTGCACTCTATGTTATGAAAATAAGTGGCCCATTAAGTTAAAAAAAGTCGATCACAGTAGTGCCGGAGAAATAAATGAACAATACACAGCTATTAGCTAATTTAACTAACATTCTGGGTGAAACCAAAGTTCGTGTTGGTCAAAAAAATACTGAGCATTACCGCACTGGTTGGCGATCTGGTGGAGGAAGCGCTTTAGCTGTGGTCTTTCCTAATACCTTATATGAATTCTGGCAAGTTTTAGAATGCTGTGTAACAGCCGACTGCATTATGATTATGCAAGCAGCTAATACAGGCCTAACTGAAGGCTCAACACCTAATGGTGACGATTATGATAGAGAAATTGTCATCATCAATACATTAGCGATGAACAAGTTGCTAGTGTTAGGTAATGGCGAGCAAGTTGTCAGCTTTCCTGGTACAACGCTACAT
The DNA here is from genome assembly GCF_006439335.1 of Litorilituus lipolyticus. Lineage (GTDB taxonomy): Bacteria > Pseudomonadota > Gammaproteobacteria > Enterobacterales > Alteromonadaceae > Colwellia > Colwellia lipolytica. Next base: position 105,121 of record NZ_SAWY01000041.1, on the reverse strand, counting down.
ACCTTAGAGAAGACGCTTAAGCCACTAAACAGAGCTCCTCACTCTGTTATTGGCTCCTCTTGTTTAGGTGCATCAATTGTCGGTGGAATTGCCAATAATTCGGGTGGTGCTCTAGTAAAAAGAGGCCCCGCTTACACTGAATTGTCTTTATACGCTTGGGTCGATGAGCAAGGACAATTAAAACTCGTTAATCATTTGGGTATTGATTTAGGCAGTAATCCTGAACAGATCCTCAATAACTTAGAGTCAGAAAACTTCACTCTTGAAACATTAGCAACAACAGAAAAAGCCAGCGCCAATGATTACATAGAACGCTTAAGAGACGTGAATGCCGAAACACCGAGTCGTTTCAATGCCGATACGACACGCCTTTATGAGTCAAGTGGTTGCGCCGGAAAAGTGGCAGTTTTTGCGGTACGTTTAGATACCTTCGACGTTGCTAAAAAAGAGCAAACTTATTATATAGGCACCAATAATCCCGACACTCTTACTCACTTGCGCCGTCATATTTTAAGTCAATTTAAGCATATCCCTGAAGTGGGTGAATATATGCATCGAGATATTTTTGATATTGCGCAAAAGTATGGCAAAGATACTTTTTTAAGTATTCAGCATTTAGGTACTGATAAATTACCCAAAATGTTCGCCTTAAAAGGCCGTATTGATGCAACGTTAAACAAAGCGCCCTTCTTGCCAAAGTATGCCACTGACAGAGTAATGCAGCGAGTTAGTCAATGCTTTCCACAACATTTGCCAGAACGTATGCTGGATTTTCGTAACAAGTACGAGCATCACCTTATTTTAAAAATGAGTGATGAAGGTATTGAAGAAGCATCACACTTTTTAGCTGAATACTTTCAAAGAAACCCAGAGGCAGGCAACTACTTTGTCTGTAATGAAGAAGAAACAGCAAAAGCTTACTTGCAACGCTTTGCAGCAGCAGGTGCCGCCATACGCTATCAAACACTTAATGATAATACCCTTGGCGATATACTGGCATTAGATATCGCCCTCAAGCGAAACGATCCTTTATGGGTGGAACAATTGCCAGAGTCCATTGCCAGTAAAATAGACAAGTCTTTATATTATGGACATTTCTTCTGCTATGTATTTCATCAAGATTACGTCCTTAAAAAAGGTGTCGACCCTATACAAGTTAAAAAAGAAATGCTCGCACTACTGGACTCTCGTGGGGCTAAATACCCTGCAGAGCACAATGTCGGCCACCTTTATGAAGCTGAAGAGGGAGTAAAAGCTTTTTATCAGCAATTAGACCCAACTAACCGATTTAATCCAGGTGTTGGTAAAACAGACAAGCACAAAAGAAATTGTTCGTGCTGCTAAGTTATGTGGAGTAAAAAACTATGCGTTTAAACCAGTGCTATAACTTTCAAGATTTTAGAAAACTTGCTAAGCATCGACTACCTGGCCCAATATTTAACTATATTGATGGTGGTGCTGATGACGAAACAACACACCGTCGTAATACTGAATCATTTGAAGGCTGTGACTTATTACCAAGCGTATTAACTGGCGTTAAAGATATTGATTTATCAACCACGGTTATGGGGCAAAAACTTGATACTCCTGTCTATTGCTCACCCACTGCATTACAGCGATTATTTCATCATCAAGGTGAACGCGCAGTGGCCAAAGCTGCGGAGAAGTTTGGCACTATGTTTGGCGTTTCATCACTCGGGACAGTAAGCCTTGAAGAAATAGCTAAACTAGTAGACACACCGCAAGTTTATCAGTTTTACTTTCATAAAGATCGTGGCCTTAATACTGCCATGATGCAGCGAGCTAAAGCAGCAGGTGTGAAAGTCATGATGCTCACCGTTGATTCCATCACCGGAGGAAATAGAGAGCGTGACTTACGTACAGGATTTTCTATTCCTTTTCGCCTAACACTAGGGGGAATGATGCAATTTGCCATGAAACCAATGTGGGGAATTAATTACCTTTTACATGAGAGCTTTAGTTTGCCGCAACTAGATGCACACTTAGACATGGGCAATAGCAGTAGCTCAATTGGCGATTATTTTACCAACATGCTCGACCCCTCAATGAACTGGCAAGATGTTGAAGATATGGTGAAGTATTGGGATGGTGAGTTCTGCTTAAAAGGCATTATGACCGTAGAAGATGCGAAGAAAGCGGTTGATATTGGCTGTACAGGTATCGTGATTTCAAATCATGGCGGTCGTCAACTCGACGGTTCAAGAAGCTCATTTGATCAACTGGCAGAAATTGTAGATGCTGTCGGCGATAAAATAGACATACTTTTTGACAGTGGCGTACAGCGTGGAACCCATGTACTTAAAGCGCTTTCTTTAGGCGCAAAAGCCGTAGGCGTTGGTAGAATGTATCTCTACCCTCTCGCTGCTGCTGGTCAGCAAGGTGTAGAACGTATGCTTGGCTTAATGCATGAAGAACTTATAAGAGATATGCGACTTATGGGTTGTAAATCGATTGAGCAATTATCACGTGAGAACTTAAGGTTTAGATAAAGTGGTAATAGCAGACTTTCGCTATTTATTCTTAGATGGCAACTTTGAGCCTAAAGCGGTCAAAAATGGTGGTTAATACTCAACAAAATTGACGTCGGCTATGATACTAAAGCTGGCGTTCCTCCATAGATAAAAACAAGAGCTTTTTGATGATTACTTCTGTCAATGAATCGCTAAGGCTGAATGTGAACTAAGCCACCAAAGCGTTCATAGAAACATTAAAACACAATACTAATCTTATTTTGAAATAGTGAGTGATATTACAAAATCAAAGTTGATAAGAAAAGAATCTCCTTTATCGAGGAGGTTTAATTGGAGGTATGTCCATTTAGACTATGAAAAGGCTGAAATTTGGTTAGTTTCTTATATTTTTGCCACAATAGTTCAACTTTATTTTGTCCTTCAAGCGCTCCTTCATGCTGCGCCTTACAAAATTGAACAAATTGCTCTTCAACGCCATTTTTAGGCTTGCTAAAACCTTGTTCTAACATAAACAATCGCTTTCCAACCTGAGTTAATAATTCAGATTCAGCGATGGTAAAATTTCCAGATTTACTAAAACCTCTCGGAAAATGCGCGTCATCATAAAAAGGTCCTTCAGCAATAAAACCGTGTATTAACTTCATATGTATCTCTGTTGACAGTCTATATATTTTGGCGGATTATGCGGCTATCTGAGTAAGCTGTAAAACAAATAATAATTATCGTAACGATAAGAGATAACATCATGGATGTAGAATTAATTAAAACCTTTTTAGAAGTTAAAGATTGTCGCCACTTTGGTAAGGCTGCTGAAAACCTTTACCTTACTCAAGCAGCAATTAGTACTAGGGTTCGCCAATTGGAAAGGTATTTTGGTGTACCATTATTTCACCGTGCTCGTAATAATATACAGCTAACATTAGCTGGAGAAAGGTTAGTTCCTCATGCTGAAAATATGCTTAATACGCTTAGAATGGCTAAACAAGATGTAGCGTTAGCCTCAGAACAAGTAGCGCAAATCTCTATTGCAGGCACCCCAAATACTTGGGATGTTTATATTCATGATGCGATATCAAAAATATATATCAACCAGCCTCAAGTTAGCTTAATTGCAGAAATCTTGTCACGTGAACAATTAACGAGGCAATTACTTGAACGAACATTAGATGTAGCCATATTATTTGATCCTCCAAAAGTGGAAGAGTTAAAAATTGAGCCTCTGCACATGTTCAAATTAATTCCTGTGACCACTTTTCAAAATGAAATTTCAAAACCCTCAGACGTTCAACGCTATATTATGATTGATTGGGGAACAAGCTTCATTAACTGGCATGCAAAAGAAGTTAATGGAATATCCATCCCTGCAATTAGAACAAGCACAGCGAGAATTGCATTAGATCTGATGTTGCAATGCGGTGGTAGTGCGTATCTTCCTGATATGCTCGCACGACCATTTATTGAGCAAGGAACACTATTTGAAGTGGAAAATTTGCCCGTATTTGAACGAGAAATTTTCAGCGCGTTTCATAAAGAGAATGAAAATGAAGAGCGTATTATTGAAATTAAGCAACTACTGAGAAAAGATGATCCTGAAGCACCAGCAATAATGACCCCTTAGCATTGCCCTTTATAATTTCAGCCCCCTTAAAGTAAAATATTTTTATCGTTAACTTAAAAATGTTTTACTTTTCTTTGTAAGAAAAAACGTAGATTATCCGATTTTAATATGAATATCTTTTGGTGAAAGACTAATGGCTATTGATCCGAATTTTGACGAGTCTTCTTCTGAAGAGCTGGATTTTGATAATGAAGAATCTTCTAGTGACCTAAGTAATGATATTGCTGAATTTGAATTGAATTCAGGGTTAAACGTAGGAAAAAATAGCAAAGCTAACTATAAACGTAATTTATTAGCTAAGCAAAGAATTGAACAGTTGCAGGAAGAAAGGCGACTTAAAAAATTCGAAGATGATTATTATGGTGATTGGGATTAATCTCACCAGATCTATTGACAACTGATATGTAACTAACTCATTTAAATATTAAATGAGCATTCTTACCACTTATTTAATGTAACATTATTGAATGAATCATATCTGATATTCAGAATGTTACATCTATAGGCCGCTCGATGAACATTCTTTTTTTAATGTACCCATGGGATAAAATTGATCCCGAAACAGACTCTACCTTAAGGCTAATACATGAGTGCGTATCACGTGATCATACGGTTGCTATTGCCACTCCGCATAACTTAACGATGCGAGATTCTGTTTCCAGTGCTTTTTGTCAAGTTTTTAAAAAAGGGGCAGCTACCCCAACAAATATTATGTCTTTTTACAAAAAGGCAGAATTTAAAAAATCTCGACTTCCTCTTGCTGGTTTTGACACCATCATTATGCGAGCAAATCCACCACTTGACCCTATTACTTTAAATTTTTTAGATTCAGTGCGTGAAGATGTATTTATCATGAATGATATCGATGGCTTACGGATAGCTAATACTAAGTTATATACGGCATCTTTCGATGACCCTGCTAATCATTTTATACCCGTTACGCATGTGTCTAAAACACCTGAATACTTAGTTGACGTATTGAATGATTCTGCATCTGGAAAAATGATCATGAAGCCATTAGATGGCTATGGTGGTCAAGGGGTTATTTTAGTTGAAAAGCATGCTCAGAAAAGCTTTCATTCTTTGTTGGAGTTTTATATTAACAATGGTAAAGGCGGTAATTACGTAATTCTTCAGGAATATGTAGAAGGTGCAGATTCAGGAGATGTCCGAATCTTAATGTTAAACGGTGAGCCAATCGGTGCTATGAAGCGCGTTCCTGCTTCTAACGAAGTACGCTCAAATGTGCATGCAGGTGGCACAGTTATAAAGCATACATTAACTAAAAATGAAAAAGCACTTTGTAAGCATATTGGGCCAAAACTTGTTCGTGACGGTTTATATTTTGTCGGTATTGATGTGATCAATGAAAAATTAATTGAAGTTAATGTCCAAAGCCCTGGTGGCATCATGAGAATTAACAAGCTAAATAACACCAAATTACAAAAGAAAGTTATTGATTTTGTTGAGAGTGTTGTTAATGCAAAAGAAGCATTAGCCCAACGTAAAAACGAATTTAGAAAGGCAATAAACGATGCGCACGTTGTCTGAGAAAGAATGTATTACCTTAATTAAAAAGGGTGAATGCTTTCATGCCGAAGTAGACGATGGCGCTTTTATTATCAAAATAGACGAATATGCCCCTATCATTTGTGCTGCTATTCATAATGGTCATCGTCTACGTAGTGATCTAACAAAAACATTTCTTCTGTCAAAAGAAGAACGTTTTTATGAAGAAGATCCGTATACAGATGAGTTAATATCTTCTTTTCCTATTCAGATTATAGGTAATGACTCGCGATTTGAGTATGATTTAAACCGAGCAAAAACTTTATCAACCTATTTTAAAACCGCATGGAATAAACAAGTTTGGCAAAAACCTTTAACTCAGAAGCAACGTGCAAAAAGTCATAGTAAACATCAAGCTTTTTATAACGTGCTTGAAGCAATTGTCACTGTTATCGAAAAGCAATTTAACAATGCGATAGTGTTTGATATTCATTCCTATAATTACAAACGCATAGAAAAAGACTCTCCTACTTTTAATATTGGTGGAGGTCAAATTGACGTAGAACGTTGGGGGAATGTTGTTAATCAATTTGAAAAACAACTTAATAAAATTGAATTGCCAAATTTAAATGTAAGAGCGGCAACGGATGAAATATTTCATGGTAGAGGCTATTTAATCACGCATATTAATGCTCATTTTGACAATACTTTGGTATTACCTACTGAAGTTAAAAAAGTATTTATGAATGAAGCATCTGGTGAACTTTATCCATTAGTTTTAGAAGAGTTAAAAGCTGGATTTAAAAATGCCATTAGTGAAACTGCCGCATTTTTTGTTCGTAGGTACGGCAAAAGAAAAAAAACTCAAAAGGCTGATATATTATCTTCAACAATTAGTGCTGAAGTTTTAGATTTAGATAAGAAGCTATTTTCATTGTGCAAAAGTATTGAAACATTGAATTTTATTAATCCTGTAAATTTGATCGCTCAACGAAATAAGTTTCTTAAAAAAAATAGCCATGTATCACCGAGTTTTAATTACAAGCAGCTCAATCTTGACCCGTATAAATTTAAAGAAAATTTGTACAACTTACCCGTGAGTGAAATCAATGATGCTGATATTCAACAGCTATATCGTCATGTAATTGATAACTTAGCGAGTAAAATAAATCTATTAACAACAATTGGTACAGATGATTTTGTTTATAACTCATTAAAGTACTACGGAGAACCTAGTCCAAGCGATATTGCCAATGCTCGATTTCTTCTGCATTTGAATGATGATGAACTTGAGAAAAATGAAGAACTATTGGGTGCTGATGGTGCGATTGATTATTTTAAGTCTCAGGCAAAAGAGTGGGGCCTTAATTGTAAAATAGAGAAATCTGCTAAAATAGTCGCTAAAGCTATGGTAAATAATGAGAAAGCCTTGTTGCTAATTAATAAGGAAGCACTTTTTACTCAAAAAGAATTGCATGCATTTGCTTATCATGAGCTTGGTATTCACATGTTAACCACGATTAATGCGAAAAAGCATCCACTCAAAGTCTTTAGTTTAGGCTTAGCAGGCAATACGCATACCCAAGAAGGCATTGCATTATATAGCGAGTATTGTTCAGGCAGCTTAACTACTAAACGCTTGAAAACAATTGCATTAAGAGTTATTGCCGTTCAATACATGTTGGAGCATGGCGATTTTGTTAAAACATATCACGCCTTAATGAATGAATTTAACTTAGACAAGGAGTTTGCTTTTACGTTAACAACAAGAGTATATAGGGGCGGTGGCTTTACTAAAGATTATTTATATTTAAAAGGTTTCAGAGATGTTTTAAACCTCGCTAAAGAAAGCTCTATTGATAATTTATTGGTGGGTAAAACAGGGTTACTTGATTTCAATGTCGTCTCTGAAATAGTAGAACGCGGCATGATCACTAAGCCAAAGCCTTTATTCGATTTAACCTATAAATCATCAGGTGATAAGGTTTTGGACTTTGTTGTAAATTCAATCAAGTAATTTATTGTAATAGACTTCAACTCAATACTTATAGCTATAAGTATTGAGTTGATTATGAATGGCTTCAATGAGCTTATAGCGGACATAAATGGAATTAACTTTATATGAGCCATTTACAACGTTGAAGTTACTTCCCTTAAATTCATAGCTTTCCTCTTCGTTCGGTTATTTAACAGATAAACACCTAAAGTTATCAATGCTGCCGCAAAGTACTCTTTTTTACCTATAGGTTCTAAAGCGATAAATGAACCTATCAATAACGCCACTACAGGTGTAATGTAACTTACGGAAGCTGCTTTAACGGCACCTAGTTGATCGATGATAAAATAGTAGATGATACAAGCGATGCCTGTTCCTAAGAAACCGAGACCAAGTGTGACAGAAGAAAAAACTAATGTATTTTTATTGATGTTACTCAATCCATCAAAGTCTATTACTACTAGCAAGATAATAAGAGCGATACCTAGTTGATAAGTCGTTAGAGCAGAAGCAGAAAGTTTTAAAGGTGATATAAAACGACTAGAGTAAACAAATGATGCACCTAAACAGACTGACGCCATTACCATAAAAAGTACACCTTCAATTGCAAATGATTTAAGTTCATTTGAAAATGGATTGGCAATTAAAAGAACACCGAGAAATCCAACCGTAATTCCAAATAACTTTTTTATAGAAAATGTTTCTTGTGGTAAGAAAATTACTGCGACTATAAAAGCAAATATTGGGGCTGCGCCGCTCATTGCGCCAGCAATACCTGATTGAAGAAGTTCTGTGCCTTTAACAAATCCGTATAGATTAAGAACTGTTGCAAACAATGACATTACAACAAAGTGATGTAGATGTTTAACATGCGCAAATTTAATCTCCTTTTTGAATAAGGCATAGGCAAAGACAGGGATAAATCCAAAAGCAACTCGCACTAGTACTACCTGTGTCGGGCTAATATGCCAAACAGCTATTTTCATGAGCATAAAATTACTGCCCCAGATTAAAGCTAGTAACCAAAGCCCAATGATTGCAATTGATTTAGAAGAAATACTCATGACTCTCACTCAAAAAATTTAACTTGTATTCATCTAGTTAGTTTCAATATAAAGAAAGCCAAGCTATTATTGAAATTAATAATTATTGATTCAGTTATTAATTTTATGGATATCTCAAAAGCAGACTTAAATTTACTAAAGGTATTTTTGGTATTAAGTGAAGAGCTTAATGTTACAAGAGCAGCCAATAGACTCCATTTAAGCCAATCGGCTGTTAGTGCTTCATTAGGGCGGTTAAGGGAGTTATACCAAGACCCTTTATTTACTCGTGCACAAGTTGGAGTTGTTCCAACAACAAAAGCCCTAAAAATGAAGCCTGCAATTGAAGAAGCCATAAATCAAATTAAGGCAACACTTTCTCCAAGTAAAGAGGTGGATTATTTATCCATAGAAAGAAATATAACGATTGGCCTATCTGATGATTTCGAGCTAACTTTTGGTAAAAAAATCATTGATGGGATTAATGATATTGCCCCCAACTTTACCGTGATATTTCGGCAAACAAATAGTGCACTTGTAGAAGAAGCCCTATTAAGTAGAAAAGTAGATATTAGTATTAGTGGTGGTGGGATAAAAGACCCTCGATTGAACAGCTATTCAGTTGGAAGTGCTGGATATATGTGTATTTTTGATAAAAAAGTCTGTTCCCCAAATTCGCCATTGACTCTAGAAGAGTTTATTTCATTGGAGCATTTACTAGTTTCTTACTCAGGTATTACTGGGGCGGTTGATGATGGACTCAGAGAGCTAGGGTTAAAGAGGAAGTTAAAAGCATCAACATCACATTTTTCGGCCTTATCATTTTTACTCGAAGACTCTGACATGGTTGCAACCATTCCAGAGTTTGCTGCCGCCACACTCATAAAGAATAAAAAATTAGGAATTTCATCATGCCCGATTTCTATGCCTCGTTACTCTGTGGAGGTCGGATGGAGACGCGAATCTGCAACTGATGATGCATTAATGGAAGTCAGGCAAGTATTAAGTAGCATAATAGCGATGCATTTTTCATGATGCATTTTGATTGCTAACCGTGTAAATCTCTACTATCTGTAGGCGCTTCAGAACGGCTATTCATGCCGTAATCTCTGATCACTCCAGCAACTCTTAATCTATAGTCTTCGAATACTCCTCCTCGTCCTTTAGATTGTGCAAATCTATGTGACTCTAATGTGCGCCATTCTTTTATAGCCTTTTCATCTTGCCAAAAAGATAAAGAAAGAACCTTATTATCGTTGGTAAAACTCTGAAAGCGCTCGATAGAAATAAAACCTTCAATTTTTGACAGTGACGGCATTAGTTCACTTGCTATTTCTAAATATTCAGGAGTTTTGCCTTCAGCTAAATAAACTTCAAAAATTACTGCAATCATAAACCACCTATTTTTAACTAGTTTCCGTATTCACGCTCTACTTTTGCAATACGAACTTTATAAGAGCCATACCATAACTTGCGGCCAGTTTTTTGTACTTCCAAATGCTCTGCATTTGCTTTCCAGTTTTTAATATCTTCTAGCTCAGCCCAATATGAAACTGTGATCCCAATATCTTCTCGAACTGACTCCATTCCTAAAAACCCGGGTTGCTGCTTTGCTAATTCAACCATACGCGTACTCGTTTCATCATAGCCATTATCTCCATCTGTTCTTGTAGAAGTAAAGATAACCGTATAGTACGGGGGAATTGGAGTAGATACTAGTTCAGACATTTTGTTTTCCTCAATTTACGAAAGCCTTAGGCCACATTATTAATGCATCTTATAAAAAGGTGATAATTACAATCACCTTAATCTTGATAGAGAAGGTTAAACTTTGCGTTTAACCTATTTAGCAGAGTATAGATAAGCAAAAACTATTACTGAAATTGATAATAATTGAATCAGTTATTAATGATATGGATATCTAAAGGTTGAGGCTATGAATGAATGGATACATATATAGAATATTAACACCATCCTTGGACTCAAATGTATGCTTTTGGCACGGAAGAGACGATACAAAATTCAAAGTTAATGTCAGCTTATAGCTAAATGAAGTCATAAAATATTCATTGATGCTAATGTCCACAATATCGGAAAAGCAGTCGTAATGATACGAAGTTGAAGGCCTATAGAACGCTCATTAACCATTCAATGAATAATTCAAACAAGATAAACCATAAAACAGTACTATAAAACAACATCGTAAAAACTAAGGTAAACATTTACTTAGATTGTTTTGTGTCCCACAGCTTTATACAGTGTTTATTGGGAAAAAATAATCACATTATCGAATTATCATCAAATCATAATACGATATACTCAACTAGTTACATCCGTCGCTAAAGATAGGCTTTTCAACGAGACTGTATCGAATCTTAAGCAAAGAGTCATTATAATAGCGCGTTTGCGTCCAACAAAATAATACACATTAAAATCAAAATTCAATAAGTAGCTTAATTCCTATGAAAAATTCCATTATTTCAGTGTTTCTACTGGCCACAGCTTTAGCTTCAACGGCTCATGCATCTGCCATTAAGCAGACCAAAGGTGACTTTGAAGATAAGTTTCGTCAACTAGAAGAAGTGCTGCCAACCCCGAACGTTTATCGCAATGCCTCTGGAGAACCGGGTGAGCGCTATTGGCAGCAACAAGTAGACTACAAAATAAAAGTTTCACTTGATGAAAAAAAACGTCGTATTAACGCTACAGAAGATATTAGATACCAAAATAATTCTCCGTACCGCTTAAAATACCTATGGGTGCAATTAGACCAAAACCGCTTTAAAGACGACTCCATTGCCAATATGGCCAGCAACTTCGGCGGCATGGGACGTCGTGGGCCAGTTAACACCGTAGGCGATGCAAATACCCCAACAAAATTAAACCTGAATGAATTACGTGCGATGCACTTTAAAGCCGATAATGAATTAGGTTATGAAATCAAAGCCGTTAAAGATAGTCGTGGTAATAAATTAGCTTTCACAGTAGTTGGCACACAAATGCGTGTTGACTTACCAAAGCCATTAAAATCTGGCGATGATGTAGAGTTTACCATTGATTTTGCTTTCAATATTGTTGAAGAAAACGCCGTGTCTGCTCGCTCGGGGTATGAAAAATTTGAAGATGGCAATGATATTTTCCTACTTGCGCAATGGTTCCCTCGTCTGCACGCCTACACAGATTACGAAGGTTGGAATAATAAAGAATTCTTAGGCCGCGGTGAATTCACTTTAGAGTTTGGTAACTACGAAGTAGAAATTGATGTACCCGCTGATCACATTGTTTCTTCTACGGGTGTATTAGCCAACCCGAAAGCCGTATTAACTAAAACACAACGTAAGCGTTTAGAGAAAGCTAAAACGGCTAAGCGTCCTGTGTTTATTGTTACCGAAGAAGAAGCCTTAGAAAACGAAAAAGAAGGAACCAACAAACGTAAAACTTGGGTATTTAAAGCGGAAAATGTGCGAGATTTTGCTTGGGCGTCATCACGTACTTTCATCTGGGATGCCAAAGGTCATAAGCAAGATAATGATGATACACCTCATGTCATGGCGATGTCTTTCTACCCTGTAGAAGGCGGCGATTTATGGAAGAAGTACTCAACTGAATCTGTTATCCATACCATGGAAGTGTATTCTCGTTTTTCATTTGATTACCCATACCCAACAGCACAGTCAGTTAACGGCCCTGTTGGCGGTATGGAGTACCCGATGATCACTTTTAATGGCCCACGTACCGAGCTACAAGATGACGGCGATCGTACCTATTCACAAGCAGAAAAGCGTTTCCTTATTGGTGTGGTTATTCATGAAGTAGGACATATCTACTTCCCAATGATTGTTAACTCAGACGAGCGCCAATGGACTTGGATGGATGAAGGTTTAAACAGCTTCCTTGACGGTGTAGCAGGACGAGAGTGGGATCCAACCATTCCTTGGGGCGTTGAACCACGTGATATTACCGGCTATATGAAGTCGCAATACCAAGTGCCTATTATGACGCAATCTGACAGCATTTTGCGTATTGGCCCTAACGCTTATACTAAACCTGCCGCAGCACTTAATATTCTGCGTGAAGTTATTTTAGGCCGTGAATTGTTTGACTTTGCCTTCAAGGAATACGCTGAGCGATGGATGTTTAAACGCCCGACTCCATCTGACTTTTTCCGCACAATGGAAGAAGCCTCTGGCGTTGATTTAGATTGGTTCTGGCGTGGCTGGTTCTACTCTACTGATCATGTTGATATTTCTATCGACAAGGTTTATCAAATGCGCTTAGATACTCATAACCCAGATATTGATTTTGCCCGTTTACGCGATATTGAAAATGATAAACCATCGTCTCTTTTTGTTGAGCGCAACAAAGCGGAAGGCAAAGAATTATGGGTTGACCGCAACCCTGATGTCACTGATTTTTACGATGATAATGATCGGTTTACAGTAACCAACAAAGAACGTAACAAATATCAAAAATTCCTCAAAGATTTAAAGCCTTGGGAACGTGAGACATTAGCGCGCGCCATTGAAGAAGATAAGAACTACTACGTATTGGAGTTCTCTAACCTAGGCGGCTTAGTGATGCCGATACTACTTGAGCTAACTTATGCCGATGGCAGCAAAGAAAATCAGTATATTCCTGCTGAAATCTGGCGTCGTTCACCTAAACAAGTACGCAAGTTAATTGTTACCGATAAAGGTAAACAATTAGTCAGTGCAGTGGTTGATCCAGGCTGGGAAACGGCCGACGTAGACGTAGAGAATAATCATTACCCACGCCAGATCATTCCTACGCGTATTGAAGCGTATAAATCGAAGAAGAGCAAAGACAAAGTTAAGCGCGATATTATGCAAGATATCAAAACCAAGCTTAAAGACGTTAAAAAAGAAGCGAAGGATAACTAATGGCTAAGCACCTGTTATTTATCTTAATAAGTTGTTTAATGGTGGTAGCAAACCCAGTGTTTGCCCACCAACAAAAAGCCGCTGAAACCACGGTTTTATTTAATAAGCGCTCTGGCCACCTTGAGGTAATGCATCGTTTCTATTTGCACGATACCGAACATGCGGTGCAAAAATTATTTGATAAGCATGCCGATATTATTAGTTCAAGCAAAACCCAGCAGCAATTTGCTGATTATGTTGCCAAACAATTCTTAGCCCGTGATTTGGATGATAAAGCACTGACACTAAATAACGTAGGTTTTGAGGTGGAAGGTAAGTTCTTTTGGGTCTATCAAGACGCTAAACTCCCCATTGAATTAAAAGGTATTAAGCTCTATAACGGCAGTTTACGTGAACTATGGCCTACGCAAATTAATATGGTCAATATTGAAGGTAAAGGACAAGTTAAAACCTTATATTTTAGTGATAGTAAAGACTGGTTAGTTACTACCTTTTAACAGTTAGCCCTTTTTATTCAACTGAATTGAGTCTGTCAGGTTTTGGAGAGTCTTTCTAAGCCTGACAGACAATTCACTCATTTGAGCTTGTTCTTTACAGCACAAACATTTAAAAAACACTTGCTAGCCATTAATGAGCATGTGCACCCAAATACTTGCGCCATAGCCTAAAGCAATTGCAGGCGTCCATTTTAAATGACTAAAAAAGGTGTATTGGCCACGAGCTTGACCCATTAATGCTACTCCAGCAGCTGACCCAATAGACAATAAGCTTCCGCCTACGCCTGCGGTTAAGGTAACCAAAAGCCACTGCATATGAGACATTTCTGGGTTCATTGTGAGCACAGCAAACATGACCGGAATATTATCAACAATTGCCGAGAGTATACCTACTAAAATATTTGCATTAATCGCGCCCAGTTCGCCATACATATAGCTAGACGCCATACTTAAATAACCAATAAAACCTAAACCGCCAACGGCTAAAATTACACCATAGAAAAAGAACAGCGTATCCCACTCTGCATGAGCGATTTTGGCAAACACATCAAAATTGTATTCATCGTCTTGAATACCCGGAGGGTTTTCTGTGCCGTGTGTCCAGGCATTTGACTTTCTACGCAAGTAATAACCATAAAATTTCAAATATGCCAATCCAGATATCATGCCAAAGACAGGGGGAATATGAAGAAAGTTATGAAAGCTTACCGCAGTGATTATGGTTAAAATAAACAAACCAACAATAGTCAAACCACCATATTTCATCACATTGCCGAGCGATTTTGTTTCAGGCGGGGTGCCACAAGGTAAGGCAAACTGCATAATAAAAGCAGGGATAATGAAATTAACCACAGCTGGAATAAATAACGAAAAGAACTCAGAGAATTCTATTACACCTTTTTGCCACACCATTAACGTGGTGATATCACCAAACGGACTAAAAGCGCCACCAGCATTGGCAGCAACCACTACATTAACACAGGCCGTTGCAACAAAACTTGCCTTGCCATTACCAACCGCTAAGATAACAGCACACATGATAAGCGCTGTTGTTAAATTGTCAGCAATCGGCGAAATAAAAAATGCAAGCAAACCTGTCATCCAAAATAAACTTCGATAACTAAAACCTTTCGCAACCAAGTAATTACGTAACGCGTCAAAGACGCCACGTTCCAACATGGCGTTAATGTATGTCATAGCCACTAGTAAAAAAAAGAATAACTCTGCGTACTCTAAAAAGTTATGTCTAATAGCAATTTCAACACTATGAGGTTGTCCCATACCGCCATATACAAGTGCTATCAAGAACCAAATAATGCCAGCAGCTAAAATGACAGGTTTAGATTTTCTCAGGTGCAGTTTTTCTTCCAAAATAACCAAAATATAGGCTAATGAAAAAACACCTAGTGCCACCGGCCCTAGCCAGTGGTGTGTTAAGCCAATAGAATTCGCCATGCTTTGTGATGCCTGAGTGTAAAAAGGCGAAAAAAGGCCTAGAACTAGGCCTAATAAATATTTCATTAATATGTCTCCAGTAAATAACGTTTCTTTTCTCAATTTAGTAAAACGATCATCAACGGATTTTCTAATACACAACAAGAATGCACATCAGAGCCCTAGACGTGCACTATGGGATTGAAATTACCGTTGAAGTTATTGAGGAGGAGCACGTATTAAATTGCTTGAAATATCATAACTATCCAGTCGAATCTGCAATAGTCTGTTTTCGAAATGACTTGGTGATAAAGGTGGGAGAGTTAGTGTAAAGGCAAGAAAGTCACAGTCTAAGGACTCACAAGATAAGTTATCTACAGCGTTACCTTGCCCTTCGGCAACCACAGCTATTTTCACATCTGAAAATAGCTCACTACGACTATCTCTTTCAGTTACCGTTAACGTGGTAGCATTTAAAAAAAAGCAAAGTAATAAAAACTGTAGTGTCGCTATCAACTGCAAATACTCGATGAAGTTCTAATGGCTTTGGCGTCTAAAATACCAACAAACGCTATTATCTTGCTTATGACTTGACTATGCAATTTAATTTTATTATGCGAAGAGAGACACCAAGTAGTATTAGTCAATCTCAGCGGCTTTGATCTTTGCTTCTCGAATCGCATTGAGCTTACACTTTCTTTGCGTTACCAAGTGTTTTTTCGCAAAATTAGCGCCGAGCCTATAGCCAGCATAAGCGACAAGTATCCACGCAATAAAGTTAGGTGTGTCAAATACATCAGGCCAATAGGTAAACCAAACAGCAGCAGCAACCATATTTTTAATCGCATCAATAAACATGTTGATTAGGGAGTCGAGAGTAAATAATGCAGCCACATCATGCCAACCAGTTACCCCCAGCCAAAAATTGGTAAACTGCAATAACTCAATAATGATGAAGGTTAATAGTGCCACTAGGCCATAAAATCCACCGCCAAAAGAAATCCATTTTGAATGAAAGTAACGTAGCTCTTTTTTATTTTTTCTCGATAAACTGACATATTCTTGATTATGCTTTTTAAAAGCATCTTCTATGGCAATATCCGTCGTTAAATAGCCATTTTTGTAGGCGTAATACATCATCACATAACTAAATACGCCAACAGGAAGGCCAACAAATAGCACCGCTTTGATCATATCTATCAACATGTTTTATCATCAACTAGTGGGAAGAAAAGTAAATAAAGTGTAAATGATAACTTTATGAATTACAGCAACATTTAGCTTTGCTTAAAACATATTTAGAGAGTTTTTTAGTAATGACATTTTCTAGACTACAGCTAAAGCTTGGCATTCCTTCATTTCTAACTGCTTTGGCAGTTTTCTTCGAAAAGAAAGTCACTATTTGTCTACGTATAACGACTTCTTATCAGTTACGACTTTAATTCATACTTTAGCTCTGATAATAATTTTCACAGCATTTTCGTTTATAGTTTTCCCTAAAACTAAAAGAGGGAACAATTTTATTTTGTATTAAAGCTCCTCGTTAAAGTAAACCCAAATCACATTTATTTCGTATTTAAAATAAAGATTCAGTTACCTAAGGTAATTATCGTGTTTTTTATTAATCTCATAGGCTTTGATTTTGTGTGGTTTGGTTTAATTTACTGGGGCAATGCTTTTATTCCCATAGCTTTCTTATTACTTGGTCTACATTTTTATTTTGCCGCCAAAGATAAACTTAAAGAGCTTTATTTAATCTGTGCTGTCGCCAGTATCGGAATACTCGTTGACTCTACTCTGCAATCTTTGAGGATATTTATATTTCCAGAGCTAAATATATTGCCTTTATGGTTAGTCACCTTATGGTTCTGTTTTGCTGCTACCTTGTGCCATAGCTTGAATTTTTTGCAACATTCAAAGTTATTGCAATGGTTTACAGGAGCATTTTTAGCACCAATGAGTTACTTAGCGGGTTACAAGCTAGATGTTGTGTCATTTAGTTTAACTGTCATCAATACGTTTGTAGTGCTCTCTTTTGTTTGGGGTCTACTTATGATTGTTTTTTTCATTTTAAAGTCTTATTTAATTCAAGAGGATCATAATTATGCATAAACTAATTAATGTCACACTTTTATGGTGCTTGATTCTTCCCTATGCTTGGAGTGGAACACAAACGTCATTACCAGCAGAAAACTTTAAAGGTGAGCAAAAGCTTAGTTCAATTTTGTCTTCTAAACGATTTATCACAACAGGGGAAGCAACTTTTTCAATCTTATTTTGGGACTTATATAAAAGTCAGCTAAGAACCACTTCGGGCAGGTATCCCATTTCATTAAAAGAAGAGCAGCTAATTTTCAATATAAATTATCTTGCTGACATATCCAGTGAAGATTTAATTAAACGTACTATCGAGCAGTGGCAGCACCAAGATATCTCGAAAGAAACCTATACCCACTATATAAAGCAGCTAAAAAATATTTGGCCAAACATAACGAAAGGAGACAGCTTAGCCATATTAATAAAGAACGATAAAAGTGTTTTCTACTTTAACGGCCAATATATAGGAGGAATTAATGACGATATATTCGGTCAATTATTTATCAATATTTGGTTAGATAAAAAGACAAGCCAACCGACATTACGTGCTCAACTATTAGGAGCAAACCTCAATGAATAAATTAACTCACTTAATTTTGATACTAATATTTACTAGCTTTCTTTATGCCTGCTCAACGAGTATAGAACAATATAATAAGGTTGATGAGCCCTTTGATATTAAAAATTATTTCAATGGTAATGTCATAGCTTGGGGTATAGTACAAGATTTTTCTGGTCAAGTAACTCAACGGTTTTGTGTTGAAATTCAAGGTAGTTGGCAAGAAACCCAAGGGGTACTTGCCGAAAAATTCTATTTTGATGATGGAAAAATAAATTACCGAAACTGGCATTTAACCAAACAAAACAATGGGAGCTATCTTGGTAAGGCAGAAGATACTGATGGTATTGCAATAGGTAAGCACAAAGGTTTTGCTTTCCAATTTAACTATAACCTTTTACTTCCCTATAATGGCGACACTTACAACGTGTCTATGGATGACTGGATGTATCAGCTAGATCAATATAGGGTAATGAATAAAACCTCAATAAGTAAGTTCGGTATTAAAGTAGCTGAGGTAACTCTATTTTTTGATAAGGAACTACCGCATAAAAACTGTATCGATAACGTTAGCCGTTAAGTAAACTTTTTAACGCTATATCTAAGTTTTCATACTTAAACTTAAAGTTGCTCATTTTAAGTTTTTTGGGCTGAACATTTTGTCCATAAAGTAATAGATCTGCCATTTCACCAAACATCAATTTCAATAAAAAACTTGGTGTAGTAAATAAACAAGGTCGATTTAACGTATTAGCTAGTATGAAAGAAAATTGCTTATTAGTTACCGTTTTCTCAGATGTAATATTAATCGCTCCATGTAATGTCTGGTTCTCAATAATATGGATAATGGCATTGACCATATCTTCAATGTGAATCCAAGACATAATCTGCTCACCCTGTGCTATTTTTCCACCCAAGCCTATCCTAAACGGTAATGACATTTTAGCTAAAGCTCCTTGTTCTTTTGCTAACACAATCCCCGTTCTTAATAAGGCAACACGAGTTCTTGCACTCGCTTTACTCGCAATTTTTTCCCACCTTTGACAAACAGTACTACTAAACTCTTCATGGTAATCTTTAAACTCCTCTGTGATTGGTTGATTACTTTGTCGTCCATAAATACCAATAGCACTGCCTGATATGAGTAAATTAGGTGGGGATTTTGCTTTCTCGATTAATGATACTATTTGCTGTGTAAGCAACCACCTACTATGACAAATTTTATTTTTTTGCTTCCTTGACCAGCGCTTATCAGCTATTGCCTCACCAGCTAAGTTGATAATAATATCCGCCTCTTCGATATTTTCCAATGAAAGCCTATTTATTACATTTACTCTCTCATCTAGTAGCTTTACCGCCTTGTTCACATTTCGAGTTAATACCGTTACACAATTGCGTTTATTTTGTATTAGCTTGCCTATAAGGTGATAGCCTATAAGACCTGTACCACCCGTTATTAAATAATTCATAAAGACTCCCTAATGCACGACTAACTTAATTTATACGTAAAAGATTGAGACAAAGTTCACTTAATAAATATTAATTGTTTTTACTGAAAAAGACTGATCTTTTTAAATTTATTAACCGTATTTTTAATGGATATTTGAAACAGATTGATAAATTATTGAGGGTGTTAAAATGAAATTTTTAAAGATTTTTTGTGTCGCTATATTAAGTGTGACATTTTTACAAGCCTGTAATGACGATGATGATAACGAAGTAGTAATGGCAGATGATGCTGTGGTTAGTATGACCATAGTCGATACTGCAGTTTCTGCCGGTAACTTTACCACCTTAGTTACTGCACTTCAGGCCACTGGACTTGATGCAACGCTTAGTGATACCAATCAAAAATTCACCGTGTTTGCGCCAACAGATGCAGCTTTTGCGTTACTTGGTCAAGAAACCATTGATAGCCTGTTAATGGACACAGACAATTTATCAAATATTTTAACCTACCATGTGATTAATGGTGAGGTACCTGCCAGTACAGCAATATCCCTTGCAGGTACTAAAGTGGTCATGGTTAATGGTGATGAAGTTGGTTTATCACTATCTGATGGTAATTTACTGGTTAACACTGTGACAGTAACTACTACAGATATTATTGCCGATAATGGCATTATCCATGTAATAGACGCTGTGTTGCTGCCGCCAGCAGATATGATGGAACCAACCATGAACATTGTTGATACAGCCGTTGCTAATGGCAGTTTTACTACCTTAGTTACTGCGTTACAGGCAACTAATTTAGATGCAGTATTAGCGGATGAAAGTACTGATTTTACCGTATTTGCCCCAACAGATGATGCTTTTGCACTTATTGATGAAAAAACTATGAGTACATTGCTAGCTAACCCAGATGTGTTATCAAGTATTCTTTTACAACATGTTGTTTCAGGCGCAGCTGTTAATGCGGTAACCGCATTTACTTTAAATGGCACCTCTGTTGAAACCGCATCAATGGCTATGCAACCAATCATGATTAATACCATGACGGATATGCTAACTTTTGGCGGTGCTAATATTGTAATGAAAGACATTTATACCACCAATGGCATTATCCATGTAATTGATGCTGTGGTTGTGGGTGAAGTAGAAATTCCTGCGCACATGAGCTTAGTAGAAGTTGCGGCTAATAATGGTAACTTCAACACCTTAGCATCAGCACTGCAATCAACAGGCTTAGACAGTGTGCTTGGTAATCTCGATAATGATTATACGGTATTTGCACCGACCGATGCTGCTTTCGCCAAACTTCCAGCTGGTACTTTGGAGAGTTTAACTAACGAGCAACTTTCTAACATACTTTTATATCATGTTTTACCAGGTAAAGTGATGTCTGATGCCGCTATTTCACTAGCTCAAACCAGTGATAATATGGCTGAAACGGCTAATGGCAGCTCAATTGCATTATCCTTTACTGATAGTATGCTGTTTGCTAATGGTGCAAAAGTAAGTACTGCTGATGTGATGGCAACTAACGGGGTAATTCATATAGTTGATAATGTAATCTTACCACCAGCTTCAATAGATATGTCTTCTCAAACCATTGTTGAGGTTGCTGTGGCAGACCCAGATAACTTCTCTACTTTAGTAACCGCATTAACTGCTGCTGATTTAGTTACTACATTAGCTGATGAAGAAGCGACTTTTACTGTATTTGCACCAACTAATGCTGCTTTTGACAAAATTGACTCAGCAGCCTTAACAGCGCTTCTAGCGGATACAACAGCGTTAACCAACGTGTTATTGACACACGTAGTAAGTGGCAGCGCGATTTCAGCTATTGATGCTTATGCTGCCAATGGTATGTCGTTAACAACAGTTTCTGGTAGTGACGTTGCGGTTAGTATCGACCCAGAAAGCGGTATGTTAATGATTGGCGATGCTAAAGTAACGGTTACTGATATACAAACTAGTAACGGCATTATCCATGTCATTGATACCGTTATCCTAGATTAAACCCCAAATCCTTGTTGTAAAACTTTGCCCCTAAACAGGGGCTTTTTTTTACTAAGCACTTGAATGTAAATGGGTTATCTCATTGAAACTGCAAAGTTGAAATATTATGAGGATAAAGTCATCTTAGATTGATCGCCTTAGCGCTTTATTACGTATGAAGTAGTATGATAGAACAAGAAATTAGCCATTTGTTCTTACCGATATTTCCCTTGTCGGCTTTTATTCTGCCTGAAGGAAAGTTGAGATTAAGAATCTTCGAAGCTAAATACGCCAAAATGTTAAGTTTGATATCGGCACATCAAATGTTTGTTATCCAACTAACATCAAAGACTGAGGGTATTAAACATAATGATTGGGGCAGCTTAGTAAAAATACAGGATTTCAACCAAGGAGATGATGGCTTGTTGGAGATTGACGTGCATTGCTGCGCACTAGTTGAACTATCAAATGTGAAAGTTGATGATAATAACTTAGCATTTGCCAAGGTTAACCCTTTGTACCATTGGTCTCAAAACACCGTTGATGACACTATGGTTTCTTCAGAATTAGAAGTAGCTCTAAACGAGGTCATCTACAGTAACAGCTTATTAAGTCATTTATATCAGCATAGACTCCTAAATAATAGTCACTGGGTGGTTGCAAGGTGGTTAGAAATATTACCCATTAGCTTAACAGTAAAAAGCCAATTCATTAGAGAAAATAACTTTTCACAAGCAAAAGATTTCGTAAATACTGTCATTATTTAAATTAATTTAATATATAAGTGATCTTTTCCAAGCGACCAACGTATAGGTAACCAAATGATTATTTATTGGTATTTACAGTGATGCAAACTAACTTGCTATGCACCAAGACAAATGCTAAATCTATTAAGATGTCGAATGAAATAGATCACGCACAGCTTTGTTTGAAACTAAACGCTGTCGCCCAAAAAAGAGATAAACAAGCTTTTACTGTCTTGTTCAAATTCTTTGCCCCCAAAATTTTACGTATAGCTCGTGGTAAATTTCCTAATGAAGCACAAGCCAATGAAGTGGTTCAAGAGACCATGAGTAATGTTTGGCGTAAAGCTCACCTTTTTAATGCTGACAAAGGCGCTGCTACCACGTGGGTTTATACGGTGATGCGTAATGTCACTTTTGATATGCTGCGTAAAATAAAAGGTAACAAAGAAGATAACCTAAGTGATGATATTTGGCCTATTGCGGAAAGTATGGTCAGTGAAGATGACTGCTACGACGACCACCTAGCTCAAGACAATTTACTCAATGTTATTGATTCCCTACCAGAAGCACAACGTGAAGTAGTAAAAGGTTTTTACTTTATGGAAATGTCCCAAGAGCAATTGGCTATCAAATTAAATTTACCCTTAGGTACTATTAAATCGAGGTTGCGCTTAGCACTCGCTAAACTCAAGGTGCAGTTAGGAGAAGATCATGATTAAACATCACCCTACTTTTGAGTTACTCAAATCATTCGTCGATGGTGAATTACCAGCATCATTATCTGCAGGTATCGCTATCCATGCTGATATGTGCCCTACTTGCCAACATCAAATTGCACAATTAACAGAGCAAGTTGCAGAGGCTAATTTTGAATTTGAAGAAACTTTTCTCGATCGTTTTATAGTTGATGAAGGTGAAGATATTGCCGACATGCCAGCAATTAGCTTTGAGCAAATGATAGACAATATCACCTCTACAGACGAGTTAGTTGAACCCGAGGTCAAAACACCAAAGCAAGTAACATTTAATGAACAATCATACGTATTACCTACCGCTCTTAATAATATGCAATTTAGTAAAACAGCAAACATAGGTAAATTATCTAGAGCACGTATTCAACTTGATGAAGATGAAATTCATACCAGTTTATTACATATTGCGCCTGGTGGCGGTGTGCCAGAACACACACATAAAGGTTTTGAGTTAACCTTATTACTTGAAGGCTCTTTTGACGATGAAAATGGCCACTATGAAAAAGGTGATTTCATCATGTTAAGTGGCGACCATCAACACCACCCTGTCTCTACTGAAGGATGTTTATGTTACACCGTAGCAAATGATGCATTGCACTTCACTCAAGGTATTAACAAATTACTTAATCCAATAGGCTCGTTTATTTACTAAAAGTAATAAGGGGTTAATCATGATTCTAAACGTTGATAAAAAAGACTTACATATTGGTATTAGCGCTTGCTTAGTGGGTGAAAAAGTACGTTTTGATGCCAGTAACAAGCCGTCTAAGTTTTGTATTAATGAACTGTCACAACATGCTACCTTTAAAAGCTTTTGCCCTGAAGTAGCGATTGGCTTACCTGTACCAAGAGCAACCATTAGGCAGATTAAACATAATGATTTAATCACTGTTTCTAGGGCAGATGGCAGTGGAGATGTTACTGAAGCATTAGCCACTTACGGTAAAAAGGTAGCTGACTTAACTAAACACCTCAGTGGTTATATCTTTTGTGCCAAAAGCCCAAGTTGTGGTATGGAGCGTGTCAAAGTTTATAGCCCTGAAGGAAACTCATTAAAATCAAATGGTATTGGCGTATTTGCCAATGAAATAATGAAAGCAAATCCCCTGTTACCTTGTGAAGAAAATGGTCGACTCAATGATGCCTTAATTAGAGAAAACTTTATTGCTCGCGTTTATGCCTATAAACATTGGCAACAGCTAACTGAGTCAGGATTAACAAAATACAAACTCACTAGTTTTCATAGCCAATATAAATATACCGTAATGAGTCACGACTTAATTGCTTACAAACAGTTAGGTCAGTTGTTAGCACGTTCAGATATGCCCTTAACAGAAATGGCTGAGCAGTATATCAGTGGCTTAATGCAAGCACTAAAAACCCTTGCCACCAGAAAGAAACATGCTAATACCTTAGCGCATATTCAAGGATATTTTTCTAAACACCTGCAAAGTAATGAACGCCAGGAGTTAACCCAACAAATACATAATTACCGTGAAGGTTTAGTACCATTAATGGCGCCACTTACCCTGATAAAACATTACCTTTTACAGTACCCAAAAGACTATTTAGCCAAACAAGCTTACTTATCACCTTACCCTGAGCAGTTAAGGCTCAGATACGCGTATTAAAATCAATATTAAGGAATTTACGTGTTACTTTGGCTCAGAAATGATTTAAGAACACACGATAACCCGGCCTTACACTATTTTTTAGACCACAATGGTTCGAAAAATAACTGCAAGGCTATTTTTTTTGTCTCAAAAAAACAATGGCGACAACATCATTGGTCTGAGATAAAAATAGATTTTGTCTTAAGACATGCACAATATATGATCAAAGCATTGGCCAACATGGGTATTGCTCTAGATATTGTGCCGCTTGATACCTTTGAGCAACAACAGCAATATCTTCAAGCTTATTGCCTGCAATATTCAATAAATGAGGTTGTAGCCAATAGCGAGTTAGAATTTAACGAACAACAGCGTGACAAAGCCCTGATTGAAAAAGGGGTTAACTTAACGCTGTTTGAATCCGATGTTATTGTGCCAAAAGGCAAGTTATTAACCCAATCTGATACTATGTTTAAAGTATTCACTCCCTTTAAGCGCGCTTGGATTAAATATGTGCTTAACAATGGTTTTGACTATCTTGGCAAAATCAAAAACGATAAAACTCGCTCTTTAACAACTCAAGCCGATAACAATACTGGCGATGAATTACATGATTCACCTTCAAAAAATTGGCCTCTTGCGGCTGAATTTGAACAAGAAGTACTTGCTAATTTCATTGCTAACAAACACATTCTCTATAAAAAAAGTAGAGATATCCCCAGCATTAAAGGTACTTCAGGCATATCACCGTATCTAGCAGCGGGCGTCATCAGTCCAAGATATGTTTTAACATTATTACTCAATAAATGGCCTGATTTATTACTGGCTTCTGATAGTGATAATTTCAGCTGGCTTAATGAAATCATCTGGCGGGAGTTTTATCGCCACCTATTATTTCATCGACCTGAGTTGGCCAAACATCAATGCTTCAAAGAAAAGTATCGAAAAGTCAATTGGCAAAATAATCCCAAGCATTTCGATGCTTGGAAACAAGGAAGAACCGGTTACCCTATTATTGATGCCGCTATGCGACAACTTAACAGCACAGGTTGGATGCATAATCGTCTAAGAATGCTAACCGCAAGCTTTCTTACCAAGCACTTATTGGTGGATTGGCGTTGGGGAGAGCAATATTTTATGAAGCACCTTATTGATGGTGATTTAGCAGCAAATAACGGTGGCTGGCAATGGTCTGCGAGCACGGGTTGTGATGCTCAACCTTACTTTAGAATTTTTAATCCCATCAAACAAAGTGAAAAATTTGATCCCTGTGGTAACTTTATCCGTATGTATTTACCAGAGTTAAGCAATGTACCAGAAAAATATATACACTTTCCCCATAAGTATTTGGAAGAGCATCAATTAAATGTGTATTGGTCAGCCATTGTTGAACACAGCGTTGCTAGAACAGAAGCGTTAGCATTTTATCAAGCTATTGAAAAAGCATAAAAGGCAAATCATGAGTGTACAAATACATAACCTTAATAACCATCATCAAGATCAGGCTATTTGGCTAGATAACTTTATTAATATTTACAGTCAATTGTCGGTAGATAACTTGCACTTGTTAGATAGACTGTATCACCAAGACATAATCTTTATTGACCCAATGCACTCCTTGCAAGGCTTAGCACAATTAAATAGCTATTTTTCAAACCTCTACAGTAACTTGGCTAGTTGTGATTTCACCATAGTGCAAGTAATTCATGAGGGTAATCAAGCGGCTATTTATTGGCAAATGAAGTTTTGCCATCCACGACTCAATAAAGGCCAAGAGGTAGAAGTCTCAGGTAGTTCACATATTCAAGGTGATAACGATAAAGTGACTTACCATAGAGATTATGTTGATGTCGGTGCAATGCTTTATGAACACATTCCTTTTATTGGGAAATTAATAGCTTTTATAAAACGCCGAGCAACTAAAAATGTCTAAAATAAGCATGCCTAAGCCGAATGATAATCCTCGAGCTAAAACCGTACTTATCACCGGAGCAAGTTCAGGTATAGGTTTAGCGTTATATAAACAATATG
This sequence comes from Litorilituus lipolyticus, assembly GCF_006439335.1. GTDB lineage: Bacteria > Pseudomonadota > Gammaproteobacteria > Enterobacterales > Alteromonadaceae > Colwellia > Colwellia lipolytica. Next base: position 78,389 of record NZ_SAWY01000041.1, on the reverse strand, counting down.
TTAGTTTAGGCTATCAAGTGATTACTTGTGGTCGCGATAAAGAAAAATTAGCACAGCAAACACCATTGGCAACCAAGTGGCTAGTCTTTGATGTTAATGATATTGATGCAGTGGCAAAAGCTGCTGAGCAAATCATTCATATTGATATTCTCATTCTTAACGCTGGCACGTGTCTTTATATCGATAATGCTAAACAATTTGACGGCCATTGTTTTAGAGAAGTTATCAAGACTAACCTTCTTTCTATGGGTGCTTTATTAGAAAACTTGTTACCTAAAGTATCATCGGGAGGGCAACTGGCTATGGTTAGTTCAAGCGCCACTATATTCCCCTTTTCTCGAGCACAAGCTTATGGAGCTTCAAAGGCTGGGGTGGACTACTTGGCCAATAGCTTAAGGATAGATCTAGCCAATGATCATATTGATGTTTGCCTCATTCACCCTGGCTTTATTAAAACGCCTTTAACCGATAAAAATAATTTTTCGATGCCATTTTTGTTGACAGCTGAAGAAGCTGCAAAACGTATTTACCAAGGCATTAAACACAAAAAGCATTATCTACAGTTTCCTAAGCGCTTAACCTTGTTATTAAAATTGCTCTCATATTTGCCGCAATCGTTTGCTAACTCACTACTTAGTAAGGATTAGATTAGATGAAAAACATCGCCATTATAGGCTCAGGGATTTCAGGCTTAACCGCCGCTTACCTATTATCTAAAAAACATCATGTCACTGTTTTTGAAAAAAATGCAATGATTGGTGGCCACACCGCAACGGTTGATGTGACTGTAGATAATCAAGATTATGCTATTGATACAGGTTTTATCGTTTTTAATAATAAAACGTACCCTAACTTTCTAGCCTTACTCTGTGAAATAGGTATTGATAAACAAGAAACCCAAATGAGCTTCTCAGTACATAACGCTAGCACTGGTTTAGAATATAACGGCCACAACCTTAACTCTTTATTTGCCCAAAGACGTAACATTTTCAGACCTAAATTTTGGCTGCTAATCAAAGAAATCTTACGTTTTAATAAACTTTGCAAAAAGATATACCAACAAGATAACTATCAAGCAGGGTTAAGCTTAGGTGATTTTTTATCGAATAACCGCTTTAGTGATTTTTTTGCTGAGCATTATATTCTGCCAATGGGCGCTGCAATTTGGTCAAGCTCCCTGGCGCAGATGGAAGCCTTTGAATTTCAATTTTTTGTCAAGTTCTTCTCTAACCATGGCTTACTCAATATAAAAGATAGACCGCAATGGTATGTTATTCCTAATGGCTCACGCAGTTACTTAACACCTTTGTGTAAACCGTTCTCAGAAAATATTAAGTTAAATACCAACATTAAGAGCATTGTCAGGACAAACAGTGGTGTCACTATTATATTTCATGATGAAACCAAGCAGTATTTTGATGAAGTTGTTATTGCATGTCACTCAGACCAAGCATTAACGTTATTAGCAGATGCCAGCGAGAATGAAAAGAAGGTCTTATCAGCGATGCCCTATAAAGCAAACTCAGTGGTGTTGCATACCGATATTAATATGTTACCTCAACGTAAAAAAGCTTGGGCGAGTTGGAATTATCAATTAAGTGGTGATAAACAAGCTGACGCCAGTGTCACTTACAATATGAATATTTTACAGGGCATTAAAGCAAAACATACTTTTTGTGTCACACTCAATCAAAAAGAAGCAATACTGCCTAGCAAAATATTAAAAGAATTTACTTATCATCACCCAGTATTTTCGCTTCAATCATCTCAGGCCCAACAGCAAAGGAACCTCATTTGTGGTCAACAATTCACTCATTTTGCAGGCGCGTATTGGCACAATGGTTTTCATGAAGATGGAGTCAGAAGTGCGGTTGAAGTGGCCAAGCGTTTTGACTGTTTTCTCGATATTGCTGAAAAAGACTAAAAGCCTATGAGCAATAAACCAATTAATCAAATATATACCGGCACGGTTTTTCATCAACGATTCTTTCCTAAGCAGCATAGCTTTAGCTATAAACTATTTATGTTGGCATTAGATGTTAAGCAAATGGATAAGCAACAAGGAGCTGCGGGCGTATTTGGTTTTTCTCGTTTTACGCCGCTATGGTTTAATGCAAAAGATTACTTAACGTCCGATATTAACCACAAAATAAAAAATACGCTAAATAGTGAACCAAACTCCTTAACAGAACGTATAACTACTAAAGTTCAGCAACTTGGTGGTAATAACGATATTTTTCGAATCACCATGTTAGTACAAGTAAGGTGCTTTGGAATTTACTTTAGTCCGGCAAATTTTTATTTTTGTTACAACCACAATGATGACTGTGAGCAAATGCTAGTTGAGGTAAGTAATACCCCATGGCATGAAAGACATTATTATTTAGTTGATATCAAAAAAAGACATATTTGCGAGAAAGAGTTTCAAGTCTCCCCTTTTATGGACTTAAATATGCGTTATCACTGGCGTGTAAAACCGCCAGAAACAAGTAATAACTTATTTATTAAGATAGAAAACCATAAAACTCACGGTGATAAGAGCAAAGTTTTTACAGCAGGATTAGCAATGGAAGCTAAACCGTTAACAGCAAAGAACATTTTCAAAACGTGGTGCAGATTACCTGTCATGACAATGAAAATAGTCACCAGTATTTATTGGCAAGCAATAAAGTTATTTGTAAAACGCATTCCCTTTATTGGTTATCAAACCTTAGCAGATAAAAAGCGGAGTTAAGCATGGAAAACATTGCACCTATTACACTAAAAAATAAAATGAGCTGGTTTGAAAGTCACTGTCGTAAATTAGTTCTGTCAGTGTTTTCAAAGATTAATTATGGTGTGTTAGAAGTAGTAGAAGGTAATGAGCACAGCTTCTTTCCTAATGAAAAAACCAAAGCTAAAGTATTTGGTAGAATTATTATTCATGATGTTAGTGTATATAAAGACTTCGTTCGTGGGGGGAGTATTGGAGCGGCAGAGTCCTTTATTGAAGGGAAATGGACCAGTCCAGATTTAACCTCAGTTATCCGTATTTTTGCTAAAGCTCAACAACAAACTGATCAATTAGAAAAAAAAGGGGCTTGGTTAGTTAAGCTTAAAAATCAATTTTTTCATTGGCAAAACCGTAATAATCAATCGGGTTCAAAAAGAAACATTTTAGCTCATTATGACTTAGGTAATGAACTTTATACGCGTTTTTTAGATGAAAGCATGATGTATTCTTCAGCTATTTACCCTACACCAGAAGCGACTTTAGCGCAGGCTCAACAACATAAATTAGAAACTATTTGTGAAAGACTCGCGTTAACCGCCGATGATCATTTACTTGAAATAGGCACCGGCTGGGGTGGTTTAGCCATTTATGCCGCACAGCATTACGGCTGCAAGGTCACCACTACCACCATTTCAGACGCGCAATATGATTTTGCAAAAGCTAAAGTTAAAGCCGCTGGACTAGAGCAAAAAATTACCTTATTAAAAGACGACTATCGCGAATTACATGGTCAGTTTGATAAATTAGTGTCGATTGAAATGATCGAAGCCGTTGGCTATGAATATTTACCGAGTTTTTTTGAAGTGTGTAATCGCTGCTTAAAATCTGATGGAAAAATGTTACTTCAATCGATCACTATTGCTGATCAACGCTTTAATTATTATAAAAACAATGTTGATTTTATTCAGCGTTATATTTTCCCAGGCGGTTTTCTACCATCAATCTCAGTATTATCAGGTCACTTAACTCAGTATTCTGAACTAGTTGTAGAGTCTATTGATGACATAGGTTTAGATTACGCCAAAACACTCGCAGATTGGCGCACTAATTTTTTAAATTCTTGGTCTGAATTATCAAATTATGGTTACGATGAGGAGTTTAAACGATTATGGCTATATTATTTTGCCTACTGTGAAGGTGCTTTTTTAGAGCGTTCAACCAGTACGGTTCACTTACTTGCGAGAAAGTGAGGAGGCTATGTATAAAGTAACTATTTATAAAGAGAGTATGTTTAAAATCTTCTTTATGGCGTTGGTAAGCATGTTATTGTCCGCATGTACAACAGTACCAGTAGGCGTTACGCCAGTAGATAATTTTAACCTCAGTAAGTACCAAGGGAAATGGTATGAAGTTGCCCGCCTTGATCATTCATTCGAAAGGGGCTTAGAGCAAGTAACCGCAGAATATCAACTTATGCCTGAGGGACACGTAAAAGTCACCAATAGAGGTTATTCAACTGAAGATGAAACATGGAATGAAGCCATAGGTAAAGCAAAGTTTGTTGAAAGCAAAAATATTGGTTTTCTCGAGGTGTCTTTTTTTGGCCCCTTTTATGGCTCCTACATAATCTTCAACCTTGACGAGCAATATCAGCACTCATTTGTTGCTGGCCCTAATACCTCATACCTGTGGCTACTTTCGAGAACACCAAATCCAGATAAAACTGTTATAGATAAGTTTTTAAAAATATCGGAAAAGCTAGGTTTTGATACTAGCAGCCTTATTTTTCCTGAGCATTCTTCATAGGCATAATATTAATAAAAACCACTATACGAACAATTATTAAGAGTGCGAAGTTCACCAATTTAAAAAGGTTTGCTAAGCAACAACCCTACTCTGTGTATTTTATACCCTCAGTTAATGGACTATTAATGATAACAGTACCTATATTGAAGCAATATAATTGATGAACTGATCGATAAGTGCTTTAGCTTGTATATAAATGGAGTGGCAAAATGCTCGCAAAAAAGCCTCTATATTGCTATAGAGGCTTTCAAAGATACTAAGCAGCCCTAATAATTAGGATAATATCCCCCTCCCTATTGATTGTTTGTTTTTTAACCACTATACCTAAGGGTAGGTGACCAATTAGGGTCATTTATTCAGAGGGCATTATTATGCCTACTAACGTCACACCCCCTCCTCAAGGTCCATGGGGAGATAAACCGCCTGCTCCACCAGATTTAGATCAACTTTTTAATGATAGCTTTTCTAAGTTTCAAGGTTTTTTGCCTGGTGGGAGTTTCCTTAATTTCTTCTGGCTACTACTTTTAATTCTATTGGGTTTCACTGCCTGGACGTCGGTTTATACTATTCCAAGTGATTCTGTTGCTATTGTTAAACGATTTGGCAAGTATGCTAGAGAAGTGCCTCCGGGGCTGCATTTTAAACTTCCCTTTGGTATTGAATCAGCAACCACTGTTCCCGTTAAGCGACAATTAAAACAGGAATTTGGTTTTACAACATCTGGTGCACAAGATCCTTTTCAAAATAGCCTAAATCATGACGAACAGCGAGAAACTCAAATGGTGACAGGTGACCTTAATGCCGCCTTAGTTGAGTGGGTAGTACAATATCGAATTTTAGATCCCGTTAAATTTCTATTTGAAGTTAGAGAGCCCAGTGAAACACTCAGGTACGTCTCTGAGTCAGTCATGCGTGAAGTAGTTGGAGATCGAACTGTTGATGAAGTGATTACCATTGGTCGTCAAGAAATAGAATCGCAAGCATTAGTAAAAATGCAAACCCTTTCAACTAAATACACTATGGGTATTAGTATTGATCAAGTGCAGTTAAAAAATATTAACCCACCTAAACCTGTACAAGAATCGTTTAATGAGGTGAATCAAGCACAGCAAGAAAAGGAAAAACTGATCAATGAAGCGAGACGGGACTACAACAAAATTATTCCTTTAGCACTGGGTGAGAAAGATCAGCGAATTCGTGAGGCGGATGGCTATCGATTAAAACGTATTAATGAAGCTGAGGGGGATATAGCGAGATTTGATGCTTTACTGGTTCAATACGTTAAAGCACCTGAAGTCACACTCCGCCGTATTTATATTGAAACCATGCAACAAGTGCTACCTCAAGTGCACTCTAAAATCATTATAGATAAATCAACAAGCAGTATATTGCCACTGCTAAACCTTGAACAATCAAATAAAATGTTAAAAATAGGAGAAAAGCGATGATCTCCAAAAAGATTACTATTTTCCTGATCGTACTAGCGTGTTTAGTTATTACAGTACAGCAATCGCTTTATACCGTAGATGAAGTGGAACAAGTGATCATTACCCAGTTTGGTAAACCAATTGGCGAGCCGGTAATGACCGCTGGCTTAAACGCGAAAATGCCTTTCATTCAATCTGTGAACGCCATTGATAAACGCATATTAGAATGGGATGGTGCCCCCTCAGATATGCCAACTAAAGATAAGTTATATATTTCAGTAGACCTTTTTGCCCGTTGGCGAATTACCGAACCTCTGCAGTACTTCTTAAGATTGCGAGACGAGCGCAGTGCGCAATCTCGGCTCGACGATATATTAGGCAGCGAAACGCGCAATGCCGTCGCAAAACATGAACTCATCGAAATAATTCGTACCACGAATGACCGCAAACCACTTCGCGATGCCATGCTAACCAAAGCAGAAAGAGATTTAAAAATGGGTAATTTAGTGCCCATTAACAAAGGTCGAAAATGGGTTGAAGAAGAAATATTTACTGCTGCTGCAGAGAAAGTCAAAGTATTTGGTATTGAATTGCTTGATATTCGCTTTAAGCGCATTAATTACAATGAAAGTGTACGCCCTAAAATTTACGACCGTATGATCAGTGAACGTAGGCAAATTGCTGAACGATTTTTATCGGAAGGTAACGGTGAAGCAGCAAGAATACGTGGTAACCGTGTTAGAGACTTAAATAAAATTCAATCTGAGGCTTATAAAGCGGTTGAAACCATTAGAGGATTAGCCGATGCACAGGCCGCGAATATTTACGCAAAATCCTACAGCCAAAGCCCAGAAGCTATGCAGCTTTATCAATTTACGCGCACCATGCGAGCCTATCCTGACATTATTGCTGATAATACAACGCTGGTTATGTCAACAGACAGTGATTTATTAAAATTTATCAATGGCATTAGCCATTCGGGCAAACAAAACTAGGTCTAATTATTATACGGTTCGATTCTTTTTACGCGCCGTTCTTTTTAAACGTTAATGGAGTGAACATAATGATGACAGTGACGGCTCAAAATCTATTGATGAAAAAGTACGGTATTTTATGCAAGCAAATTACAATTTGTTGTTATAAAAATTCACATTTTAATAATTTTCAAGGTGCATTAAATACGGCAGCGTTAGATAAAGATGTTCCTAAGGAGCAATCCAATGATCACAATAAATAAAGCTGCATGGCAAGAAAGGTACTTAACGCGATTAATTGATAATAACAAAGGCAAAAAAGGCAACATTTATTACTATTGGTCGCTAAACAAGCTTGCTGAAGATTTTCAGTTCAATTTGGATGACCTACCATTCATTACTAAAATATTTTTGGAAAACTTCCTTAGAAACTGCTCAACTAATGACACTTTTAATTATCAAAATGTTGTCAAAACAATCAAGAATATAGTGGATTCAACATCTCCAACTAACTTTGAATTTCCATTTTTTCCCAGTCGTGTATTAATGCAAGACTATACAGGTGTACCCGCATTAATTGACTTGGCAGCAATGCGAGATGCAATCGCAGATAAAGGCGGTGATGCAACTATTATAAACCCCGTATGCCCAGTTGATTTAGTGATAGATCATTCAATTATTGCTGATCAAGCCGGAACCCCCGCTGCATTAACGCATAATCAACAACGTGAGATGGAAAGAAATCATGAGCGTTACCAGTTCTTAAAATGGGCACAAGCCTCATTCAGTAATTTAACTATTATCCCACCAGGGCGTGGCATTTGCCATCAGGTTAATCTCGAATATTTAGCACAAGTGGTTAGAGATGAGGTTAATGTGTTAATTCCAGACACATTGGTCGGTACTGATAGTCATACGACGATGATTAATGGCTTGGGGGTGCTTGGATGGGGAGTTGGAGGTATTGAGGCCGAAGCCGTAATGCTAGGTCAACCATTAAGTATAAGTACTCCTCAAATAGTAGGCGTTAAACTGCTAGGAAAAATGCAGGTCGGTACCACAGCAACAGACTTAGTCTTAACTATCACTCAAATATTGAGAAAGTATGGTGTCGTTGGCAAATTCGTTGAATTTTATGGTTCCGGTGTTTCAGAATTAAGTATCGCCGACAGGGCAACGATTGCCAATATGGCTCCTGAATACGGGGCGACCTGTGGTCTATTTCTCATTGATAATGAAATTATTGAATACTTAAAGCTTACTAATCGTTCATCGGCTTTAGTTGAACGTGTCCACACATATACATTAACGCAAAAATTATGGAATGAAGATTCTAAGCCTCATGCAACATACCCTGAAAATATCGTCATAGACCTTAACACAATAGAGCCTTCGGTTGCAGGGCCAAAGCGACCACAAGATTGTTTTTCACTTAATACCATAAAACGAGTGACCAAAGAGGTAAGCGAGCTTGACTGGCATTGCCCTACCGTTGAGAGACTACCCTATAGATTACGGCCATTAACCTGCGGAGATATTGTCATTGCGGCTATTACTTCTTGTACTAATACTTCCAATCCTAAAGTGATGTTACAGGCAGGATTATTGGCAAAAGCAGCCGTTGAACGAGGGCTGAAGATTAACCCTAATGTAAAAACATCATTAGCACCGGGCTCTCAAGTTGTTGCTCGTTATCTTGATAGCACTGGTTTACAACAATATTTGGATAAATTAGGTTTTAATTGTATTGGCTTTGGTTGTACAACTTGTATCGGTAACTCTGGGCCACTAGATCCTGATATAGAACAGCAAATTAGCGAAGGTCATTTAAATGTAGGTGCTGTTTTATCTGGAAACCGTAATTTTGAAGGCCGTATTCATCCCTCCGTTCGATTAAACTGGCTAATGTCTCCTCCGCTTGTTATTGCATTTGCTTTAGTAGGTCATACTCGAATAAACCTCGACATTGAGCCATTAGGTGTAGATAAAAATGGTCAACCGACATTTTTACGCGATATTTGGCCAAATGATTACTTAGTCAACGAGACAATGCGTGCGATAACCAAAGAGAGTTATGCATTGTCATATCAAGATATGTTAGTTGGCGATCATGCGTGGGAAGATTTACCAATAAGTAATACAGACTGCTATCCGTGGAATAGTCATTCGACTTATATTATTCAAGCTCCTTTTCTCGAGTTATTAGCACAAACAGGCCATGAAGGGCTGAATAGTTGTAATCAAGTTCATGGTCCAATCAAAATTAAATCAGCTAACATTTTAGCAATTTTTGGTGATTCCATTACGACAGATCATATCTCCCCGGCAGGGCAAATTAGCCCGTATAGCCCCGCAGGTAAATATCTTATTGCTAAAGGTGTGGCACCCGAACAATTTAATAGTTATGGCGCTCGACGCGGTAATCATGAGGTGATGGTGCGAGGTACATTTGCTAATAACAGACTACAGAATAAGATTATTGCGTCGGAACAAGGGGGAATAACGAGGATTTTTGATGACAAATATTTACAAAACAAAGCACATATCTCAATTTTTGAAGCAAGTGAGTATTACGCAAAAACTAACATACCCTTGGTAGTTTTTGCGGGCAAAGAATATGGAACAGGATCAAGTCGAGATTGGGCAGCTAAAGGGTGTCAATTACTTGGAATTAAAACCGTGATTGCAGAGTCGTTTGAACGTATACATCGGAGTAATCTCGTTGGCATGGGTATCATGCCATTGCAGTTATCTAATAAAACGTCGTTAGCAAGTTTACAGTTGACAGGTGATGAAAAAGTAGATGTTGTAGTCGAAGGCGATGTAAGCAAACACCAATTAATACCTAATCAGACGTTACAACTTATTATATATTCAGCGAAAAATGATGATATTAATTGTGCTGTAACTCTACCTGTAGTTTTATGCATTAATAGCTCCTTGGAACTAGATTACTTTCTTGCAGGAGGGGTTTTGCCCTATGTTGCAAGCCAATTTTTATGAATAAATACATCTCCTGTCGAGCCGCTCCCTTGAGCATTTGCTAAACAGAGTTAGTTACTCAAACGAGTAATAATAAAGAAATAGCTGCATTGGGAAATGAGTTTAATGCACACAACTTTGGTTTTGTCGACGACTAATGGTTTATTCAAGCTTCTAATGGAATTCAAGCAAACGGGTTCTGTGATGATGAAATATTTAAGATGAAAAATATGGCATTACTTTTGAGCAGATAAACATTATTAATGTGGAAAACTTAAATGTGCCGTCAATTATGCAAGGGTTGCCCAATCTAGTCCATATGCCAATTTTGCATTGAGTGGCGAGGAAAGAACACTATTACCTCAAGGCGTAAAATATGAACCATGAATCGATGAGTGATAAGCGGGGGCATCCAACGCAATTACCTAAAGAGCATATCGATTGGGTCGTTCAACCCCTCACACGATTTGTTAAAGTTGAAGCGGCTGCAGGTGTTGTTTTGCTGTTATCCACCTTGCTGGCATTATCGTTGGCAAACTCCCCGTTAAGTCAGTCGTTTAATGACTTGTGGCATGTATCGCTCGGAATAAGCATTGGTACTTTTGTATTTGAGCGTTCGTTACATGGATGGATAAATGATGCTGTAATGACGCTGTTTTTCTTTTTAATTGCGCTAGAACTCAAGCGAGAGCTAGTGCTTGGAGAATTGCGTAATCCACGCCTTGCTATGTTATCTATTTCCGCCGCTGTAGGCGGAATGCTAGTGCCCGCTCTAATTTATCTCTTTTTTCAGTATGGTGAGCTAGGTCAACATGGTTGGGGAACTGTTATGGCGACAGACACAGCGTTTGTGGTTGGCTGTTTAGCACTGTTAGGCGCGAGAATTCCTAAGAACTTGAAAATATTCATGTTATCACTAGCCGTAGTTGATGACATCGGTGCCATTATCGTCGTCGCCGTGGGTTATGGTAGTGACATTAATTGGCTAGCTATTGCATTCGCGTTACTCGGATTCATCGTTATTAAAGTCATGGCATTTATCGGCATCCGTAGTATAGCCTTGTTCTTTATGGTGGGGATTCTGATCTGGTTGGCAGTTGATGTATCGGGTATCCACCCGACAGTGACTGGTGTCATTCTGGGGCTAATGACCCCAACGACAAAATGGATAACTGATGATCGTCTACACACTATTATGGAATGCGTAGTGGCTTATCCTCCGGGTAATCATTGGAGTGGTGATACGCCTGATCGTAAGGCATTGAAAACGGCTGAAGCGGCTGCACGTGAAGCCCTTTCACCGGTAGAACGATTGGAGATGATGCTTCACCCTTGGGTGGGGTTTGTAGTGATGCCCTTATTTGCTCTTGCTAATGCTGGGATAGCATTCACGGGAATAAATGTGGCTTCTCCACTAGCGATGGCGGTATTTCTTGGTTTCGTGATAGGCAAACCGTTAGGTGTCTTCTTGTTCAGTTGGGCTTCGGTTCAACTGCGATTCGCCGTGTTGCCTTCTAATCTTAGTTGGCTAATGATTCTAGCAGGGGGACTGTTGGCGGGTATTGGTTTCACTATGGCCTTATTTATTGCTAACCTAGCTTATAACTCAGAGCAAATTAATGGAGTGAAATTCGGTATCCTTTGTGCATCAATTTTGTCTGCCTTTCTAGGGTTACTGTTATTACTGTATCTGACTAAATCATCGAAAAATCATACCCCAGGAAATACCTTAGAAAACGAGAAAAGCGTATCCAGCCCAGCTGAAAATAAACCTATGCTTTGGGGCAAACAAACCGAGCCTTCATTAAACTATTTTGCGATCGGAAAGCACATTTTTGAGCAGAGCTTTATTGATTCTTTGGTTTGTATAAAGCGCGCCTGCGCGCAAGTCAATTATGGGTTAAACCTGATAAGTGACGAGCAGCACAAAGCGATTATTTTCGCCTGCAATGAATTGCTTGATGGCAAGCATACCGATCAATTTCCATTAAGAATTTGGCAAACAGGATCAGGGACTCAAACTAATATGAACGTCAACGAGGTTATCACGTCGCTGGAAAATACGTATTTTCTTCAGAATGCCCAAGGAGATTCTGCGAAAGATAATGCCTGCTTGCACCCCAACGATCACATCAACATGTCGCAGTCATCTAATGATGTCTTTCCCACTGCCATGCATATCGTTGTCGCTCAGCAGACATTGGACATATTGCTGCCATCAATCGAGCAGATGGAAAGAGCGTTATCCCAGAAGCAATCAGAATTCGATGAATTGTTCACTGTTGCTCGCACTCACTTAATGAATGCGTTACCAATTAAAGTCAGTGCAATTTTGTCAGCTCACGAGCAACAGCTAACAGCGGCTAAAAAAGCTATAGAAGAGAGTCTGATCCCGGTTCATCAGTTAGCTCTTGGTGGCACGGCGATAGGTTCAGGTGCTAACGCACCAAAGTAATTCGGTCAGCAGGCGATTGCGCTGCTGGCAGAGCAGTACCAGTTGCCATTTGTTCAGCATGAAAAACTCTATGCGGCAGTTTCTGGTGAAGATGCATTGATGCGGTTTAGCGGTTCGCTTAAATAACTCGCTACGGCCTTGTTTAAACTTGCCAATGATTTTCGGCTACTAGAAAGTGGCCCGCGCTGCGGCTTGAATGAATGGCATTTGCCCGTCAACAAACCTGGAAGCTCTATTATGCCGGGCAAGGTAAACCCGACACAATGCGAGGCATTGAGCATGGTGTGTCTACAGGTTTTTGGCAATGACCTGACAGTATCTCTCGCTGCCTCGAATGGGCAGCTGCAACTAAACACTTGTCGGCCAGTGATTATTCATAACATTTTAGAGAGTATCGAATTGCTGTCCGATGCGATGTCTTCGTTTACCGTAAACTGCATACGAGGTTTGAAACATAATCATGCACAAATTGACTAAAATATGCGCAACAACTTGTCGGTCATTACTCTTTTAGCGCCTATACTTGGGTATGACGTGGCAGCACAGATAGCGTATAAAGCGGATCAACAGAACGTTTCTTTAACGATAGCGGCGGAATCCTTGGGATTGTATGATCAGGAGAAATTTGAATCTCTATTGCAGAAACAATTGAATGCAAACCTATCAGATAAAAGCGCAGATTAAAAACGGACAAACGTTTGATGGAGCTTTGTAATAAGTTAATTTTGTACTTTCACAGCTGAGAGGGAGTTTATGGAATTTAAAGATTATTACAAAATACTTTGTGTCGAGCCGGATGCAAATGCGAAGACGATTAAAACCGCTTATCGCAAGCTCGCTCACAAATATCATCCAGATATGAATCCGGATGAGGGTGCTGAAGCAAAATTTAAAGAAGTTGCCGAAGCGTATCACGTGCTTAAAAATGAACAGCTAAGAGCTGAATTTGACGAGCTGCGTCAATACGGCTCACAGTCTCGACACGATTTTCAGCCTCCGCCTGGGTGGAAAGCGCCACCAAATACAGGGCAACAAGGGGGTTCACAATTCCACGGTGATTTTTCTGATTTTTTTAACTCTATTTTTGGTGGGCGGGGGCAATCGCATCATGCACAGGGTTTTGATCAAGCACAGCGCAGTGCTAGAGGGCAGGATATCGAGATTGAGTTGCCTATATTTTTGGAAGAAACGTTAAAAGAAAGCCAAAAAACGGTAGAATTTGTTATGCCAGCGGATGACTATGCGCAAACGGCGCCATCGAAAAAGCACTTGAAGGTGAAAATCCCCCAAGGTGTGATGGATGGTGAAAGAATTCGCCTTAAGGGACAAGGAAAGCCAGGTCATCAAGGCGGCACTGCTGGTGACTTGTATTTACACATTCGTGTAGTTCCACATCCGCTATTCGATGTGCAGGGGCATAATATCATAATCACTATCCCGCTTTCTCCTTGGGAAGCAGCCCTGGGTACCAAAATAAGCGTTCCCACCTTAGATGGCAAAATTCATCTAACCATACCGCCGGATAGTCAGTCAGGTGATAAGCTACGTGTGAAAGGTAAAGGATTGAAAACCAAGACACTTATTGGTGATATGTTTGCCGTTGTCAAAGTTACAATGCCCGAAAAAACCAGTGAGAAAGGTAAACAGTTATGGCAAGAGCTGGCAAACAGTGAAGATTTTGATCCAAGGCTAGAGTGGAGTACGTAATCATGAGTGAAACTTTGTTCAGTATTTCATTTGACGAGCTGTGTCAGGTTGAAGGTATCGAAGGTGAGTTAATCATCGAAATCGTTGAGTATGGCATTGTCATGCCTATCAACAAACCTTCAGATCAAATTCGCTATGAGCAATGGTTATTTGATACTGGAGCTATTCATTGGGTTAAAAAAGCATTACGCCTGCGCCAAGATCTGGAAATTGATTGGGTGGCTATTGCCATGGTGATTAAATTAATGCAACAGAAGGAAGCCCTACAGAAAGAAAACCGATTGTATCAACGCCAGCTAAGGCGATTTATTCCTAGTGGTGACCTTGATTAACACGATAGGATGCGGTTAAAGGCAAACTTACTGTTTAGCCCTTCGTCGCAAGTTTAGCCTCTCGATAACGCTTCCTAAGGTATAAATACTTAAAGCCGGAAACTGCCTGCACTTTGCTCACTCAAGCTGGCCAATATTTAACAACCGTGTACCAAAGTGTGTACCACAATTTATAAAATTCTGACGGTGCTGATATCTTTAATTTGAAATCATTGAGAAAAGTTTATCAGGCAAAAAGCTTAGCCTAAATCTATTCCGTAGAGAAGTTTCGATGTGTTGTAGTGATGCGTTTGAGCTAAAAATGATGATTGAATTTCAGTTTGCGAAATTCTAGGCCGTATACCAAACCGTGTACCATTTTTTATTGTAACGATCTGATATGAAAGGATTTTAGCAAGCCGTTTGCAAATTCAAGCGGTTACTAAAATTGGTGAGATGACCGATAAGTTAACTTCACAACCAAAGTTAACATATTGTTTTTAAATAAAATATTTAACATTTTGATTTTGAGATTTTCGTAGGAGAGTTTTAGCAAGCTGCTCACTAATGCAAGCAGCTACTAAAATTTGTGAGTCAACACATAAGTTAGCTCACATCTAATTACATTCGCTAAGACAATGCTGTATGAGAAGTCACAACCTGCTAACTTAAAATTTTACAAAAGCCGATCCGGTGTAAGAAAAATCCTTTGGCATAATAAGTTATATAGAGCCATCACTTGTAATACCTCAAATTTGAGAATTATAAATTTTTGCGATCAACCAACCACTAAGCCCCATTAATAATACCCATAGAATACCCCCAGTAAAGGAATATGCTAGCCCATACCTTTCAAATTAGTATGTAACATGTGACCTGTCATACTGGACATCATATCTGGCATCACCATAACCAATATTGAACAAGCAACCCAAACAATGCCAAAAGCAGCGGCGCAAGCCAATGCAAATGCGTTTTCATTAAGTTTCATCACTTTCTCCTCAGCTAACTTATTTACTAAGTATGTTCTCATTGAACTTACTTATTTTTCGGCAGATACCCAGAGAAGTTTTATGACAACTCTACGGTATATGCTCTGAATTATCTTTAACATTCTGATCAACAAATCTGTAGTAGCTTTCTTTAGTATGTGTCCACCAGCCATCTTGAATATCTGCATTATGTTTTTGAATTCAAGAGTGGGTGTCCTTTTAATTTCGTTGAAATTGAAAAGCAGATGAGCCTCACCTTTCGCAAAATTGCGGATGCACGATACAGAACTTTGGTCCTCAAGTAGAATGTACATTTCCTACTTTACAGCTTGATTATATTAATTTTTACGCATTTTTTAGGATCAGCAAATGACAATTCAAATTGGAACTGAGGAACTTAATGCAATAAGTCATAAGCTATAACCTCAATATTTCGTGATAACAAGCGACTTCAACATCAAACTGAGTGTTTTGCATTAAGTGATCTCTCATCGCTTCACTGGCCTCTGGTTCACCATGCACTAAACGAATTTTAGTTTTTCGATGTAATTGTGATAACTGTAACCACTGGGTAATTTCTTCATAGTCTCCATGACCAGATAAACCATGCAATACTTCAACCTCTGCCTTAACAGTTAACCACTTTCCATGTATTTTTACTGCATCCTTTCCTGCTAACATTTTTGCCCCTCTCGTTCCCCCAGAAAGGTACCCTGTGAATAATATAGTTGTACGATAATCGCCTAACAAACGTTTCATATGATGTAAAATTCGCCCGCCCGTAGCCATGCCACTGCCAGCTATAATAATATGAGGCATTTTCAACTCAGCTAGTGCTTTAGATTCATCTACTGTTCTGGTAAACGTTGCAACATTGCACATATCACGGCATTGGTCTTTGCTAAGACAATTCAAATCAAAATGTTGACAATAAATATCGAATACGTTGATCGCCATAGGGCTATCAAGATAAATAGGTAATTTAGGAATTCTCTTTTCTTTAATCAAGGTTGCAAGCATATGTTGCACTGATTCAGTTCTTCCTACAGCAAAACTAGGTATCAGTAACGCACCTCCTTTTTTAGCCGTTGAATTAACAATTGTTGCAAGTTGCTCTAAAGGGTCCTTTTTATCATGTAGTCGATTGCCATATGTTGACTCAAGTAGTAGTAAGTCTAATGGAGGAAGTGGTTTTGGAGGATACATAATAATATCATCGTGACGACCAACATCACCAGAAAAGCCAATACGTTTTCCATCCGCTTTTAGTATCACACTAGCAGCACCCAATATGTGCCCTGCACTTTGCAATACGATATCAATATCGCCAACTGAAAACTCTTCGTTAAAAGCTACCGCTTGAAAAAGCGACAAACTTGCCTCAGCAGTCGCCTTGTCATATAAAGGCTCAGGGTTTTCATGCCGGCTAATTTTATGCTTTCCATAAAACTTGGCGTCATCCTCTTGTATATGGCCACTATCAGGCAGCAAAATGGAACATAGGCTAACCGTTGCTTGATGAGTATAAACAGGGCCACGAAAGCCTTGTTTATAAATAGCGGGAATAAAGCCGGAATGATCTAAATGTGCATGGGTAAGCACTATGGCATCTAAGCTTTTTAAATCTAACGGTAACGGCTCTCGGTTTCGTGCTCGCAGCCATTTATAACCTTGATATAATCCGCAATCGACCAAAACTTTAGTTGTGCTAGTCTCAACTAAAAACTTTGAGCCTGTTACTGTTCCTGTACCACCTAAAAATGTAATATTCATCGAAAACCCTCGCTAATATCTGATAAACGCTGCACTATTGACACAATTAACAACGGAAATGCCACAGTATCTAAAGCATGACCAATTATTTTATTTAAATCAGTGCTAATCCATATTGATAAAAACCACAACATCATCAACTATTTCACGTTCATTTAACATAATTTCAGCTGGTTGTTTTGTGGGTAACCTTACTTTTTACGAGAATCTGGAGGTGTTTTGTGACAACTCCATGGTTTATGAGCATCGTTGTCTTTAACATTCTGATCTACAAATTTGTAGTAGCTTTCTTTAGTATGCGTCCACCAGTCATCATGAATATCAGCATTATGTTTTCGAATAACTTGCTCAATCCCTTCAAGGTCTAAGTTAACGGCATCATAGGCGAGATGAATTTCGCCTTCTTTAATGTTGTAACTAACCTCGTCGATACCAAATAAATGCTCTATTTCTTCGACAAGAGCATCGCTATTTTCTTCAGTAACCTTGTGTAGCTTTAAATTTCGAATAACTAAATTTTTCTCTCTTACGCCTACTCTATGGTCAAAATTACTCATAAGTTTTCTCCTTATGTGAGTGGAACTCGCTCTGCTGTTTTCTTTTCCTATTAACAGCAACTTAATGAACAACTTACAAAAATAACTAAATTACTTAATGTTTTCATGATGTTCACCTTCTGTGTTGTTGTTAAAACGTGGCAGCCAACTTGCCGTTGTTTTAATATAATTAAGATACTTTGAACCAAACTCAGCAATAGCTTGAGACTCCTCACGCTTTGCTAGCTTGACGTAAACAACAACTAAAATAGGAAACATCACGACGGTTGGAATAGTCGGCCATTGCAGTAAGAAACCAAACATAATTATGATAAAGGCTAAATACTGAGGATGACGACACCGCGCATACCAACCTGTCGTGGCGAATTGGTGGTGTTTTTGTGCGTGGTGCGCTACATTCCACGCAGACGACAACATAAAAAACCAGCAACAATTAATGCCATGCTCGCAATGTGAAACGGACCCCAGTGGGCATCACCTTCAAAGCCAAAGAATGTATGCAATAAATGTCCATTTTCATACGCAAAGAAATTAACCTCTGGATAGGTTTCAGTCAGCCAACCCGACAAAAAATATATCGTAAAAGGGAAGCCGTACATTTCGGTAAATAAGGCAACAATAAATGCTGAAAACGCACCAAGACTTCGCCAGTCAGTTGACGATTTCGGCTTAACAAAACTAAAGGCAAAAAAGATAAAAATTGCCAAGTTCAGTATCACCATTGACCACAAACCATAGTCGTATGTCTCATTCTTATCGTTCAGCTCTTGAAAGGTCTCTTCTTTTTCGTTATGTTCAACAGAATGGGAGTGGCCGTGACTCTCTTCACCGTGACTATGTTTACCATGACTTCCGTGCATAAAGACATGCATTAACGGACATAACAACAAGATTAAATACGGAAGAAATTGCAGAACATGATGTCCATGTTCAAAAATAAGAAAATAGGTTACCGCTGCAATCAGTGCTAATGCCGCCCACCCTGTTGGTGTCGACCAAAATTTAGGGTGATTGCTGTTCATGTTGGCCTCCTATTAACATTACGTCATAAAAAGTAGCGGTGATTTTCCTCATAGTTATTCTTTCACCTCTAGCTTTACTTTTTTCAATAAGATGGAGTTTCCAATGACAGTCAGTGAACTAGTCGTCATTGCGACAACACCGACCATTGGGTGCAACAAACCCAGTGCTGCAATAGGAATCGCAGCTAAATTGTAGAACCAAGCCCAAAAAAGGTTTTCGATAATTTTGCGAAATGTTGCTTTGGATAAGCGAATAGCTTCGACAAGCTTACTCAATTGCCCCTGGACTAAAGTAACGTCAGCAGCCTCAATCGCGACATCAGCGCCAGCACCAATGGCAATCCCCACATTAGCTTGCTTTAAAGCTGGAGCATCGTTAATACCATCACCTACCATAGCTACGCGGTTGCCATAATCTGCTTGCAGTCGTTTAATAGCATCTACTTTTCCTTCTGGTAAAACACCAGCCAATACCTTGTCGATACCAACGAGTTTAGCAACATACTTAGCCGTTCTTTCGTTGTCACCAGTTACCATAGCAACCTTGATACCCATTTGGTGTAATGCAGTAATCGCTGATTTAGAATCTTTCTTAATCGTGTCAGCAACAGCAACTAACCCAGCGGCTTTACCTTCAATTGCGACCAACATTGCGGTTTTGCCTTTGCTCTCCAAAGAAATTAATGCCTCTTCAAGTTTTCCAATTTCTATATCAAAATCTGCCATCAGGCGACGGCTACCAACATACACTTTTTGACCATGAACTAAACCTTCAACACCTCGTGCTGTTATTGATTTAAACTGCTCAACTTCAGGAACAGTTACCCCCTTGGCTCTTGCTCCTGCTGCAATAGCCTGACCAAGTGGGTGTTCGGATCCTGCCTCCACCGACGCAGCTGCAACTAGCACCTGACTTTCATCAAAAGATTCAACTGTTATCACATCCGTTAATGAAGGCTTACCTTCAGTAATCGTGCCTGTTTTATCTAACACGACTATTGCAATGTCTTTTAGAGTTTGAATGGCTTCACCTGAGCGGATCAGCACACCTCTTTCTGCGCCAATACCAGAGCCCACCATAATGGCTGTCGGCGTCGCTAGTCCCAAGGCACAGGGGCAGGCAATTACTAGCACAGCAACTGTCGCCAAAATTGCAGCCATAAGCGGTGTTAAGGTGGGATCAACCCAAGGAAGAAAGTTTGCCCCCCATGATAAAACGGGACGCAAAGTATCGGCCATCATTAACCATAGAATAAAACTTGTAAATGCAATGACAATAACCCCCGGTACAAAACGCGAGGTTACTTTGTCAGCAAACTCCTGGATCGGCACTTTTGAGCCTTGCGCTTGTTCAACCAATCTGATTACTTGTGAAAGAAAAGTGTCATTGCCAACTTTAGTTGCCCGTATTTTAATCAGTCCTTCTTTGTTAATCGTGGCGCCTATTACCTTATCACCAAGTGACTTTTCGACGGGCACCGATTCACCTGTTGCTATGGATTCATCTAAGTGACTTCCCCCATCAACAACCTCTCCATCAGTGGGCACTTTTGCTCCAGGACGAACAAGCATAATGTCACCAACAGCTAGTTCACTAATGGCAATTTCCTCTTCTTTACCAGAGCGCAGTACAGTAGCCGTTTTTGCGCCTAAGGTGAGTAATCGTTTGATAGCCTGAGAGGCTCTTCCTTTAGCACGCGTTTCAAGATACTTACCTAGTAAATGAAAAGTCATAATGGTAGATGCCATCTCAATAAATGACGTCATTGGATATACAAAGCCAACTAAACCGATGAAATAAGGAGGTAAGCTTCCCATTGATATCAGTACATCCATATTGGCGGTACGATTAGTTAAGGAACGCCATGCTGAACGGTGGGTTGACATACCACCTTTTAAAAATACGACCGGAAAAGCTAAAAGAGCCACTATCAACAAATAACCGGGTATTGGTTGCCAAAACATTTGCGGGATCATTAAGGTCATGATCAACGTCGTTGGGATGGCAGCAAACCACAATTTCCGTTTAGCGTCATTAAGGTAGCGTTCTTCAGAATTTGAATCAATGACCGTATCGCTCCCGCCAGCCTGAGCCATCGTTACTTCATAACCAGCGTTAAACACAGCTTGTTTAATATCTTCTGCGCTAAGATATTCTTTATTAAAATCGACCGTTATCTTATGTGTACTAATATTGGTCGTTATCACATAAATACCAAATAACCGTTTGATCGAAGTACTGATCAAGCCTGCGCAATGGTTGCTCCCCATCCCCTGCACATCAAGCACTACTTGCTGCGTATTTTCTCCCTGCGCTGATTCAATCTCGTACCCTGCATTTTCAACTGCTTCTTGTAAGTCTTGTAGCAATAGCCTTCTACTGTAACTCACAGACACTCGATGTAAGGCAATATTAGTGTCAACAGATACTACGCCACGTAGTCTTGACAGAGATTGTTTAATCAAGCCTGCACAATGATCAATGCCCATTCCCAGTACAATGATCTGTGCTGTGATTAATGCTTCACCACTTTCTATAGCTGGGCTAGTATCCTGATTTAGTGGTTTAGTTGACTGTTCACAGCAATGCTTAGCTTTCAAAGTCGATTGTTCGCTTTCTTTTTTCAAAGCGATATCATTTGACTCACGTTTCATTTTTAACTCCTATTGAAGCTACCACTGAATTTAATTATTCAATGGTGATCATTTGAGGGGAGTTGCATAAAAATAATGCACTAATCCCTTGATTAGCCAATAATTGGAGGGCGATAAGGTAAGAGATGAATACCAGAATTTGTAAAAGCTTTTAATTGAATGAGCAGTTCAGGATGAACTTTTTCACCACTAGCAACTAATGTTTTTGCAAGATAAGCGATCGAAAGAATATTCCCACAAAAGCCACAACCACAGCATAAACAATCACCTACGTGACATTTTCCATGCTCGTCTTCAGCCTCATTGAGGGGTGCATTCATTGATTGTTCAGGGTGAGGGGGCAGAGACGTATTTGTTACTAGCTGATGCTCGTCGCCATTTGGTTGCATCATATGTATATAAGCAGGCTTATATGAGTGTTTCTCAAACGCTATTGCTCTGCTAATAGTAAAGCTATGTTGCCCAAGCAACACGGTTATCATTACAATTTTAAACCAGACGAAGAACCTAAACATGGTAATTCCTTCTATAGGAGGCTAAGTATAGCAATTCATCTAACCCTCTTATGTTCTGAACAACTTAATCTCGAAACTTTTGTTGAGCAAAGCTGTTTATGCTCTTTTGGCGATAGCGCATCATTAGATGTATGATTCGTTACACATTACAATAACGCATATAAGCCACACCTTCTCATATGTTCACAAGTCGGCAGATCTCATAGTGCACGAATGTAGCCAACTAACTACTCCCCTAGAACGAGAGTTTCATTTACTACATGACTACTTTTCTGTTTTTGGTGATTGTTTCACTTGTTCCTTAAATAAAGTATCCATTAAACCCATCGGCATTGGGAATAATATTGTTGAATTTTTCTCCCCTGCAATTTCTGTCAGTGTTTGTAGATATCGGAGTAAAATTGCATTTGGCTCTACCGCTAAACTATTAGCAGCCGACACTAGTTTTTCTGAAGCTTCCATTTCACCGGAGGCATGAATCACTTTTGCGCGCCTGGTTCGCTCTGCTTCTGCTTGCTTAGCGATAGCTCTGATCATATTTTCATTTAGGTCAACATGCTTTATTTCGACATTTGAGACCTTTATGCCCCAACCGTCGGTTCTGGCGTCTAGGATAGTTTGAATATCAGCATTTAACATTTCTCGATTTGCTAACATCTCATCGAGTTCGTGTTGACCGAGAACAGAGCGTAGCGTTGTTTGTGCTAATTGCGATGTCGCCTGTAGATAGTTTTCAACATTGATGACAGCTTTTTGTGAATCTATCACCCTAAAATAAAGTACTGCGTTGACCCTAACAGAAACGTTGTCACGGCTGATAACATCTTGGCTAGGTACATCCATTACTACCGTACGCAAATCAACTCGCACCATTTGTTGAATAACAGGGATCACTATAATAAGCCCTGGGCCTTTAACCGTTTGAAATCGACCAAGAAAGAAGATAACGCCGCGTTCATACTCTCTTAATACTCTAAACACACTCATTACGATAGCCAATGCTAACAAGGTAATAATTGCAGGCATCAACATATTAGCGATTATTAGTGGTTCCATCTTGTATTACTCCTCTATGATTTGGGGTGACAATTAAAACTAAACCAGTGATGGCCAACACGGTAACAACCTGTCCTGCTGTAATTGCATGTTCGCTTCTCGCAGCCCAGCGTTCTCCGCCCATTAGTACAAATCCATGTTTTTTAAAACTGTTAAGTGCAATTGCCTGTGCACCAAGGATTGATTCTTGTCCGGTAACGACTGTTTTTTTTCTTATTTTCCATAAAGTACCTAGGACAAATAAGCTAAACAGTAGTGACATAAGTGCTAAAGTAGAGATCAATTCTATTGATACTCTAAAGTAGACTTGTTCAGTGTCGATAAGAAATATTGAGCCAATAACAAAAGCAATGACACCGCCAATACCAAATAGGCCAAAACTTGGTAAGAAAGATTCGGCCACGAGTAAACTGATCCCCAATATCAACAAACCAAGACCTGCATAATTGAGAGGCAATAACTGCAGGGCGTACAAGCCAATAAGCAGTGATATTGCTCCTGTTATACCCGCAACCCCCATACCTGGGCTGTAAAATTCGAGTAATAAACCATAAATACCTACTAGCAAAAGGATATAAGCGATATTAGGGTCTGTTATAGTGGCAATAAACTGACTGCGCCAATCAGGCGTTCGATGATCAAGAATTGAATTACTCAAGTTGAGCCGTTTTTGGCTATTATCGACATTAACTATTTGCCCATCTAACCTTACGAGTAATTGCTCGGGTGTATCAGCAAGCAGATTAATCACATTTTGTTCCAGTGCTTCCTTGGCTGTTAGGGTAGCCGCCTCTTTGACCGCCAATTCGGCCCATTCAACGTTTCGGTTGCGTAACTGAGCCAATGAGCGAATGTAGGCGATGGAATCATTAAGTACTTTCTTTTCCATCGCACTTGGCTCATCAGATGTTTTTTGCTTGTTTTTGTCGTCTGTTGCAGGTCCGCCAATCGTTACCGGTGTTGCGGCGCCTAAAGTGGTCGCTTCAGCCATTGCTGCAATATGGCAAGCATAAAGGATATAAGTGCCAGCGCTGGCTGCCCTCGCTCCTTGCGGATAAACTAAACAAGCAAGGGGGATGCGGGAACTTAAAATGGATTGATTAATGTCTCGTAAACTAGCACTTAACCCACCAGGAGTATCCATCGTAAGAATAATTAATGGCGTCTGATTTTGGTTGTTTATTCGAGTTATTTCTCTGGTTAGATAATCACTTACTGCCGGTCCGATAGCTCCGTTGATAGACAATACTGGGACTTCTACCATGTTATTGACGGTACTTGATGGTGCTGACAGATCCGACTCAGCAGATAATAAACAGGGAAAGCATAATAGCACCCCGATAACCCAGTCACGCATAAGAATATTCCAGATTGTTACTTTAGTGTAGTTCAAATATATTAAAAGCCGAACATATTTTGACTTATCTTAAACACTCCTTTTAGTGTGACTGTAATATTTGTAGTGGCATAGTGATTTTGGCCACCTAATTAGAGGATGTTATGATTAATTCATAGCAGTATTAGGTGAATAAAATGGCGAAGAAATCCCGTAAAAATTTCAGCCCTGAATTTAGATTAGAAACAGCACAATTGGTACTCGACCATGGTTATACCCACGAAGAAGCCGCTAAGGCAATGAATGTTGGGTATTCCACCATTGGTAAATGAGTCAAACAGTTAAGAGAAGAGCGTAAAGGTAAAGCCCCCCAAATAACACCAATGACGCCTGAGCAGCTTAAAATACGAGAGCTAGAGAAAAAGTCTTAACGTATTGAATTAGAAAAGGAAATTTTGAAGAAGGCTACAACTCTGTTGATGTCGGACTCAATGAACAATTCGAATTAATCGAAAAACTCAATCAGAGCCATAAAGTAAAATATTCAATAAAACTGTTGTGTGGAGTGTTTGGTGTTCATCGCAGCAGTTATAAATACTGGGCGTTACTTGATAATTCGCTTTCAACAGAAGAGCTTACACAGCGTGCAGAAGTTAAAGCTGCTCATGAATTAGGTGGTGGTTCTGCTGATGCTAGAGCCGTAGCTGACATTGTGACACAAAATGGCATAAACCTTAGTCGTTACCATGCGACAAAGTTTATGAAAGGTCTAGGATTAGTTAGCTGCCAATTGCCGCAACATGCATACAAGAAAGCGTCTAAAGAGCATGTTGCAATACCGAACCTGCTTGAACGACAGTTTAGCGTTACTGCGCCTAACCAAGTTTGGTGTGGTGATGTGACCTATATTTGGACAGGAAACCGTTGGGCTTATTTAGCTGTAGTTATTGATTTATTTGCCCGTAAGCCTATTGGCTGGGCGATGTCTCATTCGCCAGATAGTGAGCTAACGGTTAAAGCATTGACTATGGCGTATGAGTTACGTGAAAGGCCAGAAAATTTGATGTTCCATAGTGATCAAGGCAGCCATTATACAAGTTGTTTAATCAAAGAAACTAAAGGTGAAAGCCGATCTAAAACAACAACAGCCACACTAAGTTTTTTTGTGCGTAAACAAAGCCTAACTTCCCTGGTTCCCAGACGCTTAGGTACTTTCATCCTGAGATAAAAAGTCTCCTTTCTGCGATTTAAATGCTTAAAACCCACTACGGCTTGCATTGCTTCACTACTCAATTGTTAAGACAAAAGATCTTAAATTAATACGGTGTAACATTTTGTGTATCACACCTGCCTACGAATTCATTAATCTTTTGAAATTTTTGAAATAAATACTATAACTGGAGCCTGGCAGAAACAAAAATAAGCCTAAACAAGCATTTCGGATAATTTCAGGAAAATCTATAGCAAATAAATGTGTGCTAGTAATGAAAGATGACTACTAAAATTTTTAGAGAGGTGCACCAAATGGCGCGCCATTTTCTTGAACGTAACCATTTGATAACAAAAGATTTTAGTAAGCTGCTCACTAATGCAAGCAGCTACTAAAACTTGCGAGTCAACACATAAGCCGGGTTTTGTATCTTCCGAAGAAGTGACAATCATTCGTCTAGGCCTTAAATCGCTCTAAGGCTCAAGCAACCTACCCGGTTTCCGCGCGAGCCACGCGTATACTATTTAAAGTAATGAAACCCTATTTGGTCTTGCTCCGGGTGGAGTTTACCCTGCAATTACTGTTACCAGTAACCCGGTGCGCTCTTACCGCACCCTTTCAGCCTTACCTGTTCCGCAAGCGGTCATCGGCGGTCTTCTCTCTGCTGCACTTGTCGTCGGCTTGCGCCGCCCAGGCGTTACCTGGCACCCTGCTCGTTGGAGCCCGGACTTTCCTCCCCTTTATCTGTCTACCCTTTGTCGAAACATTAGGCACAACGATAAAGCAGCGATTGTCTAGTCAACTCGCCGCGCATTCTATCTTATCGTGAGGTTAACGCCAACCTTAAACTTTAATTCTTACTGAAGTTCTGTTTTATTGCGTGAGTTATTCTAGGAAGAATAGTTTTATGGCGTTTGTGAATATAATGATAAAGGTTTACAGCTTCTATTTCATTTGAATGAAATTCCTTAGAAGCATTCATGGCGTTCAACAATTTTTTCGATAATAACGTTTTTGAAGTAATCAGTACATCGACTCTTTTGGCTTTTAACATAGCAACCGCTTGTTCATATGAGTCTGTAACAAAGTGCTCAATACCGTGTTCTTTTAATCGCCTATTAATAGAGACAAAACCTCTTAACGTTACTACTTTATATGGCTTAAGTGATAGCCAAGATGAAGCATTAATACTTTTTTGAAAGGAGAAACTGTTTAATGTGAATTCAAAAACTGGAATAGGTACTTTAATATAATCTTTTAATAAATCACTTACTTCAGCTACTCTCGCTAATTCAGCATCGACCCAATCTGATTTGATTGCTGATTCTAAAGATCGTTGAGTTGGTAAATGGATAATTTCTGCTGCTATATCGATGTCTTTATATGATTGAATTATCTTACGCTCAAGCTCGGGGGCAATTTGCGCAATTAAAGGAGCGGATATTTTGAATACTTCATCATTTGCTAGTACACAGAAGCTACACGAAATAAAACAGATTGTTAGCCAAATACCTTTGAGCATAGGTGTTTTGCATCCTTATAATCTGAGCTTCTACACTCCCTTAACGTCTAGAACATATTAAATAATAGGCTATTTTAACGATAAAGCTATATCGTATAACGCGTTTTTCTTAACACCATGTATTTCTGCTGCAATAGCACACGCCTTTTTAGGCTTCATTTCAGCTAATAGTAATGTCAATGTTTTGATGACTTGCGGAGGAATTTCACTTGCATCATTTTTGTGTCCCTCAATAATGAGCACCATTTCGCCTTTAAGTTGATTAGCATCTTGCTCAAGCCAACTAACAAAATTTTCAGCAGTATCTGAATGTATTGTTTCAAAGGTTTTCGTGAGTTCGCGTGCTATAACCACATAACGAGCGCTACCTAAAGTTTCGACAATGTCTTTTAAGGTATCGATTGCTCTTCTTGGTGCATCATAAAACACCATCGTTCTCTCTTCATGCTTTAATGCACTTAATGTCGTTTGTCGTGCGCCTGACTTTGACGGTAGAAAACCTTCAAAACTAAACCTGTCGGTCGGCAAACCTGCAACTGATAATGCTGAAATGGCGGCACATGCTCCAGGCACAGGTGAAACTGAAAGGCCAAGGCTTCTACAATGTCTTACTAAATGAAAACCAGGATCACTTATTAATGGTGTTCCCGCATCAGAAACAAGTGCAATGCTTTTCCCTTCTTGCAACATGGATGCCATCTGATCTTGTCTCTGCCTTTCATTATGGTCATGCATCGACAGTGTTTTATTTTTGATAGAAAAAGCCGACAGTAACTTTCCTGTATGACGCGTATCTTCACAGGCGATTATATCTACCTGTGTTAGCACTTCTATAGCCCTTTGAGTAATATCAGCCAAATTGCCAATTGGCGTTGCGACGATATATAAGGTACCAGGATTTACAATACTATTATTCATTTGGCTATACTTCATTGATTTAGTTGAGACCTTGACTGATGAGGTTTATTATAAACCACTACTGATAGCAAAATGCACGGATTTATTCATTGTGGGTCAAATTAATTTTTTCGTATTCCCTCGTTCTCGCTTTACATACAATAGAAAAATTACCAATGGCCTAAATTCGGCCAGCTTTTATATGGCTATTGGATTATTTTTACTGACTTTATCAAGTTGTAGTAACCAAAAAGCGATGCCAAAGAAGCAACCTATTGTTAAAAGCCATGAAGAAGTTGTGGTTGACCCATTACCGTTATCAGCAGAACAAACACTAAAGTTCGCAGCAGAATTACCTCCTGAACAAGCTATTCTACATTTGATAGCTGCGAGTGAACTTTATCTACAAGAGAAAAACTACCCTAAAGCACTTTGGCTTGCTGATAAGACAATGGCTATTATCGCTAATGATAATCATCAACTCGCCAATAAAATATCTTTACTGCAAGTTAAAGCCACTAGCTTAATGGCCCTAGATAAAGCCAGTCTGAGTAAAGAGCAGCTCCATGCTATACATCAACTTTCAGCTGACAATAACATCTCTTTATCAATAGATTACTACCAAACTTTAAGTAAAGTTATGTCAGCCAGCGCTCAGCCCATTGCAGCCTTAGAGGCTGATTTTCATGTTTTTGCATTAGATGGCTCTTTAACAAATGAATTAGCAACAGAGGAAGTGAAACAACTTTGGCAAAAACTGCAAGCGTTATCAGCTTGGCAGTTCGCACAATTTTCAAAGAGCGAAGTCCCTTTTGGTAAAGGTTGGGTGCAATTGATGCAATATGCCAATAAATTTGGCCATGATAAAGTGCAATTTGACCGCTATTTAACTCAATGGCAAAGACAGTTTCCTACTCACCCTGCCACGCCAATTGCTTTATCATTACTCGATAAAGAAAGTGCTACAAATCAATCTGAAAATATAGCCATTTTGTTACCTTTATCAGGTAAACAAGCCTCTGCAGGTGTAGTAGCTCAACAAGGAATTTTGGCAGCCTATAAAAATGATGAAAGCAAACATTTACACTTTTTTGATACACACCAACTAAACTGGCAAGAATTGCCGGCAAAACTGAATGATAGCAATATAGATTTTGTTATTGGCCCTTTGCTGAAAAATGATGTTGAGAGCTATTTAGCGATTACAAAAACGACAGAAGATGATTCGAAGACACAAAACACCACTTCCTTACCTACTTTATTACTTAATTTACCAGATAAAAACGCGTTAGACTCTAATCAAATGGCATTATCTATGAGGCCTGAAGATGAAGCTGTTCAAGCAGCAACAACATTAAGTAATTCCAATTATAAAATGCCTGTAGTACTAAGCCATCAAGATAAGGTTAGTAAACGCATTGCGAACGCCTTTGTTGCACAATGGCAAGTAATGACCGGTAATAATATCGACATAGTCTTTTTTGAGAAAGGCAAGAAAATGCAAGCTAATTTAAAAGCAAGCCTCGATGTAGACAGTAGCCAAAACCGAATTGATGAACTTAAGGGCCGATTACAGCAGACCCTTAAATTTCAAACACGTAACAGACGCGATATTGACATGATTTACGTTGTTGGCTCTGCTGAACAAACTCGTTTAGTTAAGCCATATATTGATGTCAATATCAGCCCTTTTGCTAATGTTATTCCTGTTTATGCTAGCTCTCGCAGCCACAGTAATAAAAAAGATAATAGTAGTCATAGAGACTTACAGGGCTTAACGTTTACTGAAATGCCTTGGTTACTTGAGTCTTCACAGCAAAACACTACATTGAAGCAAATCAGCCAGCAATTATGGTCTAAGCGAAGTGACAGTTTATCTAGAATATTTGCCATGGGTTACGATAGTTACAACTTAGTTGACAAAGTCAGCTTAATGCAGAAAGCACCTTATATTAGGCATTATGGGCAAACAGGTATATTGCAGCTTAATGATAACAATATTCTTACCAGAAGCCTCATTTGGGGACGTTATCAGCAAAATCAGGTGATTAACATTGTTATGGACTAAGCAAAATACTTCAACGAAAACCACAAAACAACTTGGTGACTTTACCGAGGAGTTAGCTTCAAATTTCCTTCAAAAGCAAGGCCTCACTTTTGTTGCTAAGAACGTACACTGTCGACAAGGCGAGCTTGATCTCATCATGAATGATGGCAATACATTTGTCTTTGTAGAAGTAAAATATCGTAAATCGACTCAATTTGGTGGTGCTATTTCAGCTGTTTCTGCCGCTAAACAAACAAAAGTTAAACATTGCGTAACATTTTACCTGCAACAACAAGGGTTAAATGAATATAATACTCCTTGTAGAATTGATGTTGTCGCCTTACAAGGTAACATTGAACAACCTGACATCACTTGGATTAAGAATGCCTTTTAAAGCCAGTAGGCATTGATAACCCAAATAATACATTATTAATTAAATACGTTAAGCGGAGAGATAAATCGCTATGCTAGAGCAGATCAAAGACAACTTCACTGAAAGCATACAAACGCAAATTGCTGCTAGTGAAATGTTAGCTCAATCGATAGAACATGCAGGCATGACCATAGTGCAAGGATTACTTGGAGGCAATAAAATAGTTACTTGCGGTAACGGCGGTTCAGCTGGGCACGCACAACACTTTTGTGCTCAATTACTCAATAAATACGAAACTGAGCGGCCTAGCTTGCCTGCTATTTCGTTGAATAGTGATATAGCTACGCTAACCTCTATCGCTAATGACTACCAATATGACGAAGTCTTTTCAAAGCAAATTAGGGCATTAGGTAATAACGGCGATGTACTCATCGCCATTTCTACTAGCGGCAACTCTAGAAATGTTATCAAAGCCATCGAAAGTGCCGTGTCTCGTGATATGCCTATTATCGCCCTTACTGGCAATGACGGTGGCGATATCGCCGGTTTACTGGGTGAATCAGACGTTGAAATTAGAGTCCCTTCTCATCGAACATCACGTATACAAGAAGTACATTTAATGGTATTGCACAGTTTATGCGAAATTATTGACACTATGCTTTTTCCACAAGGAGACTGCTAATGTTAATTAAATCTAGCAGCATTAAACTTGCGGGTATCATTATGGCTTTGTTAACTCTTCAGGGGTGTGCTGTTGCAACTGTGGCTGCGATCACTGCTGGGGCAACTATGGTGAGCGATAGACGTAGCATAGGAAAACAGATTGATGATCAAACCATTGAGTTTAATGCACATAATGAATTGGCCAAACAAAAATCAATCAATGATAATACTAACTTACATGTAGTCAGTGTGAATGGCTCAGTATTAGTTGTTGGCCAAGCACCAAATACTTACCTTAGAGATCTCGCAATAAAAACCGTTACAAATGTCGCTGGTGTTGTCCAAATTCATAATCAGATACGCATCAGTTCCAATACCTCAGTTACCACGCAAACTAACGATATTTGGTTAACCTCAAAAGTAAAATCAGCATTATTTGCTAGTGACGAAGTGAATGTTAAAGACATTAAAGTTGTTACTGAAAATGGCGAAGTATTTTTAATGGGATTAGTATCGAAAAAAGAAGCAAACGCTGCTGTAAATGTTACGCGAAACATCAGTGGTGTAAGCCGAGTTTTTAAGGCTTTTGAATACATTTAGTCTTGCCATAATTACTGTAATACTTCATTAAATTTATGACAAAAAAATACCTCTTGATAGAGGTATTTTTTTGAATACAAAGCCTGTGTTGTTAAGTTATTACTTAATTATTTTTAAGCTTGGCTTACCTTTCTTTTTACTCTTGCCGTCTTCTTGCGATGGTTTTTCATTACCGCTAGAGCTTACACTACTTAAACTTGCCTTCGGCTTAGTTTTTTCAGGCGCGCTTTGTGCTAGTTCGTCTGGCTCCAGCTCATCTTCACTAGGATGTTCTATTGGCAAAGATGTACCTGCGCCATTTTCTTTAGCGTATATTGCGCCAATAGCACCATATGGTACCGTGAGATGCTCTAACTTGCCGCCGAAACGAGCGCTAAATTCAATTTCTTTTGGCCCTAAAACAATGCTTCCTACGGCTGATGATGCAATATTTAAAACTATTTGCCCATCTGCCACATAGTTCATTGGAACTAAAACACCATACACATTAACATCAACAACAATATAAGGTGTTAAGTCATTGTCTGAAATCCAATCATAGAAAGCCTTAACTAAATAAGGCTTATTTGAACTCATCGACGCAAGAGTTGGCCCCGACATTATGCTGGGTTACCAAAACGTAATTCACGCTCAGCTTCAGTCAAAGATGCTTGGAACGATTCACGTTCAAACAAACGTAACATATAAGTCTTAAGCTCTTTTGAACCTTGACCCACTAATTCAATACCAAAAGCTGGTAAACGCCATAAAAGTGGTGCTAAGTAACAATCGACTAAGCTGTACTCTTCACTCATAAAGTAAGGTGCTTCATTTAATATAGGAGCAACACTTAACAAGCTTTCTTTTAATTCTTGACGTGCTTTTGCCGCTTCTTCAGCAGTACCTGAAAGGATTGTTTTAGCTAAGCTGTACCAATCATTTTCAATACGGTGCATCATTAAACGACTACGTCCACGAGACACAGGGTATACCGGCATAAGTGGCGGATGAGGGAATCGTTCATCTAAATATTCGATGATGATAGAAGCTTCATATAATGCCAATTCACGATCAATTAAAGTTGGCACTGTACCATAAGGGTTTAAATCTAATAAATCTTCTGGCAAGTTTGCTAAATCAACTAAATGAATATCAACGCCTACGCCTTTCTCTGCCAACACAATACGTGCTTGATGGCTATACATATCATCAGCATGTGAGTATAAAGTCATCACTGAACGTTTGTTTGCTGCTACGGCCATAAAGCCTCCTATTCCATAATTCTTTAATTAACAATTTTCTAAAACTAACAAAGGGGTATTTAATAGCTAGCTATTAAATACCCCTACAATTTCTTCTAGTACTAAAATATTAGTGTACGTCTTTCCAATATTCTTTCTTAAGTAAATAAGCCAGAATAAAGAAAATAAAAATAAAGATTAGTACTTTAACACCTAAAGCTTTACGCTCTAGTTTATTTGGCTCACCAACATACTCTAAGAAGTTTGTTAAATCACGAATCACTTCATCGTACTCTTCAGCTGTTAAACTGCCGCCTTGTGCTGGTGTCAATTTACCACTTTCGTCAATTGAACTGACACCTTGAAGATCTTGTAATACATGTGGCATACCAACATCTTTAAATATTGTATTGTTCACACCAAATGGACGAGACTCATCAATATAAAAAGAACGTAAGTAAGTATAGATCCAATCAGGGCTACGTAATCTAGCTTCTAAAGTTAAATCTGGTGGCGCAGTACCAAACCATGCTGCAGCTTCTTTCTTTGGCATGGTATTCGTAATATGATCGCCAACTTTCTCACCAGTATACATATAATTTTCAATACCATCCGCCTCTTCAATACCTAAGTCGGTAAAAGTACGGTTGTAACGTTGATATTGTAATTGGTGACAACCTAAACAATAGTTTATATAGGTTTTAAAACCACGTTTTAATGATTCTTTATCTGCTAAATCATTATTAGCGCTATCTAGTGGTAAGCTTGGGCCTGCGGCAAAAGCTAACACAGGTACTAGAGCGAACACTGCTAAAATAAATTTTTTCATTATTTACTCACCCTCTCTGGTACTGGCTTGGTATTTTCGTTTTTACTGTAGAACCACAGCGCAATAAAAAAACCAAAGTAACCAAAACTTGCTATTGTGCCAATCAAGTTATTTAACGGCGTAGCAGCTTTAGTTCCTAAAATAGCCAAAACTATAAAACTGATAGTGAATTGGAATAAATTCACTTTATGCCAAGTACAACGGAATTTCATCGATTTAACAGTACCGCGATCAAACCAAGGTAAAGCGAATAACATGATGATTGCACCAAACATCGCTACAGCCCCTAATAACTTATCAGGTACAACACGTAAAATGGTATAGAAAGGACCAAAATACCATACTGGCACAATATGCTCAGGAGTTTTTAAACCATTAGCTGGCTCAAAGTTTGGCGCCTCAATAAAGAAACCACCACCTTCAGGGGCAAAGAACATCACCCAACAGAAGATGAATAAGAAGAAAGCAACACCCATAATATCTTTTACAGAATAATACGGATGGAATGGAATCGCATCAACAATATCGTATTTGTCTGTGTAATGTTTATGGAACTTGAATTTGCTCAATTCTTCAGGCTTAACAGAACCTTTTTTCTTCTTAATCTCAGTACCGTCAGGGTTATTTGAACCTACTTCATGTAAAGCAAGGATATGTAAAAACACTAAAATAACTAAAACTAAAGGCATCGCAATGACATGCAAAGCAAAGAAACGGTTTAATGTAGCGCCAGAAATAACGTAGTCACCACGAATCCACTGCGTTAAATCATCGCCAATAACAGGAATTGCACCAAACAGGGAAATAATTACTTGTGCACCCCAGTATGACATATTACCCCAAGGTAATAAGTAACCCATGAATGCTTCAGCCATTAATACTAAAAAGATCAACATACCGAAGATCCACAATAATTCACGTGGCTTTTGGTAAGAACCGTACATCATACCGCGGAACATATGTAAATAAACCACGATGAAGAAGAATGAAGCACCCGTTGAGTGCATATAACGTAATAGCCAACCGTAATCGACATCACGCATAATATATTCGATTGAAGCAAATGCTCCATCGCCAGACGGCTCATAGCTCATTGTTAACCAAACACCTGTAAGGATTTGGTTAACTAGTACTAACATGGCTAAAGAACCAAAAAAGTACCAAAAGTTGAAGTTTTTAGGTGCAGGATACTGAGCTAAATGTTTATTCCAACAATCAGTAACAGGCAAGCGCTTGTCAATCCAAGCCATAAAATTAGCGAACATTACGCCTCTCCTTGACCAACACCAATCAATAAGGTGTCTTCACTTGTGAATGAATGCTCAGGAACCATTAAATTCAATGGTGCAGGAACGCCTTGAAAAACACGACCAGCCATATCAAATTTACTACCATGACATGGACAGAAGAAACCTTCACTAACGCCTTCAACGAATTGGTCAAAGTCACCATTATGGTGTGTTGGAGCACAACCTAAATGAGTACAAACACCTAGCGCTACCATAAACTCAGGCTTTATAGAGCGATAAGCATTTTTAGCATATTCTGGTTGTTGTGCTTCTTCAGAGTTAGGATCACGTAATTGATCGTCAACTTTAGCTAAATCATTAACGGTCTTCTCTGTTCGACGAACTACATAAACAGGTTTACCACGCCATTCAGCACGGATTAATTGACCTGGTTGTATTTTCCCTACATTGATTTCAACTGGAGCACCCGCAGCTTTCGCTCGAGCACTAGGATTCCAGGAACCAATGAAAGGCACAGCCACGCCGACCACACCAGCACCACCAACAACTGCAGTAGCAGCAGTTAAGAAGCGACGGCGGCCATTATTCACAGGCACATTGCTCATTCATACTCTCCAACTAAGACACTAACCCAACAATTATTATTTATACGTTACTCAATAAACTCTAAACAAAAAGTACGCATTAAATTTGTTTTCGTTAGATCAAATTCATACCAAGCGGTATATCGATAAAAAAATTTTTCTGATCATAAAGAAATACCCTGTTTTTTACAAGGTAAAAACGGAGTAAGTACACTAAAAATAGCAAAAAATTAGAACTATTTTTTATTCGATTTTAATAATGCTCAATTAGGAATAATTGCGATTTCCATCTATAACAGGTGTTGAACTTTTTAGAGCCTGTATTGAATAATGCAAAATCGGTAAAACAGAGCAACACAGATATTATGAACAGTATTTCGAGTTACTTTATTTTTTAAGAGGAAGAAAAAGGCAAGCAATAAAAAAGCCGACATAAAGTCGGCTTTTGCAAAGTATATTCGAATGAATATTAACGTTTTGAGAATTGTGGACGTTTACGTGCTTTATGTAAACCAACTTTCTTACGTTCAACTTTACGCGCATCACGAGTAACGAAACCAGCTTTACGTAGATCGCTACGGAAAGTTTCATCGAACTCCATTAATGCACGAGTAATACCGTGACGAATTGCACCAGCTTGACCAGAAATACCACCACCTACTACAGTGATGTTAAGGTCAAATTTCTCTAGCATTTCGACTAACTCTAATGGTTGACGAACAACCATACGAGCCGTTTCACGACCAAAGTATACAGAAATATCACGATTATTAATTGTGATTGCACCGTTACCAGCTTTCATGAACACACGAGCAGTAGAGCTCTTGCGACGACCAGTACCGTAATATTGATTATCAGCCATTGTCTACAGCTCCAAAAGTTGTGGTTGTTGTGCAGTATGCTTGTGCTCAGAACCAGCATACACTTTAAGCTTACGGTACATTTCACGACCTAAAGGACCTTTAGGAAGCATACCTTTAACAGCAAATTCAATTGCACGTTCTGGCGCTTTTTCCATTAGTTTTTCAAAACTAATTTGCTTAAGACCACCAGGGAATTCAGTATGCGAGTAGTAAATTTTACCTTTCGCTTTGTTACCAGAAACACGAACTTTCTCTGCATTGATAACAACGATGTAATCGCCAGTATCTACATGAGGAGTGTATTCTGCTTTATGCTTACCGCGTAAACGGCTAGCAATTTCAGTAGCGATACGACCAAGAGTTTTGTCTTCGGCGTCCACTAAGAACCATTCGCGTTGTACGCTTTCTGGTTTAGCTACAAAAGTTTTCATTAAAAAACCCAATTTTAAAAATGTTACTTAAAAAACAAGCTAACGTTTTGTTAGTTTGTCGGTTAAAAAGACCACGCTATTGCCCCTTCGAGCATCGAGTCCAGCGCCCATATTTACTGACCGTTTAATAATTTTGCTTAGTAAACTAAGTCATAAATAATAGACATTTGTAACGTAGGGAGCGCGGATTATACAGAACATCCACGAAAAGATCACGCCTATTTTTTAATCTTTTGATACATTTATACCTAATAGCGGCAAAAGTAATAAACATTTAACGGCTGGTGATTAATACTTTATCTTCCCAAAGCTGTCCCAGCATTAAATAGAACAATTTCACATTTAATACTCTTATAATGGTTATTAGAAGAAAATCACCTTGGTCGATTTGTTTACTCATACATTAATGTACATCTGTACAATTCCATATTCCAACTATTGATTACCATAAAAATAGCTCTACATTAGAGTTAAACACGTAGTTAATACATGCAACGTGTTGCAAACAAAGGCTATCGTGTCTACACATAAGAAAAAGAAAAGAAGTAAAATTCTTGCAAATAAAAGTTAACTTAAGGTTAAGAATGAGTTATAAAAGACCCGATTGTTGAATAATCAGCAAAAAAATCAAAAAAAAGTGCTACAAAATTTTACATTTGTGAAAAAGTGTCGCAATATAAATTCAGCCCCCGTAGAAAATTAATGGAAGTATTAACTATGAAAAATTTACAACAAATGAAAAACTCAGCTCAAAAGGGTTTCACCCTTATTGAATTAATGATCGTTGTAGCGATTATCGGTATTCTTGCAGCTGTAGCATTACCTGCATACAAGACTTATGCAGATAAAGCTAAGTTCTCTGAGGTTGTTCTAGCAACGTCTTCTGCTAAAACAGCAGTTGACTTATGTATTCAAACGGGTCGTGGTGGTGCTCCTGCAACGCCTGATCAATGTGAAACAATTCCTGTTGTAGCTGGTTGGAGTGCATCTACTATTGTTAGTGGCGTTACAATTGCAGCGCCATCTGCAACGACATACACAGTAACAGCAGTATCTATCGGTGATTTTGGAACAGCAACTAATCCAAATGTCGTATTTTTAGCTACTCTAAATGCTAATGCTACTACTGCGACTTGGACTTTAGATGGATCAAGTACTTGTTTAGCTGCTGGTGTATGTTAATAAGAACGTAAACAAATATAAAATAAACCTTTTGTTTTTAAAAAACTCCCTTCGGGAGTTTTTTTTTGTGATAAATGTGTATAAATTAGCAGGTGAATAATGAATTCATTAAAAATAAGGTATTTCTATCGACATCTTATTATTAGTATCCTCATAGTCGGTAGTGTGACATATATATGCCAGCTTATATGGTTTCCTTCCCCTTTTATTGAGCTTGATGGTACTTGGCGAGCATTATTAGTGCTAATAGGTGTAGATATAACACTTGGCCCTCTTTTAACATTAATCCTAGTAAACTCCAGTAAATCAAAGTTTGAATTAAGATTAGACATGTTAGTTATTGTTCTACTTCAAGCTTCTGCGCTCATATTTGGTTTATCTAAGATCGAGCAAGAGCGGGTCTGGGCGATTGTCCACTATGATGGGGCTTTTCATTCAATAACAAAAAAAGATATTTCTGAGTCTGAATATAAAACCAAACTTAATTTACCTCAATTCCAAAAAATTTATTTTGCTATGATACTTGAAAAAGATGTAAATAATCATACAAAACAAGAGTCTACAAGCTTTTTATTTTCACCAACCATTTATAAAAATATAACTAAAGAAGAAATAGAGAAACAAAGCTTTTCCTATGATAATTTGCCTGAATATATACAAAACAAATACCAAAACAAGTATATTTTCAAAGGCCTTGCCGGTAAAAAAAGAAATGCGGCATTAGTTTTCAATCCAAATATGAAACTAATAGATATAGTATTGCTTCCAGAACAAAGCGAGCCTGAAAATATATCAAGTAATAATTAATAATAGAATTCGGTATTTTTTAAGATTAAAAGAAGATAAATCTCTTTGTTCTTTTATACGATTTTAAGTTACACTGAAAGTGTGCTCTCAGTATTTCAGTAAATCCAAAAGGTTATAACCATACGTTATGAAAGGAAGTCATCAGCAATCAAGCGTTCTTTCAGCGCTATCAAAGCAAAACCTCATTCCTGACGAGTCGGTAGACGAGATCTGGGAGGGTTATGCCAATAAAGCCAAACCCTTTGTTCGGTACTTAGTTGAAGATAAAAATATTGATGGATTAAAAATAGCAAAAGCACTTTCTAAAAGTTATGGTTACCCTCAAATACAATTGTCTAGTTTTGATACCAGCCTCGTTCCTGAAGGGGTTAGGAATGAAAAGCTTATAGTTAAGCATAATGCGTTACCCCTCTATTTAAGAGGTAAGGTATTGTTCGTTGCTATGTCAGATCCAACAAATTTGGATGCACTTGAAGAGATTCAATTTAATACTGGCTATAGTACTGAACTTATACTCTGTGATGAAAAAAGCCTTCAATCCTGTATCGAAAAAGTATTAGAAGATGAAAATGATGCGCTTGAAATATCAGATATTGACTCTGAAGAGCTTGCGGATATAGATGTACATGAGGCTAAGAAGGATGATGACCCCGTTACAGGTGAAGACGACGCGCCTATCGTTGTTTTTATTAATAAAATATTATTAGATGCGATAAAAAAAGGCGCTTCCGATCTGCACTTTGAACCTTATGAGAAAGCATTTCGTATCCGTTTTAGGGTAGATGGTATTTTAACTGAAATAGCCAGACCTCCTGTTTCTCTTGCTTCCAGAATGGCTGCTCGCCTGAAAGTTATGTCTAAGCTTGATATAGCTGAACGTCGAGTTCCCCAAGATGGCCGAATAAAGTTAGCTTTGTCACAAAAAAAATCGATAGATTTTCGTGTGAGTACCCTACCTACTATGTGGGGCGAAAAAATCGTAATGCGTATTTTAGACTCTTCAAGTGCTATGTTAGGCATTGATATGCTTGGCTACGAAGCCGAACAAAAAGCTATTTATATGGATGCCTTAGCACAACC
Source organism: Litorilituus lipolyticus (assembly GCF_006439335.1). GTDB lineage: Bacteria > Pseudomonadota > Gammaproteobacteria > Enterobacterales > Alteromonadaceae > Colwellia > Colwellia lipolytica. Next base: position 38,550 of record NZ_SAWY01000041.1, on the reverse strand, counting down.
TCAAGGTATGATATTAGTAACTGGACCCACAGGTTCTGGTAAAACAGTTTCTCTTTATACTGGCTTAAATATTCTTAATACACCTGAACGTAATATTTCAACGGCTGAAGACCCTGTGGAAATTAACTTGGAGGGCATTAACCAAGTTCAAATTAATACAAAAGCTGGTTTAACTTTCCCAAGTGCTTTGCGTTCTTTCCTTCGACAAGATCCTGATATTGTCATGGTAGGTGAGATTCGTGATCTTGAAACTGCCGAAATTGCCATTAAAGCAGCACAAACAGGTCACCTAGTATTATCGACCCTCCATACTAACTCTGCTGCTGAAACCTTAACACGTTTGCTTAACATGGGCGTACCTTCCTATAACGTAGCCAGCTCAGTTTCAATTATTATTGCCCAACGTCTAGCTCGTCGTTTGTGCCCTCAATGTAAAGAAAAAGAAGAACTATCTGAAAGCCAATTAAGAGAACAAGGCTTCCCAGATGATAAATTATCTGAAATCACTTTATTCAAACCCGTAGGCTGTACTCACTGTACGGGTGGTTATAAAGGTCGAGTAGGTATTTATGAAGTTATTGAAATTACACCAACTATTTCAACTATTATTATGGAGGGAGGAAACTCCCTTGACATTGCAACACAATGTCAAAAAGAAGGTTATAACAATTTAAGACAATCTGGTTTAATAAAAGCTATGAACGGTATGACAAGCTTAGAAGAAGTTAACCGAGTAACTAGCGCTTAATTACGAATTAATGTAATTTATAAAGACCATAATTTGGTAGTAATAATATTATAATAATGCAATCACAAGCTAACATTGTATTTTCAAAAGGAAGTTGTGAATTGACTAGGTAAACTTATGGCAAAAATAAAGAAAGCAAATAAAACTAAAGAGTTAGACACTTTTATTTGGAGCGGTGTAAACCGTAAAGGTAAAAAAATCAACGGTGAACTCACTGCTAATAATGTAATAGAGCTTAAAGCACAGTTACGCAAGCAAGGTATTACACCTAGTAAAGTAAAGAAAAAACCTAAGCCAATGTTTGGACTAGGTAAAGACCAAGCAATTAAACCAGCTGATATTGCTGTCATTACTAGGCAAATAGCTACTATGCTAGGTGCTGGTGTTCCATTAGTGCAAACTATAGAAATGATCGGTAAGGGGCATGATAATGGCAATATGCGTAAACTACTGGGAGAAGTTGGTAATAAATTAGCTTCTGGTATTCCTTTGTCTGATTGTTTACGTGAACACCCACTTTATTTTGATGATTTGTATTGTGATCTGGTAGCTTCAGGCGAGCAATCCGGTGCGTTAGAAACCATCTACGGTCGCATTGCCACCTATAAAGAAAAAGCCGAAGCACTTAAGGCTAAGATCAAAAAAGCCCTAACTTACCCTATAGCTGTTTTAGTTATTGCTGCCATTGTAACCAGTATATTACTTATTTTCGTGGTGCCCGTTTTCGAAGAAATCTTTAATAGTTTCGGTGCTGAGTTGCCAGCCTTTACGCAATTAGTTTTAGCAATATCTGATTTCATGCAGAATTATTGGTACTGGGGACTTGCGGCAATCTTTGGTGCTGGATTTCTATTTAAAAGAGCACACCGAAACAGCCAAAAATTTCGAGACAGTGTGGATAGAAAAATTTTAAAACTGCCTATTATTGGTGATTTGCTAGAAAAAGCGGCTGTTGCTCGGTACGCACGGACGCTTTCAACAACATTTGCTGCCGGTGTCCCTTTAATCGACGCTTTAGAGTCAGCTGCAGGTGCCTCTGGTAATGCAGTATTTAGAGATGCCATTCTTGAGATTCGAGCTGAAGTTTCTTCTGGTATGCAAATGAACTTAGCCATGAGGAATTGTAAAATTTTCCCTGATATGGTTATTCAAATGGTTGCTATTGGTGAAGAATCAGGTGCGGTCGATGATATGCTATCTAAAGTAGCAAATGTTTATGAAGCCGAAGTAGATAATGCTGTAGATTCATTAACAAGTCTTCTTGAGCCTATGATAATGGCTGTATTAGGTGTTGTTATTGGTGGTTTGATCATTGCGATGTACCTACCAATCTTCCAAATTGGTATGGTTGTATAACTCTAACGAGGCAATCTTAATAGTTGATTGCCTCCTATTTCCTTCCTTTCAAAGTTAATACCAAGGTTTTGATTTGCTAGATTTATCTTTACTTGAAAATATTGTCACATTATTTGAACAATCACCTAACTTTTTCTACCTCTGTGTAATATTGGTATCGCTATGTGTTGGTAGCTTTTTAAATGTTGTGGTTTTTCGAATGCCAAAAATGTTGGAATACTCTTGGTATCACGAGTGCCGTGAGTTTTTAGCCGACGAAGTAAAGGATATCAAGCCAAAACAAATGCAGGAAATAACACTATCCTCACCCGATTCAACTTGCCCTAATTGCCAGCATAAAATTCGCTTTTATGAAAATATTCCCGTAATAAGCTGGCTATTCCTTAGAGGAAAATGTGGCAATTGTTCACAACCAATTTCTAAGCGCTATCCATTAGTTGAATTATCCACCGCAGCCTTAAGTATCATCGTAGCTCAACACTTTGGACCAACTGTTACTACATTTTTTGTTTTGATATTGACCTGGAGCTTAATCGCTTTAACATTAATTGACTTTGATCACATGCTTTTGCCAGATCAAATCACTCTCCCGTTAATGTGGCTAGGCCTGCTCATTAACATTAATAGCCTAATCGTGCCGCTCTCTGATGCCGTTATAGGTGCTGCAGTTGGCTACATGAGCCTTTACTCCGTGTTCTGGTTATTTAAATTGCTAACCGGTAAAGAAGGCATGGGGTTTGGTGATTTTAAACTGTTAGCCGTTTTTGGTGCCTGGGCAGGTTGGCAGTTATTGCCTATTTTAATATTAATGGCTTCTGTTGTAGGTGCTATGGTAGGTATTACCTTAATGTTATTTAATAACCACAAACGTGAACAAGCCATACCTTTTGGCCCATATTTAGCAGTTGCAGGATGGATAACTTTACTTTGGGGTGAAGGTATTTGGTCTTGGTACCTTCAGCTAATTAGTTAAACACTCTATGTCTTCATATATAGTCGGTCTGACAGGTGGAATCGGTAGTGGTAAAACAACTGTTAGCGACCAATTCAATGCATTAGGAGTCAGCATCATTGATGCTGATATTATCGCTCGTGAAGTTGTAGCACCAAAAAGTCAGGCATTAGGTGAAATTTCACATCACTTTGGTGAAGACTTTATTAATCAAGACGGTAGTTTAAATCGAGCTTTACTTAGGTCTCGAATTTTCAGTAACGAAGAAGATAAACATTGGCTTAACTCTTTATTACATCCCCTGATTCGCCAGAAAATACAGGAGCAGTGTGCAGACGCCAAGAGTAAATACTGTATTTTAGTCGCTCCCTTATTAATTGAGAATAACCTTCTTCAGCTAGTTGATAGGGTACTTGTCGTTGATGTATCTGAAACAATTCAACTTGAGAGAACTTTACAGCGAGATTGTAGTAATGAAGAGGAAGTGAGATCTATCATTAATAGCCAAGCTCAACGAAAAGATCGCTTAGCTCATGCCAACGATATTATTAACAATGAAGATATCGATCTTTCACTGCTTAATGAAAGTATCAGAAAGCTTCATCATGAATACCTTACATTAGCATCTGATAACGAATAAAAACTGATTTATTTACCATAAAAGCTTTTGCTTACATTTGTTTGAAAAATAATCAACAAAATCATTCGCCATTTTTTTATTCTGTGGTTACTATAGCTAAACCATCAAACGAAACATGAACTTAGCTATAGATGTCAACGGTTTTATATGAACATCCGCTTAATGAGCGTATCAGAAATTATTTAAAACTTGAGCAATTATTTGCTCAAGCACACCATTGTTCTACACAAGATATCAAACTACATCATCAAGTTTTTTTTAGTGCATTGTTCGCTATTATTGATACCCTCGAGCGTAACGATGTCAGAGGCGATTTAATTAAAGATCTTGAAAAACTTGAGCAAAGCTTAGTCGTTTGGTCTAAAGCCCCTGAAATTGACGCGAGAGCCCTAGAAAACAACCTTGCTGAAACAGTTAAACTTGTTGGGCAGTTGAAAGTTGCTTCTCCTATTTGGTGTAAATTAAAAGAAGATAAATTCCTCGCCAGTTTAAAACAACGTTTTGCTATACAAGGTGGTAGCTCTTTATTTGATTTGCCTCAGCTTCATTTTTGGCTTCATCATGCACAAGATAAGTTACAAGCAGACATTGATGGCTGGCTTGCCCTTTTAGCTAATATCCAATGTTCATTAAGCTTAGTCTTAAAGTTTGTCCGACAACGGGCAAACTTTGAACCAGTGAATACAGAAAGTGGGTTTTATCAAGATAATGGCGAAGGCCTTTTACTCTTGAGAATTAAGTTAGACGAACAAGCGAGGTTTTACCCTACGGTTAGTGGCAATAAGTTTCGTTACTCAATACGTTTCATGCTTCCTTGTGAGCAAACTGGTAGACGTTATTCTAACCAAGCAACGCAATTTCAATTAGCCCGCTGTTAACCCGCTTATGTAATTCAGGTATAATCATGGTATCTGAAACTAAATAGATGTAATCATGACAATAGAAGTCCCCTGCCCCAACTGCCAGAAAAAAGTGAAATGGGAATCAAAAAGTGAATTTAGACCATTTTGCAGTAAACGTTGCCAATTGATTGACCTTGGTGAATGGGCTGACGAAGGTCACAAAATTAGTCAGCCAGTTCAAAGTCATACTCCAATGAGTGAAGAAATGTTAGATGCTCTGGAAGATGAATTCTTGATGAATAACAAATTTTTTGTCGAACCTGAATAAGCAAATTTAATAGACTACTATTGAAATCGGCTTTCTAATTGCTCAACAATTGGGTAGTTTGCTTTAGGGAAGTCGATGGTTGCAAGCTCGGATAAAGCGAACCAGCCCTCTTTTTGTCCTTCCAATGCTTTCGGCTTTCCCTCATAGTTATCAATAAGGTAAACTTCAAGGCACACATGCTTGTCGCCATAATCATGATTTATTGTCATTAAGTGCTCACAACTAAGCACATCAATAGCCACTTCTTCTTTTAATTCTCGTGCTAAAGCCTGTCCGACAGTTTCACTCTGCTCTATTTTCCCACCAGGAAATTCCCACTTATTCGCTTGATGAACATGTTCATGACGCTGAGTTAAAAAAAACATTGGCTCTTCATTGGCTGAAGATATTGCTTGAACTATGACACCAACCGCTACATTGACCACTTTTAACATTTCTTTCCTTTAAAAATAAAAAAGCTGACAATTTTGTCAGCTTTAAATCTCTAAATACTTAGGTATTTAGTTTAATTTTCCATGACACTGCTTGTACTTCTTACCAGAGCCGCACGGACAAGGTTCATTGCGCCCCACTCTAGGAAATTCAGGTTCGCTTTCTGCACCTGAGGCAGACTCGTGCTGATAGTCTTTTGGTACTTCTTCAGCTCTTCTATGCTGCTCTTCAACCGCTTCAACATCAGATTCAGCTCTAATTTGAACCTTAGATAAAATACCAACAACATCATACTTTAAGGTATCAAGCATAGTAGTGAATAGCTCAAAGGATTCACGCTTATATTCTTGCTTAGGGTTTTTCTGAGCGTGGGCACGAAGACCAATGCCTTGACGTAAATGGTCCATTGCTGATAAATGCTCTTTCCAATGAGAATCAAGACTTTGAAGCATTACCGCTTTTTCGAACTGTCGTAAAACATCAGCACCTACAGCAGCTTCTTTATCTTTATAAACTTGTTCAAATTCTGTGATAATTTTTTCACGTAAGCTTTCTTCATGAAGCTTCTCATCTTCTTCAAGCCATTTTGCAATAGGTAAATCTGTTGTGAACTCACCCTTAAGTTGCTCTTCAAGGCCTGTAATATCCCACATTTCAGCAAGAGATTGTGGCGGAATATGCTGGTCAATGACTGAATTGATCACATCACTACGAATAGCATGTACTACTTCAGCAATATCTTCCTCATCTAATAGTTCATTACGTTGCTCATAGATAACGCCACGCTGATCATTTGCCACATCATCGTATTCTAATAACTGCTTACGCATATCAAAGTTACGACCTTCAACTTTTCTTTGTGCATTTTCAATACTACGCGTAACCCATGGATGTTCAATTGCTTCTCCACGTTCCATACCTAATTTACGCATCATATTTGAAATACGCTCTGAGGCAAAAATACGCATTAAAGAATCTTCCATAGAAAGATAAAAACGTGTTGCACCCGGATCACCCTGACGACCTGAACGACCACGTAGCTGATTATCAATACGACGTGATTCATGACGCTCAGTAGCAACAATTTTAAGGCCACCTAGTGACTTAACGCGTTCGTGATCTTCTTTCCATTTCGCTTTAACTTTTTCTATCTGTTCTTCACTCGGATTTGAAAGCTTAGCAATAGCTGCATCTAAGTTACCACCTAATACAATATCTGTACCACGACCAGCCATATTAGTTGCAATAGTCACCGCACCTTCCTTACCTGCATCAGCAACAATTTCTGCTTCTTGTTGGTGGAATTTAGCATTCAGTACTTTATGCTTAATTTTTGCCTTTTTTAAATAGCTAGATAAAAACTCTGATGTTTCTATCGCAATTGTACCAACAAGTACTGGTTGCCCACGCTCAACACAGTCTTTGATATCTTCTAATATCGCTTCGAATTTTTCTTCCGTGGTTAAATAGATTAAATCAGCCATATCATCACGAACCATATCTCTATTGGTCGGGATAATAACGGTTTCTAATCCATATATATGATTGAATTCAAATGCCTCAGTATCGGCAGTACCAGTCATACCTGATAATTTTTCATAAATTCTAAAGTAATTTTGGAAAGTGATAGATGCTAAAGTTTGGTTTTCATTTTGAATATTGACACCTTCTTTGGCCTCAACAGCTTGGTGTAAGCCTTCAGACCAGCGACGACCTTCCATTGTACGACCAGTGTGCTCATCAACAATGACAATTTCACCATCTTTAACGATGTAATCCACATCTTTTTGGAAAAGTTTATGCGCCCTTAAAGCAGCCATAACATGATGTAGTAAGGTGATATTTGCCGCAGAGAATAAAGTATCCCCCTCTTGCAATAATCCTTTCTCAGCCATGATCTCTTCAATGCGAACTTGACCACGCTCAGTTAAATAGATTTGCTTTGCTTTTTCATCAATAGTGAAGTCACCTGTACCTTCTTCACCTTCTTTATCCTCTTCTTCTTGTTGCTCAAGCGTAGGAACAATAGTATTAATTGTGCGATATAGTTCTGAACTATCTTCAGCTTGGCCTGAAATAATTAACGGCGTACGAGCTTCATCAATTAAAATTGAATCAACTTCATCAACAATAGCAAAGTGTAATGGCTTTTGTGCTCGCTCTTGCGGTGCAAACACCATATTATCGCGCAAGTAATCAAAGCCAAATTCATTGTTTGTACCGTAAGTGATATCTGACTGATAAGCTGCTTGTTTTTCTTGCGTAGAAAGACCAGGAATATTACAACCAACAGTTAAGCCAAGAAATTCGAATAACGGACGACTCCAATCAGCATCACGCTGAGCTAGGTAATCGTTAACCGTAATAACGTGTACACCTTTACCTGTTAAGGCATTTAAATATGAAGGTAAGGTCGCTGTTAAGGTTTTACCTTCACCAGTACGCATTTCTGCAATTTTGCCATCATTTAATACCATGCCACCAATCATTTGCACATCAAAATGACGCATACCAAAAACACGTTTACTTGCTTCACGAACTACAGCGAAAGCTTCTGGCAATATTTGCTCTAACTTTTCATCTTGAGCTAAGCGTTCTTTAAACTCTGCAGTTTTCGCCTTTAGCTCATCATCACTTAGCGCTTCAATAACCGGCTCTAGTGCATTTATTTTTTTTACTTCTTTGCGCATTTGTTTAAGTAACCTATCATTTCGGCTACCAAACATTTTAGTTAACAAGTTTACAAACATCTTTTTTAAACCATTTATTGAATATATGCAGAAATCATTCTGCTATTGGTGAATTTTATTTTTTATTCTTTGCTTTACGATAAACATATTTTACTGGGTTTATCTGCGTATTATGTTTAAGTATTTCATAATGAACATGTGGTCCTGTTGAGCGACCTGTGCTGCCCATTTTGGCAATAACCTGCCCTTTATTAACAACATCCCCTACTTCAACAAGTAAGGTTTTATTGTGACCATAGCGTGTTTTAAATCCGTCACCATGATCTATTTCAATCAATTGTCCATAGCCATACCGTTTACTGGCCCAACTAACAACACCAGCACCGGTTGCAATAACACCCGTACCTTCTTTACCAGCAAAATCGACACCTTTATGCATAGTCGGTCGGCCATGGAAAGGGTCTTTCCTCATACCGTAATAGGAGGATAACCAACCTTTTTCAATTGGACGCCCAGATAAATAGCGATTATTTTCTATATGGTGACCAAAGGTTAAAGATTCAAGCAGTTGTAACTGCTTTTCTTCATGATTAATATTTGTTTCTAATTGCTCAATCTCTTCAAGCAAGACAGGTAAAGGCTTATGGGCTATGGCATCAATTGAAATAGATGGACCACCACTAGGTGGAAGTTGGCTAAAATTGAATTCTTTATCAGGAATATTCGCATCGTCAGCTAATCGTTCCCCTAAGGCATTTAACCGCAATAGTTGACTTTGTAATTCTGCCAGTTTCATAGTCAAAGCTGTGACTTGTCGCTTATGTTGTTTTGTATTATCAGCTTCATTTTCTAAAAGAATGCTTTCTTTACTGGTATACTGTTGCTCAGACGTATTAAGTTCGGGTGTTGTCAACGCGTATTTTTCTAAAGAGTTGGTCTCTTTGGAGGGCAGCATTAAATGCACACTAATACCAGAAATTATCGCAAATACGACTAATGCAGATAGCCAGTGCAATTTAGATAATTGCATCGAGAATCTTACGTTTTTCCCACGATATAGTAATGTTAAACTCATAGTACGTTCTGTTTAATATAATTTGATAAAAAGAGTTGAATCAAAGGTATAAATTATGGCTCGCAAGCCTAAAAAACCACTAAACTTATCGACACTGTTGCAATCAACGACAGGCACTTTGGCACAAATTCAGTCAAAAACCAACTCTTTGACAATATTGGCCGACATTGTACGACAAATATGCCCTGATTTACCAGAAGAGGTATGGCATATTGCTAATTTTCGCCAAGACACATTAATAATTGAGTTGAAAACGCCTGTTTGGGGTCAAAGGTTGCAGTTTGAACGTAATAAAATTTGCCAGCAACTCGCCATTGAAACAGAAGGGCAATGTTCAAAGATTGAGATTAAAGTTAATCCTCAGGGCTTTATCTCCAGTAAATCTGATAAAACGCTTAAACAAAAGCAAAAAATTTCTGCTATTTCACCTAACTCTACTAGCGCATCCCCTTCTAACCCTGCAACCGCTAGACTCCTACTTGATGTTGCACAAAGCGCCCCTAAAGGCCTTAAAGAAAAGCTCGAGAAATTAGCGAATGTAGCAGGCAAAAAATAGTAAATAAGTAATCAAGAGACAAGATCAAAAAAGCCGAACGAATTGTTCGGCTTTTATAGGTTTAAACAGCTTATTCAAACTGTTTAGCGTACTAAATTAAAACGCTGTTGCATTTATTTCTTGGTATTCAATTGGTGAAGAGTGTGTATCTTCATAAGTTACCCACTCCCAAGCATCTTCTTGCTTGAAGACTTCTCGTAGCAACATATTATTTAGGCCATGACCTGATTTAAATGCATTCAGTTCACCTAAGATACTTGCGCTGCCCATGTATAAATCACCAATAGCATCAAGGATCTTATGTTTTACAAATTCATCATCATAACGAAGTTCATTTTTGTTAAGCATGCGGTATTCATCTAACACTATCGCGTTTTCTAAACTTCCGCCTAAAGCTAAGTTATGAGAGCGTAAAAACTCAATATCTTTCATAAAACCAAACGTGCGCGCTCGACTGATTTCTTTTATAAAAGAAGTGCTTGAAAAGTCCATACTCATTGTTTGACACGTTGAAGCAATAACAGGGTGCTCAAATTCAATTGCAAAATTCACTTTAAAACCTTCATATGGTTTTAATTCTGCCCATTTATCACCCTCTTCTACACGTATAGCTTTTTTAATACGTAAGAAGCGTTTTGCAACATTTAATGTTTCAATACCTACAGACTGTATTAGGTAAACAAAAGGTAAAGCACTACCATCCATAATAGGAATTTCAGGCGCATCAACATCAATAATTAAATTATCAATGCCTAAGCCAGCGATAGCAGAAAGCAAGTGCTCAACCGTAGAAATTTTGACATTTTGCGGATTCACTAAACAAGTACATAGGGTGGTTTCACCCACAGCCTCAGGTGTTGCTTTAATATCAACCACTGGCTCTAAATCAACTCGGCGGAAAACAATACCGGTGTTTGCTTGTGCAGGACGGAGAGTGACCTGTACCTTTTCACCTTTATGTAATCCAACACCTACGGTTGATACACTGTTTTTTATTGTACGTTGCTTAATCATATTAGCCTCGCCTTCTTAACATTTTACGCTGAGTAAAGTTCCCACTTAACAGCAGTAACCAACTCTCTTGTTGAACCATTTAACGAACAGCCTGATTCAACGGGCGCGTAATATATCAAAGTTTACTAGTTAAATCAAAATTTAATCAGTTTACCGATAGTTATTACCCACACTTTTGTAACAACTTTCACACTTAAACATACGTTAATTGCCCTGTTACTTTCTACTATTAAATTGTAGAAAAATTGTAACTTTTGCTATTAATCTGCTTGTTTACGTAAGAAAGCAGGAATGTCCAAATAGTTATCCAAATCTGTTGCGGCAACTTTCTGTGCATTACTATCAGTCATCGCTACGGTTTCCGTAGACGTTGCCGCTTGTACTTGTGGTGCAGCAGCTGGAGTGTAATCAGCACCAACAACTTTAGGCTCCGCTACAGGCATTGGATTAACTAAAGTAATATCTGGTTTAACTTCAGCACCGATACCTGTAGCAACAACAGTTACACGAAGTTCTTCTGTCATTTCAGGGTCAATTACCGCACCGACAACTACTGTTGCATTTTCTGAAGCAAATGCTTTAACCGCATTACCGACAGTTTCAAACTCATCAATACTGATATCCATTCCTGCTGTGATATTTACCAAGATACCGCGAGCACCTGCTAAATCAACATCTTCAAGTAACGGGCTAGAAATTGCAGCTTCTGCTGCTTCTTCAGCTCTATCTTCACCTGATGCGATACCAGACCCCATCATTGCTGTACCCATTTCAGACATTACAGTGCGAACATCAGCAAAATCGACATTGATTAAACCTGGACGAGTGATTAATTCAGCAATTCCCTGTACTGCGCCAAGTAATACATTATTAGCCGCTTTGAAAGCATCTAATAAACTTGTTCCAGGCCCTAAAACTTTCAATAGTTTTTCATTCGGGATAGTAATTAATGAATCAACATTTTTACTCAAAAACTCTATGCCTTGATCGGCATAGTTCATACGTTTTTTCCCTTCAAATGGGAAAGGTTTCGTAACAACGGCAACCGTTAAAATCCCCATCTCTTTGGCAACTTCAGCAACAACTGGTGCAGCACCGGTTCCCGTGCCACCACCCATGCCTGCCGCGATAAAAATCATATCAGCACCATCAAGTGTCTGTCTGATTGTTTCTCTATCTTCTTCTGCTGCACAGCGACCTATTTCAGGGTTTGCACCTGCACCTAAGCCTTTAGTCACATCTGCGCCAAGCTGTAATGTTACATCTGCTGACGAGTTTCTTAGTGCCTGAGAATCAGTGTTCGCTGTGATAAACTCTACACCTTCAATGGTTTGAGTTACCATATGCTCAACTGCGTTACCACCGCCGCCGCCGACGCCGATAACTTTAATTACCGCCTCTTCGTTATGATCTTCCATCAATTCAAACATTTTCTCTCTCCGTTTTTACTTAACAAACTGTTTAACTAACTAAATGACTTTTACCTTGGTTTAAAATTCACCTTTAAACCAAGCATGAATACGTGACCATAAATCAGTCACACCTTCATTCTTATTCTTTTCATGACCACCTTGATTATTAGCTTGCATACCATAATGCAATAAGCCAACGACTGTTGCGTAGCTCGGATCATTTACATACTCTTTAAGCCCCTGCACTGCTAGAGGGTTGGCGATTCTAACAGGCATTTGAAAGACTTCCTCGGCAAATTCAACGACACCTTCCATCTTCGCTGTACCACCAGTTAGCACATAACCCGCAGCGATTTGATCTTCTAGACCAGACTCTCGAAGTTCTTCTTGAATTAATTCAAATAACTCATGGTATCTTGGCTCTACTACTTCAGATAACGTATGACGCGACATTGAACGTGCGGGTCTGCCGCCAACACTCGGTACATCAATATTTTCTTCCATACTCACTAATTGTTTAAGTGCACATGCATATTGCACCTTAATGTCTTCAGCATGACTTAGTGGCGTTCTAAATATTTTGGCGATATCGCTAGTAACCTGATTTCCAGCAACTGGGATCACCGCGGTATGACGTAATGCACCACCAGCAAAAACTGCAATATCCATTGTGCCTGCACCCATATCTACGACACAAATACCTAATTCTTTCTCATCCTCGGTTAAAACAGCATAACTTGAAGCTAACGCTGAAAATATTAGTTGATCTGCCGTAAGCTCACAGCGCTCTACACATTTAACTAAGTTCTTCGCCATATCATTTGCACAAGTAACAATATGAACTTTCGCTTCCATACGCACGCCAGACATACCAATAGGACTTTTAATGCCTTCTTGAACATCAATGCTGTATTCCTGAGGTAGCACATGCAACATTCTTCTCTCTGCTGAAATTGGTACAGAACGTGCGGTATGAATAACATTATCGACATCGTCTTGAATAACTTCTTTGTCGTTAATCGGCACCATACCATTTTCATTTTGACAACTGATGTGCTTACCTGAAATACCTAAATAAATTGAGCTTATTTGGCAGTCAGCCATTAATTCAGCTTCGTTAATAGCTCGCTGAATAGATTGAATAACCAAATTTAAATCGTTAACGCCACCTTTATCCATGCCACGTGCAGGTTGATTACCTACACCAACAATACTTAGTTGGTTATCAGGGGTAATTTCCCCTACGGCCACTGAAATTTTGGAGGTACCAATATCCAGACCGACGACTAATTTCCTTTCTGCTGCTTTAGACATTTAGGTTTTTCTCTTGCTCATTTATATTGCTTTGCTGTGTTGTTTCTATGATATTTTTCCAACCGACAGCCAATCCCGTATCATACCGTAAATCAATGTAATCAACCGCCTGATTTTGCTCTTTTTCTGTATTTATTTGTGCTTTGATTAAAGAATAAACATCCATAAATCTTTGTATACGTTCTACACGTTCTTCTCGCCCCAAATTAAGGGTAATTCCATCATTTAAAGTCAGCTGCCATGAGTAACGTTCAGTTAATACCAATTCATCTATGGACAACGCTTTATAATCTAATAAGGCATTCAAATTACTGTAATTCTCAAGTGCCATTTGTTCGGAGCCTTCAGGCCCAAAAAATTTTGGCAATGGATGAAATACTCGCTTAATATCTGCTTGAAATGCTTTACCAAACTGATTAAGCAAAAAATCACCATTCCAAAGGGCTACAGGTGTTTGATCAACGACATATATTTTTAATTCATCTGGCCAGTGCTTTCTAACAGCCACTGAGTATACCCAAGGTAAAGCCAATACTTTTTCTTGAACTTCATCGACATCAACAGTAAAAAAATTCCCCAAATCAATGTGTTCAATAGCTTGCAGTACATCATTACGCTCACTATATGGCATTTCACCAGCAACAATTACTGAGCTAACCGGTACATTTTCTTGACCTAAAAAGTGCTGGCTCAGCCACCAAGTTGCCGTAATTAAAGCAAATAATACTGAAACGAAAAAAAACAAACCCAGTCCAAAACTCCATGCAGGGGTTTGGTTTTGAGTGCTGCTTCCTATCTTTTTAGTCTCTTGCTTTTTCGGCATCACATTTAATCCGTAACACTTAACGCTAAAATTCGTTCAACTAAATCTTCAAAACTTAAACCAAATTGCTTTGCCGATTTTGGTACTAATGACGTTTCCGTCATACCAGGCACTGTATTAACTTCCAATAATTGCCATGAGCCATCACGCTCTCTCATTAGATCTACTCGACCCCAACCACTTGCCCCTGTCGCGTTAAATGCTTTTAATGCTAATGTTTGGATATAAACTTCATCCTCTGCATTTAATCCGCACGGACAATGGTATTGCGTACTATTTGACTGATATTTAGCTTCATAGTCGTAGAATTCTCTCGGTGTTTCCATATGTATTGCAGGTAGCGCTTGTTGTCCCAATATGCTGACCGTATATTCAGGTCCATCAATCCAAGCCTCTAACAATACTTGTTGATCAAAGCCAAAAGCCTCTGTTAAGGCATTGGTTAGTTGTTCAACTGTGCTAGCTTGAGCCATGCCGATACTTGAGCCCTCATTCGCAGGTTTAACCATGACTCGACCGCCTAATTGGTGCAAAAGCTCTGCTAATACAACACTACTATTTGTTAACGCTAAAAAATCTAATTTGTTAACTACACGATATTTGGCCGTTGGTAAGTCACTTGCAGCAAAAACTTGCTTACTACGTACTTTATCCATTGAAAGTGCTGAACCTAATACCTTTGAACCTGTGTACGGTATAGCTAAATACTCTAATGCACCTTGCAAGCAACCATCTTCACCACCTCGGCCATGTAAAGCTATAAAAACGCGATCTATTTTTTGCTTTACTAGGTTCGATAAATCAAAACCTTTAGTATCAATTAATTCAACTTGATACCCTTTGTTAGCAATTGCCTTAGCGATAGCCTTACCTGAATTGAGCGAAACCTCTCGTTCAGCTGAGTTGCCACCGTACAATACCGCAATTTTTTCTTGTTTCAGTTGCTTAATTTCTTTAGCCAACATAACTAATCACCTTTAGCCTGTAATAAGTTATGCTCTGATAAATTACGTGATACAGCGCCGATATTGCCTGCACCTTGAGTAATCACCATATCGTTATCTTGTAGTTGTGCAGCGAGTAGTTCTGGTAGCTTTTCAACATCGCTGACATATATCGGCTCAACTTGACCACGTTGTCTAATTGAACGCGCTAAACTTTTACTATCAGCAGAAGGGATGCTTGTTTCACCTGCCGCATAGACATCGAGTAAAAATAGGCAATCTACCTCAGATAACACTTCAACAAAGTCTTCATATAAATCACGAGTACGTGAATATCTATGGGGCTGAAATACCATGACCAAACGTTTATCAGGCCAACCTGCTCTCATCGCTAAAATAGTAGCTTTTACTTCACTAGGGTGGTGACCATAATCATCAACAAGTACCATTTTTCCAGCTGCGGTTGATAAGTCTGCTAACTGTTCGAATCGACGACCTATGCCTGCAAAATCAGCTAAGGCCTGGCAAATAGCACCATCAGCAACGCCCTCATCTTTTGCCACTCCAACACCAGCTAAGGCATTCAATACATTATGTTGACCAGGCAAATTAACACTCATATCTAACGGAGGTTGCCCTTGGATCTCCACAGTAAAATGACTTACACCACCATGTTGTTGGTAATTAACCGCTTTAATATCAGCGTCATCAGAAAAACCATAGGTAATCACTTGCCTGCTAATTCTCGGTAATAACTCCCTTACTACAGGATTATCAATACAAACCACCGCTAAACCATAAAAGGGCAGATTATGAAGAAACTCAATGTAGGTATCTTTTAGTTTTTCAAAGTCACCTTGATAAGTTTCCATATGATCGGCATCAATATTGGTGATGACTGCAACCATAGGCTGTAAATGTAAAAATGAAGCATCGCTTTCATCAGCTTCAGCAACTAAATAGCGACTACTGCCTAAACGAGCGTTAGTACCAGCACTATTTAACAAGCCACCGATAACAAACGTAGGGTCTAATTCACCTTGGGCAAATATGCTGGCAATTAAACTAGTAGTAGTGGTTTTTCCATGTGTACCCGCTATTGCAATGCCGTGACGAAAGCGCATTAATTCAGCAAGCATTTCTGCTCTTCTAACAATTGGAATACGTTGTTCTTTTGCTGCGACTAGCTCTGGATTATCTTTATTAATCGCGGTAGACACCACAATAACACTAGCATCTGAGATATTTTCTGTACTATGACCAATATAGACTTTCGCTCCCAATTTGGTTAAACGCTTAACAACTTGATTTTCACCTATATCAGAGCCTGAAATTTGGTAACCTTCATTAAGCAGTACCTCAGCAATACCACCCATACCTGCGCCGCCAATACCAACAAAGTGAATACGTTTTACCCTACGCATTTCTGGTACATGCGCACCGTAATGGTTTAACTGCTGTTGCTTTCTGTTTACTTGCTGAGTCATAAATTCTCTATAATTATTTCGTCTTCACTAATTGCTGACATAAATCAGCAACCTTTTCTGTTGATTGCTTGTCTGCTGCTTTAGAAGCCGCAACAGCCATTGTTTTTAATATTTTCTTATCGACAAATAGCGCTGTTAATGTCTGTGCTAATTTTTCAGCATTAAACGCTTGTTGTGCAATGAGTTTGGCGCCACCTTTATTTACCAAAAATTGAGCATTTTTACTTTGATGATCATCAACAGCATGAGGTAGTGGAACAAAAATGGCGGGTTTAGCAGCCATAGCTAGTTCAGAAACCGTTAACGCCCCTGCTCGACAAATAACAATATCAGCCCATTGATATGCTGCTGCCATATCATCAATAAATTCTGTGACTTTAACACTGCCATCAGTAATGAACTGCTCATCGTATTGAGCTTCCACCGACCTAGCATTACCTTTACCCGTTTGATGCCAAATGCTGTATCGTTCATCGTCTTTAGTTAATAACGAAAATGCCTTAGGTACAGTATTATTTAGAACTTGTGCACCTAAGCTGCCACCAACAACCAATATACGCCGTTGCTCATCATTATTCGTTTTTTCTTTAGCAGTATCTTCACTATCTTGTTGGCTTACTTGAGTAATATTCGCTCTTAATGGGTTGCCTACAACCTGAACTGTTTTCTTGCTTTGTTTAAAAGCACCGGGAAAAGCACTACATACAATAGTAGCTATACCTGCCAGTAATCTATTTGTTAAGCCTGCAGCAGCATTTTGTTCATGAACAATTACTGGTCGTCTTAATAACCATGCAGCCAAACCACCTGGACCACTCGCATAGCCGCCCATGCCAAGCACCACATCAGGTTTGGTTTTTCGTATCACACGCATCGCCTGCCATATTGACTTAACTAAGGAGAACGGCATCAATAATAAGGTCTTAACTCCTTTATTTCGTGCTCCTTTAATATCGATAAACGATATATCAAACCCGTGATTTGGTACTATATCTGCTTCCATTCGCTCAGCAGTCCCAAGCCAATGAATATGCCAACCTCTACTTGCTAATAATTGCGCAACAGCCAGTCCGGGAAAAATATGACCGCCCGTGCCACCAGCCATAACCAATAATGTTGGAGCAGTATTCAATGTCATGATTTTGCTCCTCGTCTTTTAGTACTGGTTGCTTGCATGCTTTGTAAACGTATTTCATGATCAATTCTAATTAAGATAACCAAAGCTATAGTCATAGTTATCATCGAACTACCACCATAACTTATCAAAGGCATAGTTAACCCCTTGGTTGGAACAATACCTGCACTGGCACCTATATTTACTGCTGCTTGAAAACACATCCAAATGCCAATGGCATAAGCAAGAAATCCTTCAAAATACTTCTCTTTGGCTAACGCTTTCTTGCCAAGGTGCATTGCCTTAAAGACTAAGGCCATGCTTAACAGCAAAATAAAGCTGACGCCAATAAAGCCAAATTCCTCAGCTAACACTGCCATAACAAAATCGGTATGAGCTTCTGGTAAATATTCTAACTTTTGAATACTGTTTCCTAGCCCTTGTCCTAATAATTCACCTCGACCATAGGCCATTAATGATTGGGTAAGTTGATAACCACTGCCAAAAGGATCTTGCCAAGGATCAAGAAAACTAGTGATTCGGCGCCAGCGATACGGCTCAAAAATAGCCAACATGGAAAGTAAAAACACACCGACCGATGACAAACCAATAAATTGCCACAGCTTCGCACCCGCTAAAAATAACAGTCCAAAAGTTGTCACAAACATAACAATAATGGTGCCTAAATCAGGTTGCATTAGCAGTAAACCTGCTAGTACACCGAACACAACTAAAGGCTTAATAAAGCCTTTAATATTTTCCATCACTTGTTCTCTTCGTCTTACGAGATATGCTGCTAAGTAACAGAAGAAAAAGAGTTTGGCAGGTTCTGCCGCTTGGACGGTAATTGGCCCAAGTACTATCCATCTTGTTGAACCATTGACTGTTCGGCCCACCACAAGTACCACCATTAGCAGTAAGACCGCAAAACCGAGTAAATAACTACTGTTTCGTTGCCACCATGACATAGGTATTTGCAAAGCAATAGCGGCAATACCGACACTCAGCACAATATAAATGCCATGGCGAATGACAAAATGAAACGGATTATCAAATAATCGCTCTGCGACAGGCATTGACGAGGTTGCCACCATCACTAAACCAACCATATACATAATCAACCCCAGCACAACAAAACCGCGATCAAAGGTCGCGGCATTATGTTCAGCCCCTACAGTGATATTGGTTATCCATTTAGGAAGTTCTATAGTGAATGGTTTTACAACTGAGGTCATATGCTCTCCCTAGTTGTATGAACTGTATCTTGCACTAAATCAATAAAGTGTTCGCCACGTGCAATGTAATTTTTGTACATATCTAAACTGGCACACGCTGGTGAAAGCAAAACGATATCGCCCGAACTTACCAAAGAGTTAGCTAATTTTACTGCTTCATGCAAGGTGGTAACTTCATAGGCAGTTGTCGATGTTTTCTCGCTTTGTAAAGCAATAGCATTACCATCTTTACCAAAGGTTATCAGGCTACTAACATGATTTTCGAAGACTTGATGCAATGGAGTAAAGTCAGCACCTTTGCCTTCGCCACCAGCAATTAGGATTAAACGACTCGTCGTTGATTTTGTACTTGCTAAGCCTTTAATAGCGGCTATTGTTGCGCCTACATTTGTTGCTTTAGAATCATTGATCCATTGCACTTCATCAGCTGTTGCAATACGTTGACAACGATGAGCCAAGCCAGCAAACCCAGTTAAACTCTCACTCATTGCTGATAAAGACCACCCAGCACTATAACCTAATGCCAATGCTGCTAAATAATTCAACGCATTATGCATACCTGCAAGAGGTAATTCAGCTAAAGAAATGAGTGTTTGCTCGCCAAAGGCTAAGTGTGCCTTGCCATTAATATAATGAATACCAAAATGACCTTTAGCAGGTGTATCACTGCCAAAGCTAATGGCATTTTCAACTGATGATGTTGGACTTGTAGCCTTATCATCTCGATTATAAACAGCTGCTTCTGCTTGAGGATATATTCGCTGTTTAATGGCTTGATAATTATCCATAGTTAAGTGGCGATCTAAATGATCATCACTTAAATTCAACATAGTCGCAGCAATCGCCTTCATACTGTTCAATGTTTCTAACTGAAAACTAGAAAGTTCGAGAATAAGCATTTCTGGTTGATTAGCTAACTCTGCACTTGTTGCGTTTTCAAGCTGTAAAAGGTCAAGAACAGGTAAGCCTATATTGCCGCCTAATTGAGCATTAACTCCCAGCGTTTTAGCAATATAAGCTAAGAGTGAAACCACTGTTGATTTACCGTTCGAACCGGTAACCGCTAATATACTCACAGGGTTAATACGCGCATTATTAATTTTACAGAATAGCTCTACATCACCTATTACCTGACAGTCATTATTAACCCAAACTGAAATGCCGTTAGCCACTAAATCGATACCTGGGCTTACAAGAATAAGATCAGCATGACTAATTGCTTGTTGACACCATTGCCCGGTAATGAGTTTTGCATTGATAAACTGTGCAGTAAATTTACTTGTTTCAATCACGTTGTCGCGACTGTCATTAACAGTAAAAGATAACCCTAACCCGTGCAAATACTTAGCACAGGAAAGCCCTGTTAGCCCAGCACCTAACACAAGAATGTTTTTACCTTTTAATTCTGTTAAAAACGTCATTAATATTTAAGCCTATTCGTCTCTTTTAACGTAATTTCAATGTAGCTAAACCAATCAATACCAATATGAGTGAAATAATCCAAAACCGGACAATAACACGTGGCTCTGGCCACCCCTTTAACTCATAGTGATGATGTATAGGAGCCATTCTAAATATGCGTTGACCACGCATTTTATAAGAGCCCACTTGTAAGATGACTGACATGGTTTCCATAACAAAAACCCCGCCCATGATAAATAGCACCAGTTCTTGTCTCACTAAAACGGCTATAACCCCAAGGGCTGCACCTAAAGCTAAAGATCCAACATCTCCCATAAACACTTGCGCAGGATAAGTGTTAAACCATAAAAACCCTAAGCCAGCGCCGACAATTGCGGTACAAACTACAACCAGCTCACTGGTTAGCGGAATATGTGGAATATTTAAATAACTAGAAAAGTTGACATGACCTGTTACATAGGCAAAGACAGCAAAAGCACCTGCCACCATAATGGTTGGAACAATGGCTAAACCATCTAATCCATCTGTTAAATTAACGGCATTTGACGTGCCGACAATGACAAAGTAAGTCAAAATTAAATACAGTATGCCAAGCTGAGGTAAGACATCTTTAACAAAAGGGATCAGCAACGCTGTCTCTTCAGGTGCTTGCGCCGAAGCATATAAGAAGAATGCTGTTGCTAAACCAGCTACGGTTTGCCAAAAATACTTCCACTTGGCAATTAAACCATTTGAATCTTTTCTAATAACCTTTCGATAATCATCAACAAAACCAATAATGCCAAAACTTACGACAACAAATAACACCACCCAAACATATCGGTTGGTTAAATCCGCCCACAGTAAAACACTGGTGACAATTGAAGCTAAAATTAAAATTCCCCCCATAGTCGGGGTACCAGATTTCGATAAGTGACTCTCAGGTCCATCATCACGCACAGTTTGACCTATTTGCATAGCTTGCAAATAGCGAATTAATTTAGGGCCAAAATACAATGAAATAAGTAGCGCGGTTAACGTACTGACTATTGCTCTAAACGTTAAATATGAAAAAACGTTAAAGGCAGAATAAAACTGAGTTAAATACTCTCCTAACCACAACAACATTAAGAATTTACCTCTTTATTCTGTAAAGCATTATATTGCTCAAACCATTCAATGATAGCTTTGACAACATGTTCCATATGAGCACTGCGCGATCCTTTAATTAAAATCGCTAATTGCTCTTCGCTATCACTGAGTAATTGATTAAATTCCTCATATACGTGATGTAATAATTCATCTCTATGGGCAAAGTGTTGGCTGCTGTCAGCCTCATTTACCGGTTTTTTCGCACAAAAGCCGTCGCAAGCACTTTGGCTTAACACGCCTAAGGTTATTAAGGTATCAATATCTAACTCTGCAGCAAATTCACCGACCTGTTGATGATAGCTACGCGCTTGCGTACCTAACTCCCCCATATCGCCCAAAATCAAAATTTGCTTGCCTGGGTATGAAGATAACAACTGAGCAGCAGCTTTCGCAGATTCTAAATTAGCATTGTAACTATCATCAATTAACTTCACATTTTCAGTCAGTTGATACAGATTTAATCGACCTTTAACTGGTTTCATTTGTGCCAAACCAGTCGCTATATCTGCTAAACTTGCGCCAAACTCTAAGGCAATACTGGCTGCAGCCACTGCATTACAAACGTTATGTTTGCCTGGAATATTTAACTCAATCAAGCATTGGCCTTGAGTGGTATGGAGTTGAAAACTCGCACAGCCGAGCTGATCTAAATTAACGTCGCTGCTGTAACAATCGGCTTCGTTAAAGCATGAAAAAGTACGAACAGTTTTATCTACTAAACGCCACTGCCATTTATCGGTATAGCGTGTATCTTTGTTATATAGGGCAACGCCTTGAGAGGTTAAACTAGAAAAGATTTCACCTTTTGCTCTAGCCACGCCGCATAAATCACCAAAACCTTCTAAGTGAGCTGCTGCAATGTTATTAATAACAGCTACATCAGGTTTCACTAAATTAGTTGTGTAAGCAATCTCACCAATATGGTTGGCACCAAGCTCTATCACTGCATATTCATGAGACGGCTCTAAGCGTAATAATGTTAGTGGCACACCAATATCATTATTAAAATTGCCCGAGGTTGCCAGCACTTTACCTAACCCTGACAATATTGCAGCAACCATCTCTTTTACCGTGGTTTTTCCGCTACTACCAGTGATGGCTACAGTTTTTGGCGCGACGATTTGCTTTACATAGGCGCCAAGTTTACCTAAAGCAACACGGCTGTCTTGTACCACAATTTGTGCAACATTATTTTGATTCAGCTGCGCATTAAATTGTTCAACAACCACCGCCACACAACCACTTTTTAAGACAGCCTCAATAAAGCGGTGACCATCAAAGTTAGCTCCTTTAAGCGCTAAAAACACTGTTTGTGTAGCTTTTGCATCTTGTTCAAATACTCGGCTATCAGTCACAATATTGGTAATTACTTGTCGCGCTAAATCTTTTGAGCTATGTAACGTACCTTCTGCAGCAACAGCAACATTCTCAATGGTTAAAGGGATCATTTGGTTACCCCGTTGTTATTCAGCTTATCTTTTGAAGTGTTTGAATTTTCTTGGCTGTTCAATTTGGCTTGATAGTACTTTGCAACAACATCGCGTTCATCATAGCTTAATGTTTCATCACCAATAATGATGTAATCTTCATGACCTTTGCCCGCGAGTAAAACGATATCAGTCTCCATCGCTTGCTGTAGAGTTTCTATCGTAGCTTTTTTTCTATCTAGAATGACCTTCAATCTTGTTTGATCAATACCAGCAATGCCAGAGATCATATCTTCAACGATTGCTTGTGACGATTCAGTGCGAGGATTGTCATTGGTAATCACTAAATGATCAGCGTACTTTTCTGCCGCTTCAGCCATTAATGGTCTCTTACCTTTATCTCGGTCACCGCCACAACCAAAAATAACATAGAGCTCACCTTGGCAATGAGCTTTACACGCTATAAGTGCTTTCTCTAAAGCATCTGGCGTATGGGCATAATCAACCACCGTTGTTGCTAAACCACTTTGACTAATCGCTTCCATACGACCAGCAATTGGTGTTATTCGTGCAACAGTTTTGGCTAAGGTTGCTAAGAACTCCTCTGAAATTCTCCGCGTTTGAGCCATCTCAACCATAGTGACTGCAATGGCAGCTAATAGGTTGTCAATATTAAAGTCACCTAGCAATGGGCTAACAATATCAATGTCGCCTAAATGAGTTTTCAGGGTAAATTCGACACCACTAACATGATGTTTAACATTATCAGCTAATACATACTTACTCTGCTTAGTTATATATTGCTCTTTACCATACAGCCATAATTCTTGTTCTACTGGCCAATTCAACAACCACTGCTTGGCACAGTCATCGTCACCATTAAGTATTGCTACTTGCTTGTCGTTACCGATAAACAGTTCACGTTTTGCTTTGGCATAATTTTCCATGGTGCCGTGATAATCTAAATGATCGCGGCTTAAATTAGTGAATAATGCCGTATTGAAAAGCTCACCATTGACTCTATGTTGCTCAAGGGCATGAGAGGACACTTCCATCGCGACATAGCGAATACGTTTTCGCTCAAAGCGATAAAACAACTGGTGAAGTTCGGTAGCACTTGGTGTTGTATTAGCAAGGGGCGTTAACTTTTCAAAAGTACCCGCACCATTAGTGCCAATAATGGCACATTGATGCTTTTCTATTTCTTTGCAATTATTATCTTCATTGGACAGATTTGAAAGTAACTGAGCAACAAGCTGAGTGGTACTTGTTTTGCCATTGGTTCCTGTGATGCCAATCATGCGCATCTTATCTTGAGGGTTTTGATAATAACTTTTTGCTAAACTAAATAAGGCTTGATTAAGTAGGTAAAAGCTCACTATCGCAACAGAGTTCGTACTATCTGACCAGCTCATCTTACCGTGTTCTTCAGGTGTAGAACACTCATTGATAATTAGGCAAGCACCTGCTTCAATAGCGCTTGCTATATACTTGCCGCCATCTTGAACCGTACCTCGTATAGCACAAAAAATATCACCAGATTGAATCTTGCGACTATCGTTATGCAAATTACCACGATGCTGTGATAAATTAAGCTCATCGCTAATATTTATCTTAAACAGGCTTAAGGCTGAAATGATATTTTGGCATTGAGGCTTATGCATTTAAACCTCCGTCTACCTTACTTTGCTGTGGTTGATTTGTTGACTCTGCTACTTTACTTGATGCATCAGGTGCAATATTTAGTACCCTAAGCGCACCTTTCATAATGCGAGAAAATACTGGTGCAGCAACTTCGCCACCATGATACAAATCTCCACCGGGGTCATTAATTACCACAACAACGACTAATTCTGGCTTAGAAATAGGACCAACACCGGCAAATAACCCAACATAATCATTACCGTATCCACCAGCAACAGCCTTAAATGATGTACCAGTTTTACCACCAACACGGTACCCCTCAACTTTTGCTTTAGGTACATGTTCATCTACAACGGTTTCAAGCATATTGACGATAGCGTTACTATTTTCTTCAGAGAAAATACGTTCACCCTCATTAGGTGTATCAGATTTTACGATCGACAACTCTCGCTTAACACCGCCATTAGCTAATGCAGTATAAAATCTTGCTAGTTGCAGTGGCGTAATTGCTAAACCGTATCCCCAAGACAAAGTGGCTAATTCGAATTGCGACCAACGCTGCCTATCATGCATCATGCCAGTGCTTTCACCGACTAACTCTGTACCTGTATCTTCAGCAAAGCCAACATCAAAAAACTTATCCAGTAGGTAATCCTTAGGTACAGACAATGCTAATTTTGTGGTACCCATGTTCGATGAATGGATCAATATTTCTTCAATAGATAACTTTCCGCGATTAATAGGATCACTTACTCGTCGCCCGCCCAACCTCATCCAGCCAGGACTTGTATTAATAACAGAGTTGACTTGTGCCGAACCGAATTCAAGGGCGGTAAGTGCAGTAAGAGGCTTCATAGTTGAGCCTGGCTCATACACATCAGTAATCGCTCGATTGCGAAAACGGTGAATAGCAGTGTTTCTTCTATTGTTTGGGTTATATGAAGGGCTGTTGGTGATAGCTAATATTTCGCCCGTGTTGGCATTAGCAACAACAACGGAACCTGACGCCGCCTTAAAAGCTTGTACCGCACCTTTAAGTTCTTTATAAGCAATAGCTTGTATGCGCTGATCTATACTTAGGGTAATGTCTTTTGCTTGTTCTGATTCTTCTACAGATAAAATCTCAATTTTTCTGCCTTTGGCATCTTTTCTAAAACGCTTTTCTCCGCCCTTACCAGTTAGCATATGATCATAAAGACGCTCAATACCTTCAATACCTTTATCATCCACATTGGTAAAACCAACTAGATGTGCGCTAATTTCACCTGTTGGGTAGAAACGCTTAGACTCTTTACGTAAATGAATTCCAGGTATTTTTAACTCGCGTATGTAGCTTGCCATGGCAGGAGAAATCTTACGTTCTAAATAAACAAAACGCTTTCTTGGGTTTTTAACAATACGTGTAGTTAATTGATTAATATCTTGATCGAGAACATCAGCTAAAGCTTGCCAGTGCTCTGACATTGCTAGGGCATTATTATCCATGATTATTTTAGGATCTGCCCAAACCGTTTCAACAGGTACACTTATCGCTAATTCAGCACCATTTCTATCAACAATCGAACCTCGCTGCACTCTATCAGCATGCACTCTTAATGAGCGCATATCGCCTTGCTTTTTCAACATTTCAGGTTCAACAATCTGAATATAAGCACTACGCACCATAAGACCAACATAAATCAAGACGACAACAACCATCACCAAGTAATAACGCCATGCAGCAGTACTTGGTTGGCCATTATTGCCTAATTTTTTGGCTGATTTTATGGTATCGCCTTTGGTCATTTTGTTGCTTATATCTCTGTAAAATTACCATTTAAGGTAAGTTAATAATGACTTCTGATTTTGTATCGGGTCGTTTCATATTGAGTAATTTTTTCGCTTTACTCTCTATCGCACTATGCTCAGCTAAACTATTTTGCTCTAACAATAAATTGCGCCATTCAATATTCAATTCATCTCTTTGGCTCAACAGTACTTCTAATTCACTTGTTGTTTGCCTATTAACATGTGTGTAGTAAATAACTGAAAAAGCAGAAATAACCACTGCTAAGAGTAAAAAATAACTAAAAGCATAACGCGTTATGTCTTGCCATATATCTGTTACTAATGCAGTGCGACTTACTGCCATAATTTACTCTTCTATATGCGCTAATCGCTCTGCAACACGTAAAACAGAGCTTCTAGAGCGTACATTTTCAGTAACCTCTGATTTACTCGGTTTTTGCTTTTTACCCACCAATTGAAGCTTTTTGCCTTTATGTAATTCTTCTTCACTCACAGGTAAGCCACGAGGCACTTTTTTAGGCTGTGAATGCTTTTTCATAAACTGTTTCACTAACCTGTCTTCTAATGAGTGAAAACTAATAACCACTAATCGACCATGCTCAGCTAGCACAGATAATGAAGCAGCAAGGGCCTTTTCAATTTGCTCAAGCTCACTGTTGATATACATACGAATAGCTTGAAAACTTCTGGTGGCGGGATGCTTCTTTATTTCCCTTTGTGGCGCAGCTGTTTTAATAATATTGGCTAGCTGACCTGTTCTCTCTATCGCCGTTTCTTCTCGTGCTTCCACAATGGCATTGGCAATGCGCCAAGCATGTTTTTCTTCACCAAAAGTACGTAAAACCCAGGTAATATCTTCAACATCTGCTACTGCTAACCACTGTGCAGCCGTTTGTCCTTTTGTCGTATCCATACGCATATCAAGCGGACCATCATTCATGAAACTAAAGCCACGTTCTGCAACATCTAGTTGAGGTGATGACACGCCCAAATCAAGCAAAATGCCATCAACTTTTCTGGTTAAACCGTGCTTCTTTACAATTTCGGCTAAATGAGCAAAGCCCTGATGCTCTATTAAAAACCGCTTGTCGTCATGAAACTTCTCAGCCGCTTTAATCGCTGTAGGATCTCTATCAATAGCTATGAGCCGGCCTTTGTCAGAAAGTTTTGATAAAATCAAACCAGAGTGTCCACCTCGACCGAAAGTACAATCGATGTAGCAGCCATCTGCATCAATGTCTAAACCATCGACGGCTTCGCTTAGCAAAACACTAATATGTGATTTATCAAATTCCATGTTGTTATTTTTATAACCTTTGTTACGTTGTTATCGCGTTACTTCGTTTTTCGCTTATAGCGATAAATCCAGTAATCGTTCAGTAAGCTCTATTTCGCCTGATTGAATTTTGCTAATACCTTGCTGCATTTGAGTTTGCCACGCAGACTCACTCCAAATTTCAAACTTCTTCAGCTGGCCCACTAACATAATGCTCTTTTCTAGGCCGGCATGATTTCTTAAAGGGCCATTAAGTAATAGGCGACCATTTTTATCCATATCACAATCGGTCGCATTACCTAGCAATACTTGTTGCAGCAACCTCTCTTGTTCATTCATGCTTGATAGATTGCACAATTTGAGCTCAATTTCTTCCCACTCAGGCAATGGATACAGCAACAAACACGGGTGTTGAATATCAACAGTACAAATCATTTTCCCTTGGCAATCAGCAAATAGCTCTTCGCGATACCGAGTAGGTATCGTGATCCTATTTTTACTATCTAATGTAATTGAGCTAGCGCCTCTAAACATAACTGATTATTTTTTATCTGATTTGTTGTTTTTATATCCAAATAAAAGTGGTTATGCGATTAAGATCCACAATTTCCCACTTTTCTCCACATTGATACAGTTTAGTGAACAATGCAAAGCTATGTCAAGCAGATAATAAGGAAAACAATTTGCCTACAACTAGTTTCAATGCTAGGAAAATTAAGGCTTTCAAGGAAGTGGATGATATTGTGGAGTTTTGTGGATCTTTAGCGCTAAATTGTGGCAAAAATAAAATTATTTTACTGCATTATTTTCTTAGATGAGGTTAAAAGTGTCGCCAAAGGTGATTAGCCACCCAAAACTCTATAAGTAAAAATAAAATAAGCCTGATCTGTTAAATCAGGCTTATAGAATAAACGGCATTGTACCTTAATCGAAGTATTATTACCTAGAGTAGCGTTAGAATAAATTGTCATCTATAGCAAAGAGAGGTTGGCTACCTGAACGTATACTCGCAAGTAATGATAGCCTTCTTGGCAATAAGCGAGCAAAATAATATCTCGCTGTTAAGATCTTACTCTGATAGAAGTCATGATCAATTTCTTCACTGGCTAATGAAACCTGAGCCATTTTTGCCCAAACAAACGCCATAGCGGTATAGCCAAATACATGCAAGTAATCATTGGCTGCAGCACCTATTTCTTCAACATCTACAGTAGATTTTTCAAGTAATTCTTGAGTAATAGTCGTAAGATCTGTTAGCGAATCTGATAGTGGTGAAATGAACTCAGCCAGATGATCGTTTTGCCTATTTTCTTCAATAAAGCTCAGAACTTCCTCTTTGAAAACATGGTACATAGCCCCTTTTGAACCAATGACTTTTCGCATTAATAAATCCATAGCTTGGATACCATTAGTTCCTTCATAGATTTGGGTAATTCGAGCATCACGTACCAATTGCTCTTGACCCCACTCACGAATATAACCATGACCGCCAAAAACTTGTTGACCTGTCACGGTATTTTCAAAACCAAGGTCGGTAAAGAATGCTTTAGCAATAGGCGTTAGTAATGCCGACAAGGTATCCCCTTGCTTTTGGATATCACCTTCTCCATAAGTTGCATAATCAAGTTGCATGGCAATATAACTTGATAAAGCACGAGAACCTTCATTTAATGCTTTCATATTTAACAACATTCGGCGCACATCACCATGCACCATGATAGAATCTGTGGTTTGTTCTGGGTTTTTAGCTCCAGAAAGTGCACGACCTTGACCACGATCTTTAGCGTACTCTAAGGCGTTTTGATAAGAACGAACTGCGGCTCCTAAACCTTGAATACCAACACCAATACGCTCAAAGTTCATCATAGTGAACATACAAGCTAAGCCTTTATTTAATTCACCAATTAAATAACCTTTAGCACCATCAAAATTCATTACACAAGTGGCAGAAGCATGAATGCCCATTTTATGTTCAATAGAACCGCAAGAAACATTATTACCATCGCCTAAGCTTTCATCGTCATTCACTTGAATTTTAGGCACTAAAAACAAAGAAATACCTCTTGGCCCCTTAGGCGCATCTGGTAATTTTGCTAACACCAAATGAACTATATTATCTGTTAAATCATGTTCACCACCGGTAATAAAGATCTTATTACCTGTTATTTCATAACTACCATCATCTTGCAAAACCGCTTTAGTACGAATTATCCCTAAATCGGAACCAGCATGTGCTTCAGTTAAGCACATTGAGGCAGCCCATTCGCCTGAGTACATTTTAGTTAAGTAGCGCTCTTTTAATTCTTCACTACCATGTTTAGCCAATGATAATGCAGCACCTGCAGTTAATGATGGATATAAAGCAAAGGAAATATCTGCGCTACATAACATTTCTTCATGTAAGGCTGTAAGCATTTTAGGCATGCCCATACCACCATACTCCACATCACCACCTAAAGCAGTCCAACCGCCTTCAGCGTAAGTTGCAAAGGCTTCTTTATAACCAGGTGCTGTTGTTACCTGACCATTATTATAACTCACACCCGTTTCATCACCTTCTCTGGCAATAGGGTCAATCTCTTGCTCTGCAATTTTGGCACATTCTTGTAAAATGGCTTGGGCTGTGTCTTTATCAACTTGTTCCGCTAGTTTAGGTAAGCGCTGCCACATTTGATCCGCTTTAAAAACATCAAACAATAAGAAATTCATATCTTCTAGTGGAACTTTATACTCAGCCATTTTGACCCCTTAACAAAACCAAACAAACATTTAAAACAGTTGTTTGAATATACCTTAACGATATTAAATGTAAAGCTAAAAAAGCATTCGCGATATTGATATAGCAACTTTCAACTCTCTTAGCCGAATACTAATTAGCGTGTTATAGTTAATAATCAAAGGTATAGGTAAGTTTTTCGTTAATGTCCAATGGCGTTTATTTCAATCATACGTTCTAGGAAATCGTTAAAAATGAGTAAGCAAAATATTAATCACTGGCTAGCGTTAATTTGCTCTATTAGCATTTTATCTATTTATTTTGTCATTTCTCCGGTGAAAGCGAAGCAAATTGCCTTCACTAAACATCAAGAAGCACAACAAGTTTCTTTAAGTTATCGTTGGAATGACTATAAAAATACAGAACAATCGATGACCTTTAATTTGACCAATGAGAGTATATTCGAACGCTTTAGGCACCTAAAAAGTTACCAAGCAGATTTTGCGCAAAAGGCGATACTCAGAAACATCAAACAACAATTGCGAAAAGAAAGATTAGCCGGAGTGAATATTCACTATACGCGTCAGCATGGTGAAACAAAGATTGAAGTGCGTGGACAAAATGAAACTAAAATAGCCGCAGCTTACGCTAAAATAAAAGAAGTAGAGCAAGAACAAACCGCTTTATATTATCAACAAAATTATTATCAAATTTTTACCAATTTCGATCAAACGACAGGTGTTAAAGTCGACCATCGCAGTATTGCCAACGATTCTGTATTAGATTTGAAACCTTTAAAACCACTTATCTTAGAAAAAGTATCCATCAAGAATATTAGAAAGGTTACCAATTATGTGCTTGGTTTTATTCAAAGTATTCCATACGCAACATTAGAAAACAGAATGACTTCATCAGGGGCTGGGTTTAACCCCCCTTTAAAATTGCTTTGGGAAAACCAAGGTGATTGCGATAGTAAGATGACATTAGCAGCAGCGATATTAAGATCGTTAATGCCACGTATTGAAATGGTGCTTATTTATATCGAACAACATGCTTTTATTGGTATTGCTATTCCTGCTGAAGCAGGAGAAATGACAATTCACCATGAAGGAATTGACTACTTACTTGCTGACCCTACGGGACCAGCTCTATTACCTTTAGGAAAGTTGAGCCCAGAGTCTGAATTGGCCATTACTCAAGGGCAATATGTGGCAGAAAATTTTCATGCCACACACTTAGCACAAGAATAGTGTATTAATTACTCTTCCTTGAGGCTAGCAAGAAAATCAAGACTTGGAGCAAAAAATGCAGCGCCTGTCTCTGCTTGGGTATATTTAAGTAAATGATCAACATGCCCTTCACTATCTCCATGAATCATACTATCTAGCATAATTTCAAATGGCTCAGGCGAATGGCAATAAGACACAAAAAACAAACCTTTTCTTTTCATATCGCCATAAGGCATGCTTTGTCTTAAAATTTCTATACTATTGCCTGTTTCATCTTTTAAGCTTGTTCGCTTGGTGTGTGCAGTTAATGGCTTATCTTCACTGGCATATTCAATATTATCGACTTTTGTTCTACCATAAACATCTTCTTGTTCACGCTCAGTGATTGAATTCCATAAAGCTAAGTTATGCTGATATCTTTGCACATGCAAATAGCTACCTGCAGAAAATTGGCTATCATCTTCATCTTTTACTAACGCAACTTCTCTTCGATGAATGCCTTGAGGGTTTTCGGTGCCATCAACAAAACCCGTTAAATCACGCCCATCTAAGAATCGAAATGCTTGAACTTGTTCTATCAGCTCAACACTTTCGCCTAACAACTGACATACTTTAGAACTGACAATATGGTTTACATCAGCACGGTCACTTCTAATTTCAACATAAATATCATAGCTACTTGCTGGAGCAACCCGATCATCACTATCCATCGCAACGAATGGTTTCAATAAAAGTGGTCTACCATCAGGATAAAATTCATCCCAATAATTGGCTCCAATAGCGACAACACCAATTAAATTAGCTTCTGAAAATTGTTCCGCGTAAACGTCAAATAATGCAGGTAAGCGAGATATTGCCGCACGAATAAATGCATTCTTATCATCCAGTGCATTAAATAATAAATAACTACCATGTAAATTAGGCTCTGCGCAAATACCGAATTGTTCTCTAGCCATCTGAATTCTCACCACAAAAATATTTTATTGTTAGATTGTACACAAATTTTTTTCTCTTAGCATGAGCTGGATTACATTACTTGCCATAAACCTTCTTTATTAGGACACATCAGCTCTTCTAATGTTTCTTTTTGCTTATTGAAGAAATTGGTAAACTCTACTTGTACGCATACTTTTCCTTTGTAATTTTTCTCTTCTTGCTTAGTTATACGGCCATAATTACCACTATCGATATTGCTCCATAGGATATGTTTTTGATCAGGGCTATCTAATAATGAAATAAGATGTTCTTGCAAGGTAGCAACATCTTTTGCAGTTAAGTGTTTAGCAGATTGAGAGTTTGAATCAACAATATTTGTTAAACCCGAAACGACTTCAAATGGCAAAGATATAACCCCTTTGAATATACCCGAAACAAAGCCACTGCTATTTTTTTCACCGACTTGATTTGCTTGCTCAATAATGCGTTCTATGCGGGTTAAATATTGAGGGATATTTTCTCTAGCTAATGCTAACTCTTCAATATAGTGATTTGAATGAGGCCGCCACAGGGCTATCTCTGCAACGGCATGATTGGTTGCTGCTTCAAGATTATCTAGCCGTTGGTATGCAAGTGGGATCTGCTGCTCAAAGTACTCTAGTCGTTGTAATAAGCTTGGTATATTACGAGAGTAGTTTTCACTTTCAGCAATCACATTATCAATAGTGGCTATACTTGCTTCAACTTGCCGCAAAACCTCAGGCAACTGCTTAGTAATTAACTCTCTCGTTAATGTAACTTCATCCTTAACCAAAGCAACCTGCAGAGCAATATTATCCATTTGAGGCTTTACATTATTAACCATAGCGACAACATCGGGAACTTGACGGGCTACTTCGCTTAAAGAATAAGCTAAATAAGTTATTGCTAGTGCTAAAATAATTTGTGAAATAGAAAATGTTTTCATTACTTATGCAGGCTTATTTCAATATGATGAAGATAATGATAGTTAGAAGCCGTTATTCTGCAACAACAAGGTTTAATTCATCAAGCAGGCATTCTGCTAAATCTAGCGTTATCTCTTCTTTCTCTTCACTATGAGTCATTTTTAAGTGTTTTTCGAGTTCTTGTGCACTTTGCCCTAACTCAATATAGCCAAACATTTGTGCTGCACCTGCTAGACGATGAGCAAAACGTTCAAGCTGAAAATTCTCTTTGCTTTCAAGTAAAGACAGCAATTTCTTTTTATCTTCCACTAAATTCTTAGTAAAGGAGATCTTAAGGTCCGTAAAGTCAACTTGTTCAATATCATGTTCAAGTTTTGTATTATTAACGCTTAAAACAGGTTGGTAATACGTATCTATTGTGCGTAAAAATTGCTTTCTTTCAATCGGCTTTTTTAAGTGTCCATCGAAACCCAGAGCTAAAAAGTAATTAACTTCATGAGACATAGCGTTCGCTGTTAGGGCAAACAAGGGCTTTTTATAGTGTAAACTTCTTAATTTTCTAAATGCTTCAATACCATCCATTTCAGGCATTTGAATGTCAAGTAAAGCTAAATTTGGCTCGTGCTCAATACATAAATCAACCGCTTGCTTTCCGTTGGTAGCGCACAACACCTCCAAGCCAACTCCTTCGAGTATTCTTGCAATTAAACGGCGATTATCATCATGGTCATCAGCAAGCACTATTTTACCTTGATACTTTTTCTCAATAACCTCCTGCTCATGAATATTACCTAATTTTTGATTACTCGAAAGCTTGTATTGACAAGGCATAGAAAACACAAAGGTACTGCCTTTACCAACTATACTTTCGACTTCTATTTTACCTGACATTAATAACGCCAACTGATTAGATAAATATAGCCCTAAACCAGAACCGCCAAAACGTCGACTAATACTATTATCCGCTTGTGTGAATAATTCAAAAATTGTCGATAACTGCTTTTTAGACATTCCTATGCCAGTATCTTGAACAGAAAAAGTTAACGCCTGATCACGCCAGCTAATAGTAATAATCACATGGCCTTTTTCTGTAAACTTCACCGCATTAGAGCATAGGTTTATCAGAATTTGCTTTAACCTAAAGCCATCTATCGTGACAAAAAACGGTGAAGGCAGTTGGTGTTTTACTTCAAAGGTTAAGCCTTTTTTATTGGCTTGTTCTGAAAAGATATCAATAATGGCATTGATTATTTTATGTAAATCATATTCTCTTAATTCCAAGTCTAATTTATTAGCTTCGATCTTACTTAAATCGAGTATTTCGTTAATTAACTCTAATAAATGTAAACTATTGCCGTGAATAATATTGACTTCATGACTTAACTCAGCCTCGTTTATATCACCATTAATAATTGCTTCTGATTGACCGACAATTGAAGTTAATGGTGTTCTTATTTCGTGGCTCATATTTGCCAAGAATTGGCTTTTAACTTGATTAGCCTGTTTTAACTCTTGCGTTAAAAACTCTAATGCTTGTGTACGTTGCACTACTCTGCTTTCTAATTCATTTGTTAGTCTATTTTCTAGTCGTCTTCTGTATATAAGAAAAGCAATCACAAAAATTAAGATAATCGCCAATAAAATTAATCCACGTTGCTGCTCAAGCTTAATCATTTGTAACTTTTGTAGCTTTTTATTTTGTTCTAAGCGGATTACTTGTTGCGCTAGTTGTTCAGATTCAAATTTTGCTAGCTGCTCGTTTAATTTAGCATTGACCTCTTGGTGCATCTTACTTTCATAATGCTGTGCTTGTTCAATTGCTAAATCAAACTTTTGTAAGCCTGTATTAATCAGCGATGAAAGCAACATATTACTTACAGTAAGTGCTTTATAATCTTCACTAAGTGCAACCTTATTAGACTGAGCAAGGTATTGTGCTGCAGCGGGAATATCACCTAAAGAAAAAGACGCTTTAGCCAAACTTTGTAAGCTGCCTGCAAGTGCTTTTTTATGACTAATTTCTTGGCTTAATTTTACTCCTTGCTCGGCAAACCCTTTTGCTTTTGAAGGTTGTTTCATAAGATTATAAATCTCAGCAATATTATGTAGTTGAGAAGCTGTTTCAAAGTTATTATTTTGAGATTGAAAGTAATTAAGTGCCACTAAGGTATGCTGTAATGCCAACTCAAACTGGCCCGAATATTTAAAGGCAACGCCCAGATCCGCCTTAGCTTTTGCTACCCCACTGTTATCACCAAGCTGGCCAAGTTTTGGGATGATTTCTTTCAACATAGTAATCGCTATGTCATAACGTTTTAAATTAATAAGCATAGTTGCTATGTTATAGCGAACATCGACTTTATCATTCTCTGAGCCAAACTGCTGGTACAAGGCTTCAGCTTTCTTATAGCTTTGAAGTGCAAAACTACTTTTCCCTAATAAGACATAAGCTAGTGCTATATTATTGAGTAAATTGGCACGTTTAACGGCGTTTTGTTTAAACGGTTCACTGGTAGGTGAAAATTGAGAAACTTGCCCTTGGTAGAAGTCATATGCATTTTGATAATAAGTTACAGCACTAGAATACTCCCCAAGAAAGTAATAACAAATTCCTAGCAATTTATTTAGCTCTGCTTGCTCAATAATTAAGTTTTGATGATAAGCAATTTTTAATGCCGATTTTGTCGGCTCGATGGCATGTTCATAATTCCCCATTTCATAATAGGTTCTACCTTGATGTGACAGAATCATCATTTGATGCTTAGCAGATAAAGATTTTTGCAGCAGCATCTCGTCTAACCGAATTATCGCTTCTTCTTTATTCTCATATTTTGCAATATCAGCTAACTTTTGTTGCACTTCTGCAGTTTGAGCAGCAAAAGCGACTCCAATATAGCATTGAAGCAGTAAAGTCAGCACAAAGAAGAATATCGACTTAAAAGGTTCCATCTGTAACAATCCAATACTGAATTGTTCTTTTATTTCAAGAACTTCAACAGCGGTAATAAATAAGAATGAGAAAGCAATGAGTTAACTACTTATAGCATTTATTAAAGAGAAAAAAAACTGTTGGAAAACATTTTCACAACTCATACTATAATCCATAATCAATATTTGATTTAAAGGGACTCAACGCTGTGAATAAACTTATCATACCCATTAAAGTGTTGTTAATTTGTTTTTTTGTTTCTTTCTCACTGCTAGCTCAAACCTCACAAAAAAGTACCTTCGAAGAAATTCACATCAACTCACTCGATGAATTGATGAATTTATTTGAACAACATGGTTATACCAATGAAGCATGGCAAAACGGTCATAGAGAAGTGCCTAGGATCACCTTTGATGGTGTCAGTGAAAAGTGGAAACAAACATCAAATCACATTCCGGTAAAGCTAAAGAAAAAGGTATTCTTCAGACTGATGGCTCCTTTAGTGTTAATGTCGAATGAGAATATATTAAAAGAAAGAGTCATTGTTAAAACCGCTCCTTTAACTTCTCCACAACTTAAATTAATTGCCGATAAATACCGTATTAGTACAGATAAAACCGGTCAAATTAACGAGAAAATAAGGCAGGAGTTACTCAAAAAGGTTGATATTATGCCACCTTCGTTAGCCCTCGCTCAAGCAGCTGAAGAAAGTGGCTGGGCTACCTCACGCTTTACCGAAGAAGGCAACGCATTTTTTGGTCAATGGGACTTCTCTGGCAAGGGAATGGTGCCAAAGCATCAACGCAAAGAACTAGGCAATTATGGCTTGGCTCGATTTGATAGCCCACTCGCCTCTGTTGAAGGCTATATGCTAAATATCAACACAACTTTTGCTTACGCAAAACTACGCACGATGAGGGCAGAATTAAGAAAGGCGAATAAGCCAATAACAGGCCTCGCCCTTGCTAATA
The DNA here is from genome assembly GCF_006439335.1 of Litorilituus lipolyticus. Taxonomy (GTDB): domain Bacteria; phylum Pseudomonadota; class Gammaproteobacteria; order Enterobacterales; family Alteromonadaceae; genus Colwellia; species Colwellia lipolytica. The sequence continues at coordinate 1,172 of NZ_SAWY01000041.1, read as the reverse complement.
CATTAGATAAATACTCAGAACGAGGCCAAGCTTATATTGATAGCATTCAATCGATGATTCGCTACAACAACTTACAGCAAGTTGACAGTGCTTACTTATCAAATAACATCTTAATCAAACTCATAGGAGATAAATAGATTCTGTAATATAAGCCTAACGTATATTTTGTACAATTTTCTAACATTGTAGGCTTGTGAGTTCATGCAATAACTCTTAATATGCTTGCTCTTTTTTAATGATTACATTTTATAGGTTAGCAATGAACCCTACCAAAATACTGATAACGTGTGTTCTCGCTATTGCTTTTGTGATGACTTCTAAAGCAAATGCAACCATAGTCGAGTTTCAAACCTCTCACGGAAACATGCAAGTTAACTTGTTCGATACAACGACCCCTAAAACTGTTGAGAACTTTTTAAACTATGTTAATGACTTACATTATTCTAATTCAGTAGTTCATCGTGTTGTGCCTGATTTTGTTATTCAAGGTGGCGGTTTTACTTTTACTGGTGATTGGCCGTTAACTGACATCCCTGCAAATGCTGCTATTCAAAATGAACCTATATATTCTAATGTAAAAGGCACCATTGCCATGGCTAAGCTTGGCTCAAGTAAAGATAGCGCAACCGATCAATGGTTTTTCAATGTAGCAAATAATAGTAGTAACCTTGACCTGCAAAACGGCGGCTTCACGGTTTTTGGTCAAATAATAGGTGATGGCATGACTGTATTGGATGCCATTGCAGAACTGGGTTTATGCAATAATGGTAATTTGCAAGGCATACCTATGGTCAATTACAGCAGCGAAGATTGCACAAACAAAACGGTGCCCGGAATTGAGAATTTTGTTGTAATAGAGCAAATTGTTATTGTTGACTCTTCAACAGCAACTGATGCCAATTTATCGCCGGCAAAAAACACGCTAATCAATAAAGAGCCAGAGAACAATGACAGCAGTGGCGGCGCAATCGCCTGGCTAATGTTATGTTTACTGCCAATTATCGGCAGAAAACTACTCAAATAGAATGCTGTTTTTCAAATACAAAAAAGCAGCGAGTTCGCTGCTTTTTTATTCTTCTGGTGTGACCCGTCCTAAATAAGGTTGACACTTTTCCACGATTAAATTGGAGAGTGTTATGAAATCAATCACTAAACGAACTCAAAGAGATTAC
>NZ_SAWY01000011.1 GCF_006439335.1 Litorilituus lipolyticus | reverse complement strand
TTGAGAAAATGACCATGAAACACGGTCATAACTTAATGGTTATTCCGCTAATACCTTAATAAGGGTTTCATGTTTTATGCGCTAATTTTTTATTAGCGCATTTTTTTTGCTCTTAATTCAGATGAATTGAGAAAATGACCATGAAACACGGTCATAACTTAATGGTTATTCCGCTTATACCTTAGTAAGGGTTTCATGATTATGCGCTAATTTTTATTAGCGCATTTTTTTTGCTCTTAATTCAGATGAATTGAGAAAATGACCATGAAACACGGTCATAACTTAATGGTTATTCCGCTTATACCTTAGTAAGGGTTTCATGATTATGCGCTAATTTTTATTAGCGCATTTTTTTGTGCTACATTTGTGTGAATTAAGACTAATGAGATTTATCAATACGTCAAAGAAGCGTTAGTAATCTAATTAAGTGTACGTATATAGAGCACGTACATTAATCATTGCAATTGCTCGCTAAATTTACCTAATTAGAAAAATATTGCGCTAAAAAAGTATCAAAATTGACTGAGTCATTTGCTTCAATATCAGCTTGATCTTTATGTGACTTAAGTGCGCTATCAATAAAGTATTGTTTATCGTAAAACTGATAATCTCGTGATAGTAATTGCTGTCGATACTCTGAGGCTTGCGTTAAGGAGTAATCAGATAAACATTGCTCTTGCGTCACCAAAATATTAAGAAGTTGCGCTGAAGGTGTTTTAGAGGGATCTTTAATTTTCTCAAACTCTCTTGCCACCGCTTCACTATATTGAGTGGACTGATAAGCTTGATCAAGCAACTGAGCCACATCTTTTAATGAAGAGAACAGTGATTGTCCCCACATTAAAATAGACTTACTTTCCGCTTCACCCTTAGCGTTTATATCAGTTAAAAGTAATGCGGGATCACGGCCATTTAATACCACATCATCCATGTTTTTTTCATAAACCTTCTGCGTTTTACTATCAGCTTGTTGGCTATCAACAAGCGCGCAATAAATAAGAAATACATCTAAAAAGTAAATTTGTTCAAGACTAATACCGGTATCAACAAACGGGTTAACATCTAGGGCACGAACTTCTATATATTCAACACCACGCTCACCTAACGCGACAGAAGGCTTTTCTCCTGATTTTGCTACACGTTTTGGCCTAATAGGTGCGTATAGTTCATTTTCTATTTGTAGCACGTTATCATTTAGCTGCTGGTACTTGCCATCAACGTTAACGCCAATATCGCTAAACACGTTCGATTTTAATGCTATCGCCTTTTGTACACTATTTACGTAATTAGAAATATTGTTATAACAAATCTCTAGTGAGGCTTGCTCACTACTGGTATAGCCTAAATCACTCATACGTAACGAAGTCGCATATTCTAAATACAAACTTCCTGTGGCTGACTTTTTAAACGGTAATGTTGAAGGCTTACCTTGTAAAAATGAACCACAAATAGCGGGTGAACTACCAAATAGGTAAGGAATTAACCAACAAAAACGCTTATAGTTTCGAATTACAGAAAAGTACTTTGCTGAGATATAGTCTTGCTCACTCAACTCACTGTTATCAAGCTTTTGCAATACATGCCAAAATGACTTTGAAAACGAAAAATTAAAATGAATGCCTGCAATTACTTGCATCATGCTGCCATAACGATTTTTCAAACCTTGGCGATATACCGTTTTCATGGTGCCAATATTAGAACGACCATATTGTGCTAAAGGTACTTGCTCAGCATCTCCAACAAAGCAAGGCATACTAGTTGGCCATAACAGCTCACCATCGATATGCTCTAAGGTAAACTTTTGAATATCTTGTAACTGCGCAATAGCTTGCTCAGGAGTTTGACTAACAGGGGTAATGAATTCTAGTAAGTTTTCAGCGTAATCAGTCGTGATTTGACCATGGGTTAACGCTGAACCAAGTTCATGATAATGTCCATGTTCAGATAGTTTCCCTTCAGGAAGTATCCTTAAAGCTTCTCGCTCTATTCCTCGTCCAATACCAGTAATAGCACTTAGGTTTTCTTTTTGGCTAAAAGCGTCGATGTAATCGTTTAATGATAATGTCAAAATAATTCCTAAGCTGTTACCTTTGCTTGGTATGCACGTTTTATAGCGCTCCCTCATAGCGATATCTCTTTAATGAGGGAGGTTATCTTTATTTCAATAGTGAGTCATGAATTTTTTCATGATACTCAACCCTATTTTTATTTAGCTAATTCTAAATCAATAATTTCAAGACCTAGTTCAGCTAACTGAGGCCTAACTACTTGACCGTCACCAACCACAATCCATTGCATAGGTTTTGCTAATTCTTTTTTCGCGATGCTGTTTAGTTCAACCAAACTGATATTTTTAATAATATCGGTTTGCTCATCACCATAATTAACCGGTAAGTTAAATTGTAATATCTGTCTTAAAAAGCCACTCTTTTGACGGGGGGTTTCAAAGCTTAACGCTTCATTTTGTGAAATTGCTTGTCGCATAAATAATGCTTCCGCTTCGGTCATCCCCGCTGTTTGGTAATTTTTTAGCTCTTGTTGAATTTCAACCATAGCGTCATAGGTATGTTCTTTCTTAACACTAGCCCCTGCCGTGAAACGGCCTAAGGTTTTTCCTGCTGTAAAATAACTTGAAGCGCCATAGGTATAGCCTTTATCTTCACGTAAATTTAAATTGATACGACTATTAAAGGCACTCCCTAAAGGATAGTTCATTAATGAGGCTTTAAAGTGTTCACCGGTTGCATCAAACGGCATTGCTCTTCGCGTTAACTTAATCACCGACTGGCTAGCATTAGGTAAATCAACAAAATAAAGTTTGCTCGGTGTAATACTTGGTAAATCATAGTCAGCAGATAATGGGTAATCATTTCCCTGCCACTCTTTTAAGTAAAATAGTTTGGGTAATAAATCAGCTTTATCAATATCTCCTACAACCACTAGACTCGATTTTTTCGGTGAAAAATACTGTTTATAAAAGCCTTTGATATCTTCCAAAGAAATTGCACTAACTGTAGCAATAGTGCCACTATCAGCAAAACCAATACGGTTATTGGTACCATAAGTCACTTGTTTCAGTGCACGACCAGCTAAAGTATTAGCATCTTTGCTACCTTGCTCTAACCCTTGTATTAACTGATTTTTAACTCGGTCAAAGTCTGCTTGAGCAAAACTTGGGTTAAACATAACGTCTAACATCAATGTTAACGTTGCATCTAAGTTTTTAACTAAGCTACTTACTTGCACATAAGTATTTCTACCCGATGCACCAACCGAAATACTACTGCCAAGTAATGCCAACTCATTAGATAATTGCTCCTTAGTGTAGGTAGTGGTCCCCTCATTCATTAAACTGGCAGTAAGTGATGCTAATCCAGCTTTTTCAATAGGATCTAACAGTGGGCCACCTTCTAAACTTAGTAATAAGCTAACGGTTGGTGTTTCACTATTTTCTGTCCCGACAATTTTCATACCATTGGCAAAGTTTTTACGCCATAACTCAGGCACTTTCACTTGTGGGTTCTCTGACGCTGAAGGCATTATTGAACGATCAAAGCTGCTCACATTTTTCATAATTGGCGTAGCCAAGTTTGCCGTTTCAGGTGGGTTACTGACATCAGGCAACTCAAAATTATTAGCACGGGCAATTAATGCTTCTTGACCTTGTGGCACAATAGATAGTACACCTGCGCCCTTACCTTTAATGTATTGCTTAAATACTCGCATAACATCGGCTTTGGTAACGTTATTGTAGCGAGCTACTTGCTCATTAGTGTAATTAGCATTACCTAGCATGGTTTGGTAATGAGCTAAACTTGAGACTTTCCCTGAAACACTCTGCAAGCCATAAATAGTACCTGTTTCGATACTCACTTTTGTTTTTTGCAAATCATCATCATTTACACCACGTTGCTCAAATTCAACGAGTGTATCGGCTATAACTTGCTCAATGTTTGCTAAAGCTAAGCCTTGCTGTGGATTAGGTAATGCATAAAAGTTCATTTGACAGGCTAATTCTCGACATGGATGCCCTGTACCTGCTTGCACAGCAATACCTGATTTGACTAGGTTTTTATAGAGCAATGATGTAGGACCACCACCTAAAATATTAGCAAGTACATCGAGGGCAGGCTCATCTTCATGCATGCCATACACTGTTGGATAACTAATATAAAGTAGCGGTAAAGAGACGTTATCTGTAAATGAGTAATAACGATTCTGCGTTAATGAAACAGCTTCTTTAGCAATATTTTGTACTTCTGGCCCTGCTTTTAGCTCGCCAAAATATTTATTCACCCAAGCTAAAGTTTGTGCTTCATTAATATCACCACCTATGGTTAATACCGCATTGTTTGGCCCATACCAACGAGAAAAGAATTCCTTTAAGTCGGCTACAGTGCCGCGATCTAAATCAGTCATATAACCAATCGTTGGCCAAGAGTAAGGATGTTCTCTTGGGTAAATCATTTGATTCATGGTTTCGTTCAAGCGCCCATAAGGTCGATTATCAACATTTTGACCGCGTTCGTTTTTCACCGTTGCTCTTTGAACTTCAAACTTCTCTTCTGTGATACTTTCTAATAGAAAGCCCATACGATCAGACTCTAACCAGAGTATTTTTTCTAACTGGTTTTTAGGCACAGTTTGATAGTAATTAGTTCTATCTGAATTCGTGGTGCCGTTAAGGTTACCACCACTTTGAGTCACTACTTTGAAGTGTTGTTCATCAGCGACATTTTTTGAACCTTGAAACATCATATGCTCAAAGAAATGGGCAAACCCTGACTTACCTAGTTGTTCCCTTGCAGAGCCAACATGGTAGGTTATATCAATATGTACTAGAGGATCGGAGTTATCTGGGTGCAATATAACTGTTAAACCATTGTCTAACTGATATTTTTTGTATGGAATATTTAGGCCTTCACTTGCCGAAAATACCGACTCTACCAAACTCACCCCTGATGGGAGTGCTGTAGACTCTTGCTGTGTTGTACTACAAGAGAAAAGTAAATAACTTGCCAGCAAGGCAGTGCTCAATTGAGTTAACTTCTTTGAAGCTTTTACTGTCTGTTTAGGTAATTGTTTGATTGATTGCGTTCGCAATAGATTAGCTGCTCTATACAAAATAACGTCCAGTTAATAAGGTAAATAGAAAGAGATTGATTTATCATAGCAAACAACAACAGTTAGCGGTTAATTAAAATGTTTAAAATTATTGCGCAACATGATGATTTCATTGTGGTCAACAAGGCTCCAGATGTTAATTTTCATGATGAAGGAGAACATGGTTCAGGACTATTTTCTTTGGTAAAAACTGCGCTAAAAACCGATGACTTATACCCTGTTCATCGTCTAGATAAAATGACCTCCGGCTTAATAATTTTTGCCAAGTCATTATCTTGCGCCCAGCAATTTGGCTCTCTATTTGAACAACATGACATTGAGAAATATTACTTAGCTTTAAGCGATAAGAAGCCCACAAAAAAACAAGGCTTAATAAAAGGCGACATGAGTAAAAGTCGTCGTGGTAGCTGGAAACTGTTACGTAGTCATAAAAATCCAGCAATAAGCCAGTTCTTTAGCTTTAATGTTATGCCTAAAGTACGCTTATTTGTATTAAAACCTCATACGGGTAAAACACACCAACTGAGGGTGGCTTTAAACAGTATTTCTTCACCAATTTTAGGAGACAAGCAATATGCGGGTACTCCAAGTGACAGAGGCTACTTACACGCTTTTGCATTACGTTTTACTTATCAAGGTGAGCGTTTCGAATTTATCGCGAAACCAAATGAAGGTGAACTGTTTCAACAGCCTCAGGTACAGGAAGAAATTACAAAAATATTAAAGCCTTGGCAACTTAATTGGCCAAAGCTCTAAATTCACTTTATTCGCTAACACAACCGTTAGCGAATAAAGAACTAATGTTATAATGAGTGCCAAAACACTAAGGCGATTGCACTTGGGCAAACAAACTTAGTGTACCAAGGCCATATTTTCCAAAATAAGCGATGTTCAACGTCAGGGTTACCTGCTTTGATCTCAGCAAGCACTTCACTACGTTGCCAAATCCACCCAACGAACACGCAACAAAGCATGGCGATAAGCGGCTGGCCATAAACTGTCGAAGCACTTATGACTAAGCCAAATAGCACATCAAAATTAAAAATAATCATCGCGCTGATGAACAATATGCCCATACCAATTAATGTGGTCGCTTTTTTACGTTCAAGATTATGACGCTCAACGACAAAAGATACTGGCGCCTCTAACATAGAAATAGATGAAGTCAGTGCCGCAATGGACATCAACACAAAAAAGCCAAAAGCAACAAACAATCCGACAAAGCCCATACCATTAAACAGTGTTGGTAACACATCAAAAACAAGGTTAGGACCTGAGATTAGGCTGCCATCTTCAGCAAAAATAGCCACGCCTTGCGCTTGGGCAACATACATCGAAGGAATAATCAATAAACCCGCAAGAAAGGCAATGGATACATCAATCAAGGTCACTTGAGCACCGAGGGTGACTAAGTTTTCTTTTTTAGCAATATAAGAGCCATAGATAATCATCACACTAGTGCCTAGTGATAATGAAAAGAATGCCTGACCTAGGGCACTAATTAATAAGTCTGGTTCAAATATTCTGGAAATATCAGGGTTTAAATAAGCGTTGAAACCTTCTCTTGAACCATCAAGAGTGAAAACATAGATGATCAATAAAATTAATAAGCCAATAAGCATTGGCATTAGTCGTTTAGACCATTTTTCTATCCCCTGCTCAACACCACGGCGAATAATAAATATGGTTAACAGCATGAAGAAAGAAGTGAATAATAGATTTCTCGTTAAAGACTGCTCAACAAGCCATTTACCCGCATCATTAAAGTTTAATATACGCATCACTGGCTCTATGGCATAAGACATCATCCAGCCAGCAATAATGCCATAAAAACTTAAGATCAACGCAGCACAAACAATACCGCCAAAACCTACGATAAAAGCAAATCGCTTTTGCCACAGTTGATGAGACATCCTTTGCATGGAGCTAACCGCATTAGATTGGCCGTAGCGACCAATAAGTAACTCTGCCATAAATGCTGGGTAAGCTAAGCAGAATGCAAGAACTAAATACACCAAAACAAATGCAGCACCACCGTTACTCGCAGTTTGTGTAGGAAAACCCCATATATTACCTAAACCTACAGCAGAGCCTGCCGCAGCTAGAATAAATCCCATGCGCGAGCTAAACCCGCCTCTTGAAACACCCATTAAAATACCTTTTCAACTACTGAGAACGCTTTGCTTATATCTCGTTCTTCATTCTTATTATATTGTTCATGCCGTTATACATAAATAAAGGCACAAATTGGCATGAAGCAGTTAATCTACTGAATAACGCACAAGAAAAACAGTAGTTAACTAAAAAAAATAAAAAAGCCCAACAAGTCCCCTTAGATGACTCGTTGAGCTTTTTGTACTTCTTAGTACGATAATCTGTACAGTAAGAAGCTATTTATAAACGATAAAGGTTATCCGCACTGTCTCTATCAACTAAACGTACGAAAGGATCAACCCCAGCAAATTTAGGTTTACCTTTAACGCGCAAGGTGATTTCATTGCTACCCGTTTTGATTTGATGTTTAGCCAGATACAAAACAAAATCTTGTGCAGACAAGTCTTCAGGATCTTCACTAAACAAACCAATATCAATTTCATCAGCAAAGTCGATTTCTGTTTCTTTACCTTGACCATCAGCACGCTTTAACGCGGCTTCAATGGTCATAGTTACATCATAAGTATCTTCTTCACCCTCAACAGCGACCACCTGAACATCAGTTGTTTTAAGATCATACAAGCTAATATGTTCAAACAGATTACTAACAAACGTTTGCTCTTGTTCATTAGCATCTTGCTTGATGTAAGCCATCAAATCTAACGTGGTAGGATAAGGAGTACTTTGGTACTTAAAGTCTTCTAAGAAACCTTTTAATGCATTGTTTAATCGCTCTTCGCCTAAGCGATCTTTCAATGACATCATCACCACAGAGCCTTTACGATAGTGAATGTAAGATTGACTTTCACTACGATACAACGGCATTTCTTCTAAAAACTCTACACTACGGCCACGTAAGTAACGATCCAATTCGTATTTTAAGAATTTACGAATTTTTTCTTTACCATACTTTTTCTCCATAACCATTAACGCACTATATTGAGAAAGGCTTTCAGAAATAATTGCACTGCCTTGTACATTAGCTGCACCGACCTGATGACCCCACCACTGATGGGCAACTTCATGAGCGGTTACATAATAAACAGGATCAATATTCTCCGGATCTCGAAGATCACTGATAAAACCGATTTGTTCAGAGTAAGGAACTGTATTTGCAAAACTTTGTGCAAATGAACGATAACCAGGGAATTCAATAATACGCATTTGCTTATGCTGATAAGGCCCAAAGTTTTCAGTGAAATAATCAATCGAATCTTTTACTGATTCAATCATTCTATCAACATTCATTCCGTGGTTTTCATGATAATAAATTTCTATATCAATACCTTTATATTGCTCTTTTTTCGCCGCTAATTTAGCTGACATAAAAGAGTAGAAATTCACCATAGGAGCATCCATCTTGTAATGGTAAGTTTTTCTTCCATCAGCAACATGTTCACTTTGTAAATAACCCGGCGCGATTGCAAATTGATCTTCATCGGTAGAGATAGTCGCTTCAAATTCAATAAAGCCAACACCGTTACCAAAGAAACTTTCGTTATAAAAACGACTGTCTTCGAGTTTATTCGCACGCTGTAATGGCTCTAAATCATGATTACGTCTGTCATGACGATCACTAAGCTGCCAGTCCTGACGATACCCAAAGGTTGGGAACAAAGTATAGTTATCTATGAAAGTACCGTTTTGCACTAAGGTAAAGTCATTGCCCCCATCAGAAAATCCATGATGAGCTCTTACCGCAGTCAGCTTACCTTTTCTCACTTCACCCGGCTGTAATGGTTCATTAAAGGTGAACCATGCCGTATTAAAGTCTTCATCAAGTTCGCCTAACTTACCACCGGCAATTTCAACACTCCATTGCTTGGTAAACCTTGGTTTTGACACTAAAAACTTCTCTATAGGAGCATCAGATGTATTGGTTAATACCACCTCTGCCAGAGCTTCAATACGACGCTCTTTTGGAAAGATATCAACTTTTGCATGAGTTTTAGTGATAGTTGGAATAGCATCATTAATGTGAGCAACGTACTTGTGCTCATATTCTGCTTGTGTGTCTTCTCTATCATCAGCAATAACATATTCATTTAACGTGCGTGTGTTGTAATGAATAACACTACCAGCGCCAACAAAGATAATTATACCCGTTGCAATAGCAAACTTACCCGGTGTGCCTAAATAGTATCCAACTTTTCGAAAACGTGCTTTTAATGGTTGCGCTGGTCCACGATGCCATAAAGCATAGGCTAAGCTTGCCAAAACAATCGTCAAGCCAGTCCAATAAAGCATATACCAATGATGACTGGTTAAGAACGTACCGTAGCCATTGATGTCAGAGTAGAAAACTTGCGGTGCGCCAGCAAACTGGAACATATTATGGCTAAAGCCAAAATTACTTAAGGTAATGGTACTTATAATGTAAAGCACGAATAACAACATACCAACGTATTTATTAGGGCTAATCACTTGTAAGAAAAAGGCCAGTACAGCCGTTAACACAAGTGGTAACAAGTTAATGTAACCCAAACGAATTATATATTGTGAGAACTCAATATGTTCATGACCACGAATAACTTGGTTAATCGCTGTAACTGCAATACCAAAGACATACAATAGCGCTAACACTAAACTTATGGCGATAATTTTTGATAACCAAAAAGTAATATTGTTTACTGGCATAGAGTCAACAATATCACCCATACCTGAGTTACGTTCACGCCAAACAATTTCAGCACTGTAATAAGCCAGCACTATCATCATTAACAAGCCTGTGGAGTTAGCAATTAATGACACCATCGCTTGGGTAAATGGCCAATCTGGTGTACCAAACATAGCTTGCGGATCCACTAACGGCGCCACCAACATAAATATTGTCAGTACCGCTAACACCATAAATGGCGCACTAAATATAACTTGTTTTATTTCAAACAAAATTCTCATACGTAAATGTGCTGGAGTTTGTACTCCTGAGCTTTTTGTTGAAATAGTATTTTTTAATAATTGAGGAATTTTGCTGGCAAACAGTTCTGACTCTTTTGCCGCTTTCTTCATCGCTTTTTTACTTTGTTTTTTCACTTTGTTGGGTAAGCGAACTTTTGATCTAAAACCACCAAATAGCACCATAATTACTGCCGCAACAACAACCCAAAGTAATCTGTTTTCAAGTAATATGCCTGTTAATACTATCGGGCTATTATTCTTATCAAACATAGTCCAGTAGCGAGTTACTTCACCAAAAGTATTAAAGGCAAATGGATCAAGTAGTGCTGCCATTGCTCTATATTCTGGTTCATTTAAAAATTGCCCTGATATAGAGTACAAAATGAATAAACCCACAGCCGACAAGTATACAGCCATCATTGAGCGAAATTTAATCGCGATAGCATAAAAGAAACATGACAATACAAATAAGGTTGGCAATGATAAATAAAAGTAAGCAGTAAAATAATGACTTAACTCTGTAGGACCCAGTCTTTCTGGGTCAACCCAACCAACAAGTCCACCAAGTAAGGTACCAATTAAAATGCCCAATGGTACTGTAAGAAATACCGTAGCAACCACAGCAAACGAACCTAAAAAACGGCCTAACTGATAGCTAACGGGGTTAATAGGCTTGCTATACAATAATTCAGACATCATAGATGTCTCATTACGTGTTGCAGTACTAGCAACAAAGTTCACTACTAAGAACATGGCAAATAAGCCCATAATTAGCAGCGTTTGCGCAATGGAAAATGGTCCATTGTATAAAACATTTCCACCACCACCAATTTGCACATTTTCACTCACAGTGGCAAAAAAAGTCAGTAAAAAGAAGATTAAACTGGTGACATAAAACGACGGTTGTCGCGTAAAATAGCGCCATTCAAAGGCGAACATTTTCATTAACATGAGAGGTTCCTCGTCCTTTGAATTAAATTAAGCAACTTTATTTACATCAGTTGTTTCTGATGAAGTTTGGCGATATTGGTTAAGGGTTGAGAAATAAACATCTTCTAAATTGGCAGGAGCTTGCTCAAAACCAAACGGGGCGCTGTCGGCTATGACATGAACAATGGTTTGACCGGCAAATAAACGCTTAGAGATAACATTAAATTCTTGCTCAACCGCTTCGACTTCACTTTGAGAAATCGCTTTACGCCAAATTTGCCCATTAAGGTTGTTAGTTAGTTCAATTGGGTTACCTTGCAGTACAATTTTTCCTGCAGCAAGTACTGCCATATTTGGGCATAACTCACTGACATCATCAACGATATGTGTTGATAAGATAATGGCTTTCTCTTCGCCTAATCCCACTAATAAATTATGAAAGCGATTTCGCTCTTCTGGATCTAAACCAGCAGTAGGCTCATCAACAATCAGTAAATCGGGATCGCCTAACAGTGCTTGTGCAATACCAAAACGCTGTCTCATACCACCAGAAAAGCCGCTAACCGCATTTTTTCTATGCTGATATAAGTTAGTTTGCGCTAACAAACCTTCAACAGCTTCTTTACGCTCAGCCGAATTTTTCAAGCCTTTTAAAATGGCTAAATGATCAAGCAATTCATAAGCACTGATCCTTGGGTAAACACCAAAATCTTGTGGCAAATAACCTAAACGTTGACGCAATGCTTGAGGATCATTTAATACATCGATGCCATTAAATTCAATACTACCGCTATCAGCATCTTGCAGCGTTGCTATAGTGCGCATTAAAGAGGATTTACCCGCCCCATTTGGCCCTAATAAACCAAACATTCCTTTTGGAATTTCTAGGTTTACGTTATCTAGTGCTTTGACCCCATTATCATAGGTTTTTGATAAGTCTTTTATAGTTAACATTATTATTCCTTGCGTTAATTACTTTATTATTTTTATACAAGACTAGATTACTGCATTGTTAAAATCATGTAAATTATTCACTCTGGATAACTGTAAGCAACTGTGTAAACTACGAAAAACATCTTAGTTAGCTCGCATATTGCACCACATAACTTCGTCTGATTATCAACGATTAAAATATAAAAAGCAGACAATAAAAAAACCCATCGATAATAGATATCGATGGGTTTTGTATTAGTTACAGTTAACTAATCAATAACGCTATATTGTTATTCTACTTCTGGACGCATATGCGGGAATAAAATAACATCTTTAATCGTTGGTGAATCGGTAAATAACATCACTAAACGGTCTATACCAATCCCTTCGCCCGCTGTTGGCGGTAAGCCATGCTCAAGAGCACGAATATAGTCATCATCAAAGTGCATCGCTTCATCATCACCAGCATCTTTTTCTTCCACTTGACGTTTGAAGCGTGCTGCTTGATCTTCTGCATCGTTAAGCTCTGAGAAGCCATTAGCTAACTCACGACCACCAACAAAGAATTCAAATCTATCAGTGATAAATGGGTTATCATCATTACGACGAGCTAATGGAGAAACTTCCCATGGATACTCAGTAATAAATGTTGGTTGAATAAGTAAGTGCTCTGCCACTTCTTCAAAAATTTCACAGATATATTTACCAGGACCCCAGACTTTAGCTGCATCGCCTTCTTTAACGCCAACTTTCTTAGCCATTGCTTTTAATGCTTCAAAGCTATTCTCAGGATCACGTAACACAGCTTCATCAAGTACTTCACCATGTTTATCTTTACCGTACTTAAGAATGGCATCAACCATTGATAAACGTTCAAAAGCTTTACCAAAGTCATAGAAAATTTCTTCAACGACTTCACCATCAGCATTTTTAACTGTGTTACGAATCGTTGAAGAGCCAAGTACATCTTCAGCGATAGTACGTAGCATATCTTCAGTTAAGTTCATTAAGTCTTTATAGTCAGCATAGGCTTGATAGAATTCAATCATAGTGAATTCTGGATTATGGCGCGTTGATAAGCCTTCGTTACGGAAGTTACGGTTTATTTCGAACACACGCTCAAAACCACCAACGACTAAACGTTTTAAGTAAAGTTCAGGTGCTATACGCAGATACATATCAATATCTAACGCGTTATGGTAAGTCATAAATGGCTTAGCCGTAGCGCCACCTGGGATCACTTGCAGCATTGGTGTTTCAACTTCAACAAAGTCACGACTTGTTAAAAAGTTACGAATTCCATTTACGATTTGAGAGCGCATCTTAAAAGTATTACGCGTATCTTCATTAGTGATCAAATCAACATAACGTTGACGATATTTGGTTTCTTGATCTGATAAACCGTGGAATTTTTCTGGTAATGGACGTAATGATTTAGTTAATAACTGGTACTCATCCATGTTTACGTATAAATCACCTTTACCTGATTTATGCAAAGTACCCGTCACACCAATGATGTCACCGATATCTAATAAGCCCCAACGCGCTTTAATATCTTTTTGCACGTCTTTCGCCGCGTACGCTTGGATGCGACCAGTCATATCTTGAAGAACTAAGAAAGGGCCACGTTTAGCCATAACACGACCAGCAACACTGTACTTTTCAGTTTCAGTTTCAAGGGTTTCTTTATCTTTTTCGCCATGGTCAGCTTGAAGATCTGCAGCATAATGCTCACGAGTAAAGTCATTTGGATGACCATTCGCTGAACAATTTTCGCGGATCTTATCTAATTTACCACGACGTTCAGCGATGAGCTTGTTTTCGTCTTGTGCACTTTGGTTGTCTTGAACCTTGTTAGTCATGTTGATTTCTCTTTACTTAAACTTACTTGTAATTGGTTTATAAACCAGACTTTAAACTGGCTTCAATAAATTTATCTAAATCACCGTCAAGTACGGCTTGAGTGTTTCGGTTTTCCACACCCGTTCTTAAATCTTTAATACGGCTATCATCTAATACATAAGAGCGAATTTGACTACCCCAGCCAATATCAGACTTACCATCTTCTAATTCTTGCTTACCTTCATTTTGCTTTTGAATTTCCATTTCATATAACTTAGCTTTCAAAAGCTTCATCGCCGTAGCACGGTTTTTATGCTGCGAGCGATCTGCCTGACAAGCGACCACAGCACCTGTTGGTATATGGGTAATTCGAATGGCAGAGTCGGTTTTGTTAACGTGCTGACCACCAGCTCCAGATGCTCTGAAAGTATCGGTACGTAAATCAGCAGGATTAATATCTATTTCTATATTGTCATCAATCTCAGGGTAAATAAAAGCGGAAGCGAAAGACGTATGACGACGACCACTTGAATCAAATGGTGACTTTCTCACTAAGCGATGAACCCCCGTCTCGGTACGTAACCAACCAAAAGCATATTCACCGGTGTATTTAATAGTACAGCCTTTAATACCGGCTACATCACCATCAGTGACTTCAATAACTTCTGTTTTAAAGCCGTGTGCTTCACCCCAACGCAAATACATGCGCATTAATATTTCAGCCCAATCTTGTGCTTCTGTACCACCAGAGCCAGATTGAATATCTAAATAGCAGTTATTTGCATCTTGGTCGCCACTAAACATGCGGCGAAACTCAAGCTTAACCAAAATAGCATCTAAACTATCAGCTTCTTCTTGGGCATCATTGAAGGTGTCTTCGTCTTCTTCTTCAACAGCTAATTCAACTAGACCTTCAATATCATCACAACCTGTTTCTAATTCAACAATGGTATTGACGACTTCTTCCAATGCACTACGTTCTTTACCTAGTGCTTGGGCGCGCTCAGGTTCATTCCATACATCAGGTAGCTCTAATTCACGGCTTACTTCAACTAAACGTTCAGCTTTAACATCGTAGTCAAAGATACCCCCGAAGCAAATCAGCGCGTTCACGGATTTCTTTTATTTTATTAATTATCGGATTAACTTCAAACATAAACCTTCAAACACAAAGCACTTCATAATGTTGTTCAAACTATAAGATAAAAAGCTTATAGCAAGAAAACGTATGATATTAAACGGGAAAATAGCTATAAATGTCACTGTAAAACAAACTACAGAGATGAAAAAGGCCTAAATAGCTAAAATAAAGGCGCATTGTAGCGTAAATAGTACGGTAAATAAACGAGACAAATTAGATAAAACACAACTAAGATAGAGTAAAAATCACCATATAAATATCAGCAGAACAAAGCGCTATGCAAAGTATTATTTTGTTAATTTTTTACTCAGCACAGCTTAGGTCATCAACCATTAACTGAACCGTACGTTTGCCTCTAAACTCATTAACATCTAATCGGTACACCAACCTAACATGCTTCGCGGTTGGATTTGGCCAAGCTTTGACATCAATATTAAAAGCGATGGCATCAAATACCTGATTTTGTTTTTCTACCACAAGCTTTAAATGTTTTTCTCCGACAATCTTTTGCTGTACCAAAATGAACTCATCATCAAATAAAGGCTCTGGAAAATGTTGTCCCCATGGGCCAGAATCGCGAAGCAACTCAGCAAACGATAGCGTCATATCTGATACGGATAATTCACCATCAGAGAGTATAATTTGTTGAAGGTCTTCAGGCTTCAATGCCAAGGTAGCTTGTTCGTTAAATACGGTTTGAAATTGGTTAAAATCGGCTTGTTTAATAGAAAGCCCAGCAGCCATTGCATGGCCACCAAATTTATCGATTAAATCAGGGTATAAAGTATCAATACGCTCTAATAAATCCCGTATATGCAAACCGGGGATTGAACGTGCAGAGCCCTTAATTAATAATTCAGAGTCACTTTGTTCAGCTATATCATCACTGGCATTAGCAAACACGATACTTGGCCTATGAAACTTTTCTTTCAAACGACCAGCAACGATACCAATAACCCCTTGATGCCAATCACTTTGATAAAGCGCAATAGCGTTGGGTAAACTCCCCTGCTCAACAGCATCTAAGTTTAACGACGCCATAACACGTTCTGCTTCAACTTGAATACCCTGCTCAATTTCTCGGCGAGCTTTATTTAAATCATCAAGATCAGCAGCCATTGCTCTTGCGCTACCTAGATCAGGGGCTAACAAACAATCTATGCCCAAAGACATATCATCTAGACGACCCGCCGCATTAATTCTAGGTCCTAACGCAAAGCCAAAATCACTTGCAACCAGTTGTTGTTGGTTTCGGCCTGCTACTTCAATAAGGGCTTGAATGCCGGGACGCGTTTGCCCTGCTCGAATGCGTTTAAGTCCTTGAGCAACAAGAATGCGATTGTTCTTATCGAGTGGCACAACATCTGCAACCGTACCTAAGGCGACTAAATCAAGTAATTGCGCAATATTTGGTTCTACAAGTCCATGCTGACTAAAATAATCCGCTTCTCGTAAGGTTTTCCTTAATGCCATCATCAAGTAAAAAGCCACACCAACTCCAGCAAGAGATTTACTTTCAAAGTCACAATCATTTTGGTTTGGATTTACTATGGCATCAGCATCAGGCAAAGTATGCCCAGGTAAGTGGTGATCAGTAACGATCACTTTCATGCCATAAGCTTTAGCCTTAGCTACCCCCGCAATACAAGAAATGCCATTATCAACAGTCACAATAATCTTGGCACCTTTTGCCGCCGCAATATCGACAATTTCAGGGGTAAGGCCATAGCCATATTCAAATCGATTTGGCACTAAAAAGCTATGATGGTTACAGCCCATTATCGCAAGGCCCTCCATCATTAGCGCAGTACTGGTGGCACCATCAGCATCAAAATCCCCCACAATTACAATCGACTCTTTAGTGACAATAGCTTGTTGTAGTATTTGACAGGCTTTATCTAGGCCCTTTAATGCTTGATGCAGTGTTTTAACGCCAGTAAGTTGATTAACAACCAGATTTAAATCTTCAGAAGAGCGTACTCCACGAGATGCATAAACCTGCTTAATTACTGGGTGTAATTGAGCAGGTAAATGTTCATCGTCAACATGGGCACGACGAGTTATTTGCTTTGGCATTGAGGGTCCTAAGCGAGAACGAGTGTTTCAGTCTATTCGATATTAAATATTTTTTAAGATCTCTTCTAACTGAGCTGGAGGCTGATAACCAGGCAACATCATACCATTTTCTAAGATAATAGCAGGCGTTCCTGATACACCAATTTGACGGCCAAAATTAAACTCAGCTTCTATCGGCTTATCACAAATACGATAGGCAACTTTGCCACCTGTTTTCGCTTTAGTTAGCGCTTCAGCTGGATCTTCGTTACACCATACAGAGCGCAAATCTTTAAAGCCTTGAGTTGGATTGCCTAAACGGTCACTAATACCAGATCTTGGGTAAGCTAAATACTTAAAGGTAATTCCTTTAGCATTATATTCATCCATTTCTGCATGCATTTTACGACAATAACCACAAGTAATATCAGTAAAAACGGTTACAACATGCTTTTCATCTTTCGCTTTATAAACAATCATATCGTCTTTAAAGCGCTCAACCCCTTCTAAGCGGATTTTGGCTAAACTCTTTTCACTTAAATCTGTTACTGTAGCCCCTAAACTATAGACCTTACCCTGAATAAAATAATCACCACTGTAACTGGCGTAATATACACCTTGATTAGTAATTAGCATCGCAATACCGGGAACAGGTGTAGCCTCTACATCAATAACGGTTAAACCTAATGTACGTTTAATTTTACCTTTTAGGGCGTCTTTATCTAGTTGTGTTGGATCAGTGCCCGCCTTAACCATTTCAACTGGCTTATCTATGCTATCAAAAGCAAGTGCTGAAGGCGTGATACTTAAAGTTGATAACGCTGCTACTAATACACATGCTGTTTTTGTTATCGCATGCGTAATAAATGTCTTATTCATAATAATTCCCGAGTGATTACTTCTCAAATGATACGGTCAATAGACGAAGTACCTTTAAACATACAAAGCACCTACACTATAAAATAAGGTAAGCCTTTACATTTAGACCGAACATAGGCAATGGAAATTACAACTATCACCGCCATAATGCAATTTATTTATGATAAACGACCAATTTATCCGATAAAGAGCAGCACAAATTCATTCTCTTCTGGTAGAATCCACGACTGATTTACCATCATGAGTTTTAGATAATGAAAATTGGCTTGTTTTATGGCTCTACTACCTGTTACACCGAAATCGTTGCCGAAAAAATCCAAGCAGCTATTGGCGAAGATATTGTTGAGTTATTTAATATTAAAGATAATCCGCTATCACTTTGCTTAGATTACGACTTCATTATTCTAGGTATTTCTACTTGGGATTATGGTGAACTTCAAGAAGACTGGTACTCTGTTTGGCAAGACATTAATCAACTTGATTTAACCAACAAAACAATCGCGCTTTACGGTATGGGAGATCAAATTGGTTATACTGATTGGTTTCAAGATGCTTTAGGTATGCTACATGAGCAAGTTATTGCTCAAGGCGCTACCCTCATTGGTTATTGGCCAAATTCAGGATATGAGTTTGCCGAGTCAAAAGCACTAACAGATGATAAGAGTCAATTTGTTGGCTTAGCCCTTGATGAAGATAGCCAATACCAGTTAACAGACGATCGCATAGCAACCTGGTGTGAGCAAATATTAGTAGAGTACAGTGAACTACTATAGTGGTTAATCGATTTACGCACTAATAATAACGTAAAAGTGACAAAGTTTTAGTAAAAGCATCAACAAAGCACTATAATCAGCCCATCTTAACAATTAGTTAAATAATCAGTGAAATAAACCTTATGTTTGAGCAGTTCGAACTCGATTCTGAGCTATTAGCCAGTATTAAAAAAATCGGTTACAAAAAGCCTACTTCCATCCAAGAATTAGTCATTCCACAAGCAATGACAGGTAAAGATGTACTTGCATCAGCACCAACCGGCACAGGTAAAACAGCTGCTTTTTTATTGCCTGTTGCTCAACATTTATTAGATTATCCACGGTCAAAGCCTGGCTTTCCTCGTGTACTCATTCTAACGCCAACGAGAGAGCTGGCTATTCAAATTGGTGAAGATAGCGAAAAACTGACTGAGTTATGTAATGTTAAAACCGGTGTAATTACCGGAGGCGTGAACTATGGAAGTCATCACGATATATTAAACAGCACCACTGACATACTAGTTGCTACGCCTGGACGTTTGCTTGAATACATAGAAAATGAACAATTTGATATGCGTGACATTGAGATATTAATTCTTGATGAAGCAGACAGAATGCTCGACATGGGGTTTAGCGAAACCATCAATAGAATCGTCGCTGAAGCTCGCTGGCGTAAGCAAACCATGTTATTTTCAGCCACGCTTGAAGGCGCTGGTGTACTTAGGTTTGCAAAAGAAGTCCTTGATGAACCAGTTTTTCTTGAATCTAACCCGTCAAGAAAAGAAAAAGCCGTCATTCACCAGTGGATGCATTTAGCTGATAATTCACATCATAAACTGCAATTGCTCCTTCATACATTAAAACAAGAAGGCGTAACCCGAGCAGTTGTTTTTGCCAATAAACGCGAAACCGTTCAATACTTATCAGGCAAATTGTACGCAGAAGAATTACCTTGTGTTTGGCTTGAAGGAAAAATGCCTCAAGACAAGCGCAATAAAGCTATTGAGCGTTTAAAAAGTGGTGAAATTAGCGTATTAGTTGCTACCGATGTAGCCGCACGTGGTCTTGATATTGACGATATTACCCATGTTATTAACTTTGATATGCCTAGAAAGGCAGATATTTACTTACACCGTATTGGTCGTACAGGTCGTGCAGGTAACAAAGGTACAGCGATTTCATTAGTAGAAGCACACGACATGCCTGTTATTGGTAAAGTCGAACGTTACATGAAAGAGCGATTAGCTCGCCGAGTGATTGAAGAATTACGCCCTAAACATAAAGAAGCAAGAGTGGCTAATAAAAAGGCTAAAGCAAAATTAACTCCTGCACAAAAGAAGGCAAAAGCGAAGAAACAAGCTAAAAAGGCACTGAAAAAAGCCAAAAAGGCTAACTAACCTGCTCGCAAAGCTTTAGCGTTACACTTTTATGACAAAAGAAACGTACTGTGTAATATAACTGTCATAGAGCAATGATGAAATTCACATAGTGATTTAATGAATCATGTGGACAACGCTTTATGGATGAAGTTGGCGGCTTTTGCCATTTTTAACTTTATGACAGTCATATTATGCAATTAAATATTATTCAATTTCAAAAACGTACAATTACACATTCATTCAAGTACGGCCTTACACGAAATCTTGCCTCAACAGCGATTGTTGCTAGCTTGCTTTCTACATCGTTTATCGCTCAGGCAGAAAGTTCAAACT
The DNA here is from genome assembly GCF_006439335.1 of Litorilituus lipolyticus. Taxonomy (GTDB): domain Bacteria; phylum Pseudomonadota; class Gammaproteobacteria; order Enterobacterales; family Alteromonadaceae; genus Colwellia; species Colwellia lipolytica. The sequence continues at coordinate 46,657 of NZ_SAWY01000011.1, read as the reverse complement.
TTGAAGACGCTTGGCAATACGCCGATTTATATGAGAATGAGCAAGGCGACTACCTTAAACTTTCAGGTCGCTTACAACTTGATTCAACATGGAATGACGCTGATCAGGGAGAATTTACTGATACCAGCTGGCGTCGCTTTCGTTTTGGTTTTAAAGGCAAAGTAGGCGAATTATCAGGTGCTTTAGAGGCGGATATTAACCTGAATGAATCACTCTCTGATGGTTATAACCGTTTGACTGATGCCAACCTGAGTTGGGCAATGGATGATAAAACTAAACTGACTTTCTTAAAGCACTCTGCAGGCTTTACTATGGACGGCAAAACATCCTCTAAAAAGTTGTTAACACCACAGCGAAATAACCTCACCAATAATTTATGGTTCACAGCAGAGTATTTCACCGGTGTGAGTGTTAAAGGAAAACTAAATGATGGCTGGTCGTACAATACGGGTGTATTTTCAAGTGATGACTCAGATGAAATAGGCCTAAGTGATGCAAGCTATTTCGCTTTATTTTCAGCCAGTAAAACACTTAAAAAATCTACCTTATGGGATAAAGGCCAAGTCAGCCTAGATTATGTTTATAACGACACCCACGAAGACGGTAATACCCGTGACTTTTCTCAAGTAGTGAGTTTTTCATCAAAGTTTCAGCATAAAAAATGGCATCTTGATAGTGACTTTTCTTATGGTAAAGGCGATTTAGGACAAAGTGATGTCGCCGGTTTTGTTGTTATGCCTTATTACCAACAAAGTAAATCGATTCAATGGGTAGGCAGATATACTTACATTAATAGTAAAGATGAAAATGGTCTTCGCTTAGCGCGTTATGAAAGCAGTGTAACCTCAGGGCGTGGTGATAATTATCAAGAAATTTACGCAGGCGTTAATTGGCTTGCAAATGGCCATAAGTTTAAAATTCAAGCAGGCGTGCAATATTCCACTATGGATGATAAAGCCAATGATGGTGGTGAATATGCGGGTTGGGGCGTTAACTTAGCCCTAAGAACGTACTGGTAATCAATAGCAGAACAAATACTGGCAAGGTTGATAGAGAACCTTGCCTTTTCTAGCCACTCACCCTATGATGCATTCAAATAACTTACTCTCTGATTTTAACTGTCACTTAAGCTGATAAAGTCAGCCCAACTTAGGATACTTTATGAAAACTATCGCTTCATTAGCATTAACTCTTTTTGTACTCAGCGCCTGCTCTCCAGCAATAGGCAGTGATGAATGGTGTGAACAAATGAAAGAAAAACCTAAAGGTGATTGGACAGCGACAGAGTCGAAAGATTTTGCTAAACACTGTATTTTTTAAAAAGCATTATTCTCCTGAACATTACCCTCTAACATTTAAGACTACAAGTTAAGTAGTCTTAAATGTTAATTTTTATCGTTAGGGCAAGGATTGTAGTATTCATTCTTTGATAAGGTAATTGCTTCTTTATAAAGCAACTGTTGCGCTTTATGCTCACCATAATTAATTGCTGCATCTAACCAATATTGAAACAGTTTTTCATCAAATAACATTAAGGTCGATGCACTCCATTGTTTTTCAGAAAACGCGTAGAGTTTTTCATTTATATCAGCCTGCTTTTGTAATGAAGCCACTAATTCTTCATTGCCTTCTCGCTGGTACCCTTTTTGTTGTATCTTATTTCCAATGAGGCTTTCAATAGTGGAGCTTGAGTTTTGCTCCATCAGCTTACCTACACCTACACATAACTGATTTTGCTCTGGAGTTAATTCTTCATTTTCCATGCAGAGGTTTGTTAACTCTGAAGTCCACAATGGTTTTGCTGCCCAAATCCCTATGGCCCAAGCAGCTTTATGAGGAAACTCTACATTTAAGCCCCCTTCAGCACTTTCCATAAAAAGTGCTATTTCATTAAAATAATAGTCTTTAAAACTAGTGGCTTTAATGGCTAGTTCCATAGCCTCAAAGGCTAAAGGTTTCATACTGTTGCCCAAATAGTAATTAGCAAGTAATAACCAGAGTGCAGCGTTATTTCTATCTAACTCTACAGCTTGCTCGATTAACGCCTTGTCACAGCTGTTCTTTTTATCTGAGCATCTACCAATAATATCAAACATTAGCATAGGGTTATCTGGGTAACGCTCTTTATAATTGATGAGTAAATCAAACCGCTTTTGTTCATCAATGTTATGGTTAAATAATATTGCAGCAAATTGATGCTCTGACGAAGATGATGCTTGTAACTGCGTGATAAACTCTGCCTGAATTTGCTCGGCATTTTCTATGTAAGGGGTATTTTGTCCTGCACAATTATAGATAAAGTCAGGTTCTACTTTTTCATCATTAGGCGAGAGACCGACTTGCACTGTTTCTAATGAACTTTCACTGTTAATAACGTGTTCTTGTGATACAAGAGCAGACACCTGCTGATGGTGACTTTTCAATTCAGGCGTATTAGTATTTGATGTAAAACTGCTTTGAAATATATAGCCCAGACATACACTTAATATCAAAATAAGCAGTGTATATTTCCATTTTTGACTCATTATCTATCCTTGAGCTAATGTTTAACTGACATTTAACTGACTTTTAACTGACTTTTAACTGACATTTATTTAAAAGTTTAAACGTTGCATTTCAAAGAGACTGTTCAAACAATATGATGATTCACTAAAATGATGAACCTGGTTGCTGCAAAAATTCAATCTCTTCTGCGCTAGATTGTCTGTTTAGTATTATATTACGATGCGGATAACGGCCAAACTGAGCAATAATATCACGATGCTTGATTTCAAATGCTAAGTTTGATGACACACCTAAATCAGTAAACAACTTAACCGCCACATCATGAATAAGTAAGGATTCACTATGCATAAATGGCATATATAAGAAAGCACGTTGTGTTGTATTTAATTCTTTATCTTTGCTTGATGAAATCGCTTGCTGGGCTAACGTTAGCGCCATTGAATCTGCTGAAAAAGCTTGAGGTAAGTCTCGATAAATATTACGAGAGAACTGATCGAGTATGATAATTTCAGCTAAACAGCCTAAAGCACTATCTCGCCAAGCAAACAACTCTCCTTGAATAGCTTGCTGATGTAAAGTTAAAAAACGTTCAGTTATTTCCTTATCAAAGGCATTATCCTTTATCCACCAATTCTCTTGTGAAACTTCTTCAAACCAAAAGTGAATTACATCATGAGCTGTCATTATATTTCCTTATGTCCAATCAATTATCAAACTAGTAGTAAAAATACGAACCTTAACTTGTACCGCTTATCACTACCTTACTCATAAAAATGAACGGTAAAACCGTCCTCTTGATAGGTTTTTGTATGAGTAAAACCTAGTTTTTGCAGGATTTTCGCTGAAGCGGTATTTTCATCAACCACCTCAGCAACAACACGTGCTAATTTAAGCTCATTACGCGCGTAATTAAGCGCAGCCTCTGCAGCTTCAAAACCGAGTCCCTGCCCCCAATATTGTTTTAACATTCGATAACCAATATCTGGACAACCTAATTCAGGCTCGTATTTAACGCCACAAAAACCAATGACTTTATTATCAGCTTTATGAATTAGCGCATAACGTGCGTAACCATATTTTTCATATTCTGCTAGCCAAACATTCTCAATAATACTTTGAGCATCTGCTTTATTTTTTATTGCGCCTGCATCACCGGTATAGCGGGTGACCTCTTCGCTATGGCCAAATTCATACACCGCATCAACATCGTCAAGGGTAAATTGACGCATTTGTAATCGTTCGGTTTCAATTAAAATATTCATATAACACCTAGTTAATTAGCGACTACGAGCTACTTTTTGACTTAATAAATTCAGTTCTGCGAAAACGCAACGCAGACCAGTCTTCATCTATTGCTACTTGCCTAACCCCAGAAAAGCCAATATTTTTTAAAGGGTCCCAGCCATTGTCTCGATTGAAATCACAACTATAACGCTTGGAGCTAGCTTTAGGGTATGCAAACCATACCACACAATCGCCTAGAGTATGGGCAATAACAGCATCAGTATAGTGTTGAACATCTGCTTTTGATTTAGTAAAAATCATAAAAAAATTAAGCTGCTTAGCAGTGATTAATGAATCTTCAACACTCACATTTTTCAGCTCAGAGTAAAATGGAGAAAACTCTTCAGGTGCATTAATTATTGCGATAGTTGATTGCTCTTTCAGGTTTAGCTTTTTCCATAACCCTTGCTGCATTTACTTTCTCCTTACTTTTCCTCAATCACTTTAGCAAATAATAATTCATCAAAGTATTGGCCATTTTTATAAGAAGCTTTACTAAGCTTGCCTTCTAAAACAAAGTTATTCTTTTCTAGTACTCTAATTGAAGCAGTATTTGTTGAGACTACCGAAACAAACAGCCTAACTAAAGCATGTTGTTCAAGTAAACTTTGAGAGAAGAGCTCTACAGCTTTCGTGGCTATGCCTTTACTCCAGTGTTCTTCACCTAACCAATAACCTAGCTCTGCACTTTGATTGTATTCAAATTGACCTAATTGCGCTGAAATACAGCCAACAAATTTACCATTAAATTCAATAGCTTTAAAAAGGCTATCTTCTTGGCACTGACTAACCCACCACTTGGCATCATCTTGAGTGTAAGGCTTTGGAATCGCATCAGTGATATATTGAGTTACTAAGGTGTTATTTAGATACTTCACTAATAATGGAATATCTGACAAGTTAAATTGCCTAAGTAAAACCACAATGCTCGTCCTTAATTAGATATGAGGGGGTAATAGAATTTTGAGGAAGATATTTTAATTTATAAAATCAATTCACAAACAGTAAGGTGGCATTTCAACGCATACCACCCCTTTGTTAAGCAATTTGGATAATATTACTAACCGAACAATTTACCCAATTTTTTCTTCAATTTATCTTCAGCTTTATTTTTTAATCTATCTTGCTGTTGTTTTACCACATCAGAATTTTTTAGATCTTCAAGTGACTGATCAGTATCAGTTAATATGCTTTCAAAATTAATAATTTCGTCAGCATTACCGCTATTTAATTCTAGCGTGTCTGTAACCTTGCCATTAAGCCCTGTCGAAAGATCTCCTTTAAAGCCTGATAACTTGTTAGCTATTTGCTGTTTAACCGCACCTGAAAGTGCTTTATCAAGAGATGATGACATAGACAGGATAGGCTCTAAAAGATCTCCACTTGCATTAACCGTTAGATCTAAACTATCCAGCGAATTTAACGTTTCCAGAATCACTGATGTTAGTTTAGTTGCCGCTTGTCCATCATAACCAGCTTTGGTAAGTTGCAGTTTTGCATCAGATAGAAGTTCTCTATTTTCTAGACTATAACTACCAACTCCGGCTAATAAACCTGAAGTTAAATTTAACGTTAAGGCTTTTGTATTTGCAATCTCACTGTGAGGAAGCGTTAAATTGTTTACAGACCATTTACCATCGCTATTAAAAGTGCCTTGTTGATTTAAGGTGAACTCGCTATCTAATTGCACTTGCCCTTGAGTCTTTGACCTTAATGAAAGTTCACTGGCTTTATTTCGATACCAATGTTGATGAGTGATCTCATTCAGTGCTATTGAAAAATCCCCCTGTGGTAGCACCAACGATAATGTTCCTTGTTTTAACAAAAACTCGGGGTATGGATCCTGCTCTTCAAAAGAGATAAAGCGCCCTGTAGTAAACTGCTTTTTATCATGAGCCTCTTTTGATGCACTCCCTTTAATATAAGGGCTTAACAAATTGTAAACTTGTTCTAGGCTTTGATAATAATCTCTTGCCTTATCGCCAAATAGAATATGTGCAAAATCTTCAGCATCTAAGCTCGCTAATTGATACTTACTTTCAATTTCTTGCCAGTCTTTTTCAGGCGCTAATTTCAGCTCATTTAACTGCTTTGAAATTTTACTTTTACTCAGTTTTAGTTGTTCTTTAGCCTGTTTAACGGCAAGTTGATCTTCTTTGAAAGAGGCTTTAACTTTATTAAAGTCGGCTTTTAATTGCTCTAAATCTTCAAGGGATTTAATTTTTCTATCAGCTAACGCCTTCACCCGCGCTTGATATGCCTTCAATTTAGCTTTAGATGGTAAGGTATCTTGTAATGATTTAAGTTTTTCTTGCTCTTGCTGGTAAGTCAGCTCTAACTGCTCAGCAGCTTTAACTGTATGTAAATTACTGTTTTCTAATAAAGTCTTAGTATCTGGCAAGGTTAAATCAAAATCAGGTAATTTATCTGTTAACCCTTTAGCCCCTTCACCTTCTTCATTAGCCACAGTGACATAAACAGCGCCTGCAGTTGTTCTTTTATCGTTAAACTGAAGCTGCTCCACATCAAAAGTATCAATCACCACTTTACCAAACAAATACTGCCAAATATCTACACTGGCTTTTGCTTGTGCAAAGCTAAATAAATTATGCATTGGTTCCGCTTTATCGGTTACTTGCATACTTTTAATGGTAATACTTGCGGGAGAAAAATTAACTTCAACCTTATCAATATTTACTTCGGCACCAAAAGAGCTTTCTGCTGCAGCGATAATACCGCTCTTAGCAAGTGTACCGGCAAAAAAGTAGACAAAAGCACACATCAAACCAATTAAGGCGATAAAAACTGCGAGTCCTTGCCATCGAATATATCGATTCATAAGCTTGCTCCCATATTGTTACCCGAGATGCTTAAGTAAATTTTATAAAATTTCGAAGCTTTCAATGCTTGAACAATTTTAAACTTCTGAAAAAACGCCATAATGTGCACTCGATACTTTTCTACAAAAACCTTGGCTAAGAAGTAAATAGGGACTGACAGTACCAAACCAAGTACAAAGGCTCCAAAGGTATAGGTATGATGCCAATGCGCTAGTTTAAACCAAGTCAATTGATACATCGTTGTAAAGAATGAAGTTAAAACTGGAGCAGTTAATAATGACTCACCGAGCCAAACAATCAAAGGTGATAATAGGTAACTTAACGCTGAGAAAAAACCTACCGAAAGAATAAAGCTACCTAAGTGAACTTTTATCAAAAGTACAAAGAAGAAGATCACCCAGTTATGCAAACTAAAGAAAGGGGCTAAAGCAAAGAAAAATCCCAGCGCAATGGCTAATGCAATTTGCCTAATTGAACTGTCACTATTAAGTGCATGAAATAATTTAGCAAGCAAAGTTAACATATTGCCTCCATGAAAATGTTATAAAAAGTATTTTTACTAACCCGATTGACTACTGATTAACTAAAAAAATAACTAAACAAAGTATAGCTGCTAGCCAACTTCTTTTCGTGTAAATACCCAGTCATTTCCCTTAGAGAAGCTTTCATTATATTCATAGCCCGCTAAATCAAAATTTTTCACTTGTTCAACATCGGTGATTTGGTTTTGAATAATATACCTAGCCATCAAGCCACGCGCCTTTTTGGCATAAAAGCTGATCATTTTATATTGACCATTTTTCCAGTCTTTAAATGCTGGCGTGATAATATTAGCGTTTAAGGTCTTTTTCTTAACTGATTTAAAATATTCGGTTGAAGCTAAATTTAGCAACGTATTACCACTTTGCTCTGCAAGGACTTTATTGAGTTCATCTGTAATAATTTCGCCCCAAAATTGGTACAAATTATCCCCACGAACATTAGCAAGCTTACACCCCATTTCTAAACGGTAAGCTTGCATTAAATCAAGTGGCCTTAACAAACCATATAAGCCCGACAAAATGCGCAAGTGCTTCTGGGAAAAATCAAAATCCTGCTCAGAAAAGCTGCTAGCATCTAACCCTGCATAAACATCACCATTAAAACTCAGTACTGCTTGTCGTGCATTTTCAGTAGTAAATGGTTGAGACCATTCGCCAAACCTCGCTGCATTTAATCCGGCTAATTTATCACTTAACTTCATTAAACTTGCGATTTCATCTGGTGTTAATTTAACACAGTCATTAATCAATAATTGACTCTGCTCTAGTAAAGTCGGCTGGCTAAATTTATTTGTAGCTAAGGGGGATTCAAAATCTAATTTTTTGGCTGGAGAAACAACTAGTAACATAACAAGATTATTCTGGCTATCGCCTTATCAATTCGTAGGAATAGTAACTATAACATAAGCAAATCAAGTTAGAACAGCTTCACTAACTTGTCATAAAAACAATATTTATTATCAAAAATAGTAATTTCACCAACTTTTTCATTTAAAACTAAGACAAAGTGCTTTTTAAATAGTACATTCACTAAATTATGTTGTAATATTTCAACAGCTACATTCACAATGAATTACAAACAACCACAATGGTTATTAAATAATTTCCAAAAGCAAAAGGTATCATCATGACAAACCCTTCTTCACAACTAGCACAGCTAAAGAAAATGACCACGGTTGTTGCCGATACAGGCGATATCGAAGCCATTGCTAAATTTCAGCCTCAAGATGCTACCACTAACCCATCTTTGGTGTTAAAAGCTGCAGCGTTAGAAAGCTATCAACAATTACTTAACGATTCTGTCGCCTGGGCAAAAGAACAGTCTAATGATGCTGAGCAACAAGTAATTGATGCCGCAGATAAGTTATCTGTATTGATAGGCTTAGAAATATTAAAAATTATTCCTGGTAGAATTTCTACTGAAGTTGATGCACGTTTATCTTTTGATACCGATGCCTCTATCGAAAAAGCCCATAAACTAATGGCCATGTATAATGAAGCTGGTATTAGTAATGATAGAATTCTCATTAAATTAGCTTCAACTTGGGAAGGTATTAAAGCTGCCGAAGAACTTGAAAAGCAAGGCATCAATTGTAATTTAACGTTGTTATTTAGTTTTGCTCAAGCAAGAGCTTGTGCTGAAGCTGGCGCATATTTGATCTCTCCATTTGTTGGTCGCATTTTAGATTGGTATAAAAAGGATACTGGTCGCAGGGATTATGCCAGTGATGAAGATCCAGGTGTTATTTCTGTTACCAGTATTTACAACTACTACAAAGCGCAAGGCTATAATACCGTAGTAATGGGAGCTAGCTTTAGAAACATAGGTGAAATACTTGAACTAGCAGGTTGTGATCGTTTAACAATCAGTCCTCAACTAATGGATGAACTTGATAGTAATAGCGACACTGTAGTGCAAAAACTTCAAGCTATAGCGCCAAATCCAGCTAATGACGAAGCTTTAACTGAAGCACAATTTCGCTGGGAAATGAATCAAGATGCAATGGCAACTGAAAAGCTCGCTGAAGGTATTCGTAACTTCGCTATTGACCAAGTAAAACTTGAGAAGCAATTAGCTGAAATGCTATAACGCATGCAATTAGCTTAAATCATCATCACATAATGATGAATAAAAACGCATATTTTATAAAAAATATGCGTTTTTTCGTTTTAAAGCGTAAAAAATTATGATATTAAATAGGTGCAGTTGATTTTATTTTTTAGGAAATAAGGGGCGCTTTATGGATAACAATAACCAAATGTTAGAATCAAGAAACCAACCAACCACCAACCGAGCAACGTCAACAAAAAAAAGAAAGTGGCGTGAAATTGAGTTACTAAGAGATAAGTTCCAACTAGAAAAAGAGCTAAGGATATATGAAGACTCTTTAGAATATATGCTAGATGAATTTTAAACCGCTACATATAACATAATAAAAACCCAGTACCTTTACTGGGTTTTTTAATGCCTTCAATCTCAAAGTAACTGAGCCGCCTATTTTGTATTAATTCATGGCTTATCGGTAAGATTAACAACTTGTTGACTTTTTTCAAACAGGTGTTTAAATTTAGCGTTCACCTTTATGTCAGCTAAAACTTTTCTCAATGACTCAAACAACTCTAAACTTTGTACACGCAAATGGCTTTCCTTCAGGAAGTTACCAAGCGCTATTTGACAGCTTTCCCAGTAATATAAATGTAATTGCATTAGACAAATACGGTCATGATCCCAAATATCCAGTTAAAGATAACTGGCAGCCCTTAGTTGAACAGTTAATTCAATATGTTGAAGAACAGCATCAATTTGGAGAGCCTGTTGTTGCCGTAGGGCATTCATTTGGTGGTGTACTTTCTTTTCTTGCAGTATGTCAACGTCCCGATTTATTTAAGGGATTAATTATGATTGATCCACCTGTTTTCACAGGTTCAGCTGCAATGATTGCCAGAATATTAAAAAAAACCAAATTAATTGATAAATTTAGCCCCGCAGGCAGAGCCAAAAAAAGACGCTCTCACTGGCCAATAAATAGTAATGTTGTTGAGTTATTTTCTCGACGAAGTTTATTTAAAAACTTTGATCCTCGATGCTTAAATGATTACGTTAAACATGGCATTATTGAAAAAAATGATCAGCTAGAACTCGCTTTTCGCGCTGACATTGAAGCGGCTATTTTTCGAGAATTACCCACAAATTTAAACTCATATAAAAATAAACTTACTGTGCCCGCGAAACTCATATTTGCCGAGCAAACAGATGTTTGCCCCACCCATTTTTTCAAAAAATTCACTAAATTAAACAAGTTAATGCAATTAAGTAGTGTACCTGGAGGGCATATGTTCCCCCTTGAAAGACCCAAAGAAACCGCCCAGTTAATCATGGAAACACTTAAAGAGTTTTCTTAAAGCGCATTGTCAATGCAAACTAGCGAGCATAAAAAACGCAGCGTTAGCTGCGTTTTTTATTAATTGCTTTTATCAAAACAAAATAATAATGAATACTGCAGCTATATAGCAATAGTACAAGGCATTTGCACGGAGTTGACGCTAGTCAATGAGTACAAATAACGACGTAATATTTGCTATATAGCAAACGTATTGATTGCTATTGGCCTTTGATTTCAGAAAGACCATTGTAAATTGCTTTATCACCTAAAAACTCTTCAATTCTTAGTAATTGATTGTATTTAGAAACACGATCAGAACGACATAATGAGCCAGTCTTAATTTGGCCTGCAGCTGTACCTACAGCTAAATCCGCAATGGTTGCATCTTCAGTTTCACCACTACGGTGCGAAATAACAGCCGTATAACCAGCATCTTTAGCCATTTTAATGGCTGCTAAGGTTTCAGTAAGTGAACCAATTTGGTTGAATTTGATTAAAATAGAGTTAGCGATGTTTTTATCAATACCCTCTTTTAAAATCTTAGTGTTAGTTACAAATAAATCATCACCAACGATTTGCACTTTATCACCTAGTAATTCTGTTTGGTATTTGAAACCATCCCAATCAGACTCATCTAAACCATCTTCAATTGAAACAATCGGATATTGCTCACATAAGGTACCTAAGAAGTCTGAAAACTCATTTGAGCTATATTGCTTACCTTCACCTTTAAGATCATAAATACCTTTTTCACTATCAAAGAACTCTGAAGCAGCACAATCAAGTGCTAACGTAATATCAGTACCTAAAGTGTAACCTGCAGCAGCAATCGCTTCTTTGATAACTGCTAATGCATCAGCATTTGATGCTAAATCAGGAGCAAAACCACCTTCATCACCTACGGCAGTATTTAACCCTTTGCTTGATAATACTTTCTTCAATGCATGAAAAATTTCAGCGCCCATACGTAATGCTTCACTAAAGTTTTTAGCGCCTACAGGCTGAACCATAAACTCTTGAATATCTACGTTATTATCAGCATGTTCACCACCGTTGATGATGTTCATCATAGGAACAGGTAAGCTGTAAACGCCAGGAGTGCCATTTAAATCAGCAATATGTTCAAACAATTGAACACCTTTGTCTGCTGCAGCAGCTTTAGCCACAGCAAGTGATACTGCTAAAATTGCGTTTGCACCAAAGTTTTCTTTGTTTTCTGTGCCATCTAAATCAATCATTAGTTTATCAATGGCAGCTTGTTCAAGTGCATTTTGTCCAACAAGTGCAGGTGTAATTGAGTTTTTCACAGCAGCAACGGCATTTAATACACCTTTACCCAAATAACGAGCTTTATCACCATCACGTAATTCTAATGCTTCACGTGAACCGGTAGATGCACCAGATGGTGCCGCTGCACGCCCCCAAGCACCAGATTCAAGGTAAACATCAACTTCAATAGTTGGGTTACCACGAGAGTCCATGATCTCACGAGCTAAAATTTTACTAATTTTTGACATTGTCTTTCCTAAGTTTTACTTAATATGGCGTTCTACAAGTTACGAACGAAAAATATAAATGGGTTAAACATTACTTTAGTTTTTAAAGCAAAAACCGCAGCAATAGCTACGGTTTTAAATTATCAATCTTTTTAGTTTGTTTGCTGTTTTTGCAACTCAAAAGAAGCAGCAATAAAGCCTTCAAATAGTGGGTGCCCATCACGAGGAGTTGAATTGAACTCAGGATGGAATTGACCCGCCACAAACCATGGATGATCGGCAATTTCGATCACCTCGACTAATTTCTTATCTGACGATAGCCCCGAGAAAATTAAACCTGCTTTGCTTAATTGTTCACGGTAGTTATTATTTACCTCAAAACGATGACGGTGTCTTTCATTAATGGTTTCACTACCATATACGTCGCATACCTTGGTACCTTTCACCAAGTGACACAATTGCGAACCTAAGCGCATCGTTCCACCTAAGTCGGACTGTTCATTACGGTATTCAACTTGACCTTCTTCATCTAACCATTCGCTGATTAAACCAATGACTGGATGGGCAGTCTCAGTATCAAACTCTGTGCTGTGTGCGCCTTCAAGGCCTGCTACATTTCGAGCATATTCAATTAGAGCAACTTGCATACCTAAACAAATACCTAAGTAAGGTACTTTATTTTCACGTGCATATTGTGCCGCTAGAATTTTCCCTTCAACACCGCGCTCGCCAAAACCACCTGGAACTAAAATCGCATCTAGCTCTTGCAGTATCTCTACACCTTTAACTTCAACATCTTGCGAATCAATATATTTGATATTTACATTCACTTGGTTTTTCAAACCAGCATGTTTAAGCGCTTCATTCACTGACTTATATGCATCGGGTAATTCGATATATTTACCAACCATACCTACAGTTAATTCACCTTTAGGGTTTGCTTCTTGATAAAGCACTTGCTCCCACTCAGTTAAATCAGCTTCTGGTACATCAAGGCCGAAACGATTAACTACAATTTCATCCGTTCCTTGTGCTTTTAACAACGCTGGAATCTTATAAATACTGTCAACATCACGCATTGATACAACAGCTCTTTCTTCAACGTTAGTGAATAATGCTATTTTTGCTCGCTCAGAGTTGGGGATAGCTCTATCTGAACGACAAACTAATAGATCAGGCAAAATACCGATTGAACGTAAATCTTTTACAGAATGCTGAGTTGGTTTAGTTTTGATTTCACCTGAAGCTGCAAGGTAAGGGACTAGCGTAAGGTGCATAAACATAGCGCGATCACGGCCAACTTCTAATGCTAATTGACGAATCGCTTCTAGGAATGGTTGTGATTCCATATCACCCACAGTACCGCCCACTTCAACCATAGCGATATCGTAACCTTCAGCACCTTCTACGACGCGACGCTTAATATCATTAGTAATATGTGGAATAACTTGAATCGTTGCACCTAAAAACTCACCTTTTCGCTCTCGCGCTAAAATATCTTGGTAAATTCGACCCGAAGTAAAGTTATTACCTTTAGTCATTTTGGTACGAATAAATCGTTCATAATGACCTAAATCGAGATCAGTTTCTGCGCCATCTTCTGTCACAAAAACCTCACCATGTTGAATAGGACTCATGGTACCTGGATCAACATTAATATAAGGATCCAATTTTAACATGGTAACTTTTAAACCACGTGCTTCAAGAATTGCTGCTAATGAAGCCGCTGCAATACCTTTACCAAGAGACGATACAACACCGCCAGTTACAAAAATATATCTAGTTGTCATGTGCTACCCAGAAGTCAGGAAAAACAGAAATTTTGCGCTGTAATTGCTTATACCACTATCGCTAAATAGTTCAGTTCAAAGAAGAGTATAGTCAAACCAGCAGGACGGGAAAGTATTATACTGAAAAGCCACGTCAACGACAATAAGAACCATGCCATGATGACAAAATAGTTATAAAAAAACTTTCAGATAAAAATTATTAACTGTTACTCTTAACAAAACAATTTAAAATGCTACTTTGTAGCTCATTTAAAAAGAGATTTAACTGAATGACTGTAGACACTGTGAATAAGAAACAACCATTATCACAAGTACTTAACGCTATTGACGATATCAACAGCCAAGATCCAAACCTCATTGATATAGACGGTGAACAAAAACCTAAAGAACTCGTCTATGGCCATCAAATGACAGCGTGCCTTGATAAATATTGGCCTGAAGCTAATGAATTATTGCAAATAGCAGTGCGTGCGCAACATATTAAACGTTGGCATTTAAAACGTGCTGAGTTTGCAGAAGGTAAAGCAGGATATTATGCATGGCGTATTGCACAAGGGAAGTTTCATGCGCAACTTACTTCAGAAATCATGAAAGAGCATGGTTATTCAGAAGATGAGATTAACCAAACAGCCAGTACTTTACGTAAAGAAAAGCTTAAAACAAACAGCGATACACAAACCCTTGAGGATGTCGCCTGTTTAGTATTTCTTCAGCATTACTTTGACGAGTTTGCTGCCAAATACACTGAAGAGAAAATAGTACGTATCGTACAAAAAACATGGCATAAAATGTCTGCTAAAGGTCATGAAATAGCATTATCATTAACCTTACCAGATCACCTAGCTGCCATAGTTGCAAAAGCACTCGCTTAATTAGTAGAGCAAGCAAGACTATAAAAAGCCCATTAACTGTCTAGTTAATGGGCTTTTTTCTAATCAACGGAATATTAAAATACCAATACCAATACCAATACTTAAAATTAAATCTTTAGCAGAATTAAGATTATTTACTTAAGGGTAAACGCCATAAGAAAATAAAAGGCCCTGTTACTAATGCAATCACTAGCAAGGTTAATGGCCAACTTTTTAACAAAAAGGCCGACCAAACAACTGAAAGTATTATGGTTAACAATGCAATTCGTTTCGCTTTGCGTGGAATACTGCGATGGGTTTGCCAATCATGAATTAATGGCCCAAAGGTTTTATTCGCCATAAGTTTGCGCTGAAGTCGTGGTGATGATTTAGCGAAACACGCCGCGGCAACTAATAAAAATGGGGTTGTCGGCAATATGGGTAATACTACACCGAGCACAGCTAAACCAACAAACAAAATACCGACAGCCTTAAGTAGTAAGGCTTTACTTTTTTTTGCTACACCATGGTTTACTGTTTGTTCCATATTAAATCCTGCTTATTAAAAGTGATAAAATGTCGACTGCTTTAACTCTTAACTTTTACTTTGTTATTAGTATCTCTACTTCGACGAATCAAGTCATTATCTGCCCTATGACTCTTTCCCTTCTCCAATTCAAGTTTGGCTAACCTATCATATAAAAGTACATTCACTGAGGCAGCTAAATTCATACACCCTTTGGTAGGTACATAAACCACTTCATCAGCACAATCTATAACTTGCTGGCTTATGGTGCCATCTTCTGGACCAAAGATATAAACCGCATGTTCAGGATGTTGAAAATGAGGTAATGGCGTTGCTCCTTCAACTAAATCTACACATATAATTTTAGTCGTATTACTAAGATTATCCAGTGTGTCCATTAGATCAGTGAAAGAGTCTACAGCTTTTAACGGGATGTTTTGCCTTGCTTTTTTGGTATCAGTTGCGAGTTTATTACTGTTATGTTTTGCTGCTTGTTCATATCGTTTCCCCGTATAAAGGACTTGCGATACGTGATAACAACCTGCGGCTCGCATTACAGCACCCACATTACTTGGGCTTTTAGGATTCGTTAAGCCAATGGTTACTTGGGCAATATTATTATCAGATTCATTATGCTGAGCAGCACTGACTTTTTCATCAACTATCATGATTGGGCTTTCTCTAATGTTTTCACTTGGCTCCAGTATTGTTCTAGTTCTTCTAAATCATGACTTTCAAACGCTTTTCCTGATTGATTAGCGAGTTGTTCCACTGCATTAAAGCGCTTAGTAAATTTTTGATTTGCCTTTCTTAACAATGTTTCTGGGTCTTCTTTCGCATGGCGACATAGATTTACAACGGCGAACATTAAATCACCTAGCTCTTCCGCTAAGGCCTCTTGATTCATAGGCTTGGCATATAGTTCTTCTTCAACTTCTTGCACTTCTTCTTTTATTTTCTGAAAAACATCTTCAATATTATGCCAATCAAAACCCACGTGTGCGCAACGTTTTTGAATTTTAGCCGCTTGTGACAGTGCAGGTAGACTTTTAGGGATGTCGGCTAAAATAGTAGCTGAACCATCCGTTTTATCGTTTTCACTTTGGTATTTCAATTCGCGTTCAAGACGTTTTTCATTTTCCCAGTTCGCTTTAATTTCTTCGTCGGTTTGTAAATCTGTACTAGCAAAAACATGAGGATGTCGACGAATTAACTTTTCACATATTGCTGCTATTACACTGTCTAAGTTAAATAACTGCTGTTCATCACCTAGTTGGCTGTAAAAAACAACTTGAAATAATAAGTCGCCTAACTCTTTTTCTAGTTCAACAAAATCTTGTTGCTCAATAGCATCAACAACTTCATACGCTTCTTCCAAGGTATGCCGGGTAATTGAAGCAAAGTCTTGCTTTATATCCCATGGACAACCTGCTTGTGGATCTCGCAATTGAGACATTATCCAACGTAATTTATTAATTGATGGGGCATCATTTAGCATAATTATACTTTCACTTACTTTTACTGATTTTAACTGGCTTTTTATTGAGAAGACTAAAATTCATATACGAACTAGTTAAAGGCGCTTAACTTCAATAATATCATCAAGTTGACGCAATTTTTCTAGGATTCTCATCAGTAGTTCACTACTAGGTACTTCCATTTTTACCGTCATACTCACCGTTTGTTTGATATGATCAGTATTACTCTCCATACCAATAATACTGACACGCTCATTGGCAATGATGGTAGAAATATCCCTTAGCAAGCCTTGGCGTTCACTGCCAATGATATGTGCTGATGCTTGATAGCTTTGTTTATTCTCATCGCCCCATTGTACTTCGACTTCTCGTTCGGGTTGTTGGTTCAAAGAACTTGCTAATTGCTCACAATCTTTGCGGTGTACTGATATGCCTCGACCTTGCGTTATAAAACCTGCGATATTATCACCTGGTACTGGCTGACAACATTTCGCCATATGGGTTAACAAATTACCCACCCCAGAGACAGTGATACCATTACTATCGGCTGCAAGTTTTTTTTGTGACGAACTTTGCCTTACTAGACTTTGCGGGTCGATTTCTTCTTTTGGCTTTAGTTTACTCTCTTCGTGGCTAAAGAAATTAACCACTTGTTGTAAGCGAGCGTTACCCGAACCCAATGCTGCAAATAAATCTTCAGCAGTATTCATATTGAAGCGTTTTGCTGCGGCCAATAAGTCAACATGAGCAAAATTATATTTTGCAATTTCAGCTTCAAATAACTCCTTACCTTGAACAATATGCTTATCTCTATCGAGTAATTTAAAGAAGCTCTGAACCTTTGCTCTAGCACGACTAGAATGAATGTAATTCAAGTTTGGGTTTAGCCAATCTCGACTTGGGTTGGGCTTTTTGCTCGTTAAAATCTCAACCTGATCACCCGTTTGCAATTGATAAGTAAATGGCACTATTTTTCCAAAAACTTTCGCGCCTATACAGCAGTGCCCTACATTTGAGTGAATATAATAAGCAAAATCTAATGGCGTTGAACCCATGGGTAAATCAATAACATCACCACCAGGAGTAAACACATAGATACGGTCTTCAAAGACTTGACTACGGAGCTCTTCAAGGAGTTCTCCACTCTCAGCAACATCATCTTGCCATTGCAATATTTTTCTTAACCAGCTAATTTTATCGTCAAAGCTGTTGGCTTTTCCGCTGGCATTTCCTTCTTTATAACGCCAATGCGCAGCAACACCTAACTCAGCATCATCATGCATTTGTTTTGTGCGGATCTGCACTTCTATTGACTTACCTTCTGGCCCAAGCACTACCGTATGAATAGACTGATAACCATTTGGCTTTGGCGTCGCAACATAATCTGAAAACTCTTTAGCTAAATGTTTCCATTGGGTATGCACTATACCTAATGCTGAGTAGCAATCTTGAATTTTTTCAACAACAATACGTACCGCCCTAACATCAAACAATTGCTCAAAATCGAGTGACTTTTGCTGCATTTTCTTCCAAATACTATAAATATGTTTTGGACGACCATAGACTTCACCTCGAATGTTCAATTCAATCAATTGTTGATTAATGTTTCCAACAAAGTCTGCCATATAACCTTCACGCTCAAGCCTTGTTTCGTCGAGCAATTTGGCAATTTTCTTATAGACTTTTGGGTGCAAATACCTAAAAGATATATCTTCAAGCTCCCATTTTAATTGCCCAATACCAAGTCTGTTTGCTAAAGGCGCATAGATATTGGCACTTTCTTTGGCTGCAAGCACCCTACTTTCTTCATCGCTATTTTTCTTCTCACGCAAATCACATAAACGCTCAGCCAGCTTAATCACAACCGCTCGAACATCTTCAACCATGGCAAGTAACATGCGCCTAATATTATCGACATTATTTGCTGACTGTTGCTGCCTCAACGCCTTGATTGCGGCCATTTGCTCAACGCCTTGACACAATGACAAAATAGAAGAAGAGAAATGCTCTTCAACATATGCCATTTCAATCAACTTACTCTCGAGTAGTGGCGTTAAAAAGGCGGCAATGAGTGAATCACCATCTAAATTAAGTGATGCAAGTATCTCTACCATTTCCATTGACTTGGTTAGTTCAATTTTGGGCTCTTGTGTTTCTGCCGCGTAAAAATCAGCGACTAACGTCCACATTGCTGAAATAGCTTCTTTCTTGCTATCCGTTAATTCAAGGGAATTAAGCCATTGTTGAAAACTATTTACCGATATTTGATGAGATTTTCTAACCGAAACCATAGGTTTTCCTTCGGGTAATAACTTGGACTAAGCACGTGTAAACAATACCATAGACTCAACATGTTTGGTTTGAGAAAACATGTCTATAATTGAAATTTTATTCAATTTATAACCATGTCCCACTAGAATTTCACTATCTCTTGCCAGTGTCGCCGGGTCACAACTGACGTAGAGTATAGAACTTGGCTTGACCATAGCAATATAGGGCATCGCTTCTTCTGCACCAGCTCTTGCTGGATCTAATAACACTTTATTAAACTGATGTTCATTCGTGTTTGTATACTCATTAAACCAAGGTTGCGCTTGCCAGCTTTCATTAATGTTTGCTTGATAAAATTGACAGTTTTCAATGCCATTTCGTTTCGCATTTTTTAATGCCTTATCAACCATACTTTGCACGCCTTCAACCCCAACCACGTTAGCAACGTGTTTTGCGATGGCTAAACTAAAATTACCTAAGCCGCAAAAGAGATCAAGTACATTATCGCTCTGTTTAAGCTCAAGCCAGTCAATGGCTTGAGCTATCATTTGGGTATTCACCTCATGATTGATTTGAATAAAATCTTTTATCCCAAAAGCTATATTTACCTTATTTGCCAAAGGATATGAGAAAGGCATATTGTCAGAAGGTTCACTTGATGCAGTTAAATACTCATCAATAGCTACAGTTTGTATGCCATTATCGACAAACAGCGCATAGTTAAACTTGTCACCAAATTGCTGCCACAATGCAACATCATGCTCATTCATCACTTTAAGCTGTCTTATATTGACAATCCCTTGCGGAATACCACACTGTGAGACTGCTGCCCATATAACATCTACATGACCAATAGCTTGTTTTACTGATAGTTTTTCAATAAGCGACTTTAATTCCACAAAAATAGGGGCTAGCGGTTCAACTAAAACTGGACAGTTTTTAATGGCCGTTAAATGGCTACTCGCTTTTTCTCTAAAACCCACAATAGGTTGACCATGCTTATTAAACTGCACTCCAATTCTTGCCTTGCGACGATAATGCCATGGTGAGCCTTTAATTGTTGGCTGCCAAGGTAAAGTCTCTTTGAAATCTTGCCGAGCAAATAACTCCGCAACTTTAGCTTGCTTAAAAGAGAGCTGCTGTTCATAACTTAACGGCTGAATGTCACAACCTCCACATACAGAAAAGTGCTGACACTTAACTTGCTTACGTGCAGGACTTGGCGTTATAACCTTCAATAATTTAGCTTTAGCAAATTTATTTTTTTGCTCGATTAACCTTACTTCAACCAACTCACCAGCTAACGCCTCAGCAACAAAAAGTGGCTTTTTGTTATACCTAGCTACGCCACAGCCATTCAAATCTAACCGCTCTATTGTTAGAGTTAATATTTGTCCTGCGGCTTTATTTTTCTTTGACGCTTTAAAAAAGTTTGCCATCTTTACCTTATCTCATTGCTTGGCGCTATAATTTGATGCAAGCTTATGACATTATGTCTAAAAGGTTACTGTGTTCATGCTACAGCAACGGTGTTTTTCGGTGCTTATTTTACACTAAGTCAAATAGAAAAGTTCAAAAGAAATGCATAAAAAAAGTTTAAAAGACTGGGTAATATTAATAACCATTATTCCTACAGGTATTATTGCCTTTGGCTTAGCTGGATATTTTTCTTACAGTCGTCATGTTGAGTTAGATAACTTTATCAATCAAAGAGCTTTTAGCATCATTGAACCTTTGGCTATCATGAGTAAAGATCCTCTTATCAACAAAGATAGAGAGAAATTACGACAATTAATCGGTTTCACGCATCGTACTCAGTCAAGTATTATTGACAGTATTATTATCTTTACCCGTGACAACCAAGTCTTTGTCACTAGTGCCTATAATGGCAATACTGAATTAATGAGGATTAAACAAGAAGCTCCCTTAAATAATTACACTCAGCTTGAAGAAACTAACGATTATATTATCTATAGAGCAGCTATTCTCGAAGAAACACTAATCAATCATCCCACTTCAACACCAAGTAAAAAAGCATTTAGTTTTAATAGCATCACATTGATTTCATCGGAAAATAAAGATCAACTTAGCCAACCGACACAACTTGGTTATGTTGCTATTCAAGTCAATAAGAATAGACTCAAATTTGAGCAGCAAAGCCAAACACTGATCGCCTTTACCGTTGCACTCTTTGGCACATTACTCAGTGCATTGTTTGCAATAAAATTGATAAGGCAAGTGACCAAGCCTATTAATTCTATGGTGCAAGCAATTGATAGAGTGAGAGAAGGTAAGTTAGAAAGTCGAGTCAGTGGGCTGTTAATGGGAGAGCTTAACCTGCTTAAAACTGGTATCAATGCCATGGCGCAATCTATACATGGTTATCAAAATGAAATGCAAGCAAGCATTGACCAAGCAACCATAGATTTACGGGAAAGCCTTGAGCAATTCGAGATTCAAAACGTTGAACTCAGCATAGCTAAACGAAAAGCCCAAGAAGCCAATAAAGTTAAATCTGAATTTTTAGCTAATATGAGCCATGAGCTAAGAACGCCACTTAATGGCGTAATTGGCTTTACCCGACAAGTATTAAAAACACCTTTAACAGATAGCCAGCGAGATTACCTGCAAACTATTGATCGCTCAGCTAATAACTTGTTGACAATAATTAACGACATTTTAGATTTCTCTAAACTTGATGCAGGCAAAATGGTAATAGAGAATATCCCTTTCTTGTTACATGAGTCTCTTGAGGAAACACTGGCATTATTAGCTCCTTCAGCACATAAAAAAGAACTTGAAATGTCAATTAATATCAAACAAAACCTACCCGACTCTCTCGTAGGCGATGTTATGCGTATTAAGCAGATTGCCACTAACCTAATCAGTAATGCTATTAAGTTTACTCCACAAGGCAGTATTGAAATTGATGTCACCAGTGAACAAATAAATCAAAAACATGTATTGTTGAAACTTACCGTCAAAGATACCGGTATAGGTATGACGGAAAAACAGCAGCGCACAATTTTTGACGCTTTTACTCAGGCAGATCAGAGTATTACACGTTTATACGGAGGAACAGGCTTAGGTTTAGTCATCTGCCAGCGTTTAGCAAGAGAAATGTCAGGCAATATTGGATTCACCAGTGAGAAAAACCAAGGCTCAAGTTTTTGGTTTACTTTCCAATGTGAAATTAACCCTATGCCTTTAATTCTCGAGCTAGATAATCATCACTTATCAAATAAGAGTATCTTATTTTTCGAAGAAAACGATCACAGCCGCAATGCAACACTCGCCATTCTAAATAATTGGCAAATGAATGTGACGTCAATTGTCAATAATCATCAATTAGAGCAAGTCGTTACACACGCAAAACAAGTTGGTTTAACTTATGACTATGCACTAATAGGTCACAGCAATACTTCAACGGCATTAAGTGAACTAAAAAAACTAATTGCCCTTGTGACACCCGTCTCTCCGGCAATCTATTTAACGCTCAATAGTAACTCCCCAAGCTTACATGAAGCATTAATCGCTAATGGCGCTATGAATTGCCTCAGTAAACCAATCAATGCATCTCGGCTGAGCAAAGCCCTACAGCCGTTGAGTCATGATGATATAGTGATGGCGACGACTACGGAACAGAAAATACTGCCTATTAAAGTCTTGGCTGTTGATGATAATGAAGCAAATTTAAAACTGATCAAAGCACTACTACATGAACAAGTCGCAGAAGTAATCCTCGCAGATAATGGCCAAGACGCACTAGCTCTATGCAAAAATGAGCACTTTGCCTTAATATTTATGGATATTCAGATGCCTGTTATGGATGGAATTAGTACTTTAAAATCCATAAGAGAAGACAGCTTAAATATTGAAACTCCTATTATCGCTGTCACCGCACATGCATTAAGTGGCGAAAAAGAAAAAATGTATCAGCAAGGCTTTAATGCATATATGACTAAGCCTATTGATGAAACCATGCTTCGACATATTATTTATGAATATTGTGATTTTTCTCATTTTATTAACAATAATGAAGATGACGTTAAAAGTTCAATAGAAAAATCTTCAATGGCTATTACATCCCCTGAGGCATCGACAATACCCTCGCTTAATAGCAAAGGCGTCATTGATTGGCCATTAGCCTTAAAACGAGCAGCAAATAAAACTGATTTAGCTAAAGAGATGCTCGAGGGCTTGGTTGAAAGTTTACCGGCTACTCATAATAGCATCAGCGAGGCTATTGCAATGAAAGATACCGAACAAGTGAAAAGTTTAATTCACAAGCTAAATGGAGCATGTTGTTATACTGGTACTCCCAATCTATCAACCATAACCAGTCAGATAGAAACACAATTAAAAATGGGGATTAGCTTAACGGAGTTAGAGCCTGAATTTATGGAGTTTTTTGAACACATTGAGCAAGTTATTTCTGCAGCACCTTCTGCTTTTAAAACCTTCACTGAACAGGAAACGTAACAATAGATAAGGCAGATAAGTTAACTCTGGGTCCGTGTAAATAGCTAGTTCTGCCTAAACAAAGCTAACTTATCTGATTTTAATATTTGGCGAAGTATTAATTTCTCCATCTTCAGTGATGACGGCAACACCACCACTACAAGTTAACACAGCTAAACTGCGACCTTGCTCATTCCTTACAAAGGATAATTCGTATCCAAACTTCCCCAAACTACTGGCAGAAAACTTTTGCGCAAGCGAAAGTTTATTCCACCATACTGATTGTTCAGGAGCTTCCGTTCTCCTTTCAATCATAGGTTTTGTCTGTGATTGCATTTCTTTCTCCAACTTGGGTGTATAATTAACCGGCACCTAATCAAACTAAGTGTAGACCAGATATTTAAGAAAGAAAAAGTTGAAATAGTGAATTTTAAAGACTTTCACGTCATCGCTACGTACAGTGCAGGAAAAAACGATTAAATTTCAACCAGTACGAATCAAGTTAATAAATGTGGATTTTTTTACTATTTTGACAAAATAACCGTTGCTGTCGCATAGTGAGTTTCATCAGCGAGAGAAATATGCCAGTGAGTAGCCCCTAACGATTGTGCAATCGTTAACGCACGATCGGTTAATTCTAAAACAGGTTTGCCATTGTCTAATGAAACAATAGTGAAATGCTGAAATGAAACACCATCTGCTATTCCGGTACCTAAGGCCTTAGCTGCCGCTTCTTTGCCTGCCCAACGTTTTGCTAAAAAGGCATTAGCAATTGTAGTTGAGGCTTCTTCATACCTTTTGTACTCACATGGCGTGAGTACTCTTTTGGCAAGGCGCTCTCTCATAGCATCTTTCATGTCTGCAATACGGTTTACTTCTATTATATCGGTACCAAGGCCTACTACAGACATGAAGAACTCCTAAAAATCAGAGAAACTGCTAGCTTCGTGCTTCAAGCATAAGGTTTTTCATATCTCTTACCGCTTTATCTAAACCGTCTATAGCCGCTCTAGCAATAATTGCGTGACCAATATTCAGTTCAATAATTTCTTCAATTGCTGCAATAGGTTTCACATTAAAGTAGTTCAGGCCGTGCCCTGCATTAACCTTAATGCCTAAGCCATGTGCATATTTAATACCTTGTGTTAACCGTTCAAGTTCAGCTAATTGCTCTTCTTCATTGGTTAAGTCAGCATAATGGCCTGTATGTATTTCTATGTAAGGAGCTTTGCTAGCTAAGGCCGCGTCAATTTGTGCTTTATCAGCATCAATAAACAAACTTACCTTAATACCAGCTTGGCTTAGCTTAGCCACAGCAGAGGCAACTTTCTCAAGTTGCCCCACCACATCAAGACCTCCTTCTGTTGTTAGCTCTTCTCTTTTCTCAGGAACTAAACAGCAGAATTCAGGCTTTACTTCACAGGCGATATCAATCATTTCATCAGTTACAGCCATTTCAAAATTCATACGACTATGTAATGTTTGCTTTAACACATAGATATCTCTATCTTGTATATGCCTTCTATCCTCACGTAAATGCACGGTAATACCGTCAGCACCTGCATGCTCAGCAACACTTGCTGCGTAAACAGGATCAGGATAGTTTGTGCCTCTTGCTTGTCTTAATGTTGCAATATGATCAACATTCACACCTAATAATATTTCTTTCATTTCCTTTCTCTTTCAACTCAATGATGTTGGGTATTTTAGCGTACTGAGCTAAATAGTTTTCTGCTATTCAATGGCTTATTACCAAGCAATTGATTTATAACTTGGCGCATTAACTGCTTATAAGTCTTTGCTGCGGCATCAGATAAAGCCACCTTACTATTTTCTATATGCTGCGCAACTTCTTTCAAATGTTGCGTTAAAAAAGTATTCGTTAACTGTGTTTGATTTAATGCTTTAAGGTACTGATTTTCACAAACGACAAAGCCTTGCTCTGGCATATACGAAAAACAATAAGCATCATACTCAAAGATGGGTTCAAAATCGAATGACATCCCCAATTCTGCTAGTAAACTTAACTCAAATCGCCTTAACAATGGTGCAATCTTTTGTTGCTCGGCTAATAATTGAATGGTTTGATGGTATTGGTGGTATAAAGATTCACAAGGAATATCTTGACTTAAAAGACGTATCAGTAGTTCATTCAAGTAAAAAGCACTATAGAGGTAATTCTTCTGAAGTTGATAAGATTTACTCGCGGTTTCAATAGAGGTGATTTTTTTAATCGCTCCTAAATCTTTCACCGTTATGTTTAAAGGCAGAAAAGGTTGTATTAGCGCTTTTTTAATAGAACGTTTAGATTGACCAATATACACTAACGCTGACAATTTCCCCTGATTAACCGTAAGTAAATCAACCAAGTGCTGATTATCTCGGTAAGGCCTACTATGTAATACAAAGGCTTGCTGGTCAGCCATTGCCATTAGCCTGAATAATCATCACCGTAACCTAAACTACGTAAAGCTCTTTCATCATCAGCCCAGCCTGACTTAACTTTAACCCAAGTTTCTAGAAAAACTTTGCTTTCAAAAAGGTTTTCCATATCTCTTCTTGCTTCTTGGCCAATAGTCTTTAGTCGCTCACCTTTATTGCCAATAACCATGCGTTTTTGACTTTCGCGCTCAACTAAAACAAGGGCATTGATATGAATAACGCCCTTTTCATCCATTTTAAATTGTTCAATTTCTACGGTAGTCGAATATGGCAATTCATCACCCGTAAAGCGAATAAGCTTTTCTCTAATGATTTCTGACGCCATAAAGCGACTCGATCTGTCAGTAATATGATCTTCAGGAAACCAAAAACCCCCTTCAGGTAGCGCCTTCAGACAAAGTTCTTTAATGGTATCCACACCATGACCTTTGCTCGCTGAAATTGGCACAATATCTTTAAAGTCATGCATTGCACCCAACTTTTGTAAGTGGGGTAATAGCTCATCTTTATCAGAAATATTATCTGTTTTGTTCACCACTAATATGCATGGCGCGCCGCTTTGCTTCACTTTATTTAGCACCAAATCATCATCAGCAGTCCATAATGTTCCTTCGACCAAAAAGACAATCAGCTCAACCTCACTAATTGAACTACTTGCTGCGCGATTCATCAAACGATTGATCGCACGCTTTTCATCACTATGTAATCCAGGAGTGTCGACTAAAATACCTTGTCGATTACCTTCAGTTAGAATACCCAAGATTCGATGACGTGTGGTTTGTGGTTTACGTGAAGTTATACTAATCTTTTGGCCAAGCAAGGCATTGAGCAAGGTTGACTTACCCACATTAGGGCGACCAACAATAGCAACTAAACCAGCAAAGCTGTCACTCTCGTGCTCATTTAACTTTGTCATATATCTTCCTATTAGTTACTTAGTTTTGGGAGAGCCGGCACGCTTTGATGGCTTTGCTGCTTTTGGCTTTTCTATTTTTGCTTGTGTTATTAGATTAAGAATTTGTTCTGCCGCTGCTTGCTCAGCTTTTCTTCGGCTTGTTCCTTTCGCTATCACTTCTTGCTCAATAACATCAGCGACACAACGCACTGTAAATTGCTGATTGTGCGACTGACCTGTGGTATCAATCACTTCATAGCTTGGTAAGGCTATCTTTCTTCCCTGTAAATATTCTTGTAAGCGAGTTTTAGGATCTTTCTGCTCATTGCCAGGTTTAATTACACTTAAACGTTTCGAGAACCAATGCAATATTAATTTTTTGCAATTTTGGATATCTGAATCTAAATAGATTGCACCTATGATAGCTTCAATTGCATCTTCTAAAATCGACTCTCTACGATGACCACCACTTTTAAGTTCTCCAGGACCTAATATTAAGCATTCACCCAAATTAAAATCTCGAGCAATTTCAGCTAAGGTCACGCCCTTTACTAAGCTAGAGCGCATACGCGTTAAATCACCTTCATCGTGCTTTGGGAACTTTTCAAACAATGCTTCTGCAATAACAAAACCAAGGATGGAGTCCCCCAGGAACTCTAAACGTTCGTTATGTTGCCCTTTAGCGCTTCGGTGCGTTAAAGCTTGTAACAACAACGAAGAGTCTTTAAATTGATAACCAATTTTCTTCGTTAACCTTGCTAGGTCATGCGGATTAGCTTTCACAGACTGGCTCGACTTTTTTAAGGATAATTTTGTCAATGTAAGTAGCCAATTTAATTAATTGCACCCAAACGTTCAAAACGAACGCCTGTAGGTATCCAAGTTGGTAAAAAGCTATCTTCACCACGTTCGAAATCAAAGCTCATCCATATAGCCACAGCTTCACCGACAAGGTTTTCATCAGGAACAAAGCCCCAGAAACGACCATCTAAACTATTATCACGATTATCACCCATGACAAAATAACTATTCTCTGGTACTAAAAATTCATCTTGTCCAGTTCCTGCTTGAGGGTAATAGTGCCTAGTTCTAGGCAATGTTTGACTGTTATTTAATATGTCATGAGATCTATTTGGCATTGCCGAAACAAACTGCTTCATATCAGCTTCTGCATCAGGCCCTTCATATTTGCCTGTTAATGTTTGAACAACGGGAGTGAATTCAGGGCATTTTTCATCGCTTTCTTTACAGGCAGGCTTAATAAATAACTGCTTATTTCGATAAATAACACGATCACCAGGTAAGCCAATTACACGCTTAATATAATCAATACGTGGATCTTCTGGATATTTGAATACTACAACATCACCTCGCTCAGGTGCGCCATTTTCATAGAACTTAGTGCGAGTTACCGGATCTTTTAAACCGTAGTTATATTTATTAACTAAGATAAAGTCTCCATCAAGCAATGTTGGCATCATAGAACCTGATGGGATTTGAAATGGCTCATATAAAAATGAACGCAAAATCAAAACAAAAGCAATAACAGGGAATATTTGAACGGATGTTTCCACTAAGGGAGACGGTTCAGAAATTTTCTCAACAACATCAGCAGCCAATTCACCGTTACATTGACTTTTAGCATCAGCTAAATTGACCTTTCTTTGCGGAGCTAAATAAAACTTATCCATTAACCATACAATACCTGTTATTAAGGTGATTGCGACTAAGATAATTGAAAAATACGCAGCCATAACGTCCTACTTGTCTAATTTTAATACGGCTAAAAACGCTTCTTGAGGTACTTCAACATTACCTACTTGCTTCATACGTTTTTTACCTTCTTTTTGTTTTTGTAATAACTTTTTCTTACGACTAACATCACCGCCATAACATTTTGCGGTTACATTTTTACGTAACTGCTTAACCGTTGTACGAGCAATAACGTTATTACCAATAGCGGCTTGAATGGCAATATCAAACATTTGACGGTGAATAAGCTCTTTCAATTTCTCTACAAGCATCCGACCACGAGCTACTGAATTACTACGGTGAGTAATCATGGCTAACGCATCGACGCGATCGCCATTAATCATGACATCAGCTCTAACCATATCTGCCGCCTGAAAGCGAACAAAATGATAATCAAGTGAAGCATAGCCTCGGCTAGTTGATTTAAGCTTATCAAAGAAATCCATCACAACTTCAGCCATAGGTAACTCATAAGTGACTGCAACTTGGTTTCCGTGATATATGATGTCTTTTTGTACGCCGCGTTTTTCAATACATAAGGTAATTACATTACCTAAGTGTTCTTGAGGTACTAAAATATTGGCTTGAACTATTGGTTCTCTTATTTCGTCAATATTATTAATCGCTGGCATATCGCTCGGGTTATCAATTGATAAAACTTCACCATTTGTACATGCAATTTCATAGTTTACTGTTGGGGCTGTAGTTATTAAGTCAAGATCATATTCACGTGCTAAACGCTCCTGAATGATCTCCATATGAAGCATTCCAAGGAAACCAATACGGAAACCAAAACCTAAAGCCGATGAATTCTCTGGTTCGAAAAATAATGAGGCATCGTTAAGGCTAAGTTTATTTAACGCATCACGAAAGCTTTCATAATCATCTGAACTAATCGGGAATATACCGGCATAAACTTGCGGTTGTACTTTCTTAAAGCCGCCGAGGGGTTCTTCAGCTTCTTTTTTAGCGATGGTAATAGTATCACCTACTGGTGCACCATGAATTTCTTTAATACCAGCAATAATAAAACCAACCTCTCCAGTTTTTAAAACGCCTGTATCTGTTTGCTTAGGGGTAAATATTCCGACTTTATCGATGATATGGGTTTGCCCTGTCGACATAACCACCATTTTATCGCCTTTTTTCACTTCACCGTTCATAACACGAACCAGTGAAACAACCCCTTGATAGTTATCAAACCACGAATCAATGATTAATGCTTGTAAGTTGGCCTCTGGATCGCCTTCAGGAGCAGGAATATGTTGCACTATATCTTCCAGTACATCTTCAATTCCAATACCTGTTTTAGCTGAACACTGCACAGCACCAGTAGCATCTATCCCAATAATATCTTCTATTTCTTCAGAAACGCGATCTGGGTCGGCCTGAGGTAAATCAATTTTATTTAAAATAGCACGAACTTCTAAATCCATTTCAATTGCTGTGTAACAGTTGGCAACGGTTTGAGCTTCAACACCCTGTCCAGCATCAACGACCAATAGAGCACCTTCACAAGAAGCTAAAGAGCGAGAAACCTCATAAGAGAAATCAACATGCCCTGGAGTATCGATAAAGTTAAGCTGATAGGTTTCACCATCTTTAGCTTTATAGTCTAAAGTGACACTTTGTGCCTTAATAGTAATGCCACGCTCACGTTCAATATCCATAGAATCAAGAACTTGCGCTTCCATTTCTCGGTCTTGTAAACCACCGCAATGCTGAATTAAACGATCAGAAAGGGTCGATTTACCATGATCAATATGGGCAATGATAGAGAAATTTCGAATATTTTTCATAAAGGAGAGTCAAATAAAAAAGCGTTAATTAATATAATGGCGTGATTTTAACGAATTTACTGCCTTGGGGCTATCTTTTGTTCAGATATCTTTTGTAAAAAAGTTTGCCAAGTTGAGAACACTTAGCAAGTTTGCTCACTAGTTTTTGCTAAAACCCGAAGTATTTTTGGCTGTAGTTTTTCAGTGTGTTTACGACTTTGTTGTAAATACTTAGCAAACACATAGCCTAAATAGCCGCCTGAAATACCGATGACTAACGAAATAATTTCCTGATTTAGTATATTTGCGTGTAATAACCACTGACCAAGACCAGAGAAAATAATCAAACCCAGTAACGGAAATAAATAGACTTGACCAGCACTAGCCAACAACTCTCCATCAGGAATGCCTAAAACAACGCAATCTCCAACTTTCAATTGGCAGTCATTAGGTATATCAATGGTTATTTTTAATTGTTGCTTCGGTAGCGCCTTTGAAATCTGGCCGTTAGCGCAACTATCCACTTGTGAACAGCCACTGCAAGTTGACTTTATTTGGCTAGATAAAGTCACTTTATCACCATCAACTGATGTCACTGTTGCTAATTCTTCAGTCATTAGTTATTGCTTTACGTTAGTTTGTATTGGAGCAGCCCCAATAGAGTCAGCTATTTTTTTGGCACTAGTCAATGGAATTTTACCCACGACACTAACTTCTAAGCCATTATTCACTTGATTTAACACTAAGGTTGCACCGTCATGAGCAAACTCAGTGGCTCGCAGTTTTTCTTTAGCCGGATTCACATAAACAGAAACATCGACTAAACCATCGCTAAAAAGCATAAATTCAACCGCTTTTCGATTACTTAACATTCGATGTCGATTCGCTTTAATTGCGGTAAATCCGTCAGGTAGCCAATTAACTTGCCACAAGAAATTTCTTTCTTGGTTATTATGGCTTAAATCAAGCGGGATAGGTAAATCTGTACCCTGTAGTTGCAATAATCCTTCTGACATTTTCTCTGAAATATCTAAATGAGTGAACTGTATTTGCTCTAATAATTGCCCTTGTCGTGTAATGACCGCCATTTTTAGCAATAAGGCGCTTTGTTGGTCTAACCATAACCAATAGCCGTAACGGTGATTGTCTTTGGCAACAATTCTAACTAATTGAGCTGCTCGTCCCAGTACTCGACTGCGACCGACAGAAATGAACCGATAGTTTTCTTCCAGCTCACTGATATCTGCACTGAAAATTGCAGGAATAGGTCCATTAAGTGCATTAGAGGCAACAGAGTAAACATCTTGCTCTGGTTCAATATAGCTGACCACTGTCCCTTTACGTAAAATATCACGCCTTGGTCCATTTAACCGAGCTAGAATCTCAAGTTCAAAGTTATCATCGTCTACACCATGAACCCAACGATAAGGCTCTGCTTGGTTATTCTTAACCACAACGAAAGAGGTATTAAAGTTTAGTTGACGAAGCGACTGAGATAGGCGCTCTAGCCACACCTTTGCATCGTCATTTTCCACCGCCACAGCAGAAAAATTGACGCTAACAAACAGCACAAAGGCTGAGAAAAGTTTCATATGCACTCGATCGCAAAAATTAATAATTATCAACTAATAAAAAATCTTAGCAACTATTATTTTGCTTTCTCAATCGTTGGTGCTTGTTGAAGTTTAACTTGTTGTTGGTGATCTAATAACAAAGCTTGAAAGCGACGTTGCTGAGCAATACGCTGCGCATTTTTCTGCTTAGCTGTCATTTGTTGAGTTTGTTGATTGCTATCTGCATTAACATTAAAGCTCACAGGATTTGCAAAGCCACTTAACGGAACAGTTTGCACGACTTGGCTAGGTATTAATGGCTCAACTAAGTTATTATCAGCACTATTTTGTTGTACACCTACAATCATTAAGCCCGCGGCCGAAGCTGCGATTGCAACTTGCCCGATAGGTCTAAGTAGTTTGACAACTTTCGCTTTGAAACGCTCTTGTGCTGAAATGACATTGCTAGATTGAGGAAGTGCTTGTTGTTCTGAAGTTACGTCTGAAGTTTTAGAATATGTTTCAGTAATAAGCTCATTTGGTGTGGTTGAATTATTCGGTGATAATATTGTAGCTTCTTGGGCAATTGCATCACTGATTTGTTGTGAAATATCGAACTCTAATGTGTCTGCAACTTCTTCTCGCATGACATCACCAATAAGGTGATAGTTTTGCCAGACCGACGTAAGGTGTTCATCCTTGAGAATATCATCTAACGCTTTATCAACAGAGCTTTTATCTGAAGTAGCACGATAATTATCGACTAATGACGATATAGTCTCAAATTTACTTTCACTCATATACTATTACCTTAAAACACCTAAAAAATGGTTTTCAAAATAGCTGCACGCTATTTTAAGCGTATTACTATTTCTGTTTCAACAATGGTTGAATTTTCTTATCTATGGCGTCACGTGCTCTAAAAATACGTGACCTCACCGTCCCTACTGGACAGTCCATAATGGTAGCTATTTCTTCATAGCTTAACCCTTCTAACTCCCGAAAATTTATTGCTATACGTAAATCATCAGGTAAAGATTCGATCGTACTAAAAATAACTTTTTTAATTTCTTCAGTCAGTAGTACTTTTTCAGGAGAAGCATTTTCACGTAGCGCCTCTCCTCCTTCATAAAACTCAGCATCTTCTACTTCAACATCTGTGCTAGGCGGTTTACGCCCCAACGCTACACTATGATTTTTAGCGCAATTAACTGCAATGCGATAAAGCCAAGTGTAAAACGCACTCTCACCTCTAAAATTAGGTAAAGCACGATATGCTTTAATAAACGCTTCTTGCACTATATCAGGTACATCACTTTGATTACTGACATAGCGTCCTACTAAATTGGCAACTTTATGTTGGTATTTAGTTACTAGCAGGTTAAACGCGTTTTTATCACCACGCTGAACCCGTTCAACCAATTTTTGGTCGACGTTTTGTTCGCTCATTCGAGCCGTACCTTCTATGACTGGCAGTTCTTTTAAACTCATATTTTCCAATTGGCTCATAACAAACGCACAAGATAAGACTATACGTTTGCATAAAAGTTCTCTTTTTTTTAATTTTTTTTCAAATTAAAGCGTATTTTCACCTTAAAGTGGCAAAAACACTATTCCCAAGTCTTAACAAAAGGTAATATTGCCCTCTTATCAAAGCTTAATTATAGAATACCTAAAAGCACTTTACTTATAAATCAACAAAGTAATCTTTTTAGCATTCGGCAATAACTATGACTCAACAAAATAATTGTGATGTACTTATCATTGGCAGCGGAGCAGCAGGATTAACACTTGCCTTGCATTTAGCGAAAAATGCCGATGTCGTGATTTTAAGTAAGGGCCCCTTAAATGAAGGCTCAACATATTATGCCCAAGGTGGTATCGCGGCAGTGTTTGATGAACATGACAGTGTTGCTGCACATGTAGAAGACACACTGATAGCAGGTGCTGGTCTATGTGATAAAGAAACCGTAGAATTCACGGCCGAAAATGCTAAGCCTTGTTTAGAGTGGTTAATCGAGCAAGGCGTAGCTTTTGATAAAGAAAAAGATAACGACGGTGAAGCAAGGTATCACTTAACTCGTGAAGGCGGTCATAGCCATAGACGAATATTGCACGCAGCTGATGCAACAGGCCAAGAAATTCAAACCACATTAGCAAGTCGTGTTAAACAACACTCTCGCATTCGCATTTTTGAAAGATACAACGCCATAGACCTTATTTGCCAAGAGCAATCATCAGAAAGTGCCAATTCAAAACAATGTATCGGCGCCTATATTTGGAATCGAAACACAGAAAAAGTTGAAAGTATTTATGCACAAAAAACCATTTTAGCGACAGGTGGTGCAAGTAAAGTTTATCAATATACTTCAAATCCTGATGTAGCTAGCGGTGACGGTATAGCTATGGCTTGGCGTGCTGGTTGTCGAGTGGCAAATATGGAGTTTAATCAATTTCATCCTACTTGCTTATTTCATCCTGACGCTGGAACATTTTTACTCACGGAAGCTTTACGCGGTGAAGGGGCAATATTAAGGCGACCAGATGGTAGTCGCTTTATGCCTAGTTTTGATAAAAGAGCCGAATTAGCCCCTAGAGATATTGTCGCCCGCGCAATTGATTTTGAAATGAAGCGACTTGGTGCTGATTGCATGTATTTAGATATTAGCCACAAACCGAGTGGCTTTATTAAAGAGCACTTTCCAACTATTTACGAAAGAACATTATCATTAGGTATCGATATAACCAAACAACCTATTCCTGTTGTCCCCGCAGCTCACTATACCTGTGGTGGTGTTATGGTCAATCATCATGGTAAAACCGATATAGAACAGCTCTATGCTATTGGTGAAATGTCTTATACGGGTCTTCATGGTGCCAATCGATTAGCCAGTAACTCTTTGCTTGAGTGTTTGGTCTTCGCTAGAGCTGCTGCATTAGAGATTAGTGACTCTTTAAAACAAGAAAATGAATATATTCAACTCCCCCAATGGGATGAAAGTCGCGTCACCGACTCTGATGAAGACGTCGTTATTCAACATAACTGGCATGAGTTAAGACTATTTATGTGGGATTATGTTGGCATTGTAAGAACAACTAAGCGCTTAGAGCGCGCTTTACATCGGGTTGAATTACTACAAAGTGAAATTGCCGAATATTATCAAAACTATAAAGTGAGCAACAATTTACTTGAACTAAGAAACTTAGTGCAAGTAGCAGAACTTATCATTCGTTGTGCTATGGAGCGTAAAGAAAGTCGAGGCTTACATTACACTTTAGATTATCCAGATAAGTTTCCTGAAGCTAAGGCCACCATTTTAAAATCAAGAGAGTGATTTTATTACTCGAGCAAGGTGAGAAAAGCCTTGTTGAGTAAAGCTATCTCTAAAAAGAAATAGGTTGTGCTTTTTACCAAAACCTTGTTGCTTTTTCGTTAAAGCTAAACGATTGTTACTGCTACAAGTCGAATTATCGTCTAATGACTGGTTAACCCCTTGCATCACTAACCAAGCCCCTAAAAAACTACAGCGACTTTGCGGTAATAATTGGTAACTGCACTCGTCCTGAGTCTCGCCTTTGTATTCAATTAGCCCATGATGACTCAATTGAAAATGTTGCAAATATTCACCCTGTTGCTTTTTGTCTGGTCTTAGGTGAGTACCCAAAACCAACCAAAATAGTACATTAACCACAAGCACCAACGAATAATGCGTTGTAAGTTGGATTGCGAGCAATGAAATAAATACTAAGGCGACAAAAGCAATTAGCGCAGTTTTATATCGAGAGTGTGTTATTGAGATATTATACTTTAACGCGCTGTAATATATGTTGCACCATGGCGTTAAGTTCCGTGTCTTCACAAGTTTCATGCCCCATAAACCAAGCAAATAACTCAGGATCTTGGCAAGTTAATAAGCGCTCAAAAACTCGTTGCTTTTCATCTGTTAAATCATCATAAGCTTCATCAACAAAAGGGATGAATAACACATCAAGTTCAAGCATACCTCGACGACACGCCCATTTTAAGCGAGCTTTATTAACACCTTCACTAGGCTGTTTGCTGTTCGTTTGGTTAGTAGTTGTTGACATAAAGCACCGAAATAAATTTTGATTAGCAGTATTCTAGCAATAACAACAACACCTTGAATAGTTAAGCTTAGTTAATTTTCAAAAAAAGCGTTTTCTTTATTGTATTTTTTAACATGACATCTCTTGCATTTCTCAACTTTGCCCCAACTAATCAGTTAATAATCAACACTTCACAGCGTAGAGCTAAATTATTATGCCACTAGCCACCATTTCAGAACTGCCTTCATTGGATCAATTACCTAACAACTACTTAATTAGTTTAGATAATTATTCTGCTATCTCCCTCAGTGGCGAAGAGCAAACTAAATATTTGCAAGGGCAAGTTACTTGTGATGCCACACAAACCACTGACAATAGCTTACAAATTGGTGCCCATTGTGATGCCAAAGGTAAAGTATTTAGTGTCTTTAGGTTAATTAATCGCTTATCTACTCATTTATTACTTCAGCCCAAAGATAGCCTTGAAGTTTCACTTAAAGAGTTGAAAAAATTTGGTGTATTTTCCAAAGTTACCATTGAAGCGACAGACCATTTAGCTTTCATGGCACTTGTCGGAAGTGATGCAAGCGAGCTATTAAGTCAACATTTTCCACAAATACCTGATAGCCTCAATCAAGTTGTGCAGCACAATTCAACAACCTTAGTTTATCTAAGTAGTAATCAAGGCTGCTATTTGATCCTTGATGAAAAACAAAGTATAGCCACTCTAGCTGCACAATTTCAATTGCCTATTTATCACAATGCGGTGTGGAATTTATTAGAAATTAACCAAGGTTTTCCACTACTATCTAAAGAAGCATTAAACCACTATGTACCGCAAATGTTGAACCTACAAGCGCTCAATGGTATTAGTTTCACGAAAGGCTGTTATTTAGGACAGGAAACCGTGGCGAGAATGCAATACTTGGGCAAAAATAAACGTGCTTTATTTACCCTTGAGGGTAAAAGCAGTTCACCGATTAGCCCTGAGGATACGCTAGAAAAACAGCTAGGTGAAAATTGGCGTAAAGCAGGAGACATCATCGCTTATTATCAGGCAGATAATGGCAGCTGTTACTTACAGGCGGTTTTATCAAACGATGAAGAAGCCTCTATTTTGCGATTAAAATTACAACCTAATTCTATTTTTGAGCTTAAAGAGCTTCCTTACTCATTAACCACTGAATCGGATTAAACCTTATTAACACTCAATTTATTGGAACAACAAATGAAAATTAGCAAAAATTCAGTCGTAGTAATGCATTACGCAGTATCAGACAGCGAAGGTACTCTTATTGATAGTTCTTATGACGATAAACCAATGGCCATCATACAAGGAACAGGATATTTAATCCCAGGGTTAGAAGACGCTCTTATTGATCATGAAGTTGGAGACAAATTCGAAGTCAATGTTGCCAGTGAGCAAGCATATGGACCACGTCATGACGAGTATGTACAAACAGTACCTAAAGCAGTTATGCAAGGTGTTGAAGATCTTGCCGTAGGTACGCAGCTTAGAGCAACAACAGATGAAGGTGAGCAAACGGTTATCGTAATTGATGTTACTGAAGATGAAGTAACTGTTGATGGTAACCACCCTTTAGCAGGTATTGACTTGAGTTTTGATGTAGAAATACTCGAAGTGCGTGAAGCCACTGAAGATGAGCTTGCTCATGGCCATGTGCATGGTGAGGGTGGTTGTGGTCATAACCACTAATCACTATTAATCGTGTTAATAAAAAAGGCGTTTATCTTCTTAAGATAAACGCCTTTTTGATACTCATAACGGTAAGATTTCACTAAAAATGAAAAGCGATTAATCTTTAAAGTTATTAAATTGAAATGACTGCTCTAGGTCAGCTTCACGTATCAATCTCATAACTGCTTGTAATTCATCACGCTTTTTACCAGTTACACGTAGTTTATCACCTT
Source organism: Litorilituus lipolyticus (assembly GCF_006439335.1). GTDB lineage: Bacteria > Pseudomonadota > Gammaproteobacteria > Enterobacterales > Alteromonadaceae > Colwellia > Colwellia lipolytica. Next base: position 8,810 of record NZ_SAWY01000011.1, on the reverse strand, counting down.
GAATCGCTGCTTGTACTTTAAGCTTCTCTGCTTTAATTAGTTTCACCACTTTTTTAGCAACATCTTGCTCAATACCCTCTTGGAATGTCACGTTCTGAGTAAACGTTTTACCGCTGTGGTCGGTGCTCCCCATGGTCATGGCTTTAGCATCAACTTTTCGCTTAGTTAATTGGCTACGCAACATGTCACACATTTGTTTTATATGAAAATCACCTTCAGCTTTAATCACTACATTTGGTTTTTTCCATTCGAAGCTTGCTTCAACATTGTTAAAGTCATAGCGTCTACTTAATTCTTTGCTCGCATTTTCAACTGCATTGCGAACTTCTTCTAAATTAATTTCTGAAACTACATCCATTGACGGCATAATAACTCTCTAGTACTCAATATAATTGTTGTTAGCTATTATACTCATGGTGTTTATCCAAGCAACAACCGCTATCGACTTTAATTAACTGTATTGATGTTTTTTAAAGTTAAACGAGCATTCAGTCACTTATCACTATACAATGACTGAACCTATCAATTTATAAATGCTTATTTCAATTTAATAACAGTGAAATTTCGTCTTTCCTTTATCACCATCATCAGCCTAATAGCTATCACTTTAGTAGGCTTAGTCATATTCTTTTCGCCTAATCTTTTTGGCTTTAGTAATCATAAAATTCGTTTCCCCCAAATAGATACCATAGGGCATTTCACCAGCTTTTTCTTATTAACTTGGTTTGTTCATTCACTACTTAAAGTGGAATTGGGTCGGACAATACTCACTTTACTGGTTTATGGTGGATTAACTGAATTTGGCCAACATTTTCTGGCCTATAGACAAGCAGACTTTATCGACTATCTGGCTGATGTTTGTGGTATTTTATTCTTCGCATTCGTTAAATTACTTTATACCTTATTGAAGAAGAAAGTGTCTAAGGCTTACCTACTTAAACAAGCAAATGCTAAACAGAAACAAGCAAATGAAGCATGATTCAAGGTCACTCAATGTTGTGATTATAGGTCAAGGTGCTATTGGCCTATTATTTTACCATTACTTAAAGCAATTTGAGCCCTTGCAGCAGGAGCGAGGCAACAAAAACTTTATCTGTACAACCTTATTAGCAACAGATCAACATGACAAAAGCCAAAGGTCTTATCAATTTACTGATATAACCCAACAACAAATTCAGGGCGATGTTCTCTTCACGCAAGATAAACACTTACAGCAAGCCGATATAGTACTGTGTTGTGTTAAGTCATATCATGTGAGCACTGCTATTAAGACAATTGCTAATAAATTAAACACTAAAGCAGTTATTATTCTTGCTCATAATGGTATGGGTACCGTTGAGCAGCTAACCAAAGATATTATTCATCAACATACGATTGCTGCCATGTTAACCACACATGGTAGCCTTAAAACAGAAAAGTATGCCATCACCCATACTGGGCAAGGTTTAAGTCAATTGGGATTAATGTCAAATAACTCGACTGATGATAATCAAATCAATCTGCTTATGGACTTTACTGAGCAACTCGATAAAGTACTACCAAGTGTTACTTGGGAGGAAGATATTCGAACCGCTCAATGGCATAAACTAGCGATAAACTGCGTTATCAACCCGTTGACAGCAATACTCAATGTCAGAAATGGTGACATAGCTGACGAAGCACACTTAACAAAAATCAAAGCAATCATTTCTGAAATTGTAGCCGTAGCACAAAAAGAATCAGTGCAACTTGATGCAAGTAAATTGCTAGAAAAAGTGATACTAGTTGCTAAATCAACTGCCAAGAATAGCTCTTCAATGCGCTGTGATATCCAAGCCAAAAGAGCAACGGAAATCGATTATATTAATGGTTATATTTGCTCACTAGGTGAAAAACATCATATTGCAACACCAGAAAACAAAAACCTAGTTAAGGCAATTAAATCACTTAACTAGGTTTATATTTTTAGAGGAGACACTAAGAAAACTGTCCCAGAATAACTCATCTTTATCATTAAGGAGAATTAAGGTCGGTAAACCTTAACATTACTAAAGCCATTATCTTGTAAGTATAATGCTTGTAGCTTGCTCATTACGCCTTGATCGCAATAAAGTAAGTATTCTTTACTCATGTCTAAATCACCAAATCGCGTTGCAAGTTTATAAAAAGGAATATGAATAACATCAACATTCTCAATGTCCAAAGGATTTTCATCTTCTTCTTCAGGACTTCTGATGTCTACAACAACCGCATCATGGGTAATTTCTTCAACAAGTTCTACCGCTTTAACTTCTGCTTCTGTTTCTTTGCCAATATCGCGAATATCTAGTACACGCGTTTCATCAACAACCTTATCTAGAATTGAGAAATCAAAATTATCTTCTTCTGCTTCTACTTTTGAAAGCACAGCTTTAACTGTTGGTTTTTTAGAAATAACGCCACAGTACTCTGGGATGGTTTTAGCAAAATCTTCGGTACCAATGTTTCTTGCAATATCAATAATATCTTGTTTATCGTAAGCTGCCAAAGGACGGAGGATTAAGGTATCAGTGACACGATTAATCACGTTTAAATTGGTTAAGGTTTGACTTGAGACTTGCCCTAAACTTTCGCCGGTAACTAGTGCTTGAATATTTGCTTTCTCAGCCACTTTCGTCGCAGCACGCACCATCATACGTTTGAGTACTACGCCCATTTGACCATTTTCAATTTTTTCAAGAATCTCAGCCACAACAGGTTCAAAGTCTACCGCAAAAAATTTAACGCGGTGTGATGCACCAAATTTGTTCCACAAATAATAGCTCACTTGTTTAACACCGACTTCATGCGCAGATCCGCCCAAATTAAAGAAGCAATAGTGTGTTCTTGAGCCTTTTTTGATCATTTGGTAACTGGCAACACCTGAATCAAAACCACCAGACATTAATGATAAAACATCTTCTTGTGTAGCTATTGGAAATCCACCTAAGCCTTGGTGACGCTCAGTAACAATAAATAAGTCTTTATTTTTTACTTCTAATCGAATCGTTACATCTGGCTTGCGTAATTGAACCTTGGCATTTTCTACTTGTTGATTTAAACCACCACCCACGTATTGCTCTATTTTTAAAGAATTAAATTCGTGGCTACCTGTGCGCTTTACTCGAACACAAAATGTTTTGTTTTCAATAGTTTTACTGTGTACCGCGAGTGTTTTTTCAAAAATATCATGAAGATCAGTAAACTCGGTTTGCTGAACCTCTAAAAACATGGGTACACCTGGAATGCATTTTAATGCCTCAACTAATTTAGCTCTATTTTCCGGGCTGTTATCTTTAGTGTTAACTTCCACATTATCCCAGTTCATACGGGTAGTCACTTGTTCGTCAACACGGCGTAATACATTTTTTATATTAGATTCTAATATTTTGGTAAAACGCTTACGAACAGGACGAGACTTTATGGTGATCTCAGCTTGTAATTTTACGATAAATTTCATCGTGAACAGACCTAGCAGGCAAAAATAATGGCGCGCATTATAGCAGAACTAATACAAAGAATGCATTAAATATGGTTAGGTATCATTGAAGGAACTTTGACTATAGAACTCTATAGTCAAAGCAATAGTGGTACATACTTACTCAATCACATCGATTAATTCAGTTTCTTTTGCTTTACCTTGATTAATGGCAATTTCAACACGACGGTTTCTCCGACGGTTTAAAGCATTGGTATTAGGAACTAAAGGTCGTGTATCTGCATGGCCTGCAACTATTAGGCGCGTAGGATCAAACCCAGGTACTTTGATCAATTCATGTGCAATAGCCACCGCCCGTTTACTTGATAAATCCCAATTAGAACTAAATAACTCAGAATCTACCCCTTGGTTATCCGTATTACCTGACACCATAATTTCGCCAGGTACAGTATTTAGTAACTCACCAATCTCTCTCATAATTGGCTTAAATTTGGGCTGTAAAAATGCAGATCCTGACGGAAATGAACCATTCTCACGGATCCTAATGATTACTTGTTGTCCCAATGACTCTAACTCAACGGCTCCATCTTGAATTTGCTGCTCAAGTTGCTCAGCAATTTTCTTTACTAAATCATTCACTTGTTCTTGAGCTGCGCTCTCCATTTGCTCCATAGCTTGTTCAAGTGCTTGAGCAGACATAGCGTCCTCAGTATTTTGTGCTTGACCGCCACGCTCTGTTCCACGCTGCTCTTGACGCCCACCTGCTGAGGTTTCATCACCGGCCTGAAACTCAAGCATTTGCTGAGTCATTTCCATGGTTTGCTGCTGGATAACCTCAATAGGAGTTGGCTCAGGTTTTCCCGGCCTAAACTCTTGGGCAATGATACTCGTCCCTTTAGGAATATCCTTTACTTCAATCTTATTCTGAACACCAAAAGCAAACTTCATAGAGCCTGCTATTTGCTTAAACTTCAACACATCCATTTCAGAAAACGATAAAAGTAATACGAAGAAGCACATCAATAACGACATTAAATCAGCAAAAGTACCCATCCAAGCAGGTAACCCGGGAGGTGGACATTTACACTTTTCTTCAGCCATAACTAACTCCTAGTATCACCGCTTCTACTCTTCTGTGGTATCAATTTGACGTTTACCTTCAGCTAAGTAGTTTCTCAATAAGCCTTCAATAACACGAGGGTTTTGACCGTCTTGAATGCCTAACACAGCATCAAGCACTAATTCCTGATTCATTTTTTCTTCTTCAAGGCGTAACTTTAATTTTGAGGCTAGTGGAATAGCAATAACGTTAGCTAAGAAAGCACCATATAAAGTCGTTAATAAGGCCACCGCCATTGCAGGGCCGATGGACTTAGGATCATCCATGTTAGAAAGCATAGCAACAAGACCAATAAGCGTACCTATCATGCCCATTGCTGGGGCAACATCAGCCAGCGCCATTAACATGCCGGCGCCACGCTCATGTCGTTCTGTGGTTAAGTTAATATCCTTTTGCAAGGTTGCGCGCACTACATCGGCATCGTGACCATCAACAAGCATATCAACACCCTTTTGCATAAAGGGATTCGTTATCTCAGCCTCTTCCAATGCAAGAAAGCCGCCCTTTCTTGCTGCATCAGCCATATCAACTGCTTTTTCAATGAGTTCTTCAGGCTTTTCAATCTTAAACATAAAGGCTTTGACAATAACTTTACCAATACCAAAAAATTGCCCAAGCGAATAATTAGATAACACGATAAAAATAGAGCCACAAAATACAATCAAGACTGATTGTGTGTCGGCAAACATCATAATGTCGCCAGATAACACCATTGCCATGGCCAATAAGGCAATTGCTCCGAGAATACCTATAAGGGTTGCTAAATCCACAAAACTCTCCTAAACCACAAAAATATCGACGACCATTAAAATAATAGTACATTATGCGAAGGCTATTCGCTAATACTTAAATCGCTATATAAAGTTATTATCGCCCATGTAGTCAATAACTTAACACAAAACAACAAAAAAGCTTTTATTGAACAATAATTGCAGTGATATTTGACCATTGCAGCTAGCTAAGGTAAGTTTGCGCCAAGATAAAAAAATCCTACCCTTACAAGTAAAAATCATGGCTAAAAAGAAACTAGAAAACCTCACATTTGAAGAATCTTTAAATGAATTAGACACTATAGTGAATAATCTTGAACAAGGTGACCTTGGTCTTGAAGAATCCATGGCGCTATTTGAGCGTGGGTTAAGTTTAAGCAAAATAAGCCAAGAAAAATTACACGCGGCCGAACAAAAAGTTCAAATTCTATTAGAAAAAGACGGTCAATCTCAATTACTTGATTTTGATAAAGAGTCAGGACAAGAATAATGGCTCAACTAAAAAAGCTTGATGTTTTTCAACAGCGGATAAACGATTTTTTAGCTGACAAACTAAACGAGCTTTCTGTCAGCGATGACAAGTTATTAGCAGCAATGCGATATGGCTTGTTAATAGGCGGAAAGCGTATGCGACCTTATCTTGCCTACATTACTGGTGAGGCAGTCGGCGCAGACCTTAATGACATTGATGCTGTTGCAGGCGCGTTAGAATGTATTCATGCCTACTCACTGTTACATGACGATCTTCCTGCTATGGATGATGATGATTTAAGACGTGGTCAACCCACTTGTCATAAAGCTTTTGATGAAGCTACAGCAATCCTAGCAGGAGATAGTTTGCAAACTTTAGCTTTTGATATTTTAGCTAATCATCCCTTTTCAGAAACAGTTATTCCCAAGCAAGTTAGCTTATTTAAACAATTAGTTGACGCATCAGGGTATCAAGGCATGTGTGGCGGTCAAGCACTAGATCTTGCTGCAACAAACCAGCAAATTTCCCTAGAACAATTAGAGCATTTACATTCACTTAAAACTGGGGCTTTATTACAAGCCTCGGTACTCATGGCGGCTCAATGCTCAAGTAATGTGAACGATAAAGATAAACAAGCTTTAAAAGAATTTGCACAACTTGTCGGCTTAGCCTATCAAGTACAAGACGATATAATTGATATTACTTCAAGTGAAGAAGAGCTAGGTAAACCTGCCGGTTCTGACTTGGCTGCTAATAAAAGTACCTACCCTGCACTCCTTGGTTTACAAGGCGCACAAGAAAAAGCGCAGCAGTTATATCAACAAGCACTTCAAGCTTTGCGCACTTTACCTTACAATAGTGAATCATTAGTTGAATTTGCCACGTTTATTATCAAACGCAGCCATTAAATTATGCGATAATGTTTATCACAACAATTCAACAAATTTATCTTAATTAATACACTGTACACAAATATGACAACAAATCTTGCTGATTATCCTCTACTCGCTCAAATTGATTCACCGAAAGATTTAAGAAACTTTCCGCAAGAGCAATTAACTCGTATCAGCAATGAGTTACGTAGCTACTTGTTAAACTCAGTCAGTAAAAGTAGTGGCCATTTTGCCTCAGGGCTCGGCACTATCGAACTAACTGTTGCTTTACACTATGTATTTGACACCCCTTTTGATCATTTGATTTGGGATGTTGGCCATCAAGCCTATCCACATAAAATATTAACGGGTAGACGAGATAAACTTCACACAATTCGCCAAAAAGAAGGTCTACATCCTTTCCCATGGCGTGAAGAAAGCGAATACGACACATTAAGTGTTGGCCACTCTAGCACGTCAATCTCTGCCGCTTTAGGCTTAGCTGTTGCTGCTGAAAAAGAAGGCAAGAACCGTAAAACGGTTGCCGTAATAGGTGATGGTGCTATGACCGCAGGTATGGCATTTGAAGCACTGAATCATGCTGGCGATATTAACAAAGACATGCTTGTTATTTTAAATGATAACGAGATGTCTATTTCTGAAAATGTTGGCGCGTTAAATAACCACTTAGCAAAAATGCTATCAGGCAGTTTATATACGGGATTACGTGAAGGCAGTAAGCGTATATTAAAAAATATTCCACCCATTAAAGAACTAGCTAGTCGTGCTGAAGAACACCTAAAAGGTATGGTTGTCCCTAGTACTTTCTTTGAGGAGCTAGGTTTTAATTATATTGGCCCTATTGATGGACATGATGTTAATAGTCTTGTTGAAACCATTAAGAATATGCGTGGTTTAAAGGGCCCTCAACTGCTACATATAGCGACTAAAAAAGGTAAAGGCTATCAAGCAGCTGAGCAAGATCCAATAAAGTATCACGCTGTTCCTAAATTCAACCCAAGCGATAAAAATTTGCCTAAAAGTGCACCAACTTTACCAACTTACTCACAAATATTTGGTGATTGGCTATGTAAAACAGCTGAAGCTGACAAAAAACTTGTGGCAATAACTCCTGCCATGCGTGAAGGCTCTGGCATGGTAGAGTTTAGCCAACGTTTTCCAAATCAGTATTATGATGTTGCGATTGCCGAACAGCACGCTGTAACATATGCTGCGGGTCTTGCCATTGGCGGACAAAAACCTGTTGTCGCGATTTATTCAAGCTTTTTGCAGCGTGGTTATGATCAGCTTATTCATGATGTCGCCATTCAAAACCTCCCGGTATTATTTGCTATTGACCGTGCAGGTATTGTTGGGGCAGATGGAGCAACGCATCAGGGCTCATTTGATTTAAGTTATTTACGCTGTATTCCTAATATGATCATTATGGCACCAGCTAACGAACGCGAATGCCAATTAATGCTAAATACGGGCTTTAAAGCAGATAAACCTGCTGCCGTTAGATACCCTAGAGGCAATGGCATAGGAGAGGAGTTACCTGCTGTTGATGAAGTTATTGACATAGGTAAAGCTAAAACTATTCAACAAGGTGAGCGAATAGCTTTGTTAAGTTTTGGTACTATGTTAGAAGAAGCTAAGTTAGCCGCAACCAACTTAAACGCTACTCTTGTTGATATGCGCTTTGTTAAGCCATTAGATACCAGCACAATTGATGACTTATATCAGCATTATGATGTCTTAGTCACTATTGAAGATAACGCTATTGCCGGTGGTGCAGGCTCAGGAGTGAATGAATATCTACTTGCCAAAGGCAAAGCAGTTAAAATTTTAAATATAGGTATTCCAGACCAGTTTATTAAGCATGGCACACAACAAGAAATGCATCACGAACATCAGCTAAATGCTCAGGGAATTATCGACCAAGTTAATCATTATCTTAATTTATAATCAATTTAGTTAAGATAATTACAAAGCTGAAGCGAAATGATGGACACAAAAAAGGCGAACAATAAATTGTTCGCCTTTTTTGTTTTCTTTGACCCGTCCTAAATAAGGTTGACACTTTTCCACGATTAAATTGGAGAGTGTTATGAAATCAATCACTAAACGAACTCAAAGA
>NZ_SAWY01000010.1 GCF_006439335.1 Litorilituus lipolyticus | reverse complement strand
AGGCCTCATATGGCCTTAAAATACAAAACGCCTGATGAAATTCATCAGGCGTTTTAGAAAAAAGTGTCAACCTATATCAGGACAACACAGTCAAAACACTCTGAATTAATTAAGCAAACATGCTCTTCATTATCCAGAAGAAGATGATTGATAAGCCTGCACCAACAGGTAAAGTAATGACCCACGAAACCACAATGTTACGTACAACACCTAAGTTTATCGCCGCAATACCTCTTGCCATACCAACACCTAACACAGCACCTACAAGCGTTTGTGTTGTGGAAATTGGTAAACCAGCGCCTGAAGCTATAACAACGGTACAGGCAGCAGCCAGCTCAGCAGCAAAACCACGACTTGGCGTTAAATGAGTAATACCTTTACCTATGGTAGCAATAACTTTGTGACCGAAAATTGCAAGACCCGCGACAATACCAAAACCACCTAATGGCAATATCCACCAAGCTAACGAAGCTTTTGCTGCAATTTGACCTTCGTTACCCACGATACTTACCACAGCAGCTAGTGGACCGATAGCGTTAGCAACATCATTTGAGCCATGTGCGAAGGCCATACAACACGCGGTAACAACCATTAAAATAGCAAACACTTTCTCAACATTGACATAATGAGCTTCTTTAGCCACATTCTCATCAAACTTAAGCTTGGCAATAAATACCTTACCTATCGCAGCAACAACAATAGCTGTTAAAACTGCGTATACGTATGCTTCAGTGCCTTCGATATGTAAATCAAGATGTTTTAAACCTTTCTTAATGGTAACTAGCGCCAAGACAAAGCCAGCAAGGAACATATATAGCGGCACCCAGCGTTTAGCTTGCTGTAATGGTTTTTCGGTATCAAAGATTAATTTTTGCGCACTGTTAAATATGATAAATGCGATTACACCTGAAATAAGCGGTGTGATAATCCAACTACCAACAATACCACCTACTTTACTCCATGTAACAGCATCAACACTGACACCCATAGCAGCAAAACCAACAATAGCACCAACAATTGAGTGCGTTGTTGATACAGGCCAACCTAAAGCCGAAGCAATCAATAACCAAGTAGCAGCAGCGAATAAAGCTGAAATCATACCAAAAACAAGTAACTCAGGCGTATCAACAAAATAGCTTGCATCAATGATACCTTTACGAATTGTCGATGTTACCTCACCACCAGCTAAATATGCCCCTGCAAATTCAAATACCATTGCAATAATGATGGCTTGTTTAATAGTTAATGCTTTAGAGCCAACTGAAGTTCCCATTGCATTAGCAACATCGTTAGCACCAATGCCCCATGCCATAAAGAAGCCAACAACAGCAGCCATAATGACCAAGGTCGAACCATAGTTAAGTAAAATTTCCATCAGTTAAACCTTATTTTCGAGCTAAAAGAATTTCTAAACGTGCACCAACACGTTCAGCAAGGTCGGCTAAATCACCAACCCAATCAATTATTTGATATAAAAACATTACATCAACTGGATTTAAATCCTTTTCAATCGCTAATAAGTTTTTGCGTAAACTAATTTGTAATACATCCGTGTCATCTTCAATGGCGTCTAATTGGGCAATCATTTTCGCAACTAATTCCACTTCACGACCTTTAAAGCCTGTTTCTAACAAATCATCCAATTCATTAATCGCTTCAGCTGCCTTTTCAGTCGCATCAATACAACGTTTAAGGTAAGTTGAAAATTCTTCTTGTAATGCTGAAGGTACTTGTAACTTTCTTCCAAGAACGCGGCCAGCAATATCTTTTGCTTTATTAGCAATTTTGTCTTGCTGAGTTAGTAACTCTAACAAATCTGCTCTGTCCACAGGCATAAATAAGCCACCAGGTAACTCTAAACGTAATTGACGTTTGAGTGCATCAGCATCTTGCTCTAATTTTGATAGCTTACGACGGATTTTCGTCGCCTCACTCCAGTTTTCTTCAACACAGGCATCAAAGAAAGGGATTAATTGTTTAGAACACTTAACAACAATTTGTATGTGTTTTTCTAATGGTTTTATAGGGGATTTAGCAAAAACCCCTAAGATTGTATTTCTGGCCATAATTATGTTTCCAGGAGAAAAGAACTCTCGTTATTGTTATTCGACGCGGATAGTAACTCATTTAACTATCAAAGTTAAATGCTAATATTAGCTTAATTTTACTAGAATTCAGCTTAACGCGCGCGCTTAGAAAATATATTAATCAACACCTTGGTAAGCTGCTGATTAATAAGTTGAAATTTATCTGTTTTATTATGATGTTAACTTTTTAACCGCTTCTGCAGTTGTATGCCTGACCACTTTGCCTTTTACAAAGTAGATGATGTATTCACACATATTTTGACATCGATCACCAATTCGCTCTAATGCCCTTGCGGACCAAATAACGGTCATCACTTGAGGAATAGCTCGTGGATCTTCCATCATGTAAGTCATCAGTTGGCGCATTAGTGCTTCATATTCACGATTAATTTTATCATCCATCTGATGAATCTTTACTGCCGCATCTAAATCCATACGCGTAAAAGCATCTAAGGTTAAGTGTAAAAATTCAACAACACTACGACCTAAGTTTTCTAGGTTCACTAATAAATCTTGCTGTTGTGAAGAAAAACTTTCTAGCGCAACTTTTGCTATTTTTTCAGCTTCATCCCCAATTCTTTCAAGATCTGCAATGGTTTTAACAATTGCCATAATTAAGCGTAAATCACCTGCCGCGGGTTGTCGCTTAGCAATAATACGAGTACATTCATCATCAATACTTACTTCATAGGCATTGATTTGATAATCATTATTCAGAACTTCTTGCGCTAATACTTCATCAAAATCATGTACGGCCGTTAATGCATCAGTTAATTGTTTCTCAACCAATCCTCCCATATGCATTACATTATTAATAACACGCTCTAAATCTTCATTAAATTGGCCTGAAATATGACGACCAACCTGTAAATTATCCATGTAAAACCCCTTAAATAATTAGCCGTATCGACCAGTAATATAATCTTCTGTTTGCTTTTTCATTGGTGTAGTAAATAGTGTATTAGTATCACTATATTCTATTAAGTCACCCATATACATGAAAGCAGTTTGATCTGATACCCTAGCAGCCTGCTGCATATTGTGCGTTACAATTACAACAGTGAACTGTTTCTTTAAATCATTAATTAATTCTTCAATTGTTAACGTTGATATTGGGTCAAGCGCTGATGTAGGTTCATCTAACAATAATACTTCCGGTTCAATGGCTACGGCTCTTGCAATAACTAGACGCTGTTGTTGACCACCAGATAAACCTAGCGCGCTTTCATGTAATCTATCTTTAACTTCATTCCAAAGCGCTGCGCTACGTAATGATTTCTCAACGGCATCATCTAATACTCGACGATTATTTTCACCAGCAATTCGTAGCCCGTAAACAACATTTTCATATATAGACTTAGGAAATGGGTTAGGTCTCTGAAAAACCATACCGACTTTGCGTCTAAGTGATGCGACATCTACATGTTTACCGTAAATATTCTTGCCATGTAAATTGATCTCACCACTAATATGACAACCGTCTACTAAATCGTTCATTCGGTTGATACAGCGTAGTAAGGTTGATTTACCACAACCACTAGGACCAATAAAAGCAGTAACTTGGCCTTTAGGGATCGACATAGTGATATCTTGTAATGCCTGCTTTTTACCATAGTGAAGATTTAGCCCTTTGATATCTAAAGCAGTTTGTTCACTAGTTAACTTGGTTAAGTCTAGCTTGCTGGCATCCGCAGATAACGCCTTTGGGGTAACAGAAATCATATTTTACTCTTATAACTATTTACTAATTAATTATTTTCGATTGAAATGTTGTATAGAACTAATGTTCTAACATCTTATATCTTTCACGTAACTTGTTTCGAATTGATACAGCAGTCATATTCAAGGCAACGATAATCGTAACAAGTAGCAAGGCTGTTGCATAAACAAGTGGTCTTGCTGCTTCTACGTTCGGGCTTTGAAAACCTACATCATAAATATGGAAGCCTAAGTGCATAAACTTACGATCTAAATGTAAGAAAGGAAAATTACCATCAAGCGGTAAGTTCGGAGCCATTTTAACAACTCCAACTAACATTAATGGTGCGACTTCACCGGCAGCGCGTGCTATGGCTAATATAATCCCCGTCATTATAGCAGGACTAGCAATCGGTAAAATAATGCGCCATAAGGTTTCAGCTTTTGTTGCGCCAAGCGCTAAACTACCATGACGCATAGCTGACGGGATACGAGATAAACCTTCTTCTGTTGAAACGATAACAACTGGTAGCGTTAAAATAGCTAAGGTTATTGCTGACCATAATACACCTGGTGTACCAAATGTTGGGCTTGGTAAGGCTTCAGGATAAAACAACTGATCTAATGAGCCACCCACCATATAAACAAAAAAGCCAAGACCAAATACGCCGTAAACAATAGAGGGTACACCCGCTAAATTTATTACCGCTATTCGTAATAATCTAGTCAATGCATTTTTTCCGGCATATTCATGTAAATAAATTGCGGCAACTACACCAAATGGTGAAACGATTACAGTCATGAGTAATACCATCAGTACCGTACCAAAAATAGCGGGAAAAACACCGCCTTCAGTGTTCGCTTCTCTTGGGTCATCAATAATGAATGCAGCTATTTGACTTAAAAACAAAGTGAACTTATCAAAAAAGCCCAGTTGATTATTAAAATTAACTTGCAGGATATGCTCAAAATTAATAGTAACTAACTGACCATCCATTGCACGCATAATAAGGTGATCACGCGAAATTTTATCTCGCAATGCCATCAGTTGTTGCTCTAATGTTTGATATTCATCTTTTAAAGCTTGAGTCTCAGTATCAATCTCTTGCTGCTTATCTACAGTCAATTCACCTTTAAGCGTTAAACTTTTAGACTGCAAGCGTAGGCTCTCAAGCTGGTAATTAATCGCACCTATATCAACCTTTTGTAAATCTTCAATTTCTGCTTGAAATTGCTCAACTCGCTCAAGTAGTTCTGGCAGCTTAGCAATATCTACAGGTTGACCATCTAAAACTAAACTATCAATAAAGCCATAAAAATTACCATTCGTTCTTCGTTCTACAACAGCTAAATCTTTTGGTGTTGTGGTTTTGGTGATGTTCGTACTTAAAATCCAACGAAAATCTAAACTCACCAATTCACGGTTACCGGTTTTTACCAGTAAACGTTCAAGTACTTCTTGGTCTTTCGCTAACTTTAAATCTAAATGAGCAAGTTGGCTTACTGGTATTTGTTCTCTATCATAAATTTCACCTATAACCACTGAGTTATTACCTTGCTCATCTATCATATCGAACTGATATAACTCACTAGGCCAGAAATAAGATAACCCCTTAGACGCGATAAGCCATAAAAGACCTAACACTGAAATTAAGCTGATGCTAACACCACCCGCTGATAGCCATATCCAAGGAGATCCCGACTTAAACCATGTATTCATAACAAAACTCTTTAATTCTTTAATTTATTCGTGCAATAAACTATTGCTTCATTTATTAACTTAACGGGTTAAGCCTACATTGAGCTATATTTCTCACGTAAACGCTGTCTAACAAATTCAGCCATAGTGTTGAAAATAAACGTGAAAACAAATAATACAAAGGCTGCCAAAAATAGTATTCGATAGTGAGAGCTACCCACTTCTGATTCAGGCATTTCTACAGCAATATTTGCAGCAAGTGTTCTCATACCTTGGAAAATACTCCAATCTAAAATAGGTGTATTACCAGTTGCCATTAATACGATCATGGTTTCACCAACTGCACGACCTAACCCCATCATCACAGCAGAAAAAATACCTGGGCTTGCTGTCAATAACACCACCTTGACTAATGTTTGCCACTGCGTAGCACCTAGAGCTAAAGAGCCGCTGGTTAAATGACTTGGTACACTAAAAATTGCATCTTCAGCCATAGAGAAAATAGTAGGTATCACGGCAAATCCCATCGCTATACCCACAACTAAGGCATTACGTTGGTCAAAATTAATACCTAAATCATTGGTAATATATTGACGCATATCACCACCAAAAAAGGCTGTTTCAAATAATGGTGAGAAAGTGAAAGCTAAATATGCAGCAGCAATTAATACCGGAATTAAAATAACAGGCGCTAATGTTTCAGGAATTTTTTCTTTTAAATCTCGTGATAAGTTATGCCATACAAATGCCGTTAGAATTGTTGCTAACGGTAAAAATATAAATAATAAAAAGATAGCCGGTAAGTACTTTTCCATGATGGGCGCTAGCCATAGACCTGCTAAGAAGCCTAGAATAACGGTTGGTAATGCTTCCATTAGCTCAATAGTCGGTTTTACCTTCTTTCTCAGCACAGGTGTCATAAAGTAAGCGGTATAAATTGCTGCCGTAAGAGCAATAGGTACCGCGAAAAGCATTGCATATAATGCAGCTTTAATGGTGCCAAATGATATAGGAACTAGAGAAAATTTTGCTTCAAAGTCATCAGAGCCCGAAGTTGATTGCCAAATATAATCAGGCTCTGGGTAACCTTCGTACCACACTTCTTGCCAAAGTGCTTGCCAAGTCACCTCAGGGTGCTCATTGTGCACTTTAAATAACTCTAAAGAAGTCACAGATTTTTGTTCGTCATACATCGCGACTGCAATTGCATCAGAACGAGGAGAAATAGCAAAAGCTGTCGGATGCTGCTTTGCAATATTACCCTGCCAAAGCTCAGCTTCACTGGTGGTAAAGAAAACCCCCATATTGCCAGTAGCCGTTAACGTATAGAAACTCTTGCGAAATTGTTCAGTATTTATACTTGCAATAGCTTCATCGCCTGAATCAAATGTTCTAATTTGCTGAAATTGACGACCTTGCTCTGTGGCAACTTCAAACCATTGACTGATTTGTCCTTGGTTATCACCTAATAGTACAGAACTACCACCTGATAAAAGTGCCATCGCCGTTAATTTTGCATCAGGTCTATTTGAAAAATCTGCATTAATTTGAGCTTTTTCTTCTACAACGTCATCATCGTCTAATGAAAATACCGATACTTGTGATTCATTACGAACAAAGACCATGGTGAGATCTGGAGATATTTCAATATCATCAATATGATGTGCAAGATAATCAATTTCTTGATAGATAGTTTCAAACTCACCATCTTCTTCCCCAAACTCGTCATCACTAATTAAGCTGGTTTTAATTAATCGCTTATCTTGAGTAAAACCTACAAAAACTGCCTTCTCTTCATTCATGGCAAACGCTAACTGAATAAAGCTTTGCTCTTGCTCGTCTACTGAGATTGGAGAATCGACAATAGGGTAAGAGATACTTGGGATAATTTGGCGAGAATCATTATTATACTGAGCCGTAAATTGCGGTGAAACTACAAAAACCTGCCCGTGCTCCGTAACTAACAGCTTTTTATCATGACCGGCATCTTCAACCAGAACTAAACGATCATCATCAGCAATGAGTTGCTCAGATAGTATTAAATCACCTGCAGGTAAATTATTATTTTTTAATAATGAAAAAAACTCAATTTTACCTGATTCAGTAATTTGGAATGCAACTTCCTTAAGCTCATCAACTCCTGTACTAAGCACTTTACTATCAGCACTGAGCGCAATTGACATCTCAGGTTCTATACTGACTGATTCAAAAATAGGCTTTATCACGTACAGTAAGTACATGAAAATAAGTACTAATGTGAATAACACACTAATACCACCTAGCGTAATTAGCCATTTCGCTAATGAGTTTTTTATTTTTCTAGTATTTGAAGAAAGAGCAACACTTGCCACTGAGTCAACCTCGTTAATTTAAATAACGAGGCAATTATAAGACAGTAATATGACACTTTTGTGACATACCAGCATCATAGTTAAAATACTTAAGACATGCTAAATAATTTAAAGTATTTCATCAACTATTTGAGTAGGTTTTATAAGGCTTTACAGCATTATTCTGAATTAACTACATATAAATAATTTATTGCATAAAACTGGCAAAATCTCGCTAGCTTATTATTGAATATTTAATTTGTAGCATAATAAAATGAAGCTTTTATGACAGAAATATTTTATCCATCATCCTATGAATCCACTTTCCATAAGGAGGGTATGCCATTTTAGCAGTATTAAATTTACCTTTTTCAAACACTGGCTTAGCCTTAGAGAAAGTTAGGAAACCTTCATGACCATGATATTGCCCCATACCTGATGGACCAATACCACCAAAAGGTAAGTCATCTTGAGCCACATGTACGGCAGCATCATTAATACATACTCCTCCTGCATGAGTACCATCAAGAACTTGCTGTTTCTTACCTTCATCAAAGCTACATAAATAGAGCGCTAAGGGCCTAGGCCTATCATTTACATAACTGAGTGCCTGTTCAAATGTTTTATAGCTTACTATAGGTAATACTGGGCCAAAAATTTCTTCTTGCATCAGCAACATATCATCGTTGACTTGGGTAACTACAGTTAACGGCATCTTTCTAGTGCCAGAGAATGCGTCGGTGTCGGTTACTAGAGCAGTCACATCAGCCCCCTTATCTACCGCATCTATTACACCTTGCTGTAACCTGTCAAACTGCGCCTGATTTATGATCGAAGTATAATCATCATTTTCAGCAAAACTTGGGTACATGCTATTAAATTGTAACTTTAGTTCACTTAACAATTCTGTCACTTTACCCTCAGGACATAGTACATAATCAGGGGCAACACAGGTTTGCCCTGCATTAAGTGTTTTACCTAGCAGTATACGAGATACTGCCAATTTAATATCAATTTCATCATCGATGATAACAGGAGATTTCCCACCAAGTTCTAGTGTAACAGGGGTTAAATTCTTAGCCGCACTCGCCATGACTTTTTTACCGACTTGAGTTGAGCCAGTAAATAATAAATGATCAAAAGCTTGCTCAGAAAAGTAACTTGCACTCTCAACACCGCCAGTAATTACTGCAACCTTATTTTGTGAAAATACCGTTAATAACATTGATTTAATGACTTCATTGGTAGCAGGAGTAAACTCAGACATTTTTATCATAGCGCGATTACCGGCAGCCAAAGCTGTTGTTAACGGTCCAAGAGATAAAAACACCGGGTAATTCCATGGTGTGATAATACCAACAACTCCTAAAGGTTGATAAACAACAAAGGCTTTTGCTGGTTGAAATAACGCACTTACGTGACGCTTTTCTGGCTTCATCCATTTTTTTAAATGCTTGATAGTATAATCAATACCCATGATGGTTGGCATTATGTCAGCCATTTTACTATCACCAGCACTTCTACCTGAAAAATCCTGAGATAGAGCTGTAATTAATGGCTCTTTATGCTGCTTAATTGCTGATTTAAGTAGCTGAAGATCTTCAATTCGCTCTGACAAAGATAAATAACTCTGCTTTTTAAAAGCTAATCGCTGGCTAGCAAAAAAATCATTAATATTTGATATTTGTTGATTTTCATCAGCTGGTGTATAGCTATTATCTGCCATAATTTTCCTCATAGACTTTGATATTTTAGTGATTAAACACAGTAAGAATACAAGATAACATTAAGTAAAAGCTAAATCATCTGATCCGATGAGATAGAAAAAACAACACAATCACTCTTGTCGCTAACTGTTTTCGCACTATACTAACTATAAATTACCTAATAACTCCTTAATCGTTTGAAAAGTAGAGAAATTACTAAAATGAAAATTGAAACTTTGATGACTAAATCTCTAATAACATTGCAACTAGATGATGATTTGAACAAAGCAAAGGATATCTTCGCTACGCATAATATTCATCACATATTGATTAATGATGATGAAGGCGCCTTAGCCGGCGTTATAACCGACAGAGATTTATTTAAACAATTAAGCCCCACAATAGGTACTAGCAAAGAAACCCCAAGAGACATTACCTTTGCCCAACAAAAAGTACATCAAATCATGTCTAGAGACTTAATCAGTGCCCAAAAAGAACAGTCGATAAATGAAGCTGTTTTACTTTTTCATGATAACCATATTTCGTGCCTGCCCGTTATTGACGAAAAAAGCAGAGCCATTGGGATTATAACGTGGCGGGATATTTTAAAAGTGATTGCCTTGCAATACCGTAGAAAGTTAAGTAATCAAAATTAACTTACCGGCCTAATTTGCGGTAACTCATGATCTACACACATAAAAAAAGGCTAATTAATTAGCCTTTTATCACATAAAACTAAGTTGAATGATGATTTTCTACATCAGCTCATCTTTATCTTCAAGACCATCTAAGGTAACACCCGATAACCCGCCTGTACCGCCTTGTTCATTACTACGTAATTTTATCATTAGGCGTAAATCATTAGGTGAGTCTGCATGATGTAGTGCATCAGCATAGGTGATCAAACCTTGTTGGTAATGATTAAACAATGCCTGATCGAAAGTTTGCATACCAAGTTCATTTGATTTTTCCATGACCTCTTTTATACCACCGATCTCACCTTTTTTAATCAACTCACTTACATAAGGTGAGTTAAGCAAAATTTCAATCGCTGCAACTCGGCTATTGCCATCTTTAGTTGGTACAAGTTGCTGAGCAATAACCCCTCTAAGATTTAAAGCTAAATCAAATAATAACTTGCCATGCTGATCTGCTGGTACTAAATGCATAATCCGGTCAATGGCTTGGTTAGCATTATTCGCATGCAGTGTCGCGATACATAAATGGCCTGTTTCAGCAAAACTTAACGCGTGCTCCATAATTTCTTTACTTCGAATCTCACCAATTAGAATTACATCTGGTGCTTGACGTAATGAACTTTGTAAAGCCGCATCAAATGATTCAGTATCTAAACCAACTTCACGTTGCGTTATCATACTTTTACCATGCTCATGGACAAATTCCACCGGATCTTCAATTGTGAGAATATGACCTCGTGAATTTCTATTTCGATAGCCAATCAATGCAGCCATAGAGGTTGACTTACCAGTACCGGTACCACCAACAAACAGTACTAAGCCACGTTTAGTCATAACCACATCTTTCAAAACAGATGGCAAACCTAAATCATCAACATCAGGAATATCAGTAACAATTCGACGAATGACCATGCCAGCCATATCACGTTGCCAGAAAGCAGAAACACGAAAACGCCCTATACCTTCAATTTCAATAGCGAAGTTACATTCTTTTTCTTCATCAAACTGCTTCTTTTGTTTTTCGTTCATGGCATCGTGAACTAAAGATAAAGATTCTTCTGGTGTTAATGGTTCATCATCAATAGGTCGTAATTCACCATTGATTTTTGCGCTCACTTGCAACTTAGCCGTTACAAACATATCAGATGCGTCTTCTTGCACCATTTTCATTAATAATTGATGAAACTTCATTCGATTACCTTTTACATAGTGTCACGTTGTAAAACTCGTTAAATTAATAATCCTATACAACAAGACATTTTTAACACAACATTTTAAACAAGCGTACAAACTAGCTCGATTTTATCGAGCTAGTTATGGGTTCTAATAACCAGAAAATTGGTTCTTATCTACCGCTTTTTCCATCGCATCTTGTCGAGTAATCATGCCTCGATTAACTAAATTTTGTAAACATTGATCCATCGTTTGCATCCCGTGAGACATACCTGTTTGAATTGCTGAATACATTTGCGCTATTTTATCTTCACGTATTAAATTACGAATAGCGGGAACACCAATCATAATCTCATGAGCTGCAACTCGCCCGCCGCCTACTTTCTTGATTAATGTTTGAGAAATTACTGCACGAAGTGATTCTGATAACATAGAGCGTACCATTGACTTTTCTTCCCCTGGGAATACATCAATAATACGGTCAATAGTTTTTGGAGCAGATGTGGTATGTAATGTACCAAAAACCAAGTGACCTGTTTCTGCCGCGGTCATGGCTAATCGAATCGTCTCTAAATCACGCATCTCACCAACTAAGATAACATCAGGATCTTCACGCAATGCTGAACGTAATGCTGCCTCAAAACTTAAGGTATCGCGGTGTACTTCACGTTGGTTAAGTAAACATTTCTTATTTTCATGAACAAATTCAATTGGATCTTCAATGGTTAAAATGTGATCATGTTTATGGTCATTAATATAATCAACCATAGCTGCTAAGGTAGTCGATTTACCCGAGCCAGTAGGGCCCGTAACTAATACTAAGCCACGTGGCGTATCTGCAATATCTCGAAAAATGTCAGGACAACCTAAGTCTTCAAGGGTCAATATTTTACTTGGGATAGTACGAAATACTGCTGCTGGGCCTCTATTTTGGTTAAAAGCATTTACCCTGAAACGTGCAAGGTTTGGCACTTCAAAAGAGAAATCGACCTCTAAATTTTCTTCATACTCTTTGCGTTGTCTGTCATTCATAATATCATAGACCAACGCATTAACATCTTTTGCATCAAAAGCTGGGATATTGAGCTTACGTACATCACCATCTACACGAATAGATGGCGGGGTGCCAGTTGATAGATGTAAATCAGAAGCGTCATGCTGCACACTAAATGCAAGTAATTCGGTAATATCCATAAAAACCTCAGTAATTTTATAAGTGGAAAGGTTAACAACTAAACATGATAAACATTAAAGATAATCTTGATAAAATTAAAGCGCAAATTGCTCAAGCTTGCCAACAAAATAACCGATTAGTTGACTCTGTACTGCTTTTAGCTGTCTCAAAAACCAAACCCATCGAAGATATTGAACAAGCATATGTAGCTGGACAACATCATTTTGGTGAAAACTATCTACAAGAAGCACTACAAAAAATAGAACAGCTTTCCCATTTACCTGAAATATACTGGCACTATATTGGCCCGATTCAATCAAATAAAACCAAGCAAATCGCCAATAATTTCTCATGGGTACATAGTGTAGATAGAGAAAAAATTGCTTTACGTCTTAATGACCATCTCAAAGAATCTATCAATGAAAAGCAAAGTCACCTTACCCCGCTAAACATTTGTTTACAAGTGAATATTAGCGAAGAAAAAACAAAATCTGGTATATCACCCGAACAAATATTCGCCTTAGCAGATGTTGTAAACCAATGTGAAAATTTAACGCTACGAGGCTTGATGGCAATTCCAGAAAAAAATGCCAGACCAGAGATATATCAGAAAATGGCAAAGCTATTTATTGAATTAAGATCTCGATATGAAAGTATTGATACTTTATCTCTGGGCATGTCAAATGACCTATCACTCGCCGTTAAACATGGTTCCACTATGGTGAGAATTGGTACGGCGATATTTGGTCAACGTAACAACAAATAATTTAAAATATAGATCAAGTTAAATAGGTAATTAATTCATGGAAAAACAATCTTTAAATAAAATAGCCTTTATTGGTGCAGGCAATATGGCTAAATCAATTACCATAGGATTAGTCAATTCAGGTGTACCCGCTAAAAATATTATTGTGGCCAACCCTTCACCAGAAAAACGATTAGCCTTAGCTAAAGAGTTTGGTATTGAACAAACCGCTAATAATATTGATGCCGTTGAGTTTGCCGATATTATTGTATTATCAGTTAAGCCTCACTTTATAGAGCAGGTATGTCAAGACATCAGTGAAAAGATAAATATCAAAAATAAGCTTTTCTTATCGGTGGCTGCTGGCACAACAATAGCGCAAATCCAATCAGCCTTAAACGCTAAAGCAAGTGTTGTTCGCACTATGCCAAATACGCCTTCTCAATTAGGTTTAGGCATGAGTGGCCTTTTTGCTTCGAAAGAAGTCAATCAAGCAGAAAAAGCCGCCGCCAATAAACTAATGTCAGCTGTAGGTGAAGTAATTTGGGTTACTAGTGAAGATAAAATTAATGAAATAACCGCTGTTGCCGGTTCAGGCCCTGCTTATTTCTTTCTATTTATGGAAGCAATGCAAAAACAAGCGCAAGAATTTGGCTTTACCGAGCAAGAAAGCCGACTGCTAGTACAACAAACCGCACTTGGTGCTGCCCAAATGGTTGAACATAACCCTATCCCTATCAGCCAGCTTCGCGAAAATGTCACCTCAAAAGGCGGAACAACCTTTGCAGCTTTAGAAACGTTTAGACAGCAAGGATTAGAGCAAATTGTAGCTAATTCCATGCAAGCGGCTTTAACCAGAGCACAAGAAATGGCAAAAAGCACTAATTAACTGTTTTTTATTTAAATGTTACAAAGTTAGCCATGGTTATCTGTACGCTTTTTATTTATGCTTACAGTGAGAAATGAAAAAAATGTTTTATTCGGAGACTATATTCCTATGGAAGCAATAATTTATTTGCTTAGATTCGCTTTTGACGCCCTATTAATGATTTTAATTATTCGTGTGTGGTTGCAATGGGTGAAAGCTGATTTTTACAACCCATTAAGCCAATTTATTGTTAAAGTGAGTAACCCTCTTGTGGTACCACTACGCCGTATTATTCCTGGTTTTGGCGGCCTTGACCTTGCAACTCTATTACTTGCCTACGCCATTGCAACACTTAAGTTTGTAACGCTTGCAGCACTTGCTGGCGAAAGCCTAGGCCTATTAGCCTTTTACATTGGCTTACTGGTTTTAATTAAACAAGCAGGTTTCTTACTATTTGTTATCATGATTGTTATGGCGCTGATGAGTTGGGTAGTACAAGGTTACAATGCCACCTTAATGATTTTACACCAATTAACAGAACCTTTTTTAAGACCCATTCGTGCCATAGTGCCTAATATTGGTGGTTTAGATTTATCATTATTAGTCGCTTTTTTAGCGATGAATGTCATTAATATTTTATTATCAGGTTCACTTCCTTACTGGGCTTCTATTTAATTTCTGTCTAGATTAGTTCAGATTGAAAAGCACTAAATTAACCCGCTAAATTTTATAGGCTGTTCTATACTTAGGTTACGTATTTAACAGCCTGTAGGTAATTATTTCTGGAGCACATCATGAAAGTATTAATATCGGCAATATTACTCATCATTACATTTATAAGTTCCCCTGCCGTTCAAGCTGAAAACATGAAAAAGCTTGGCAGCATGAATGTCCATTATATGGCTATAGGTTCAACGTTTTTTACGCCTGAAATTGCTAAGGTTTATGGTATTACTCGAAGCCGATTTAATGGTTTAGTCAATATATCAGTGCTTGATAACACCAAAAAAGGTACGCCAGCAAAATCCGTAAGTATCTCTGGTAAGGCAAAAAACAATTTAGGCCAATTTAAAACCCTTGAGTTTACCGAAGTTAAAGAAGGCAGTGCTATCTATTATTTAGCACAGGTCAGTTATAACAATGAAGAAACTATTCATTTTGATTTAACCATTACTGACGGTAATGAAGAGCAACAATTAAAGTTCTCTCAAAAGTTTTACGCTGATTAATATTGGCGAAAAGAACAGAAAACATGTCACATGGGTGAATAAATAAGGGCTGATACAGCCCTTTTTTTTGTTCAATGTTTTAACCTACCAAAGAATTACGTTAAAATATTATATTCACTCTATTATCAAAGCAAAAGATCATGTCTAAAGTAGTACTCGCCACAGGTAATCAAGGCAAAGTCAAAGAACTCGCCGCATTATTATCAAAGCACAACATTACGGTTTTACCGCAAAGTGAATTTAACGTTCCTGATATAGCTGAAACGGGAACTACCTTCGTAGAAAATGCCATAATTAAAGCTCGTCATGCGGCTAAAATAACTGGGCTACCGGCCATTGCTGATGATTCTGGTTTAGAAGTAGATGCACTAAACGGAGCACCAGGTGTTTACTCTGCCCGCTATGCCAGCGATATATGTGGTGATGAGGTAACAGACAATGATAATACCAATAAGCTGCTCGCGGAACTTTTGAATATAAAAGAGCAAGATCGTACTGCACGCTTTCACTGTATCCTCGTTTATATGAAACATGAGCATGACCCAACGCCAATTATCTGCCATGGTGTATGGCAAGGTAGTATCGCAACAGAAAAGCACGGCGAGCAAGGCTTTGGATATGATCCTGTTTTTTGGCAAGAGTCATTAAATATGACCTCAGCACAGTTACCTCGTGAGGTAAAAAATAAACTGAGTCATCGTGGTCAAGCTCTTAAGCAACTGGTTGACCAACTTAGCTTTGCCAAAGTTAACAATTAATCAGGCACTTGCGACAAAATGACACTTATTGCTCCTAAACTCTCTCTTTACATACACATTCCATGGTGTGTGCAAAAATGTCCTTACTGTGATTTTAATTCGCATGCCTTGAAACATGATATTGATGAAACAGCTTATATAGAAGAGTTAATTAAAGATCTCGATAGTGATATTGAACGCTTTGACTTAACAGAGCGTGCACTGCACTCTATTTTCATTGGTGGCGGTACACCAAGTTTATTTTCACCACAAGCAATAGCATCTTTGCTAGAGCAAGTTTTAGCACGATTTAGTTATACGGATGATATAGAAGTTACCCTTGAAGCCAATCCAGGTACGGTTGAAAGCGAAAAGTTCGCAGGTTTTGTGAAAGCAGGCGTCACTCGACTATCAATTGGTGTACAATCTTTTGAGTCTGAAAAGCTAATTAAACTAGGCCGTATTCATGATTCGCAACAAGCACTTAACGCCGCTAAATATGCAAGAGAAGCTGGCATCACTAGCTTTAATCTTGATTTAATGCATGGATTACCGAATCAGTCACTTGAGAATGCATTAGATGATTTAAAAACCGCTATTAAGCTTAAACCTGATCATTTATCTTGGTACCAACTTACCATAGAGCCTAATACTGCTTTTCACTCTAAACCACCTAAACTACCGCAAGATGAAGTATTATGGGAAATCCAAGATCAAGGGTTTAAGTTACTGGCAGAAGCTGGCTACAAGCAATATGAAATTTCAGCGTTTAGCCAAAAAGATAAACAGTGTCAGCATAACTTAAATTACTGGCAGTTTGGTGATTACCTTGGCATAGGTTGTGGGGCTCATGGCAAAATTACTGACACTAAAAATCAGCAAATAATCCGTACCATTAAAATAAAGCACCCTAAAGGTTATATGGATAAAAGCAGAAACCATTTAGATCATTGCCACCTTGTTGAATCATCAGAATTACCATTTGAATACATGATGAATCGATTACGATTATTCTCTTCGTTTTCTCTAGATGATTATCAACAAAATACAGGGCTAACAAGTGACACAGTATTACCTCATCTGCACTTAGCTGAGCAAAAAGGCTTAATGGAGCACAACAATCAACAATGGCAAATTACTACATTAGGCCATCGTTACTTAAATGATTTATTAGAATTATTTCTATAAAGATAACTATTATTGTGAGCTCATTAATTTATATGAACATATCAACCTTAAATTCCCAAGACATTTCATCTGATGAAAAGTTTATGAAAAGAGCTTTTGAACTAGCGCAACAAGCAGAGCAGCACGATGAAATTCCTGTTGGTGCAGTTGTCGTTTATCAAGATGAAATTATTGGTGAAGGCTTTAATCAGTCAATTATGCTCAACGATCCCTCTGCTCACGCCGAAATGATGGCTATAAGAGCTGCGGGCAAAAGAATAAATAATTACCGATTACTTGATTGTACACTATACGTAACATTAGAGCCTTGCGCTATGTGCGCAGGATTATTAGTGCACAGTAGAATCAAGCGCGTTGTATTTGCAAGTCTAGATTTAAAAACGGGTGCCGCTGGGAGTGTTTTTAATTTGCTAAACACGCCTAAATTAAATCACCAAGTTGATGTCCATTCTGGTGTAATGGCGCAAGAATGTAGTCAGTTACTTTCAGCGTTTTTTAAGCGACGCCGACAAGAGAAAAAAACCGCTAAACAACAAGCTAAAAAGTTGAAAAATAACCTTTAATTATCGTTAATTGACCAACCAGCATTTCTTCATTAATTAGCGTAACCAATGAAAATTATTCAACTTAAACTTAATGAAAAGGCATGGTTAGTTATCAAGTATGTACACATTTTCAAGAAGCATTATGTTAATAAAAACATTTACATAACTTCGCTCAATTTAAACGAAAATATTACTAAATTGTAACCACTTAACTTTGAACTACTTGCACAAATAAGCTTTGGTTAAAGTAGCACTGACGACGATTAATCATCTTTTGTTGTTGTCTAATGAGTTGTTTTCTACGCTGGCTTGTTTGTAATTGTCTTTTTAGTCTCATGGTGAGCTCCGTAAATAGTCGTTCATGTAACTTTGACTATTATTTACCATGAAAATGACAGTTTTATGACAAGTACAAACTGTCATCTATTATTCACAATGTTTAACAAATAAGCGATTAAACTTGAGAAGTAAGGCTTATTGCTCGGCAGTTTTTTCTTGTTTGGAGTTTTCTAATTCGGGTGGTTCATTGGTTATTTCATTTGTCTGCTCAGTAACATTAGCGTCATCGTCAGCCAATATAGCTGCTTCAGTTTGCACAAGTTCAGCTTTAGCAAGCTCTGTTGCCTTATTATCTAACCATGTCAAGGTATCATAATAACGACGAATATTCTCAACATAGCGTACAGGCTCCTCGCCTCTAGCATAACCATACTTAGTTTTTTTATAAAATTTCTTTTGTTGAAGTAAAGGCAGGCGCTTTTTCACTTCAACCCAGCGATCAGGATCACCACCTTGTCGTTGAGTAATAATACGCGCATCATTTAAATGACCAAAGCCAACATTATATGAGGCGAGCGCAAACCAGATACGATCTGGTGCTGGAATACGATCAGGCATTTTATCTATCATACGTTTGAAATATTTTGCACCACCTTTAATGCTTTGCTCTGCATCCAGTCGACTTTTTATCCCCATTTGTTTAGCTGTAGCTAAAGTCAACATCATCATTCCCCTTACACCGGTATGAGAACGGGCATGGGGTCGCCAGTGCGACTCTTGATAACTTATTGCTGCAAGTAAGCGCCAATCAATATCTTGGGCATATTTTTCAAATAATGGCTGATACGTAGGTAGTTTCTTCTCTACGGCTTTGATATATGTTCTGGTATCGACATAGTCAAAGGTTTCAATGTGACCATAGTACTTATCATCTAGGGCTAATAAAGTACCGTCATGGTGTACCTTGCCAAAAAACTCAATTAAACTCGCTAAGATATCATCAGCACTATTTTTACTAACCATCCAAGCTAACTCTTCTGGCTTATTGATACTAAAACCAATACTGATTTCAGGGTAGTAGCGACGATTCACCGCTAAGCTGTTGCTATCAATAATGGTATAATCAATTTCTCCATTAAGTACTTTTTCCAGCAACTCTTCACTATCGTATTCAGCCGTTTCTTGCCAAGAAAGCTCACTGTATTCCAGCTTTAATTTATCAAGATTTTCAACATAACTTGAACCAGAGGTCACCATCAGGCTACCTGTTAAATCAGCGACTTTCCTCGGTCTAGTCTTTCCTTGTTTAAAAACAAGTTTTTGACTAACAGTTTCGTAAGTAGGGGCAAAACGAAAACGCTTTAAACGTTTATCAGTAATGGCAAGGCCTGCTGCAAGCAAATCTACTTCGCCAGTATTTAGCTTAATAAATAATTCATCTAAGCTATAACTTGGAATAATTCGAAGTTCTACCTGAAGTGTATCTGCATATTTCTTCGCCAACTCATATTCAAAACCTGCGAAGCCATCTGCCTTTACGTAATAATTTGTTGGCCCAAAAAGGGTGCCAACATTGATATATCCACGTTGTAAAATTCGAGAGAGGCTTGGGCTTTCAGTTTTATCTTTGCAGCTTACCAACGTAAGGCAAAGTAAAGGAATAAGTGCAGTAGCACGTGTTTTTCCTTTAACATTATTATCAGGATTCCCTGATAGAAATGTCGTAAAAAAACGTAAAATATTCCCAAATAATAAATAGCTAACAGATTTTTTCATAGTCTTAATTGTGTCGCGTATTTAGTTAATAGCCAAGTACTTTTTTACTTAGACCTTTGGCTAATTTTTCTCATTAACAAAACCGCATTTTTCAACTATAATACGCGCGAAATTTTCAGTTAGTACAAATAATAGTCTGTGCTAATTAAAACCCCACATAAAACTTGGTAAATATCCTATGACGATGTTGATTAAAAACCTTCGTGGTGCTCCGGCACTTTCAGAGTTTAGAGTAAAGAAATTGTTGGCTCAATGTGAAGCTCAGCAATTACCAGTAACGGACATTTATGCTGAATATGCTCACTTTGCTCAACTTAACGATGAGTTAACAACAGATGAAGATAATGTTCTAAAACAGTTATTAACCTATGGCCCAACAATTGAGGAACATCAACCTCAAGGACTTTTATTACTTGTAACACCTCGCCCTGGCACTATTTCACCTTGGTCTTCAAAATCTACTGACATCGCTCATAACTGTGGGTTAGATAAAATAGTTCGATTAGAAAGAGGTTTAGCGTATTACGTTGAAGTTACAGCAGGTACGCAATTATCTGCTGAGCAACAAGCACAATTAACAACATTGCTTCATGATCGCATGATGGAAAGTGTCTTTAATGATTTTTCACAAGCTAGCGACTTATTTGCTAGTAGCGAGCCAGGTGAATTTACTTCGATTGATATTCAACAAGGTGGTAAAGAAGCACTCGTTAAAGCCAACGTTGAGCTTGGTCTAGCACTTGCTGATGATGAAGTGAATTACTTATTTGAAAATTTCACCAAATTAGGCCGTAACCCACACGACATAGAACTTTATATGTTTGCTCAAGCAAACTCAGAGCATTGTCGTCATAAAATATTTAATGCTGATTGGACTATTGATGGCGTTAAACAAGAAAAATCATTATTTAAAATGATCCGTAATACTCACGAAGTTAATTCTGACTTTGTGTTAAGTGCTTATAAAGATAATGCGGCTGTAATGGTAGGTAATAAAGGCGGGCGTTTCTTCCCAAATCCTGAAACTAATGTCTATGATTACCACCATGAAGATATCCAAGTTTTAATGAAAGTTGAAACACATAACCACCCTACTGCAATTTCACCATACCCTGGGGCTGCAACAGGTAGTGGTGGTGAAATCCGTGATGAAGGGGCAACTGGTGTAGGTTCAAAACCTAAAGCAGGTCTTGTAGGTTTTAGCGTATCAAACTTACGCATTCCAGATTATGTACAACCATGGGAAAGTGACTTTGGCAAGCCAGATCGCATCGTATCAGCCTTTGATATTATGATGGAAGGCCCATTAGGCGGTGCAGCTTTTAATAACGAATTTGGTCGCCCAGCAATTTTAGGTTACTTCAGAACCTATGAAGAAGAAGTTAACTCATTCAATGGCAAAGAAGTACGTGGTTACCACAAACCCATTATGATTGCGGGTGGTTTAGGTAATATTCGTGATGAGCATGTGCAAAAAGGCGACATTGTTGTGGGAGCTAACCTCATTGCATTAGGTGGCCCAGCAATGAACATTGGTTTAGGTGGTGGTGCTGCATCAAGTATGGCCTCAGGTCAATCGGCAGAAAATTTAGATTTTGCCTCAGTTCAGCGTGAAAACCCTGAAATGGAACGTCGCTGTCAAGAAGTTATCGATAAGTGTTGGCAGTTAGGCGATAAAAACCCTATCTTATTTATTCACGATGTAGGCGCAGGCGGCTTATCAAATGCATTCCCTGAGCTTGTTTCAGATGGCGGCCGCGGAGGTGTATTTGAATTACGTAACGTGCCTAATGACGAACGTAGTATGACGCCTCATGAAATCTGGTGTAACGAATCTCAAGAGCGTTATGTTCTTGCCGTATCTGACGAGCAATTAGCCCTATTCACTGACATTTGTCAGCGTGAAAGAGCACCTTTTGCTGTTGTGGGTAGAGCAACTGAAGAAGAGCATTTAACTGTTACTGATTCACATTTTGCCGATGATGAAAAATTAAAGACTCCAATAGATTTACCGCTCGATGTACTTTTAGGTAAAACACCAAAAATAATTAAAAATGTTGAATCGACTACCGCTGCTGGTGATTCATTAGATTTAACTACTGCTTCTGTTAGCGATGCAGCTGATAGAATCTTAAGCTTACCTACTGTTGCCGAAAAAACTTTCTTAATTACCATTGGTGATCGCTCTGTTACCGGTATGGTTAATCGTGATCAAATGGTTGGTCCATGGCAAGTGCCTGTTGCCGACTGTGGTGTAACAGCTAATGCCCTTGATAGTTATCACGGTGAAGCTATGTCAATGGGTGAACGTACCCCAGTGGCATTATTAAACTATGGCGCATCAGCACGATTAGCTGTTGCTGAGTCAATAATGAATATCGCAGGTGCCGATATTGGCACATTGAATCGTATTAAGTTATCTGCAAACTGGATGTCTCCAGCAGGTCACCCTGGTGAAGATGCTGGTTTATACGAGGCCGTGAAAGCTATTGGTGAAGAGTTATGTCCTGAATTAGGTTTAACTATTCCCGTTGGTAAAGACTCAATGTCAATGAAAACCCAATGGCAAGAAAACGGTGAAGATAAGTGCGTAACCTCACCTCTTTCATTAGTTATCACAGCTTTTGGTGCTGTTGATGATATTCGTAAAACTGTAACGCCACAATTAAGAACAGATAAAGGTAACACTCGCCTTGTTGCTATAGATTTATCACAAGGTAAATATCGATTAGGTGGCTCTTGTTTAGCGCAAGTATATAAACAACTCGGTAGCGAAACTCCTGATGTTGATGATGCACAAGCATTAAAAGGCTTCTTCAATGCGATGCAAGAATTAGTTGATAAGAAGAAACTTATCGCTTATCACGATATTTCTGATGGCGGTTTATTCACCACTGTCGCTGAAATGGCATTCGCTGGCCATACTGGTGTCGATATTGATATTAGTAACTTCACGTCACATTTAGGTAATGATTTAGATGTTTTGTTTAGTGAAGAGTTAGGTGCTGTCATTCAAATCCATGAGGACGATGTTGATACTATTCATGAAATTCTCACTGAGCACGGCATATTAGGTTTATGTACTGATATTGGTCGCATCAATAATGAAGATGTTATTCGCTTTAGCCGAGATGGCAACGAAGTACTTGCTAACTCTCGTACTTACTACCGTACATTATGGGCACAAACAACGTTCAAAATGCAATCATTACGCGACAACCCAGAATGTGCACAGCAAGAACACGATGTTAAATTTGATACTGAAGATCCAGGATTAAATACTGAGCTAACATTTGATATCAGCGAAGATATTGTTGCAGACCTTATTGCCAAAGACGCAAAAAATAACAGTCACCCTAAAATTGCTATATTGCGTGAGCAAGGGGTTAACTCACATGTTGAAATGGCGGCAGCATTTGACCGAGCTGGTTTCATTGCAATTGACGTTCATATGTCTGATATCTTATCAGGCCGAGCTGATCTTGCAGATTTCAATGGTTTAGTCGCTTGTGGTGGTTTCTCATACGGTGACGTACTTGGTGCAGGTGAAGGTTGGGCAAAATCAATCTTATTTAATGCTAATGCTAGAGCCATGTTCAAAGCATTCTTTGAACGTAGCGATACCTTCAGCTTAGGTGTATGTAACGGTTGTCAAATGCTGTCAAACTTAAAAGAAATCATTCCTGGTTCTGACGCTTGGCCTCGCTTTGTTCAAAACAAATCAGAACGTTTTGAAGCTCGATTCTCATTAGTTGAAATTCAAGAAAGTCCTTCTGTATTATTTACTGATATGGCCGGTTCTCGTATGCCAATTGCCGTATCGCACGGTGAAGGTAGAACTGAATTCAGCTCTGAAGAAGCTATTGGCTCAGCAAATGATTCTGGTACCGTATCAATGCGCTACGTTGATAACTATGGTCAAGTAACTGAAACTTACCCTGCTAACCCGAATGGCTCACCAGATGGTATCACTGCGTTAACAACAACTGACGGTCGTGTCACCATCATGATGCCACATCCTGAACGTGTCTTTAGAACTGTTGCTAACTCTTGGCATCCAGATAGCTGGGGAGAAGATTCTCCGTGGGTACGCATGTTCCGTAACGCTCGTAAGTTTATCGGCTAAGTATCTTACCTTGAGTGTTAAGTAACCCGTAGAACGATTTAACGTGTTTGAAAAACCGACATTTTATATGTCGGTTTTTTTATGTCTCAAAACTTGTTAAGCTATTTTTCATTGAATAATAAGAGAAATAATAGGTTAACTATGCAAGATCATAACTGCTCTCCTTTAACGGATTATATCGAATACCCTGAAACTGAAATGCTTGAACGTTCTGAGAACTTCTATCAAGATATTAAACGACGCCACTCTATTCGAAAATTTAGTGATCGCCCTGTTGATAAAACCATTATTGAAAACTGTTTAAAAGCCGCTGGTACTGCACCAAGCGGCGCTAACCACCAACCATGGCATTTTGTCGCAGTAAATAGTGCTGACGTTAAAAAACAAATTAGAGAGCAAGCTGAGCACCATGAACGAGGTTTTTATGAAGGAAGAGCTGGT
Source organism: Litorilituus lipolyticus (assembly GCF_006439335.1). Taxonomy (GTDB): domain Bacteria; phylum Pseudomonadota; class Gammaproteobacteria; order Enterobacterales; family Alteromonadaceae; genus Colwellia; species Colwellia lipolytica. The sequence goes on along the minus strand of NZ_SAWY01000010.1, from coordinate 19,262 downwards.
GAAGAGTGGTTAAATGCTTTGAAGGATTTAGGAACCGATGCCAATAAACCCTATTTAGAACATGCCCCTTGGTTGATCGCAATTTTTAGCCAAAAAAAAGGGGGAATTAAAGAAGAAGATAAAAACACTAATTATTATGTTCATGAGTCGGTTGGCATTGCCACGGGTATCTTAATAACGGCTTTACATAATGCAGGTTTGGTAACACTTACTCACACACCAAAACCCATGTCATTTTTAAGTAAGGTATGTAACCGAGGAGAAAATGAACGAGCTTATATGCTACTTATTGCAGGTTACCCTGCTGATGATGCAACAATACCTGCACATGCACAGGTAAAAAAATCATTAGAAGATATAGCGACTTTCTTATAAGCCCATAATAAGAAGCGCTTTTAAAAACAGCGCTTAACAAAAATCTAGAGCAACATCAGTACAGCCTTTATCACAACGTATACCTGAGTTTTCACTTTGCTCTGGGGTATATAAAGTTAAAGGTTGTTGACACTGAACACAGTACACTGTTTTGCCTGCCATTACTTGTTTAACTATTCTTTTCTGATCATTAAACGATGCTTTACTCTGTTTTTGTAATGTCGCAAACTGATTTAAATCAATCGTCATTAATTACTCACTTTTAAGGCTTAACAAAATAAACGCCGTCAAATTTTCCATGTAAAGGCGCAGAGCTTGTTTCTAACAATTCTTGATAGCCATTTATACTAAAATAGTTTGCAGGCATTTGAGGGTAAGCAGTGATTTCCCACGGGAAATCTGGATTTGCTTCAAAAGGGCAAAATGAAAGCTTTTGATTATTCTCTAATAATAACTGACCAAACTTTAACGCCAACTCTTGTGATGGAAATAACACTGAAAACTCTATTTCACGTTCACGTGATAAATCTTCACCAGCCTGCTGCATTTCCCATAGTACATTACCTATTTCATCCTCAGGAAAGAGGTTAAGATCACGAGACATAGTCTATTTACCTTTTTTTTAATCTATTGTTTATTTTAGCTTTGCTATCAAAATAAACCTAGTAAAATAGTAAAATCAGATCAATTAACTGTCATCAACTATGCATAAAGCAGACGCGTTACACACTGAAAATAAACTCTTGAGCCCATTTGAGTGCCATATTGATATTTTTGAAGATAATCCTGCGACTATCGTCGACTTACTTGTTGAGCAATGTAAATTGCAAGATAAACAGCTTTCAAAAACTGAGATTAAACAAGCAATTACAAAAGGGGCCTTGTGGTTAAGACGAGGAAAACATACTCAACGCCTTAGGCGCTTAAAAAAACAGTTAATTTCAGGCGATAAGCTTCACTTCTACCATAACGCTAAGGTTCTGGCTGCCACAGTTCCTAATGCAAAACTGATTGCCGATCTGAAAGACTACAGTGTATGGTACAAGCCCTATGGCATGCTGAGTCAAGGTTCTAAATGGAGTGATCATTGCACAATTACACGTTATGCTCAGCAGTATTTCTCTGAAGAAAGAGCTGTATTTATTGTCCATCGCTTAGACAGAGCCGCAACAGGTTTAATTTTAGTAGCGCACAGTAAAAAGGCAGCCAAATTATTAAGTGCTTTATTTGAAAAACATAATTTAGAAAAACATTACAATATCATTGTCCACGGAGATTTTAGCGCGCAAAAAAGCCCTATAGTAATTGAAACTCCCATTGACGGGAAAAGCGCTAAGAGTACTTTTTCACTCATTCAATACCATCAAGAATTACAGCAATCATTATTGCAAGTACTAATTGATACAGGTAGAAAACATCAAATTAGAAAACATGCAGCAAGCATAGGGTTTCCAGTAGTTGGTGATCGATTACACGGTGATAAACACTTAGATGAGAAACGCTTACAAGAAGGACGATTAGTTGACTTACAACTTTGCGCGGTAAGTCTATCTTTTACTTGCCCATTCTCAGGGCAAGTAAAAGTATTTAAGGTAGCTGATGAAGATAAACCTAGCTTTGCAAAGCCATAATATTTAATTACTTACAATGCTAGTTAACCTCAACTCGTGATAAGAAATTAGCTAGCTATTTGATATGTATGTAAGCTTAGACTTATCATTATTCTAGCTTGGCGATTTTTCTTAATACAAGGCAAGTTAGTGCGCCAATAGCTAGTGTATTGCAAACTAATTTAACGCTGTAGTAAGGAAAATAGACTACTAGAAAACAAGTTGTTATCCCGAGCTGAGGTTAGTTAAAGCTTAAGCGCAATAATTAAAGTCATTATCAGCCAATACAGTAACGGTATCACCAACCAAATCTTTTTGGTCTATTGCTTGTAAAAGCTTAGCACCCTCTTCCCTTTGCGCTTGTGTTAATGCTTTGTACGGTAAGCGGAAATTTTTAGCTACAGCACCAGTCATCATTAATGCAGTATTGATTGCAATAGGATTTGGTTCACAGAATAACCATTTCATTAATGATTGTAAGCGATCATTCACTTCAGGAACATTACTATCCATTAATTGACGCATTAAGCCTGGCACAATGTTAGAGGTTACAGAGATAACACCGTGCGAGCCAAATTTATGTTTGCCATCAAAGCACTCGTCATCATTACCAGACCAGCATGGGATCCCTTGCTGCTCATAGTAAGCAATGCGATCATTACCTGCACATTCCTTTACACCAATAAAGTTTTTATGTTTAGCTAATGGCTCAATAATTTCAGGAGTTAAATCTTGCCCTGTTCTGCCAGGAACATTATAGATAAAAGCTGGTCCAATGGTTAAAACACGTTGAAAGTGTTCAGCAACACCGGCAAATGAAGTTCTACCATAATAAGGATTGATTTGTAGTGAAGCATCCATACCAACAGCAAAACCATTCTCGGTTGCTTTAATCGCTTCTCTAGTATTATTACTACCGGTATTACCTACAATAATTAATCTGTCAGAAAAGCGATGAACACAATGAGCAATAAGTATTATATGTTCTTCCCAGCTTAACAGCTGCCCTTCTCCGGTAGTGCCACCAACAATAATTCCATCAACGCCCGCAGCGATCTGCTGTTCAATTAAGGCATCATAAGTAGTTAAACAAATATCACCATTGGCATCATAAGGAGTTTTAATTGCGGTGATTAAACTTGCGGCTTGTAATCGTTTCATTACGTTCTCTAACTTTTTTATTAATTCAGACCTAGCGGTCAAATAGCTAAATATTTATGACTAACAGTGACCAATGTTATCAGTCACCCGATGCATAGTAAAAATATCATTCGTAACTATATGTTGGTACTGGAATGTTTGATGTGAAAGTTGCAGTACTTTATATGCATGGTAGTTATCAGCATTATTCAGGTCGGTTGCATACACTTCTTGATCAATCACTTCATTCTTTGTTGTTGTGAAATGGATGTCTCCAACAAGGCCCCAGTCACCAAGCTCAATAACTTGACTAGTAATTTCTCCCTGCTCGTTGAAGAAAACAAAGGTAAATTCGAAACTACCATCAGCAGCGAGTTCGGCGTATTCAACTAACTGAGTACCTTGCTCATCTTTATCCTTTCTATACCAACGACCAATAAGTAATTCTCTTGAATAATTCATCATAAAATTCCTATATAGCAGTAGTACAACAAGTCATAGTTTTCTTAGAAACAAAAATGCGACTTTGTTTCTACAAAGTCGCATTATTTTATAGGCTATTGGCTATAAAGCCAATGTATAACCTTAAAGTATCTTATAAAACTAAAGAAAATTAATTTGAAAGCACTTTAATACTACCATTAACACTTTCAAGACTTATTTTTGCGCCACCTTGACCAATGTTTCCTTTTAAATTTTTACCAACAAAAGAATTCTTTTCTGCACGTAAACCAAAGTCTGTTTTGATACTGCCATGCATGGTATCAATATCTAATTTAGCATTTGCATTATCAGGTAAATAAAGTTTAATACTGCCATTAACCGTTTCAATTTCTACATCATCAACCATAGATGAGTCAAACGTTTGATAATACGCTTTAATACTGCCATTCACTGAGCTTAATTCGCTATCTTTTTGTAGCCCTGTCGCTTTAATTGAGCCATTTACTAATTGAGCTTCTACTTCACCATGAACATCTTCAATAGTTAAGCTACCATTAACTAACTCAATATCTTCAAGGTTTGTTTTAGCAGGCACCCAAACTTTATAACTTACTTCACCTGAGCTGTGACGATTGCTTCGATGACTTTTTTCATATTCCGTTATCACACTAACTCTTTTGCCGTTTTGGTTCATATTGACTTTAATGCGATCTCTATCTTCTTGATTATCTGCTTCAATTGTTGCAACCACTTTAATATTATTTTCACTCCAACTAACAATATCTACAGAACCGTTGATGTTAGAAAGGCTAAAAGTACTATTATCTTCAACACTAAATGAATTCTCGATTGTTTCATTAATGTCTGCAAATGCTGATAAGCTAACCGAGCTCACTAATACGACTGCTGCAACACTTTTTTTAATTGAATAGTTCATGTAATTTCCTTTTGTTTTATAGTGACTACGAAGAGTCTTTCGCTTTATTTTAATTATTAGATGTAAGGCTGTTTAAAAAGGTTTAAATTAACTTAATAAATTTTTTAACTTTCTAATATGATGAATAAAACATTGAACATTCAATTATTACTCACTGGCGACGAATTAATGTCAGGTGATATTCTTGATAGCAATTCAGCGATGATAGCTCAAGAGCTGAAAAACTTAGGATTAGAGCTGACAAAAAAAACTACCGTTGGTGACAACCTTGAATTACTTACAGCTGAAATTAATGCTATTTCACAACAAGCTGATATTCTTATTATCAATGGCGGTCTAGGTCCAACCATTGACGATTTAACCGCCCTTGCCTTAGGTAAAGCAACATCACAAGCATTAGAACAGCATCCTCAGGCTGTTGAACAAATAAAAGCATGGTGTGAAAAGCGAAATAGCCCACTTAATGAACCAAACTTAAAGCAAGCATACTTACCTAAGGGATGCACTATCATACCGAATAAAAACGGCAGTGCACCTGGCTTTATTGTGTCACACCAGCAATGTGATATTTATTGCACTCCAGGAGTCCCTCATGAATTAAAATCTATGTTACTTGAACATATGATTCCTGCCATCGCAAAATTAGTTCCAAGTAACACAGTTTCTGACACAATTCGTTTACAAGTATTTGGTTTAGGTGAATCATCTTTACAAAAAACTATTAATGAGCAACTCCCTGACTGGCCTGATGATATTGAAATTGGTTTTCGTGCTGGAATTCCGCTACTTGAGGTAAAATTAACATGTCGCAGTAAACAAGCATTGCAGCAAAAAGAGCTGTGGCTAGTGAAATTAAAAAGTTTATTAGGTGATCATTATATTGAAACGGTGCAAGGCTCTCCAAAAGCATTGGCTGAACACACACTATTTTTACTGCAACAAAGCAACTACCAAATAAGCTGTGCTGAATCTTGCACGGGTGGCTTGATTGCAAGCTTGCTAACTAATATAAGCGGCTCTTCGAAAAGCTTTGAAGCGGGTTATGTTACTTATAGCAACGCAATGAAAATAGATATGCTTTCAGTCAAACCTGAGCTAATTGAACAACACGGTGCAGTTAGCCAACAAGTCGTACTTGCAATGGCAAAAGGCGCACTAGTTAGGTCAAAGTCTGATTTGGCCATTGCTGTATCAGGTATAGCTGGGCCTGATGGTGGCAGCGAAGAAAAGCCTGTTGGAACAGTTTGGATAGCATGGGGATCTAAAGAGCACTTACAAAGTCAGTGCTTGCTTTTACCCTTATCTAGAAAATACTTTCAACAGTATGTAGCACATATAGCGCTAGATCTCATACGACGTCGATTACTAAATTCAACAGAGACTCCAAATTATGTAATAGAGCGAGGAGTTTAGTTATTGAACTAAGCCCTTTATTAGACATGATTATCAGTTTAAAACATCACATTTAGCACTAAAAAGATGATAAATACTAAGAGTCACACTTTAGCCTATGATATATATTGCGTAGTCCGTAAAAAATTTATATATTGAAACTAAATAAACAAAGGTGTTCATCAAGTTAGGGGCATATTTTGATAGAGAAAAATTTTATTACCAGTGGCCGGAATACGATTATTCATAAAATTAAGAAATTCGACTTAATTATTATTAATGGTGACAAGCCTGTGGTCATAGTAAGTCACCGAGGTATTGGGATTTACAAAGGAGAAATTCCAAGTAAACGTTCAATAGCTAAAAAAGCCTACCAAGATATTGTCGATGTGACGGCCGTCGAAGTTTTTGGAGAAGAAAAAACCTTACTGTTTGTTCAAGCACTAGACGGTGTTGAATACAAAATTGATTATAGTAAGGAAGGCACAGGTAACTTTATAAAGATTCATCAAACACATTATATTTAATGAATAAATGCAGTTAAAATCTTTAAAGATTTTATAATATTTATTAATACCTAACACTAGATTAAAAATTTACCTACTGTTAGGTGGAGCATATCCTTCATGACTAAAGCTAGTTTAATAAACAACGATAAAAATAATGTTGACTTGCTATTAGAGCCGATTAAAGACGGAGAAACAATTTCTGCTTTAACAATTAAAGAACTAATCGGCGCATCAGATTTTAAAGATTTATATGTCAATGAGAACAATATTAAAAATGCGATAGCTGAGCTCAATGACGTTTTAAAGCCCCTTCAAGAAAAACAAGTAGGCCGAGAGATTCGTTATCAAGTACTTGAACGAATTGATGCGACTATAAATATCTCCATTGAAAGCGATGAAATGGAAGCTTCAGCTGAAATTACCACAGCACAGGGTGGTCAACACTTAACAGCGAAAGCCATATTAACCGCTGCACAAGAGGCAGGAGTTAAAAAGGGCTTTAGTAAAGAGCATTTAGTCAAACTTGCCCAGTTGGCCGCTAAAGAAGCGCCAAATAACCAAGTTGTGATGCAAATAGCCTCAGGCAAAGTAGCAATAAATGGTAAAGATGCGGTTATCAAGCCACTTGTTGAAAGCGCTCAAACACGCATTTTAAAGCCTAAAAAAAGAGAAGATGGCAGTGTTGACATGCGTGATTTGGGTGACATTATTTGCGTAAAAGTTGGTGATCCTCTTGCTAAAAAAATCCCGTTAACCCAAGGAAAACAAGGCTATACGGTTACGGCAACACCACTTGAACCTGAGCCAGGAAATGATATAGAGCTTATTTCAGGCGAAGGTACATGTATTAGTGCTAAAAATGAAAACATTCTCGTTTCAGAAAAAGTTGGTTTACCAAAATTGATTGATAATGGAATGGAAGTAGATGAAATCTACAAAATAAAAGATGTTACCGTTGCTACAGGCAACATCAACTTTACTGGTAGTGTCATGATTGAAGGGGATGTTACCGAAGGTATGACTGTTATTGCCAGTGGTGATATCACTGTGGGTGGATTTGTTGAGTCAGCAACACTTGAAGCTGGTGGCGATATAACTATTTCAGGTGGCATAATCGGTCGAAAATATGATGTTGAAAAAACAGAAGTTACTGATGTCGCGATGAGCGTCAACATTAGCGCAAAAGGCAGTATTTTTGCCAAGTATGGCCAATATGCTCAAATAAATTGTGGGCAGGATGTCCGTATTGAAAATCAATTACTCCATAGTATATTAAATATTAACGGCCGCCTTTGGTTAGGTAAAGAAGAGACTGCTGACGGTAAATTAATTGGTGGCTATATTAAAGCAGGTACATCAGTACAAGCAGGTATGGTAGGTGCAACCGCAGGCAGTAACACCATTATTAATTTTGAGCATAAAATTTTAAAATTTAAAGAGCAGATACATGATGTTGAGGAAAAATTAAAAGCTACCTCAGAGAGTACGACTGAATTAAAGAATGCTGTTAACAAATTAAAAAAACTCCCAAAAGATAAAGCAAAACCTGAACTATTAACCAAAGTTGTTGCTAGTTATCAAGTACACGCTAAAGAAATGGGCATCATTTTAGAAGAGAAAGCTTCACTAGAAACAAACCTTCAAGATTATATGTGTAGTGTTTATATCCTCGCTAACGAAAAACTATATCATGGTGTTGAGATGATAGTTGGTGATTTTCATGATAGATCTCGTCGTGAGTACGGACCGAGTAAAATGCGATATTATGAACGAAAAATACACATTGAAGCACTTGTGCATAGTGAATAATTTAAATTTATGAAAAAATCATCCAGTTTCTTGTTAGGTATTGTCTTTATAGTGACTTCATTGACTTCACCTATGTCATTAGCTTTTAGCCAGCAATGTTCAATCAACCTTAACTATGGTGTGATCATTAACCCTACTCATATTAGGATTGTTGAACGTGGTCAAACTCAAGTGCAAATCAATAATGATGACCAATTATTTATACAAGGACGAGAACATCAACTCAATGACGAGCAAAAGTTATTGTTTAAACAATTTTCAACCGGTATCCGAGAACAATTCCCCGAAATCATCGCTATAGCAATTGAAGGGGTAGACATCGGTCTAAAAGCTGTCAATGAAGTTATTGGGGGATTAACAGGTGAAAACAGTGCGTCCCAGCAAAATGTTCAGGCTAAGTTCGAAGAACTTAAATGGCGTATACGAACTCGCTTTAACCAAAGTGCAAATAATTATTATATTGCGCCGCAAGATTTAAATGATTTTGAGGAGTTATTTGCTGGAGAGTTTGAACAAGAAATTGAAGAAGTAATCCAAGAATCTATTGGCACTATTTTGAAAGCCGTAGGTCAATCACTCATTAAAGATGATAATCGCTATGAAGGTGGAAATGGAGAAGAACGCATTACCACATTTGACGAACGTATGGCTGGCATGAGTAAAGGGCTAGAATTAGCTGTCAGTGAGCGAGCGAAGGCATTAGAAGATAAAGCAAAAGAGTATTGTGAACAACTTACGGAGTTAGATAATATTGAATCTAAACTGCAACAAACAATTCCTGCTTTGCAGCCATTTAACCTTATTGAAACTAACTTATAATAGCCAACACTCCTTTATAAATTAATCTTTAATAAATGCTCATAAAAAAACGCTACATTTGCATGTAGCGTTTTTAAGTTATATATCATGAATGTGCACTTAACTTAGCACTTTCAGAAAATAACAATTACATATTTGGATAGTTTGGCCCACCAGTTCCCTCTGGAGCAACCCAAGTAATATTCTGTGTTGGATCTTTAATATCACAGGTCTTACAGTGAATACAGTTCTGCGCATTTATTACTAATTCATCACCAGACTCTGCTATTTCGTATACACCTGCAGGGCAGTATCGTTGAGCTGGCTCATCGTATTTCGCTAAATTAACTGTAATTGGTATGTTGCTATCTTTTAATTTTAAGTGACAGGGTTGCTCTTCTTCATGGTTAGTATTTGATAAAAATACCGATGAAAGCTTATCGAACGACAGTGTATTATCTGGCTTAGGGTAATTTATTACCGGTGCTTCACTCGCTAACTTTAATTGCTCATGATCTAATGAATCATCTTTAAAGTTGAACGGTAACTTTCCACCAAAGAAATTTTGATCGATGGTGTTATAAGCACCACCTAAGAAGGTACCAAACTTATGCATAGCCGGACCAAAATTGCGAGTGTTGTATAATTCATCGTATAACCAAGAGTTCTGATATTTCTCTGTGAATAGAGTTATATCTTGCTTGCCTTCTTCTGCAATACCGTCTGCAGTAAGTAGTGTTTCTGCAATGGCTTCTGCGGCTAACATACCCGATTTCATTGCAGTGTGATTACCTTTAATTTTCGCAAAGTTAATCGTTCCTGCATCACAACCTACAAGCAAAGCCCCTGGCATAGTCATTTTTGGCAGTGAGTTAAACCCGCCTTTTGCCATCGCTCTTGCGCCATAAGAAACACGCTTACCACCTTTTAGGTATTGGCTAATCTTAGGATGATGTTTATAACGCTGAAACTCATCAAAAGGACTTAAGTGTGGATTGCTGTAATTTAAGTCAACGATTAAGCCAACAAATACTTGGTTATTTTCTGCGTGGTATAAATAACCACCACCATTGGTATCACTGTCTAATGGCCAACCTGCAGTATGTACCACCAATCCTTCTTGATGATTTTCTGGATCGATATCCCAAATCTCTTTAAAACCTATGCCATAGTGTTGCGGTGAAGAATTTTCATCTAGGCTAAACTTCGAGATTAATTCTTTACCTAGGTGACCGCGACAACCTTCGGCAAAAACCGTATATTTCGCTCGAAGTTCCATACCTGGCATAAAAGAATCTTTCTGATTTCCTTCTGTATCTAATCCCATATCTCCAGTAATAATGCCGCCGACACTGCCATCTTCATTATAAATGACTTCTTGAGCAGGAAAACCTGGAAATATTTCGACACCTAATTGCTCTGCTTGTTCTGCTAACCAACGACAAACGTTACCCATGCTCACAATATAGTTATTATCATTATGCATAGTCTTTGGTACTGCAAAACCTGGTAACTTTGTTCCTTTACTTTCATTATTCAGTAAATAAATATCATCGCCAGTCACTTTTGTTGAAAGCGGCGCATTCTTTTCTTGCCAGTCAGGAAATAATTCATTTAATGATCTTGGTTCAAACACCGCACCTGAAAGAATATGAGCGCCAACTTCAGAGCCTTTCTCAACAACACAAACCATTAACTCTTGCTCTTTCTCTTGAGCTAATTGCATAAGACGACAGGCTGTAGATAGACCAGCAGGACCTGCACCAACAATTACTACGTCAAAATCCATCGATTCGCGTTCCATAAAATCTCCCACTAATATTCTATTTATCAAGTTTAATTCTTTAAAATTCAAACAGGCGTTTGATATTCAAACAGGTGTTTGATAGTATCTTATTACAGATAGCCAAGCAAGCGGTTAATAAGCTGCCTTAATAAGCTTTTCTCTTGATTGTATCTTAGTTTAAAAGTTTTCACCAAGATTACGTTGACGTTTACGTAAACCAAGAGTATCTTTTATCTATAATTTATAGCAAAACGTATTTACTTATTTACAAACCTGATCAGAGGCAATAATGAAAGTATTAGTTCCGATAAAGCGTGTGATTGACTATAACGTCAAAGTACGTGTGAAGCCCGACAATTCAAATGTTGATCTTGCCAATGTAAAAATGGCAATCAACCCGTTCTGTGAAATCGCTGTAGAAGAAGCAGTTCGATTAAAAGAAGCAGGTAATGCAACAGAAGTTATCGCTGTTTCGATTGGTGATAAATCATGCCAAGAACAGTTGCGTACAGCCCTAGCTTTAGGTGCAGATCGCGCGATTCAAATTGAAGCTGAAGGTGAACTTGATTCACTTAATATTGCTAAGTTATTACAAAAAGTTGTTGAAGAAGAGCAACCTCAGTTGGTTATTCTCGGTAAGCAATCTATTGATAGTGACAACAACCAAACTGGCCAAATGCTTGCTGCCTTAACAGGATTAGCTCAAGGTACATTCGCTTCTGAAGTTAAAATTGATGGTGATAAAGTGAATGTTACTCGTGAAGTTGATGGGGGACTTCAAACTGTCGCTCTTAACCTACCTGCAATTGTTACTACTGATTTACGTCTTAATGAACCACGTTATGCTTCATTACCTAATATTATGAAAGCCAAGCGTAAACCTTTAGACGTTAAGTCAGCAGCTGATTTTGGCATAGACTTATCACTGCGAACAAAAGTATTAAAAGTTACCCCTCCTGCAGAGCGTGAAGCTGGTATTGTAGTGGAAACTGTTGATGAATTAGTAGAAAAATTAAAGAACGAAGCTAAGGTGATCTCATGAGTATTTTAGTTATTGCTGAACACGATAACAGCACATTAAAAGCTGAAACATTAAAAACTGTTGCAGCAGCCCAAGCCATGGGTGGTGATATCACATTATTAGTGGCTGGTTCAAACTGCCAAGCAGTTGCCGATGCAGCAAGTAAAGTTAACGGTGTATCTAAGGTACTCCTGTGTGACAACGCTGCTTATGAACATCAACTTGCAGAGAACATGAGTTTATTAGTTACTGAACTTGCTGCTGACTATGATCACATTGTCGCAACAGCGCTAACAACAGGTAAAAACTTTATGCCTCGCGTTGCCGCTTTATTAGATGTTGCACAGGTTTCAGACATTATTGCTGTAGAAAGTGCTGACACTTTCGTTAGACCTATTTACGCTGGTAATGCAATAGCTACGGTTCAAAGCTTAGATGCTAAAAAAGTTATTACGGTGCGAGCCACAGGTTTTGATGCTGTTGCCACCGACGACAATGCAAGTATAGAAACTATTGATACGGTTTGCGATGCAGGTACTTCAAGTCATGTTAGTGATGAACTAACAGAATCAGAGCGTCCAGATCTTGGTGCAGCGAGTATCGTTATCTCTGGTGGTCGAGGTATGCAAAACGGTGAGAATTTCAGTTTACTTGAAGGTATCGCAGATAAACTTGGTGCCGCAATTGGTGCATCACGTGCTGCAGTAGATGCTGGCTTTGTACCAAACGATATGCAAGTGGGTCAAACTGGTAAAATTGTAGCACCTGATTTATATATCGCTGTTGGTATTAGTGGTGCGATTCAACACCTTGCAGGCATGAAAGATTCTAAAGTGATCGTTGCAATCAATAAAGATCCAGAAGCTCCTATCTTCCAAGTAGCTGATTACGGTATTGTTGCAGATCTATTTGATGCATTACCAGAATTAGAAAGTAAGTTATAAATTTTAACCGCTTTAATCAGTTAAAATTTTGATATAATAAAACCACTCTAGTAGTGGTTTTATTTTGTCTAAAATAAAGCTAACCATGTTAAAGCGACATATACAATGAAAGAAAAATTAACGAGTTTAAGTGATTTAGCCTCAGCTTTTGGTAAAGACACACCTTCATCACCGGAAAAACAAAATGATAGCTCTAATAAAGACAACCTAGTCTATTCAACAAGCAGTGGTCGAATTAAGCCTAATACAACTAATGAAACGATTTCAGAAAGTGATGGCTATGCCAAAGTAAGACGAGAAACAAAAGGTAGAAAAGGTAAAGGTGTAGTGACTATCACGGGTTTAGGTTTAGATAATAATGCACTTAAAGCTTTAGCTAAAAAATTAAAGAAAACTTGCGGCACAGGCGGCACTGTAATTGATGAAGTTATTGAAATTCAAGGAGATAAACGAGAAGCTATTAAGGCTGTTCTTGAAAAGGAAGGCTTTAAAGTCAAATTTATTGGTGGCTAGGTTAAACTGACCGTTGTCAAAAGAGAGCGGCTAAAGCTCTTCTCTGAGGTAATACAACTAGTTAATCTGTAGTTAACAACCTAAAAAAACCAGCAGTTCTATAATGAATATTGTTTACGTCCAGATAAAGCATGAGATAAAGTATTACCATCAACATACTCTAACTCTCCACCAACAGGCACACCATGAGCAATACGCGACATACTTATACTATATTCATTAGCTAGCTCGGCAATATAGTGAGCAGTCGCTTCCCCTTCTACGGTGGGGTTAGTTGCTAATATGACTTCTTCAAACTGACCGCTAGCAAATTGCTTTGCTAATATATCCAAACCTAAATCATTAGGGCCAATACCATCAATTGGAGATAAATGCCCCATCAAGACAAAATATTTACCAGTAAACTCTCCTGTTTGTTCAATAGCGATAACATCTCCAGGACTTTCAACAATACATAAATTCGTTGATAATTTTCGCTTAGGGCTTTGGCATATTTCACATAAATCAAACTCTGTAAAATTTCTACATTCTTGGCAATGTCCGATTTCTGTCATCGCCTTTTCTAACGAGTGAGCTAATTTAGCTCCACCTTTCCTATTTCGCTCTAAAAGATGAAAAGCCATACGTTGAGCTGATTTAGCCCCTACCCCTGGCAAGCATTTAAGTGCGTCTATTAATTCTTGAACTACAGGGCTGAACTTCATGGCAATCTCGCAATCGATATATTTAATTAGCAATAAGTGTTTTGTGTTTTTAACTTAAAAAAAACAGGTATGAGAAAACTCCAATACCTGTTTATACATAAATAATGTGGTGTTTTTAAAACGGCATTTTCATACCTGGCGGTAATTGCATACCACCAGTAAGTGCACCCATTTTTTCTTTATTTTGCTCTTCTACACGACGTACTGCATCATTAACAGCTGCGGCTAATAAATCTTCAATCATATCCTTATCATCTTCCATCAAGCTTTCATCAAGCTCAACACGGCGAACGCTATGACTACCCGTCATAGTAACTTTAACCATTCCTGCACCCGCTTCACCAATAACTTCCATATTAGCTAATTCTTCTTGAGCTTTAGCCATTTTTGCTTGCATTTGTTGGGCTTGCTTCATCAAATTGCCCATACCGCCTTTCATCATTTATCTCTCCAAAATCTTAAAACTAAATTCTATAAATTTATTATAACCTGATGCCGTGTTTACAGCATCAATTAATCAATTAACTTTTCGATAACATGTATTACCATATTCTACCATTAATGAGCTTGAATAGTTTCTTCATCAAGCTCAGCCTGAAAAACTTGCTGAAGCGCTTTTATTGTTACATCCTCAAAAAGTAACGCTTTAGCGTAATCATATCGCTTATCATTAATATGAGATTGTATTTGATATGGATCGGCAACCGTTTTATCAACTAACTCTATTGTTACTGTAATTGATTTTGCCAAAAATTGGCAGATGTAATCTTGCAATTGTTGTTGAGCTAACTCAGTGTTTAAGTGTTTTGTCGCCTGATCTAACTGTAGGATTAAATGCTCATCAGTTGAGTTTTCACCGATCGTCGCATGTATAGCCAATTGTCTTATTCTGGCAGTGAGTTCCATAGCGTCAATCATATGAGCCCATTTATCAACTTGATTGGCTTTTTTAATGACTGCTGGATCAATATGCTCTTCACTATATGGAACAGTCGGCTCTGGCAGTATGTTTTTTATTACTTCCTGCTCTTGAGCTTCTTCTGGTGTACCTTGCGCCTCAGAGTCTACTGGTTCATGATTATGACGCTGACTAGCGCCATCAGACTTTTTTGTTTGCTGCTCCAATTGCTTTTTACGACTTCGAAGCATATTTCGAGTGGCTAAAACTGCGCTTACCGGACTGACAATTTCTACATGGTCACTTTCTTTGACAACTTGTTCGGCATCAATTGCCTGTTCAGAACTTTGTTGCTCACTTTTAACCAAATGGACTTCATCAAAGCTCTTTTCATCAACAATATTTTGAGTTGTTGACATTGAAAGTGCTTGAGCATTTTCCTCTATAGCGACCATCTGTTCATTAAGTGAAGATGTTTCTTCTGCTGTAGAGGCATTATTAACAGGTATATGGCTCGCAATTAGCTCTGCATCACCATCTGCTTCAATTAATTCCTTATGCTCAACATTTTGAACATTTTCTTTTTGCTTCTCACTTGGCAAACTAAAGTGATTATCATTGCTCGTCTCGCTAGATACATTCACAACACCAGCTTCACTTTCAAAGGCTTTAGGCTTAACCAAATTTGTTTCAGGCAGAGATTCAACACATAGGTCGACTGATACTGATTGCTCTGTAACAGCTTTTGCGCTACCTCTTTTCATTGGCTTAAAGGCATACAAACGTAACAACGTCATATCAAAAGCGGCTTGTTCATCCGCAGCATAAGGCAAATCTTTACGGCCATTTAACGCTATTTGATAATACAATTGAACATCTTCAGCAGACATAGCGTTGGCAAAGTTTTTCAACAAACTCACTTGCTCTGCTGGTAGATCGAAATGCTGTTCCACAATTTGCATCAATGCCACTTGGTGAAAAAGCTGAATTAATTCTGCAAATAAACGATTATAACTTGGGGCGTAAGAAGCGATTTCTTGAGATAGTGACATTAACCCTTCACCATCTTGCTTTAATAATACAATAAGGATTTTATAAACCCAATTATGGTCAATCCCTCCAAGCATTTGCTGAATATTATCGAGGGTTATGTTTCCTTGTCCTTGAGCTATGGCTTGATCAGTTAAACTTAACGAATCTCGCATACTGCCACGTGCAGCTTTAGCAATTAAAGTGAGACAACCTGACTGATGAGCAACCGCCTCTTGGGTTAGTATTTCTTCTAACTTAGCTTCTATTTGTTTTACCGTTAAGGCTTTTAAATGAAATTGCAAACAGCGTGATAAAACAGTAACTGGCAGTTTTTGCGGATCAGTCGTCGCTAAAATAAATTTCACATGAGTTGGTGGCTCTTCAAGCGTTTTCAATAAAGCATTAAAACTATGCCTAGATAGCATGTGCACTTCATCAATAAGGTAGACCTTATAGCGACCTCTCGTAGGAGCATATTGCACGTTATCAAGGATTTCCCTGGTATCATCAACTTTGGTTTTGGAAGCAGCATCAACTTCTAACAAGTCAATAAAATGACCGCTATCAATATCTAAACAAGTCTGACATTGACCACATGGTGTATCCGTTATCCCTTGCTCACAATTTAAGCTTTTAGCAAAAATTCTTGCAATCGTTGTTTTACCTACACCTCGAGTGCCAGTAAATAGATAAGCATGGTGAATACGCTGCTGAGATAAAGCATTAGCTAGAACACTAACAACATGTTCTTGCCCCATAAGCTGTTGAAAGTTTTTAGGACGCCACTTTCTTGCTAAGACTTGGTAACTCATAAAACATTTTACTCAACTTACAATTGGATACAGAAAATAAAGAGCCTAATACCGTAATATAATAACTAAGCGTATATGACATAGCACTTTTACGGTATTAACCGTGTTAATAATCATAATGTCAATCGAAAAGGTTAATCAATAACTCTGATCAATTCACATACAAGCTATAGTACTTTATCGTTACATAGAAAGGAATTCTATTAAGGAGGATTTACCACGAAACGTGTCAATTAAAATGCTAGTAAACTATGCTTCTGAATGCATAGAAAATTTCTCTTGAGGGCTATAAAACCCCATACTTACTAATTTTTCAATAAGCATTTCGGCATTTACAGGCTTACATAGCACATCAGAAAAGAGAGCAAACTCTTCTAACTGGCTAACAACATCAAGCCCTTGCGTTGTCATAAATAGGATAGGTACTTCTGCACACGACTCAGTTTGTTTTAAATTTTTACTAAGCTGAACACCATTCATTAATGGCATTAAATGATCAATTATATAGAGTTCAAAATCAGCACTCTGTGCTTTTTCAAAAGCATCAAGCCCATTTGAAGCCGTTTCAACATGGTAACCTAGTTGAGACAGGATTAACTCCAAACTATCTTTAACGGCTTGCTTATCATCTACTAAAAGTATGTTCATTTAAAATTATGCGCTCTAAAACTAATAAGTTTCAACATTAGTAAGGCTGCGCATATTACCCTATTAGCTCATAAGGGAACAGAAATTACTTAAATAAAAACAAACTTTATTAGAGCATTTACACTGACTTATATGCTAACGCATTAATAAAACAAAGCTTTAGCACTGAGAGTTATTTTTGCTTCTTTAACGTCAATTTACTACGGCTACTTTTGCTTGATGATTCCGAGTTTGGTGAATTGGCATATGGGTTCATGTAGATACTACTGGCATTAGGTCGAGCACCTTGAACGGAATCAGCTTTTTGTTTCTTATAAGTAGATTTAGATTTATCAGCTACTTTATTTGGAGCCTTGACTTTCTCTTTCCTTGGGACAAAAAACTGCTTATCAATCGCCTTTAGAAAGTTCCTAAGCACTTGGTTTTTACATTCTCGATAATGTTTATGCTCTACTTTTCGAGAAAAAGCACTTAGCTCAGGTTTGCTCAATTTGAAGTTGACTGTAGCCAACATTGTAATAATATCATCGGCTTTTAAATTTAATGCAATTTTTAGCTTAGTTAGAATAATATTGTTGGTTAACTTTGTTTCAATTTCTGCAGGCTGCCCGTCTTTTTTACCGCGCATTTTGTCAATGAAGCCATTTAAAAAAGCAGCAAAAAAATAGTCAGAGCATGATTCAAAGTTTTCATCTTCTTCTTTTTTCAACCAACCATTAACTTGTGCATTAGTCGTTTTTACTCCCACCAAAGAGAGTAAAGCAACCATTTCATTATCATTCCAATTAAAGGTATAACGTAAACGGCGTAAAATATCATTGTTAGTCAAATTGAATTCCTGATGCTTTATTAGGACCCATATTATACCTTATGAGACGCACACAGCAAAAGCCATAAAATCGATTCATCTAGCTTTAAAAGTAAATAAACGCTAACGATTTACTTCTATGTATTTGTATAAAAATAATATGAATATGTTAAACATTGGTGCTGTCTACTATGAATGATTAATGATATTTTGTAATATAGAGCGTATTAACCATTCCCTATGGCTGGAAGCCAATTAAGCTGACTATGACAAATTCAACGAAATTTTTAATATCTGTTATACCGACATTTATTTTATTAGCAGGTTGTGCAAATCAGCATAAAATCGCGCAACAAAATTTAGAACCTGTTTCCAACTCTTGTCAAAAACTAGAGTACTTAGTCAATGCCTATAATGACGGATTTGAGCAGTTAAAAGCAGGAGAGATAAAAGCTCGAGCTACTAAGATATGGCATGCTAAATATCATCTAATTGGTGATAATTGTACTATTTGGACTTTGGGTGGTGATAAGACAACATATTCCTGTAACACTATTCAAGTTGAGCAACAGGTAGCCCAAGACTATTACACTAAAGCCATTAAAACTGTTAAGCAGTGCTTAGGAAGTGACTGGCATATTGAGCAGAGTAAAAGATTAAATGATGATGGCGTTAAGGCACAATTTTCAACCAAAGAAAGTGACGTAACTATATCGACTCACTTAGTACCTTCTACGGGTATATTTAACAATACATGGTCAGTATATTATTACATTGGAAAAAACCAATAGGTTGAATTAAAAACTCTCTACTATAAAAAAACGGGCATATGCCCGTTTTTTTTATACAACTTTAACAGTGATTATTTTTTCTTACCTTCGCCACATTTACCTTCACCGCACTTGCCTTTGGCTTTCTTTTTACCTTCGCCACATTTGCCTTCGCCGCACTTGCCTTTGGCTTTCTTTTTACCTTCGCCACATTTGCCTTCACCGCACTTGCCTTTGGCTTTCTTTTTACCTTCGCCACATTTGCCTTCGCCGCACTTGCCTTTGGCTTTCTTTTTACCTTCGCCACATTTG
>NZ_SAWY01000040.1 GCF_006439335.1 Litorilituus lipolyticus | reverse complement strand
TCCAATGGACTATGTAAAATCAACATCTGAGTGAGTGCCCACACAAATTGCATGATAACTAATTGTTAAAGAATTTGTTCCGTATGGAACACTGATTAATCGCATTCGTTAATCAGTGAACTTCGTAAGCTTTGCCCCGAAGCGGATGCGCATTGTACGCTTCCTAGTTTTGATGTCAACGTTTATTTTATAAAAAAGTGATTTATTTTTTAACTCACTTTTTAACGTTAACTGGGTTAAATGTTTCTTAATCAAATCACTTAACTTGTCAAAACAGACCTTTCATCTCCTTGATACGGCCTACTATGTATTTCCTACACAAACCTTCCTGAGTTGCCCCGTTGAAGTGGATGCGCATTTTAGAGATTTTCTTCGCTGGGTCAACCCTAAAATGCAAATTATTTACTTATATTAGTCTAAGTGTTCAAAGGTTGCACAATTTAATCAAAAAACAACCTTTGAACCTGAACTTTTATGAGTAATTGATTACATGCATAGGCCGCCATCAATTTCTACGACACGACCAGTAAAGAAGTCATTCTCGAAAATATACTTAGCGGTATGAGCTATTTCATCAGCTTCACCAAGACGTCCAACAGGTTTCATTTTTTCTAGTCTGTCACGCATTTCAGGCTTCATTGCATCAGTCATTGCTGTTCTGATCACCCCTGGCGCGATTGCACCAACACGTATATTGTGTCGGCCTAATTCTCTAGCCCAAGTTGTGGTCATCGCAACGACACCTGCTTTTGCTGCAGCATAGTTCGTTTGGCCTATATTACCTCCTCTTGCGATTGAAGACATATTTATAATGACACCTTCACCACCAGACTCAATCATATGAACTGCTGCTTCACGACCGCAAAGGAAAACGCCAGTTAAGTTAACGTCAATAACTGATTGGAAGTTTTCTATAGACATTTTCTTAGCTACTTTGCCATCTTTTACTTTAACAAACATGCCATCGCGTAATATACCAGCGTTATTTACTAAGCCATCTATACCATTGAAATCTTCATTAATCTTACTGAACGTTGTTTCAACATCACTTTCAACACTCACATTAGCGATGTAATAGCGTACCTTTACACCCTCTTGTTCAATTAATGCTGTACTTTCTTGTAATAATTCTTCATTCAAATCAATTAGCGCAATATTTGCTCCACTTTTTGCCAAACTGATCGCCATTGTTCTACCAAGGCCTTGTCCACCACCTGTGATGACAATTGTTTTATCTTGTAAATTCATTATGCTTCACTTTATTCTTTATTAAATAATTTAAAAATACTGGAGAAATCCTTACTACCTTCACCAGATGCAGCATGCATAGCATATAAGCTTCTAGCTAAGGCGCCCATAGGCGTTGAAGATTGGCTCATTAAAGCTGTTTCCATAGCAAGACCTAAATCTTTTGCCATTAAATCAACCATAAAACCACCTTGATAGTCATTTGAAGAAGGAACACCTTCCATTACATCAGGACAAGGGTTATAAACATCTAAAGTCCAGTTACTTCCTGAACTTTTGCTCATTATATTTGATAACACTTTAGGATCTAATCCGTTCGCTATGCCTAATTGAAGTGCCTCACTGGTTCCAACCATTAATACCGATAGCAACATGTTATTGCACACTTTCGCCACTTGACCGGCACCGTGATCACCAGCATGGAATATATTTTTACCCATTGCAGAAAGGACTGGCTGAACTCTATCAAACTCACCTGTTGAACCACCAACCATAAAGCTTAATGTTCCAGCAACTGCACCACCAACACCACCTGAAACGGGAGCATCGACAAACTCAATGCCTTTTACTGCTAGCGCCTTTGCAACTTTTTGTGAGGTTGCAGTATCAATTGTTGAGGAATCTATAACGATACTTCCAGCTGCAATATAGTTGATCAAACCTGTTTCTTCAGCAAGGTAAACAGCATCTACGTGTTTACCTGCAGGAAGC
The DNA here is from genome assembly GCF_006439335.1 of Litorilituus lipolyticus. Classification (GTDB taxonomy): domain Bacteria; phylum Pseudomonadota; class Gammaproteobacteria; order Enterobacterales; family Alteromonadaceae; genus Colwellia; species Colwellia lipolytica. Next base: position 149,040 of record NZ_SAWY01000040.1, on the reverse strand, counting down.
ATAGATATAATAAAATCAGCACCATCTACACAATCTGAAGCTTTCGTAGCTGTTGTAGCGCCTTGTTCAACTACTTGATTTACTGCTGTAGCAGATAAGTCAAATACACAAACCTGATGACCTGCTTTAACTAAATTGATAGCCATAGGGCCACCCATATTACCTAATCCGATAAATGCAATCGTTGCCATTAACCTATCCTCTTAAAGTTTTTAAAAATCTTATTTTATTGTAAGTGATTGAAGTGGATGTTTACCTTCGTCCCACTTATTGATGAAAAACCAATCGATTGTGCTTTCATCTACCTCTTCAACTGATGGATAACGCCATTTTGGCTGGTTATCTTTATCGATAAGCAAAGCACGAACCCCTTCAACAAACTCACCAAACTGACCAGATTTAACTGAAAGGTTCAGTTCCATTCTAAAACAATCTGCTAGCGTTAAACCTCGGCCTTTTTCTAGTTGGCGGTAGGTGATTTGTGCACTCAATGGACTGCCATGCTTTAATGATTTTTGCCCACGATTAAACCATTTGTCATCAATGTCATGGGAAATGATGTTATCTACTATAGTTTTGAGGCTATCAGCATTAACTAGTTGCGATATTAGTGCTTGATGTTCCCTTAAATACGATTTTGGTAACTTAGTTTGACTCAGTTGCTCAAACTCTATGGTTAGTGCTGAGAGCTTTTCATGATTTAAAGAAACCGTATCCCCCCAGTTAATCGCTAATAAGTTTTCGACAAACTGCGCTTCTTTATCTTGGGAGATAAAGTAATCAGCTAATTTACTGTATTTTGCATCAGCTGCATTAATGCTGGCACCGGTCAGTCCTAAAAATAACCCTATACCATCGGGCATTTTGTTTAGAAAATAACTCCCACCAACATCTGGATACAAACCAATACTTATTTCTGGCATAGCAATTCGTGATGATTCAGTCACAATACGATGACTTGCTCCAACCATCATGCCTAAACCACCGCCCATCACAATACCACCACCCAAAACAACAAAAGGTTTATTGTAACTGTGAATTAAGTAATCTAATTGATACTCTTTAACAAAGTACTCTTCAATTGCAGGAGCGTAATCACCACGATGATTATTCATTTCTTGATAAAGATGAACTATATCACCACCAGCGCAGAAAGCTTTTTCACCCTCACCTTTTAGTAACACAAGTGCAATGTCATCATCTTGTTGCCATGTTAATAATTGAGGATATAACAAATCAATCATCTCACCGCTAAGCGCATTAAGTGAGCGCGGTGAGTTTAATGTAGCAATAGCGACTTTTTTACCGTTATCGCATAGTTGTTCTTCAAAGAGAACGACTTGTGTTTTGTCTGTCATGATCTATGCCTTATTTATTTTGCCAAACAGGTTTGCGCTTTTCTAAAAAGGCTTGAACCCCTTCTTTTTGATCTTCTGAGTCGAATAAATCTACGAAGGCTTGCCTCTCTTGAGGCAATGCTTCGTTTATTGGCATATGACGGTGTTTTTGAACTAATTTTTTACAGGCGGCAACCGCAACAGGGCTTTGCTTAGCCACTTTTTTAGCAAGCTCTACTGCTGTTGATAAACCTTCCCCTGATGGGACAACCTCTTCTACTAACCCAATAGTTTGTGCTTTAGCAGCATCGATTCGCTCACCACATAAAATCAAACGCTTAGTCCAACCTTCACCTACTAAAATAGCGAGGTTTTGTGTACCACCGGCACAAGGTAAAAGGCCGACTGTCGCTTCAGGTAAAGCCATAACAGCATGTTGTTCAGCAATTCTGATGTCACAGGCTAAAGCGACTTCTAAACCACCGCCCATGGCATAACCATTGATAGCCGCGATAGAAACTCCTCTAAATTGAGATAATGTTTCAAAGGCTTGACCAAAAATATCACTCATATCCTGTGCCACGGTTTTATCACCACTAGCAAAAACATTTAAATCTGCGCCAGCTGAGAAGAATTTTTCTCCACCGCCCGTAAGTACTAATGCATAGATATCTTTATCTTCATTCAATTCTAAAACTAAATCACGAAGATCTGCTAAGCTTTGTGCAGTCCAGGTATGTGCCGGAGGGTTATTAAACGTCACTACAGCAGTGTTTGCGTTTTTCTCAACTAATAAATAATCAGACATTTCGAATCCTAAATATAAAAATTATGACTGTGTGGTTACAATAATTGACCAGCACCTTCAGTTAGCAGTCGTCTTGCTATGATAAGACGCATAATTTCATTTGTTCCTTCGAGAATTTGATGAACTCTTACATCTCTAAAGTGACGCTCAATTGGATATTCTTTGATATAACCGTACCCACCATGAATTTGCAGTGCGGCATCACAAACTTGGAAACCAATATCTGTCGCAAAACGTTTCGCCATAGCACAATAAGCAGTTTTCTCTGGATCGTTTTGATCTAGCTTATAGGCTGCTAACCGCACAAGTTGTCTGGCCGCAACAAGCTCTGTCGCCATATCTGCTAGTTTAAATTGTAAGCCTTGAAAAGCGGCAATAGGTTTACCAAATTGTTGCCTCTCTTGCATGTATTCCATCGCCGTATTCAATGCTTGTTGTGCTGTACCAATAGAGCAAGTCGCAATATTAATACGGCCGCCATCAAGCCCTTTCATCGCTAAAGTAAAACCTTCTCCTTCTGAAGCAAGTAAGTTCTCTACAGGAACTTTAACGTTATCAAAGGTGATTAATCGTGTTGGTTGTGCATTCCAGCCAAGCTTTTCTTCTGCTTTACCGTAAATAACACCTTCAGCATCAGCAGGAATAACTAATGCTGATATACCTTTAGGGCCTGCTTCGCCCGTTCTAGCCATTACAACAAGTACATCTGTTTCGCCAGCGCCTGAAATAAACATCTTTGAGCCATTAACAATATAATGGTCACCATCTTTTTTAGCGCTTGTTCTTAATGAAGCCGCATCAGAGCCAGAGCCAGGCTCAGTCAAACAGTATGATGCTAGTTTTTCGCCTGTTACTAATTCAGGACACCAAGCTTCTTTAACACCATCAGTTGCCCATGTGGCGATCATCCATGTTGCCATATTATGAATAGTCATCATTGCCGTCGTAGTAGTACAGCCCATCGCCATTTGTTCAAAAATAATCGATGAGTCTAAACGACTTAAGCCTAAACCTCCGGCATCTTCAGGGGCATATAAACCACAAAAGCCTAACTCGCCTGCTTTTGCTATGACCTCTTTAGGAAAAATATGTTCCTGATCCCATTTAGCCGCGTTAGGAAGGAGTTCACTATCACTAAATTGTTTTGCCGTATCAGCAAACATTTGCTGATCTTCAGTTAAATCAAAATTCATTTTCTATTCCTAATTTATTCGCTTATAGCATTTCTAAAGCAATTGCCGTGGCTTCACCGCCACCAATACATAAAGAGGCAACACCTTTAGATAAACCTTTATTCTTCAATGCGTGAATTAATGTCACTATGATTCGAGCACCACTAGCGCCTAATGGGTGGCCTAGGGCGCATGCACCACCATTAACATTAACTTTATTAATGTCTAAATTTAAGTTTTTCACTGCTAGCATAGTTACCATGGCAAACGCTTCGTTGATTTCAAACAAATCCACGTCATGAGTTGTCCAACCTGCCTTATCAAGCAATTTGTTCATCGCACCTACTGGCGCAACCGTAAATTCAGCAGGCTTTTGAGCATGTGTTGCATGGGCAACGACTTTACATAGTGGAGTTAAGCCTTGCTCTTTAGCTTGTGATAATTTCATCATTACTAACGCAGCAGCTCCGTCTGATATAGAGCTTGAATTTGCTGCGGTGATAGTGCCATCTTTTTTAAATGCTGGGCGAAGTGATGGGATTTTATCAGGACGTGCGTTGCCAGGCTGCTCATCTATTTCAACCACAGTTTCGTTACGTCTTGATTTAACAGTTACCGGAGTAATTTCGTTGGTAAACGCACCTGTTTCAATGGCATTATTCGCTCGCTCTAATGAACGAATGGCAAACGTATCCATTTCTTCACGGCTAAAACCTGTTTCATCTGCCGTTTCTTGGGCAAAACACCCCATAGAAATACCATCGTAGGCATTTTCCAAACCATCTAGCATCATATGATCAATCACTTGACCATGTCCCATACGCATACCTGAGCGCGCTTTAGGCAAAATATATGGCGCATTACTCATGCTTTCCATACCACCAGCAATTGCTACATTAATAGAGCCAGCTAAAATTGCATCATGAGCTTGCATTGCGGCTTTCATACCAGAACCACATACTTTATTAATAGTGGTACAAACCGTTGATAGGTCTAACTCTGCTGCAATAGCAGCCTGACGAGCTGGCGCTTGTTTTAAACCTGCTGGTAAAACACATCCCATAATTACTTCATCAACTTGATCATTGGCAATGTTAGCCTCAGCCATTGCTGCCTTAATTGCAGATGCACCTAGCTGTGTTGCATCAACGCCAGATAAACAGCCACCGAAACCACCCATAGGTGTTCTCTTAGCTGAGACAATAACAATAGGATCGTGTGTCGACATGAAAATCTCCAAAAATTAATGAAATGATTTTAAGCTCATTTGATTGAACTTATAAAATACGAAAAATAATCTATTAAGCGTAACTTAATATTACCTTTACGCCAACGTAAACTTTAGTACTAGTCTTTATGTTCGATTTCGAGAGTGTAAGCTATGAGTTACACTCCTTAGAGAATTTTTAAAAACTTGAATCATGATAGTCAGTAATCTTTGCTAGTCTAAAGAAAAACAACACTCACCAACTTTACGTTTACGTAAACTTCATGTAAGGTGAGTTTATAGAATAATAACGATGGCAAGGCAATGAATACAAAAGCAAGTCAAGCTCGATACTCGATAAGTGAACTATCTAAAGAATTCGACATAACAACCCGAAGCATACGCTTTTATGAAGATCAGGGGCTGTTGCATCCAAGTCGTAAAGGTCAAACTCGAATTTATAATCAAAGAGATAGAGTTAGGCTAAAGTTAATTCTGCGCGGTAAACGATTAGGTTTTTCCCTTGCTGAAACAGGAAGACTTTTTGAACTCTACGATGCAGACAAAACAAGTGTAACACAGTTGTCTACTATGATGGACCTCATCGCACAGAAAAAAAGTGATTTAAAGCAACAGCTTGAAGATATTAATGCCGTACTTCTAGAACTCAATGATCTGGAAAGTAATTGCCAAAACACATTAGCCAACATAACTGCTGAACAAAATTAAGGATACCTCATGATTTCACAATACAGCTCACTCAACTTTAATTTAGGCGAAACCGTTGAAATGATACGTGACACCGTAAATGCCTTTGCTCGAGACGAAATTGCACCAAGGGCGGCTCAAATCGATGAAGACAATGAGTTCCCCGCGGATTTATGGCGTAAATTTGGAGACCTAGGCCTATTAGGTATGACTGTCGATGAACAATACGGTGGTTCTGGTTTAGGTTATTTAGAACATATGGTTGCAATGCAAGAAATTTCCAGAGCTTCAGCCTCTGTCGGTTTAAGTTACGGAGCTATGTCTAACCTTTGTTTAAATCAATTAAACAAAAATGGTTCACATGAACAAAAAGCTAAGTACTTACCTAAACTTTGTACGGGTGAACATATTGGTGCGTTAGCGATGAGCGAGCCTAATGCCGGTTCTGATGTTGTTAGTATGAAGTTACGAGCTGACAAACAGGGTGATAAATATATTCTAAATGGCAATAAAATGTGGATCACTAACGGACCAGATGCCCATGTTTATGTTATTTATGCCAAAACCGATACTTCTGCAGGCTCTAAAGGGATCACAGCTTTTATAGTTGAACGTGATTTCCCTGGTTTTTCTCGACACCAAAAACTCGATAAGTTAGGTATGCGTGGTTCTAACACTTGTGAACTCGTGTTTGAAAACTGTGAAGTACCTGCTGAAAATATTTTAGGTGAAGAAGGCAAAGGTGTTCGTGTTCTAATGTCTGGCCTAGATTATGAACGTTTAGTTTTAACAGGTGGTCCACTTGGTATTATGGATGCTTGTATGGATCTTGTTGTGCCATATATTCATGACAGAAAACAATTCGGTCAATCCATTGGTGAATTCCAACTAATTCAGGGAAAAATTGCTGACATGTACACACAAATGAACGCAGCAAAAGCTTATGCGTATATGTGTGCACAAGCGGCAGACCGTGGTGAAACAACCCGTAAAGATGCTGCTGGCGTTATCTTATATTCTGCTGAGCTTGCAACTAAGATGGCTTTAGATGCCATTCAACTATTAGGTGGAAACGGTTATATCAATGAGTTCCCAGCAGGCCGTTTATTACGTGATGCTAAGCTTTATGAAATTGGCGCTGGTACTTCAGAAATTCGTCGTATGCTAATAGGTCGCGAATTATTCAACGAATCTAACTAATCAAATCGAGAGCTATATTTTTTATATAGCTCTCCACCAACTTGCTATTCCTATTGAAGGTTTTTTATTGTGGCTAAAATAATTTCTAAAATTAACACTCGCAGCCAAGATTTCATTGATAATGCTGCACACATGCAAAGTCAGGTTGATGACTTACGCGCTAAATTAAGTGATGTTAAACAAGGTGGTGGCGATAGAAGCCGTAAACGCCACACCGATAGAGGTAAGTTATTACCACGTGATCGAGTGAATGCTTTACTCGATAACGGCTCAGCTTTTCTAGAATTTTCGCAACTCGCCGCTTATAAAGTATATGAAGATAATGTGCCTTGCGCTGGTATTATTACTGGCATAGGCCGTGTTGGTGGTCAAGAATGTGTCATTGTTGCTAATGATGCTACCGTTAAGGGGGGGACTTATTACCCCTTAACCGTTAAAAAGCATATTCGAGCACAAACCATTGCTCAAGAAAATAACTTACCTTGTATCTATCTTGTCGATTCAGGTGGTGCAAATTTACCTAATCAAGACGATGTTTTTCCTGATAAAGAGCATTTTGGTCGCATATTTTTCAATCAAGCTAATATGTCGGCACAAAGTATTCCACAAATAGCAGTAGTCATGGGATCGTGTACTGCCGGTGGTGCATACGTACCGGCTATGGCAGATGAATCAATCATTGTTAAGGAGCAAGGTACAATTTTCTTAGCGGGCCCTCCATTAGTAAAAGCTGCAACAGGTGAAGTAGTTAGTGCAGAAGATTTAGGTGGCGCAGATGTTCATTGTAGAACCTCTGGTGTTACTGACCATTATGCTCAAAACGATCATCACGCGTTAGAGATTGCTCGCAGTGCGGTAAGCAATTTAAACCGAGAAAAACCTGTTTCTATTAAATTCGAAGCCATTAGCGAACCGGAATACGATGGCAGTGAAATTTATGGCATCATTCCAAAAGATACTCGCCAGCCTTACGATGTGAGAGAAGTTATTGCTCGTATTGTCGACGGGAGTAACTTTGATGAATTCAAAGCCCTTTATGGCAATACTCTAGTCTGTGGTTTTGCCCATATTTATGGCTATCCTGTCGGTATCGTTGCGAATAACGGTGTACTTTTTGGTGAATCCGCTGAAAAAGGCGCTCATTTCATACAACTTTGTGCCCAGCGCAAGATCCCATTAGTTTTTTTACAAAATATAACCGGCTTTATGGTAGGTAAACAATATGAGTCAGGTGGTATTGCAAAGCATGGCGCCAAAATGGTTACCGCAGTAGCAACTGCACAAGTCCCCAAATTTACCATTTTAATTGGTGGCAGCTTTGGTGCAGGTAACTATGGTATGTGTGGTAGAGCTTATGATCCTCGCTTTTTATTTATGTGGCCTAATTCGCGTATTTCTGTCATGGGCGGCGAGCAAGCTGCTGGGGTAATGGCACAGGTGACTCGAGATAAAAAAGAAAAACTAGGAGAAAGCTGGAGTGAAGAAGAAGAGCTACAGTTTAAAAAGCCCATTATGGAAAATTACGAGCATCAAGGTCATCCTTATTATGCCTCAGCTCGTCTATGGGATGATGGCATTATTGATCCTGCCGACACTAGACACGTTCTAGGCCTAGCCATTTCTGCATCACTTAATAAGCCAATTGAAGATACCAAGTTTGGTATCTTTAGAATGTAGGTGTCCATGACTAGTCAACAAAATAACAAAGTGCTACTACACATTGATTCGCAAGGTGTAGCCACAGTTACGTTAAATAACAGTGAAAAACATAACGCTTTTGATGATGATATTATCAAGCAGTTAACTGATACTTTTCAATCACTTGCCGAAAGAAATGATATTAGGGTTATGGTGCTTGCCTCTGAAGGAAAAAGCTTTAGTGCTGGTGCAGATCTTGGCTGGATGAAACGCATGGCTGGCTATTCTTATGAAGATAATTTAAAAGATGCCAACGCCTTAGCTAACATGTTAAAAGCATTAAATTTTCTACCAATGCCAACCATTGCTAAAATTCAAGGCGCGGCATTTGGCGGTGCTGTAGGCCTTGCTAGTTGCTGCGATATTGTTATTGCTAGTAACAAAGCGAGCTTTTGCTTAAGCGAAGTCAAGCTTGGCCTCATTCCCGCAACAATTAGTCCCTATGTGGTTTCAGCAATCGGCTTAAAAGCCGCCAGACGCTACTTCCAAACAGCCGAGCGATTTTTTGCCGATAAAGCATTGCAATTAGGTTTGGTTGATGAGGTAGTTGAACCAGACTTGCTCTCAAATGAAGTGGATAAAATGATTGCTACCTTGTTAGCAAATGGCCCTCAAGCGATGCAACAAGCAAAACAGTTAGCTTTTGATGTTGCATATAAAGAGGTCAATCAAACGCTACTAACTGATACTAGTGAAAGAATTGCCAACATTAGAGTCTCTGATGAAGGTCAAGAAGGTCTTAAAGCTTTTTTTGAAAAGCGCACAGCAAATTGGCACCTTGGCGCTAATGATAAAAGGAATAATTAAATGTTCAGTAAAATATTAATTGCCAACCGTGGCGAAATTGCTTGTCGTATTATCAAAACTGCCAAAGAAATGGGTGTGCTTACCGTCGCTGTGTATTCAGATGCCGATCAAGATGCACTGCACGTTCATATGGCCGATGAAGCTGTTTATTTAGGTCCTTCTCCTTCAAGAGAAAGTTATCTTGTTGCTGATAAAGTCATTGAAGCCGCAAAAATGACTGGCGCCCAAGCGATTCATCCTGGCTATGGATTTTTATCAGAAAATGCCGATTTCTGTCGAGCGTGTGCCCAAGAAAATATTACTTTTATAGGACCGCCAGTTGCAGCAATTGAAGCGATGGGGTCAAAATCAGCGGCAAAATCCATCATGGAAAATGCCAATGTGCCATTAGTTCCTGGTTACCATGGTGATGATCAATCTGCTGATGTCATCAAAGCTGCCGCTGATGAAATGGGCTATCCGGTATTATTAAAAGCAACAGCCGGTGGTGGTGGTAAGGGCATGCGCCAAGTTTGGAGTGAAGCAGAATTCAATGAAGGTTTAGCCGCAGCTAAACGAGAAGCTATGTCTTCGTTTGGTGATGACACGATGCTCGTTGAAAAGTATTTAACCCAACCTCGTCATGTAGAAATTCAAGTCTTTTGTGATAACCATCAAAATGCCGTGTACTTATTTGAACGTGATTGTTCAGTGCAGCGTAGACACCAAAAGGTTATAGAAGAAGCACCTGCATTTAAAATGAGTGAATCATTACGTGCGCAGATGGGTGAAGCTGCAATAAAATCAGCACAAGCGATAGGTTATCAAGGTGCAGGAACGGTAGAATTCCTTCTTGATGTTGATGGCTCTTTCTATTTCATGGAAATGAATACCCGTTTACAAGTTGAGCACCCTGTCACTGAAATGATTAGTGGACAAGACTTAGTTGAATGGCAATTACGTGTCGCTGCAAATGAACCATTACCCAAAAAACAAGCTGAACTCGTATTAAATGGCCATGCATTTGAGGCTCGTATATACGCAGAAGATGCAAACAACGACTTTTTACCTGCTACAGGTAAATTAGCTTTATTAAAAACCCCCATAGAAAGCAAGCATGTTCGGATAGATACCGGTGTTAGACAAGGCGATGAAGTCAGCGTTTTTTATGATCCTATGATAGCTAAGCTAATTGTATGGGATGAAAATCGTGATAAAGCATTACAGCGTCTCGCAAAAGCACTAAGTGAATATCGTATTAATGGCGTCACCACAAACATTGACTTCCTTTATAACTTAGCGACGTCCAAACCTTTTTTAGATGAAGATATTGATACCGGCTTTATCGAAAAAAATAATGATTTAATTTTTCATAAAGACAGTCAATCTCTAGCAAATGAGCTGCCCATCGCAGCCTTGTATTTAGTGCTATCTTTACAGAAAAAATCGAGTGAAGCGGCAAACTTAACGACAGATCCAAACTCGCCTTGGCATTTAACTAATGCATGGCGACTTAATGAAGCTCACCTGCATCAATTAACCTTAGCTCATAATGAGATTGAATATGATGTGTCTGTTGAACAAAAAAGACAAGGCACTGACAGTTATTACCTTATTAATATCAGTAATGACAATAAAGTAATACAAAGCGTTGATTGCCAAGGTGAGATCTACAATGATTTGATCACGGTTAATATCAATGGTCATAGAAGTCAAGCCACTGTCTCACATGTTGAAAACAACTTAAGTATTTATCGTGAAAATGGTGTCTTTAGCTTCAGTCACATATTACCTGACTGCGGTAACCTTGACTCACAAGATGCCAACGGCGGCTTAACAGCGCCGATGAACGGTACCATGGTCAGTATACTTGTTGCCTCTGGTGAGCAAGTAGAAAAAGATCAAGCCTTAGTAATTATGGAAGCGATGAAAATGGAACACACAATCAAAGCACCAAGCGCTGGCACAGTCGATGAAGTATTTTTCAATGCAGGTGATATGGTGGATGGTGGTGCTGAATTATTAGCTTTCACTCCAACCGAGGACTCTTAATGAACCATTGCAACATCAATAAGTTAGCAAACTTACCAAATAGAGTAAAAATTGTTGAAGTTGGTCCTCGCGATGGTTTGCAAAATGAAAGCATACCCGTTAGTGCCCGAGACAAAGTTACCCTAATAGAAAAACTGGCTCAAGCAGGTGTCAGTTATATTGAAAGTGGCAGTTTTGTATCCCCAAAATGGGTGCCTCAAATGGCAACCTCTAGTGAAGTATTTCAAACTGTTAACCGCAATGCGTCAGTCACTTATGCCGCATTAACACCCAATATGAAGGGTTTTGAAGCAGCAATGGCTGTTAATGCTGATGAAGTTGCCATATTTGGCGCAGCTTCTGAAAGCTTTAGCCAAAAAAATATCAATTGTTCAATTGATGAAAGCCTTGAACGTTTTCAGCCTATTATGGCTGCAGCTAATAAAGCAGGCATAAAAGTGCGCGGTTATGTCTCATGTGTACTAGGTTGCCCTTATGAAGGAGACATTTCAGCAGAGCAAGTTGCTGATGTTGCTGAAAAACTATTCAAAATGGGTTGTTATGAAATATCGCTTGGCGACACTATTGGTGTTGGTAACCCTGCCAGTGTAACTGAAATGATACGCGCTGTGAGCGCCCGAGTGCCAAGAGAAAAACTCGCTGTTCACTTCCATGATACCTATGGGCAGGCGTTAACTAACATTTACGCTGCATTACAAGCAGGGATATCAGTCGTCGATAGTGCTATTGCAGGCCTTGGCGGCTGTCCTTATGCTAAAGGCGCATCAGGTAATGTTGCTACAGAAGATGTAGTGTATTTATTAAATGGCTTAAATATTGAAACAGGTATCGATTTTGATTTATTGCTTGAAGCAGGCTGGCTTATCAGTGAGAAGCTCAAAAAGCCACCAGTTTCAAAGGTTTCTAATGCCTATTTTGCGAAAGCAAATGGCTAATCACAGCAGTTAACACTAAAAATTAATATAACAAGCTGTTAGTAATAATATCGATTAACAGTTGAATACAGACTTAACGAGGAGAAAAGTATGGCCGGATTTGACAAAGTAGTGTCAAGCTACGAAGAAGCCATGGCAGGTTTATCAGACAATATGACCGTAATTTCTGGTGGCTTTGGTCTATGTGGTATTGCAGAAAATCTAATTAATGAAATACAACGTAAAGGGACTAAAGGCCTAACCTTTGTTTCTAATAACTGCGGAGTTGATGATTTTGGTTTAGGTATATTATTGCCAAATCGCCAAATTAAAAAAATCATTGCCTCTTACGTTGGCGAGAATGCTGAATTTGAACGCCAGATGATGGCAGGCGAACTTGAAGTGGAATTAACACCGCAAGGTACTTTAGCAGAAAAAATGCGTGCCGGTGGTGCTGGTATCCCTGCTTTTTTCACTGCTACAGGCTATGGAACTCCCGTTGCAGAAGGCAAAGAAGAAAGACAGTTTAACGGTCGTGATTACATTCTAGAAGAATCAATAACTGGTGATTTTGCCATTGTTAAAGCGTGGAAAGCCGATAGATACGGAAACTTAGTATTTAGAAAAACAGCCCGTAACTTTAACCCTCTTGCCGCTACCGCAGGAAAAATTACCGTCGTTGAAGTGGAAGAAATTGTTGAGCCTGGAGAATTAGATCCCGATCAAATTCATACACCGGGAATATATGTTGATCGATTAATCCAAGGTACGTTTGAGAAACGTATTGAGCAACGTACCGTTAGACCTAGTGATACAGAGGCATAGGAGAGAATAATGGCTTTATCAAGAGAACAAATAGCGCAACGTGTTGCTCAAGAACTTCAGGATGGATATTACGTTAATTTAGGTATTGGTATTCCAACATTAGTGGCGAATTATGTGCCACAAGGCATGGAAGTGATGTTGCAATCTGAAAACGGATTGCTAGGCATGGGACAATTTCCTACAGAAGAAGAAATAGATGCCGACCTAATAAATGCTGGTAAGCAAACGGTAACAATGGCAACTGGCGCCTCAATTTTTGACTCGGCAGAATCATTTGCCATGATCCGTGGCGGACACGTTGATTTAACTGTTTTAGGAGCATTTGAAGTAGACGTTAATGGCAATATTGCTTCTTATATGATCCCAGGAAAGCTGATTAAAGGCATGGGCGGAGCAATGGATCTTGTTGCTGGCGCTGATAACATAATTGTTACCATGACACACGCGTCAAAGCATGGTGTATCTAAGCTCTTATCTAATTGTAGTTTGCCATTAACAGGTAAAGGTTGTATTAAAAAAGTATTAACTGATCTTGCCTTAATAGAGATAAAAGAAGGTAAGTTCCACCTACTTGAACGAGCTCCTGGGGTATCAGTAGAAGAAATTAAAAACCTCACAGAAGGTGAGTTAGTCGTTTCAGGCGATATACCTGAAATGACTTTTTAGTAAAGTTACTTTTGATTGCCCAAGCTTTAATAACTAAAGTTTGGGCATTTTTATCCACACTCTCTGGTTGACCTGTCACAGTAAACCTTGCCATAAAACAATTACTTGTACATAATTTCGCCACACCAAAACAAAACAAAATTCAATATACAATATCCAAAGATAGCGTTACCCCTTGTCATACTTGCATTTTTAGCAAAGTTTAGTGATAATTAAAATTGACAAAGAAAAGGCAAAACCTGTGAAAGCAGGCGACGCAAAACCACCGGCCTAAGGTGTTTATGAATTTTGTTTACTTAATTTGTAATTGACTATGGCAGCGGAGTTACCACGTTCAAGGTACATCCCGTGGTTTTTTCTTTTATTAACTCAAGTATTATATAAGGTTACTAAAATGAAAAAATTATTAATAGCTTCTACTATCACTGTTTTAACTTTAACGTCTGTTGTATCGACGCCTCAGGCACAAGCGGCTAACATTGCTCAAAGCATATGTGAGTACGTGGCTGCCGATGACAAGAAACGCATGCGTTCATTTTTAAAGACGAATAAATTAAAAATTCGTCGTATCTTCGATGGTATTCAGTGTAATGGTCAGAATTTATTAGAGTTTGCTGCGGCTTCTGGTGCTGTTGAAACAGGTTCTTTGATGATTTCTAAATTACCAAAGAAAGTTGTTTCAGCCAATTTAGCTTCAATTCAAACTGGATCGCAACCATTGATTGATGCTGCTAACGCTCGCGTTAGTAGTTAATTATTGCATATAGGCACAACTACTTACCCAAATTATTTTATATAATAGTGATAAGTTAGAAGGTTTACTTGTTAATAATTCAATGTCATTTAAAAAAGCCAGCATTAGCTGGCTTTTTTTTCGTCCCGTGACTTCTTCCTTAGTGAAACTAGAAAAGTTTTCAAAAACATCATACACTTACATAGGAAGCTTTATTTTCGAGCGCTAATACTTTTTCATGATACTTCAATAAAAAGATCATATATGACGAGAAAACGCAATTATCTTGATAGTAAGAATGCACTTGTACTCACAGGAGGTGGCGCAAGGGCTGCTTATCAAGTGGGCGTTCTAAGTGCCATTGCAAAATTTGTTCCTAGGAATCATGGTATTCCCTTCCCTATCCTTTGTGGAACTTCTGCAGGTGCTATTAACTCAACAGCTCTTGCTTGCTATGCTTCTTGCTATCATTTGGGCGTTAAGAAACTAGAGTGGGTATGGAAAAATTTCAATATTGAAAGTATTTATCATTGCGAAGCAACAAAAATAATCAGTCACATCAGTTTAGGCATGCTAGCTAGCTTTCAGGCTGATTACGCCAACAAAAAACCCAGAAGTTTATTAAACAATGCGCCTTTGAGGCTATTACTCAATAAAATGCTAGATTTTCAACGCATTGATAATAATATTTTAAGGGGCTATTTATCTGCTGTTTCTGTAACAGCGTCAAGTTACAGTAACGGCGATTCAATTAGCTTTTATCAATCGGTTGATGGTACAGAGCCTTGGCAAAGAGTTAAAAGACGCGGAGAGGCTACGCAATTAAACACAGAACACCTTATGGCATCTTCAGCTATACCAATGGTTTTTCCTTCTGTTAAAATTAAAAATCAACACTTTGGAGATGGCTCAGTACATCAGCTATCACCACTTAGTCCAGCTATTCATTTGGGCGCTAAACGCATATTTGTGATTGGTGTTGATCAACCCAAAGAACCGCTACACGCGAATGAAAACAACCCTCACCCACCAAGTTCAGCCACTATTGCTGGGCACTTATTAGACTCAATTTTTGCTGACACTATGCATAGTGACTTAGAAAGAATGAGAAGAATAAACGATACCCTAACGTTAATTCCAGAAGAAATAAGACAAGAAAATGACGGGTTACAACACATCGACAGTTTTGTACTCAATCCAAGCCATGATTTTAATGCGATAGCCGCCTCTTTTTATGATGACATACCTATGTCAGTCAAACTTTTATTACGTAGCATTGGCATTGGAAATGATGCTGAATCGAGTATTGTCAGTTATTTACTATTCGATAAAAACTTCTGTAGCGAACTTATTAAACTTGGTTTTAATGATGCGCTAGCAAAAGAAAAAGAAATCAGAGATTTCCTTTTCTTTAAATAGAAATGTTCGCATTTACTGGGTTAATGCCCTTCTTGTAAATATCGCTCAGCTCGTTCAACTCTTCTAGGTTTACCTCTAAGAATCAAGGTATCTTGAGGTAACAGCTCCATTGTTAAATCAGGCGACTCATATTCTGTATCATTTCTTCTCAGTGAGATGATAAAAACTCGTCGACTTTCTAAATCTAACGATTGCAGTGTTTTCCCGCATGCAAAAGAGTCATCAGTCAAAATGATAGCATGAGCAAATTCAATTTTATCAATACCAGAAGAACTCATATCAGTGTGCTCACCTTGAAAGAAGCCATGTAAATGATTGTAATGATTCTTACGCTCTTTTTGTACACGCCTCATAATACGAGAGAATGGCACACCTGATAACGAAAGGACTTGAGAAACGAGCATTAAACTCCCTTCAAGGCTCTCTGGAACCACTTCATTTGCTCCGGCGCTTTGTAATACACTCAGTTGGTCATCATTACGGGTTCTCACTAAAATAGGTACAGACTCTGACATTGAACGTACTTTTTGAATAACTTCTACAGATTGTTTATCTTCACCAAAAGCGATTACCACTAATTTAGCTTCAGCCAAGTATGCTGCATTAAGTATTTCTGTTTTTCGCGATGAACCGAACAATACATTTTCCCCTGCATCTCGGGCCTTGCGTGTTCGTAATGGATCGATATCAATTGCGACAAAATCAATGCCTTCTTGTTTTAGAAAGCGACTTACCGTTTGCCCAATTCGACCGAAGCCACAAATTATTACATGATTGTTCAGTGTTTTATTGTCAGGTAATGATTCTAAATCATGCTCATCAGATACTTTTTCTTGGCTTAAAAACAAAGACCAAGACCTAGCATGGTCAATCATATATGGCGTAATTGCCATACTGAGCACACCCGCACCTAACAGCATAGAGGTGACATCTACTGGGATTAATTGACTATTGTTAGCTAAAGCAATCAACACAAAACCAAATTCGCCCATTTGGGCAAGCATTAGCCCAGATGCCCAAGCATCCTTAGTTGACTCACCTGCTTTAACGGCTAGCATTTTTACAATAATCACCTTTACAGTCATGAAGCTAATCATTAATGCAATCAAAGAAAATGGCGATGACAATAATAAACTGACATCTAGTTTCATACCGACGGTAATAAAAAATAGACCTAATAAAATATCTCGATATGGCCTAATATCGGCTTCTAATTGATACTTGTATTCGCTCTCGCCAAGCATCATACCCGCAAGAAACGCACCTAAAGCCATTGATAGTCCAAACCATTGTGTGAAAGCTGAGGCTAGTAGAGTGACGAGCAAAGTGGTTAAAACGAACAGTTCATCTGTTCTTACCTGAGCTATGACATTAAACACTCTCGGTAATAACCACTTACCAATTAGCATAAGTAATACAACAACAACCACCCCTTTAACCATTGCCAGCATCAGCGCCAGTAGCATAGAACTGTCGCTATCTTGTGCAAGCATAGGAATGATAATAAGCAAAGGTACAACAGCTACATCTTGAAATAACAGAACGGCCACTGATAATTGACCCGATTTTCGGTTCATCGCTCCCGTTTCACTTAGTTGTCTAATAACAATAGCAGTTGAAGATAATGCTAAAATACTACCGACAACAAAAGCCGCGCTAAAACTTAAGCCAAAAAACATTGAAGCAATTAAAAAGATGAGAAGTGATATACCTACTTGCATACTGCCCACTGATAGCACCAAGTGCCGCATGGCAACAAGCCTAGGCAAAGAAAACTCCAACCCTAAAGTGAACAGTAAAAAGACAATACCTAACTCAGCGAAGTGATCATAATCAACTTGTTCTTGAGCAATATCTAAACCGTGCTGACCAACTAACATACCTGCGACAAGGTAAGCTAAAATTGCGGGTAACTTTAATCGGCGAAATAACCAAACGACAATTACGGCACTAGTCAAAATAGCAAGAATTTCAATATGTCCGGTCACAAAACATCCTTAAAGGTTCATAATGAAAAGAAAAATAAGCGATAAGCGGCAATGCATTGCCACTTTGCCGCTAAAGTAAATCCATATCCTAGTGGTTTTGAGAAATTGCCACCTACAGTCAATAAAATGACAATTTGCAGCTTCACCACGCTTTGAATAATATTGACAATAATAAAACGATTAATCAATCAGTTAAAAGAAAACATTCAATATTTATTTTATAACATACCAGTCAAACACCTTCATCCCCCCTGGTGGCACACATTTTGCTTTTTAACTAGCGAATAAGCTGTAAGCGATGCAAGTGAGGTTATAACATGCAAACATTAAATGTACTTGATAATAGATTTTCACCATTCAATACTTTTAGCACTTTATCAGCAGATACCTTGACTGCTGATGCTCTTGCCGCTCAAAACTTTATTGACAGTAAAAAGTTAACCAAACGAAATACATTATTAATTATTGAGCAACTGCAAACGACCCTTGATTTAGATGAACTGTTAACTATTTTCGCAAGAGAAGTCGCTCGATACCTTGATTTTTCTGGCTTATATTTCAAATGTCCTTCAGTAAGTAAAACCTTAAGGGGTAGTAGAAAAGCCAAAAAAGAGCGTCAGTTTCAATTAAAAATCAACAATGATTATATAGGTACACTTACCTACAGTATAAACGCACCAATCAGCATTGCTAATTTTAAAATCCTTGAACAATTACATCAATGTTTGTTACATCCATTGAAAAATGCTGTCGCCTATCACCAAGCAATGCAACTAGCCATGCAAGATGCACTAACGGGTTTAGGTAACAGGCGGTATTTTGACGAACAATTAAAACGAGCTATGCATAATGCCAATAGACATCATAGTTTAGTGGGATTAGTACTGGGTGATTTAAACAAATTTAAAGCGATTAATGATAATTACGGTCATCCCACTGGCGATAAAGTATTAATAGAGTTTGCCAATATCTTAAGGACTTGTATACGTGACTCTGATAGCTTATTCCGGTTTGGTGGTGATGAATTTGCCATAATAGTTGAAAATGCAAATGAAGATGCATTAGCTATTATTGAGCAAAGAGTTTTACAAGCTTTGCCTGAAAATGTATTACTCGCTAAATATAAACTGGGCTGTAGTTTAGGGAGCACATTTATTAATAGAGCTGATGATGAGCACAGTTTTTTTGAACGAGCAGATCAAGCCTTATATAGAAAGAAAATGAACATGTCACACAGGCTCTCAGTGGTATAACTCCACTAATGCTCAGCAATAAACGCTGCGAATGCGCTTTTACGCTCGTCTGGAGTACTGCCAACAAGTAACCGACAAAATCTCACTGCATGAGAAAACTGTTGCTGTACTTGTTGGTTGTTTTCTTCGAACTTATGATTAATGCGGTGGCTTAAATGGTGAAAAACAGCCTTAAAAAAAGCCTTTTCTAAAAAGAATACCTTTGCATAATGAGTTATCGCTTCTTCGACGCTTGGGTAAAGCACTCCATCAAACATAAACTGTTCAACAGAGTGAATTGGCTCAATAACAATACCATTTACCACTAATGGCCAACCTTGAAAACTCACTCTGGTTTTAGCAACTTCATACATAAACCAAGCACTTTGCTGAAAACCAGCAAAATTGCCCCCTTCAAATTGACTTTCAGCCAATAATTGTGGTGTCCAGTTAATGCCGATAGCAAGATCTTTTCGATATTGTTTTAATAAAAACTGCTTAACTTGTAAGTTAACTTGCCAAATATTATCTACTTGGCACTTAAATGCCACTCGATAGCACTCAGTGCAACTTGGCACAGACAGTCTTGCATGTGAGCAATTAAATACTAAATGCACTCCTTCATCAAATTCACTTGCATTTTTTAATGGTGGAAAGACAAAATGATTGGAATATGGCTCTCCACAAAACCAACATTGATGTCTATTTTCAAAAGGCGTTTCGCACGGAAAAATGGTGGCATCGTTTATTGTTTTCATCGCAAATAAGCACGAAAGTGGTGCTATCTTTTCTTTTTGATTTTACTATTATATTTACTGCTACTACGGGCTACTTTATTTTTTTGACTCGCTTTTTTCTTCATCCCTTTCTTTGCAATAGCTTGATTTTTCTCTTGCGTAGCTCGATACCTGTTTTTGCTTTCTCGTTTTAACGTTTTTTCTTGGTATTCAAGCGCTTCGTTACGATTAAATTCATAGCCTGGGACAATAATACGCTCAAATTTTCGTTTAAGTAGCTCTTCAATATTTTCTAAGAACTTTTCATCTTTAGGGCTCACTAAAGAAATCGCGGTACCAGACTTTCCTGCTCTTCCTGTCCTTCCTACACGATGGACATAATCCTCAGCTAAAAACGGCAAATGAAAATTAACAACATAAGAAAGGCTATCAATATCTAAACCACGAGCAGCAACATCAGTAGCAACAAGCACTCTTACACTACCTTCAGTAAATTGCTCCAACGCTTTATTTCTCGCACCCTGTGCTTTATCTCCATGGCATAAAGCGACTTTAATACCATCAAGCTTTAACTCTTTTGCTAATATATTGGCACTTTCCTTTGTACCAGCAAACACTAAAACTTGCTGCCAATTATTTACCCCAATCAATTCAGACAATAACTCGCGTTTTCTTGCTTCACTTACCCAGTACACTGCCTGCTTTACTTTGCCTGAAGTACTATTTTGTTTAGCAACACTCACCGTTTTAGGTGTAATTAATAATTGATTAGCAAGTGATTTGACCTTTTCAGAGAAAGTTGCTGAAAACATTAACGTTTGGTGTTTATGTTTAATAGACACCATGAGCTTTTCAATGTCTGATAAAAAGCCCATATCTAACATTCGATCGGCTTCATCTAAGACTAAGTACTTAACTTGAGCGAGATTTACATTTCTTAGTGATAAGTGCTCTATCAAGCGACCTGGGGTAGCGACTAAGATATCAACGCCCTGTTTCAACGTATTACTTTGCGAAGTCATTTTTCCGCCACCATATATGGCAGTACATTTTATCGGCATAAACTCACTGTAAGTCTTGATGTTGTCAGCCACTTGAATCGCTAATTCGCGTGTAGGAGTTAATATAAGCGCTCGAATATTATGTTCTGTACGCTTTTCTATATTGTCCGTTACATCAAGATTTGTTGATAAATGAGTACTTTTAGTCGATTTTGATTTTTCACTAACAATACTATCGATAATGGGTAAGGAAAATGCGGCAGTTTTTCCTGTGCCAGTTTGAGCACTCGCCAATAAATCATGCCCTTTACGAATTAATGGGATCGCCTTTTGCTGTATTGGAGTTAAGTTTTTATAACCGCACGCTTTAACCGCTTTCAATAAATCAGCCGATAAACCAATTGCATCAACACTCATAATACCCCCAAGAACTTCACAAACCACTAAATTAAGGTTGCGGATTATAATACAAAGCGTGACAAAAAGCAGAATTATCCTTTGTTTTACCAAAGAGGAACTTTAAGAATTTCTACTAATATCCTAGCAAAAATATAAAAACAAAAAGGCTACCGAAGTAGCCTTTATAATTATTAGTTGACTAATAGTATTTCTATTGATGCGAAAATTATTTTTAATGAGTGACTTTAATTCTTTCCAGCATTTCAGAAGTATCTAACGTTGAGTTTGGTCCCATTCTAAAATCAAGCTGTACAAGCTGATCTTTATGGTAAGCATCGCTTGACTCATACTTCCATTGGCGTAAAGCAATTTTAGCTACTTTATCAAACACACCTTTTGGAAGAGCTTTAACTACACTCACATTTTTAACATCGCCATCAGCATTGATATCAAACTTTAATACCACTGCACCTTCAATACCTTCTTGAGCCGCTTGCTTTGGATATTTAGGCTCTATTCTCACCTTAGGGTAAACTCCCAATTCTTTATTACCATGATAGCCAGATTCACCACCACCTAAGTTGCCTGCAAAACTCGCTGCTGATAACAACGATATTGATAATGCTGAAACAACAGCTAAAGTGACACTACTACTTTTAGTTGCATGCTTTATGTGCTTTAAGCGTTCAAACATAATTTTCTTATCTCCATATTCATAAAATGATAGCTGAGCAAAACTTAATGGTGGCGTGGCCTCTGCCGCTACTAGTAATGCCTTGCTATAAGTAATCCTGCTCTCTGTTTGTTTGCGCGCTAAAACAGTTTGATCACAGGAAAGCTCTTGATCTCGACGAAAGCGAAAATAGCTCAGCCAAACCAAGGGATGGAACCAAAACAGCGTAATAAAACTAAACGCTAATAAGTTCCAATAAATGTCATTGCGATCAAAATGACAAATTTCATGTTGCAAAATTAATTGCTGTTGTTCTGTAGAGTAAATATCTTCAAAGTCTTCTGGAATAACCAACTTTTGCTCAAATAAGCCAACAAGCATAGGGCTGTGCACATGGCTACTTCGATATATGGTTAAACCTTTAGGCAAAGTGATTCGAAAAAGCTGACTTCTCACTTTGCTTAACTGTAAGTTTTTATTAAATTTAAAATGACTGATAAAGGCAGTTATGATTAAGAAAGCACTAACAACTATCCAGACTAAACTCAACCAATCAATATGTTCAACCTGCTCTAATGCTAATTTTGGAATAGTTAGGTATTGGCTAAACTCACTTTGAGCAGCGTTTGATACGCTAAACACATCAACTGGAATATTAAACAGCAACAAGGCTAACGGAATGATCGCCCAAAGTGCATAAGTGCCTTTTGCACCAAGCCTTTTCAACAACTGATTATGACTACATAGAGCGAGTGACAATAGTACAGTCAATGGATATATTTGTGCGGCAAGAAAATCAATCATTCTCTTTCTCCCATTGCGAAATTATTTCCTTTAACTGAGAGATATCTTCTTTTTTTAGCTCTTGGTTTTTAGCAAAACCCGCTATAAGAGGAGAAACGCGTCCGCTAAATAACCTTTCTATTAAACTTTTACTTTCATATTGGGTATAAGCTTCTTTTTCTATCAGTGGAAAATACAGATACTTCCTCTGTTCCTTTTGAAAACCTACAGCTTCCTTTTTAACAAGTCGATTGAGTAATGTTTTAACCGTTTTATCATGCCAAGGTTTTACTACATTTAATGTACTGATAAGATCATTTGCTGAAGCCGGATACTTTTCCCAAAGCGCGCTTAATACTTCAAACTCAGCTTTACTTATCTCTTTCATGTGCCATTCCTAGTTTTGATTTCTCAAGTTTTGATTGTTATCAGAATACATTTATTCAATAGCTGTAATCAACAAAAACGATTACAAGCGTAATCAATAAACATAAGATTACACTCGTAATCATAAAAGTCAATCATCTTTTTATTATTAATTCGAATTCTATTTCTCAATTTTTCAGCTTTTTAGTTATGCCAATAAATATTTACCCATGGATTGTGCATATATGTTTATAATGAAGTTAGGGATAGTTTTTGCTTAGAACTATCAGCTAGGTGTTGGGGAAATCACTTGATAAAAAGCGTTTTATTCATTCCTTTTCAATTTATCCTTTTCTTCATTCCATATTGTTTTGCTGAACAAGGAGTTAGCTCAACTAAAATTAAATTAGGCATGTCCAACGCTCTAACGGGGCCTGCCTCTCAGCTGGGTAATGAGTTAAAAGCTGGCTCTATGGTCTACTTTAATAAAATAAACCAAAAAGGTGGTATACATGGTAGAAAAGTAGAGTTGATCAGCCTAGATGATGGCTATGAGCCGGTAAAAACTATTGCCAATACTCACCAGTTAATCGCTAAGCAAGTCTTTGCACTTTTTGGTTACGTTGGAACACCGACGTCACATGCGATTCTTTCTATCCTAAAACAAAAAAATATTTTATTTTTAATGCCATTTACTGGTGCTGATTTTCTCAGAACACCAGTAAAGTCAAACATCTTTAATTTAAGAGCCAGTTATCAACAAGAAGCAAAGTTACAACTAGAGTATTTGATTAAGCAAAAAGGCTATAAAAATATCGCCTTAGTTATTCAAGCCGATGAGTTTGGTTTAGCTGCAGAGAAGTTTTTTTTACGCTATTTAAAGGATTATAAACTAAGCCCAGTAGTAACTAGTCGCTACCGAAGAAACAGTGATGATATCTCAAAAGTACTTTCAACAATAAAACAGCAAAGTGTTGATGCAGTAATTTTTGTTGGCACATATCAACCATTAGCTAAGTTAATTAATAGTGGTCACGAACAAGGGGTAACCCCTTTTTACACCACACTCTCTTTTATCTCTAGTAGCGATTTATACAGCCGGTTAAAGCATAAAAGCCGAGTCATGGTATCAGAAGTTATGCCTGAACCTGCAAATTGTTCTTGGAAAGTATGTTATCAATTCATGGCTGACATGAAAAAAGCAGGGATAGCACACCCTAACAGGGTTCAATTAGAAGGGTATTTAAATGCTTTCATATTTACTCAAGTAGCCAAAAAATGTCAGGTTATGTTAACTAAAACCTGCTTTATTCAGGAGTTTGAAAGGTTTTCTCTCAAAAAGGAAATTTTGCCAGTACGATACTCAAGTGAAAGTCATCAAGGTCTTCAACAATTATATATGTCTTTAAGTCAATCGGCTTTACTCGAAGAAAACTAACTCAACTTATCTTTTTCTTTTACTTTACTCGCACTAACCGACCAAGTTTCAAATACAGCAGCACTTACCACTAGGCAACCACCAATTAAAGAGATTATGCTAACCCGCTCTTGCAGTAACAAGAAGGCTAAAATACTACCGTACAGAGGTTGTAGGCAAGAAATTAGACCAGCGGTTGTTGCAGATAGATGACGTAAGCTAGAAGCAAATAATGCATGAGGTGTCGCCGTAAACACCACTCCTACCAACACAATCAACCACCAATCCTGTTGACTAACTTGAGAAACAGGCACTTCCACAAACATGAATAACATCACAAAAGCGACAAACGTTTGATAAAACATAGTGTGAGGGCCAGAATAATGAGAGAAGTAGTTTTTATGGACGATATTTCTTAAAGCAAAAAATGCAGCTGAAATGATTCCGGTAATTATGCCTAAGGTCGTTTGATTGCCCAAATTCACTTCAGGAATTAACAGGAAAATGCCTAAAACAACTATCACAGCAATACCAATATCTTTCAGCTTTGGCCTCTTTTTGCTAAACAGAGGTTCTAAAAATACTGTAATCACAGGGTAGGTAAAAAATGAAATGATACCTATTGTTACCCCTGCCATTTGCATACTAGCAAAATATGTTACCCAGTGAATACCAACAACCATGCCTAAAAGTATCGCCACACCATACTCTTTTTGATTTGCTAAGGTGAGCTTTTTCCCTTGAGCAACTAATAAAATAAACAATGCAATAAAAGCAATAGCTACTCGATAAACGGTTATATCAAGGGCGGGAAGTTGAATTAATTTAGAGAAAAGTGCAGTGCCACCAAAAAGTAATACCGCGGAGTGTAAATAAAACAGGCTTTGCTGTTGAGCTTTCATAATGGTGGCTTACCCATAAAACAAATAAAAAATTGCGAGTCTAAAGCGTTAGTCTAAATCGTTAATAGCCCAAGTAACTATATGATCTTCAAACTTATCTAGGCTAACCTCGTCGTCCTTAACTATTTTCCCTCTCACAGACATACCGGCTTTATGCATTGCTGACTTTTTCCCTTTGTGTAGTAAGGGATGCCATGATGGGAGTCCACGTCCTTCTTGAATGCGACGATAAGTACAACTTGGGGGCATGAAGAACACCCCTTCGATGTTATCTTGAGTAAGCCTGACGCAATCAGGAACGAGTTTAGTGCGCTGTTCATATTTAGTACATTGACAAGTTGTCTCATTTAACAAGTAACAGGCAATATTTGAATAATATAAGCTTTCACCTTGCTGGATATGATCTGTTGGCAATAATGTAACTTCACTATCAGCTTTATCATCATCGATAAAAGTGTGTAAACAACATTTAGCACAACCATCACACAGTGATTCCCATTCATCCCGACTCATCTCTGACAATGTTTTCGTTTGCCAAAATGGCTCGACTTGCAAGGTATTAACAGGTTTCCTAGATTTTTTCTTTGTCATGGGGGGATCTTATTTAACAGGAGGAAATTTAATGCGATCAGACAAATGCCCAACCGAACTAACAAAATAATAAGATAAATTCCAATGCATTAAGCTTTTGTAATTGTTGTAAGCTAAATAAACACGACCATTTTCATCATCAGGAAATACCAGTGCCGCTTTTATATCAACAGTGGGCAAATTTGTACCATCACTTCTTCTCACGCCCAAGGCTTGCCACTCAGCAAGTGACTTCTCAGTTTTAGCCCACGCTTTCAACCAGTTTTTTCGACTACCAGTATTTTTAGGGATGGCTAAAGAGGTATCAAAACCTTCAGGGAGCTTTACTTGGCGGCCCCAAGTTAACTCATCACTCCAACCTTCTTTTTGCAGGTAATTAGCCATTGAAGCAAACACATCTGCTTGGTTAGTCCAAATATCTTTTTTACCATCGCCATCGCCATCAACAGCGTAGGCTAAGAATGAAGTCGGCATAAACTGGTTTTGCCCCATAGCACCAGCCCATGAACCTTTCATTTTTTCAATACTGATATGCCCTTCATCTAATATAGTTAGCGCAGCAAACAATTGCTTTTTAAAGAAAGCCTCACGGCGACCTTCGTAAGCTAAAGTGGTCAATGCAGAAATCACATTATAATTACCCATAATTTTGCCAAAATTTGTTTCAAGTCCCCATAATGCAACGATAAAACGAGGTTGAACATGGTACTCTTCACTCACTTTAGTTAATAAATCATAATGTTCTTTATATAAAGTACGAGCTTTTTTAACTTTCCAGTTAGGTACTCGCTTAGGCAAATATGTGTCTAACGTTTCAACTTTTTCAGGCTGACTTCTATCGGCTTTTACCGCACGTTTATGAAACTTAACTTTTGAAAAGCTACTATCAACCAGCGCTCTATCATAACCGAGCGTAAGCGCTTCCTCTTTCAGCAAACTAACGTATTGAGCAAACCCTTCATCGGTTAGTACTTTTTTACCCGTTGCTGCAAGCACTGGGTTACTCGCTGTTAATAAGGCAAACATAGCAAGAGAAATATAAGTAATTTTCTTCATCATATTATTCTTCCCCTTGCTCTTTCTCAGCTTTCATTGCGGCTTTATGCTCTTTAAGCAAATCTTCTACAGGAGGTGGCAATTGCAGGTAGAAGCCTTGTTCTTCTAGATTACTTCTCACTTTATCTATATCTGCCATACCAAGCTTATCTTTGGTGGCCAAATTAACAATAGTTACTAAAGTGGGCGTACCAAATGTAGTCATTAGCGCCTCTGGCACCGATGAAAAATCATCACGTTTTTTAATAAATAAATAAGTTTGCTGTTTTTTGGGACTTTTATAAATTGCGCATAGCATAATGGAGACCTATAGAAATATTTATAAGGGCATACTAGAAAATAATATGAATAAAATGTTGTCTGATAAACAATATACCATGAGCTGAGAATGATGTTCAGTGATTTATTGTTACCATTTCACTAAACCATATTTTGATAAACATTCAACATATCTGGTAACTAATTAAAAGATAAAGTTAACGCACTTTATTGAAATTTGTTTGTTGAAAACTTAAGCAATGCATCGCCAAGTACATCTTTACGCCAACCAAATAATAAATCAATTCTATCTGCTACCTGATCACTATCTAGTAACTTAAAATGCCAAGATAAAAACTGATTAATTTGTTTCTTTGAGGCGAGATTTTCTACTGGAATACCTTTTTCCTTCGAAACTTTAGCAACAAACTGTTTCACATTTTTAAAAATTTGCTTATAGCCAGGGTACTCGTCTAAGCGCCTAACCTTAGCGGGGTAACTCCCTTCATCATCTTGCTCAGCCTGTTTTAACACAGCAAGCATCGCTTTACCTTTATGGCGAATATCTAATTGCTCAGGTCCTTCAAGTTGTAACATGGCGGAGGTACTACGTGGGTTATATTGAGCGAGTGCCATTAACGTATGATCTTTGGCAATAAAACCAATTGGCAAGTCTCTTTTCTTTGCTTGCTGATAACGCCAACGAGTTAAGTGTTTTAAACGATTAAGTTGCACAGGGTTTAATCGCCAAGCTAACTTAATCGAGCGATATAAAACATTGTCATCTATGGCTGTAAACTTTTTATCAATTAAGGCTTGTGACTCTTCTTTGGCATAATCTAGGAAACCTGATTGCTGTGTTTCAGCGAGTAACGTTGGATATAGTGCATAAAGATGCTCTACATCAGCACTAGCGTATACAAGTTGTCTTTGGCTAAGCGGCCTTTTAGTCCAATCAGTTCTCGACTCTGATTTGTCTAATTCAATATCAGTATAGTGCTTAACCATAGCTGCATAACCTACTGATAAACCATGACCTAAAAACGACATCATAATTTGAGTATCAATTAGATTTTCGGGTTTACAATCGCCCGCCGTCATAAACACTTCTAGATCTTCAGAGCATGCATGAAGCACTTTTAAAATGGCAGGATCAGTTAATAGCTGCCAAAAAGGAGTTAAATCGGATACTGCAATAGGGTCAATTAATGCAAGCACTTCACCATCAGAAACTTGCAGTAACCCTAATTTCGCATAAAGGGTTCTTGTTCTGACAAATTCTGTATCTATGGCTAGCATTGTTGCCTGAGACAATTTTCTGCAAAGCAGCTCTAAATCTTTTTGGTCATCAATATACTGATAGGTCATGTCATATACTTCTTGAATTACTGTTGTACTACTTATGACGACGTCGTGTACTTAATTTTTGACGTTGTTGATGCTTTTTAACTGAGCGACGAATTCTACGACTCTTCGCATTATCCATCGCTTTTTCATCAACTTTTACTTTACTTTGTGTTTCAGGCTTTAATTGCACCAATTTACGATAATAATTTACATCTTTTAAACCTAATTCTTTCCAACCACCTAGCGGCAGCTGCCTTTGCATTTCCATATCACCATAACGCACACGAATAAGACGGCTAACTTGTACATCTTGGCTTTCCCACAAACGACGGACCTCACGGTTTCTACCTTCTGAAAGCACAACATGGAACCAATGATTTCTGCCTTCTCCACCACGATAAGAAATTTTTTGAAAACGTGCGGGCCCATCTTCTAATTTAACACCGGTTCTTAGCGTTTGTAGCATGGCTTCATTAATATCACCAAAAACACGAACTGCATACTCACGCTCTACTTTTTGTGATGGATGCATGAGCCTATTGGCAAGTTCACCGTCTGTAGTAAATAACAACATACCTGAAGTGTTAATATCTAAACGTCCAACAGCTACCCAACGACCTGTTTCTAATGGTGGTAAACGGTCAAACACGGTCGGCCTGCCCTCAGGATCTTTGCGGGTACACATTTCACCTTCAGGCTTGTTGTACATTAAAACTCGACATATAGTTTCGTCTTGCGCAGTTAGCTTGACATGATGACCATCAATTCGGATTTGCTCGCTGCCGTCGACTCTGTCACCTAAATAAGCCACTTTACCATTGATGCTTACGCGCCCTTCACTGATATAAGTTTCCATTTCACGTCGTGAGCCTTGCCCTGAACGTGCTAATACTTTTTGTAATTTTTCCGAATCTTTTACGCTGGCTTTTTGAAAGTTTACTTTGGCAGGTTTTGATTGTTCAGCTTTATTCTTCTTGCCTTTAACATCTTTTCCCTGCTTAGCACCCGATTTTTTCCCAGTGCCACGGGTGCCATACTTATTGTCGCTAGCACTTTTTTGACTGTCTTTTTTCGCTTTATTCTTTGATGCTTTGTTAGCAGGGTGTTTTTTGTTTGTTTCTGTATTTGTCGACATATATTTCAACTCCGTCAGTAGCCTCTCCCAAGTAGATAACTTCTGACTCTAATGTTGTTAAGTAGAGGTAACTATAGTTACTCAAATGGTGAAGGATCCCCTTCACCAACACGGATAATTTCAATCGTATCATTTGAAAAATCAATGACCGTCGTTGGGTGCTCCCCCAAATGACCACCATTAACAATAAGATCAACCTGATGCTCTAATAAATCTCTGATTTCTTCAGGGTCATATTCAGCCATATCTTTACCAGGCATAATCAAACTAGTAGACATTATAGGCTCTGCTAGTTCAGCCAACAAGGCTTGAGCAATGTTATTATCAGGTACCCTAATACCTATGGTTTTCTTTTTAGGATTCAGTAATCGTTTAGGAACTTCTTTACTGCCCTTAAATATGAAGGTATAAGCCCCTGGTGTATTATTCTTTAATAATCGATATGCACTATTATCAACGCGCGTATATTCAGACAATTGCGATAAATCTTTACACACCAAGGTAAAATTATGCTCTTTGGTAATATCTCGGATTTGACAGATTCGCTCCAACGCTTTTTTATCACCCAAGTGGCAACCTAAAGCATAGCCTGAATCAGTCGGATACACGATAACACCACCTTGATTTAATATGGCAACGGCTTGCTTCATTAAACGACCTTGAGGGTTGTCAGGGTGAACATAGAAAAACTGACTCATATAAAATCCTTAATACTACTCATGATTAATAACAATGGTTAAAGCCACTGTTTCCATATAGGAATTGCGCCATCAGGTAAGGTTAAATGACGGCCTAGGTCACTCCATTTATTGGGGCGGTGGAAGTCAGATCCCAAAGAAGCGAGCAAATTATATTCTAAACAGTAGTTTAGCATTGTTTGCCTCTGTTGTTGATTCATTTGTGGCAAAACAATCTCTAAACCATCCCCGTGGCCATCTTTAAATTGCACAATTAACCTTCTTAACCACTTTGCCGATAAATCATAGCGAATGGGGTGTGCCATAACGGCAGTACCGCCCGCCTGATGTATTACCTCAATTGCCCGCTCAATGGTGCACCAATTAGGCTTAACAAAAGCTCTTTGTCCTTTACCGATGTATTTATCAAATGCCTTTTGCATCGTTGATACATGGCCCTGTTGATATAACACTTTAGCAAAGTGCGCGCGTGTTATAGAGCCTTTACCCGCGAGCAATAAAGCCTTTTCATAAACATCTGCAAAACCGCATTTCACTAATTTTTCGCCAATTTGTTTTGCACGATTCACTCTGGCCTGCTGTTGCTCAGCAATTAATTGCCTTAACGTCGCATCATTTTTATCAATATTTAAACCAACAATATGAATTTCAAACCCATGCCATGCCGTAGAAATTTCTATGCCATGGATTAGCTTAAGTGGAACATTTTTTTCCTCTATATAAGCATCAGCTATATCAAGACCTTGGGTTGTATCATGATCAGTGATAGCTAAAACATCTATTTGATAGTTCCAAGCCCTATCAATTAAGGCCTCTGGAGAAAGTTCACCGTCTGAACAGTGGGTATGACTATGCAAATCAATGCGACCATGAGAAAAACCTTCCGTTTTTTTTATGGTGTGTGGAAAATCAACGGTTGACAGCAAAGCCATAATATTGTCTTCTATAGGGGATAACTTACTAAGATGGTAAGTTTACTGATTAGAGCAATATAATGATACAAGCAAAACTATTTTCTTTTAGTGTAGTAAACGCTAAGGCAACAAAAAATTGGTGGTGGCATAACTCTATATAACGGGTTGTGATATTTGCTGTATCTAAGTTTTAGATAGAATCAGAAAAAATTTCAAAAAACCCGCTTTTTACAGCGGGTTTTTTACGTTTAGCATAAAAAAATTGTATACAATAGCGTGAGTTAACTTAAAGCGCCCACATATATAATAGGAATTAACATGAACAAAACAAAAACTTGGTTTATTTGGTGGCTTTTGCCCATTTATGCAGGATGACATACGTAATTAACACCAATAAAAAGTAGAATTAACATGAGTAACACACAACATAATCTAACGGATTTATCTGTACTGACAACAACAGACAGTGCCCCTTATCAAGCAGATCCGCTCGCTGTATATCAATTATTGTGTCATGACCACAGTAACAATATATTATTAGAATCTGCAGAAATAGATAAAAAGCACTTACTAAAAAGCTTACTACTGACCAATGCAGCGGTTAAAATCGTTTGTCATGGCAACCAAGTAACCTTTCATGCGCTAACAACTAATGGCAATTTAGTGCTAGAGTTTGCAAAGACACAATTACAGGATAAAGCAACACTAAGCTGTAGTGAAGATAACAAAGCATTTACCGCCATCTTCCCTCATATACCTGATGAACTTGATGAAATGTCTCGCCTTAAGGCGACAAACCCCTTTGAAAGTTTACGCTTATTTCAGCAGGTTAAAAACCAGCACCACCACCCTTTTTCAGTATTCCTTGGAGGTGCATTTGCCTTTGATATGATGTCTGTTGCTGAGATACTTCCTCATGTTAAAGACGGTGAAAATACTTGCCCTGATTTTGTTTATTATTTAGCTGAAACTTTAGTTGTTATCGATCATGAATTGGAAACTACTGAGATAATAACCAATTCATTTATAAATGAAGGTGAACAAGTCAGTGAAGGTATAAACAAAGCAGCGCAAAAGAGAATCCAAACAATCGCATCACAGTTAGCCACTCCTATTACTTCAACATGTGAATTTGATAATAGTAAGGCTCAACCGAGTGATAAGATAGATACGGATATTAGTGATGAAGCTTTTTGCAAAATTGTTGAACAGCTAAAAGAGAACATCCGTGCAGGCGATATCTTTCAAGTTGTACCATCAAGAACTTTCTCCCTACCTTGTGTTGACAGCATATTATCGTACCAAGCATTAAAATTAAGTAATCCAAGTCCCTACATGTTTTACCTAAAGGACGAAGATTTCTGTATTTTTGGCGCATCACCTGAGTCTGCCATTAAATATCAACAACACAACAGGCAAGTAGAAATTTACCCTATCGCCGGAACCAGACCTCGCGGTTTTAAGGCTCAGGGCGACATATCACTAGACTTAGATAGCCGAATAGAGCTCGAACTAAGACAAGATAAAAAAGAATCAGCAGAACATATTATGTTGGTTGATTTAGCCCGCAATGATATAGCCAGAGTGAGCCAAGCAGGTACTCGATATGTCGCAGATTTATTAAAGGTAGATCGTTATTCCCATGTCATGCATTTGGTATCACGAGTCTGTGGCACCTTACTCACCGACCTTGACGCACTACATGCTTATCAAGCTTGTATGAACATGGGAACCCTTTCGGGGGCCCCTAAAGTTAAAGCAACTTCATTGATCAGAGAAGTTGAAGGAAAAAGGCGCGGTAGTTATGGCGGCGCTGTAGGATATGTGACAGGACAAGGCGATATGGATACTTGTATCGTTATTCGCTCAGCATTTGTAAAAGATAATATTGCGCAAATTCAAGCTGGTGCTGGCGTTGTTTATGACTCTGATCCACAAAGTGAAGCCAATGAAACCCGTCAAAAAGCGCAAGCGGTTATATCAGCAATTGCTCGTGCTAACCAAACAATACACGTTAGAAAAGTTAGCTGCCTTGCACAAGATATAAGTGAGGAGAAATAATCATGACTAAATTATTTATGTTAGATAACTTAGACTCATTTACTTATAACTTAGTTGATGAATTTCAATGCCTTGGCTATCAGCCAACAGTTTACCGACATACGTTAAGCGCTGAATTTATTTTCAGAAAAATTACGGCACATATCAAAGAGACTAATGAGCCTGTGATGCTAGTTTTATCACCTGGTCCGGGCGAGCCTAAAAATGCAGGTTGTTTGATGGAGCTTATCAAACTTTGCGCAGGTAAGGTCCCTATGCTAGGTATTTGCTTAGGTCATCAAGCGATAATTGAACATTACGGTGGCAAAGTTGGCCGCGCGGAAGAAATAGTTCATGGCAAAGCTTCATCAATTGAACATAACGCAGAAGGTGCATTTACTAATATCATTAATCCACTGCCAGTAGCTAGATATCATTCACTAGTGGGTATCGATGTTCCTAAGCAACTCGATGTTATTGCTCATTTCCAGCAAATGCCTATGGCTATTTGCCATCATGATGATGGCGTATTAGCGTACCAATTTCACCCTGAATCTATTTTAACCACCTTCGGCTCAACGTTATTGGCGCAAAGTATTGATTACTTAAAGCAACATAAAATCAGCCAAGTCTTAAACACAGAGAACGTATGATGAGTACTTTAAATTTATTAATCGACGGTAAAAACCTTTCTCAGACACAAAGCCATACATTTTTTAGAGAGGTATTGCACGGTAATATTGAACCTGCATTATTAGGCAGCGTACTAACCGCTTTAAAAATTAAAGGTGAAACTCCCGAAGAAATCGCGGGTGCCGCAGTAGCCATTAGAGAAGCCGCTACGAGTTTTCCAGCGCAAGTAGAACATGTATCAGATTGTGTTGGTACAGGCGGAGATGGTGCAAACACTATTAATATTTCAACAACGGCTGCAATTTTAGCAGCAGCCTGTGGCATAAAAATGGCGAAGCATGGTAACCGTAGCGTTTCAAGTATGTCTGGCTCTGCTGATTTACTTGAAGCTTTTGGGGTTAATTTAATGATGACGCCTGAAACAGCCAGTAATTGTCTTGCTAAAGCCAACCTATGCTTTTTATATGCACCTGCTTATCATTCTGGTTTTAAACATGCAGCGCCCGTTAGAAAAGCAATGGGGGTTAGAACACTGTTTAATATCCTTGGCCCTTTAGTTAACCCAGCGCAGCCTAAAGTGATGTTATTAGGCGTTTACACTCCTGATTTACTACAAACTATAGCCCAGGCTTTATTACTAACAGGTGTAGAGCGTGCCTTTGTTGTGCATGGTAGTGGCTTAGATGAAATCGCCTTACACGGAGAAACGCGATTAATTGAAATTGATCAAGGCGAGCTTATTGAGCGCACCATCACGCCAGAAGATTTTGGCCTTGATAGTTATCCGCTAGAAGCGATAAAAGGCGGAACGCCGCAAGAAAATGCTGACATTATTAAAGCGATTTTATCAGGCAAGGGTGAAGCAGCACACAATGCTGCCGTTGTGATTAACTGTGCTTCATTACTTTATTTACATGGCAAAGCAGATTGCCTTAAAACTGCCCAAGAAATAGCAAGCCAAGTGCTGGCTTCAGGCAAAGGTTTAGAGACTTTAGAGCAGTTAGTGGCGCTATCTAATGAAGGAGCAACACAATAATGGCTAATATTTTACAAAAAATAGTGGCAGATAAGCGTATTGAAATTGACGCCCTAAAAAAAACTAAGCCCCTTGAAAGTTTTATTGATGAGCTAGTGCCCACTCAAAAGGACATGTACCAAGCTTTACGTCGCACTGAAGATAAACCTGAAGCAGGCTTTATTTTAGAATGTAAAAAAGCCTCTCCCTCTAAAGGGCTAATCAGGCCTGATTTTGATGTAAAAAGTATATGCCAAACCTATGATAAATATGCTTCAGCCATTTCGGTACTAACCGATGAAAAATATTTTCAAGGAACTTTTGATTACTTGCAAATTGTTTGTAATACCGTTTCTTGTCCTGTGTTAAATAAAGACTTTTTTATTGATACTTACCAAGTCTATCTTGCAAGGCATTATGGGGCTGATGCGATATTACTTATGTTAAGCGTGCTAAGCGATGAGGAATACCTTGCTTTAGCTAAAGTGGCTGAGCAATATAACTTGGCTATTTTAACGGAAATATCTAATGAAGAAGAAAAGCTTCGAGCAATTGATTTAGGTGCAAAGCTTATCGGCATCAATAATCGTAATTTAAGAGATTTAAGTACTGATATTTCTCGTACTTTTGATTTTGCTCCCAGCATACCTGATGACCGTATTATTATTTCTGAATCAGGTATTTATACTAACGCACAAGTACGTGAGCTCGCACCTGCTGTTGATGGTTTTTTAGTGGGTAGTTCATTAATGGCAATGGATAATAATCCATACAATGATATCGATTTAGCCTGTAGAAAGCTTATTTTTGGGAATAACAAAGTTTGCGGTTTAACTGCTGCACAATTTGCTCACGAATCAGCCAATGCTGGTGCCCGTTATGGTGGTTTAATATTCGCTGAAAAATCTCCTCGATGCGTCACACAAAATCAAGCTCTTGAGATCGTGAATGATCAATCACTCAGTAAATTAGAATATGTCGGTGTATTTGTAAATCATCAACGTCAAGCCATTGTTGATTTAGTTAAGACACTTAACTTATCTGCAGTGCAATTACATGGGGACGAAGATGAGCAATACATCACGAGTTTAAGAAGACAACTGAATGATAATAATCAACAGCAATGCCAAATTTGGCAAGCTAATGCTGTAATTGAACAAGTACCAACGTTAAGCGAGAAAGTTGAGCATCATGTACTTGATGGTAAATCGCCAGGTAGTGGCAAACCATTTAACTGGCAAACACTTGCTGAAACAGCACAAAATTTATCAAATAGCTTATTAGCTGGTGGGCTGAACGAAGAAAATATTGACTCAGCCTTAAACCAATTAACTGAATTAGACTTGTTTGGTTTAGATCTCAACTCAGGTGTTGAAACGAGTCCAGGCATAAAATCGAGTGACAAACTCCAAACCGTTTTCACTCACATTAGGAATTATTAATATGCAACACGATACAAATAAAACTACGAGTACAGAAAAAACAACATTGCCTGCCTACTTTGGCGAGTTTGGCGGTATGTTCGTTGGTGAGCTTCTTGTTCCTGCATTGGAGCAATTAGAGCAAGCTTTTTTGGATTCACAAAATGATGAAGCCTTTCTCACTGAATTTAATAATTTATTAACCAAGTATGCTGGTCGCCCTACTCCGCTTACTTGCTGTCGCAATATCGTTAAAAACCCATTAGCAAAAATATACCTAAAACGTGAAGATTTACTGCACGGTGGCGCACATAAAACTAACCAAGTATTGGGGCAAGCCTTACTTGCAAAACGCATGGGCAAAACCGAAATCATTGCCGAAACTGGTGCTGGACAGCACGGCGTAGCAACAGCTATCGCCTGTTCACTGTTAGGATTAAAATGTCGCGTTTATATGGGCGCTGTTGATTGTGAAAGACAACAACCTAATGTCTTTAGAATGAAACTAATGGGCGCTGAAGTCATCCCTGTGACTGCCGGCTCTGGTACGTTAAAAGATGCCGTAAATGAAGCATTAAGAGATTGGTCCGCTAATTATGAAGATGCTCATTATTTATTGGGGACTGCCGCAGGACCTCATCCGTTCCCAACCATAGTAAGAGAGTTTCAGAAAATGATTGGTATTGAAGCTAAATCACAGTTTTTGGCTGAAGAAGGACGGTTACCTGATTACGTAATCGCTGCAGTCGGTGGCGGTTCAAACGCAATTGGTATGTTCCAAGATTTCATTAAAGAAGAAGACGTTAAATTGATCGGTGTTGAAGCTGGTGGCAAAGGTATAGATACTGACCAGCATGGCGCAACATTAGCAGCTGGCAGTAAAGGTA
Organism: Litorilituus lipolyticus; assembly: GCF_006439335.1. Classification (GTDB taxonomy): domain Bacteria; phylum Pseudomonadota; class Gammaproteobacteria; order Enterobacterales; family Alteromonadaceae; genus Colwellia; species Colwellia lipolytica. The sequence goes on along the minus strand of NZ_SAWY01000040.1, from coordinate 112,022 downwards.
TGTTACACGGTAATTACACCTATATCATGCAAGATCAATATGGACAGATAAATGAGTCATACTCAATATCTGCCGGTTTAGATTATCCTGCGGTTGGCCCTCAACATGCTCATTTAAAAGAAACAGGTAGAGCACAGTATGTACCGATTAATGATGATGAGGCATTAACAGCCTTTCAAACATTAGCTAAAAATGAAGGAATTATTCCTGCATTAGAGTCTTCCCATGCCTTAGCACAAGCTTTAAAAATGGCTGAAGCTGCAACAGAAGAAACCATTTATTTAGTGAATCTTTCTGGTCGTGGTGACAAAGACTTGGCCCACGTACACACAGTACTTTCTGCACAAGGAGAAGTATAATGACAACAAATAAAACCGTGGGCGCACGCTACCAAGCATCCTTTGACTTGCTCAAAGAGAAAAATCAAGCAGCATTTATTCCGTTTGTTACTATAGGCGATCCTAATGCAGAGCAATCACTCGCCATTATTAAAAGCTTAATTGACGCTGGCGCTGACGCACTTGAACTTGGCATTCCTTTTTCTGATCCAAGTGCTGATGGTGTAACCATACAAATGGCAGGTCTTCGAGCATTAAATTCCGGTATTAATACCGATATTTGTATAGATATTTTAAAACAAGTTAGAGAATATGCACCGCACATTCCAATTGGTTTATTGCTTTACGGTAACTTAGTTTTTGCTCGTGGTATTGAAAAATTCTACCAAGATATGAGTGCTGCTGGTGTCGACTCTGTACTGATTGCCGACGTGCCTATCAGAGAAAGTAAACCTTTTAGAGAAGCAGCAATGAAGCACAATATTGCCCCGATTTTTATCGCTCCGCCTAACGCCAGCGAAGAAACCTTAAAGCATGTTGCTGAATTTGGTGCTGGCTATACTTATATTCTAAGTCGTGCAGGTGTTACTGGCGTTGATAGTGGTGCTTTAACGCCTGAATCATCTGCCAAACGATTAATAAACTCTCTTGAGAAATACAGCGCAGCACCACCAATCGTTGGCTTTGGTATATCTTCTCCAGCCCAAGTAAAAGACGCGTTAGCGGCTGGTGCGGCAGGTGCAATCAGTGGCTCTGCTGTGGTTAAGATCATCGAGGAAAATCTAAACAATAATGAACAAATGTTAGTTGAACTATCAACTTTTGTAAGTGACATGAAAGCCGCTTGCTTGTAATAGAGGCAAAATAAGTAAATTATTACACCTTAACGAATCTATTTATAAAGCACACTAAACTCGTTAAACGAATGAGGAGTAATTATTTACTCCTCATTTTCTATCTAGAAACATTTCCAAAGACAATTTTATGTCATTCTCCCTTGCACAAAACTGCTATTCGTGAAGTTTTTTTAAGAAATATTTTTGCATATTGAGAAAAACCAAATTCAGCCCAAGCTATTGAATACAATATACTTTAACTAAACAAAGTAGAGCACTACTCTGTAAGCAACAGAATTTAAAGTATTTTTCTTAACTGCTTAATTATTGAGCCTTGATTAAAAGCATGCTAGCTTAATAAAAAACTGTTCATATTTATAAAGAGGTTTTATGACAAAGTTAGAATCTATTGCTGTAGCAATACTCGTGATTGCATCTGGTGCATATATTATTAATAGCGTGAACAACTCAGATGAAAATACAGTAAAAAAACAAGAGACGAGTACAACCGTTTCAACCCAAGCAAAGAAACCAGTAAATCAAAGCTCTCAGCCTTTGCCGCCGCCAAGACACAACACCAGTGTCAATCATGCAGCTTTACCCGTAGAGCACGGTTATGCTGATGACTCTGGCAAACAAATTAACCCTGAGACAGGTGAACGATTACCACCACCTCCGCCTGCACCAGCACCTAGAAAAAATGGTAACAGAACGAGCCATCATTCTGCCCATCAACATGGTCATGAATCAGATTCCTCAAATAAACGTGGTAGCGATGTACCACCACCAGTAGGGCCTAATGGCTAAAAAACGAAATTCTTCTTTAAAAAGCTAGCTGCCGTTAGCTTTTTATTTCGCTTTTCAGTTTTGTCTTTAGTCATATTAAACAAGCTTCTTTTCTACAAAAAATACCACTTCTTAAAATAATTTTGGTAAAACTCTTGAAACATAGACCAATACACATTCATTTAACTAGTATGAAACCAATCTGTATAAGAAAGTGATCACCTCTTTATGCTAAATGGTATAAATGCTCCATTTTTATTTTTTAGCCGTAGTTACAAAACAATAACAGTCCATTAAAAACTTAACCTCTAATAACAGTTAGATATAAAGATTCCTGTCTTTTAAAACCAACAATAAAAATCACTCAAAAAACACAAAAAACATATACATTTTTGCAACATTAAAAACAGCAAATTAACGTAAGGAAGTTCATTTTACATATAAACAATATTTATACTATTAATCCTAACAATCCTAAAAGAATTAAGTCAAATCAATCAAAAAAGACCGGAATCAATTGAATTTCTTATTAATTTGAAAATCCCCACTTCACTTAACAGGAAAATCGTACAAAAAAATAGCAAAAGTTATAAGCAGCATGTATACAATTAATATTATTTATAATATATTGCATACAATAATAATATTCAGTTACATTTTGTAGCAATATAAGAAGCCTCTCCGTTACTGCTTCTTCATATGGATATTAAAAGAATTAAGCTGGGAACTGTCTGTAGGATGCAACTACTTTCCAGTAATTAGTCGCTTCTAATTAATACCTTCACATAAGAGAAAGGTAATAGCAGCTAACTAGTAACCAATGCAATGCTAGCGCTTTTCTAGCAAATCGATATTAATCGGTTAAAGAGGAAACTCACAAAAGTACATAAAAATAATAAATTAACGGATAGGTATTGCATAACTTATCCCTTAGTAAAAAAACGGGAACTTATATGACACATTCTGTCGCTAAAAAGTTGCTTACCGCGATTGCTGTAGCAGGTGCTTTTGCATCACACAGTGCTCAGGCAAGTGATACCCCACTCTGTGGTAGCACCACAACAACAGGTGGTGCGCTAACTGTCGGCCAATCTGAATGTACTTCAGGTAACGGTCTATATTTTTACGTCGATGTTGAAAATAATAACACTGAACTAGAAATTACTACCTCAGGTGGTACTGGTGAAGCTGATATTCTTGTCAACACGTCGGGCTGGGCTTCAAGCTCTAGCTACACTCAACGTACAAACAATTCAGGTACTGAAGAATCACTAACGGTTACAGCCCATGCTGGTCGCTTGTATATCAGTGTTTTTGGTATCCATGAACAAGTTACACTTAACGTTAAAGATGCAAACGCCAACAATGATAACGGCGGCGGCACAGGTGATGGACAACCTTGCTCAAACCCTAGCAGTGAAAATGCAACATTAACATTGGGTGAAGTAAGATGTACTTCTGGTAACGGATTATACTTTAGTACTGAAATCGAAGAAGACGGTACTGAGCTTACCATCACTACGGCAGGTGGTACAGGTGAAGCCGATATCTACGTTAACTCTAGCTCTTGGGCCACACGTAGCAGCTATACTGCATCTTCTGTAAATTCGGGTACTGAAGAATCATTATCCGTTACAGCAAATGCTGGTACCTTCTATATTTCATTAATGGGTAATCATCAAGGCGTTACTTTCAGCTTAAATGGTGATAGTGGCTCTGATGATGGAACTGGTGACGGTTCTGGTGACGGTGGTGGTGACACGACTGAGCCAGTTTTGTGTGGTGCCAAAACAACCACAGGCTACCCATTAACACTTAACCAAACAGAGTGTATTTCAGGTAATGGTCAATACCATTACTTAGATGTAGAAGCAGATGGCACTAACCTTACAATCAGTACAACGGGTGGTACAGGTGAAGCTGATCTTTACGTTAATACTGGCGGTTGGGCATATGATAATGCCTATATAGCTTCATCAGCAACTGCAGGTACAACAGAAGAAAGTATTTCATTAACAGCCAATGCTGGCCGTTTATACATCAGTATTTTCGGTAACAACGATCAAGTTACTTTCAGTGTTACGGATGACACTAACGACGGTGGTGGTGATACTGGCGGTGGTGACGGTGGTGGTGATACTGGCGGTGGTGACGGTGGTGGTGATACTGGCGGTGGCGACAGCGGGAGTGACGATTATGTAGTTATTGATAAAAATGTCGTTGTTACTATTCCAGCTCCAACATTAACTTCATCAAGTCAATTTGCAGATGTAGTAAATGAAATTATTGCTGGCTCATGGGCTGATTGGGCAGCTATTGCTAGCAGAGCAGACGATCCAATTGGTGATGTTGCAGATGCTATTCATTTCTTAGCCGCACAAGATGACCTTACTAGTACAGATCTTGATCAGTTAGTTTACTTCTTAAGAAACTACTCGTTCAATGGTACTACGGATGATTTCACTACTGACGAAGTAACTCGTTTAAGCAATGCTTTACATGCAGTTGCGAAAATGACTGACTTCCACTCAACTGAAGCTCCTGCCGGTTTGATCCAAGAAGGTTATGCTACAGCAATGTTAAACTTAGCATTGTCTCCAGCAAGTGATGCTTTCGAAGAGCACATTCCACATTTATTAGCTTTAATTCAATATTACTCTGAATTAACTAACCCGTATGCGAATGATAACTTTGGTTATAGCACACATCAGTTATTAAAAGCTGTGTATGATATGGCTTGGGAAGCAAAATCAAATAGTGTTTTAGATGCTGCTTTTGATAATAATATGCTTTCAGTTATCTCTGCATTACGTACATACGGTTTAGGCGAGACTGGCTTAGATTTACGCTGGGATGCTGATAGTGATAAGAAATGGATCTTAGCACATATCTTCTTAGCACTAGGTCATGTTAGCAATATTGCTGATGATGCAACCAAAGAGCGTATCGATAGCATCGTTATTGAAATTTATAACAGTGTTATTGCAGATATCTCAGTTGAAACAGCAAAACGTGAAATAGGTACAACGTATCTTGAAGCCGTGGGTCGTACGTGTGATGCGAATGATGCGCTAGCTGATTACTGCTTACCTGCTTTACAAGTAGACGACGTATTAACAATCACTCATCAGTGTACCGCTGACTTAACTATTCGTGCACAAGCAATGACGCAAGCGCAATTAGATAGTTCATGTCAAAAAATGGCAGCTGTTGGTGATAAATTCCATAACTTCTTCAACACAGGTAACCAACCTGTTGCTAATGATACTAACGTTAAGCTAGAAGTTGTTGTTTATGCAACTCCGGAAGATTATGAGCAATATGGTTATGATTTCTTCGGTCATAATACCGATAACGGTGGTATTTACTTAGAAGGCGATCCTTCAGTAAATGGTAATGTTGCACGTTTTCATGCAATGCAGTGTCCTGCTAGTTGGGTTGGTTACTCATGTGCCGCTGAAGGTGATGTTTATAACCTTGAGCATGAATATACTCACTACTTAGATGGTCGTTACAATTTATATGGTGCTTTCCAATATCATGACAATACTACGTCATGGGCTGAAGGTATGGCTGAATATATGGCTAACGGTGAAGGTTACAAACGTAACTTAGACAGTGTAATTGGTGAAAATATCCCATCGCTTTACAGTGTGTTGTACGCAACTTATGACTTCACAAATCTATATCCATGGAGCTACTTTGCGATGCAATATCTAGGACTTGAACGTCCTGATGCTGTAGCAACTCTTGCGCAAGCTCTACGTTCTTCTGATGTTTCACTATATCAAACAGCATTATTAGAAGTAGCTGAAACAGATGGTACGGGCTTTGTTGATTGGGTTGCAGCAAATACACAAGCTACACCTCCTCCTGCACAAGAATTACCTGCTGCAAATACGTTTGGTAGCTGTGATTTAGTATACCAATACGCTAATGATACCAGCGTTTCAGCAAGTGTTACGTTAACGAATACAACAGATACACCAGTAACTGTATACGCTATTAATGGTGTAACAGGTCAAGTTGACTACACTAACCCATTACAAGTATTAGGTTTAGGTGAAAGCTACACATCATCAAACCATGCAAATGGTGATCGTTTAGTAGTTACTGACAACTATAAAAACTGTTTAGGTGTTGCGGTATTAACTGAAGCCTCTAATAGCTATGACGTTGATGCAGCTATGGTTGCGGATGCGGTAACTGTTGAAGTAATTCCTGCTGCAAATACATTTGGTAGCTGTAACCTAACTAACGCCTATACACGTTCTGCTGATGGTGCTGAAATCTCAATCACTAACACCACAGATACACCAGTAAATCTTTACTGGGTAGACGTAACAACTGGTGAACCTAACCTAGATAACAACTACCAAACCTTGAACAACGGTGACAGCTATACTGCTGATTACTGGGCACAAGGTGACCGTTTAATGGTTGCTGATAGTAATAACAGTTGTTTAGGTGTTGCGGTATTAACTGAAGCTGTAAACACTTACGTGATTGATGCTGACTCATTCACAGCGAATGACGGTTCTGGTGACGGTTCTGGCGACGGTTCTGGTGACGGTTCTGGTGACGGTTCTGGTGACGGTTCTGGTGACGGTTCTGGTGACGGTTCTGGTGACGGTTCTGGTGACGGTTCTGGCGACGGTTCTGGTAACGGTTCTGGCGACGGTGACGGCTCTGGCGATGGTTCTGGTGACGGCACTAATCCAAATGTTCCTACCTTACCGACTAACCCAGGTATGTGTGGTGCTGACACTTTAGAAGAACAAGAGTTAACCTTTAACCAAGTTGAGTGTGTTAATATTTCAGGTTCTTCTTCGTACTACATTTTTGTACCAGGTGATAACCTTGAAATAACCATGTCTACTGCAGGTGGTACAGCTGATTTAGCTATCTACACTAACGGTGAAACATGGGCATCAACAAGTAACTACGAAAACGTATCAACAAGCACAGGTACTGGTGAGTCTGTAACTCTTACAGCAAACAAAGGCTGGTTATATGTTTTACTAGACGCTAACGGTGGTGATGCTGATGAAGTAAGCTTCTTAGTTGCTACAGACAAAACCAAATTCCCAACAACAGGCGGTGGTAATGAAATCCCTGATGATGGTTTCCCAACAGATGCCACTCGCTTCTTAGGGTTAAACGGTGATGAACTTGTAGAGCGTATTGCTATTTCTCACCCACAAAATGTTAGCCCTATCTATAACATTAGTGGTTCTGATGCGACACAAATCTACTCAGAAGCTAATATGTTAGCCATTGCTAATGCAATTAATAGCCGTGCTCCGTCATATACTGGTGAAGACACTACAGGTCTTGAATCATTGTTCTATTTCTTACGTGGTTCATTCTATGTCTCATTCTCACACCCAGATGACGTACCTGAATACACAAGCGCTGTAAAAGCAACAATTAAGACAGCATTACGTGCATTTTTTAATAATGGCAATGCTTGGATCACAAGTGAAGCTAATGGTAGTGTATTAAAAGAGTCACTTATAACAGTTGACTCAGCTGGATTAGGTGCAGATTTTAATGATATTACAATTAAAGTCTTAACTGATTACAATGCTGATTGGAAATCTAGCTTTAACATGAATGCTGCTGCAAATGCTGTTTTCACTACGTTGTTCCGTGCTCAATGGGATGATGCAATGAAAGCTATATTTATTGCTGACGACAGTATTTTAGATGTTTTATATGACTTCCAAAACACTAACCGTGACATGATTGGTACTGATGCTGAGTATGTTTTATTAAATGCTGTAAACGAAATGTCTCGCTTATATCATATCGATGAGTTATTCCCACGTGTTAAGTCACTAGTAAAAGCCGTACTTGATAGTACTAGCAAAGATGATGACACTAGAGGCTTATGGATTAAAGCAGCTAGCATGTCTGATTACTACGACCGTGCTGACTGTGGCTATTATAACATCTGTGGTTTCGCTTATACGTTAGAAGCAGAAACATTAGCATTTAACTATAAGTGTTCAGATAGTCTTAAGATTCGTGCGCAACATATGTATAACGATCAAGCTGCTTGGATTTGCGAAGTATTAGGCGGTCAAGAAACTAACTTCCATCAAATCTTAGGTACAGGTTATCAACCAGTAGCTGACGATAATAACCAATCTTTAGAATTAGTTATTTTCGACTCTTCAGATGATTACCAAACTTATGCAGGTCAATTCTTCGGTATCAATACCAACAATGGTGGTATGTACTTAGAAGGTGCGCCAATTAACGAGAAGAACCAAGCACGCTTCATTGCGTATGAAGCCGAGTGGATTAAGCCTGAATTCCATGTTTGGAACCTACAACATGAATATGTGCATTACTTAGATGGTCGTTTCGATTTATACGGTGATTTCCAACTTGGTATGACTGTCAATACTGTATGGTGGTCTGAAGGTTTAGGTGAATACATTTCTCAAGGTGATGGTAATGATTATGCAATTTCTGTAGGTCAATCACAGGATGTAGCATTATCTGAAATCTTCAAAAATGACTACAACTCAGGTCAAACACGTATTTATCGCTGGGGTTACTTAGCTGTTCGCTTTATGTTTGAGAATCACAGAAATGATGTGAATCAAATTCTTAGCTTAACGCGTACAGGACAATACCCTGAGTACCAAACTTACATGGATAATATTGGCACTGCTTACGATAACGAGTTTAATGACTGGTTAATAAATGGTGTGGTATTAGGCGAAAGCAATATTGTTGAGCTTGGTCCAAATGATGAAGACTCAGCTGCTTCAGGTACCGCTGGTAACTGGGCCGGTGAACCAGTAACGATTAGTACTGACTTTTCACCCTGTGAGGTTAACGTAGCAGAAAATGCTCATGACCCTGAGAATACAACCTTAATAACGAATCAAATCGTTGAATGTATTAATTCTTCAGGTGGGCGCGCATCATTCTTCATCCGTAACGAAGCTGGATTATCTACTCGTCTTAGATTAAGTACTACAGGCGGCTGGGGGAATGCTGACATTATGTTTAAAGCTGATGGCTGGCCAACAGCACAAGATAATGACGGTTACGCTAACGGTGATGGAAACTGGGATAGCTTAGAAGTTCAGCTAAATCCGGATGTTTACTGGCACTACATCACTTTAGATGGTGAATTTGGTGGTGTAGAACTAAGGGTTACTGAAAGATAATAAATTTTATCTAATAAGTAATAACTTAACACTAAAAACCCAACATCATTATGTTGGGTTTTTTATGCTTAGTTTAAATCACATTTGCCATACGACTAGTTATTAATAAAGTAGCGATAGTTAACATAATAAATAACACTGTGAGTAACCATTGAGTAAAACTGACAATTTTTGCTTTTAACTTGCCAAACAAAGTTGTTGACTTAATCCCGCTTTGTACATCACCTGAAAAAGTCAAAATGACAGTATAAAACAATAAAAGCCATAACAATGATAATAAACACACCTTCAGCAAATGGCTTTGCATAGTACCAGGGGTATTAATCACAAGTTGATATCCAATAAAACCAATTAAGCTCATTATCATAATTAGCATAACTCCTTTTACTGGTAGTAAAGTGTTAGCTATTTTTTGCAAGGATAGATACATCTATTGTCCTGAACGAATAAATTTCTATTTAATGAATTGCTCAGCCAATATAACAGCACCTTTATACTTAACTGAGCATATTTGCTAAACATAACCCCCTGAATAAGCTACTCAATTAAAAATAAAAAGCAACTTAATAAAATAAAGAAATGACTAAAAATCTAAAATAATAGTGTAATAAATATTTAGATGTGCTGTTAAAAAGTGAAAATACGTTGAAAAATTTCAGAAACAAAAATGCGGCTCAGTGAGCCGCATTTTATACTAGCTTATATCGTGCGTCCTGCACTAAATATGGTGTTCTCGTTTCTTCCTTGAATAACTATCCTTAGTCTATCCTAATGAGTCCTCTCATTGTCCTTTTACTACTGTCTTCCTGACGTTGATCTTCCTAATCAACCCACATCCATGTTTATATCGTCCCTTAGCAACATCCTGCCACTATACTTTGTCCTTAAAGTTCCCTTAACAAAACATCCTGTTTTGATTTTCCTCGTTTCCTTTCAACATCCTTATTATATCAATCCTTTGATATTTCCACTTTCATGGTTTATCCTAAAACCATTCTTGCCTATCCTAAGCAAGTATTCCTGCGAGCAAATCCTTGTTCATAATAAAGCCCCCTGCTCCATGTCGTCCTGACATTATTAATATTACACCTATTTCAAAAAGCTAAAAGTAGGTTTGCTAAAATGACTTGTTTGTAATTTAAATGTAACATGACGAACAACGCAAAATAACTTTAAATAACATAAAGATACAGAAAACCACATTCGTAATATCAGCATGAATTGCCAATATATCTCACGACCATGTGCGATATGTCTTACACGGTTTACAGAAAAACAGAAATTATATTTAAAAAATACATCGTAAAAAACTCATATAAACTGCAGTGTTGTTAAAATAATGTATAGTAAGTTAATAATAAGAAATAAAAAGTTCATAAATTGAACTTAACAGTATTCATGACTCTTTACTTAGGTTTAAAAATTGCAGTTAACTCTAAAAAAAATCACGTTAATCGTTGCATTAATTCTCACATTTCTCCCTTACGATTACTTTTTTAATGCATCTACGAGTATTGTAAAACCCATAGCAATATCGCTAGTTCAACTGCTCAGCTTCATATTCTCTATTTTGGCTTATAAACACAGTCAATCTCGAAGCTTAAAGCAATTTTGGCAATTTTTTAGCCTAGCCATTATTTCGGCATCAATTCCTTCTGTACTTAGTCAACATAATCAATCGTCACATTTTCTGCTATTTGATGACTTTACAACATTACTCAGCTACTTTTTTATTATACTCGCCATTGAAAGCAGCCCTCATATATCAGGGAAATCTCAAAACAAGCATATTAGAGGCAAGGTTCCTGCAATATGTTTCTCTGTATTTTGTTTTTGTTATTTCATACTCATGCCATTTGAGTTTTCTGAGCAAAAATACCAAACACATTTACCATCAATAACTTTTGAACTGTGTATGACTTTATTCATAATCATTCGATTATGTATTTTAGCAATGACTAGTCAGCATAGATTTTGGTATAAAACTTATGGCTTATTAATTTTAGGTTCAATCGCTATTCTCATGGGGGAAGTTGAAAACTTCTTTCAGTATTATCAAATCACTAATGATAATCAGCTAATAATTAGCACTGTACAGTTTTTACCCTACTGCTTATTAATGTTTGCCGCAAACCTATCATTTTCTCAGCACAAACACCCTCCAACATTTAAGCAAACGCCCTTAACAGAGCTATATATTTTAGTATTATCAGTATGTGTAATAACTGTGCATATTGTGGGCACTGAGTTTTCACTGTTTTATATTGCACAGAGTCACTTTCAAGCTAGCCTAATTGCTATCTGGCTCTTTATAGCGATTATATTAACCACCTACATTTTACGTAGTAAGAAACAACTTTACATAAAAGTAAAACAACAACTTAATACATTAAATCAAGAGCAATCTTCCCTAAAGTCTTTAAACGATGAGCTTACAAATTCACTGATTAATAGTGAAGATAAAGCAATAGTAAATGCGTCCAACAATGCAATCTTGACCAGTACAATAAAAGGTACTGTGCTTTCTGCAAACCCAGCCGCTGTGCAAATATTTCAGTGTTTAGAGCAAGAATTGCTAGGCTCTGACATCGCAAAATTATTTTCACCTGAAGATAAAATGCATTACTTCTTTAACTTTAAAAGTAATGTGTATGCATTACAGCGAAAGGAGAATGGCATATCAGTTGAATGTACGTCTATACGTACTGATGGCTCGGAATTTCCCGTTCAGGTAGAATTACAATGGGCAGAAAGACAAGAGCAGCCATTAGTTGTTATCACTTTTATTAACCTGACAGCGAGAAAACTAGCAGAGCAACAAACACTTGAACTTAAAGATAAGTTTATCGCTAACATATCACACGAATTTCGAACTCCATTAACTATTATTAACGGTATACTTGACCGTTATTTAATGGTTGCAAAGTCTCAAGAAGAAAATGAAGAGCTCACTACCGCAAAGCGTAATGGCTTGAGACTAGTTCGCATGGTTGAACAATTACTTGAATTATCACGTCTAACCGATAACCCATCATTAAGTATGTCTACTTATCGACTTAACACCTTAATGTCTATGCCATCCGATTCATTTTCAAGATTAGCGATACAAAGCAATTTAACTTATGAAGCCAATATCGAAGATAATCTGTGGTTAGAGTGTGATGCCCAAGCGTTTGAAAAAATTATATTTAACTTACTTGCAAATGCTATTAAATACACACCTTCTGGTGGTCAAATTAAAGTTAATGCTTACCAAGACCAAGACACCATTATTATTGATGTGATTGATACTGGAATTGGCATAAATAAAGCCTCTCAAGCCAAGATATTTGATCGTTTCCAACGTGCAGATGATGATAAAAACCATGCAATATTTGGTGTTGGCATCGGCTTGTCATTAGTTAATGAGTTAGTGAAAGCACATCAATGGCGTATAAATTTGGTCAGTGAATATAACCAAGGCAGTAAGTTTTCACTTTCTATTCCTTGCGCTCAACCTGCAACAGAAGAGCTCTCAATTCCTATCAGCATTTCTGAAAATGAAGTGTCTTCTTTATTAATTGAACAGAAAGAACAAATCAGTAAGCAAACAGATCATTCTCAACAAGTTATATTAGTAATTGAAGACAACTTAGACATGCAAAGTCATATTAAGCAGGTTATTGAGCAAAAGCATCATTGTTTATTAGCAAGTAGCGGTGAATTAGGTATCACCCTAGCAGAAGAATATCTTCCCGATTTAATTGTTTGCGATATTATGCTTACTGGCATAGATGGTTTCGAAGTTCTGAAAAAAATAAAAGAAAACGATCTTACATCACACATCCCTATTATTTTATTAACCGCAAGGTCAGATCTTGAAAGTAGATTACACGGATTAAATTTGCATGCCGATGATTACTTGAGTAAACCGTTTAATCAACAAGAGCTTTTAATAAGAATTGATAACTTAATCGAAAATAGAAAGCAGCTGTTGCAAAACTTCCAACAAAAAATTGCTAATACACAAAAAGAAGAAAGAAAAGAAACATCTCATAAAAATGTTGAGTCTTTGTTAGAGAATGACACAAGTGCTGATTCAATCAATGAGCAGTTCTTATCAAAATTGGAAGCAATCACAGCTAAAACCTATACAGAAACTGAGCTTGGAATATCTCACCTAGCTAAAGAAATGGCAATGAGTGAACGCCAGCTTCAACGAAAAATAAAAGTACTCTTAGGCATAACACCGAATAACTTTATTAAAGAGTTTCGTTTAAGGAAGGCACAAGATTTATTAAAGAACGGTACACAAATAGGTCGAATTGCTCTTGATGTGGGCTTTTCATCACAAACCTACTTTGGCCGTTGTTTTAAGGAAAGTTTTGGCTGTACTCCAAAGCAGTATCAACAAAAGCATATAGATTCTGCATAAAGCCAAATAATGCTAATTTAAGCTTACCCCTGCTTAATTAAAATGTGCTGCTTTAACTCATTTACCTTATTCACCTTTAATACGTCCATATAATTAAAAGGTTGCTCTTTGGGTTCACAAAAACCTAACCAAGACAAACTAGAATCTTGCTGAACTATATTTAATCCCATTTCTATAATAACATTGACTTGATCCCACGAGATATCGACAGGTTGTTCTCGATTAAATGGATAAAAAGAAAAAGCCATACTCACCGTTGTTTGCTTTTCAAAAATATCTTCTAAACGCTTAGTTAACCTAGTAGATAGTTCTGCAGCATTATTTTCTTTCTCATAACCGATAATAGCAAAAGTATCAGTAGACCAACGAATAACCAGATCATCAGGATTTCGACTATATAATAATAGATCGGTTAAGTTAACCAATTGACTATTCGTCACATTATTTAATTGATCTATTTTAATCATAATTATATAGAGTCGTGGCAAAATATTACGTTGTACAGGCAGCAAATTTTGATGAATGTTGTTCATTAATTGGCTAGCTTGCTCAATATAGATATCTAGGTAACGACGACTTTTGACCCCTGTAATTTTATCTATAGTTGCCGCTTTTTCTAATTGCTTATTAGCATGTTCGAGTTCAGTATTTTTTAATAAGTACTCTTGTGTTTTTTCTTCTACTTGCTTTTCTAATAACAATTTTTGCTGCTGCTCTAACAATAATTTACGATTTAATAATCGGGAGTACATTAAAATGATAAACGCGATAATTGAAACATAGATTAAATAAGCCCACCATGTATTCCATGGCGCTGGATTCATAACTACATTTAATTGATATGGCTTACTCCAGACATCATCACTATTACCAGCAATGATCTGTAGCTGATAATTTCCTTGAGGTAAATTGGTATAAGTTGCCCTTCTTAATTTGTCAGCATTAACCCATTCTTGATCAAAACCCAGTAACCTATACTTATAACGTGTTGATTCTGGATTTGCATAATTCAATCCTACATATTCAAATGAAATTACTTGATCTTTATAACCAAAAGTAATACTCGATATATCACTTAACCTCTCATTAAAGGTCATGGGCTCATTAAGATTCAAAATATTTGTTAACCGAACTTCTGGCGCTTGCCTAGAGCCATCAATATCACTAGGGTTTACACTTACAAAGCTTTTTCCAGCACCAAAATATATTGTTTCATTCATACTAGAAAAAATAGAACCGTGATTAAAATCCAAATCAATTAAACCATGGCTTAACCCAAAGTGTTTAAAACGCCGACTTTTAGTATCAAAGCGAGATATACCTTTATTAGTACTAAACCATAAATAGCCATTAGGGTCTTGTGATATTCCATAAACTGTGCGGCTTTTCATACCATCCTTAGTGTCTAAATATTGAAAAGATAATCGATTATTAATTATATCCTGCTGTTTCAATATATTTAAGCCTGCAGCTTGTGTTCCAGCCCACAAATTAGCCTCTTTATCTTGATACATAAACCAAGACAAATCACTGGAAATACTGCCAACCTTTGCTTCATCATGACGTAAATGAGTAAATTTTAGAGTATTTAAATCTAATTGACTGAGCCCACCACCATATGTAGCAAGCCAAAGGTTACCTTCCTTCCCTTGAAGTAAGTGTAAAATATGATTGCTACTAGGCCCGAGCTCCATATTCTCTTTGTCTTGAGTATAACGAGTGAAGCTACCATCCGCATTTAGCTTATTTAAACCTTGGTGAAAAGTTGAAACCCAGACGTTACCATTATTATCTTTCAAAATATCAGTAATACTGTTTGCTGAAATTGATGATTGATCATTCTCTTTATGGCTATATTTTTTAATAGCTTTACTCTTTAAATCTATTTTGAACAAGCCAGATGATCTTGTCCCTACCCATAAGTTATGTCCTTCCTGAAATAAAGTCATAATACGTAACTCAGAAAAATAACCATTAAAGTTCATACGGGACACTTGGTTATCTGCTAACGATAATCTATATATTCCACCACTGTATGTACTAAATATTATTGAACTTTCATTATCCTGAGCAAAGCTAGTTATATTATCGTTTTGTAATTGTGGGTGAGTTTGAACGCTATATTGTTTAAATGTAGTCATATTAGCATCCCATCGATTTACACCAGTCATAGTGCCAATCCACATTAAATTATTACTATCTTCAAAAAATGTTAAAGTAAAATCATTACTTAAACTATAAGGATTTGTCGGTGAATGATTATACCTATAGAAGTTATCATTGAGGTTGTTATAAGTTAATGCTCCTTTGTCAGTAGCTATCCAGATTTGCCCACTAGAGTCCTGAAAAATATCTTCAATAGTGTTACTAATCAGCGAGTGGCTGTCATTTTCATTAAACACATAATGGTTATGACTTCTATCGCGAGGATTGTATTTAATTAAGCCATGATCAACAGTACCAACCCATATAAAACCTTGTTTATCTGAATATAACGCATTAATAAATTGAGCATTTATTAATTTTTTACCCTGTTGTTGGTATGTTAATGTCCTTAAAAAATCTCCATTTTCATCAAATATAGAGACGCCACCACCATTGGTTCCTACTAGTACTTGTTTACTATCTGTTTCGGTTATTGCATGTACAGTGTTATGAGATAAGCTATTAACCTGCCCTATCTCTTGTTGGATTTTCTTAACGTGCCACTTACCTTGGTTTTGGTAAATAATATTCACGCCATTATCAGTACCAACCCAAAGCTTTCCATCACTTGTCTCATATAATGTATTTACACTATCATTTGAAAGCGGCAAGCTTTTGCTTTTCGTTGAAAAGTGCAAAAAATCCTGAGTTTTTTCTTGATATAAGTTTAATCCTCCACCACGAGTTCCTACCCAAAGCTCGTTTCGTTTATTAATAAGGATACTACTAACAACATTAGAACTTAATGAGCTCGCTAAATTAGCATCGTGATGAAAGCTCAGGTATTGATATCCGTCAAATCGATGCAAGCCCTCTTGAGAACCTATCCACATAAAGCCATCTTTATCTTGAGCTAACGTTCTCACAAATAGATAAGACATAGGGTTATCTACGTTAAAACGTTTAAATAACTTTATCTCTTGAGCAAATAAGCTTTGATTGCACAGAAGTAGAAAAATAAAAATTTTTTTCACAAGGGATTACCAAAACAGAAAAGTGGATATAAAAAGCGTACGATAATAAATGAAAAAGCCACTACTTTAAGCAGTGGCTTTTATAATAAAACTACACCATTATTCTTGTTCAACCCAGTGATTAACAGCAATTGTTGCTATTTCATTGGCTTTTAGACTATTTTTCCATATAAGACCATCTACAAGTGCTTTTTCATCCCAAACTAACACATTGGTTTCAAAATTATTCTTCCAAATAAGTCCATCTGTGGTTGCAGAGTTTTTCCAAATTAGACCATCAGATACAAAGTGATTCTTCCATATTAAGCCACTTCCATCGATAGACTTTTGACTATGCTGCCAAACGTATTCCTCACCTAAACCTTCAATATAAAAATTGCCTTTTTCATCTATGTTTGCTGGACCATAATAGTGATTTTCACCAGCTAAATCTTTAGCAATATCTAAGGTCTGATTTGCACAACCATTCGCACTACTTTCGATTGCTGCTTTTGCATTAACTAAACCAGCACCTTGTTGAAATACACTGTATGCAAGTTTTCCATCAGTATCTAACGCTTGATAAGCGCTGTCCATGAGTCGACATTTAATATCATCAGGAGTCAAACTTGGATTATCTGTTAGCATTAAAGCGACAACTCCAGAAACAACACCAGCTGCTTGCGATGTTCCTGACATTTCAAAATAGCGACCACCATCATGAAACTCAGGGTGTTGTGTAACAATTTCTGAATCTAATGACATTAAACCAGACAAATGACCACCTGGAGCTAAAATATCTGGCTTTACAAAACCAGAGGGGGTAGGTCCAGCAGAACTAAAGCTTGCCAACTTATCATCTTGAGTTTGTGATTCTGTATAAAAATCGGTCATCGCCCCTACCGTAATAATGTAAGGAACATTACCTGGTACACCTACCGTCATAGGTTCAGGCCCCTTGTTACCCGAAGAGGCAACAACAACAATACCAGATTGCCAAGCTTTCATAACAGCTTGGTTCAACGGGTCTTGCCAGTAAAGTGACCTTACTGGACCACTAAAAGACATATTTAGCACGCGTAAGTTGATTTGATCTTTAACTTGGACAGCCCACTCTATACCACGAATTACATCAGCATAAGTTGCTTTACCTTCATAATCGAAAGCTTTAATACCAACTAAAGCGGCATTGGGTGCAACACCGTATAACTTTCCATAAATATCAAAATCACTATTTGCTGCAATACTCGCTACATGTGTACCATGACCGTTCGCTTCATCATCATAATTATGTAGAGTATTATTAATCGCATCATAAGTGCCCCAAGCCTTATCATTACCGTATAAATCTGTTGATAAACCTGATAGTTGATCTAAACCCGTATCCAAAAAGCCTATTGTGACTGCATCACCAAAATTTCTAGCTTGATGAGCAGATGTTGCATCAATAAAATCATTTACCGCTGATTTTGGTTGCCAGCGTCGCTGACCTTTTCGCCAACCATTATTAGCATAAGCTAACTCAACTTTATAATTAGGCGTAGCATAAAGCGCGACCTTCTCTTCTAATAAAGATAATTGCTGTGCAGTTAGTTCTACTGCCAAAGCGTTAATTATGGGTAGTTCGTGAGACGGTGTAAGTGACAATGAGCCAACACTTTCTTTTAACAAAGAAAAATCTTTGGCACTTATAATATACGATTGAGTGGTATTCTTTTGTTCACTAATCCTTGTCGAGATATAACTTCCTGTTGCTAAACTTATAATTATTAAAATGACTAAAGGTTTTACAAATCTTTTATAAGATTCAAACAACATATTTTTCCCCTATGGTAAGTATACCAATTTACTTATCTCACTTTTATTACGCATGTATCTTCTCGTAGAAAATATACAATTGTAAAAATTAAGTAAATTTTAAGTTACTGGATTCAACTTACCGATTTACACCCACTCATGTCAACAATAAACATACAAAATTACTATAAACACTATGCTAGGGTGACTTAAACTAAAAAATCCAGCTTACTAAAAGCAAGCTGGATGTAATTAATTATTACTAATCTTAGAAAGAAACAGATTGTTCATTTGAACAGTTATTTGTTCCTTGGTCACATACTTTATAAGTATAAGAACCAGACTTTCTGAAGCTTTCAGTATAAGAACCATCATTAGCAGTAGTAACTACTAAAGAACCATTTCGGAAGATATCTACGTTAGTTGTAGAAGCATCTGCCCATGATAACGTTACATTAGTTTTACGCTTAGCTGTCGAAGTTGAGATAGATAAAGTAATATCGCCACCTGTTGGAGGAGGAGTTACACCACCGCCACAACCATTTGCAGTCAAATAATCGCTTGCTGCTTTCGCTTTAACAATACCGTTACCGAAGTACACATCATGTCCAGCTGAACCAGAATCTTGTGCTGTAGCTTTTAATGCGTCACGAATTTCAGTACCAGTACAACCATTATGGTTTGACCATACTAACGCAGCAATACCAGATACAGCAGGAGTTGCCATTGATGTACCGCTCATGAAACCGTAATCGCTTGTACCAATAGTAATATCAGCAGTAGAAGCAGCTAATATCGCAGCACGGTCTTCAAATGCAGCACCAACTGCCGGAATTGAAGTTGCGTTAGTATCACCTAATGTACCGTATAACATGCCTGCTTCATTATTAATGATAATTGCACCAATACCACCTGAGTTTTCACAATTTTGAACTTTATCATGGAAAGAGATGTTACCGCGGTCGATTACACAAACATTACCGTTTGCTCCAGAATCAGTAGTCTCTGCTGTTCCCATGTAATATGTGCTACCAGAAACACTACCTGAATTTTCCATCGATGAAGATGCGTAAGCTTGGCCGTCAGCTGACATTGAAGCACTTGTTGCCATACCTGCTGGGTAAGTAGATAAAGTATCAACACCACCTGCTGTTACTTCAACACAAATAGTTTCATCAGTTGATGTCGTTGCGTTTCTACCTTTACCTGTAGTTACTGTACAGCTAGGGAACTGAGAGAAATCAGCAATGTCATTGTTTGCGTCATTAGCACCAATCATCATTACAGATGAGTAACCAGCAGGGTATGAACGTACACTATTACCGTCGTTACCCGCTGCCGCTAAGACTAGACCGCCGTTATTAGTAAATGCATCAAATGCATTTTCTTCAGTGCTATTTGCACCGCCGCCACCAAGACTCATACTAATGATGTTTGCGCCTGCGGCACTACATTTGTCAGCAGCATGTGCTAAGTCTGAAGAATATCCCCAACCATCAGCATTAAATACTTTGATGATGTGCATATCAACACCAGGCGCCATACCAACAACACCTACGTTATTGTCTGCTGCACCAATAGTACCGGCAACGTGTGTACCATGTGGGCCACCGTGCTCATCCCAGTTACCTGTGCCTGAGTCATTATCACCAGAGATGTTGTTCCATGCAAAATCAGGGTTAGAGCGGTCTAAACCAGAGTCAATTACACATACTTTCATACCAGCTGAAGCGTTAAAGTTAACTTGATCTGCTTGAGATTGATAAACAGCATATGGAGTAAGCTGTGATGTCATTGGATTGCCAGCATCATCACTATAAACAGCTGATGGCATACGACGTTGATCTTCTTCAACTACTTTAATATGTGGATTATTCAATAAACCTTTAACATCAGCCAAGCTTTTACCACTAAATGAAGCAGCGATAAACCCGTTACCATCTACCTTTAATTCACCGCCTAACTTTTTAGCAAGTGCTTTTACAACACCTTTTTTACTGTTATCAACTTGGATGATGTATCTATCATCAGCAGCTTGTGCTGTAAATACTGTTGATACCGCTACTGCAACTAATGAACTAGCAAACTTTGAAATTTTCATATCTCTCTCCACCCTAGGGCATGTTTATTATAATTATAATTTCTAAAATTGAATTCCGTCTTTTTATTAATCGCTTCCAATCTGCAAGTGCTATCGATACTACCGAATACGAGCATCTCCCCTAGCAAAAACACGACAAGTTTTCGTACAAAAACGACAAGAACAAAATAAAGCCATTATTTTCAAGAGCTTGAACAGCATAAAATATATAAATTCTTTTATTCTCTGGTCGTAAAGTCACTAAAAAACGTCTGATTATTGCTAGTGGCAACCCATTATTAATTACATGATGAATAGGGTTGAACTTGATTTAGCCAATATTAAAAACAAACAAGAGTAGCTAAAAGCTATCAATATTATAAAAACATAATGGAGACACCATTAAATGAAGACCCATAATAACTATGTACTCAGCGCATTAGCTATGGCAGTTCTTGCCTCAGCAAGTAGTAATGCAACGTCAGCCGACCTTAAAAAAGTTGAAAAAGCGGTAAAGCAATCTAACTCTGCGCAAGCAAGTTTTGCTAATTGGCGTGAACAGCAAAAACTTAATAGAAATGATTATACTGATCGTTTAATCATTACCTTTAAAGATAAAAAACATGGTCCATTTGTACCGCCAGGTTTAGCTAAAAAAGTTGGTTTAGACTTATCACACGTTAAGATTCTAAAACGTGGTGGTCATGTCATTTCAATGGGACAATTAAAACACGTCAAAGATATTGAAAAACTAATAGAGAAAATGCGTAGGCATCCTTCTGTTGAATCAATTGAACCTGATTATCAGCGTTTTTTATTCTCGCAAAATGAACCATGGGGTATCAGCAATACACAATCTGATTTATTAACAGATAATGATGCGGCAAATATGACCGTTTGTATTATTGACTCAGGCTATCAGCAATCAAATCCAGATCTAAATGCCAACAATGCAACGGGTACAAACAACTCAGGCACTGGCAATTGGTATCAAGCAGGTGGCTCACACGGAACTCATGTTGCAGGTACTATTGCTGCCGTTAATAACAGTGAAGGTGTCGTAGGGATATTACCAAGTACAAACGTAAACCTACACATTGTTAAAGTGTTCAATGAAAGTGGCTGGGGTTACTCAGGCGACTTATCTGATGCGGTTGATACTTGTGTTAATAATGGTGCCAAGGTGGTTAACATGAGTCTAGGTGGTTCTGGCTCATCTAATACAGAGAAGAATGCTCTAGAAGCGGCAACAAGCTCTGGCGTGCTCTTAATTGCAGCCTCTGGTAATGATGGTAACTCAAGCCTGTCTTACCCCGCCTCTTACGATACTGTTATGGCTGTAGGTGCAGTAGATCAAAATGGCCAACACGCCGAGTTTTCTCAATACACCAGCCAAGTCGAAATTTCAGCCCCAGGGGAAGCAATTCTTTCCACTGTAGCAGGCGATGGTCGCTTAGGCTCTATAACTATTGGTTCAACTACCTATGCTGATGATCATGTAGTACCTCAAAGCAGATATGTTGAAAGTGGTGGTAACTATTCAATCAATAATGTTAATGGTAATGCTTCAGGTATATTATCTAGCTGTACAGTTTCAGGTAGTAGCTATAGTTGTAGTAGTAATGTTTCTGGAAACATCTGTCTTGCTGAACGTAATGACAACCAAAAAGGAAGTAACTACCCTGAAATTAATCCAGCTAAAGCCTGTGCTGATGCAGGTGCGTCAGGCATTATCGTATACAGTAATAGCGACCGCCCTGGATTACAAAACCCTTTCTTAGTTGATGCTTCAAGTGCAGTCACTGTACCAACAGTTTCAGTAAATAGAACTTTAGGTCAGCAATTAGCAACTCAGCTTGGCAATAACGTAAACCTTAGCATAAGTGCTAACCAGGATTATGCCTACTATAATGGCACCTCGATGGCTACTCCACATGTAGCAGGTGTTGCAGCGCTGGTTTGGAGTAATAATCCAAACTGTACTGCAACTCAAGTTCGTAGCGCGTTAAAATCAACCGCACTTGATTTAGAAACAGCAGGCAGAGATGACAAGACAGGCCATGGCTTAGTCCAAGCTAAAGCAGCATCTGATGCTTTAGCAAGCTCATGTAATGACGGCGGTACACCACCACCAACATCAGGTAATAGTCTAGAAAATGGCGTTGCAAAAACTAACTTAAATGCTTCAAGTGGCCAAGAGTTAAGTTTTACCTTTGACGTTCCTGCAAATGCTACAGATTTAACCTTTGATATGTCGGGTGGAACAGGTGATGCTGATTTATATGTTAAATTCGGTTCAGCACCTACTAGTACAAATTATGATTGTCGCCCTTATAAAAGCGGTAATAATGAAAGTTGTCCTATTACCACTGCTCAAACAGGTACTTACCATGTTAAACTAGTTGCTTACTCAAGCTTTTCAGGCGTTTCATTAACAGCTAGCTATACCGACAACTCTGGCGGTTCTACAGGTGGAGCAACAGGTGGTAGCGCAAGTGTATCGGATATAAGTATTAGTCGAAGAGACTGGAAATACTACACCATTGAAGTACCCGCTGGTATGTCAACTCTTGACTTTAACATAAGCGGAGGCTCAGGTGATGCAGATCTTTACATCAAGCGCGGCGCTCAGCCGACTAAGTCTAGCTACGACTGTCGTCCATATAAAAGTGGCAACACTGAATCTTGTTCATTCACAAGTCCAGTGGCAGACACGTGGCATATAGGTATTTATGGTTATTCAGCAGTTAGCGGACTTTCGCTAGATGTCGTTTATAACCCTTAATAGTTTTAAAAAAGCCAAAAGCATTATTTACATGCTTTTGGCTTCATCGCTGAAAATATTTTAAATATTAAAATAACTATTACTTTACCCGTAATGCTACTTACGATAATGAACCATTACTGAACCACTCACATCGCCCACAGAAACTTCCTTCACTAATTGATAATCAACATTTTCAAAGAATGTTTTAAATTTACCTGAAGTGGCATACACAGCAACACCTTCGCTGTCTGGGTGTTCTTCAAGGACAGTATTAACCGCCGCCATTAGGTAATGACCGAAGCCATGCTGTTGATGTAGAGGATGAACAGCGATAAAAGATAATAAATGAAAAGACTTCAATGGTACTGCAGAAAAAACACTTTCTTCTTTTTGGATCATTTGCTTGGTACTAAAATATCCCGCATTTAATAGCATCTTCAATCGCCAATGCCAAAAGCGTTCACTTGATAGCGTATCATCAGGGCTATTCAAGCACGCAACCCCAACCATGGTTTCGCCAAGATATAAACCAACCATAGGCTGTTGAGCTTGCCAAAAAGCATTCAACTCTTCTCGTATTGCTGCTCTAAGCCTTTGTTCATAATCTTCTTTGTCGCCATTGAAAATTTCTAGAAATACGGGATCGTCATGGTACGCTTGATATAATAAAGAGGCCGCCAGTTTAAGCTCGTGAGCTTTCAGGTAAGTTGCTCTAATATCGACATTTTCTGGTGCTACTACGGTATCTGTCATTTAATGCTCCAACTCTTATGGTGGATTATATTATGTTAACTTAATGCGTTAGTTTTGCTTAATAGCAATAGATAACAATAACAGTATTGTTAAAAATAGGTCAAATATATTGCGATAAAACTCTACTCTTTCCCTTCAAAAACAAAAACACCTCGACAAGCGAGGTGTTTTTTAACATTAAATGATAGCTAATTAACCGCGTGAGAAGGTTTCGCCGTTACCAGTTTCAACAAGTTCACCGTTAACAAATTTTAAATAAGTACATTCATCTTTCGTCGTTAGACCATCTTTATGTTTACGCTGAGTACGATAAAATAATACACGTACCGTATCATCATCATTTTTATAAGTTTCTGAAAAATCTGCAACACCTAATCTTTCTTGCATATCAGCAATACTTTCACCCAATTGGATTTGTGCAATTTTTTTACGGTTTTGGTAAGTTCTGTCTTCACTAGCAGACATAAAACTATGGTCAACTTCACCATCTTTTACTGAAATAACACAACCAGATAACGTTAGCGTTAAAGGTGCAGCGATTAATAATGCAAGTAATGATTTTTTCATGTTTAAATTCCTATGACTTTAAATCTTGTTAGTCAAGCTAACCTTAATAAGTTTTTATTGTAAATGAAGCAGTTTGCTGACTACTTCAATTTCTCATAATGGTATTAGCAAAAAGCAAACCAAAAACACAACCCATTGATATTTATAATTTTTTGCATTTTAAATTTAAGTAACAATAAACAAAAATAGCATTATTGCCTAAAATGTAGTTAAATTTGTTAATTATTCATATAAAGTTAAGCAATATGACAATTATCGATGAAATATTAGTCTGTGCTAATCAATTAGCTAATGAAGGTAAAAAGCCAACTGTCGCATTAATTAAAGCGAAATTAGCTAAACCGGCTCCATTACCAAGCATTATTTCTACATTAAAGACTTGGCAACATGATCCTGAATTCATTAGCGTAACACAAGAAGAAGATATTGAACTTAACAGCGAAAATACCCCACCTTCTTCTGAAGAAGTTAAGTTAATCATTCAACAAACATTAAATGATGAACTCGCTGAAATGAAGCGCGAACTTAGTGATTTAAAAGAGCTAATTAAACAACTAAGTAAGCGCCTAAAATAATTAATAAGCAGCTGAAATAACGATTAGTCTTATTTGGTTAAAGGACTTAATTGCTCTAAAAAACTTACCAAGTCATCACTTAACTTTTTATGGGGAAGACAACCTACTCTTTCCGCCCATATTTCACCAGTTTCATTATTGAGAGAAATAATAATATCTTCTTCATCGGTCACTGCAAAAAAGATAGTCACAGGCTGTTTCAGCCTCTTCTTCATTAACACATGACCAATAATATTTTCTTGCAAACGAACAAAATCATCCATATTCCAAGCAAACAACAAACTCAACTCACCATCAGCGCAATGTGCCTCTAACGCTTCACTGAACATAGTTGAAAAATATGTTTTTATATCGGGATGTAGCGATAATTCAAGCGCTGACTCTACATTTTCAAAGTTTAATTCAGCAGCAATCGTTTCCGGTAATAGAAAGTCAGTTAACGCTGTTGGCTGCCAATAATTTTCTTCTTCATTCTTTGGCTTCTCACATGGTGAAATCCAGGCCTCATCTCTTTCAATTATTGGAAGGTGATTATAGGCTTTTTCAAAAGCAGCAACATATTGTTTAGAGAAATCGAGTAAAACATTTTTTAAACGAGTATTTGAAGATGTCATCTAGAGTAAAGATCCTTTAAAATAACGACTATTCGAGTTAAAGATAGTTATATTATGACACCTTACCAAAACGCATCACAGCTTAAAGAGCTAACACTAGGAAAAAAAACAGATTACACGAGTGAGTATGATCCCAAACTATTGCAAGCCGTACCAAGAAGTTTAAATAGAGATGATTTAGCGTTAAACGAAGCTAATCTCCCTTTTATTGGGGAAGATGTTTGGTATGGTTATGAGTTATCTTGGCTTAATAATAAAGGTAAGCCCGTTGTCGCATTGGTCGAATTCAGATTTGCCTGCACCAGTCCAAATATTGTGGAATCAAAATCCTTTAAGCTTTACCTTAATAGCTTTAATCAAACTAAATTTAACGATATCGAAGAAGTAAAATCATATTTAGAGAAAGACTTATCGGCTACTTCCGGCACTAAGGCAACTGTGACATTGTTTCCCGTAGATAACTGTCCTGCCCTTGAAATAGCTGATGAAAAGGCTGTATGCATTGATGACTTAGACATTAGTATTGAGGATTATCAATTTAACGCCGAACATCTACTTAATAGTCAATCAAACCACTCTCAAATAAAAGAGCACAATATTGTAAGTCACTTACTGAAATCGAACTGCTTGATAACCAATCAACCAGATTGGGCAAGTATCTATATACATTACACCGGTAAAGAAATTAGCCAAGAGCAACTATTAACTTATCTAATCTCTTTTAGACAGCATAATGAGTTTCACGAACAATGTGTTGAGAGAATCTTTTGTGATTTACAGCAATACTGTCAACTTGAAGCATTAACGGTCTACGCAAGATATACTAGGCGCGGTGGCCTTGATATTAATCCTTTTAGGAGCACTCACGTAGCAACTGCTCCTTGGGGACGAACATTACGTCAATAGCGTTTATGATGATTCACGTTTTATTTTGAGGGAAAATCTAAGCCGGTCCACGCTTTAAAGAATGCCTTTTGTTTACGTGATGCTTTTGCTAACGGGATTATTCTTAACTTCTCTTTAGCAATAGCACCAAGCGTAATCGACTTAGTGATTAATTGATCTCGCCTGAATAATGAAAACTCAACTTCTTGCTCTACTTTAAAGTCCTTTAACCTTGATTGTAGATCCTTGCTTACCAACCGTAAGCCATCAACTGCAATTATAATATCATCGAGAGTGATACCAGCCTGCCACGCAGGAGAGCCTTTCTCCACAGCCGTCACTTTTAAGCCATGACTTGCCTTTTTTACTTTGATTCCTGTCCAAGGCAGAAGCTTAGCTTTTTCTTGTTCACTGGAATTTTTATCATTACCTTTACCATAACTCAGCACTAAACCGGCTTTAGCTAAAAGCTTATTAAAGTCAATATTCAGATGGCCATGTACATTGCTTTGCCACCAATGATGGTAATCTTTCTTTGTGACTTGAGCTAAAATATCTATTACATCTTGTTCATCATAACTTTTAGGCACACTAAATTGTTGGTACAGTTCATTATGCACATCACGATAACTACGTTTTAATTTAGTTCTCGTTAAAATATCAAAATCTAACAACCACGACACCATAAACCCTTCTGAATAAATATTGACACTATGGTTGTTGCCGTAATCTCCACCTTGGCTTTGCCAAGTATCGAAGCTTGCTTGTGCAATCGTTTGATTGTCTTTACCCGGTTTATGTTGATGTGCATTTATACGGTTTGCCAATTTTTCGAGAAACTCTTTCGCAGTAATTAACTCGCCTCGCATAAGTAGCTGGCTCTGGAGGTAACTAGTCGAGCCTTCTGCTAACCAAATTAAGTTTGAATAGTTTTCACTTTGATAGTTGTAAGGAACAAGGCCTTTGGGTCGGTATTGCTTCACATTCCATGTATGCACAAATTCATGAGCAGCTGTCAGTATAAAACCTAAATAATCTTTTCTATCTGAAAACTTAAATCGAGAACGCTGAATGATGGTCGAATTTAAATGTTCAGTTGCACCTCTAGCACCGCTAGTCGCATGAACCATGAAGACATAACGTGAAAAAGGATAACCTTGCCATATATGCTTACTTTGCTGCACCATGACCTTTAAATCCGAGACCATTTTTTCAACGTCGTAATTACCCTCCCCCCAAATAACCAGTTCATAAACTCGACCATCAACAGAGAAAGTTTCAAACTTGTTGATACCGGTTTCAATAGGCGAATCCACTAACACATCATAATTTTTAGCAATAAATTGATTGGTATGTACGCCTTTAGCTAAACCAGAAACACTACGCCAAGAGGAAGGAACTTCCAAGTTAATTGTGTGTTGTAATACACGAGTTTCATCACTGTACATCACGACCGTAGAGTTATCCAAAAAAGCATGGCTATCATCAATATGTCGAGTTCTCATGCCTAATTCATTCGCATAAACTTGATATGAGACCGTCATTTTTTTATTTTTAATGTTTGTTATTTGCCAAGTATCTTTATCAAGTTTTACCCAGGACAAACTATTACCTTTACTATCTTGAGCAGAAAAGTTCCTAATACCATTAGACAGGTTAAGAATGTCATAGCGCCCTGTTCTCCAGGTAGGCAACTTCAGTTCAACGGAACTCTGTTCAGTTTCAGGCAATGTTATGGCTACTTTTGCCATATGATGTTCGCTTTGATTAATATTGATATTAACTAAGACATTGGCATTTGCTGCTTGTGCAAAAATAGCTGTTATTGATATGATAAAAATTAACGATAAGTGATAAGTGATAGAGATATTTTTTGTCATCATTAAGGTATTAAGAACTAATAATTTTCTTAATTTTAGGTAAGAAAAAGCTAATTTAAAACAATAAAGTAACTTTTTTTCGCATTACGTTACACAAATTGAGTGCTTGTTTGATAAATTGGCTTATACTAAGGCTTATATCATTAACTTTTCATTTTGATGATAGATAAATGATATTAGCTATTGAAGTGGTTAAATTCCCCGTTATCTATAGGAATGATACTAAACTATCATATAATTTTTAAGGAAATAGCATTTTTATGAATAAGCCTGTAGCTGAGCAGCAAATTGTTGCACTGAAAAAAAAGCTTGATGCAGCAATACAATCTCGAAGCACATTAGAAGAAGACTTCAGTACCCAGTCAACGTCCCTTATTCAATTTATCAATAAACTTTCTTTAATCTCTAAAGGTGTAGATCTTGAGCTCGATAATCGATTGGCTCAATTAAGAACCTTATTTTCTAAAGCAGCTCCTTTTGCTGAAATAGAAGAAAAAATCAAAGTCATCAATAAAATACTACAACAATACAGTATCACCAACGAACAAAACATTAATCGTATTCATGAGCAATTTAATCATTCAGGTGAAACGTTACAAAAAGTAAATGGCTTAGCTCCTGATTTACGAAGAGGTTTACGTGCTCTGTTAAAAGATACCGAAACAACTAAAGATGCATTAATTCAATACGTGCCGTTACTAAGCCAATTACTTGAGTTATATGGCAATACATTAAAGCAACAAACATCCGCACCTAAACAAGGTTTATTGCAAGCTTTAAATACTCAAAGTACTCAGCCAAGCGCACCAAAAGTAGACAGTGGATTAATAGAAAAAATTACGGAAGCATTAGGTGCATTAAATTTATCTAAAGAGCATTCAAGTCACTTACTGGCCATTAAAAAGAAACTGCTCAATGACAAATCAAATGAGGAAGTACTCGAACACTTTATTGAAATATTTGATCTCATCGTTGCTGATTTTAAAGACGAGCAACAGCAAGCCAAACGCTTTTTAACAAACTTGAGTGAAACACTCACTACGGTACAAAATGCCGTTAAAGAAACTTTAAATGTTCAACAAAGTTCGCAAAAAACAAATGATAAAATTAATCATAAATTACAAAAGCAATTAATCGATATGACTGGGACTGTTTCTAAAGCATTATCTTTAGATCAGGTCAAAGTAGATATTAATGACAAATTGCAGATTATTGCGGGAACCTTAGAACAGAAAGCAAAGTTTGAACAACAAAATCAACAGCTTTTAGCAGAACAGCTACAAGAAATGTCTGATAAAGTGAGTTACTTAGAAAAACAAAGCAAAGTATTTGAAGAAAAGCTTGCAGCACAACAACGAAAAAGCATGCAAGATGCACTAACAAAACTGGCTAATAGAGCAGCCTTTGATGATTATTTCGCGAAAGCCATGGTGAGATACCATCATCAACCATACGAACTTGCTCTAGTTGTTATTGATATTGATGACTTTAAACTAATCAACGACACCTATGGCCACTCTGCGGGTGATAAAACACTACAAGTTATTGCCAATACTATTCAAAAGCATTCTAGCGAAAATGCCTTTGTTGCACGTTATGGTGGTGAAGAGTTTGTCATTGTTTACACGAACACAAAATCTTCGTCTCTTGTGAATGAGCTAAATTTAATTAATAAACACGTCGCACGTTTACCTTTTAAATTTAAAAACAACAAAGTCAGTATAACACTTTCTATGGGGGCAACTCATATTCACTCAGAAGATAACATTCATATAGCTTTTGAACGCGCTGACCAAGCTATGTATCAAGCAAAGTCTCAAGGTAAAAACCAAGTTATTTATCAAGAGTAACATTGCACTTTCCTATCCTGTTTTCATAATGATTTCATCATTAAAGGAGTTTGTATGCATACACAATTAAACCCTGTTGGCAATATGAGTCTACTTTCTCAAGCTGAAGTTGATCAACTTCAGCAAACTGCAAGTAGTGAGCTTTATAACCTTTATCGAAATTGTTCACTCGCTGTTTTAAATGCTGGTTCCAATACAGATGACGCTGAAGCCATATATGAAAAATATCAGGACTTTGAAATTAAAGTATTAAGAAGAGAGCGTGGTGTAAAGATAGACCTTAACAATCCTCCACTTCACGCCTTTGTAGATGACAAAATAATACGCGGTATCAGAGAACATTTATCAGCAGTGCTACGCGATATCCTCTTCATTAATAACCGCTACCCTGCAATGCCCACATCTTCTGAAAGTATTACTGATGCAACCTTTGATATTCTACGAAATGCTGATGCTATTTTGCCTGAAACTGAACCAAACCTGATCACATGTTGGGGCGGGCATTCTATTAAGCACACAGAATACAAATACACTAAAAATGTTGGTTATCAACTTGGTTTAAGAGGCTTCAATATTTGTACTGGTTGCGGCCCTGGTGCAATGAAAGGGCCCATGAAAGGCGCGACAATCGGTCATGCAAAACAAAGAAATCAAGCAGGACGCTACATAGGACTTACCGAGCCAAGTATTATTGCTGCCGAGCCACCCAACCCTATCGTTAATGAATTAGTCATTATGCCTGACATTGAAAAACGGTTAGAAGCCTTTGTGCGTATATCTCATGGCATAATTATTTTTCCAGGTGGTGCCGGTACTGCTGAAGAGTTACTTTATATTCTTGGCATAATGCTAAATGAGAAAAATAAAGCGCAAAAGCTGCCAATCATTTTAACAGGCCCTGCTGAGGCAAGTGATTATTTTACTGAGATTGATGCCTTTATTGGGGCAACCTTAGGAGCAGAGGCTCAAGCTTTATATCAGATTATCATTGATAACCCTGAGCAAGTTGCTAAGTCTATGAAACAGGGCTTAGATGGCGTAATCGCACACAGAAAAGAAACAGGCGATGCATATCATTTCAATTGGTCTCTTGTTATTGAGGAAGACTTCCAACACCCTTTTGAGCCCAATCATGAAAATATGACTGCACTAAACATCAGTTATGAACAATCAACGGCTGAATTAGCAGCAAATTTACGTCGGGTATTTTCAGGTATAGTCGCAGGTAACGTAAAGTCAGGTGGCATAAAAGCTATTCGACAACATGGCCCCTTTATGATCTCTGGAGATAAGAAGATAATGGCGATGATGGATAAATTACTTGCCTCATTCGTTAAGCAACAAAGAATGAAATTACCAGGGAGTGAGTATACTCCTTGTTATAAGGTCATTAATTAACATACTAAAGTGCTTATAACATGTCTAATTCGCACCTAATTCTAATCGATGCACTCAATTTAATACGTCGAATTTATGCTGTACAAGAGCGTCCATTTATTCACGCTAAGAATCAAGATACTGGCGAACTTTCAGCGAGTACACAGCAGCAGGTTATCGCTAATACCCAAGCTGCTTGTAATATAGCCCTTGAAAAACTGCTTTTTCAACAGCAAGCAAGTCATGCCTTAGCAGTATTTGATTGCCAAAAGCCTTGTTGGCGCTATCAGCTATTTGACGGGTATAAAAAAGGTCGAAAGAAAATGCCTGATGCTTTAGCACAAGCCCTCACTGATATCCAAGACAGTTTCATGGCTCTTGGTGTGGATTCGTTAACTTCAGAAGAGGATGAAGCAGACGATCTAATTGCTACTTTAGCAACTAAAATGGCCATTCATGGTAAGAACGTTACCATCATCTCCACAGATAAAGGTTTCTTATCCTTGCTTAGCCCAAATGTTAAAGTCTACGATTACTTTAACCGACGTTATTTAGATCAAGATTACATCAACGATAAATTCAATGTAAGATCTTCTCAGTTAATCGACTTTTGGACCTTAACAGGTGATAGTACAAACAAAATACCGGGTGTCCCTGGTATTGGTTCTATAACTGCTGCAAAGCTGCTTAACGAATATGGTTCAATCAAAGCCCTAGAAAATGCAACTGACTTGAAACCCGCGATTTTAGATAAACTTCATGATAATAAGCAACAAATGGAGTTAACAAAAACATTGTTCACCCTCAAAAGTGATATTCCCTTAGGCTTTAATCTTAAAGATATTCGTTTACCACACGCTGAGCATTGACTAAATTAACAACAATACCTGTAAAAATTATAGAAAATGATATCAAGCCCTTTAATTATTATTAACATGCCGTTATCATTTGCAGTTAACAGAGTTTAGGTTTTTAAAAAATGAATAAAAAAGTTATCTCACGAATATTACTTGCCCTTGCTGCTTACGGTATTTTTGTTGCCCTGGTTGTGACTTTTTACGACGATAGTCCAGATAAAATGGAATGGAAAGATCGAGAGTCATACAATAGGCAGTTTATCGCTAAAATAAAACTCGACGAATTCACTTTTGATCAAGCGATAGCGCAATTAGGTAGTCCCGATATTACTGAAGCTAAAACAGTCAACAATGATAACTTTCAAGTTATGTTTTACCGAACTCAGCATGTAAAATCTGATGGCATAACCACACAAGATGAATGTACTTTCTTGCTCTTTGTTAATGGCGTATTAAAAGAAATAGGTTTAGGTGATAATTATCCTGAACAATGGGAAATTATTAAAAACTATCAAACCTCTACGTAATATTTGCCACACTATAGACTAAAGTCACCTTGCTAGGGTGACTCATTCACTCTACTATCCTTTTGAGCATGATTTTTTTATGAAAGTTTTCATGCTCGCAAACACTTACTTTACATGATATAAATCGCGCCAACTTACGCACTTGAAGCTTCTTTTCTAGCATCGGCTACTTCTTCAGTGTGTACATTTTTTGCTGTATTAACATTCATGGCAGCAAAAGCAAAATACGCAGCAACATATTGCTAAAAGACAAAATCTACAAGGTGAACTAAATGACTAAGCAGACAATCACTGTTATCCCTGGTGACGGCATTGGACCAGATATTATTGACGCTACATTACAAGTACTAGACAAAGCAGGGTGTAACTTTGATTACGAATTTGCTGATGCTGGTTTAGCCGCATTAGAAAAACATGGCGAATTAGTACCTGAAGAGACAATATCTTTAATTGAGAAAAATAAAATAACCTTAAAAGGCCCGCTTACTACACCTGTAGGTGAAGGATTTACTTCTATTAATGTCACATTACGTAAGCAGTTTAAATTATACGCCAATTTGCGCCCTGTTTTATCATTTAAAGGAACAAAAGCGCGCTATGAAAACATCGATATTTTAACAGTTCGTGAAAATACCCAAGGTATGTATTCAGGCGCAGGGCAAACAGTCTCTGAAGACGGTGCAAAAGCAGAAGCCATGAGTATTGTAACTCGTGAAGGCGCTGAAAAAATCCTTACTTTTGCTTATGAAACAGCACGTAAAGAAGGTAGAAAAAAAGTGACTGCGGTACATAAGGCCAATATTTTAAAGTCTACCTCAGGCTTGTTCTTGAAAGTGGCTAGAGAGGTAGCACAAAGATATCCTGAAATCGAATCAACTGAAATGATCGTTGATAACTGCTGTATGCAGCTAGTAATGAACCCTGAGCAGTTTGATGTCATTGTAACCACTAATTTATTTGGTGATATTTTATCTGACTTATGCGCTGGTTTAGTAGGTGGTTTAGGTATGGCTCCTGGTGCTAACATAGGTGAAGATTGTGCTATTTTTGAAGCAGTTCACGGTAGCGCACCTGATATAGCAGGTAAAAACCTTGCTAACCCAACATCTGTAATTCTTGCTGCAATTCAAATGCTTGAGTATTTAGAAATGACAGATAAAGCAGAGAAAATCAGAAACGCCCTAACGGAAGTTATCGCATCAGGTGATAGAACTACACGTGACTTAGGCGGAACACATGGCACAACAGACTTTACTGAAGCGTTGTTAGAACGTCTGTAGCTTAAAAAAGAACAACAAAAAAGTGCCTATTGCTTAACTAACAATAGGCACTTTTTTATGTAATTTTCAGAACTTTTAAATGAATTATTACTTCTTTTGCGCGGGTGAAGAAAGCAACCTTGCATGTACTGTTACTTCTTCACGATCATAATATAAATGTTTCGCATATAACTCATATTTAACATTTGCTTCACTAAAAGCATTTTTAATACTTTGTAAGTCTTCAGTAACTTGTTGGTAACGCCCTTTCATTGGGAGCTTTAAATTAAACATTGCCTCTTTACAGTAGCTATTTAGCAACCATTCACTCATTAACTTTGCAACAC
The DNA here is from genome assembly GCF_006439335.1 of Litorilituus lipolyticus. Classification (GTDB taxonomy): domain Bacteria; phylum Pseudomonadota; class Gammaproteobacteria; order Enterobacterales; family Alteromonadaceae; genus Colwellia; species Colwellia lipolytica. Next base: position 77,165 of record NZ_SAWY01000040.1, on the reverse strand, counting down.
GTTGAGGCTTTTCAATCATGTCACATACTAACCAGTAAACATTCTGCTTCATCGGCACATATTTAAAACCGTCCATCATTTTATGCTTAACTTGGCCTGTTTCCATTAATGATTCAGCCATCGGTCCATTGTCAATCGCTGTAACCATCATCCCTCGTCGTACTAATTGATAAGTCCAACCACCTGGTGCTGAGCCTAAATCAACGGCATTAAGCCCAGAACATAATCGACTATCCCACTCGTTTTTGGGAATAAAATACAAAAATGCTTCGTCAAGTTTTAAAGTTGAACGACTTGGAGCTTGGCTCGGGAACTTTAATCGTGGTATTCCCATGACATGCTCAGAGCTATTATGCGCTAGTGAAAAACCTAAAATAACCTCTTGTCCTGATAAAAATAACGCATGTAAATTAGCGCCATCTTTATCGTTTTTTTCAGTTAATACTTTTGCTTTTCGTAACCCTTGTCTTAATGGTACGGCTAATTTTCGGCAAAATTTTGCTAGAGACTTACCATCATTGGTGTCTGGCATTTCCATTCTTAAATCAGCATACTGCCATTCATTACCCAACGCTTCTGTGATTGCTTCTACACGATTATAATCTGGTAACTCAATAATATCAGTGAGTGTCACAAACCATTGTCTTGCGAAGATTAAACGCTTCAATGGTAACTTCCCCATCAATGTTTCACCATCTTCACTTTTATGTAGATGAAAAAATACAATGCCTTGATTTTTTTTCAGCTCTAAGTAGCCATACATCTCATTCCAGGCAGCTTTTTCCTGAATTTCTGCACCACATTCTTTCTCAAAGCCTGGACGACAAAATAAAACAATAGAAGTCATAAATTATTTTTCCCCTCAACCGCAAGTAATAGCCATGCCAGAGCAAATGACATTCCGCCAATTGGGGTGAGTTTTCCTAAAAATTGAATATCAAATAATGATTTTATGTAAATATTGCCACAAAAGAGCAAAATGCCCAGTACAAAGGCCAACATAGAACACGTCAATACTTTTGATGCTTGCTGATGCCGAGAAAATAACACCATAGCTAATAGGGCAAGCGTATGTATAAATTGATACTGTAATGCCGTAGATAAGCTGGTGTATACCGTGATCGAATCTGAAAAATCGGCATGTGCTAACCAAGCGCCGAATAGTACAGAAAAACAACCACTGATACCAACAAAAATAGTAATTAGTTGATGTAAGTATTTTCTTTTTGCGCCTTGAGTCATGATAGCGTTAATTACCTTTATTCGTTATTCACGTACATAGCTTAAGCAAATGATGTTGCAAATTGTGCAATTTCTTTAGCTGCCGTTCTTAAATGTTCATCAAGCTTATAGCCAGATTTCACCCTAGGTTTCAAACTATGATCACCGTCTATTAAAAAATGGCATCGTACTGTGGCGGAGAGTTGATATTGCTTAATCTCTTCTTCAGAGCCTAAGGTATCTCTACTACCTTGTAATATTAGCACAGGCCTAACATTCTCTTGTAAGGGCTCTAAACGAAGCTTTTCAGGCTTTTTTGCTGGATGAAAGGGATAGCCTAGGCAAAATACTCCATCGATAGCAGATAGGGTACTCTGCGACACCTCACTTAATGATGAAACTAAGGTAGCAGCAACTCTAGAGCCCATCGACTTTCCACCAACTAAGAATGGAATTTGTTGATAAGCATCATCAATATTCTTCAAATAGCTCTCAATAACCTCTTCATAGCAAGAAAGTAATTTAGGCATTCGATCTGGTGGGTATTTCTTCCCTAACTCTGCGCGCTTATCCATGTAAGGAAAGTTAAAGCGTAATACACTGATGCATTCCTTATTCAGCGCTTTTACCATCGCTTCCATAAACTCATGGTGCATGCCTGCCCCCGCACCATGAGCAAAAATAACATGGGCAATTGGCTTTTCAACTTGATTTTCTATAGTATTTTTCATAGCTAAGTTATTTGTCCGTCCGTTATTTGTTCTTGCTCGCTAGCTACCATATCTAACATCCACTCTCTAAAGGCCTCAATCTTACCTAGTTCTTTTTGATTTTCTCGACAAACAATAAAGTAAGCATTTTTACTCACTAACACATCATTAAAGGGACAGACTAACCTACCCGAGTCGATATCAGGTTTTGCTAATACACTGTATGCAAGCGCAACACCTTGACCATGTAAAGCAGCTTGGACTACCATGGCAGAATGACTAAATATAGGGCCATGGTTAACGTTAACACCTTTAACACCCACTTGCTTAAACCAGCGTTTCCAGTCTTTACGTGAAGTATCATGTAATAAAGTATGATGAGCTAAATCATCTAAAGATAGCAATGCTGGCTTGCCATTAACGGAGTTTTCCTGCATTAACAAAGGAGAACATACTGGAATCAAGTACTCGGTATGTAACTTATCAGCGTGTATATTCGGCCAACTTCCACGACCATAGTAAATTGCCACATCAACATCTTCAGTTAATGAATTTTCGGCTTGATCCACCGCCTTAATTCTTACATCTATTTCAGGATGCAGCGCATTAAAAGCTGTTAACCTTGGAACCAACCATTGAATTGCAAAACTTGCTTGTGAACTAACAGTAATTGCACCTTTTGCGCCACGCGCCAGTAAGCGCTCAGTCGCTTCATTTATTGAGTTAAAGATATCTTTAATATCTAAAAAATACGATTGGCCTTCATCAGTGAGTAATAGAGCGCGATTTTTTCGCATAAACAATTTAATGCCTAAATGCTCTTCCAAAGACTTTATTTGATGACTTATAGCCGCTTGAGTGACAAAAAGCTCTTCAGCTGCGCGGGTAAAACTAAGCTGTCTAGCTGAAGCTTCAAATGCTCGCAAAGCGTTTAATGGTGGGAGTCTGTTAGCCAAAAGGTACCCTTAAACATATTAATAGCATTAAGGAAATGCTGCATAATTAATTAGAAAGCAAGCATAACAATTATTCATTAGTTTTTCTAATGAATAACATTAAAAATTGTCATTTTATTTTTTTAAGTTACCTGCGTATTATTCACACCGTAGATGAAGGACATCATCTCAACGCTCAAACATAAGGGTGTAGCTTAAGACCCCAACCCTTTAGCTACACTCTAGTTTACCTAAAGTAAGTGAATGAGCAAGCGCGAGAAAAGGTCCTAATAAATCTATCGGGAAGAACATATATTTATTATTGCCAATAAGAGAATTGGCGGAAAATCAGGATCAAGACCATGAGAAAAATTAACACTTTAATCGCATTAAGCATCGGCATTTTAGTTAGCAACACAAGCTTTGCAGCTGTACCCTCTTCTGAAACAGTAAAATTAGAACCTGTTAAACAAGAAAACCTCGTTGCTCACGCTCAAGCTTCACTAGCTGCTTCATTTTCTACTATCGAGCTAGAAAAAGAATTACCACAGTTAAGCACTGACAATGTTTTAGTTAATAAGAAAAAGTCTGAAAACAAAAACAAAACGATGACTATTTCAAAAATTACCTTAGTAGCAGAATAAGCCATTATTTAAAAGTGCTCGCACACTCAAATAAACTTCAGTTATTAAAAAAAGGTGTCCTAGGACACCTTTTTGCTTTTCTATTGTGAAACTATCTTAGCTTTACGCAAAATAGCAGACACTACCTAATCAGTTAGTAGTGGAGCAAAGTCTTTCACCAAATCATCAATTGCTTTCATTTGAGCTAGGTAAGGTGCTAGTTTATCTAATGGTAAAGCACATGGACCATCACACTTAGCTTGGCTTGGATCCGGGTGAGCTTCTATAAATAAGCCTGCAATACCTATAGCCATACCGCTACGTGCTAATTGAGCCGCTTGCTCTCTTCTACCATCAGCACTATCACTGCGCCCCCCAGGTTTTTGTAAAGCATGGGTAGCATCAAAAATCACGGGTGCATACCTCTTCATTTCATCCATCGCCAGCATATCAACCACTAAGTTATTATATCCATAGCAACTGCCACGCTCACAAAGCATTACTTTTTCATTTCCTGCTTCACTAAACTTTTTAATGATATGTTTCATTTCATGAGCTGCTAAAAACTGTGGTTTTTTAACATTGATAACTGCATCTGTTTTCGCCATTGCAACAACTAGATCGGTCTGTCGTGCTAAAAAAGCAGGCAATTGAATTACGTCAACAACTTCACTTACCGGTTGAGCTTGGTAAGGTTCATGAACATCAGTAATAATTGGTACATTAAAGGTAGATTTAATTTCTTGAAAAATTTTTAAACCTTCATCTAAGCCAGGGCCTCGATACGAATAAACCGATGAACGGTTTGCTTTATCAAAAGAAGCTTTAAAAACATAGGGAATATTTAATTTTTGGCAAACTTCAACATAGTGCTCAGCAATTTTCATGGCTAAATCACGAGATTCAAGCACATTCATACCACCAAACAAAACAAAAGGTTTATCATTAGCAACCTCAATATTGGCTACATTTACCGATGAAATTGTCATATGTTTTCCTTAATTAAATGACTCCTTTTGACAGGAGTCATATATCAAAATAGTTTAACTACCTACAATGCGAAGTAATTGTCCGCACAACCAAGCCATGTATGTACCTAAGGCATAGCCTAGCACTGCTAATAACACACCGACAGGTGCCAAAGAAGGGTGGAATGCAGATGCAATTACAGGAGCAGATGCTGCACCACCAATATTAGCTTTACTTCCCACGGCTAAATAAAACACTGGAGCTTTGATCATTTTGCCAACAGCAAACAGTAAAACAACATGAATCGCCATCCAAATAAGACCTATAACCACATATTTAGGCGCTTCTGCTATTTGAGCAATATCCATATGCAAACCAATTGTCGCCACAAGAATATACAGGAAACTACTTCCTACTTTCGAAGCACCAACTGCTTCTAATTTTCTTGCTTTTGTAAAGGATAACGTTAAACCAATAGTGGTCACCATTACAATTATCCAAAACAGCTTACTATGTAAGCTAAACTTCTTAAGTTCAGGGAAGTTTGTTTGAAAGTAAGGAACTAAAAAGTCTGCCGCTAAATGAGCAAAGCCTGCTGCACCAAAGCCAACGGCAATTATCAGCATGAAATCCTTTAACTCAGGCATACGCTTATTATTACGCTCATACTCTTCAACTTTCGCAATAAGTTTATCTATCCCTGAGGTATCAGCGCCACTTTTGGCATCTATCGCTTTATGGTTTGCAGCAATATAAAGTAAACCTGCCATCCAAATGTTTGCCACAACTATATCTACAGTAACCATGATAGTGAAAATCTTGCCATCAGCTTCATAGATCTCTTTCATGGCAAGCATGTTGGCACCACCACCAATCCAACTACCTGCAAGTGCTGCCATACCACGCCACACTGCATCTGGACCAGAAACACCGATTAACTCAGGCCACACAGCAGAAACCGCTAATAAGGCAAGTGGCCCCCCGATGACAACACCAATGGTACCAGTTAGAAACATTATGATAGCTTTACTACCTAAACCTGCAATGGCTTTAATATCAATACTTAGCGTAAGTAGTACTAAACAGGCTGGCAATAAATAATACTTTGCCACTTCATCAACTTGACTCACATCCGCACTAACAATACCAAAGGTGTTGAGTAAAGAAGGCAGTAAATAACACATGAGTAACGCAGGAACATATTTGTAAAAACGTTGCCAAAAGGGGTGTGAACTATTAGATGTATAAAATACAAAACCTAATATTAACGCTAGGATCCCTAGCACTACGTTATCGTTAGCGATAAGTGGCGCATTTGCCACAATTTGCTCTTGCATTGGTTAACCTTTTATTTTAATTAATGTAATACAGTTTCGAGAATACTAATTTTATCTAGCTGCAGTTTAAGTAACTTAGCTGCGGGATCTTTAGGACATTGCTCAACAAAGTAGCGATAGTCATCAACCGCAACATTAAAGCAATCTAACTGATGTAATAAGTAGCCTCTATCTCGTCTTTGTAATGGATCATCAGGCGTTAATGCTAAAATAACATCAACACAGCGCAAGGCTTTATCAAACGTTTGCTCTTTGATTAAGGTATTTTTAAATGCCGTTAAATGTTCTACTAAAATCGCCTCACTTTCAACACTCGATAATTCATGCTGTGTTGGGTCACCATTTAGTTCATCTAAGCGTAAATCAAGCTCATTCCAGTTAAGTGACTCACCTGTTGTCGCATCAAAAATAATGGCATATTTCTCATCACAACAAATTCGCACCATCATTTTACTAGGTATAAAGACTATATCTGTTTCAAAACCACAGGCATTGATAATTTCGCAAACAATCACCGCTTTAAGCACAGGTGACATGAGCCGGCTATTAATTGCAGGTGCAACACAATACGCCTCTACCGGATAAGTTCGTCTAAATTTATCAATAAATAAATGTTGAAAGTAAAGCTCATTCAACAGAATTTCTGCTCTATCTAGCGGAGATTCAACTTCTTCAATCACCGCTTGGCATTGTTTAATAATTAGTTCTAAACCATCTAAAGAGTTATCAGAGCTTACTCCATTACCTTCAGAGGGTTGTTTAGCAAGTATAAACTCTTCCAGTAACACCATAGTTTGAAGTAAATCTTTTTCAGTAGAATTTATTTCAGACAACAACAATTCGTTCATAACATCTCTGCTGAATATCAGCTAATATTTCTATCAATATTCTTAATTAACGCGGGTTCAATTTTCTACTATTCTGATTTAGAAGAACATTGCTTCACGTGTTACTGCTAATCTATAAATCAGCATTATCCAACCCATAGCACCTAAATAACCAATAATTTGCATGCTTCTATTTCGAGCTAGTTTTAAGGTGTAATAACCCGTAAAAATGTAGGCGACTAATGCCAATAATTTTTCGCCCAACCATAGGTGTTCAAAAGGGCTCATACTGTATTGATATGCCATATAAGCACCCACACAGAGTAATAACGTATCAATTATATGCGGAGTGATTTTCACCCATTTTTTTTGTAATTGGTTTGAATTAATTAGCGTCCAAATAAAACGTAAACTAAATAAGATGACACTTATCAGTGCAAGTGTCATATGAAGATGTTTAAACATTAAAATTCCTTGCAATAAAGAGGGGTTAATCTATTCATTTGAATAAACGGCCCAGCTTATTCTATCTTGACCATTTAAATCTGTAACAGTTTGTGCATTTTGATAACCAAAGCCTGACAATATATCACAAACTAATACACCTTGTTCAAAACCGTGTTCAATAAACAATGAGCCATTAGGCTTTAAATGCTGCTTTGCGTTTTCAACGATAACTTTTATATCACTTAACCCTTGCTCTTGTGCAACAAGCGCTGATTTTGGCTCGAATCTAACATCGCCCTGCGCCAAGTGTTGATCATGCTCGTCAATATATGGCGGGTTAGTTACAATGATATTGTATTTCTTTTCGTTAGCCACATTACTGTACCAGTTACTTTGAAATACATTTACATTGGCAATTTTTAATCGTTCTGCATTGAGTTTGGCTAAACTCACTGCCTCATCATTAAAATCTACTGCATCAACTTTCCAAGAAGTATTTTCAGAGGCCAATGCCAATGCAATGGCACCTGTTCCCGTACCCAAATCTAAGCAATCAAAGTTCTTCTGGCCTTGAAATAATTCAAGTACCAATTCAACAAGTGTTTCAGTATCAGGTCGAGGGATTAAGGTAGCTGGAGAAACGAGTAGAGGTAACGACCAAAACTCCTTTATACCAACTATATAGGCAATGGGCTCCCCCTCAATGCGACGATTAAGCAGTTCGATGAACTTTTCGTATTCATTAAGTGAAAGTTTTTTTTCGGGCCATGTATATAAATAGCTAAGATCTTTATTTATAACATGACAAAGTAATATATTACTGTCTAATTGTGCGCTATCTGAATGTGACAATAATTGTTGTTTGCCATATTCAGATAACTCAGCAATTGAAGAAACGCTAATAGACATATTAAACGTTATTCTTGCTCTGCAAGCTCAGCTAATAAATCTGCTTGGTTTTCTTGCATAATAGGCTCCATTACTAATTGTAAGTTACCTTCCATGATTTCATTTAACCTGTATAAGGTTAAATTGATTCGATGATCACTCATACGCCCTTGCGGGAAATTATAAGTACGAATTCGCTCAGAACGATCACCACTTGCGACTAAGCTGCGACGCGAAGACTCTTCTTCACTACGACGTTTTTCATCTTCTGCTTGTTGTAAGCGAGCTTGTAACACAGACATCGCTTGCGCTCTGTTTTTATGCTGAGAACGTTGATCTTGACACTCTACAACAACACCTGTTGGAATATGAGTGATACGAATGGCAGAATCCGTTTTGTTAACGTGCTGACCACCCGCACCTGAAGCTCTAAAAGTATCAACCTTTAAATCAGCTTTGTTGATTTCAATGGCTTGTGACTCAGGAATTTCAGGCATTACCACGACAGTACAGGCAGAAGTATGGACACGACCTTGAGATTCTGTTTCAGGGACACGTTGAACACGATGTCCGCCTGACTCAAACTTCATCTGCCCATAAACACCTTCACCATTAACCTTCATGATTAATTCTTTAAAGCCGCCCTGCTCGCTTTCATTACTGTTCATGACATCTATTTTCCAGCCTTGCTTTTCAGCATAACGGCTGTACATTCGAAATAAATCACCAACAAAAATGGCTGCCTCATCACCACCTGCACCTGCTCTAATTTCAACAAAACAGTTATTGTCATCATTGGGATCACGAGGTAATAATAATATTTGCAATTGATCGGCAATATCTGCAACAGCTTTCTTAGCTTCTTTAAACTCTTCTTGAGCCATTTCTCGCATATCAGGATCATCATCCTTAAGCATCAGCTCAGCCGTTGCAAAATCGTCTTCTGCACTTTTATAGTCGTTAAAAGTTTGTGTCACTTCTTCAAGTTGTTTGAATTCTTGAGATAAAGCACGAAACTTGTCCTGATCATTGATGGTATCAGGATCTGATAATAGGGCTTGTACTTCTTCGAAACGCTCGACTAATACTTCGAGCTTTTGATAAACAGAGGCTTTCATGAATAATATCTTATCTTTTAAACGGGTAACGGTTAATTGTATTTATCACAATTAACAAAAATTGCCGCTATTCTAGCACAGTAATGCTGTGAATGAATATTTACAGGGAGATTTTAATTGGAAAGTTACAAAAGCAAATAACACACGATAAACTCATCTCGTGTGTCATTTAGTCTTGTTGATCTATTTGAAAGATATCACGTAAATAAAGTAGCTTATCTAGTTCACCACCTTGTGCCGCAGATTGCAAAGCACTAGTTGGTGCATGCATAAACTTATTTGATAGTTTCGTGGCAAGTTCAGCAACGACAGCTTCTGAATTCTTACCGTTTTTCAATTGTACCAGTGCTTTTTCAAGCAATTGGTCTCGATGTGCCAAACATTGTTTTCTATAACTAATAACAGTATCTTGAGTATTTAAACCACGAAGCCAAGACATAAAGTTGTCTGACTGAGTATTTACAATACCTTCAGCTTGAACTGCTGCTTTGCGACGATTTTCTATATTTTTTGCAATGATGCTTTGCAAGTCATCAACAGTATATAAAAACACATCTTCTAATTCTGACACTTGTTCTTCTATATCTCTTGGTACCGCCAAATCAACCATAAAAATAGGCTTATGTTTGCGTGTTACCAAAGCTTGCTCAACCATACCTTTACCAATAATAGGTAAGGTAGAACCCGTTGAACTTATCACAATATCAGCATGACACATCTGCTCAGGAATTTGCGCTAAAGTAATCACATCTGCACCAATTTGCTTTGCCATATTCTCGGCCCTAGCAATAGTACGATTGGCTACAGTAATTTTACCAACATTGTTTTCATATAAATGTTTTGCCACAAGCTCAATTGTTTCACCAGCACCCACTAACAGTACTCTGGCTTTTTCGAGGCTGGCAAAAATATGCTTTGCTAAATTAACAGAGGCAAAAGCTACCGATACAGCACTCGCACCAATCTCCGTTTCAGTACGAACTTGTTTAGCAACACCAAAAGTACGCTGGAACAATCTGTCCATGACAAGTGCCATAGAACCTGCAGCCTTAGCTTGGCTGTATGCTTGCTTCATTTGACCAAGGATTTGTGGCTCACCCAATACTAATGAGTCAAGGCCACACGCTACACGCATCATATGATTAACGGCTTGCTGGTCTTGGTGCCAATAAAGGCTAGGTAAAATAGTTGATGCGGGTACGTTATGATAATTTTCTAGCCACTGAACTAAGCGTTCTTGCGTTTGTTCAACATCACCATCTTGCACTAAATATAATTCAGTTCGATTACAAGTCGAGAGTATAGCAACTTCTTTACATTGAACTTCATTCAACATTTCTTGCAAAGCAATAGAGAGGTTATCTGGGTTAAAAGATATTTTCTCTCGCACAGCAACGGGTGCAGTTTTATGATTGATTCCAACGGCAACAATGGACAAAATAATTAACCTATCTTTCTAAGTAGCCAGCTTTTGTTTATAGCCGCTACATTTAATCTTTATGCTATTTAATGCTTTGATGTGATTAAAGTCACTCTACTTTAAATCTCAAAACCTTAAAAAATTATCTATTTGTTCATTATACCCCAGTCATCAGGGTATTTCCCTATTATTACTCAGGTTTTGTTAATAAACTATGATCTGTGATAAAAACTCCATAAATTATAACCAATCACTAAGCTCATCCTAATCTTGAACATCAGCAATGCCTGTGTTCCAATAGCTAAAATTATTTTTTTGATTATTCAAATGACTATATATAAAGCTAACTCACCTGTTAGTTCTTTGTTTAAAATTCTCTCTCTATCATGTTTTTTATTTTTAACAGCCTGCTCTACTTTACGAGTTGACGAGCCTATAACGACTAATATCCCTGCTCAACAACGATTTGAGCAACTGAATAATGTCTCATTATGGAAATTATCAGGAAAGATTGCTTTTTTTCAAGGTGAAGAACGCGAACGTGTAAATTTATATTGGTCTATGGATGAAAATATTCCGAGTCAGCAACTAAATTTGTCAAGTTACCTTGGCATTACTGTTCTTCAACTTAATTCTGAAAAAAATCACCACACGTTAAAGATTGATGGTAAAAAATATCACGGTGAAAACCTCGACTTACTCATTGAAGAGTTAACAGGGCTAACCTTGCCTACAAAAGCATTAAGTTATTGGCTAAAAGGTACTCCCTATGACACTGAACATGATTTCATCACCTATGATGATCAAACCGCATTACCAAAAACGTTAACAAGCTCATTAGCTAATGCATATGGTCAACAGCAACAATGGCATATTAATTACAGTCGCTATAAAATGGTCAACAATATTGCTCTGGCTACTAAATTTACTATCAAAACAAAAAATTTAACTATTAAAATAGCAATCGATAAGTGGCAAGTTAACTCCTAAAGAATCACTCTATGACCTCGTATATTAATCAAACTTTCGAATTACCTTCTCCAGCTAAACTAAATTTATTTCTACATATCATTGGTAGACGTAATGATGGCTACCATGAATTAGAAACCTTATTCCAATTCCTCGATTATGGCGATACTTTAACTTTAGAAGTTACTGATAGCGATGAAATTAATTTACTGACGCCAATAACTAATGTACCCAATAAAGACAACTTAATTGTTAAGGCAGCACAGCTATTAAAGGCGAGTGCTTCTAACAATCCTCTTGGTGTAAATATCAGTGTCAAAAAAGTATTACCAATGGGCGGGGGTTTAGGCGGTGGCTCTTCCAATGCCGCAACCATTTTATTAGCACTCAATAGCCTTTGGCAATGCAACCATTCAACCGAGAAACTTGCCGAGTTAGGCTTATCGCTAGGCGCCGACGTGCCTATTTTCATTCATGGCTTTTCTGCTTTTGCCCAAGGTGTTGGTGAAAAAGTAGTCACAATAACACCTGAAGAAAGCTGGTATTTGATCAGCAAACCTAATTGCAGTATTTCGACTCAAAGTGTATTTACTGCAAAAGACTTACCGCGAAATACTCCCTCACTATCGCCTGATGAATTAATGAGCGATGTATTTACTAATGATATATTCCATAATGATTGTCAAACCATGGTAATAAATCACTACAGTGAGGTTGCCAAGCTACTGGCTTGGTTGATAGAATACGCGCCGTCAAGAATGACCGGAACTGGTGCGTGTATCTTTACGCGTTGTTCTAGTCAAGCAATGGCGCGCGATATACAGGAAAAACTCCCTGAGGGAGTAAGCTCATTTGTCGCAAAAGGAGTCAATAAGTCTCCTTTACTAAGTAAAATGGAAAGTTATCAATTACGCTAAATTGATAAAAGAATACTGAAAAGTTTACTGAGGATAATTTGCGAAGTACTTTGATAACTTCTAAAGTTAACTCTGTTTTAGTAGTGCTTGAATGCATTTTACCAAGTGCATTTAAGTATAATATTAATGTCAAAAGTTTCTGAGGAACTGACTGTGCCTGACATGAAGATCTTTGCGGGTAATGCCACCCCTGAACTGGCCAAAGAAATTGCTAATCGCCTATATATTACTTTAGGCGAAGCCAAAGTAGGCAGTTTTAGTGATGGTGAAATTAGCTTTGAAATCACGGAAAACGTTCGTGGTTCAGATGTTTTCATTGTGCAATCAACTTGTGCTCCTACCAATGATAACCTAATGGAGTTAATTGTAATGATTGACGCATTACGTCGTGCATCTGCAGGTCGTATTACCGCGGTTATTCCTTACTTTGGTTATGCTCGCCAAGATAGACGTGTACGTAGTGCTCGTGTACCAATTACTGCTAAAGTTGTTGCAGACTTCTTATCAAGTGTTGGTGTTGACCGCGTTTTAACGGTTGACTTACATGCAGAACAAATTCAAGGCTTCTTCGATGTACCTGTAGATAACGTATTTGGTACACCAATTCTTTTAGAAGATATGAAAAACCGCGAATTGGACAACCCTGTAGTGGTTTCGCCTGATATTGGTGGTGTTGTTCGTGCGCGTGCTGTGGCAAAATTACTTGATGATACAGATTTAGCCATCATCGACAAACGTCGCCCTAAAGCAAACGTAGCACAAGTTATGCATATTATTGGTGAAGTTGAAGGTCGTGACTGTATTATTGTTGATGACATGATTGATACAGGCGGCACATTAGCAAAAGCTGCAGAAGCACTAAAAGAACATGGTGCTAAGCGTGTAATTGCCTATGCTACTCACCCTGTTCTTTCGGGTAACGCTGCTGAGAACCTTAAAAACTCAGTCATTGATGAAGTGGTTGTGACAGATTCAATTCCATTATCAAAAGAAATCAAAAAACTTAAAATGGTTCGCCAATTAACATTAAGCGGTATGTTAAGTGAAGCAATTCGTCGCGTATGTAACGAAGAATCTATTTCTGCGATGTTTGAAAACTCATAATATTTACGTTATTTGTCTTTAAATAAATCGACTAAAAGCCAACATTTCATGTTGGCTTTTTATTTCCCCCTCTAACTTCCTTCAGCAACCACTCAACAAGCAATTGAGAAGCGCCCCCTATAAAATATTTCATTAATAATTAAACATTCAATAGCAATAGCCTTCATGAAGTGTTATTATTCGGCGCCTTTTTTATCTGTAGTGAAGCCTTTTCAATTATTTGCTAAGTTATTCACTCAAAAAAAGAGCATATCTCCTTGTTTTTGGTCGCAAAAAGCAAGGTCTAATTTTATTTTATATAAAGAGTATTAAACAATGACTGATTTATTTACTTTGGATGCAGAAGTACGTACAGACTTAGGGAAAGGTGCGAGCCGCCGCCTACGTCACGCGAATAAAGTTCCTGCTATCCTTTACGGTGAAGGCCAAGAGCCTGTTTCTTTAACGTTAGAACACAAAAATGTTTACCGTGCACAACAAGAAGAAGCATTCTACTCACACGTTTTAACATTAAACGTTGATGGTAAAGCGGTTGAGTGTCTTATCAAAGACATGCAACGTCACCCATACAAAGACGTTATCATGCACTTAGATTTCATCCGTATCGATGCTAAGCACGCTGTTCACACTAACGTTCCTGTTCACTTCTTAAACGAAGACGTAGCAGCGAAAACAGGTGCTAGCATTGCTCACCACATCAATGAAATTGCTATTTCTTGTTTACCAAAAGACTTACCTGAGTACATCGAAATTGACTTAGCTGGTCTTGAACTTGGTCAAACATTACATTTATCTGACGTAGTATTCCCAGCGGGCGTTACTTCTGACGAATTAGCAAAAGGTGAAAGTCACGACCAAGCAGTAGTTACTGCTAATGCTCCGAAAGGTAAAGCAAGTGACGAAGATGAAGCTGAAGAAGAAGCAGCAGCTGAATAATAGTTTTAATATATTTATTTAATTTAAAATAATGACTATTAAACTAATTGCGGGGCTTGGTAATCCAGGCCCCGAATATACAAGAACTCGCCACAATGCTGGTGTCTGGTTTGTTGAAGAACTAGCACGACGCAACAACATCACACTTCGCCCCGAAAAAAAATATTCTGGATTATACGGTAAAGGCATCATAGGTAATGATGTAGTACACTTATTGATCCCTACAACCTTTATGAATCGTAGTGGTCAGGCCGTAGCCCCTTTAGCTAACTTTTTTCGTATAGATGTAGACAATATCTTAGTTGCTCACGATGAAATGGATATGCTACCTGGCACAGTAAAAATAAAGCAAGGTGGTGGTCATGGTGGTCATAATGGTCTGAAAGACATTATTGCTCGCATGGCAAATAATAAAGACTTCTATCGTCTTAGAATTGGCATAGGTCACCCAGGTCATAGAGATAAAGTGACGGGCCATGTACTAGGCAAAGCGCCTGCAACAGAACAAGCGCTTATTGACGAAGCTGTTGATGAAGCGAGTCGTTGCTTTGATGTTTGGCAAAAAGATGGCTTAACCAAAGCCCAACAGCGTTTACACGCTTTTAAAGCACAATAAAAAAACACTTGTTTTCTCGTGGTTTCGTCACGACGAGAGAAACGTAAAAAACACAACTGTAGGTAATAATTATGGGATTTAAATGTGGCATCGTCGGTTTACCTAATGTAGGTAAGTCAACACTATTCAACGCACTCACCAAAGCAGGTATAGAAGCAGCTAACTTCCCTTTCTGTACTATAGAGCCAAATACAGGTGTTGTTCCTGTGCCTGATCCTCGTTTAGACAAATTAGCCAATATTGTTAATCCTGAACGTGTAATACCTACGACCATGGAGTTTGTAGATATCGCGGGCTTAGTAGCAGGTGCTTCAAAAGGTGAAGGTTTAGGTAATAAGTTCCTAGCCAATATCCGAGAAACAGATGCTATAGGTCATGTTGTTCGTTGTTTTGAAAATGACAACATCATCCATGTTGCAAACAAAATTAGTCCGTCAGATGACATTGATGTCATCAATACTGAGTTAGCTTTAGCCGATATGGATACCGCAGAAAGAGCAATTTTACGTCAAACCAAACGTGCTAAAGGCGGCGACAAAGAAGCAAAGTTTGAGTTACCTGTCCTTGAAAAAATCCTCAAGCACGTTGAAGAAGGCAATATGATTCGTTCTTTAGAACTATCTAAAGAAGAATTAGCAGCTGTTAAATACCTTAACTTTTTAACAGTTAAACCGACCATGTACATTGCCAATGTAAATGATGATGGCTTTGAAGATAACCCTTACTTAGACATTGTAAAAGAAATTGCTGAAAAAGAAGGTGCTGTTGTTGTTGCAGTATGTGCTGAAATAGAAGGTGAGCTTTCAGAGATGGACGAGGAAGATCGCGTTGAGTTTATGGCTGAAATGGGGCTAGAAGAGCCAGGTTTAAATCGAGTCATTAACTCTGGCTATGGTTTACTTAGCTTACAAACCTACTTTACTGCTGGTGTAAAAGAAGTAAGAGCATGGACTGTTAAGCAAAATGCTACTGCGCCACAAGCTGCTGGTGTGATTCATACCGACTTTGAAAAAGGTTTTATCCGCGCAGAAGTGGTTAGCTATAATGATTTTATTGAATTTAACGGTGAATCTGGTGCTAAAGAAGCAGGTAAATGGCGCCTTGAAGGTAAAGATTACCTAGTTAAAGATGGTGATGTTGTTCATTTCCGCTTTAATGTGTAAATAAAGCAATAAGCACTTAAAAAAGCTAACTGAATTCAGTTAGCTTTTTTTATGCCTAACACCACATACGTTAAGGCCGTGTAAATAACTTGTCTATAAAAAGTATATTCACAACAAAACTCCTGTAAAACAACAAATAACTCTTGTTTTACAATAAAAATTACCTACAATCGCCCCCGAAAAATGTGATACGAAATGATGGGCGCAATAATCAATTTTGTCCATTTAGAAATAATACACAATTATGGTCTACACTTTCTGTGTAAAAAGAAATTCTTAAAAATTAATAATAAGGGTGAATAATGAAAAAAGTTATTTTACTTTCAACAATCCTAGCAGCCAGTACACTTACCGCTGTGCCGGCTAAAGCAGACAACATTTCACTTCGAATTTGTGAATACGTTCAAGCCAACGACAAAAGTCGTTTAAGATCATTTTTAAAGCAAAACAAGTTAAAGATTCGCAATATATATGATGGTCTAGAATGTAATGGCGACAACTTACTTATTTTTTCAGCTAAATCAAAAGCACTTGAAGTAGGTGAATTTATTATTGGTAAGCTACCAGCAAAAAAAGTTAAACCAGAAATTGATAACTTAGCGAAATATTCTGCTCACTTAGCAGAAGAAGCACGAGAAAGATAAATAGCAAAATATTACTAAAAGCGAATAATCGAATTGCTGGTTATTCGTTTTTTTTATTTTTTTTGCATAGTTATCGGTCAAATTGAGCACTCAGTAGCCAAACAAACAAAAAGTCGCATTTTTTCGAAAAAAACGGTTGACGAAAGCAAAGCAGATTAGCATAATACGCCGCACTTGCTACAGAGCAGGTTGGAAAGGCTACATAGCTCAGCTGGTTAGAGCACATCACTCATAATGATGGGGTCCCAGGTTCAAATCCCGGTGTAGCCACCATTTCACATAAGGATTATGTGAATTTAGAAATGCGGGAGTGGCGGAATTGGTAGACGCGCTGGATTTAGGTTCCAGTATCTTTGATGTGAGAGTTCAAGTCTCTCCTCCCGTACCATTTCTAACAACGTAAGTTGTAAAAAGTAAGTACATTGCAGGGGTATAGCCAAGCGGTAAGGCAGCGGGTTTTGATCCCGTCATTCAGAGGTTCAAATCCTCTTACCCCTGCCACTTCTTTTCAATTCAAAAGAATCCAATGTAATTACAAAATGATTTCTGCAGGGGTATAGCCAAGCGGTAAGGCAGCGGGTTTTGATCCCGTCATTCAGAGGTTCAAATCCTCTTACCCCTGCCACTTTCATTCCAAATAAAACACTTTAACTATCTCTAAAGTGACGGAATAAATAACCATTAGATTTGCTGACTCCTTCTACAAATTAGGTTCAGTTTTCAAATGCCAGAGTTCAAGTCTCTATAAAAACTTTCTACTATGCGGGAGTGGCGGAATTGGTAGACGCGCTGGATTTAGGTTCCAGTATCTTTGATGTGAGAGTTCAAGTCTCTCCTCCCGTACCATTTCCTTATATTCAATTTTGTATTCCAAAACATAAACTATCTCTATCTGTAGAGATTGGTATACGCGCTGCTGATGTTAGATATGTACGGCTCCAGTATCTTTGATGTGAGAGTTCAAGTCTCTCCTCCCGTACCATTTCCTTATATTCTATTTTGTATTCCAAAACATCAACTTAACTCTATCTGTAGAGATTGGTATACGCGCTGCTGATGTTAGATATGTACGGTTCCAGTATCTTTGATGTGAGAGTTCAAGTCTCTCCTCCCGTACCATTTCCTTATATTCTATTTTGTATTCCAAAACATCAACTTATCTCTATCTGTAGAGATTGGTATACGCGCTGCTGATGTTAGATATGTACGGTTCCAGTATCTTTGATGTGAGAGTTCAAATATCTCCCTATGCTATTATCAATACCTTACCCTTATCAATATAAATCAGCCTTTCACAAGTATTTTATAAACCGCATGCATAAGCAAGGGCTTTACTTTTCACTGTGTTATTTAAGAAAGGTAACTTATTAAGCGCCATAAACGCGGTATTACGAGCGGTCTTAACAAGTATAGATGGGTGACTAAAGGTTGCGTAAAGTGCATCCATAGTCGACATCATAAGCAGGTTATCTGCCCTTCTTAGCTTTTCGTAGCCCTTTAATACAATTGGATCATGCCAGCTCTTTCCTGAGGCTATTGCATCTGCAATAGTCGTTTGAAGTGCCTTAACATCTTTAAAGCCAAGGTTCACACCTTGCCCAGCAAGTGGGTTAATGGTGTGAGCTGCATCACCTACAAGTATTATGCGATGGTTTTGATACGTATTAGCATGACGTCTAGTTAAAGGGAAAGCCGCTTTATCTATAACATTTATACTTCCTAAACGTTTTGGAAAATGCGCTATAACGGCTTGCTGAAGTTGTTTATTACTCATTGCTGACAGCTGATTAATCTTCTCTTTACTGTCATACCAAACTAACGAGGCATATCCTCCTAAATCACTTTCTCCAGGAAGCGGTAAAAATGCCACAGGGCCAGAAGTTAGAAATTGCTGCCAAGTAATATCTTGTTGAGTCAGCGCCGTTTCAACATTAATTAACATGGCTGATTGATTATAATCCCAACCTGTTATACCAATACCAGCCTGTGCTCGCACAAAGGAATTTGCGCCATCAGCTCCAATAATTAATTTAGCCTTCAATTGGCTCGTTGAAAGGTTAATCAAACTATAGTCTTCATGTTGCTCTATGTGCTGCAAGCTTTCAGGACAATATAAAGTAATACCAACATGATTTGATATTTGCTGCCATAAAGAAAGCTGGATTATTCTATTCTCAATGATATGACCTAAATTCTCTTCATTTATCTCTTGGGCATTAAATTCTACGTAGCTAGTATCACTTTCCCATACCCCGAGACGTTTATAAGGGCAACAACGCCATTGCCTAATTTGCGGCCAACAGCCAAGTTGGGTTAATAAGTGTTGTGATGCTAATGAAATGGCGGAAACACGAAGGTCTAGCGCTTGACTGGCAGAAAATGCTTTCGCTGGAAACTTCTCAACAACCGCAACTTTTAATCCTAATTGAGCAAGACTAAGAGCACTAGCGGCTCCTACCATCCCACCACCAATCACGACACAATCAAAATTTTCCATAAACCGCACTTAAAGACTTAAATAACTGAGTTACATTCTAACGTTGCTGCTCAGTAAATTCGATGAATTTATCAAGGGATTTCAACTTGCTCATCAATAACTGATGAATTTTTGTTTTTTTGCTGACAAAAGGTTATAAAATTTTCAAAAAATAATGGCTTTGAAATAAAGTAACCTTGGCCATAATCACAGCCTAAGGATTTTAAAAATTCAAGATGTTCTTTAGTTTCAATACCTTCACCAACAAGTTTTAAACGTAAACTATGACCAATAAGTACAACCGCTTTAACTAAATTAGCATCAGTAATATCGTCTACAGCCCCTTCGATAAATGCTCTGTCAATTTTCAAAACATCAATAGGGAATTGCTTTAAATAGCTTAACGATGAATAACCTGTACCAAAATCATCCATGTGGATGGCTACCCCCAAATCTCTAATGCTTTGCAAGGTGCCAATCATATCTTGGGAGTTATCCATTAATAAACTTTCCGTTATTTCAACTTTCAGATACTGTGCTAATACGTTGTTTACTTGTAAAGCTTGCTGAATAACTGTTGATATAGGCGTATCACAGGACTTCTTACATTGTTTACTAGACACATTAACCGCTACATGCAGGTTTAGCCCCATGCCTTGCCATACTTTTAAATCCCGACACGCTTGCTCAATAACCCACTTACCTATGGGCTCAATTAACCCTGTTTCTTCAGCAATACTGATAAAGGAATCAGGGTAAATAAGACCTTTATTTGGATGCTGCCATCTCAGTAAAGCTTCAGCACCTATAATTTCTCCTGTGAGTAATGAAACAACAGGTTGATAATGAAGAATAAATTGCTGTTGCTTCACAGCAATCCTTAAATCTTGTTCCACTTTCATGCGTGTAGTGACAATTTTATTCATACTTGGAACAAAAAATTGATAAGCATTCCTGCCTGAATCTTTAGCTTGGTACATCGCTGTGTCGGCATTTTTCAGTAATAAATCAACGCTTTTACCATCTTCTGGTGCCACGGTTATACCAATGCTTGCCGATACTACGGCTTCATGAGAAATACTGTCGACCCTATCAGATAAATGAAAAGGAATTGATAAACTATTGATAATATTTTTAGTTACCCGTTCAATGTCGATTTTTTTGGAAATTCCAGACAGAATAACAACAAATTCATCACCACCAAACCGAGCCACAATATCTGTTTCTCTAATAGATTCATTAAGTCTTTTCGCAGCTAATTTTAGTAACTCATCGCCGCAATGATGTCCCCATGTATCATTGACATATTTAAAGCGATCAAGGTCAATAAACAGCAAAGCTAAATGAGTCTGAGTGAAGGCTAGGTTTTTTATTTCAACATTTAGTCTCTCTAAACAAAAGCTTCGATTAGGCAAGCCAGTTAATGAATCATAATTAGCTTGTCGCCAAATATCCTCTTCATACTTTTTATGCTTTGTAATATCAGAAAATAAGCTTATGTATTGTAATGGTTTATTTGAAGCATCCCTAACGACACTGATAGAAAGATATTCCGGATATATTTCTCCGCTTTTACGCTTATTCCAAATTTCACCTTGCCAACAATTATTGTGTTCAAGTTCCTGCCACATATTTTGGTAAAAAACTTTATTGTGCTTACCCGAGCGTAAAATGCTTGGATTTTTCCCAATCACTTCATCAGGTTGATAGCCGCTAATATAGCAAAATGCTGGGTTGACGATTTCTATCTTATTTTGATCATCGGTGATCATAATTGCTTCTGATGCATACTCAAAAACTTGCGCCGAGATTTTTAAATCACTTTCTGTTTTAATACGTTCGGCTAGCATTTTGTTGAATGCCACTGCCATGTCGGTAATTTCATCGCGCCCATGCATTACCAGAGGTACATTAAACTTGTGATCAAACTGCATTTGTTTCATTGCTTGTGCAATATAATTGATTTTATCTATGATAATTCGTATCGATCGAGACGATACGTACAACACAGCAACAAAAATAGCTAAGAATAAGCAAACATAAGTAATGAGAATATTAGTCACCTTCTGTTGCTGTTTTGTGGCAAGGTCTTTCATTTCCGCACTCAGGTGATCACTTAGTCCTCTAAATAAATCGATACGCTCACTACTCACTTGCCACCATTTTTCACTATCTATATTGAGCTCATATTGCTGCAAATGCCCAATAGCAGCTATAGCCTGACTGTCATCAATACGTACTTGATTATCAATAAACGTTATATTTTGGCCACTACTCTTTAACTCCTTAGCCATTGCTAACTGCATTTGGTATTGATCAATTGTATTTTCAAGTACCTTTAAGCCTGCTATTTCTGTAGTCGTTAAGTTAGGTAAGCGTTTAAATTTAGCTAATACTTCTTTAGCTTCAAAATGGTGCTGGCTAAATAAATGACTGTATTTTGTCTCGCCACGGATAACATAGTTTTTAAAATGATGGATTAGACCGCCATAACCTAACTCATGCTCTAGTTTATAAAGGTACTCTTCTCGTAATAATTTCTCATTGATTCGCATTCTTATATCAAGAACATGCTTATTACTCTCTGATTCGAGCTGCTCTGATAACCAGTCTTGATGGTGATTGTTTGAAATAGCAAATAAGTCAGCAATAATCTGATCTTGTAATTTACCGTACGAAATAATTTGTTGAAGCTGACTTATAGTGACTTTGTCGGCAGTTAACATACCGTTTAAAGCCCCTCTCTCTTGACCAGATTTCTCCTGTAATCGAACAAGGTTAATAAAGTCTAAGCTATTACGGTTTTGCTCTGTGTTTTGCAGATTTACTTGCAGTTGTGAAATGAGCCGTAAAAGTTGCTCTATGAAATGAGAGTAATAATTGAAGTAGTTTAAATCGATGCGCTCATCAATATTTTTTCGCTGAGGGGCAAGGCTTTCACTTATAGTAATTGTTTCTTGATATACCGATAGAATTAAAGATTGAGACGCTATGGTATCTATTTGTAAATGTTCAAAATCAATCGCTTGGTTAAATGCAGTAAACTTAGCTAGTTGCTGGTCTGTCTTTAACCGCTGCTGATGCAGGAGTGTTTTATTAGGCTTATCTATTTGCCCTAAAAAACCTTCAGTTAACCCACGCTCTTTTTGCAGCTCAAAAATTAATTTGTCAATTTGAAGTGAAATATCAATAGACAGACTTGCTTGCCTAGCCTGCTTGATTTCTGCAATATGCTGAGTCATCTGTACAAAGCCTAAATACAAAATAACTAGCCAAGGAAGCAATAATAATATTTTAAGACGCTTACTAATGTTTAGACCGCACTTCCATTTTAAAATCATTTTTAATGATCCAGTCAATTAGGGCAAAGAATAGAAAGTAAGGAATACTAGCAGCCTTGCTGGTTCAAAGGCTTGTTTAACATCAATAATACTTCACATAAATTATACGAAAATCACTATAAAAACTAAGGTTAATACGGGCTATTTCACTAACCTACTCCAATAAAAGCCTAACTTTTCTTAAAGTTTTGCACTATTACGAATAAGTTAAAGGAAAAGTCGAAATCACACATAAATTGGTATAAAATACGCCTCCTTTTATCGGTGCTTGGTTAATTTTTAACAAGTATCAGCGAAAACCCCGATGACATTTCATCAAAATAGAGTAGAAGTAAATGAGTAAAAAGCTATATATAAAAACTTGGGGCTGTCAAATGAATGAGTACGACTCACAAAAGATAGCAGAACTTTTAGATTCAACCCACGGTTATGCTTTAGCTGAAGAGGCTGAAGAAGCTGATGTTATTTTATTAAATACCTGCTCTATTCGTGAAAAAGCGCAAGAAAAAGTATTTCATCAATTAGGGCGCTGGAAGACACTAAAGGATACTAAGCCCGAATTACTTATTGGTGTTGGTGGCTGTGTTGCCTCACAAGAAGGTGATGCTATACGTCAACGTGCACCATTTGTTGATATGGTGTTTGGCCCGCAAACGTTACACCGCTTGCCTGAAATGCTAAATCAATTACAGCGTAGCAGTAGCCCAATTGTTGATGTAAGTTTCCCTGAAATTGAAAAGTTTGATCGCTTGCCTGAGCCTAAAGCTGAAGGTGCAAGTGCTTTTGTTTCAATCATGGAAGGCTGTAGTAAATACTGTACATTCTGTGTTGTACCATACACTCGTGGTGAAGAAGTAAGTCGACCATTAGATGATGTGTTATATGAAATTGCCCAACTTGCTGAACAAGGTGTTCGCGAAGTTAATTTATTAGGACAGAACGTAAATGCTTATCGTGGTGAAATGCATGATGGCAGTATTTGCCGATTTGCCGATTTAGTGCGTTTAGTTGCAACTATTGATGGCATTGACCGCATTCGTTATACCACTTCACACCCAGTTGAATTTACCGATGATATTATCGAAGCATATGCCGACGTACCTGAACTAGTTAACCATTTACACTTACCCGTACAAAGTGGTGCTGATCGTATTCTTACTCAAATGAAACGTGGTCATACTGCACTCGAATATAAATCTCAAATTCGTAAGTTGAAGAAAGTAAGACCTGAACTGTGCATGTCTTCTGACTTTATCATTGGTTTCCCAGGAGAAACTGATGAAGACTTTACCGCTACCATGGATTTAATCAAAGCGGTTGATTTCGATTTAAGTTTTAGTTTTATCTATAGCGCTCGTCCGGGTACACCAGCAGCTGATTTACCTGATGATATTAGTGATGAAACAAAGAAGCAGCGTTTACAAATATTGCAAGACAGAATTAGCCAACAAGCGCTACGAATTGCTCGTCAAATGTTAAATACTGAGCAACGTATTCTTGTTGAGGGCCCATCGAAGAAAAATCCTATGGAACTTCGCGGACGCACTGAAAATAACCGTATTGTCAACTTTGTAGCACCACACAGTGTCATCGGGCAATTTGTTGATGTTAAAATCACTGATGTCTATTCAAACTCTCTACGTGGTGAATTAATTCGCCAAGAAAGCGAGATGGGACTTCGTATTGCTCACTCACCTGCTGATATTTTGGCTAACACCCATCACAATGCTAAGCCAAGTAACCAAGATGATTTAGGTGTATCAACCTTTACTCCTTAACCAGTTTATTTATTATTGTTGGAAAACAGATTGAATCAAGCCTACTCAAAAGCGTCGAATACAGCTAGCAAGCTACAATTTGAATTATTGCCGGTAGATAACTATCGTCAAGCGAACTTAACAGGGCCAATGGACGATAACTTAAAAACTATCGAGCGTAGGCTTGGCGTAGAAATTAGTTACCGAGGTCACCACTTTACCGTTGTAGGCAATGATCTTAATTGTCAGGCAGTGATCTCATTACTTAAAGACCTTTATATTGAAACGCAAACTGTTAAAGGGCAAAGTAAACCCGTTACTCCTGAAATGGTACATTTAGCTATTTTAGATGCCAAAGTATTAGAGCAAGACGACACTAAAACTGCTGACACAAAGCTTGATGAAAAATACGATGACATGGTTACCATTAAAACTAAGCGTGGCATGGTTAAGCCACGTAATGGTAACCAGCAAGGTTATGTGCAAAATATACTTACTAATGATATTAGCTTTGGTATCGGAGTTGCTGGTACAGGTAAAACCTATTTAGCTGTGGCGTGTGCTGTCGATGCCCTTGAGCGTCAAGAAGTTCGCCGTATTTTACTTACTCGACCAGCAGTAGAAGCCGGAGAAAAATTAGGTTTCTTACCTGGTGACTTATCACAAAAAATTGATCCTTACTTAAGGCCTTTATACGACGCATTATTTGAAATGCTCGGCTTTGAAAAAGTTGAAAAGCTCATAGAGCGTAATGTTATAGAAGTCGCACCCTTAGCTTATATGCGTGGCAGAACCTTGAATGATGCCTTTGTCATTTTAGATGAAAGCCAAAATACCACGGTAGAACAAATGAAAATGTTTCTAACCCGTATTGGCTTTAATTCTCGTGCTGTTATCACCGGCGATATAACCCAAATAGATTTACCACGTCATCAATCTTCTGGTTTAAGACACGCCATCGAAGTATTACAAGACATTAACGGTATTAGCTTTAACTTCTTTCAATCTAAAGATGTCGTTAGGCATCCAGTTGTTGCCCGTATTGTTGAAGCTTACGAAAGTCATGAACAAAAAATAAACCGTCAAAAGCAACAAGCTAAAGCGGAACAAAATAATAGTAAAAAAACTGACAATGATAAAAACGCAAATAACGACCAATCAGGCTTAGCTAATGACTAATACCCTTGATATTCAGCTGGCTTGTAGCGATAACAATTTGCCCTCCAATGAGGACTTTCAACTATGGGTTGATAGTGCATTGTCAGCAGCTATTAACAGTGAATCTAGTCATGAGTTAACCATCAGGGTGGTTGATAGGGCTGAAATTCAACAGCTAAACAGTCAATATCGTCATAAAGATAAAACAACTAACGTATTATCTTTTCCTTTTGAGGTGCCTGAAGGGGTTGAGCTGAACTTACTGGGTGACCTCATCATTTGTAGCCAAGTAGTTGCAGATGAAGCAAAAAGCCAAAATAAAGCTTTATTTGATCATTGGGCGCATATGGTTATTCATGGATGCTTGCATTTAGTTGGCTTTGATCATATAAGTGATACTGATGCACAAGAAATGGAATCATTGGAAATTGCCATTTTAACGAAATTAGGGATAGATAATCCCTACTTAACCAATAATTAACGTTATTTCACCTATTATAGGATATCAAACTGCTCTATGAGCGATGACAACCCCCACTCTAGTAACGGCTCTGCCAATAAATCCATTTTGAATAAAATTATTCAAGCATTCACGCCAGAGCCGAAGAACAAAGACGAATTGGTCGAAGTATTATTAGATGCCCAAGATCGTGAATTGATCAACCCCGAAACAAAGCAAATGATTGAAGGGGTTTTAGATGTTTCTGAAATGCGAGTTAGAGACATAATGATCCCTCGCTCTCAAATGGTTACCATTGACAGAAATCAAAACCTTGATGAATTTCTTCCCATAATTTTAGAGTCAGGCCACTCTCGATTTCCTGTAGTCAATGAAGATATTGACCATGTGGATGGCATCTTATTAGCAAAAGATTTACTTGCCTTTGGTTTTAACCAACAGACAGACGAGTTAAGTTTACAAAGTATTATTAGACCAGCCATTATTGTTCCTGAAAGTAAAAAAGTAGAGCCATTACTAAAAGAATTTCGCTCTAACCGTTACCATATGGCCTTAGTGGTTGATGAATATGGTGGTGTTTCTGGAGTTATTACAATCGAAGATATT
Organism: Litorilituus lipolyticus; assembly: GCF_006439335.1. Classification (GTDB taxonomy): domain Bacteria; phylum Pseudomonadota; class Gammaproteobacteria; order Enterobacterales; family Alteromonadaceae; genus Colwellia; species Colwellia lipolytica. The sequence goes on along the minus strand of NZ_SAWY01000040.1, from coordinate 50,523 downwards.
CTAGAGCAAATTGTCGGTGAGATTGAAGATGAAACCGATGACGAGATTGAAGAAGATATCAAACATCTTGCTGGTACTGTATACCTTGTTAGAGCATTAACTGAACTAGAGGATTTTAACGAGTTCTTTAATTCTGAGTTTGATGAAACAGATGCCGATACCATTGGTGGTATTGTGTTGCACCAGTTTAATCATATGCCACAAAAAGGTGAACTTATCACCATAGGGGACTTTGAGTTCAAGGTGCTTGCAGCTGATAATAGACGCATGCAAACCTTGCAAGTTACTGTGAATAAATCTCACCAAATCAATGGTAAAGTTAACGACTAATCTTTAGTAATAATGTCTGCTCTTTTGAATTTTATCAAAAAAGATAAACTGAACTGGCTTTGCTTACTGGCAGGGCTCAGTTTGGTTTTTGCTTATGCCCCATACTCCTTATGGTGGCTGGCTTTTATCGCGCCTTTAGCGCTTATCCATGCCATAAAAACAGCCCAAACACCTAAACAGGCGGCAAAAAGCGGACTGTATTTTGCTTTTGGCTGGTTCGCTAGTGGTATCAGCTGGGTACACGTTAGTATTGATCAGTTTGGCGGCTTGCCACTGTTCTTTTCAATACTACTTATGGTGTTACTCTGTTTGTATCTAGCCATTTACCCCGCATTAGCTAGTTATTTAACTAAACGGCTTTCAAAAACATCCACAGTGACATTATGGCTTCTACCATCACTTTGGTTATTTACAGAGTTCTTGCGTTCTATTGTTTTAACGGGCTTTCCTTGGCTATCTTTAGGTTATAGCCAAATAAATAGCCCTTTGGCCTCATACGCACCTGTCATTGGTGAAGTAGGTATTACCTTTGTCATACTGTCTTTTAATGTAGCGTTATACCAACTGATATATTTTCTACGCCTTAAGCAAACTCAGCACCATAAAAATGATTTAATCCAAGCAACCGGTGTAATCGCGTTAATAACCAGCCTTACTATTGCTGTTAATTACCCTACATGGGTAAAAGAAACGGGCGAAGAGCTTACTGTTGCACTCATTCAAGGCAATATCGAACAATCAATAAAGTGGCAGCCTGAAGAAGAATGGCCAACCATGTTGAAATATTTAGATTTAACTCGGGTTAATTACGATGCTGATCTTATTATTTGGCCAGAGTCTGCTGTTCCAGCCCTAGAGCCTGCAGTACAAGAGTTTCTTTCTACAGTTAATCAATCTGCTTTGCTAAATAAAAGCACCATTATAACGGGTATTCTAAATTACAATTTTGAAAGTAAACAATATTTCAATGCTCTGATTACCTTAGGAAAAAAGCACTCAGATGATGACTTAGGCTATTTTTATAATCACAGCAATCGTTATTATAAAAACCATTTATTACCCATAGGCGAGTTTGTGCCCTTTCAAGAATGGTTAAGGCCTATTGCCCCGCTATTTAACCTACCGCAATCTTCCTTTTCTCGCGGTAATTATGTTCAACCTAATTTAATTGCTAATGATTTAGCTATTTTGCCACTTATTTGTTTTGAAATCGCTTTTCCTTCTCAGCTTGCAGCAAACTTAACTCAAGAAACCAATATAATATTAACCGTAAGTAATGATGCGTGGTTTGGAGATTCTCATGGACCACATCAGCATCTAGATATGGCAAGAATGCGCGCTTTAGAATTTGGTAAACCATTACTGCGTTCCACCAATAATGGTATAACTGCGACAATCGATCATCTTGGTAATATTTCTGGCATTATCCCACAGTTTGAAGAAGCGGTATTAAAAGCAAATATTAAGCTGGTGTCAGGGAATACACCGTATAGTCAGTGGCCTAGGTTAATTTTGTGGTTAATGATCCTAATACCACTAGTACTAATTATGTTGTTTCAACACTATTTCACAGCCCCAAAAAAAGCTGCTTAAGATAATTAAGCAGCTTTTAATTTATTTAACTCTTTTTCTGTCAATAGCTTGTTAAGTTTGCTTAGGATAAAGAGAAATTCTATTTCTCCCCTCTTCTTTTGAGCGATATAACGCATTATCAGCACACTCTATCCATGCTTCATAAGTATTTATCGTTTTCTCAACCTCTGCAACCCCAATACTTATCGTGTATTGAATTTCAATATCATTATGTTTTACTACTGATTTCTCTACCTCTGAACGTAACCTTTCTGCAAAGATTTTAGCGTTCTCAATGGGCGTATCGGCCAACAGAATAGCAAATTCTTCACCTCCATATCGACCAGAAACATCGGTTTCTCTGACGTGTTTACGGATAAGCTCTGAAAGGTGACGAATGACTTCATCACCCACGAGGTGACCATAGCTGTCATTGACATTTTTAAAGTGATCGATATCTAACATCACTAATGAACTCGCATGATCACTTCGCGACCAACGCTTGTATTCCGCTTGTAAACATAATTCCCAATGGCTTCGGTTAAATAACTGAGTAAGCCCATCTGTCTGACTCAATATGGCCAACTCTTGATTAGCTTGTTCAAGGCTAAGTTTATGGATGGCATTATCAGTTACATCGTAAACCAATAAGCATAAATGAGTCACGTCACCTGATGCAGACAATAGAGGAATAAACGTAGTGTTTTGATACATAAATTCAGCACTACCCGTAACAGGACGATAACTATCAAATTTAAAGAGATAAGGGCGTTGTTCCCAAATAGTGAACGCTTTATTTTTTAACAAGAATACTGACTCGGCCTTTCGTACAAACCAATCTTGTGGTATTTCATCAAACAGCTCAAATAAACATTTACCTTTTACTTCTCTTGGTAAATAACCACTATGGTTTTCCATAAAACCATTAAAAATCTGAATGTTATACTCTTTATCTAACACGACTAAACCAACGTCAATGTTATGCAACATTTCCATTAACCAGTGTAATTCATTTAATTGCGAAGACTCTAATGCCATTTCTATTTTCCTGCTATCGCTATAGCTAAAAATTATTATTGAGTAAAACTAATCCAATAAATAAGACAGTTTTTTATTTAATGTTAACATTGACGATTCAGTAAAGAGTAAAAGTAAATCACATTTAATAGGATAATTTTCAATGCTGTAGCTAATTTCTATAGCTAATGTTTTTTTCCATTTTTTCGCATTGTTAGCAATCAGCTCTGATATTTTACGATGTTGGCCTAAAACTTCAGGGTGACCTTGACTAAACTGAACATCTAATTGCTCTGAAATTCCTTTTAAGCAGGCCCCTATTAAGACATTAGCTAAGTCCATTAACAACTCAAGCTCAGTACCCATTTCTGCGTCATACTGATAATTAAGTAAAGAAGCCACATCTTTAAAGCTAGAATCATTTAAAATTAATAGTGCTTCACCTGAGATACCTGCGCTGATAAAGCCTTGGCAAACTCCTGATGTACTATCATTAGCTTCAACATCTTTTAAAGCCATTCTAATTTCGCTAACTTCTATAAAGTTAACGTTAGGAATAGGTAACTGCACAAACACATTTAATAAACGTGCGAGTAAATCCCCTGCTCTCCCCATCGCTACATTGGCAATTTCTTGATAACAATCGCGCATATCTGAAGATAATTTTACTTCAATTTTATCTTCTACAATAGGCTCTTCAAGAGTTTCTATTTCAGTAGCCACAACTACTGGTTTAGTTGTTATCGACTCAACCGAAGCAGGAGTACTATGCTTAGTTGCCACCTCAGGAGCAATTATTGGCGCCGCTTGTTCAATGTTAGGTTCTCGTTCAGCATTATAAACACCGTAAGCACTTAATACTTTTGTTAAAGTATCTTTACTTACTGGTTTCTGAATAAAATCAAGCGCCCCCATACCTGTAACACGCGCATGGGCCTCAGGTTGAATATCTCCTGAAATAACAATAGTTAAGGTAGGAAGATCTTCTTTTAAAATAGTTTCCAGTACTTGATAACCATCCATTTTAGGCATGTTCAAATCAAGTAATAGTACATCACCCTTTCCTGCTTTTATGGCTTCAATGCCTTCAATGCCGTCACTGGCGAAACTAACATCCACATCCCAGCCATCTGGGAGAGAGCGCGCAACTTGCTTGCGCGCCATATTAGAGTCATCACAAATTAATAACTTAGTCGACATATTAATATTGACCCTCAATTAACCTACACAAAGAAACGTAATAGCTAAAACACGTTATTATAAGAAACCGTCTCTATTGATAACAATAGAGTATTCAACATAAAAAACAATGCCTAAATGGGCTATAGATAGAAATTCTTTAATTAAAAAGATAAACTGACCTTACCGTAACATTAATTATTTCAACTGTTCATGAATTTTTCTACTCCTATGATAAAAATAACTGTTTTTTTACTCTTTAGCTGCACGATGACACTCGCCAATGCCTTCGACCTATCTGAACTAACGGCAACCAGCAACTTAGTTAAAGCTGGCAACAAATATGTCACTTTACTTGGCACTCAGGTAAATGTTGGCGAACAAGCTCCCGACTTTAAAGTAGTTGATAAAAACTTTGCTCCTGTAACATTAGAAAACTTTTCTAATCAAACGGTTTTAATTTCTGTAGTGCCAAGTTTAGATACCGGTGTTTGTTCACTACAAACAAAACGATTTAATGAAGAAGTAGGTAAGTTGCCCAAGAATATTAGTTTAGTGACCATTTCAAATGATTTACCATTTGCGCAAAAGCGCTTCTGTAAAACAGAAAAAGTTGACCAAATAAAAGTACTCTCTGATTCTGTCTGGCGTGAGTTTGGCATTAATTACGGCTTACTTATAAAAGATATGGGATTACTAACCCGCGCAATTTTTATCATTAATAATGAAGGAAAGATTGTCTACAAAGAGCTTGTCGCTAATATTTCTGAGCATCCAAATTACGATAAAGCGCTGGAGTTTATTAAAAATACAGCTCCAGTAGTCGTCATTGAAAAAGAAGTGGCGCCTGAAAGTACCGATAAAACGAGCTAACAAGCATAGGGCTTAGGTGTTGTTAGCGATGACACCTTAAGCTCAAAACTTTATTCCTATTACTTATCAGTTAGTTAAAAATTATTTTCACTATTTTCTTGAAAAATATACTTTCATTCCCATCTATATAATTGTAGTCGCCATAAGGGGCTACAATCACACTTTGCCTGTTCATATTGAAAGGCAACGTTAATAAAACATCTGTGACAGAGTCGATAAATTACTAGGCAAGTGATCTTGGTAGTAATGACGTTAAATATGTATTCACGAGAATAATATTTGCCCACAGTTATTTGTTAACGATTTTTTATTGCTAATTATTTAGGATATTACATTATGCGTACATCTACAGATTTCAGTCCACTTTACCGCTCTTTTATTGGTTTTGATCACCTAGCAGGGCTAATTGATAAAGCTTCACGCGCTGATAAACAGTCAAGTTACCCTCCATATAATATTGAGTTACTAGCCGAAGACCAATACCGTATTACCATGGCTGTGGCCGGTTTTGGCGAAGAAAATTTAGAAATAGAGTCTAAAGACAATACATTGATTATTATTGGCAATAGCAGCCAACATAATGAGAAAAAGACAGAAAGAAAGTTCCTACATCAGGGCATAGCGGAAAGGAATTTTGAGCGAAAATTCCAGCTTGGTGAACATGTGAAAGTGATTGGTGCCTTTATGGAAAATGGCTTATTGCATGTTGACCTTCAAAGAGAAATCCCTGAAGCACTTAAGCCTCGTAAAATAGCCATTAATGGCAAGAGTTTATTGTCAGGTAATTCATAAACTGACTTAATCTAAAGTTATTGTGTTTCCCTTTTTGTTTTGCCCAGTCATTGACTGGGCTTTTTTGTTGCGGTTAAATAAAGCAAATTGACTAGAATTTGAGCGTATATTTTTGAACACCACGCAACATCCCTCACTTCAAGCAAAGGTAAAAGCTAAAATATCAATCGCCGGTGCCGGTCCTGTAGGCGCATTACTTGCGACAATTCTCTCTAGGGCTAATTATCAAGTCAATATATTTGAGTCGAGAGCTGATTTTAGAGAACAAAAACACTATCAAGGCAAATCAATAAACTTAGCACTGTCTGATAGAGCTTGGCGAGCTTTAGATATCATAGGCGCAACTCCACTTGTTAAAGAACACGCAATCCCCCTATACCAACGCATAGTTCATACGCAAGATAACTCACAAATATCACAAAACTATGGCGATGAACAACAAGCTATTTGGGCCATATCACGCGTTAAACTCAATGAGATATTACTCGCCATTGCCGAGCAAGAACCACTAGTAAACTTAACTTTTAATAACCGTTTAACGCATTTGGATTTTGTCAATGGTTGCAGTGTATATGCTAATCATAGTGAGCATATAGTTAAGCAAAAAGAAGTAGAGTCAGATCTTACATTTGCTGCCGATGGCGCTTATTCCAAAGTACGCCGCCTTGCCCAAGAAACACCACGTTTTAGTTACTCTCAACATTATATGGAGCAGTGCTACATAGAATTAACCATTACCGCAAATGATGACGGTAGCCATAAGCTTGATAAAAATGCTTTGCATATTTGGCCACGAAAACACTTTCTCATGATTGCTTTACCTAATAGTGACGGCTCTTTTACCTGTACATTATTTTTAAATCATGATGGTGAACCTTCATTTAGCTCATTGCAAGAAAAGGAAGATATCAAAGCTTTTTTATCAACTCACTTTGCTGATGTTTACCCGATGTTGAATGATCCTGTAGAGGCGTTCTGTCAAAAAGCAGCAAATCCATTATTTTTAGTGAGTGTTGCACCATGGGTTTTCAATAATAAAGTCGCTTTAATAGGTGATGCGGCCCATGCCATGGTTCCCTTTTATGGACAGGGTTTAAATTGCAGTTTTGAAGATTGTCGAGAAATTGCAGAGCTTATCAATATACATCAAGATGATTGGGAGCAAATACTTCCTGCATATCAAAAATCAAGAAAAGAAAATACTGATGCCATCAGTAAGCTTGCCAAAGAACACTTTCAAGAAATTAGTGAATTTGCCTGTGAGCCACGCTTTATTCTCAAGAAAAGAATCGAAGCAAAATTCCACAAAATGTATCCTAAACTATGGACACCTCTATACACGATGATCAGTTTTTCTGCTGATTTGCCCTATAGCCTAGCAAGGCAAATAGGCAAGCGACAAGACGCTCTCATGGAACAAATAATGTTGATAAAGGACATTGAAAAACATTGGCAAGAAGACTTTGTCTATGAAAAGCTTAAGAGTTTAGTAAAGCAAGAGAGTAAAACCTTTATTTAAACGATCACACTGCTAAAAAGTTAACTTGTAAAGCAGCTCAGTTAGGTCTGGCTGCCATTGAAATTCTGACATTTTAATACGGCTACCTAGCACAACGACTTGCTCATCTTGTAAATACTGCTTTTGCCTTAAATGAGCTTCAGAACCTTCAGCAAATGATATTTTCCCTTGAGAATTAATCACCCTAAACCAAGGCACGACTTTACCTTGCCAACCATCGTCAGGAACTTGACCAAGCGCTTTACCTACTAAACGAGCACGGCCTGGTAACCCAGCTAAATCAGCTACCTGACCATAACTAGCGACTTTCCCTTCGGGAATACATTGTACGGTTTGCCATATTTTTTGATAGTTTTGAAAGCTTTTTTGCATAAGTTTGATTTTTAAATTGGGGAAATAAGCTTATTTCATTGGTGTTAAAGTTCTTTTAGGCACTTCAGTTCCAAAAACTTCCTTATAATAACGTGCAAAGTTATTTAAATCACTTTCAGGTAAGTAACGACGATGAGCCTGATAATATGCTCTATCTTGATAAAGCTGCATTAATTTTGCGTTTACTTTAGCAATAACTTCTCGCCCCAACTCACTATCACTACAAGCAATGTGACCAACTATATATTCTGATGTGTTAGCAAGTGATACTGAAGATAAATTAGTTTGTTTTGGTAAGTCTTTTAATTCTTGCCTAATTTCTACAGGAAAATGAATAATAAAATCAATACGCCCCTTAAGCAGCATTTGAATTATCGCATGATAACGTCCATCTCCAGCTCGCGTCATTTTATTGCGTTCAGGTACTTGCTCCAATTGATTATCTATAATATCGCCAAATGAACGCCCTTTTGTCATGGCTAAGATTGCTTCAGGATAAACAGTAAACAAACTTGCCAAAGATTTAAGCTCGCCTCGATCTGTAAACAGTCTTTCATCAATTCCTTGCTCTAAAGCACTTTTTTGTGTAGGCATATAATACAAGCGTAAACTTGGGAAAATATTGACTGGTAAACTAAAAATATTATCTTTTAGCCGGGCTTTAGTTTTAACTCGATTTGAAAGACAAACATTATCCATCGCCTTCATTAACATAGACGCGCGCGGAATTTGCACTAGCTGTATGTCGATATCAAACTCAGATAAGGCCTGTAACACGAGGTTTGTTGTATCCGTACCAATAGAAACTTGCTTATTCGGTGAATTTAAGTTGACGAGATCTTCACTATCATCGGTAAGCCAAATAAGTTGCTCCTTTTCTTTATTTGCCTGACAGATAAAGCTAAATAATATCATTGCTATCAAAAAAGCATACTTAGTGATATTCAAAAGCAACCTCTAATGGGAATACAGAGTGATATGCTATAACAAAGCATAGCGTTTATCTTCTCATTTTCCTATTGCTCATTCTTGTAAGAACAGATTATTTTCTATCTAAATGCCTATCTATACTATAAAATATTTACAATAAAAACATCATGTAAAGCACTATACAAGGTATATCACAATGAAAATATGGGTTGATGCTGACGCCTGTCCTGTTGCAATTAAAGACATCCTTTTTAAAGCGGCTGATAAGCGCGAAATACCAATAACATTTCTAGCTAATCACTCTATAAGAACTCCACCATCTAGATATATTCAATTTGTACAAGTCTCAAGTGGTTTTGATGTTGCTGATGATGAAATAGTAAAACGTGTTAATTCTGGTGATCTAGTGATCACAAGTGATATTCCACTAGCAAATGATGTCATAACAAAAGGTGCACAAGCGTTGAGTCCGCGTGGTGAGTTATTTACCATTGAGAATATTAAATCTCGACTCAATATAAGAGACTTTATGGATACAATGCGAGCCAGTGGTATGCAAACAGGCGGACCAGCTGCTCTTAGTCAGCATGATCGCCAAACATTTGCCAACCACTTAGATAAAATAATTACCAAGTACCTACAGTCTTCATAAGCAATAGCTCAATTACCCTTGCTTATCGTTTGACAATATAATAACTATCGAAACATTTTATAGCCTAACTATTGTACGGAAATAATAACCCAATGAATGACTTTTACCCAGAAATCGAACCTTATAACAACTTTTTATTACCTGTTGATGAGCAGCACCAAATTTATGTAGAAGAGTGTGGTAACCCTAACGGCCAAGTGATTGTATTTATTCATGGTGGACCCGGTGGTGGCTGCTCAGCAAAAGATAGACGCTTTTTTAATCCCGAAAAATTCCGAATCATATTATTTGATCAAAGAGGGTGCGGGCGCTCTTTACCTCATGGTTGTTTAGATAACAATGAAACTGCTTATCTTGTAGAAGATATAGAAAAAATTCGCACAAAACTTTCAATTGATGCTTGGCATGTATTTGGTGGCTCTTGGGGATCGACCTTATCCCTTGTCTATGCACAGACTCACCCAAGCAAAGTTAAAAGCCTTACCTTAAGAGGTATTTACCTAGGTAGAGAGCATGATACAAACTGGACTTTTGCCGGTGGTGGTGCCACGCGAATTTACCCTGATTATTGGCAAGAATATTTAAACAGCTTGCCGCAAGGGGCTGAGCAAGGCACAGTACAATCGGCTTATGAGATTATGATAGGTGATGATAAAGAACTGGCCATGAAAGTTGCCAAAGCTTGGAGTATTTGGGAAATTCGCTGCTGTACTCTCATACCTGATCAAAAGTTTGTCGATGAAGCAACCGCAGATGAAAGAGCATGGACACTTGCACGCCATGAAGCGCACTATATGTTTAATCAATGCTTTTTAACAAGTGATCAAATACTGAATAATTGCGATAAAATTCAAGACATTCCTACGACAATAATTCACGGTAGATACGATATAGTTTGCCCATACGATAATGCATGGCAATTACATCAAAAGTTATCAAAATCAACCTTAATTACCAGTGAAGGCGCAGGACATTCCTCTTCAGAGCCAAATACCAAACACCATTTAATTAGCGCCACAAACGCACTCGTCGATTAAATGAATGATTAAATTGATAATCAATTAGAGCGGTAATCAAAAAAGCAGTGATATTATTTATCACTGCTTTTTTATTTTTTTAACATAGTTTTATAAAGTGACTATTTTACTTTATCTACAAGCAAAGCTTTAATTTCAGCAAGCTCGGCTTCAAGCTTATCTATTTGCGCACGACTAGCTGGTTCGCCACCTTCACCAGTTTCACCATGTTGCTCTGCACGAAATTTTTCATGCTCTTGCCCCATAACTTCTAGCACAGTACCAACCATCATGTTTAAAAACACAAAAGCCGTTAAGAAAATAAAAGATAAATAATATATCCAACTGATTGGGAAAACCGTCATGGTTTCATACATAACATCTGTCCAATCTTCAAATGTTGCCACCCTAAATAGCGTTAACATTGAAATAGACACATCTCCCCAAAGTACTTCATTAATGTTATGAAATAGCATGCTGCCAATAGCAGCATATATATAAAAAATAACAAACATTAATAATGCTATATAACCCATTCTTGGAATGGCTTTTAATAAGGCATTAATTAATAAGCGTAATTCAGGAACCATTGAAACCAAACGCAACACCCTAAATACGCGTAATAGCCTCGCGAGCAATACGCCAGTGCCGCCAGCAGGGATTAAACTACCAATGACTATAACAGTATCAAATATATTCCAACCATTTTTGAAGAACTGTTTTTTATTAGGGTAAGCTAAATAACGAATAACAATTTCAATTACGAAGAAAACCGTTACCGCTGAATCTAACATTGCTAATATTGCAATAGCATTTTCAGAAAGATTGTGGGTTTTAGCTCCAATAAGTAACGCCGACAAAATAATAACAGCGATAATAATCCCTTGAAAAACTTTACTGTTATCTATTTTCTTTAATCGTCGCTGTGTGCGAAATACCAAACTATTCATTTATCGGCGACCTAATGCAGCATCACTAACAAAAGGATTAGACTTTCGCTCTTGCCCAAAAGTACTCATTGGCCCGTGGCCAGGTATAAAGCGAACACTATCACCTAGAGGAAATAAATTATTTCGGATAGAGTTTATCAGTGTTGGATGATCACCACGAGGAAAGTCAGTACGGCCAATTGACCCCGAAAACAATACATCACCGACTTGCGCTAATTGGGATGGTCTATGAAAAAAGACAATATGGCCAGGCGTATGCCCTGGGCAAAAGTAAACTTCCAAGCTAATATTACCAAACGTAACTGTATCACCCTGCTGTAAAAATCTAGTAGGTGTAAAGCGTTTTGCATAGGAAAAAGCACCACCAAAACGTTGCTTTTGATCTTCAAGCATATCTATCCAGAATTGATCTTCCTTATGCGGGCCTTCAATGACCACATTATATTGGCTAGATAAATCATGGGTAGCTCCGGCATGATCAATGTGTGCATGGGTAATTAACACTTTCTCTAAAGTGAGGTTATGTTTTGTCAGAGCTTTTTTGATCTTTTCAATATCACCACCAGGATCAACTACGGCAGCTTTTTTCGTTTCTTCACACCAAAACAAGGTACAATTTTGCTCAAAAGGCGTTACAGGAATAATTTCAAACTGTAATTGACTATCGGGTGATTCTAAAGACATATAAAAACTATATTTTAATGAAATAATGTCGAGATTATATCAAAAGTCATTTACCAAGATAAATGACATTTTGTCAGTAAATGTATGTTTATTGCTTAAATTAGCAGCTAATGACTATATTTAGGCTTTCACTTGCTCTCTTAAATCGTTAAGCTTTACTTAACTAACTTCTAATAATAATTTTCTCTATGACTGCTACTTCTCGCGATTCTTTTAAATCTCGTCTCGGTTTTGTTTTAGCTGCTGCTGGCGCAGCAATAGGCTTAGGAAATATTTGGGGCTTCCCAACACAGGCTGCAAATAATGGTGGCGGTGCTTTTCTATTAGTCTATCTCATAGTAACGATTATTCTCGCTTTACCTGCCCTTTACGCTGAAATATATATAGGTAATCAATTTCAGCGCAACCCAGTAGAGTCGTTGAAACAAGCTTGTGGTGAAAAATTTGCTAAGACAGGTAAAAATGCTGGCTTAATAGGCCTAGTTGGCGCCTTAATGATGCTTAGCTTTTACACTATTGTAGCCGGCTGGATGTTGGCTCATTCGCTTTCTGCTTTAGCACTGCTATTTAATGCTACCGAATTATCAGAATGGTTAGCCTCTTCAAGTACTTTACGAAATGTTATTTTCACCCCTATTTTCATTCTACTTACTGCTGGCATCATTCATCAAGGCGTACATGGGGGGATTGAGCGTTGGTCTACTAGACTAATGCCTATATTACTAATAATGTTAATCGGCTTAATCATCTTTATTTTGCAACAAGAGGGTGCTTTAGAAGGGGTTAAGCTTTATTTAGTGCCTGATTTCAGTCAAGTGACGAATCCGAAACTTATCATTTCAGCCATGGGGCAAGCATTTTTCTCACTTGCTATTGGTGTTGGTTCAATGATGGTTTACGGCTCATACATTAAAAAAGATCAACAAATAGGTAAGTTGGTGGTATCCATCGCTGTCCTTGATACACTTATTGCCTTTGTCGCCGGCTTATTGATTATTCCTGCTCTTTTTGTTGCCCAACACGCAGGACAACAAGTTTTTGCTGACGGAAAACTCATTGGTGAAGGCCAGCTTATTTTTCAAATTCTTCCAGAGCTTTTCTCTTCCATGGGAACCATAGGTATAGTGGTATCATTTGCCTTTTTTGCGCTATTATCTATTGCGGCTTTAACCTCAACAATATCTTCCACAGAAGTACCTGTTGCCTATTTCGTAGAAGCAAAAAACGTATCAAGACAAAAAGCCACATGGTTAATGTCAAGCGCAGTTTTCATTGCAAGCATGGTACTTATCGCTTACTTTGAAGTACTCTTTGGTCTAGTTATTCAGGTACTAACGACCATATTGCAGCCATTAATGTCATTGTTTTATTTTATTGTCGTAGGCTGGTTATGGAAAAAAGGTAATAAATTAACTGACATTGCAACACTTAAACAAGACAACAGCTTAAAGTTACTTGGCTTTTATCTTCGTTATATTTGCCCTGTATTGTTAGTTATAGTCTTTATTAACATTGCTTTTTAAACCCTCACTTCGGCTTTAAACAACGCACCTTAAGAAAGGGAGAAACGCTCTTTTTACTTCCTTTCTTATATCAAACCTAATGTTTTACTAATTAAATACTTCCCTTCACTCACATCCATTTATAAATAAACCAAGTCCATAGTCATTTTTTGTGAGTTTTCATCGATAAATTAATATTTATTGTTATGTATCAGTCACTTTTTCATATTTTGACTATACTCAAAAAGGAAACTTATTTAATTAAGAATAATACGGGGCTTTACATCTGATGGTTTCATTTAAAACTCTACCCATTCGTATCAAAATACTACTCATTCCTATCGTAGGCACTATTGGTTTTTCCATTTACTTAATTACGAGTCTAGTGGCAATGTCACAAATTGTGAATCAACTAGATGACGCATATGCTGTTGAATACAAGTACTTAAAAACATCGGAGTTTGGCTTACTTTATTTAGACAAAATTAAAGAAACATTAAGTAGTGCTGTCACCATGGGAGAAACAGAACTACTAGATACATCTAATAATTATGCTGAAGAATTTAGAAACAAAATTAAAAACTCATATAGCATTAACCAAAACAACGCTGCTTTTTTAAAGCAATTGTTAGCTGATTTTAATGACTATTATCAGCAAGCTCATGGTTTATCTCAAGAAATGGTTGATGGCACCATGGACTTTAGCACCCTGGAAAGTAGAAGTGCTTCTATGGTCGATAAACTGAATGCCTTGCAAGACAAATTATCAAAATTTCAAAATGAAAAGAACCAATCCTTTAATCATGCTTTTGAATCGGTAAGTAGTAAAGTCGAGTCAACGTCAACTATTGGGATTATTATTGGCTTAGTCACCATTATCATCCTATTTACTACCTCATACCCTATTGCAAACTCAATTAATAAAAGCCTACAAAGTATTATTTCTTCGTTAAAAAATATTGCGCAAGATAATGGTGATCTAACAGTACGATTAACCACCTCAAATAAAGATGAAATTGGGGATTTGGTTTTCTGGTTCAATAGTTTTATTGAAAAACTTCAAAGCGTCATTAAAAATGTTGTCGATACTGCCGTGCCATTGGCTCAAACGGCAAATAACATTCAAAACTTGTCTAACGAAACAATCAGCTCATTTGAAAGACAAACAGAAAGTATCAATGCTTCTAAACATTCCGTTGAGGAAATGAGTCACAGTGTTCAAGCAATCACATCAAATGCTGCAGATGCAGTATCTTCAGCAAGAAATGCCAATGACGAAGCAAGCAATGGTAAGGATGTTGTCGATAAAACCGTCGTTGAAATAAGGCAATTATCAGAAGTTATCCAAGAATCTTCTGAAATTATTAATCAGCTTAACGATGATACTAACAAAGTTAATGTCGTGTTAGAGGTTATACGTGGTATTGCTGAACAAACCAACTTACTAGCTTTAAATGCTGCCATCGAAGCAGCAAGAGCTGGAGAGCAAGGACGAGGTTTTGCAGTTGTAGCAGATGAAGTGCGAAATCTTGCTTCTCGAACACAAGAGTCTACTCAGCAAATTAACCAAATGTTAGATCAACTGCAAAGTGCGGCGAGTAAAGCTGTGCATACTATGGAAAGCTCTATTAGCGGCGTTGAAAATAGCGTAAAAAGTGCTAATCAAGCGGGTGATAGTCTTCTTGAAATTACCAGTGCCATTAGCACGATATCTACAATGAATGATGAAATCGCTCATTCAACTCAACAGCAAACTGAAGTTTCAAAACTAATGGTTCAGCATGTTGATGACATTCAACAGTCTGCAGAAGATGCTTCGAACGCTTCTTCTGAAATAGCCCAAGTGAGTAATGAACTAACAGATCTCGCCTCAGAATTAGAAAAAATAGCATTACAATTTAAAGTGTAAATTAATAACATGAAACCATAGGTATTTACTGATGAAGAAAAAATTAGCGTTTACATCCTTAATGGCAGCTTTGATCGCTTTACCATCTCAAGCTGAAATAACCTTTAATGGCTTTGCTTCAATTGTTGCAGGCACAACAACCTCGAGTAACGACAATTTATATGGCTATGATGACACTATCGACTTTAAAGAAGGCTCAATCTTTGCTCTGCAGGCATCAAGTGATTTAGGAGAAGGCTTAGGTGTAACCATTCAACTCGCTTCAAAAGGTGCTGATGATTGGGACCCTGAATTTAAATGGGCTTTTCTCAGCTATGATGCTACTGACGAACTGCGTATTCTGGCAGGACGTCAACGTGCACCTTTTTACATGTATTCAGACTTTCTTGACGTATCGTATGCATATCCTTGGATTTCTCCCCCAAAAGGTGTTTATGATTTAGTCTTTGACACTTATGATGGCTTAAGTGCCATCTATTCCACCTCATTTGGTGAAGTGGATGCATCATTTCATGGTATCTACGGTAGGATTACCGATGAATTTACTGGTTTTGGCGACACCATAACCCCAGATGTTAGTGACTTAACTGGTCTTGCAACAACTTTTACTTACGATTGGCTAACGTTAAGAGCAAGTTATTTTATTGCCGATACAACTATGCCATTTTCTGACCTTGAAGGTTTAGCTCAGGGTTGGAGTCAAGCAGGCTTTGAAGATGTCGCTAATAATACCACTATTTCTGAGGACTCCTCTTCATTCCTTGAGTTAGGTTTTCAAATTAATTATGACGCTATAATTGTTGTTGGTGAATATACTAACCTTGAAATAGACAACTCACCATTAGCAGAAGAAGAGTCTTACTATGTGATGGCGGGTTATCAATTTGATAGTGTACTTGTGCATATCACATATGGTGTTGACGAAAATACAAGTGACATTTACACCTCTGATATACCTTATGGCTTACATCCCGATATTGATTTTCTAAAAGGGACAACAGAAGGCTTTTTAATGGGTCAGGAAACTGAAGAAGAATATGTCACTGTCGGGGTAAGGTATGACTTCCATGACTCTGCTGCTATTAAATTAGAATATACAGATTTTTCTAACAAACTTAATAACAATAATGATGCAGGGTTATTACGTGCTGCATTGGTTACAGTATTTTAAGGAGTATAAGATGAAGTTACCAACAAACATAATTACTCTTTTAGTTAGCTTAATTAGTTTTACTGCATTTGCGGATATTGCCGTAATAATCAACCCTAGTAATAACAGTGACCTAAGCAAGAGCGATATCAGTAAGATTTTTCTTGGCAAAAGCAAAACATTCACAAACGGTGAATCGGTTAAAGCTATTAATTTAAAATCTAGTAGCGCCGTGCGAGATAGTTTTCAGCAACAAGTACTCGGAAAATCCAAATCGCAAGTTAAGGCTTATTGGTCAAAATTAATCTTTACTGGTAAAGGTAAACCGCTAAAAGAGCTGTCAAGTGAAGAAGACGTTATCTCTTTTATTGCCTCCAATCCTAATGCAATTGGCTATGTAGATAGAAGTAAAGTGAATGACTCTGTAAAAGTCGTTAATTAAGAGCCACCTATACAACTAAAATTGAATACTAAGGCAATATGTTGCAGATATTGCCTTTTTTATACTTACTCCTCGAGAAGCTCTAGCGCTTCATCAACTAATTCTACTTGTTCTATTTTTTCAAAACGTGTCGATATTTTATCCGCTGATGTATGAATTTGTTTTACATCACTCGCAGCTTGATCAATATGCTTAGCTAAATTAGCAAAACGTCCTTTAAAGCGATCAAAGTCTTTTGATAGATGAGATAAATGGGCTTGTATGATATGTACTTGTTTGCGGGTTGCTTCATCTTTTAACACTGAACGAGCAGTAGTTAAAATCGCCATCAATGTAGTTGGAGAAGCAAGCCATACACGTTTTTTATTAGCATAATCAACTAAGTCATTTTGATGTCCATGTATTTCAGCAAATATGGCTTCAGCGGGTATAAACATAATAGCGCCATCAGCAGTTTCTTTATCGATTAGATATTTATCACTAATATCATTAATGTGTTTTTTAATGTCTGTTTTAAATTGCCTTAATGCGACCTTTCGCTCCAACTCAGCCGACTCATTATCCATCATTTTTTGAAAGCTCTCTAATGGAAATTTAGAATCAATCACAACGTTACCCGTGGGCTGTGGTAAAAATAGTATGCAATCTGCGACCTTGCCGTTTGACAAGGTATGTTGCAATTTGAAACTTTGCTCGGGCAGCACATTACGTAATAGTGCATTCAACTGTACCTCACCAAAAGCACCACGAGAGCGCTTATCAGCTAATACTTCCTGCAAACTCACTACATTACTCGATAATTCTGTAATTTTTTTCTGAGCGTCATCAATTAAAGCAAGTCTTTGCAAAATATCACTAAATGTCTTTGTGGTTTTCTCAAAGCCTTCTGCTAAACGCTTTTCAACTTGGCCACTAATATCTTGTAAGCGTTTATCTGTGGCTTGGGTTAAACCATCAATGCGTTGAGTCATTTGCTCACTTGATTGCGCTAACGATTTTGCTAACTCTTCTCTATTATCCTTTGCTGTATTGTTTAAATGATTAATAATTTGATCAAGAGACTGTGACTGGTTTTGATTTTGTTGATCTTTCTGCTCAGCTAATTGACGCAATAGTTTAATACGTAAATCAGCCATTTTTTGTTCAAACATATTGACCAAGACTAACTCTTGCTTTTGATGTGCCAGTAAAAAGCTAGATTCATTACTTTCTTTTAATTGTTTGATTTGCTTTGATATAACGTCATCAATATATTCCCCGTGGCTTACTTTTTGCTCAACCAATTGCGCTTGCAGTTTTGACAATTTGGCAATAATAATGAAACCTAGCAATAGAAAAAAACAAACAACAATGGCTGCTACTGGAAATAAAGGGGACTGAGTAATAGAAAAATCCATACAATGCTCTAATTGTTTTCAAACCAAAAGATACTGTTTATTATTACAGTGCTCGAACTATTAAAACACAGCTTTACTGCTACAGCCAAATATTTATCGAAATAACACGTATCTCTTAAACAAATATCCAAAAAATTGCACTTATCCTAACTGCTCAATCCTTTTCACACTGTGTTTGAGCGCTGGCAATATAACTTCAAGGATTTGTTGTCTTGCCGTTTGCGACATATGTGTACTGACATTTAGCGCGGCAATCACTTCGCCTGCCCCGTTATGAACAGGCACTGAAATGGAGGTTAAGCCCAGTTCAAACTCTTGCTCAACAATTGAATAGCCTTGTGTCCTAACTTGCAAGATATCCGCTTTGAGAGCGACTTTATCAACTAATGTATATTGAGTATGTTTGACTAAATCGCATTGATTTAAATATTCATCAAGTGCTGAATCAGATAATGAAGCAAGCAGCATACGCCCCATTGAAGTAGATATAGCGGGTAACCTTGTTCCTACATTTAAAGTTATCGACATAATACGTTTAGTTGTTGCAACGCGAGCAACATAAACAACGTCATTGCCATCAAGAACAGCAGCAGAGCACGACTCATTTAATTGTTCAACAAGTTGTTCCATGATGGGTTTAGCGTTATGCCAAACATCAACCGTAGAAAGATAGGCAAAGCCTAAATTAAGCACCTTAGCCGTCAATGAAAAAAGTTTACCTTCTTGTTTAGCAAAACCTTCATTAACTAAGGTAAGCAAAAAACGTCTTGTAGCCGCCCGTGTATAACCGGTAACACTTGCCACTTCCGATAAAGTCATCGCAGGTCGTTGTTGGTTAAACGCTTGAATAACTACCAACCCTTTTACTAATGATTGAACTAACTCCGTCGGTTTTATGTCTTCTGACATAGAAATCCCCTTCTACGATACAGCTTTTATTTAATTTTTTTGATCGTCATCATCTTTTACCTGTTCTATTTTTGACAATCAATTTACTGAGACTTACACTAATGTTCGACATAGTAACAAGTGTTCGCATTGCGCACAACTTGTTTTAACTAACAATAGATATTGAACATTCTTTATCTACACAATGAGTAGTGCAAATGATTGATAAAAACATCTCAAGCTGTGCCACAGCCGTTGCAGATATAAAAGATGGCGATACCGTAATGATTGGCGGTTTCGGTGAAGCGGGTAGTCCAATAGAACTTATCCATGCTCTTATAGACCATGGTGCAAAAGATCTAACCGTCATTAATAATAATACAGGGAGTGGGCGCGTAGGCTTAGCGGCACTTATCGAAAACAATCAAGTAGCTAAAATGATTTGCTCTTATCCACGCACCGCTAACTCTTTAGTTTTTCCCGAGCTATATCGTAATAATAAAATTCAATTAGAGTTAGTCCCTCAAGGCACTCTAGCCGAGCGTATTAGGGCTGGCGGCGCGGGTGTTCCGGCTTTTTATACTAAAACTTCTGTTGGTACACCGTTAGCCAAAGGCAAAGAAATTAGAAACTTCGACGGTCATGACTATGTTATGGAACGTAGCCTAAAGGCAGACTTTGCATTAATCAAAGCAAAATGTGCAGATCGATATGGCAACCTAATTTTCAATAAAACAGCACGAAATTTTGCCCCAATTATGGCGATGGCGGCAACGAATACCTTAGTACAAGTAAACCAAGTTGTAGCGCTGGGTGATATAAATCCTGAGCATGTTGTTACACCAGGGATCTTCGTTAATCGTATTATTGAAGTCGCTAACCCTCAACAAGAGTCTCAATTAGTCAAGGATGGGGTTGTTTACCCTCCTATGAACAAAGTAGCCGGGGAATAACCATGAATCAATCAGTATCAAAAGCAGCTCAAGAAAACGCCAAAAACGCTAAACCTGAGCGAGATATGCAACAAGTAGGTTGGAATAGAGAGCAAATGGCCAAGCGCTGCGCGCAGGACATTGAAGATGGAAGCTATGTTAACTTAGGCATAGGTATTCCAGAAAAAGTAGCCCAATACGTGCCCGATGGACGAGAAGTAATTTATCACACTGAAAACGGTTTACTAGGCATGGGAACCGCACCTAGTGAAGATGAATTAGATCCTGACTTAATTAATGCGGGCAAAAAACCCGTAACAGCAATTCCTGGAGCATCGTATTTTCATCACGGAGACAGCTTTGCCATGATTCGTGGTAACCACATCGATGTATGTGTACTAGGCGCAATGCAAGTATCAGCAAAAGGTGATTTAGCCAACTGGTCAACAGGTGCTGCTGATGCAATTCCTGCAGTAGGTGGTGCTATGGACTTAGTAGCAGGTGTTAAAACTATCTACATTATTACCCAGCACACCACTAAAAATGGGGAAGCAAAAATATTACCTGAGTGCACATTCCCGCTAACGGGACAAGGAGTTGTGAGTCGAATTTACAGTGACTTAGCGGTGATAGACGTGACCGCTCAAGGGCTAGTGTTAACAGAACTTGCACCTGAAGTAAGTTTTGAGTACGTACAAGCAAGAACAGGAGTTGAGTTAATCAATGCATTGGGCTAATCCCCTTGCTAACCAACATACCATTACACGCTATAAAAACGAGTATTAGTGCAGAATTGAGAAATTATCATGAGTAAAAGCGAACAATTATTTGAGCAAGCATTACAAGTACTGCCCGGCGGTGTTAGTCGAAACACTATTTTTAGAAAGCCTCACCCATTCTATGCAGAAAAAGGCGAAGGCTGCTATGTCACAGATATTGAAGGGGTTAGTCGAATAGACTTTGCCAATAACATGGCATCACTAATTCATGGCCATGCCTATCCTGCGATTGTAAATGCGGTATCAGAACAACTTACCAAAGGCAGTTGCTTTACCATGGCAACAGAAAGTGAAGTTAACTATGCACAATTGCTTTGCGATCGTGTACCAAGTTTTGACAAGATTCGCTTTGTTAATTCTGGCACTGAAGCTGTGATGGCAATGCTAAAAGCTTCCCGAGCTTATACGGGTAAAGCCAAAATAGCGAAAGTAGAAGGTGCTTATCATGGTGCTTATGATTATGCTGAAGTTAGCCAAACCGCTAACCCGTCTAATTGGGGCGACATTGATAAACCAAGCAGTATTCCTGTAGCCGTTGGTACGCCTGAAAAAGCC
The DNA here is from genome assembly GCF_006439335.1 of Litorilituus lipolyticus. Lineage (GTDB taxonomy): Bacteria > Pseudomonadota > Gammaproteobacteria > Enterobacterales > Alteromonadaceae > Colwellia > Colwellia lipolytica. The sequence continues at coordinate 29,083 of NZ_SAWY01000040.1, read as the reverse complement.
TTAGACGATGTAGTTGTTATCCCATTTAACGATATTGAACGCGCCATCAATATATTGAATCAACATAAAGAGGATATTGCCTGTATTTTAGTTGATTTACTTCCGCATCGAGTGGGTTTAATCCCTGCAGATAACGACTTTATTAATGCGTTATATCAATGGACACGTGATAATCAATCCTTATTAGTGTTTGATGAGGTAATCACTTTTAGAACGAACTTTGCAGGCGCCCAACAAAATTATGATGTCAAACCTGATTTAACTGCCATGGGAAAAGTGATTGGTGGCGGCTTCCCTGCTGGTGCTTTAGCTGGCAGCGACGACGTAATGAAAGTGTTAGATCCCACGCAAGAAAAAGTACTGCTACCACATTCAGGAACATTTTCTGCAAACCCTATCACAATGACAGCAGGTTATGCTGCTATGAAAGATTTTGATCAGGCTGCGGTAACTAAGCTTAATGATTTGGCAAAATATGCTAAGGAGCAAATAAATCAAGCAATTGCTGAGGTAGGAATTAATGCTTGTGTTACTGGTGCTGGTAGCATGTTTAGAATTCATCTAAAAGCTACACCACCAAATAACTACCGTGAAGCCTACATTAGTAAGCAAGAAAGTTTATTAATCAACAAGCTACTTGATCATTTATTTGATAACGGCATTATGATGATTAATACCTGCTCAGCCACCTTATCCACCGCAATGGGTAAAAAAGAAATAGATAGCTTAGTCGCATCACTTAAAGATGGTTTTGAGATGTTAAAGCCAGATATGGCTTAGCATTGACTTAAGTAGTTAAACATTAGTAGTTAAGCATTGAAAAATTATTAGCAATTAGCCAAAGTCATAAACTCAGGTTAATTGCCATAAGTTTTAGGAATTAAAGATGAAAGATGTATACCTGTGTGATGGAATTAGAACGCCTATCGGGCGCTATGGCGGTTCACTTGCCTCTGTGCGAGCAGATGATTTAGCGGCAATCCCACTAAAAGCACTTAAAGATAGAAACCCACAGCTTGATTTTAACCAAGTCGATGATGTCATATTGGGTTGTGCAAACCAAGCAGGTGAAGATAACCGAAATATTGCGCGCATGTCATTATTACTCGCCGAATACCCAATGGCTGTAGCCGGTACAACCATTAACCGCTTGTGTGGTTCCGGTATGAACGCTATTGCCATGGCAGCAAATAATATTAAAGCAGGCGAAGGTGATATTATCATCGCTGGTGGTGTTGAAGCCATGACTCGGGCGCCTTACGTTATAGGTAAGGCTGATAGTGCTTTTGGTAGAAGCCAGGAAATGTTTGATACCACGATGGGCTGGCGTTTTGTAAATAAAAAACTTGATAAACTCTATGGTACAGAAACGATGCCAGAAACGGCAGAAAACGTTGCTGAGCAGTTTAATATTAGCCGTGAAGACCAAGATAAGTTTGCTTTTTGGAGCCAGAGCAAAGCCAAAGCCGCCCAGGAAGATGGCCGCTTAGCAGAAGAAATAGTACCTGTAATCATCCCGCAACGACGCAAAGAAGACATTGTTTTTGATAAAGATGAGCATTTACGCCTAACCCCACTAGATAAATTAGCGACGCTTAAAAACCTATTTCGTGAGCCAGGCACTGTAACCGCAGGGAATGCATCAGGTATTAATGATGGTGCAGCAGCAGTGATTGTAGCATCAAAAGAAGCCGCATTAGCTAATGGCTTAACGCCAAAAGCTAAAATTGTCGGCTCTGCAGTTATAGGTATAGAGCCACGTGTAATGGGCATAGGACCTGCGCCAGCCAGTGAAAAACTATTAAAACGTTTAGGTCTTTCTATAGATGATATGGATATTATTGAGTTCAATGAAGCGTTTGCCGCACAAGCACTAGCGAGCGCAAGAGAGCTTGGCATTAAAGATAACGATGAACGTCTAAACCCTCAAGGTGGCGCAATTGCTTTAGGTCATCCTCTTGGCATGAGCGGCACCCGTATTGTGCTGTCTGCAATGAAACAATTAGAACGCTCTGATAAACGCTATGCGCTTTGTGCCATGTGTATAGGTGTTGGGCAAGGCATTGCCATGGTTATCGAAAAAGTATAAGTAACCTAAGCTCGGCGTAAGTAAGGCAAAACATAACCAGAGAAAGATAAGAGAAAAGAGAAACATAAAGAGTATTACTGCTTGTTTTTCTCTTTATTATCTTTCTCTTTTCTTTTTCAGATCATCAGGTTACAAACAAGCAGCGTGACTAGAGGCTTTTTCCTAAATATATATTAACAAAGCGAATACTTCTTGAGCCCCATTTCCTATACCAGTATTCATTGAAGTTAAATCGTTTCTTCGTGTACAAACTTTCCTTGTTGTAAAAAAGATAACACCTGCTCTATAACCTTATCATTTCTCATCATAAATGGGTGAGTAACCGGCAATGTAATATGATCGGCCATGCCATCAATTTTTGTATTCTCAACAGAGACTTTACCATCATCAGGTTTTGGCAACATGGTCGATAAAAAAGGGTTAACGCTGCGTGTACCGGCAATAATTCCTACTTCAAAGTTAACCGCACCTAAACGCTTAGGCAATCCAATTTCAGCAGTGCCCAATTGTACGCTAGCTGGGCCATTTATTAGCTTAAACATAGAAATATTTTTTAAAAAATCTACCACCTGACTACCTTGATTCGGCGGCCCTAACATCACCACTCGCCCTAAGTTTTCAATATTATGCTGACTTAAATATTGCCTTACCAAAATACCGCCCATCGAATGGGTAACAAAATGAATAATATTATCTTTTCGGCACTGAGATAGTGCTTGGCTAATAGCATCTTCTGCTAACTTCTCTACACTAAACTTTGTCGAGGGGTAATTATAATTAACCGTGTGATAACCTTGCTGCTGTAATATGGCTTCTAGTTTTCTTAATGAAATTTCGCTGCGCGCAAGGCCATGAAGCAATATCACAGAGGCATTTTTATTTTGCTGAACTATACACGACTCTGACATTAGCACCTCACTCTCAATTAGCTTACTTTTCAACATAGCGATTAACCCACCGATGATATACCACAATACCCATAGATTAAATTGCACTTTTACAATTTTTTAACAAAAAAGTGAGATATATGTGAAAGGGCTTTATTAGCAAATACACTTAAGAAACATCAGCAACCTTCAAGGGTATGCCGAATATTATTTATGGCCTTAATAAGGTGCTGCTTAAAAGCAACAACACGCGCATTTTGCTTTAACTCTGGATGTATGAGCACCCATAAACCTAAATCGAAGTCGGCTTTAGGTTCAACATACCGCGCTAATAAAGGTTCAGCATCACCAATAAAACAGGGTAAAAATGTGACTCCTAAGCCTGCTTTAACCGCGGATAATATCGTTAAGGCATCATCACTACTAAATAAATGTGTTTTTTCTTTACACGATTGTTTGGTCCACGTGTCATGAAAATGACAACACTTTGCGCCTATCCATTCAAAGGGCTCGCTTGTTTGACTAAGCTCTTTTAAATAATCAATATTGCCATAAATGGTCGAAGCTACGGTAACTACTCGCTTACCAATAAGCATTTCAGGCGGAGTATTAGTTAACCGAATAGCAATATCTGCCTCTCTATTGGTTAAGCTCACTGCCTCACTCGTTGAGGCAACATGTAAATCAATATGTGGGTGAGTTTTACAGAAACTTGAGAAGATTGGCATTAAAATGCCTGATGACATACTACTAATGGTCGTTATCCGTAATGGACCAACAAGAGAATCTTCTTTACCGACAAGCATGCCATCAACGCAGGTAATCTCGCTTTCCATACGCTTAGCAGCTTGCTCTATTTTAGCTCCTTGCACTGTTAATTCGTAAGCATTGTTTGTCCGTTTTAGTAAGCTAACTCCTAAACTGTGCTCTAACGCTTTAATACGCCTAGAAACTGTAGAATGTTGTACATTAAACTGTTTAGCTGCACCGCTTATAGTACCGCAACGAGATACAGCGAGAAAAAACTTTAAATCATCCCAATTCATAGCTTCCTTCCTACTGTGCATCTATGCACACTCAGTGTCATTTTTTCAATAATTGTTAATGAGTAAAATACAACCTAAGCTCTTTATGTTGATATCAGCTGGCAATCACTTAAAAGCAAATAGCACTCGATGATTAAATGCAGCAAAGCGGTACTACGTAATAAGCACAACACAATGCGTACAAAACAATACGTACAAAACAATACGTACAAAACAGAGTATAGTCGTGATTACTCTGGCTAGAGTAAGAATAGTGGCAATTATCGAAATTATAAGGATTCATACATGGATAAAGGATATTCTTTAAAACATCATCCAAGGAAGGAAATACGATGATTACAAACTTTACTCCTTGTGAAGGAGGGTGTGCATGTGGCTATGTTAGATACACAATTAGTTCACCTCCTTTCATTATTCATTGCTGTCATTGTCGCTTTTGTCAAAGACAAACAGGTAGTGCCTTTGCCTTAAATGCCCTATTTGATGCCACAAGTGTCAACATAATTGCGGGTGAAGTGAAAGAGGTTATGACCCCCTCGCCAAGCGGTAGAGGTCAAGTTATTGCACGTTGCCCAAGATGTGAAGTCGCCATTTGGAGTAACTACTTCATGGGTGGAATAAAAAACCTTATTCGCTTTATTCGCGTAGGTACTTTAGATGAAGCAGCTCTATTTCCACCCGATGTACACATTTATACTGAATCAAAGCAGCCTTGGCTGCAGCTGGCAAAAAATAGCCCACAATATGAAAAGTTTTACGATTTTAAAGCAGTATGGTCAAAAGAAAACGAAGCAAAAAGACAATCACTGTTAACAAAAGCCATTGGTGATAAGTAAACTAATCAATTAACTCATCAAGGCATAGGGAGTCAACATGAAACGGGACAGCCTTGATAGTGTTATTAAAAGCAATGATATCGACATTATACATTTAAACGATGATCACAAAGATCTCTTCAATTACATAGCTAGATTAAACAAAATAGCTAAGCAACCTAAAGACTATGATTACGCAATTATCATATTAGAAAGGCTTATTTCATTTTTTGTTGAGCATGTCATTAAAGAAGAGTTATTGTTACAAAAGTACTTACCTGCACATGTAGTAAAAGAACATGCGTTATTACACCAAAATGAATTGACGCAGCTTGATAATAGTTTGCACTTATTACAAACAAATTTAAGCTCTAGCAATATACATACAGTTGTAGCAAAACTTGAAAGAGAGTTTACCAATCACATTTGCCGTAGTGATCGAAAAATAATGCAAGACTTAATAAAGTCCCAAAAGAATATGCAGCATTATCATTAATAAAACTAAATAAGTTTTAACTTGAACTATCAGATTTTATTAATAAGATTCAATCAAATCTGATAGTCGCATATGTGCCATTTTCAGTTCATTAATGAACCATAGTCAAATATATCTATAGGGCAGTAGGTCATTGATAATATTTAAGAGATATAGGCAGGCCTTAGTTATGCGTTCTGTACGTTGCCAGAGGAAACTCAACGGCTTGACGAATTTGCGGGTGAAATGAAGCGATCTCCTCGAAGAATAAAAAGTGAGCAACCTTCAAGCGATGAAGTCGTTTGAAATGTTCATCTTTCAAAGATGTTTTCGCGATAAGATCGGTTATCACCGCTTTATAGTCTTTTTTGTCGACACTATGAGCGGCGAGTTTTAAATCCAGCGCCAACATCAAAGCATCCCGACCATGGGGATAGCCTTGTAAATCTTTTGGACGCTGAAAGGCGGGATCGGCTAATGCCTCTAGTACTTTATCAAAGGTATAGCGCTCTAATTTACTATAAATGATCCCAGGATAAGTATTCTCATGGAGATAAAAATTGAGTTCGGTCTCAGTATAATCATCTGGTGTACCGGCAAGGCATGCTTCAAAGCTAAACAAACTAAAACTCATGTACTGAACAATATCAAAAATATCTTCCATAAAGCGCTTACCAAATTTTTCACAATATACTTCGGTGAGGTGGTGTCGCTCAAACGGAGTCAATTCATTAATTTGTGCGCTAACTGTAAAAGGAATATCTTGAAGCGAACTAGTGGATGCTGCTATCGCATCAACTCTTTGGGTATCCGCAGACTCGCGCTCCATCTTAGCGTAATAGGCATCAACCAAGGTCAACGATTGTTGCTTCAGCATATGAACGTTATCGACAAAACTGTTTTCGGCACTGACATAAGAAAAGATGTCATCAATTCTTGTTAGCGGCGGCACCAAAGACTGTAACGCTTGCTTAAGTTCACCACAAGTTTTTGCCCTTTCATTGTATTCGTTCTTCAGCACTTGACTTTGAAACGCATCATGTTTTAGTTGATCTTGTAAGTGTAAGGGCAATGTAGAATCAGGATGTATTCGAAGTTTCTCAATGTGACGAGGGGGAATAGACAATGCTTTTAATTGGTCTACAATAGGTCGTTCAAGTATGGCTGCATAGCCTGCCAACATACGTTTTTTGGTAAATGGTATAGATACGATATCAACTCGAAAGCCGTGCTCAACCAATAATGCCATCATGGCCTTTTGGGTGTCCGTAAACTCACCCACCTTCCTATTTATTGTATCAAAAACAATCATATTGAGCGGGTTAAAGATAAAATCAGTGTGCTGAAGATTAGGTTGAGAGAGAATTAAACGCATTGCACTTAGCGATTCAATCTCGATCGCCGCTTGCAATGCTGTTTGTAGATTGTTGTGTTTGGTATAAATCGGTGTATTGGTAAAATCAAAACTCGACAGCAATTTCTTTAAAACCTCATTGCTTGCGCCCGAGCGGACTGCTTGAGTAAAGAGTAAGTGACTAGTAGGATATTGTGCGGCAATACTGTCAACAAAACTTAATGGCGCAGTTGCTAGAGTATGGCCAATTAAAACGTCTGGCGTCCAAAGCTGTTTGTTTTTCCCACGTCGAAACAGAAAACCGCGTTTACTACTGTTTTGTCTAAAAATACGTGTTGCCTGAATGGTTTGTTCAATATCGTAATCCGTCGCGGCATCAGATACATCGCGCAGCAGATTGGCTGCACTTGTAAATAGATCAATTTCTTCTTGAGTGAGCCTATTTGGTGGGCGTTGGAAGTGCTGCTTTTCAATGGCCAATTGAAGTCGTTTCAAATTAAATAATGCTTCAAAGGTTTTAAAGTGTCCTTCACTTTGGAGTAGGAACACAGCATCTCTAAGTAAATGGTTATCAGCTATAACATTGAGTTCATCGTTAATCGCGCTCTTTACGACTTCGAGTCGCTCCCATACTTCTGCATTTTCTACTTCACATTGGCTGTATGCTTCACTTGCCGCATAGATTTGTATTGCGTTGTCCAACACTGTCTCTGTGTGAACAAGTGTTAATTGATCATTTAACGGGGAGTATTTGTCTGCCGTGATACTTCGCTCTTCAGTAACGATATTTGTTGAGTCGATATAAAGCGCGTTCTTCTCCTCTAGCGCAAAGAAGTGCGTGCCAATAATAATGACAACTAAGCCCAGAACAGCAGCACCGATGATACGTCTTTTATATTGCATATAGTCCTTTAAAGTCGTCAAGCAGTCACATAAATTATGTTTGAGGCATTCTACCGTAATTTCATTAAATCGGCTTCAAGTCTTTAAAGTATTATGTGTGAACCATGAATGACCGTTTTAGTCCGTGGGGCCTAGGAAGACTAGAACCTGTTTAAATGTCAGTTAATTGCTCATAACTGCCAGTCAAGTGAAACCTACCCTATTCATCAAAACTGTAAGACTAGCGTTACTACAAATAAATACCAATCTCTTTATTTAACCATGCCTTAATTAAGTGTGATGAAATTGAGTCTTGGCTACTCATTTTATATTGTATAGATGAGGCCGAGTTTTTATCAACATTAGTAGAATTACTCGGGCTATTTAACTGCTCAGTGTTGATAACTCTTTCATTAACTTTAAATGAGGCAAGTTGCTCTCTAGAAAACCATTGTGCATTTTCCAAACTGTCTTGGCTTACATCAATTTTTTCACTGGTAGCAACAGCCACAAAGCCTAACATAATAGATGCGGGAAACGGCCAAGGCTGAGAGGCTACATATTTTGGTTTTTCTACATCAATATTTGCTTCTTCTTTGACTTCTCGAATTACCGCCTCTTCTAAACTTTCACCAGGATCAACAAAGCCAGCTAAAGTTGAATACATTCCTTCAGGCCAACTTGCTTGTCTGCCTAATAAACATCTTGGAATACCATCAGCAAACATTTTTTCAACGAGCATGATCACCGCAGGATCTGTGCGTGGAAACGTTAAGTTTCGACACTCAGTACATTTTCTGGCATGACCTGCCTCCGTTGAGCGATTAACATTGCCACATTGACCACAAAATTGATGACTTTTGTGCCAATGAACTAACCCTTTGGCCAGTGCCAAAGTGGCTGCATCATCAGAGTTTAATACAGCAGTGACTTCTCGTAACACTTGCCAGCCCCCTAGTGATTCAAGCGCTTGCTGGGTAGAAAACCGTAAATTATTATAATCAACAGCAAATACTGAGCCCCTTTTACCTTTTCCTAAATAAATACATTGATGCACCGTTAACTCAACTAATAACTGCTTTGGTACAAAATAAGGCGTTAAAGAACCTTCAAGATTGAAAAAGCTCATACCGTCATTAATTAAGCAAAAAACAGTATCTTGATGAGAAAATTCTTTTTTTAACCAAGATAAATTTTTGCGTTGATTGCTGCACCTATCAAGTGGCATAAGGCTATAGGTTAAGCTCATGAGCTTTGCTCCTTTAATTCGTTTGCCCATTGAATTGACCATTGCCCTAGAGGAAAGATTATTTCAATTAAGCTTTGTCCTTGAGAGGTTAATTGATAACCCGTCTCTTTCAGTTCAATAATATGAAGTGCTTTTAGTTCTTTCAAACGAGTATTTAATAAGGTTGGCGAAATTTGTTCACAACGCTGTTGCAGTTCTCGAAAGGTTGCTGCGCCTTGCTGTAAATTCCAAATAATACCCAACGCCCACGTTCGCCCTATTAAGTCTAGTAATGCCATAATTGGCTTACCTGTTTTAGAGCCTCGTACTTGTTTACCTGGTTGTGGAATACTCATAAATTGTATTGAACATATAAATTATTTTACAGAGCATGCTACAGTATCTGTAGCACAATACAATAAATAAAATTTGAGTATTTTTAGACTAATAAGCAAAAAAAAGCTAACGTTAACTTTTGCTAACGTTAGCTATAGAGATACTTTAAATGAGAGTTCCTGTTTAATTTACTGTGCTTTAACAAATAGTTAAGGATTTACTGTCTAATCCCTTCAATATGTAAAGCCATATCAACATGTGTAGATGCTGGACCTAAATTATACGTAATACCATAGTCAGATAGCTTCAAGCTTGTAGTGCCTGAAAACCCAACTCGGTAGCCACCCCATGGATCATTACCTTCACCAATTTTTTCAACATTAAAACTGATACTTTTAGTCACTCCTTTCAAAGTAAATTCACCCGTTACCACAGCATTTTTTTCATCGGTGAAAGTAATATTTTTACTAACAAACTTTGCGTTAGGAAATTTATTCACATCAAGGAAGTCTTTCCCTTTTAAATGCTTATCACGCTCTGCGTGGTTAGAATCAATACTTGTAACGTCAATATCAATGGCGATTTGAGATTCATTTGGTTTTGCAGCATCATAATTAAAGTTTCCATCAAAGGTATTAAAGCGACCAAGTAACCAGCTATAACCTAAATGCTTAATTTTAAATTGTACAAAAGCATGAGCACCTTGCACATCCACTTTATATTGCGCTGCATACGCAGTGTTATTTATTCCGATAAAAACTGAAAAAGCAAGTAAACCGCTTATTATCATTTGTTTATTCATTATATTTCCTTAAGTTAAGTTTTAGGTGTCATTTGGGTTAGCAAAACGACGTTATTTTGATACGAATAACATTCGTTTTAAGGTGTTGTTCTTGTTTATAAAGTGATGTTTCAATGCAGCAAAGCCATGCCCTGTTGCTAAAACGATAAGTGTCCAAGCTAAATAAAAGTGTATTTCACCAAAGATATCCTCTTGGTTATCAATGCTAAAAGGCAAAGCCGGTAATGAAAAAACATTGAATACTTCAATAGCTCTACCATCAGCGGTAGAAATTAAGTAACCGCTAAGCATTAATAAAAACATTAAAATGTATAAAGCTAAATGCCCGAAATAGGCAGCCTTAACTTCAATAGACGCTGCGCTTGAATCGGCGTGCTCTGGCTGTAGATTAACAGTGCGCCAAAAAACTCTTATTAATAACAAAATGGCGAGTAACGAACCAATACTTTTATGAAGATCTAAAGAGCCTTTATACCAAGCATCATAGTAACTCAACTCAACCATGTATAAGCCCAAACCAAATAAGCCAAAAATTACAATAGCCATTACCCAATGTAATATTATTGCGATCAAGCCATATGATTGTTCTGTATTTTTTATCATGAATTATCTGCCTTTAAAAAACTGAGGCCATAATACCGAACATTTCCCTATCAAAAAACACCAACAAATGAGAAACTATTGTGCATATTTGCACAACTAATTTACAAGGTAGATAAAATGAATAGTGTATCTTGGGATGATTATAAAATAGCTTATCAAGTTGCCATTGATGGTAGCTTGAGTAAAGCGGCAGTCTCTCTTGGCGTTAATCACGCAACGGTATTAAGACGTATTAATCAATTAGAACAAAATTTAGAAGTTACATTATTTATTCGACATCAACGTGGCTACAAACTCACGGATGCTGGAATATTATTATTAGATGAAATGCCTGAAATAATCACTAACTTTGCCAGCTTAGAAAATCGATTACAAAATGTTGAAGGCACAATCAGTGGTGAGCTACGTATAACGACCGTGAGTTCCTTCTCATCCACCATAACACCATCACTAAAAACTTTTTGCGCTGCTTTTCCTAAAATTCGTTTAAAACTAATTTCTACTGACGAAATCATTCCATTAGATACAGGTGCTGCACATATATCACTTCGAGCTGGCCCCTGCCCTGATGGAGTTGACCTCATTGTCAAAGAGTTAACTCAATTGAATACACAATATTATGCTCGACAAGATTATGTTGAAAAATATGGTATGCCAGCCTCAATAGCACAATTTAAAGAGCACCAATGGATTCTTCCATCATCAGATAAGCACCGTATTCCATTTGTTAGCTTCATAGTGGAGCATATAAACAAAGAAAACATTGTCTTTCAAAGCAACCATTTTCCAGATATTCACCAGGCGGTTTTTTCAGGTATGGGCATAGGCCCTTTAGCAGAGAATCAGGCCAATTCTCATGAAGGCCTAGTAAAAATGAAGGTAAAACTACCCAAAGCGTCTGAGTCTATTTGGTTTGTTTATCATAAAGATTTAAAGCATAGTATACGTATAAAGAGTTTTTATGACTTTTTAACAACTTCCCTGACCAAACAAAATTGAAATGGTAAAACATTACATTGTAAAAGGATTAATTATGAAAGCACGTAAAGTACTGGCTATAGCTGGCATATTCACAGCAATGTCATTTAACGCAATTGCAGATGAGAAAAAGCCATTACATTTCTCAACTACAGAAGTAGCACCTGGCTTACATATGCTTATGGGGGTTGGTGGTTTCACGGGGGGTAATATCGGCCTTTCCATTGGTGACGACGGCGTAATTTTAATTGATGATTCAATGCCGCCAATGCTAGATATCATGAAAACAGCTATAAAATCGGTTACCGACCAACCTGTAGACTTTTTAATTAATACCCACGTACACGGTGATCATACCGGTAATAATGAAGCAATGGCAAAATCAGGCACTCATATTGTTGCTCACCAAAATTTACGTAAACATCTAATAACTAAAGGTATCCAAGGTAAAGATGGTATGGTGCCAGCTCCCAAAGCTGCCCTGCCCGTAATTACATTTTCTGATGAAATGAGTTTTCATCTAAACAATGAAGAGGCTCATATTTTCCATGTAGCACACGCACATACAGACGGTGATGCCGTAATACACTTTACTTCATCTAATGTAATTCACACGGGTGATACTTTATTCAACGGTATGTTTCCCTATATTGATTTAAACAGTGGCGGTAGCGTTGAGGGCTTTATTGCAGCCCAACAAAAAATTCTGTCATTCGCTGATGACAAAACCAAAATCATTCCAGGTCATGGCCCTCTAGCCAGTAAGGCTGACTTACAAGCCTCGATTAACATGCTAGAAGATTCAAAAAGCATCATCAAAAAGCTGATAGTAAGTGGTAAGAATGAAGAAGAAATCGTATCCCTCAACCCGTTAAAAAAATACCATGACAAATGGAATTGGGGCTTTATCACCACAGAGCGTATGACGCGTCAAATGGTTAAAGGTTTATCTACTAGACATTCTAACAAACAATCTCACCGTCACTCTCATAATGAGGGAGCACATAGTCACTAAATAAACATGTAAAAGAAAACGTTATCGTTAAAAGGATTTTATGGAAACTAGTATAAATATCTATCTACCAATCAGCGAACTATGGTTTTTGCTTGCTATAGTTCCACTTTTGGTTATTTTATTTTTTGTAAAAAAAATACGTGAAAAGCCATTTGGTTATGCAAGTATCTTTGCTGCAATAATCATTATTTGTTTTATCGCCTATAGCTCATACAAAAACAGTATTATCTTAAAAGATAACCAATTAACTGTGTACGCTGGTGGCTTTTCAAAAACATTTAGTACTGCTAATGCTTGTATAAAAGTTGCTAACTTTAGCGCCAACTCAAATTATCAATTGTCATACCGCTCAGCTGGCACTGCTATGGCTGATTATCGTGCGGGCTATTTTAAAAACACGAATGGTAACGACGTTTTTGTGCTTATTACTGGTCAAGCGAAGTCTGCCAGTCAATACCAATTTGAACAAGGCATGCTATTAGTTGAAGACAGTCCTGCCGTATTAAGCCTGATGAATAGAATTTGTGAATAATCTCATTTTTCTTAGCAGGATTAATTCAACGGACTTAGCTCAACTAAATAGCCTCAACTAAATAACCTGATTAAAAAAGCCAGTCATTAACTGGCTTTTTGTCAATAAAACATCGAGATGTTCAACAAATGCAATCTTTATTTGGCCAATTTAAACTGAGCTAACTGTCTGGAGAGTTGTTCTACAATCGTTGATAATTTCACACCAGCATCTGCGGTGGTTCTAGCGGCATTGGCCACCTCATCAGCACCGGTTGCAATATTTTCAGTATTGATATTAATTGATTCAACCATTTGATTTTGTTCGTTTACTGCGGAAGAGATTTCGCCCGAGGCGTTAACAATATCCGTCACATTTACCGTTACATCAGAAAATGTTGTCGCAACTAACTGTGCTTGTTCAACACCCGCATTAGCTTTTTCAACTCCCGCATTCATTACTTCTACCGACTTGTTAGCGCCCAGTTGAAGTTTTTCAATGATAAGTTGAATTTCAGTTGTGGCATCTTGCGTTCTACCTGCTAAAGTTCGCACCTCATCAGCAACAACAGCAAAACCTCGACCTTGCTCACCTGCCCTTGCCGCTTCAATAGCCGCATTTAACGCGAGTAAATTTGTTTGCTCAGCTATTTCTCTGATCACACTAACAAACTGGGTAATATTGGTACTATTTTCAGCAAGTTCGTTAATAACCGTAGCGGAGTTATTTACTTCTAAGGCAATGGCATCAATCGCCATTTCAGTATCTTTGATCACTGACTGTCCTTGTTGCACGTTTTCACTTGCCTGCTCAGTGATGCCTTTAGCTTGTTCAGTATTATGATGGACAACAGCAATTGAATTACTCATTTGACTAATTGCCGTCGCAACAGAATGGGTGTTTTGTTGCTGCTCACTAATACTATTTTCCATGTTAGTGGTCAGTAATTGAATATCATTGGCTGCCTCAGTCAAGACCTTCGCATCTGTATTTAACAGTGCAAGCAGTGAGGCAATTTTGTGTTGCATCTGAGAAAAGCTGTCGCTAATTTTACCAAATTCATCTTGACTTGAAGCAACTAAGGTTTGGTCAAAGTTACCGTTTCCTAATTGCTCAGCAGCTAATGTAATTGCATACACGTTATCACTTAGTGACTGATACATAGCAACTAAAAAGTAAATACTTAATAAAGTGACTAAAAGCAATATTGCCGATATCAAATAAAGCACAGTGTCACTGCTTGCTTTTAAATGGGTTAATGCCTCAAATAACATCTGTTCGCTGCTATTAAGCAATGCACGGCCGTTGATTAAAATCTCTGATGATTGTTGCATAGCTTGCGGCTGTGATAACGATATTTCATCAGGCTCAATTACCTGACTTCTTAAAGTACGCTGAAACTCATCAAGATTTTGTGTCAATAATTCATAGTTTGATGAAAACTGTAAAATTGCTTGGCTGTCTTCACCATGAAGTTTAAGCAAGTTAACACTTTTATTAAGCTGATTCTGTATCTCATCGACCCGCTTATCAAGCGCGACAATTAACGTATAACTTTGTGCATCAAATCCATCTCGAATAACACGGTCACTTGTTGAAGAAAGCTTTGTTAAGTATTCAAGTAAAGATGGCAAACGTAAGCTAATAATTTGATTCAAATAAAAGCTAATCGCATCATTTTCTCTAGCTAGCCCCGTCGCGGCAGAAATATTTTCTTTTAAGGCTATAGTGTGTAAATAAAAATCAAACTCTCCGCTTTCTTCCTTCATTGCTTGCCATTGCTGCAATTCATTTAACGAATTCATCGCATTATTGAACAGGGGATCCTCACCTAATTCACTCGTGAGCTGTTCAATTGACGCCGTTTGACCTTGAGAGAGTTGATGTTCTATTTGGTTTAATCGCTTTAAATAATCATAACCAGTTAACTCCAACTGATAAGCATTTATATTGGTTACTAAACCATTGATTACCCATAAGCACATACCCATTAAAGGAATATAGAAAATGATGCCTAGTAATAAAAATTTGAATTTAAACTTTAATTTATTAGAAAGAGCAATCGCAGGGGTTAATATACTCATAAGTACGAGTTCCTAAGATAAATGGTAAGTAGCACAAGCTTTATAGCCATTGTTTTTATTGATAGGATATAGACCTAATAGGTCATTGTTTTATTTCATATTAGCATTGATTTTTCTTTTAACCAGCACTTGCATCAACCATAATGCAACAGAAACTTTTTTAAGCTTGCTAGAAAAACGCAGGAAATTTCTATGGAAAAAGGTGCCCTTTCAATAACACTTGCAAGCGATGCAAAATTGCAGTCGTTAAAGCAGTTAAAGGGAATTATTTTTGATTTAGACAATACTCTAGTGTCTTCCTCATTAAATTTCCCCAAGATTCGAGCAACACTTGGCTGCCCAGATGGTGAAGACGTACTCGATTTTATCAGTAAAATGTCAGGAAAAGAGCGCCAACAGGCAACGCAAATATTAGTTGATTTTGAAATGGCTGATGCTAGCAACTCTACTGCACTAGATGGCTGCCATCAGCTTATAGATTTGATAAAAAAGCTAGGTTTACGTTGTGCAATTGTCACCAGAAACTGCCAACAAGCTGCTAGGTTAAAAATAAAGAACAACGATATAGCCATTGCAGATCTTATAACCCGTGAGCAATTTAGTGCAAAGCCATCACCAGAAGCTCTATTATATTTAGCGCACAAATGGAAAACTCCTACTCAGAATATAATGTATGTTGGTGACTTTCTTTATGATATTCAAGCAGCTAAAAACGCGCAAATGATTTCTTGTTTATTAACCTTTGAACGTCAACTTAGTTACAGTAAACAAGCAGATATCGCGATTAATAACCTACCTGCGCTCTACGCTTGCTTAAAAAGAGCTAAACTATAACTTAACAACGCTGAAAGCTAATCACGTTATCGATATTTTTAGCAATCGCTTCTACTCGTGCTTGCCATAATTTTGCGAAACTTGCTTGTTGCTCAGTGCTCGCATTCCCTTGTAAACACGCTTGCATGAGTTCAGGCATATTTTTATCAGCCGATATGGAGCTTGCATCGTAAAAAACTTCTACCGCATCGCCAGTATCTCGACGAGTAAATTTGACCTCACCTAAAATGTCACAGTCAAAATGCATTAAATGACGTCTATCATAACGTCCCGCTAAACCTTTAAAACCAAGGTTTACCGTTGCACCTGTTATATTAGTTATTACGTTAGCTATTACGCCTGCTACTCCTTCGTTGGCATTTTGGGCAAACTCAACCAAAATATCGCCGCGTTTTGGCAGTTTATCTTTATACAGAGCTTTTAAGCCTTGTAAGGTCATTAAGTAAGCCCCAAGTACCGTTGGACATGAGTGACCCGCAGCTTTTACTGTATCTAAATAACTAAATTCAATAATTCCTTGCTCGAAAGCGCCTAAAAAGCTCGCGAGTTCGTCTTGCAAAGTAATAGTTTCAATTTGATTGTAAAAATCAGGATGCTTCATCATTACACCTAGGATTAAAAAGTGGTTCTAATGATAAAAGTACGTTAAAAGTGAGAAAAAATAAAACAGCCTGTTAGCTGTTTTATTGTGTGGTATCAAATAAGTTTTTAATAGAGAGCTTGACCTGATTTTGTACAGGCATATTCAGGGTTAATCGCCACCACCAGAACAATCGCCTCCTGAAAAACTATCCCCCGACACAGTCCATGAATCCATTGATGATGAACTAGAAGAACTTGAGGAGATACTACTCCCTACATAAGTTTCTGATTGAGAAGAATTTCGAAATTTAATCACTGCTGATATAAGAAAGGCAGTAAAGATTATCGGGCAAAGTAACGCACCAATAAAAGAGGAGGAATCAAGATCTATATAAGCAAACGATACCGCTAACCCCGCTAGAGTAAATATCCACGACAACATAACAACACTCCCACATTTTTATTATTATTTTTGCATACAGTACCGCAGAACGTTCATTTCATCAACTCAACAGCGTTTTCAAAAAAAAAGCCAGTTAATTAACTGGCTTTGTTGAATTGTAACTCAATGATTGTTAAGTCGTTAGTCGCTTACTTAACGCTTCAGCTAAATCATGCTCTATGGTTTCTAATTCATCTTCAAAGAAGAATTTATCAGTATCAAATGGCTTAAGTAACTTAACATCATTCGTTGTTTCGTCATATTTTGCTAAGAATACTTTATCAAGCCATTTCATATTTCGACCTTCAGTGAACATTAGGGCAAAAGCTCTTTCGCCTCCTACCTCACATTCACCCATTATCGAAATTTTACCTGCCGAAGTTGTCATAGATAGATGACGAGATGGACGGTTAATAGAAGGAAGCTCTCGATATATTTTATCAAAGATTTTACTGACATCACTTAATGGTGCAGTGAAGTAATGATGCTCACCTGTAGGACGCGCACAATACATAGAATGAAAACTAATAAGCATAGTCGCTAATATATTGGATAAATCAATCCAGTTTTGCGCACTGCGATCGATATCGATAGTGCCATCTTTATGCTCAAACAGGCTAATATGGTTCATCATTGGGCTTTGACTGCGAATAACAACACCGTGGCGCTGTAGACGACGAATGGCCGCGATAGTTGTTGGGTTTAGAAGCTCTCGTGGTGTAGAAAAATGAGCCATCCACGCCAACTGTATTCCATTTTCATGCAGTTTATCAAACACGGCGAGCATCTTGTCGTATTTGTGACTTAAGATCATTTCCGGTTGAAAAGTTAATGAGCGGGTGGCTAATCGCACAGTCTTAATATGCAGTAATTCTCGATCTTCCATTAATGGCGTAACATATTGATCAAAGCGACTCGCTGGCATATAGCCACCGTCACCACCCGTAATCAGCATATCAGTAACTTCTTTATGCACTTTTAAGTAACGATGAATTTGATCGATTTCTTTTTGAATAAACATATCTTCGTCACCACGAACTTGCGCATGACGGAAACAATAAGTACAAAAAGAAAAACAATTTTGCGTGGTTTTATCAAAAATAAGCTGGCACTGCGGATATTTATGCTGACTGCCATCGAGAAATTCTATTTCCCCTTGCTCGTTCTCAAACCAAGGTTTATTAAGTTGTTGGTTACCATCATGTGGGCTTGTTTTTTCTTGATAATCAGCAACAATTTTCTTTTTCTCTTCGACACTGGCACCTAAATATTCATTTACAGTATCTTTATTAATCATATTAGGCTGAGGCATGACTAACTGAAAAACTGAATCTTCATAGAAGTTAGTCCAATCAATGCTATTTAAACTGTGTTTCGTTGCTAAAAACCGATAAACTTCAACAAAAAGTTCTCGCTCTTCTATATCACCAATATCAATATTATTCGCTTCGAGTATTTCTACTACACGACGAAAACCTGAAAGCCCAGTATACTGATCTTTTTCGTTGAACATATGCGATTCTTTATCTAACAAGCCAGAATGCTGTGGATAAGAAGCATGTAAACGGCTTAATAAACCTGTAGGAAGTAAATTCTCATCTTTAATGATTTGTCGTGTTTCGTCACTGTAATGGTAAACATCCATCATGTCGTTAATATCTTCAACGCTAACATCATTTATTACCTGAGCACGCTTATGAATGGCGCCACTAGGCTCACATGAGCTAGTGTTTTCCACTTGTTTAGGATCAACAAGAGCAACATCAATCTGTTGCTCCGCACTTGAATTTGAATTAGACATTCGACAATCTCCTGATATTTTATAGGGTATTACAGTAGCTCATATTTTAGGTTAGATATTTTCACTATTGACGTCATAGCCGAAAACTCTCTGTTTACTGCAAATGATAACAAAACGCATTTAACAAACTGTTATTCTGTGTAAACATCCCAAAAAAGTTCATTCACTTTACTGAATTCGCTATATTCTTCGTCAATTCATTGTTTCATTCAAACGATATTAACTCACCAACTCATGACTTTTTGTAATGATCAAATATAAATTTATCGCTATAATGTCTTGGTTTCTTATTGACCACAATACTAGGTAATAAAGTTAAAAATGAACTTGCCACAATCAAAAAAATTATTACCAAGTACGAGCATGCTTGCAGCTTTTGATGCGGCAGCTCGTACAGGAAGTTTTACCGCGGCAGCAAAAGAGTTATCGTTAACTCAAGGCGCAATCAGTAGGCAAATTAATGCGCTTGAAGCGCAATTAAATATCACGCTTTTTCACCGCCACAAACAAAATATTCAGCTGACGGAAATAGGAAAAAGCTATGCAAAAGATATACATAGTGCATTAAGTCATATTCGCTCAGCCACTCTAAACATGATGACCAACCCGACAGGAGGGGTATTAAATATAGCCATATTGCCAATGTTTGGCTCTAGATGGTTAATGCCCCGCCTCGCTGACTTTCTATCAAAGAACCCTCAAATAACAATCAACACGGTAAGTAAATTAACGCAATTTGATTTTTCTCTTGAAGACGTACATTGCGCAATTCATTTTGGTCAGGGAGATTGGGCACAAGCAAACTCAACTTTTTTGATGGCAGAAGAGTCAGTTGCAGTATGTGCACCTGAATTTCTTAAAAAAATTAAACAAAAGGATTGCACTACTGATAATAAACAGCGCTTTATCGCCAGTTTAGCTGAGCAGCCACTATTACATATATCAACTAGGCCAGACGCATGGCAGCAATGGTTTGCCAGTCACAGTATTTTCACACCTGCACAGCAAGGAATGCATTTTGAACAATTTTCTATCGCAACAAATGCAGCAATTGCTGGCTTAGGTATCGCGCTATTGCCAAAGTTTTTAATCGAAAATGAACTAAAGCGTAAAGAGTTAGTAGAGGTTTGCTGTACACCACTCACTACTGACAATGCTTATTACTTAGTCACACCAAATGATAAACTTGATTACAGCCCAGTACAGAAATTCACCCAATGGTTAATAGACACAGTAAAAGATGAAAATTAATTTACCCATAATTAATAAGCAACACCCAAAAGCTAAATAAAACCATCCCTTTCAAATAAGCAGTTTATTTCTTAGTTGCCACCTCTAATCAGAGCACAACTTTTTCACAAGCTATTAAGAAATTACGCTGGTAATTTATTGTTTATACACCTTTTTAATTACGAAATGTTCGTCTATATTTGGTAACTAAGTACGATAAATTCTCACCACATTTAAAGCTTGAACATCATATACACCAAAAGGATACAATTGTGATTCTAAGTAAAAGCGCCCCTTTAAGTACAAAGATCACCTTATTATTTGCTTTACTGATTGCTACTTGCATCGTAATCCTTTCCTATGTTTCCTCAAATTCTCTCGAGGATGTAAGCGAGCAACAACTTAACTACATGGAAGATGAGGTAAAAAAATCTGTTCTATCCTCTCTTGAACGAGGTGGCACTATTGCGGGTAATAAAGTCGCAACCTTATTAAAGCAAAGCTTTTCTATCCCCTTAACTTTAGCGCAAATTTTTTCTGACTCAGCTATCCCGCAAAAGCCATTCTCACGTGAAAAAGTAAAAAAAGTCACGCACTCAGCATTAAAAGCCAACGAAGCTATTAGCTCGCTTTACACCCACCTTGAAAAAGACGGCTATGATGGCTTAGATGACCAAAACCGAAATAATTTTGAACACAGCTCAAATACCGGAGCACTTGAAATTTACTGGGTAAGAGAAAATGGGCAAACAATCTTTTACCCAACAGAAGATGCTGGCGAAAAATATATTGAAACCATAAATGAAAGTGGCATGCGTGAATCAGAGTGGTACCTTTGCCCTCGAGATAAAGTAACCCCCTGTGCACTTGATCCGTATTTATATGAAATTGAGCCCGGTAAATCTGAGCTGTTAACAACTTTATCAGCCCCTATTATTTCTCAAGGGAAGT
Source organism: Litorilituus lipolyticus (assembly GCF_006439335.1). Lineage (GTDB taxonomy): Bacteria > Pseudomonadota > Gammaproteobacteria > Enterobacterales > Alteromonadaceae > Colwellia > Colwellia lipolytica. The sequence continues at coordinate 8,138 of NZ_SAWY01000040.1, read as the reverse complement.
TCATTGGTATTGTTGGTGCAGATATTAATTTACCTGTCGTACAAACATGGATAGAGCAAGCATCAACAGGTTTATTTAATGGTAAATCCATGCTGACCTTAATTAGTCAAAATAACATTATCGTTGCCTCGACTAAATATAAAGATTTGGTTGGTCAACCTGTGACTAAAGGCTCTAATCAACTTTTACAATTTGCTAAATCATCAGAAAAAACTCATATAACTGATGAAAACTGGCAGGTAAAGGTTGATGTTAACCTTGAAGAAGCGGGAGTTACTTGGAAATTAATTGTCTCCATTCCAAAAGAAGTGGCTATGATGCCAGTCATCAGTTTAAAGAAAGCCTCTGATGAAACCTATACCAGCGCAATTACCAGTTTAGTGATCCATTCCATTCTCTTTTTAGCCGTTGCTGTTGGTATTGCTGTTTGGCTAGCAAAATCTATATCCTCTCCTATTAAGTCCGTTTCTGATTCAGTACAAAACCTCTCTTCTCAAGAAGGTGATTTAACGCAAAAGGTTCATATACAAAACCATGAAGAGTTAATTCGATTAGCTTCAGGGTTAAATGACTTTATGAACAAATTAGCCAACATTATTGGTGGTTCAAAAGCGGTATCTCAGCAATTAGTTGGCTTAATGGCAGAACTAGACAGCGGAGCTGAGCAAGTTAAAAATGATACTGACAATCAACAGATGAACTTAGATAATATGGCAACTGCAATAAATGAAATGTCAGTAACCGCAATGGAGGTATCACGCCTTTCACAAGATACTGCAACAAATGCATCTGATGCGAATGACATTCTTACGGGAACTCAAAGCTCTCTACAAGGCACTGTTACTGAAATTGAGAAACTCTCTATAAACATGACCGAAACTGGTGAACAAATTGAGAAAGTTGCAGAGCGTACGCAAAATATAACCAGTATTGTATCGACTATTCAAAGTATAGCTGAGCAAACCAATTTACTCGCCTTAAATGCTGCCATTGAAGCAGCCAGAGCGGGAGAAATGGGTCGAGGTTTTGCCGTTGTTGCTGATGAAGTTAGAAATCTTGCAAGTAGAACGCAAACCTCAACAACAGAAATTAGTGACTTAATTCAGTTCTTACAAACCGACGTAGATGTCGCTGTAGGTAACCTAACGGAAATAAAGCAATCTGTTGATGTATCAGTTGATGCAACAAAAGATAGTTTTGAGCAATTGGCCAATGGCGTAACTAGCATTAACGCCATCAGCGATAGCTCTGTTCAAGTAGCAACGGCTGCTGAAGAGCAAAGCCAAGTAAGTGAAGAAGTTAATATGCAAGTAGTGGCCATTAGTGATAGTAGCAAACAACTCGCTGAAATGGGTGAAACCTTAAGTGAAATGAGTGCGCGTGCGCAAGAGCTAATTAACGATTTGAATGCTCAATTAAATTTATTAAAATCTGAATAGTATTAACCTTACTTTTACAATTATTATGAGTCTACGCTCCTATTTTTTATAGTTTTGTAACAACGAATAGATTCTGCATGTTTTTGCTAAGCCATACGTAATATACTAACGCTGAATTTAATCAATGCCTTTTCCTATTAATCCTTTAGTTAATATCATTATAGATCTAAGAAGATGAAACTACTGATCACTTGCCTATTTTTTACATTGTCTACCTTCACGGCACAAGGCAATGAGTTATTCCCTGAAAAGTTAATTTTTGCTGCTCAACCGCATGACGCAAGGTTGTATGAACAAGGTAAATTAGAACATAACACTATCATCCGTTTAGCTAAATCGTTAAATATTCCCATTGAAATCTATGAATGCCCTTGGGCATGTTGTATGCAAGCAATAAGATCTGGAAAAGCCGATATCATTGATGATTTATTTTATAGTGAAGAACGAAGCCGTTATTTAACATTTTTACAGCCTAGCATAAGAACTCAATCTGCTGGCTTTAGGTTTTATGCAGACAACAAGCAAACAGCTAAAATTAGCCGGTGGGAAGATCTTACTGGTCTACGTATAGGCATACTGAGAGGTTATGAGCATTTTCCGAAATTTGATAACGCCAAAAATTTACAAAAATTTGATTTTCTAACTATCGAAGTTATTACTGAGCTCATTCTAAAAGATAGGTTAGATGTACTTATTGCACCGCCAAGTTTTAATGAAGAGAGTTTTACTGAAGTCGATCCTCATAAAAATCTAACGAAACAACCATACTCTCATATAGAAAACATTCCTTTATTCCTTGGTTTATCAAAAAAATCTGAATGGATTGAATTTCAAAAAGAACTCGAAGGTACGTTATCAGTCGTAATAAACAACCCGCCCCTCTAAGGATAAAGGAAAAAAAAGCGGACATATGTCCGCTTTATAAAGCTAGTTTTAGCCGCTATTTATCGTGCTAATGTGATTAACTCTTTAATTTACTGTCTAGCTCTTCAATTTTAGCTTGCCAAATAGCCGGACCAGTAACATGTGCAGACTCACCCGTGCTATCTACAGCAACGGTCACAGGCATATCTTCAACTTCAAATTCATAAATAGCTTCCATACCTAATTCTGGAAACGCTACTACTTTTGCTTTTTTAATTGCCTTTGATACTAAATATGCTGCACCACCTACAGCCATTAAGTAAACAGAGTTATGCTCTTTAATGTTTTCAACAGTTGCAGGGCCTCGCTCTGATTTACCAATTGAACCTAACAAACCTGTTTTAGACAACATCATATCCGAGAACTTATCCATTCGAGTTGCTGTTGTCGGGCCTGCAGGGCCTACGGCTTCGTCACCAATAGCATCAACAGGTCCTACGTAGTAAATGAATTTATTAGTAAAGTCTACTGGCAGTTCTTCACCTTTAGCTAACATATCTTGTATACGTTTATGTGCTGCATCACGACCTGTAAGAATGGTACCACTAAGTAGAACTGTCTCACCTGTTTTCCATTCACTGATATCTGCTTTGGTTAAACCATCAACATTAACACGACGAACATTCTCACCAACTTCCCATGTGATTTCTGGCCACTCTTCAAGTTTAGGTGGCGATAAGTCAGCAGGGCCTGAACCATCTAAGTGAAAATGAACATGGCGTGTAGCAGCACAGTTAGGGATCATAACAACCGGCTTAGAGGCTGCATGGGTTGGTACCGAGTTAATTTTTACATCGACTACTGTCGTTAAACCACCCAAGCCTTGTGCGCCAATACCTAATTTATTAACCCTTTCAAAAATTTCTAAACGTAATTCTTCTTCAGCGCTTTGAGGGCCCCTATCAATTAACTCTTGAATATCTACAGGGTCCATTAAGCTTTCTTTGGCAAGTACACCTGCTTTTTCAGCCGTACCACCAATACCTATGCCTAACATCCCAGGAGGACACCAACCAGCCCCCATACTCGGTAAAGTTTTAACAACCCAATCAGCAATAGAATCACTAGGATTTAACATCGCCATTTTGGTTTTATTTTCACTACCACCGCCTTTAGCCGCAATCATGACTTCAACTTCACTGCCCGCTACTAGGTCAATATGCACAACTGATGGAGTGTTATCCTTAGTATTTTTACGAGCCCCTGCCGGATCTGCAACAATGGATGCACGTAAAGGATTATCAGGGTTCATATAAGCACGGCGGGTACCTTCATCAACCATTTGCTGAACGGTCATGTCAGTTTTATCCCACTTAACATCCATACCTATTTTCACGAAACACGTCACAATACCCGTATCTTGACAAATAGGTCGCTTACCATGAGCTGACATACGTGAATTAATCAAAATTTGAGCAATTGCATCTTTTGCCGCAGTGTTTTGCTCTTTGTGATATGCCTTTTCTAATGCTTGAATAAAGTCTAGAGGATGATAATAAGAAATATATTGTAGTGCATCCGCTACACTATCGATGAGATCTTGTTGTTTAATGATGGCCATAGTGCTCTCTATTAGCTTTAATATTATTGAGTTGAAAGTTATAATAAACTATCACCTATAATAACTTGCTATTGACCTTGCTGCCAGTGTAAACAGCTAATAGTCAACATTTAAACAGCGAATAACTTGAGTAATTATAACCTTGCCTTCTCAGTCTTCTTATTTTAGTCAATCGTTACTTTCTTCAACGACTTACCCTTTATCGTTAACCATTGAGGAATTAGCACTTTCAGAGCAATGTTCACCCTTAACATTATTTACTTCATTATCAGCGACTCCTTGGTCAATGTGGTTAGATTCAGGTGACAGTGAACACGTTGATAGCCGCTTTGATATCTTGGTTTGGCAGCCTGAAATCACCCTTACCACCCAAGGCCGCAATACGCTCATTAAACGTATGAGTGATAGCTATAATGAAACAAGCCAAGCAGACCCGCTTCTATTGATTAAGCAATTACAGGCACAGATTATTTCCCCAGTAGAACACAATGCAGCTACCTGCCCTTTTTTAGGAGGGAGTGTCGGTTATTTTGCTTATGATTTAGGTAGGCGTTTTGAAAAATTGCCTGATAAAGCCAGTAATGATATCAATTTGCCTGAAATGGCTGTCGGGATTTATAGCCAAGCAATTGTTTATGACAATCATCAACAACAATACTATTTGATTTGCCCAGCAGAAAAAAGAGAGCAACTCACACTCGAAATAAATGAGCTATGCCCAGCGAATAAGCTAGATTCATCTTTTAGCTTAACCAGTGAATGGCAAGCTAATATGACACAAATAGATTACGAGAAAAAATTTCAACAAGTACAAGATTACTTACTCAGTGGCGACTGCTACCAAATAAACCTTGCCCAACGTTTTAGTGCACTATACCAGGGTGAAGCATTTAATGCCTATAAAGCACTGAGAGCAGCAAACAAAGCGCCCTTTTCAGCATTTATTCGTATACCCGAAGCAGCGATTTTAAGTGTTTCACCCGAGCGTTTTTTGCAATTAGAGCAAGGTAAAGTACAAACAAAACCTATTAAAGGCACTATGCCACGCAGTGAAGATGCGCTGAAAGATAAAGAAAACGCCCAAACCCTAGCTCACTCGACCAAGGATAAAGCCGAAAACTTGATGATAGTGGATTTACTGCGTAATGATATTAGTAAAAACTGTATCGCAGGCTCAGTAAAAGTACCTAAACTGTTTGATATTGAAAGTTTTCCTGCCGTACATCATTTAGTGAGCACCATCGAAGGTCAATTACAAACCAACAAAGATGGTTGCGATTTATTACGAGATGCCTTTCCTGGCGGTTCAATTACTGGCGCGCCAAAAATTCGCGCAATGGAAATAATAGAGGAACTTGAGCCACACAAAAGAAGTGTTTACTGTGGTTCTATTGGCTATATTTCTAGCTGTGGTAACATGGATACAAGCATAACAATACGAACGCTTATTGCCCATCAGCAAAAGCAAACCATACATTGTTGGGCTGGTGGTGGTTTAGTCGCAGACTCTACTGCAGCGAGTGAATACCAAGAAACCTATGACAAAGTGAATAAAATACTGCCAATACTGAGCCAGCTAAATACTCGCAATAATAGCTGACCACTGTCGTGTTTCCTTAAATAGGATAAGAACTCATTACACGTAATTACGTAATATTAGGAAGTTAAAAATGACAAAAGATGAGTTTTTATTACGTTATAGTTTGTATCAACCAACCGATTCAGCCCATAACTACCTTCATGATAAGCCATTAAAATCAGCCGCGGTATTAATTGCTTTAGTTGAACCTAATACCACAAATAATGAAGTGGGTTTACAGGTATTGCTGACCAAAAGAGCCAGCCATTTAAAGCATCATCCATCACAAGTCAGTTTCCCTGGCGGCAAAGCCGAGCCGGAAGATCTATCACTTATCAGGACGGCTTTAAGAGAAGCAGAAGAAGAAATTGGTCTATCACCCGATACTGTCACGGTAATTGGTCAATTAGCACCTTATCAAACCATTAGTGGCTACCTTGTCACACCTATTGTTGCCATAGTTGATACGGCAAAGTCATACTGTATTGATGAAAATGAAGTCGCGGAAATTTTTCATGTACCATTGCAACACTTTCTCACTGCCGATAAACACCACGTTGTAAAAGCAAGTAAGAATGGACGAGAGCACAACGTGCACTTCCTACCCTATAAACATTATAATATATGGGGTGCTACCGCAGTGATGCTTAAAGATTTAGTCTCTCATTTACAGTGATTTCTCAATACTATTTCAACTTTCCAGAGCCTTTAGTTATAGCTTAGTAACTTTTATATATTATTTTGTTTTTCAAATCGAACTATTTGGGATAGAATTACCGATTATAATTTTATGTATTAGCTATTTACTCAACTTAAATTCGGATATGAAACAATAAACCGTATTTGATATTTATAACAGTAAATGTATTTTACTCTGTTGAAAAAGCAGATTCTCCTCATACTGTAGAAAGCGACTAAACTTTCAATTGAGGTAATGACAGCTCTTCAATTAAGATATCGCCTTGCGAAAAATATAGGTAAAGAAATATGATCAGTGTATTTGATATGTTCTCAATTGGCATAGGCCCATCAAGCTCTCATACTGTTGGCCCAATGAAAGCCGCTAAACTCTTTGTAGATGACTTACTTGAGAAAAAACTATTAGATAAAGTTGATAGAGTTAAATGTGAACTTTTTGGCTCTCTTGGTCAAACAGGTATTGGCCATGGTACAGGCAAAGCTGTGATCTTAGGTTTTTCAGGTCAAGCACCTGAAACTATTCCTGTCGAGTCTATTGAACAAACTTTAGAAGATGTTGTTAGTACACAAAAAATACTTCTAAATGGCTCTCACCAAGTTAGTTTCCCAAAAGACGATGCCATTATTTACCATCACCGAAAAACCTTGCCTGCGCATGCAAATGCGATGACATTATTTGCCTACCAAGGTGATGAGTTAGTTTCTGAAAAAACTTATTACTCAATCGGTGGCGGCTTTATTGTTGAAGACTGCGATTTTGAACAAGAAAAAGATAAAGCACTTTCTTTACACAGCAATATTAAACGTCCGCACACTTTTAGAAATGCTGAAGAGTTGTTAGTACAAGCAAAAGAACATGGCTTAAGCATATCAACCATGATGATGAATAATGAAAAGTGCTTAAATGATGAAGCGACTGTTCGTACCAAGTTGATTGAAATTTGGCATGCTATGAAAAGCAGTGTTGAGCGTGGCATGACAACAGAAGGTATTTTACCAGGTGGTTTAAAAGTAAACCGAAGAGCTCCTGCATTATATAGAGGCTTAATGGTTGAAAAATCAAGTGATCCTCTCAATGCTATGGATTGGGTAAACCTGTTTGCCATGGCGGTTAATGAGGAAAATGCCGCAGGAAGCCGTGTTGTTACCGCCCCGACTAATGGTGCTGCAGGTATTATCCCTGCAGTACTTTGTTATTATGATAAGTTTGTAAAACCAGTTACTGATGACGATTGTATTCGTTACCTGCTAACAGCTGCCGCTATCGGTATTTTATATAAAACCAATGCCTCTATTTCTGGCGCTGAAGTTGGGTGTCAAGGTGAAGTTGGTGTTGCTTGTTCAATGGCTGCGGGAGCTTTAGCTGAAATTCTTGGTGGTACTCCATCTCAAGTAGAGAATGCAGCTGAAATTGGTATGGAGCATAACTTAGGATTAACCTGCGACCCTGTTGGTGGTCTTGTTCAAGTTCCTTGTATAGAGCGTAATGCCATGGGTTCAGTTAAAGCAATAAATGCTGCTCGTTTAGCTCTTCGCGGTACAGGAACGCAAAAAGTTTCATTAGATAAAGTCATTAAAACTATGTGGGAAACAGGTAATGACATGAAAACGAAATACAAGGAAACTTCGCGTGGTGGGTTAGCCGTTAATATTATCGAATGTTAATCAGCAATAAATAAGAAAAAGCCCTATGAGTAGTAATACTTATAGGGCTTTTTTTTGTAAATATATTCGACACATTAATTACAATCGTTTATTAACAAATACAACTAATTCACTGCCTCATTCAAGAATAATCAATTGATTTATAATACTAAAACAACTAATAAAAAAGCCGTCATTATGACGGCTTTTCTCTTTATTTTGACCCGTCCTAAATAAGGTTGACACTTTTCCACGATTAAATTGGAGAGTGTTATGAAATCAATCACTAAAC
>NZ_SAWY01000009.1 GCF_006439335.1 Litorilituus lipolyticus | reverse complement strand
AGGCCTCATATGGCCTTAAAATACAAAACGCCTGATGAAATTCATCAGGCGTTTTAGAAAAAAGTGTCAACCTATATCAGGACAACACAGGTCTTTAGAATATCTCATCTAGGAAAAGTAATACCCGCTTTAAAAAGCTCATCATAAATACTCTTCATTGCAATAGTGTTTTCAGTTAAAGAATCATTCCATTTACTTCTTTTATCAAAACCTAGCTCACTGATTTTAAAATAATGATCCGTATTTAAACCACTTGCATCAAGGCATGACTTTGTACACCCTAAATCACAACCATCGATGGCAATGATAGTTCTTCCTGACTTAGCAAGCTCTAAAATGGGTGGGACTTTGCCGATCACACCTGAAATACATGACATTTCAGCGATACCATCACCATCGAGGTTTAAAGAGATGTTATGCGCCATTTGTGCCAAGTTAGAGCAACCTGAACATGAATAAACAATTGGTTTTTCTTTGTTATCGTTATTTATTTTATCTCTGATATTTACGATATTTTCCACAAATTACTGCTCTCTTTCTAGGTGCTGCTATTAGCAAACACTATTATGAATATTTTACCTTTCGCAGTATAGCAACGAGCTAGTTAAAAGATTTGATTTAGATCAACACAGAAACAATACCCATATAAATAGTCTGGTTAATGGATAGCTGCTCAAAAAACTTCATAGAAAATAAGTTAGCGAACTTCATTACTAAGTGTGAGAGTCAACATTTCAGTTTCCTTATATTTCACTAAATAATAAAGCTTTTAGTCACCGGTATCATAGATGAGTGTATTCTATGGATAGTTTAATGTTTATTAATAAATAAAATGAAGTGGTAAAGAATACAAGAGATATAAATAAAAAGTCCATAATGAAGACATTACGGACTCGATATTTTTGTAGTGATTAGTTTTTCAGATCTTAATCTGAATAATTTATTTACCTACTCTAGAAATTACTCTGATAGCAGAAACATAGCAAACAAACATCAATAAAAAGCCCATGAGAAGTAAAGTTTCATTAACCATGAAGTGCTCGCCCGCTAAACCAATTGACGACATAAAAGTTGCAGCTAAAGAAATAACTACCAATGTTTGTTTTGCACTCAACCCTGCTCTTTGTAGTAAGTGGTGTAAATGATCTCTGTCAGGTTTAAACGGAGACTTGCCATTTTTATATCGGCGTACTACGATAGCTAGCATATCCATTAGCGGTATAGCACATATCCACAATGCTGTTACAGGCCTAAAAGAAGCTTGCTCTCCCTGAGTTCCCATTGTCAATAACCATATAACACTCAAACCAACAAACATACTACCAGCATCGCCCATAAATATCTTTTTAGTTTCTTGCTTAAATATTCCTAAGTTGAACATTAAATAAGGTAATGTGGCTGTCGCAAGTATCAAGGGGTAGCTTAAATAATCAGTTTGACCACTCATTAAGAATAAAATGGCAATAGAAACAAAGGTATTAATACTTAAACTACCAATTAATCCATCTATACCATCAATCATATTGTAAGCATTAATTACCACGATAATAGATAAATAAGTGAAAACAATACCAAAGGGACCGAGGGAGATATTACCTAATTGAAACAAGTTCCCTAAGTTCTCAATATAGCCACCAACGCCATATATCATAAGGCTTGCGATAATTATTTGACCGACTATACGTACTCTAACTCGAAGATCAAACTTATCATCAAGCGCACCTATAAATACCATCATAGCAGATGCTATCAAATACATGCGTAATTCAAGAGTGTTTGGTAACCATAGTAAACTTGCAGCTAAAACAGCGAGAAAAATAGAAATACCGCCAATAAGTGGAATGTTGCCATCATGCAACTTTCTGGCACTTGGCTTATCAACTAAACCAACTTCTATGGCTACTGGTTTAAAAAACTTAATTGCAAAAAAAGCAAAGAAAAAAGTAGTTATGATTGTCGCAAGAATATACATTCATCATCCAAGCAGTTTTAGTTATGTTATCCAACATCAATGGAGTATCTGCTCTAAATAAAGCAAATTTTTCCGTATTATAAGCTAAACAAGGTAAAAGTAAATGTATAACTCTAAATCACTACCAAAAACAAACACTTTTAATACAATTTAAACAGTTTTTAAATAAGATACCTAATTAATAATCACTTAACTCTAGACGAGTATTGCATATAATCAATAGCATTGCCTTATCGATTTCTTTAGCTATTTTATTTATCTGCTTGATAACGTCTATATTCCACTTATAGCTGCGATAGCAACGGCAGTGTTATACATGATTGTCGTTGCACTGGTCCATAGTGACAAATTGTTCATATATTCCGCATCTAATGGTACAACTACAGTATCGCCGGGCTTCATATTACTACTAGCATCACTTGCAAACCAGTTGGCACTTTCCATCATTTTAATACTGCCATTTGCTGAAATGATATATATCCTATCATTATCTGCTCGTTTCTTGGTGCCACCACTTTTAGCCAGATAATCTTCTGCAGATAAGTTTTCATCATAAATATGTGATGATGTCACTTGTACTTGACCAATAACATTGATTGAATTTTTCTTAGTGGGTACATAGAGCACATCACCATCTTCTAATAAAATATCATAATTATTTTCTTCTATGACATTAGGTAAATTTACAACTAAACGACCAACTGGCTGGACTTTAGCCATATCTGCTAACATCTTCTGTACTTCTGCATAAGATTGGGAATAATCGGTATCAGACAATGACTTTGATGCCATTTCAATACGCAAGTCAGCAGTCAACTTTAATAAGTTTTGCTGTTCTAACTCTCTAAGTTGCACACGCGTAAAAACAGAGCCTTCTTGATGAGCAAAAGAAGTAAAGCCACCTGCTTTCTCAATCAAATCAGATAAGCGTTCACCACGACGGATGGTGTATTTTCCTGGGAAGACAAACTCTCCACGAAGCTCGACCACGTGGTTTTCACTCCATGCAGGAATTTGATGTATATTCAATCGATCTTTTGAAATAAGTTTTATGTTCTCTGTACCATCTTCTTGTAATGCCTTCCCTAAATCAATTCCAAGCGACTCTTTTACAACACTCTTATTTTGTAGTTTATTTCGTGTAATATCGGCTTTTGCTAAATAAGCTGATTCGGTCAAACCTCCAGCAGCTACAACTAGATCATCAACTTTAGCATTGATAGTTAACGGGTATATTCCTGGAAATTTTACTGCACCATCAATTTCAACTAATTGAATCGGCGCCCCAGCTCTACCTTGCTGCTTAAGCTTTTCAATAATAGGAATTAATAAACGTTGTCTAGAAAATAGTGCTAGCTGCTGAATATCTACTTCTTCTTCAAGCTCACCACCAGTCATTTGTTCAATAGATTGCTTTAATAATTTTTCAGTTTCTGCTGCCGCTTGTTGCTCTAAAGTAAATGCTTCAATACTTTCTTCATCACCATACTTTTCCCAAAACTGTTTGGTTTTATAGGAATCTTTAGCTAATTGTTGCTCTTTTCTTGTTAACTCATCTTGAGTGTAAGCTAAATTATCTAGCTCTATATTTGAGGTTGTCATTTTGGAAAGTCGTGAAAATATCACAATTTTATCATTTGAGTTTAACTCAATATTATCTTGGGAAGCTGAGCTTGATAACGCCTTAACTATATCAAATTGCAATACTTCAATATTTTTAGCTAAATCAATTTCGCGAATAACTAAGCAATAGTTTAAATCTGCATCTGCAAGAAAATGTGAATCAATACCTTTAAGGATATCGGTCACTTTAATACCTTGATGCCATTGGTATTTTCCTGGTCGACTGACTGCACCCAGTAAAGTAATCGATTTATCAAACATACTTGATGACTTTAATACCCTAATCTCATCACCAGCTTGCACTAATTTAGCTAAATCAGCTGGTTGAGATAAATCAACATTAATAACACTTCTTAAAGATTGCTGACTAAATCGCTCGACAATCGTTGATTTGGCGAATGCTGAAGGCAGTAAACCACCAGCCATAGAGACGACATTTTGAAAATCATCACTATCAACAAGTTCATATATTGCTGGACGTCTAACCTCACCTTCAATGCTTACACGACTCCCTACAGGTGAAACAAAAACAACATCGCCTGATTGAAGTAACATATCATCACTTGAATCCCCTTTTATCAGCAAGTCATACAAATCAAGGGTCTTTATAAGCTTTCCTGCCCGTTTAAGTTGTATATTTCTTAACGAACCGATCTCACTGATACCACCGGCAGCGAAAATAGCATGTGTGATACTAGATAACGAACTCAAGGTATAGGGGCCTGGCTTATGCGCTTCACCTAAAACAAAAACACGCATTGAACGCAATTCTGCCATACCAATAATTACTTCAACACCAATAACTTTTTCTTTAATTTTAGCTTTTAGTAAGCGAGTCATATCTGCATATGTTAGACCTGCTACGTTAAAAGGCCCATAGCTCGGAAAAATAATAGTACCTTCTCGAGTCACTTCAAGCTCAGCTTCTCTATTTTCTTTACCGAAAACTTGGACAGATATACGGTCACCTGGCCCAACAATATAATCAGCGGGTATAGCAATATCCATTGTCGGTGCAAATGTCTGTGGCGCATTTGCAAAAACCTCATAGCCAAATGGCTTTAACTCTTTAATTAATTCATCTTCTTCAGCTTCATCTTGCTCAGGAAACATAGGATTTCCTTGCGCATCAAACTTAGTCCCTCTGGGGTAAGATCCTGTTGGTTCAATTGCAGATGAACTTGAATCGCTTTGAGAAAGTTGCTTGCGTATAGTGTTGATATCAACCCCCATACTTTTTGCAAGCGCTTCTTGTTGTGCCGCAGGGAGTTTTTTGAATTGTTCTATTTGCTGCTGACTTACTTGCATTGCATCTGCAGGTAAAATCATAGAAAAACTTATTAACAAAATGAACACGAAACTCAACGAAAAGTTATCGATTAAATGATTTTTTCTTCTTAGTAAAAGTTTAAGCATCAACTCAAAGTCTTCCTGTAATACATGAAACTGATCGCATCAATAAGTCTTATTAAAAAATAATCAAACCAATACGATAAAAGCAGCCACGAAGTTTATCAGCATATTTACAACTGAACAACAAAGGCTCTCAAAATATTCATTGGTTTACCTTTTCATATTAGCGACATATAAATGACATAAAATCATGGCGATTATATTTCTAGATTCTATAGGAAAGATTTCTCTACAATGTTTTATACTTTTAAGCTATTGATTAGAAGTCAGACTTGCCTTTACCTACTCACACAGGTATAACAGCTCACTAGATTCATTTTTTCGATTGAATTAATGCATTTTGTCAATGCAGATTACGCAAGAATTATAAAATTTAGGATAATTATATGAACAAACCTAATGTTGGAACATTTCTAGGCCACCCGAAAGGATTATTCCTTTTATTTGGTACAGAGATGTGGGAACGCTTTAGTTACTATGGTATGCGCGCAATTTTAGTACTTTATCTAGTAGATTTAGTCGAGCGTGGTGGTTTAGGCTTCACTCGTGGTGACGCTTTAAGCTTGTATGGTACATTTACCATGCTTGTATACTTAACACCGCTCATTGGTGGTTGGTTAGCTGATAACATATTAGGACAAAGACGTTCTATCATTATCGGTGGTGTCTTAATGGCGCTTGGGCAATTTGCTTTAGGTACACCACACGCATATGTTCAAGGCATGGAACTTGAAATGTTCTATTTAGGCTTAGCATTACTTGTTTGTGGTAATGGTTTATTTAAGCCAAATATCTCTACCATGGTAGGTGACTTATATAATGAAGGTGATCATCGTCGTGATGGTGCTTTTACAATTTTCTATATGGGTATTAACTTAGGTGCTGCAATTGCACCATTAATTGTTGGTACTATCGCTGAAAAAGGCGAGTGGCAATATGGCTTCGTTGCAGCTGGTGTTGGTATGGTTATCAGTGTCATTATGCAACTTACATTTGGTAAAAAATATTTGGGTGATATCGGTGTTGAGCCCGCAGCCAAATTAGCGCTTAAAAACAGTACATCTGATAAGAAAGAACCATTAACAGCTGAAGAAAGAGACCGTATAAAGGTTATCTTTATCATGGGTGTATTTACTATCATCTTCTGGGCTGGTTTCGAACAAGCCGGCGGTCTAATGAACTTATTTGCAAACGAATATACCGATAGAATGATTGGTGCTTTTGAAGTACCAGCGAGTTGGTTCCAATCTGTTAATGCTATCTTTATCGTTATCTTTGCTCCTATCATTGCATCCGTATGGGTAAAAATGGGCGATAATGAACCCACTTCCCCAGTTAAGTTTGCCTTAGCTCTAATTTTATTAGCTGTTGGTTTCTTCTTTATGATTGGTGCTACATTACAACAAGGTGGTGATGTTAGCGTAAAAACCTCTATGATTTGGTTAATCTTAGCTTACTTATTCCATACCTTAGGTGAATTATGTTTATCTCCTATTGGTCTATCAATGGTAACTAAGCTTGCTCCTCTTCGCCTTGCATCATTGTTAATGGGTATTTGGTTCTTCTTTACTGCACTTGCAAACAAAGTTGCAGCCTTTGTTGGTTCATTTATCGGTGAAGGTAATGAAGCTGCGAATAATGCTTTAGCTATATTCTCTGGCATTGCTATTACTGCAATTGTTTCAGGTATCATTATGTACATGATCAGTGGCAAGTTAGTTGACTGGATGCATGGCGCTGAAGGTACTCACACTGATAACATAGAAGAAAAATTAGAAGAAGAATTAGAAGTAACTGCAACACACGAAGGTGTATCTAAGCAGCATAGTTAATTTAAAATCTAATATTTAAAGATTGATAAAAGCTGGTAGACTTCTACCAGCTTTTTTTATACCCGTAATTAATGAAATGACTGAAGACTTAAGAACCACACTACGTAAAAGCATTCGCAGTAAGCGAAATCAGCTTACTAATGCAAGTCAATTACAAGCAAGCCAAAACTTGACCAAGCAACTTACATGTCATCCTAATGTACTATCAGCTAAGCGAATCGCTATTTATTTAACTAACGACGGTGAGTTAGACCCTCATCCTTTCATTGAGTGGTGCTGGCAACAACAAAAAGAAGTGTATTTACCAGTCATTCACCCATTTAATAAGCATAACCTACTCTTTTTGCGCTATAAAAGCGATACAGAGCTGATAAAAAACAAATTTAACATTAACGAACCTAAGCTTAATGTTATTGACGTTTGCCCCAGTAAAAAGTTAGACATCATATTTACGCCGCTAGTTGCCTTCGATAAAAATGGTGCAAGGCTTGGTATGGGAGGAGGCTTTTACGACAGAACATTATCAAGCTGGTATAACAACTCAACTAAAAGTGCCAATTACTACCCTATTGGACTTGCACATGATTGCCAAGAAGTAGAGCAAATACCTGTAGAGTGTTGGGACATTCCACTTCCTGAAATTATTACCCCAACAAAAAAACTGCAAACGAAAGTTCTTAGTAAGTAATCATTGTTGGCAATGGCTTTATTAACTGACGGTGATATAATCGCCTGCCACAAATTAAGTAAACAAACAGTGCCTTCTCACTTTAATTACTTAGAACATTTTAAATTCGCTTAAACAAAATATTACTATTAAGGGTAGCGTAATGACTCAAGATGAAATGAAAAAAGCCTCAGCTGTTAAAGCATTAGATTTCATTGAAAATGACACTATTGTTGGTGTTGGAACAGGTTCAACCGTTAATCACTTTATCGATGCTTTAGCTACCATAAAACATAACATTAACGGTGCAGTTTCTTCATCAGAAGAATCAACCAAGCGATTGCAAGCACACGGTATTGAAGTTTTTGACTTAAATAGCATTAATACTCTTGATGTTTATGTCGATGGGGCAGACGAAATAACAAAACATATGAGTATGATAAAAGGTGGTGGAGCTGCATTAACACGGGAAAAAATCGTTGCTGCTGTTGCCAAAAAGTTTATCTGTATTGCTGATGACTCAAAACAAGTAAAAGTATTAGGCAACTTCCCACTGCCGGTAGAAGTAATTCCTATGGCTAGAAGCTATGTCGCCCGAGAATTAGTAAAACTCGGTGGAGACCCTGTTTACAGACAAGGTGTGGTTACTGACAATGGTAATGTTATTTTAGACGTTCACAATATGAGTATCGTTGATCCTAAAGCACTTGAAGATTCTATAAATTCCATTGTTGGAGTGGTAACTAATGGCTTATTCGCCCAGCGAGGTGCAGATATATTAGTACTGGGTTCAGCACAAGGCGTTGATATTATTAAATAAAATCAAAGCCACACAATAAAAACCAATTTTTTAGCATAATTATCTAACATATAGCAAATTTTCACTTTAGAGTTTATATTCTATATGCTATGTTT
The DNA here is from genome assembly GCF_006439335.1 of Litorilituus lipolyticus. Lineage (GTDB taxonomy): Bacteria > Pseudomonadota > Gammaproteobacteria > Enterobacterales > Alteromonadaceae > Colwellia > Colwellia lipolytica. Next base: position 219,034 of record NZ_SAWY01000009.1, on the reverse strand, counting down.
AATTCACTTTAGATATCTAGACATCTAAAGTGAATTGCTAAATAGATAAATTTAGCTCAACCTTAATAATTATTTCTACTAAGAAACAACCAGTGAAGCCTATTCTTATGAACAATGTGAATCAAAATTCATTAGCGAAAGACAAAATAAAAATTTTATTACTCGAAGGAGTCCATGAAAGCGCATTGGAAGAGTTGAAACATAAAGGCTACTCCAATATTGAGTACTTAAAGACTTCACTTTCCCAAGAAGAATTAATTGAAAAAATCACCAGTGTGCACTTCATTGGTATCCGCTCAAGAACCCAATTAACTGATGAAGTATTAAGCCATGCCAAAAAACTTGTTGCCATAGGCTGTTTTTGTATCGGGACAAACCAAGTAGACATCGGCGCGGCACAACGTCGAGGTATTCCTGTGTTTAATGCACCATTCTCAAACACACGCTCAGTTGCTGAACTCGTTCTTGGTGAAACGCTACTATTACTACGTGGTATTCCGGAGAAAAGTGCAAAAGCTCACCGTGGTGAATGGTTCAAATCAGCCGCAGGCTCAGTTGAAGCCAGAGGAAAAACATTAGGTATTATTGGCTATGGCCACATTGGTACTCAATTAGGAATACTTGCAGAAACCCTTGGTATGAGAGTTCGCTTCTATGATATTGAAACTAAATTACCTTTGGGTAATGCAAGTCAGGTGTTTTCGTTACCAGCTCTACTGGCTGAAGCAGACGTTGTTAGCTTGCATGTACCTGAAACAACTCAAACTCAAGACATGATCGGTTCAAGTGAGTTTGCCGCCATGAAAGATGGTGCAATATTCATCAACGCTTCTCGTGGTACTGTTGTCGATATTGATGCCTTAAGTGAGGCCTTGAGTAGCAAAAAAGTCGCTGGTGCAGCAATCGATGTATTTCCAGTTGAGCCAAAAGGTAATGATGAAGAGTTTATTTCCCCTCTTCGTGCTTTTGACAATGTTATTTTGACACCACATATTGGTGGTAGCACTAAAGAGGCACAAGCGAATATTGGCCTTGAAGTAGCAAGTAAACTAGCTAAATACTCAGATAACGGCTCAAGCTTATCTGCTGTAAACTTCCCAGAAGTTTCATTGCCTGAGCATTTTGTGCCGGGTGAGGCAAGTATCAGTCGATTATTGCATATTCATCATAACCAGCCGGGTGTATTAACCAAAATTAACCAAGCTTTTGCTGAGCACAATATTAACATTGCTGCACAGTATCTACAGACAGATGATAAAATTGGCTATGTGGTTATTGATATTGAAACATCAAATAGCACTCAAGCTTTAAAATCACTTAAAGCAATTGATGGTACGATAAGAGCAAGAATACTCCACTAGTAACTAGTTTTTTAATACAATAAACATTACAAAACCTCAAAAAAATGGTCACTCTTTAGTGACCATTTTTATTTACATCATCGTTTAAGTACTTTAGCTATTTACAATATCAAAATAACTATTTTAAACTGATTGTTGTATGAATGGTCGAACCATCTTGATGATCTGGTTCAAACCAACGTGCAGTAACAGATTTAGTATAAGTCCAAAAACTGATCACTTGTTTACCATTAGGTCCTAAGTCACCTAATTTTGAACCTCTTGATCCTGTGAAGCTGAAATAAGCAACTGGTACTGGAATAGGTACATTAATACCCACCTGACCCACATCTATATCATTTTCAAACTTTCTAGCAGCCCAACCTGATGAAGTAAATATTGAAGTACCATTACCATTTGGATTTGCATTAATAATTTCAATAGCTTCGTCTAACGTTTCGGCTTCAAGTACACATAATGCAGGCCCAAAAATCTCCTGTGTATAAATATCCATATCGGTGGTTACATCAGTAAATAGTGTTGGACCAACAAAGTTACCATCAGGATAACCTTCAACCTGACAATCTCTGCCATCAACTAATAATGTTGCACCTTGTTCAACACCTGAATTTAAAATATTCACGATTCGGTTTTTTGCTTGTGGTGAAACCACTGGTCCTAAATCAGCATCACGTTGTGTTCCTGGTCCAACTTTCATTAACTTAGCTCTTTCTGCTATTTCAGGAAGCCACTTCCGAGATTCGCCAACCAAAATTGTTACAGGGTTAGCCATACAGCGTTGACCCGCTGCACCAAATGCTGAACCAAGCAAATCATTAATCGCACGATCTTTATTGGCATCAGGCATAATAACCATATGGTTCTTAGCCCCCATCATTGATTGCGCTCTTTTGCCATGCTTAGCAGCGTGATTATATACTTTAGTACCTATATTTGTTGAGCCAATAAATGAAACAGCTTTAACTTCTTCACTTTCAATTAATTGATTCACAACATTAGCATCACCGTGAACAACATTTAACACACCAGCCGGGATGCCCGCTTCAAGAGCAAGCTCGACAAATCTAATGGTTGAAGAAGGATCTTGCTCGGACGGCTTCAATACAAAGGTATTGCCACAAGCAATTGCCGGAGGAAACATAAAGGCTGGTAACATTAATGGGAAGTTAAACGCGGTTATACCTAAACCAACACCCAAAGGCTTGTTAAGTGTATAAGTATCAACACCCGTAGCAGCATTATTTGCCATTTCACCTAACTGTAAGCGCGTTACCGAACAAGCATTCTCTATCGCTTCTAATGCTCTACCCACTTCACCTTCTGCGTCGGGTAATGTTTTACCGTGCTCTAAGGTAACTAGCTCTGCTAGCTCTTGTGTATGCTCTTTCACCAACTGTTGAAAATTCAACATAATACGCATTCTATTGGTTAGTGACACTTTAGACCAAGACTTAAAGGCTTCTTGCGCAGAGGCAACAGCAGCAGCAACTTCCTCAGTAGTAGCTACAGGCACTCTTGCGACAACTTCTTGCGTTGCTGGGTTTAATACATCTAACCAGGTATCTGATTTAGAACGAACTTTTTCCCCACCAATAATCAGTGGAACTTCTTTAATAGTCATAGCAGCCTCAATTAATAGTAATATAGTATTTAATTTATTTATCTATCTAAGGTAGTTTGTATAGTTCTCAACCACAATAAACATAAGCGCAACATACTTTGCATTTTTGCAAATGGCACATTATTTATGTATTATTGCACCATGAATTGGGATGATATAAAAATATTTCTAGAAGTTGCCAGAAGTGAGCGTTTATCAACTGCGGCTAAGCGGCTCAGCATTGATGCGTCTACACTCTCTAGACGAGTGCATAAGCTCGAAGAAAAATTATCAACTAAACTTTTTGAGCGTACGGTTGAAGGTCATAAGCTAACACAAGATGGCGAAAAACTATTACAATATGCTAGGCAAATGGAACTTAATGCCAATCAAGCGCTAAAGAACATAACTGGCGATAACATTCATAATAGCGGACAAGTTAGGATTGGGGTCACCGAGGCTTTTGGTAGTTTCTTCATTGCCCCACATTTAATTGAACTTCAACAATCATTTCCCAACATTAATGTCGAACTTTTACATTTTGCCCGTAATATAAAAATCAGCAGGAATGAAGCTGATATTGCAATAGCTGTAGAAAAACCTAAAAACACCTCAACTATTATAAGCAAACTATGTGATTATCAGCTGCAGCTCTATGGACATAAAAGCTATTTAGATAAAGTAATGGGACGAATAGATCCATCACAGTTCTCAAGTTATCGCTGGATCAGTTACGTTGATAACTTGTTATATACTGAGCAGTTATCCTATTTAAAAGAGCTAGATGCCAATATTAAACCTCACTTTCAAAGTACCAGTATTACTAGCCAATACACCGCAATAAAAAGCGGTTTAGGTATTGGCATACTTCCCTGCTTCCTCGCTGAACAGGATAACTCTCTGATCAAATTGTGCCCTAATGAAGTAAACGTCATGCGAAGCCTATATTTAGTAACTCACCCTGAAAGTAAAAGGCTATCTCACGTAAATACCGTTTGGCAATACTTAAAGCAACTGGTTAGTGATCAAAAAGCACTCCTACTGCCAGAGCATTAGTAATGCACGCTAAAATATTTTACGTTTAGCTTAATGTGTTTATATATGCCTGATAGTTCTCAAGTGCTTTGGGGTTGCCCTTATTACGTTGGCAGACACTTTTTTGATATTGATAGTTAAAAACATCAAACCATAAATCAAGTAATTTGGCATTTTGCTTCTCACCAAGCATATCTAAAACTCTGGCAGCGACATCAGCCGTTGAGAATTGGTGCTCTAACTCTGTTTTTCTCACTGTATATCTCGAGTCTTCGCCTACAGGCGATTGTTGAGTGTCATGCGATTCTTTATAGGTTTTCGCATCAAAGCTAACCAATGGGAAATTATTTAGATACGGGCTTTTACGAAACATTTTTTTTGCTTCTCGCCAACTGCCATCGAGCATGATAAATAATGGTTTTTTTCCTTTTTCACAAACAACCTTATTCGTTTGTACTTTTCTTTCCGCACTTGCATATTCACTCGGAAATATAATCATAGGCTGCCACTTTTCATCATTCAATAATGCCAGTAACTCTTGGTTTTCTTGAGTTCTAGACCACAAATAGGCATATGTGTCTGGGATAATATCAGCAATGAGTTTACCTGTATTGCTCGGTTTCAGTACTTCCGTATCATACATTAGCAATAAAAAACCAGCATTAGACTGCAGAGTATTACATGCATGCTTTGGTGCCAAAGAACATATACAAAAACGCTTTGCTAATCGGCAATACTCACAACGGATGACCCTTTGTCCTCTTGCTTTGTATGTGGTTGTACTTAAACTTTTACGATATTGATATAAATGATGAACTGCGTGCATAAAAATAGTGAAATAAAAAAAGGCCTATCAATTATACCAGTGATAGGCCTTAAAGTTGAGTTTAGTTACGTTTGAGAACACTCTACTTCTTTTATATTACATTAATTGTTCATCTTTTTTATCATGAGCATCATGGTTATTTGAGTTAGTCGAAATAACATTTATTGTTGATAATTCATCAATACTTAATTTCATTTTCTCTTCTAACATATCTATTGCTAACGCTGAATCACATAATGCCTCTGCTTTTTCCTCTATCTTTTCTGCACGTGCTTCCATTTGATGCTCGATATTTTCACCGAAATTTTCCATCCGGGCTTCAAAGGCATCTGTGTCACCGCCTGAGAATAGCATTTCTTGTCCTACTGCAACCAATAAAGTTCCCATAGAATTCATCACGGCTTTTTCAACTACCGATTCAATCCGCTCTTCAAATTCTTCACCAAAAAACTCACCATCATTGATGCCATTTTCTCCAATAGTAAAACCGTGCTCCTCAGAAAACTTGGTAGATACATCTTCACGAACCAAGGTTAATTCACGTGTTAACTCTGTCGCAATATCATTACCTTCCCCTAGTAATTCATTAAACGCTAAGTTTACTCCCGTTACCGCTAAATCAACGCCCTCAATAGCAATAGATTGTATTTCAGGTACCATAGCTCTAATACTGGTTGAGTATTCATTGACTAATTGCTGCTGTGAGTCATTTAATTCTACTGCTTCACCTTGAACAATCAGCTCATTGTTATCGACTATTTTATAAATTGTTTCATCATGCTTATCTAAAAATGCAATAGTGCTTTTATCAATACGAAAACCTGTATCTAGTTCAACATTACATGAAGAGTCATGTGCAAATACAGCGCCTGAAGTTAATGTGGCTGCTAAAGTTGCTACTACAATCGATTTATTAAATAATGTACGGCTGTTTGATAAAGTCTTCATATGATAATCCTAGCTTATTTAGCATTTAAAAATTGTAGTTAATTATTGCAATTAACTTAATTGACTTTAATTACAATCAAAAGTGATGCCAAAAATAAAAACACTGCAAAATCAACATAATAAGTAAAAATAGTAATATTCCATTGCAGCGAGAATAAAAGTAATTAGTCAAAAACACTAAATACTGGTCAATAATTTATTGATTGCATTTCATGCAAACGAGATTGACAACGAGCAAATTCAAAAGCAAGCTCTTGCCCTTTATATAACTGGTCAATAGGCACTGCTGCACTGACTATCAGCTGAATGTTTCTATCGTAAAACTCATCAACTAAAGCGATGAAACGCCTTGCTTCATCATCAAGTGCCTGTAATTGATCCAAGAAATGACCTTTTCTTTGATAACTATCTTCTACACCTGAAGCCACTTTAGAGAGAGTTTTACCACTAAATTGTGGGATATTACTGATGAAAACAATCTGATATTCATTGGCAATATTAATATAATCAAGCTGACTTCTTGGGCCTGAGCATAAATCGAAAAAATCAAACCAAATTAACTTTCCTGTACGACATATAAATTTAATTTCACGATTGTTTACTTCAATACAGTGGTTGTGCTCAATATTTTCTTCTCTCAACATTAGTGAATTAAAATACTGTGCTATCTTTTTATTACCTTGCTCCGCCACTGAAAAATATCGTTTGTCGATATCAGTTTCATCATGAGTTAATCGATGATCGGTATCACCATCAATTGAAATAATATGACAATGTTTTTGAATTTGTTCAATTGTCGGGATAAAGCGCTCTCGTTGAAGTCCATTTTTATAAAGTTTCTCAGGATGACAATTTGATGTGGCCACAATAATAACACCATTATTGAATAAGGCTTCAAACAGGCCTGCTAAAATCATAGCATCACCAATATCAGCAACAAAAAACTCATCAAAGCACAACACTTGCACGTCTAGCGCCCAGCGCTTAGCAATTTTCTCTAAAGGATTTATTTTATGCTTATCTCTGGCTGAAATTATTGCCAGCTGATGATGGACATCAGCCATAAAGCGATAAAAGTGAATACGCCTTTTACGAGGAGTTGTTAATTTTTGGTAAAACAAATCCATTAACATGGTTTTACCTCGACCTACACGCCCATGAAAATATAGTCCTTTTATTGGGGTGTTCACTTCAGGGTAAATGCTGTGACTAAAAAAATAACTGCTTAAACGAGTTTTTAACGATGAAAAAGGAAAAGTAGGCGTTTGAACAGCTTTATCATGCTGTTCAATATCATGAATTAAATTATCTAATGCCTCAACAGCAAGAAGCTGAGCCGTATCAATATCAAGCTCACCTTCCTCAATTTTTTGTTGATAAGCGACTTTCATAGAAAGTAGGTTAACTGACTAAATGTCTCACTTTAAAGCTCTTCCCTTTCATTTTGCCATTGGCTAATTTTTTTAACGCAGGTTTTATAACAGTTTTCCTAACCGCAACATAAGCTTTGTTGTCAAAGACGTTAATTTTACCGACTTGATTGCCATTAATGCCTTTATCACCTGTCAATGCCCCTAAAATGTCACCAGGACGCACTTTCTGCTTTTTACCGCCATCAATTTGAATGGTTGCCATATTAGCGCTAGGCCTTGGCAAGGATAATACTTCGTTCGAAGGCAGTAACTCAGGTTGAATAACTTTCTCTAAGTAGTCTTCTAATAACGCCACTTTATAGCTTTCTTTATCGCTAAATAGTGAAAAAGCTAAACCTTTATTTCCAGCTCTGCCTGTTCGACCAATTCGATGAACATGCACTTCACTATCTCTGGCAATATGATAATTTACCACCAAATCTAAATTATCAATATCTAGTCCTCTCGCGGCTACATCGGTTGCAACCAGTATTGCCGCACTTTTATTGGCAAAGCGTAATAGGGTTTGATCTCTATCTCGTTGTTCTAAATCACCATGTAAAGCAAGCACACTAAAACCATCACTATGGAGCATGCTAGCAACGAGCTGAGTTTCTTTCTTGGTATTACAAAATATGACGCTTGAATCAACTTGATTATCAAGTAGTAATAACCTTAATGCACCTAAACGATGTTCATCATCTTCTACTTTGAAAAACTTCTGCTCAATATTTGACTTTTCATCAGTTGAAGTAACTTCAACCATAACAGGATCAGTCATAATGCTGTCACTAATTGCTTTGATTTGCTTTGGATAAGTTGCACTAAATAACAATGTTTGTCTTTGTGTAGGGCTTCTATCAATTATATTATCTAAGGCTGCTTGAAAGCCCATTTCAAGCATTCTGTCAGCTTCATCTAATACAAGTAAATTCAAATCATCAAGGTTTAATGTCCCTTTAATCACATGCTCTTCTATTCTACCTGGCGTACCAACAATAATATGTGCGCCATGCTCTAATGAACCTATTTGTGGACCAAAAGGTGTGCCGCCACACAAAGTCAGAACTTTTATATTATGAATAGCTCTGGCAAGCTTTCTAATTTCTTTCGCGACTTGGTCGGCAAGCTCTCTTGTTGGGCATAACACCATAGACTGAATACGAAAACGTTTAACATTTAACTTATTTAACAATGCTAAACCAAAAGCTGCTGTTTTTCCTGAGCCTGTTTTACCTTGGCCAATGACATCTTTACCTGCCAACATATCTGGTAATGATTGAGCCTGAATAGGAGTCATCTCATGATACGCTAATGATTTTAGGTTACTAACCAATGCATTATCTAAAGTTAATGATGAAAATGACTTATTATTGCTGGCACTATTGCTCATGGATATTCCTAAGTTTTTTAGCTCATGACTTTTATGAGCAACTATTTGCGCGCATAATAGCAGCAAAGTGCTATATACTCTAATGAATTAAATTTTAAAGTGTCACTGACTTAACGTAATTGTGCCAAGAATATACTCAGCAATGAATTCGCTTAATCAAGCTAGCTGAAAATCAAGAGAATAAAATGAACAGAAAGAAGAAAATTAAAAATACACTGAAATTGAAAGCAAAAAAAGCCAACGCTAAACTACACAAAAGTAATAAGCCAAAATATATTTCAAAAGCTGAGCGCGCTAGAATCGCACAAGAGCAGCAAAAAGAGTTCACTACTCCCTCAGCAGAACAGCCTATTACCGAAGAAAAGGCTTAATAACGCTAGTTTTCTAAAAAGTTTAGACAAAAAAAACGCTTAGCTCTCACTAAGCGTTTTTTAGCAATGAAGTTTAATTAAGCTTCAGTTTGCCCTTTTAATTTTTCACGCATTCGCTGTACTAGCATATAAAAATACGGAACCAGCAGAGTACCTAATATAGTCGCTGAAATCATTCCAGCTAATACCGTGATACCAAGAGAAACCCTACTTCCTGCACCTGCGCCAGTTGCGAACACTAACGGTAACACCCCAAGAATGAAAGAGAAAGCCGTCATTAATACCGCTCTAAAACGCATTTTAGCTGCAATTAATGCCGCATTAAATATAGTTTCTCCAGCAGCGCGTTGCTCCATGGCAAACTCAACAATAAGTATTGCTGTTTTAGTCGATAGCCCTATAAGTAAGACTAAACCTACTTGAGCATAAATATTGTTAGCTAAACCAACAGTATAAAGTGCTAACATCGCGCCAAACAATGCTAACGGCACAGCTGAAATCACAGAAAACGGTATACTCCAACTTTCATACTGCGCGACTAAAAACAAGTACACAAATACAATAGCTAAACCGAAAATCACTGGTGCTAAATCACCCGCTTCAATTTCTTGTTTAGACTGGCCTGCCCATTCATAAATAAAACCTTGAGGTAATTTATCTGCTAACTCTTCCATGACTTGAATCGCTTGACCTGAGGAGTAACCTTCAATTGCTTGACCTGTAATACTCGCACTACGATATAAATTAAAGTGACTTATCGTCGTTGGCCCTAATATCGGGGTAAGTTTAGCTAAAGTCGTTAATGGAACCATTTCATTATCATTGTTACGAACATAGTAATAACGCAAATCTGAAGGCTCTTTACGATATTTAGTTTCTGCTTGAATAGTCACACGATACGTTCTACCAAACTGACTAAAGTCATTTATATACAAAGAACCTAATTGTGCCTGTAACGTGACAAAAATATCTGACAAAGCAACACCCTGTGCTTTAGCTTTATTCCTATCAACTTCTAAAAAGTATTGCGGTACATTGGCTCTGTAAGTACTAAATACCCTTGTTAGTTCTGGACGCTGATTCGCTTCATAAATAAGGCCATTCATCACTTGCGCAAGCTGTGCAGGATCACGACCCTCACTGTCTTGAAGTTTAAACTCAAAGCCTGAACTATTACCTAAACCAGGGATTGGCGGCGGGTTAAACACCATAATTTGTGCATCAGGCATTGTCCATAATTGCCCCATTAATCGAGGTATTAACTGCCTTAAGCCAAGCTCAGGTGCAGTTCTATCTTCCCAATCTTTCAGAGTAATAATTGCTAAACCATTATTCGAACCAGCACCACCTAACAGTGAAAAACCTGAGACGGTAATTAAATCTTCAACCGCCTCATCATTAGTAATAATAGGGGTAATTTTATCTAACACGGTTTGTGTTCGATTACTTGAAGAAGCATCTGGTAATTGAATATCAACAAACAAGTAACCTTGGTCTTCATCAGGTAAAAATGCTGTAGGCACTGTTTTAGTCAACAAACCTGCACCTATAAAGACGATTACAACAAAAATACCAACACGAGCCACACGTTTTAGAAAAAATGATACAACTTTACTGTAGCCTGCGGTTGAATTAATAATGATTCGTTCAAAAGGTTGCAACCACTTGATTGGCTTCATTGTTTCGGCACTAAGCAATACACTACATAGCGCAGGACTTAATGTCAGTGCATTAATTGAAGAAATTATTACAGCAAAAGATATTGTTACAGAAAACTGCTTATATAGCTCACCAGTAATACCCGGCATAAACCCTACAGGAACAAACACGGCAAGTAACACTAAGGTTGTAGCTATGATTGGCCCTGAAACTTGCTCCATAGCCTTTGTAACAGCTTCTTTAATCGGCAGTTTTTCTTCTTTTAAGATACGTTCAACATTTTCAATAACAATGATGGCATCATCAACGACAATACCGATAGCAAGCACTAAACCAAATAAAGTAATGGTGTTAATTGAATATCCCATTAAAAGCATAAAGGCAAAGGTACCGATTAACGATACCGGTATTGCCAATGTAGGAATAATTGTTGCTCGCCAGTTTTGCAAAAACAAAAATACTACAAGAACAACAAGCGCTACCGCTTGATATAATGTTACTTTTACTTCTGCAATAGAGCGATCAATAAACTCTGTTGTATCATAAGGAATGACATACTCTAAACCATCAGGAAAACGCTCAGAAAGCTTTGCCATTTCCTGCTTAACTAAATCTGCGACTTCAGTCGCATTAGCATCAGGCAATTGATAAATAACCAAGAAAGCTGTTTCTTTTCCATTTAACCTTGCTTGTGTTGAGTAATCTTCCGCACCGAGCTCTAATCGAGCAATATCAACCAATCGCACAAAGTTCCCATTTTTTTGCGCTTTTATAATTGTCTGACCAAATTCTTCAGGTGTTTTTAAGCGCCCTTTTGCTTGAATTGAATATTCAAATTGTTGATTTGGAAGAGTTGGGCTTGAGCCTAACTTACCCGCAGCAACAATCATATTCTGCTCTTGTAATGCTTGTTGTACTTCTGCAACGGTTACATTTAAAGATGACATTCGTTCTGGGTTCAACCATGCTCTCATGCTGTAGGTCATTTCACCCATAACTTCAGCCGATGCAACGCCGTTAATCCGCCCTAAAGGCTCAACTAAATAATTTGTCGCATAGTTACTTAAAAAGAGTTGGTTGATTCCAGGTTGATCAGAATATAAGTTTACCCCTAGCAACATACTGCTAGATTTTTTCTTTACGTCGACACCTTGACGCGTAACTTCGGATGGCAATGAACTCGTAGCTAGTGCAACTCTGTTCTGCACATTAACTTGAGCAATATCACCATCAGTACCCACTTTAAAAAATACGGTAATAATAGCGGCACCATTATTACTGGCTGAAGATTCGATATAGAGCATATCTTCAACACCATTAACTTGCTCTTCAATAGGTCGAATAACAGACTCTTCTACTACTTGAGCACTTGCTCCTGGGTAGACAGCAGCTATTTGTACTTGCGGGGGAGTAATTTCAGGGTACATATTTACAGGCAATACGCCCATAGCAATCAGACCAGCAATAGAAATAACAATAGAAATTACAAAGGCAAACTTAGGACGATGTATAAAGGTTTTACTAATCATCAAATTATCCTTTACTCATTAGCACTTGACGGTAAGTCAGACGGTTTTTCATCGCTTATAGTCCCAGTAATCGCATCAACATACTTTTCAATGCCCTGCACTTCTATTCCTGGTCTTACTTTTTGCAATCCTTCAATGATAACTTTCTCACCAGCTTTCAACCCTTCTTCTACAACCCACATAGCATTAATTCTACGGCCTAAAACAACATGACGCTGCTTAACAGTACTTTGCTCGTCTACAACTAGAACAAATTTACCTTGTTGCCCTTCTTGAACTGAAGCCTGTGGAATTAACGCCATAGTTTCCTTTTGCTTGCTTTCAGCAATGAGTGTGACGAATAAACCAGGAAGAATGATGCCATTTGGGTTATCAAATACAGCTCTTAACTCCACTGTTCCCATTCCTTGCTCAATACTTGTATCAGCAAAATCCAACTGGCCTTCATGTGGGTATTCTGAGTTATTTGGCAAACGAATTGATATGTTTAGTTCAACATCCTCTGCGGCCCTAGTTTTTTGATGTGATTGTAAATAGGAGATATAAAGGCTCTCTTCAACTTGAAAACTAACATACATAGGATCTGTCAGTGTTAATGTTGCTAATGCATCGCTTGAAGGACCAACAACGTTACCTACGTTATAGTTAACCTTACCTATTCGCCCTGTAAATGGTGCCTTAATTGTGGTGTAGCTTAAATTAAGCTCAGCTTTTTCTAATGCGGCTCTTGCAGATTTGACTCCTGCTTTAGCTTGAGATTCTTCAGTGGTTAACCTATCAAAATCTGATTGTGAAATGTAACCATCTTCAATTAATTCTTTTGCGCGCTTTAGGTTTCTAACTGCATTATCTTCACCCGAGAGTTTGCTATTCAAGTCAGCTTTAGCGGATGCTAATGCAGCCTTATATTCTGCTGGGTCAATTTTTAACAGTATTTGTCCTTCTTTTACTAAAGTGCCTTCTCTGAAGTGACGTTCAAGCAACTCGCCTTCAACCCTAGCGCGTAAATTCGCCTCTCTTGAAGCCTCGGTTCTTGCTACAAACTCACGGTAAGAGCCAATTTCTTCAGTACTAATTTGGTAAACAGATACTGCTGGTGCTGGCATTTCTACTTTTTCTTGTGCTTCACCACAAGAAAACAGGCTTATCGATAAAAAGCTAACGAAAAGCGCTGAAGCGATATTTACCTGTTTAAATGAATGCTTAAACATCAATATTTTTCCTTTTAATGATACAGTGTCGAACTTGTATGATTATGACACAACTCTTTATCAATAGAGACTTTTTAATTAAGATTAATATCTAGAAAATGTTAGGTAACTATAATTTAAAGGCAAAAAAAAACTGCGAGATAATCGCAGTTTTTTATATCTAATGTTAAGACTAAACTAAATTCATCTCTTGAACTTTCTCATGAGCTATATCTGGGGTTGTCGTATCTGGTTTAGCATGTAAATTTGCTTTTAATTGCCCTTTTCGATGCTTTAACGCCGCATCAAGCTTTTTAGCAGCTGAAGAAATTGCAGGATACATAACATCATCACTTCCTGTAGCTGATATTCGACCGCCTTCGTAATTTGTGGTTAGCTCTACTTGGTGCTTATTATGAACTTTCGAAATAATCACATCTAAAGTAATTAATGTTGGGAAATGGCTAGCTATTTTTGAAAATTTTTCCTCGATATGTTCTTTGATTGAATCAGTAACTTCTACATGATGACCAGAAAGATTTATTTTCATAGGTATTCCTTTTAAACGGTTACTTAGTGTTCTAATGCTATTTAATTGAGTGGGATTAACCACTTAATATAGAACTGAGGGCAAAGAAGAAAAAATCAATATAAAGTCTCACTTTATTCTCCATTACCCTGTAATAAAAATAGCGTATAACTTTCAGGATTACTATTGATCTGATTCAATAATATCAATTTAAATTAACAAATTTTTCAGATTGTGTAGCAAATGGCTTAAAAAACAAACTGCATCACAATTAAAGCAAAGAGTCCTGCCAAAATATCATCGAACATAATGCCAAAGCCACCTTGGAGTTTTTTATCAATAAATGATATTGGCCACGGTTTAATAATGTCAAAGAAACGGAAAAGTAAAAAACCTAAAATAAGGCTTTCTATTGAAAAAGGAACCATAAACATAGTAATAAGAAAGCCTGCAATTTCATCCCAAACTATCGCAGGATGGTCATGCACACCTAGCTCATCTGCTGCTTTACCACAGATATAGACACCTGCAATACAAACCAAAATGGTAGCCAAAGCATAAAACAGTGTGGAAAAGTTTATAAGCACTAAATACAAAGGAATCGCGGCAAGCGTTCCAAAAGTACCCGGCGCTTTAGGTGCTAACCCACTACCAAACCCCAATGCTAAAAACTGTATCGGGCTCGCTAAATTAAACAAGTTCTTTTTATCATTTGATGTCATGTTAATTCAATTATTAAGCTTAAACAGAGCTCAATTAAGAGAAGTGCTCAAAGCCTGCTGAGTTGATAGGAACAGCTTTGTTATTTAACGTTGTGGTTATAGTTTGGGTTGCATTCAACTGCCCTATACAAGTTAAACGTACCCCAGCGTTAGATAACGCAGTTTCAACACCAACTTTATTTGCTTCTGACACAGTAAAGAGCAATTCATAATCATCTCCGCCTGCTATAGCAAGGTTAATTGCATCTTCTTCTAATAAACTATTTGTTAGTTTTTCAGATAATGGTAATGCGTCTAGAACTATGTTTGCTCCCACATTTGATGCTTGGCAGATATGACCTAGGTCAGAAATAAGTCCATCGGATAAATCAATGGCGGCTGATGCATAGTCTCTAATAATTTCACCAGCAAGCACTCTAGGTTTAGGATAATTAAGTTTTTCTATAAGAGGACCAACAAAGTGCTCCTCAACAGTTACTTTCCCTAGAATATGTTGCAAAGCGAGTGCAGCTTCTCCTAGTTCACCTGTAACATATAACCAATCCCCTGCTTTAGCCCCTGCTCTTGATAAATATTGATTCTCAGGAACTAATCCTTGAGCAGTAATAGTGATACTCAAAGGACCTTGAGTCGTATCACCACCAATTAATTCAACATTAAAGAATTCGCACAGTTCAAACACACCAGCACAAAACTCTGCAATCCAAGCCTCATCAACACTGGGTAAAGTTATAGCTAGTGATATCCAACTAGGTTGAGCACCCATTGCTGCTAAATCAGAAAGATTTACCGCAACCGACTTATGGCCTATAGCTCTGGCTTCAGTATCTTTAGGAAAGTGAACACCTTCAACTAGAGTGTCTGTTGTCACGACAATGTGTTGGTTCTCACTTGACGCAACAACAGCACAATCATCACCAATGCCCATAACAACATCTTTTCGTTTTACATTCTGCTCTGCAAAAAAATGTTTTATTAATTCAAACTCTTTCATATCTACTTATTCTTGAGGGCGAATTAACTTAACTGCTTTATCCAAAACGCCATTGACGAACTTATGACTATCATCCGCAGCAAAAGATTTAGCTAACTCTATAGCTTCATTAATGACCACACGATAAGGTACATCCGTGCAATCTTTTAGTTCAAAAACAGCAACACGAAGGATCGCTTTTTCAACTTGATCAATATCATCAAGTGGACGATCAACATGAGGTGAAATTAATGCATCAATCTCACTAATATTACTCGTTACGCCGCGCAACAATAACTGAAAATATTCAATATCAAAACGTCGTTTGCTGTTATCCGTTATAAAGTTAACTTCAACATCCGATACTGAATTTTGACTAAGTTGCCATGAATAAGTAGCTTGAACGGCTAATTCACGTGCTTTTCTTCTTGGGGATGGTTTCACAATAGATTCCAGTTAATTTTAAAATTAAATTTTAGCGAGTACATTGACCATTTCAAGAGCACCAAGTGCAGCTTCTGCACCTTTATTACCTGCTTTGGTCCCTGCTCTTTCAATTGCTTGTTCAATTGAATCAGTAGTAATGACACCAAAAGAAACAGGTATCTCAGACTCTAAACACACTTGAGCTAAACCCTTATTACATTCACCTGCGACAAAATCAAAATGCGGTGTACCACCTCTAATCACTGCACCAATAGCAATAATTGCATCATAACTACCTTTATTTGCAGCTTTCTTAGCGACTAATGGCAGTTCATAAGCACCTGGAACTTTCACTATTGTGATATCTTCATCTTGAACATTTCCGTGACGCTTTAATGCATCAACAGCACCATCTAATAAACTGTCTACAATAAAGTGATTAAAACGTGATACTACGATAGCAAACTTCTTTCCTTTTGCTTCGAATGAACCTTCAATAATATTCATTTATGTATTTCCAATAAGGTTGTAAAAAAATTTTGCGCAATTCTATCAAATTGCGACTTGATTAGGTACTCGTTTATCAAAATTGAGATATTTATTTATAAACCAAAAGTCTATTCGTCAAACTCATCAAGCAATGCATCAATTTCTGCTTCTTGATCTTCATCAATTATAATAGGAGGGTTACCATCATATAGTCGGTAATTCATATTTTGAAAATATGCATTTTTAATAAATTCATATGGATCAGCAGACTCTAATAATATCTGCTCTTGGTCTCTAACAGCTGCACGTTTCTCTAGGGCTAAAATACTTAATCGCGCGATATTTGGCCAAAAATCTATTACCGCCATCGGCCAATATAAACCATCAACGTAGTCACCAACCTCTTCTCTAACAGAACTTGGACCAAGACCTGGAATGACCAAAAAAGGGCCGTTACCTACTCCATAACTTCCCAAAACTTCACCAAACTCTTCTTGTTCTCCACTCCAACCAAAATCACTGGCTGGATCATAAAACCCGAGTAACCCAATGGTGGAGTTTAAGGTAAACCGACCTGTACTTTTAGCGGCCTCTTTAAATTTCAGTTGCAATAAATTGTTAATAATACTCGCAGGTTCATTTAAATTGAGCGCCATATTGTACAAACCAGTACGTACAAATGGTGGAGTATAAGTGACGTATAGTTCTGATGCTGGCTTAGCTAAATATTTATCTACATAATCCCATGTAAAAGTCCACAACGGGCGGTTTATTACCTCTAATGGATCACGGCTATCATCATAACTAACTGTTACTTTTTCACCAGATACTTGTTCCTCTTCTATTGCCGAAGTTGATGAACATGCTGATAAAGATAATAAAAAAACACATAAAGAAAGCCGAATAAAAAATGTCATCATGGTATTCACTAAGCTTAAATCCTTGCCTTAGTCTGTTAGGGGTTAGAATGTAATGAGATAGCCTCATCACAGAATAAAAATTTTGCAGAGTTTAACATGGAATTCTGTTCACTGCTAAAGGCAGTTTTAAAGATTTATATGGTGCTATTTCGTTGAAGGTAGACAGAGAGTAACATTTCTGCTTCAGCACGTGGAAGTTCGCATTCAGCCATAATTTCTTCTATATCAGCACCTTTTTCAGCCAATTTAAAGGCTCTAGCATAAAACTTGTCATGACCTTCGCCTTCTTGTAGCTGCTGTATTTGTTGCTGATAAGACTGTAACTGAGCCTGTATTGTTTTTATTCGATGCTCTAACTGTTTTGATACTTGGGTTGTTTCAAGTAAGTCATGCTCACTTTTGCTGACAACATTATTTACTTGTAACTGTAATGTATTCACCACTCCTTGTAACTCATTAACCATTAAGTCATTTGCTTGTTGCTGAGCATGCAAAAGCTTAACGCTTTTATTTTGTTTTTTAAAAGTAAAAACACAATAGATAACAACAAGCAGTGAAACCAATAAGCCACACACTGCAATAATAGGAACAGCCAATAAAGACATTAAAGTTAATACCCAGTTTGAAGGAAAGTTGATGATTTTACCTTAAAAAAAATAAATTCATCAACTTTAGGCAAATGATGTGACGTTTTAAAACTGCTTTAACTCATCCCACTCATCATCAGAGAGTAGTTTATCTAAATCCACAAGGATTAATAATTCTCCATCTCTGTTTGAAACACCTTGAATAAATTGTGCACTTTCTTCATTACCAACATTTGGTGCAATATCTATTTCAGAAGCTTTTAAATAAACAACCTCAGCTACACTATCGACTAATATACCTATTACTTGCTTTTCCGACTCAATAACAACAACTCTGGTATTATCAGTAACATCGCACGGTTCGAGGCCAAAGCGCGAGCGTGTATCAATAACGGTTACAACATTTCCTCGTAAATTTATAATCCCTAATACGTACAAAGGAGCGCCTGGAACAGGGGCAATTTCACTGTAGCGCAATACTTCTTGTACTTGCATAACATTGATGCCATAAGTTTCATTCTCTAACTTAAAAGTGACCCACTGCAATACTTCGTCGTTTACGTCGATATTCTCATTGGAAATTCGTCTTTCATCAGACATAACATTTGCCTCTTATATTATCAAAACCACTAAATTTATTTATCTTGATGGATACCACTACCATCATCTAATAATTTTATTAACGCATTCACATCTAAAAGTGCACACATTTTTTCTTTTACCAAACCCGCTAACCATGGTCGCTTACTTGATGAGTCAAGCCACTTTACTTCGTCTTGTGTTAACGTCACTGTATCTACTAAATGTTCAGCCATCAATCCCCAATGGCTCTCGTTTAACATTATAACATATTGATAGTTCAATGAATTAACAAGTTGTTCATCACATTTCTCAGGCATGACCCAACGAGCAGTATCTACAACATTTATTTTCTCATCACGGTGCAGCATAACACCTTTAAACCAATCAGGTTTCCCCATTAAGCTATTGGTTTTATGAACTTTATGTATTCCACCGAGTTCAATTAACGGAACAGCAATCATCAAACCTGCCACATCAAAAAACATCGCCTGAAAATCACCTTCTCTATATGTTTTCTCTTTGACCTTCGCTTGTTGAGTACTTGCCAGACTTTTCTGTGTTGTAATAGGCTCTGCCACTTTATTAGGTTTTGCCGTTACAGGGGCTTGCTCAACTGGCTCTACAACACGGGGAGTCGTGTCAACTTGCTCAATAGAGGGCTGAACATTATCAAGTAGTTTTTCTAAAGATTTATCTTTTACTTTTTCTGTTCGAGGAACCCTATTTGATATTATAGATTGCTGTTTTGAAGGCTTGATTTCATTTTTTTCAGGTAAGTCAACATCTGTCAATAATTCTGACAGATAATTTTTCATTACTTTTTTACTGGCAGATAACGATTTAGCCATTTAACTGCTCGCCTTTATTCTGTTTTTCATTTGACTCATTAAATAATCCAATAAACTCTTATAAGCAAATGTACCTCGTGAATTTGAGGCATAGTCTGATGGTACTTGCTGAGCCACACTTGCGTTTCTAAAGTTTGTGTCAATTGGCACAACACCTGGCCATACTTTATCAGTATAGACTTCCTGCAATTTTTTATATGCTAAAATGGATGCTTTTGTCCGCTTATCAAACATAGTTGGCACTATGGTAAATTGAAATGGCTCATCTTGTTCACCTTGCATGATCTCCATGGTTTTAATCATTCGATCTAAACCTTTTAATGCAAGAAACTCTGTTTGAACAGGTACAATAATTCGATCGGCAGCCGCTAATGCATTGACCATTAGCACCCCTAACACAGGCGGGCAATCCATCAGCACATAGTCATAATCATCTTCTAGCTTCTGAATTGCTTTCTTCAAAACTAAGCCCATACCACCTTTAGTACCTAATGAGCGGTCCAATGTTGCAAGCCCCATTGTTGCAGGTAAGATATCAATATTACTATATTTACTAGGACAAAGACTTTGAAGGATTTGCTCTTTTGACGACACCTGTACAAATAAGTCATACACACTTAAATCTAAATCTTCTGATTCGATGCCAAAATAGTAACTTAATGATGCATGAGGATCTGTATCTACTAGCAATACACGATGATCACGCTCAGCTAATAAGCCAGCTAAGGCAATAGTAGTCGTTGTTTTTCCAACGCCACCTTTTTGATTTGCTACAGTCCAAACTATCAAGAGTACATCCTAATTATTATCATTATCTTGTTTTATATTACTATCTTCTTTCTTCTGTGCGCTTTTTTCAGTAGCGCCATCGTTTCTTGTAGTAATTCTAATCCCGCCATTATCTAATCGAATCACTTTTATCGAATTATCAACTTCTTGTAATTCATTATCTTGCTTTATATTTTCAACTTCATCTAAACTTATAGTAGGTGTATTAAGTAAATTTGACTTTTCTAACCCATATTTAGATATGGCTACTACAACTTTTCTATTTTGTGCTCTGCCTTCAGCCGTTTGATTATTAGCACTGGGATAGTACTGTCCATAACCTTCGATAGCCATTCTGGCTGAATTTAACTCAAGGTCTTCAAATAATCTCAAAATAGCTGTAGCACGATGTACTGACAACTCCCAATTTGATGAATATATTTCATTATTTATAGGTTGATTATCCGTATAGCCTCTCACTCTAATGAAGTTACTGACACCACCAACAACATCATTTATTACGCTAATTATTGCCTTTGCCGAATTTGTTGGCGATGAAGATCCACTGGGGAAAAGAAGACCACTATTCAACTCAATTTCTAGCCAATCCCCGTCTATTTGCAATTGCGCATAGCCAGACTCAACAATGTCATATAAAGCAGTACTTAATTCTTCTTGCAATGAATCTAGGTTTGAACCGGTAACTGCATCTGAAATATTAGATAAGTCTTGCTTACCCGACACTAATTCAGGACCAGCTACATCAAGAATACTATCACCGTATAAACGTTTATTGGTTTTGCTACTATTTACCATAAGCAAATCATCGCCATGCCCTACATTCTTTGGCAATAGTTCATTTGCTTGAAAAATTCTACCTATCGACTCTGTTATCGTCTCAAATGGTTTCTCATTAACCATCGCCATGGCATATAACACAACAAATAAAGCAAAAAGTAATGTCATATAATCAGCATAAGAAATAAGCCAACGATGGACATTGTCATGCTCTATTGAATGACGTCTACGTCTGAGACGATTCATTAACTCAACCTAAAAGCCGATAGTTTATTTTCAATAGCATGAGGATTTTCACCATTTGCAATTGAAACTAGACCTTCACAGATCATTTCTCTATACATAGTTTGCTGATGAATAATTGCCCTAATTTTATTTGCTATAGGCAAATAAAGTAAATTCGCAAACCCGACACCATATATTGTCGCTATAAACGCAGTTGCAATTCCTTGACCTAAAAGCTCAGGCTCAGTTAAATTTGACATAGCATGAACTAAGCCTAAAACAGCACCTAAAATGCCAATAGTAGGACTATACCCACCCATTGATTCATATACATTTGCAGAACGAAGATTATGTTCGCGGTATAAATCTAAATCTAACTCAAGAGACGTACGAAAGTTATCTAACTCAACACCATCTACTAACAAATCCAACCCTTTTTGTGTATATGGTTCCTCTACATCAAGTGCAATATCTTCTAGTGCTAAATAGCCCGATTCTCTTGCCTTCTCTGCCCAAAACACAACATCTTCTATTCCCTGCTCAACATCGTAATTTGGAGGAAAGAAAACCCATTTTAATAAAGATAAAGCATGCTTAAACTGACTTAAAGAAGATTGCAGCATGACTGCGCCTAATGTCCCACCAAAAACAATGATGAAAGCGGGTAATTCAAAAAGCGTAGAAAGAGCCCCTCCGTCTAGAGCAAAACCTAAATAAATTGCAATAATCGCAATTAATAAACCGGCAATACTTAACTTATCCACAGCCAACTTCCTTGCTCATCGAACTAGACATGGCATCTAACGGTAAAGATAATGCGGAAATCCCTGCTTTATCAATTGCTTGAGGCATTCCATAAACGACACATGATTGCTCATCTTGAGACCAAATAGTTGCACCTCGAGCCTTTAACATTTTTGCACCATCTCTACCATCTGACCCCATGCCAGTTAAAATGACGGCTAACACCTTACCAGAGAAAATTTTCGCTGCTGAGGCGAAGCTAATATCTACACTCGGCTTAAATGTTATTTTTGCAGAGTTATCATCGACAATTTTTATTTTTGGGGAGGACTCTGATCCAGATAAAATCATCTGTCGCCCTCCCGGAGCTAAATATGCACAACCAGGTTTTAATACATCACCATCACTAGCTTCTTTTACAGAGATTTTGCACAAACCATTGAGTCTATTAGCAAAAGCGGAAGTGAATGCCGCTGGCATATGTTGAACAAGAATAATAGGTAGAGGAAAGTTTCTATCAAATTGGGTGAGTATTTTTTGCAAGGCAACAGGCCCGCCTGTTGAAGTTCCTATGGCGAGTAATTTGTATTCCTTCCCCGAGCTTTTTTTAACAAAGTTTACTTTATTGTCATTTTCAACTCGAGTTGTTCTTTCTGTACGAGGAGAAGCAATTGAACTCTTTTGAGTTACATCTTTTGTTGAAGCTTTAGCAATACTCGAACTAAATACACGTTTAGGTCGAATTGAACTTCTCTTTCTTGCAATTTCAACTACTCGTTGTCTTAATAAATTTCCCGCTTCATCACTATCTTTGGCAATGTCACTAAATTTTTTGGGTAAAAAATCCAAAGCACCTGCGTCAAGCGCCTCTAATGTTGCTTTTGCTCCTTGATGAGTTAAAGAGGAGAACATAAGAATGGGAGTTGGAGACTTCTCCATTATCTGTTTCACGGCATCAATACCATTGAGTACTGGCATTTCAATATCCATGGTAATGACATCTGGTTTCAAGGACACAGATTTATCAACGGCTTCTTGCCCATTAACAGCAACATCAATAACCGTTAAGTTTGGATCTTTGTTAATTATATCAGTGACTCTACGTCTGAAAAAACTTGAATCATCAACAACAAGTACCTTATATGGCATTTAATATCTCTACATAAAATAAAACAAATTACTTGCTAGAATCAAAAAAGTTAAGAGCGTAGCTTCTTATTAACAGGTGATTTTTTAGCATAGAATTTCAGCATATTTGGAATATCTAAAATTAAAGCAATGCCACCATCACTAGTAATCGTAGCACCCGCCATACCTGGTGTACCGTGTAACAACCTATCTAACGGTTTAATTACCACCTCTTCTTGACCAATCAACCTATCAACTACAAAGGCAACTTGCTGGTTTCCTAATTGAACTATAACAACGTGACCTTTTTCTCGTGACTTATCAACAAAGTTACGTACAAGCCATTGATCTAAATAAAATAGTGGTATCGCTTTTTCTCTAACAATAATAGTAAGCTGACCATCAACACTATTAGTATTAGATAAATCCAAATGAAATATTTCATTTACAGCTGCAAGAGGTAAAGCAAAGGTTTGCTCACCAACAACAACCATTAAGGTAGGCAAAATGGCAAGTGTTAAAGGCACTTTAATCTCTAAAACAGTACCAACACCGAGTTCTGAATCTATGTTAACTGTACCATTTAATTGTGTGATTTTTGTCTTTACAACATCCATTCCCACACCGCGACCTGAAACTTCTGAAATCTCCGTTTTTGTCGAAAACCCAGGCGCAAATATCAAGCTGAACGCTTCTTTATCAGACATTCTAGCAGCAGCATCATGATCTAAAACGCCACGCTCTATTGCAATTTCTTTCAGTTTTTCAGCATTCATACCTGCACCATCATCTTTGATGGTTAACAAGATGTGATCACCTTCTTGTGAGGCTGATAAGACAACAGTACCCTCTCTAGGTTTACCTAAAGATTCTCGTATATCAGGTTCTTCGACACCATGGTCAACAGAATTTCTAACTAAATGCACCAAAGGATCAGCTAACGCTTCAACTAAGTTTTTATCTAAATCAGTATCTTCTCCTTCTAATACTAATTTAATATCTTTCTTTAAGCTTCTCGCTAAATCTCGTACAACTCGAGGGAAACGGCCAAACACCTTCTTAATAGGCTGCATACGAGTTTGCATGACAGCGCCTTGTAAGTCCGTTGTAACGGCATCTAAGTTTGATACAGCTTTCGTTAGATCTTCATCATCCGAAGTCAAGCCAAGACTAGTTAATCGGTTTCTTACTAAGACCAACTCACCTACCATATTCATTATTTGGTCAAGGCGTTTTGTATCCACCCTTACGGTGGTTTCGCCTTGAGAGCTTGCTTGTTGAGGAGCTTTTTTAGCAGACTCTTGTTTTGGTTTTTTAGCTGCTTTAGGAGCAGTAGAGGAAACAGGACTAGGCTTAGGAGTAGGTTTTTTCGCTGGTTTAACAGCTGGCGGAATATCTACTTTGGCCACATCTTGCTTAGATGACTCAACGATTTTTGGCGCATTACCTTTTCCATGCAATTCATCTAACAGAGATTCAAACTCATCATCGTTTATTTCATCGCTTGAACTTGCCACTGCCGAACTAGATGAATCACTAGATTCAGCAGAAAAGGCACCCTGACCATGAAGTTCGTCTAAAAGCGATTCAAATTCATCATCAGTAATTTCATCACTGCTGCTATCTTGCGATACTTGGGCGGAGGTTTCTTCAGTGTGCGAAGATGTTCCTGAACTTACTGCTTGAACACTTCCTGAGCCATGTAATTCATCAAGTAACTTTTCAAATTCATCTTCTGACATTTCATCAACAGCACTGTCTTGGCTATCATTTCCTGAAGACTCAGAGACAGGTGACACAACGGGAGTATCAGCAACAGGTGCTGCAGACACCTCTTCTTCCCCTTCAGGAGTACTTAAACGATGTAGTTCAGCAAGTAAATCAGCATCAGCAGCAACTAGAGGCTCTCTATTTTGCACTAACACAAACATATCATTGACAGTATCAAGCGCTGATAAGATTGTATCCATTAATTCTGGAGTAACGCTTCTTTGACCGTTGCGAAGCAAATCAAAAATATTTTCAGCACCGTGACATACATCAACAAGTTCAGTTAAGCTCAAAAAGCCCGCGCCACCTTTAACCGTATGGAAGCCACGAAATATTGAATTAAGTAAGTCAGCATTATCTACGTCATTTTCTAATTCAACCAACTCCTCTGAAAGTGATTCTAAGATTTCACCCGCTTCTACTAAAAAGTCCTGTAAAATTTCTTCATCTGCTTCAAAAGACATGCAGTAACTCCCACTAAAATCCTAAACTAGATAAAAGATCATCAACATCATCTTGATCTTCTACAACATCATCGCGATTATCTTTGTTAACAATAGGCCCTTCAACAAGGTTTTCCCCAACCTTAGGTTGGTTACTTTCTTGGTTATTACTATCTTCAGATGCAATACCAAACGCTGTTAACATATTAATTAAGCTGTCTTCGACTTCTCTAACTAAATCAATAACTTTTCTAATAACTTGCCCCGTTAAGTCCTGAAAATCTTGAGCCATCAAAACGTCGGTCATTAAAGTATGAATTTGCGTTGTTTCACGATTAGTTATTTTTAAAAGCGTATCAATATCTAAACAAAGCGCTTTGAACTCTTTAAGATCAAGCTCATTATTCATTAACTTATTCCATGAAGGGTTAACTTTTTGTACTTGATCTGAAATAACATCAACAACGGGAAAAATCGATTCAACAGCATCCATGGTTTTATTTGCCGCTTCTTCTGTACGATCAATAACATAATTCAACCGCTCTTTAGCATCTGGTATGTCGGCAGTTGCTAAGTCATTTAGTCTTGAGTCCAGTTGAAAATTAGTTAATGAATCATGAAGCTGGCGAGTAAGCTTACCTATTTCAGCAAAAAGCTCAGAGTTGATTGGATTTTGAATTTCAGCAATTAACTCATCAGCTTTATCTTGCTGATCAGTTTCCAAATATTCAACCAATGACCTAGCTTGCTCTAAAGAGATCCGCCCCATCATAGCTATACTCATGCAAAGTCCTTAATACTTATGCAAACTTACATTAGTAAACAAAAAGTTATGCTGTATCACATATGAGAAACCAGCATAGCTTATCTTGTAAACCAGTTAGTGCAAAAATCAACCTAATCGTTCAAAAATTTTGTCCAATTTGGTTTTCAGTGTCGCAGCAGTAAATGGTTTTACAATATAGCCATTAACACCCGCTTGAGCAGCCATAACGATTTGCTCTTTTTTCGCTTCTGCTGTAATTAGTAACACTGGTATATGAGCCAAACTAGCATCGGCACGAATTGCTTTTAATAGGTCAATTCCTTGCATGCCAGGCATATTCCAATCAGTAACTACAAAATCGAAATCACCACCTTGAAGCATTGGTAGTGCGGTACTGCCATCATCAGCTTCTTGAATGTTGGTAAAGCCTAAATCGCGCAACAAATTTTTCACTATACGTCTCATGGTTGAAAAGTCATCAACAACAAGCACTTTCATATTTTTATCCAAGGCACCCTCCGGCGAAACATTCAAATTTATAAATATTAACGGTAATTATTAGTTTACTCAACTTTGCCAAGATTGCATACGAGCTTTTAATCGATGCATTGCTTGACTATGAATTTGGCTAACTCGAGATTCACTAACATCGAGAACTTGTCCAATTTCACGTAAGTTTAATTCTTCATCATAATATAGTGACAGTACTAAAGCTTCTCGCTCTGGTAAAGACTTAATACATTCAGATAAACCTTTTTTAAAGGCTGTATGCTCAATGTTTTGATATGGATCATCGACTTGAACTGAATCACTATAATTAATAGCATCTTCATTCACCCCTAAGTCATCAATGCCCAAGATCTTACCTGTACTAACCTCACTTAATATATGATGGTAGTCATTTAATGAAATATCAAGTTTTTCAGCAACTTCTACATCAGAAACATCACGACCTAGTTTGGCCTCCAGTTGCTTGATTGTTTCACTAACCATTCGACTATTTTTATGAACAGAACGCGGTGTCCAATCACCACGTCTTATTTCATCTAGCATAGCACCACGGATACGAATACCTGCGAAGGTTTCAAAACTAGCGCCTTTAGTATTATCAAAATTATTGGCGGCCTCGAAAAGGCCAACCATTCCCGACTGGATTAGATCATCAACTAAGACACTTGCCGGTAACCTCGCAAGTAAATGGTAAGCAATTCTTTTTACTAAAACAGTATGCTGCTCTAACAATTGCGACTTATCAATTTGGTTATTGTAAGTAATAGCTTTTACCACGTAATTTAATTCTCACTATATAGTTCAAATTTAATGGGTTATTAATTGCTCTATAAAAAACTCTAAGTGCCCTGATGCTTGTTGGGGTATTGGCCAATCATTTACTTTCTTTGCTAATTTTGTAAATGCTTGTGCAGCAGGGGATTGAGGATACGCTTCAACAATAGCTTGTTGTTTTCTTACGGACTTCCTAATATTTTCATCAAAAGGAACCACAGCGACTAACTCTAAAGCCACATCTAAAAACCTATCTGTTACTTTGGTTAGTTTAGCAAAAAGTTGTTGACCTTCATTGGCAGATCTAACCATGTTTGCCACAACTTTAAACTTAAATACTCCATGATCGCGACTCAATAATTTCATTAAAGCGTAGCAATCTGTAATTGAGGTTGGTTCATCACAAACCACTAACACAACATCTTGTGCTGCTCTTGTGAAGCTTAACACCATATCAGAAATACCCGCAGCGGTATCAACTAGCAAAACATCAAACGATGTTTGTATCTCACTAAAGGCTCTAATTAAACCAGCATGCTCTGAAGGGGTTAAATCTACCATCGATTGAGAGCCTGAAGTAGCAGGAATAATTTTTACGCCTGCTGGACCATCAATAATGATATCGTCCAACTCGCACTCTCCCGATAGTACATGAGATAGATTACGCTTAACTCTCAAACCGAGCATAACATCAACATTAGCTAAGCCTAAATCAGCATCTAATACCAATACGCGTTTACCTTGTTGACCTAAAGCAATTGCGGTATTTAATGAAACATTGGTTTTACCAACTCCACCTTTACCACCTGACACAGCAATAACTTTAACTTTTTGTAATTCTTGCATTTTTCTTAAGCCGCTCGCTTGATCGATCATTAAAATACTACTTCTATAATAACTTTTAGCTTAACATAGCTAAACCATTGCTGCTCCGGGAATAGGCATGGACTGCATACGGGCAGAATTGGCTCTCGCTGATTTAGTTGCCATCTTATCTGCAAGAGTAACCAATTTCTCAGCATTTGCAACTTTAATATCTTCAGGAACCCTTTGTCCATCAGTAAGATAACCTATCGGTAAACCATTTTGTACAGAAGTGGTAATTATTTCACCAATACTTAAGCTTTCATCGAGTTTGGTATAAATGCAACCTGATAACGGAACTTTTCTAAACCTATCAACATTTTCTTGCATTACTGCTTGCTGGGTATTTGCTGCAAGTACAAGGTAATTTCTGATACGAACGCGAGCATTTGAAACAAGAGCCGATAGTTGCTCAGCTAACCTCATGTCTCTTTGCCCCATTCCAGCAGTATCAATTAAAATGAGTTTTTTCTTAGCAAACTGCTGCAAAAGCGTATCTAACTCTTGACTATCTTTCGCTAACTTAACCTGACAACCAATAATTTTTCCGTAAGTCGATAATTGTTCAAAGCCAGCAATTCTAAATGTATCTGTTGAAATTAGCGCGACTTGCTCATGACCATGTACTTGAGCAAAACCAGCTGCAAGTTTTGCAATAGTTGTTGTTTTACCCACACCTGTAGGTCCTACTAGAGCAACGACACCACCACGCTGTATGATATCATTTTGTGTGGTGTTAATTTGTTTAGCAATAAGTTGTTTAGCCTGTTCCCATGCAACTTGTTCACCGATTTGTTCAGGGACATATCCTGCTATTTGATCCGCTATCTGTTCACTTAAGCCAAGGTTTAACAGCTTGTTCACTAATACCGCTCTTTGAGGATCTTTTTGAGCCATATCTTGCCACATCAAGCCAGAGACTTGATGCTCCAATATAGCCCTTATAGATGCCATCTCTTGCTGCATTTTATTAAAGTCTTGTGTTGAAACCTGATTACTTTCTTGTTGAGCGCTATTGCTGCGATAAGCCGCTCCTTTAATTGAAGGTACTGATGTTATGCAGTCATCGGTATCATCTAACGTATCATTGCTCTCACTTGCTGATACCGGTGTTTCAGTCGGTGCAGGAATAATGCCTTCAGGGGTTGAATGTTTAAGACGTTCTGTGAAACTTTTCAACTGCTGCTCAATATCATCTTCTGGCATAGCAACCTTTTCGATATTACCGATACTTGGTTGCTCTTTTTGTACTTGCCTTCCTAGTAGGGCAGCTAAACTATCAACTGGAGGTTCCGACTGATTGGCATTATCAGAAACAGGAGCTGGTGCTTGCTGACTTAGATGGACAACATCTTCATTTATTTGAGGGGGTTGAGGAGGTGTTGCTATT
Organism: Litorilituus lipolyticus; assembly: GCF_006439335.1. Classification (GTDB taxonomy): domain Bacteria; phylum Pseudomonadota; class Gammaproteobacteria; order Enterobacterales; family Alteromonadaceae; genus Colwellia; species Colwellia lipolytica. The sequence goes on along the minus strand of NZ_SAWY01000009.1, from coordinate 189,454 downwards.
TGAGGCTCAACTGCTGAAGGTGCTTGGTTGTAATCAACCGCCGCCATTAACTCAATACCTTCAGGTATTTTCTTATTCGACATAATTACAGCATCAACACCTAGCTCTTCTTTAATCTGTGCTAATGCAGTGCGCATATCTTTGGCAACATAACGTTTAATTTTCACATCCAACCCCTTAATACATCGATAACTCAGCAATCACTTTAGCGAAAGTACAATATTATTGACCTATGGCACTAACAATCCTAATTTGTTTATCGTCTGGCACCTCTTGGTATGAGATAACGCGTAAACTTGGTATTGTATATTTCACAAATTTAGAAAGGACCGAACGTAATATTCCAGATGTTAGTAGTATCGGACTATCTCCAGCCATTTCTTGCTGTTGTGCACCATCAGTTAATGATTTTTGCAAGCGCTCTGCCAAACCTGGCTCTATACCTGCACCATCATCTCCCGCCATTTGCATTGACTGATGCAACATCTGTTCCAGCTCTGGCGCCAAAGTTATGACAGGTATTTCTTGTGCTGAGCCTACAAGGTCTTGAATGATAAATTTCCGTAATGTGATCCTTACTGCAGCCGTTAACACTTCTGGGTCTTGGCTCTTGGGACCATATTCAACTAGAGTTTGCACAATAGAACGCATATCTCTAACAGCAACACCTTCATTCATTAAGCTTTGTAATACTTTTACCACCGTACCTAGAGTTAACGTATCTGGTATAAATCCTTCGACCAATTTAGGGTAACTCTTCGCGAGTAAGTCTAGTAAATTCTGTACTTCCTCATGTCCTAATAATTGTGCGGCATTATTCGTTAATATTTGACTTAAGTGAGTCGCTAACACAGTAGCAGCATCAACCACGGTATAACCAAGTGTTTGAGCTTGTTCACGCTGATTTTGATTAATCCATACAGCATCTAGACCAAATGCAGGATCTTTGGTCATAGTACCTTCTAATTGACCAAATACTTGACCAGGATTAATAGCTAATTCTTGATCATGTTTAATTTGAGCTGTTCCAATTGTCACACCCATTAAAGAAATTTGATAACTATTAGGATCTAAATCGAGATTATCTCGAATATGTACAGCTGGAACTAAAAAACCAAACTCTTGTGATAATTTTTTTCTCACCCCTTTAATACGACCTAGCAATTCACCACCTTGGGCTTTATCAACTAGAGGGATTAAACGATAACCAATCTCTAAACCAATAACATCCACATGGTTAACGTCATCCCAATCTAATTCTTTTACCTCATCTTCTTTTTGCTTAGTTTCAGCCTCTTCTTCATGAGCAATTTGCTTTAATTCAACCGCTTTTTTTGCCTTATGTTTAGCACCAAAAAATGCACTACTTGCTATAATCGCTGCAAAGAATAAAAAAGCAAAGTGTGGCATACCAGGAATGATACCCATAATAAACATTACGCCAGCAGCAATATAAAGTGACTTCTCTTGGCCAAGCTGTGAACTAACTTGCTCACCCATATCTTGTGAGGTATTTTGACGTGTAACCACAATTGCGGTACCAACCGATAGCAGTAATCCTGGGATTTGTGCAACTAAGCCATCACCAATAGTTAATAAGGTATATATTTGAACCGCTTCATCAAATGAAAGGTCATGCTGTACCATACCTATTACAAGGCCGCCAACAATATTAATAAAAAGGATTAAAATCCCAGCAATGGCATCACCTTTTACAAATTTACTTGCACCATCCATTGAGCCATAGAAGTCAGCTTCACTGGTCACTTCAATACGACGTTCTCGTGCTTGATCTTGGGTAATAAAGCCAGCATTTAAATCCGCATCTATTGCCATTTGCTTACCGGGCATCGCATCTAGGGTAAATCGAGCTGTTACCTCGGCAATTCGCCCCGCACCTTTTGTTACAACAACAAAATTAATAATTATTAGAATTAGGAAAACGACGAGACCAACAGCATAATTGCCACCGATTACCACGGAGCCAAATGCCTCTATCACCTTACCTGCAGCTGCAGTTCCTTCATGCCCCTCTAGTAATACAACACGAGTACTTGCAACGTTTAAGGCTAAACGTAAAATTGTTGCCACCAGCAATACAGCCGGAAACGAGCCAAAATCAAGAGGTTTCAAGGTGTAAACGGTGATTAGTAGAACGACTAAAGAGAGCGCTATATTAAAAGAAAACAATATGTCTAGTAGCCATGGAGACATGGGTAAAATGACCATACCAAGGGCGGCCATAACCAATAATGGTGTTCCAAGACCTGTAAAATGGTTTAATTTCTTTTTATCAAATCGATTAAAATAAGCAGCTAATTGCATTGAATACTTCATGTTATTTTTTTGACACTAAGTTGGAATCAGCAAAACTTGTACCAAGAAAACACTTTAGATTTTTACGAGCAATTTTTTAGCTGTTAATACTTAAATTCGTCTGGAATAGGTAGGTTCTTTGCGATTGGAATAGGCCTTTTAGCTCGACCTTTTTTATGTTCATTTAACTGGAATATAAAGGCTAGAACTTGAGCAACAGCAGCGAACAGCTCTTCAGGGATATCTTCTCCTACCTCTGCACTATAATACAGAGATCTGGCCAAAGCGGGGGCTGGAATAATTTCAATTTGATGCTCTTTAGCTATCGTTCTAATATGAATTGCCATTTCATCTACACCTTTAGCAATGACAACTGGCGCTCCTCCAACCTTGGCATCATATTGCAAAGCAACTGAGTAATGAGTCGGGTTAGTAATCACCACATCAGAATTAGGCACATCAGCCATCATTCTTCGCTGAGAAAGTTCATATTGTGTGCGCTTAATACGTCCTTTAATTTCTGGGCTACCTTCCGTAGATTTATGCTCATCTTTTATTTCTTGCTTTGTCATTTTTAACTGACGTTTATGATTCCAAACTTGATATGGCGCATCGATAACGACAATAATGCTAACAGACAACGCTAGCACTAAAAACATCCATAACAACATGTTAGATGCATGGGCAAAGTTATTGGGAATGTCTTCAAGACTGAGTGCTAAAATTTCTTCAAATAAACCACTTAGTAACAAATAAGCCGAGATAAAAACAACGAAAAACTTTAATAATGATTTGATAAATTCAACCGCAGCCTGAACACCCAGCATACGCTTAAAGCCCGCAATGGGAGATAATCGACTCGCTTTCGGGGCCGCAGCTTCCCAAGAAAGACTAACTCCTCCCAAAAGAACATTTCCGACAAATGCTGCAAGAACAACAATAAAAAATATCCATAGTAAAGGCGCAACCACCAAACTCACGCTATCATAAATCACTTTGAATAGGGCATTTACATCCATCACTTCTTGGCGAGATAAACTGAACATTCTTTTCATCATGGAGGCAACAGCATTAGCTAATGAATTGCCCATTAACAACATGGCACAAGCAGCACCCACTAAAACGAATAATGTTCCCATATCCTTTGAGCGAGGTATTTGCCCTTTCCCGCGGGCGTCAGAAAGTTTCTTTGCCGTGGGGTCTTCGGTTTTTTCACCGCTATCAGAATCAGCCATATTAGTTACCTATTGCACCGCACAATCAATTAAATAACAGCTAAAATCTAAGGCCCTTTGCCATTGCATTTCGAAATGAGTATAAAAATTACCAAAAGTTAACCACATTATGATCAGACCCGCTGTCATGGTAATGGGAAAACCAATAGCAAATATATTAAGCTGTGGCGCTGCTCTGGTCATAATACCAAATGAAAAATTAATTAATAACATCGCCGTTAATGGCGCTAAAGCTAAAGAGAGCGCTGTAGCAAACATCCAACTGCCCCACTCAACAAGTTCACGATATTTAATGCTAGATAAATGCTCAGTTGGAATTGGCAAAGTTTCAAAGCTAGCCACAATAAATTGCAAGTAAGCTAAGTGACCATCCATCACCCAAAAAAGTAACGACGATAAAATCAAAAAGAATTGACCAATTGCAGGAACATTCATACCACTTGCAGGATCAACAAGTGAAGCAAAGCCTAAACCTGATTGCATCGCGATGATTTGCCCAGCCATAGTAAAGGTATTTACCACCATGATGGTCACAAAGCCTAACATAGTACCAATGACAATCTGCTGAAGAATAATTATGACAGTTTGAAAAGAGAACAACTCACCAACATTGGCAGGAGGTATGGCAGGCATTACCGCAATGGTCACGGTAACACTTAAAAAGAGTTTGATACGACCAGGTAATGTCTTTGAACCTAATCCTATCATTGCCATAACTAACGCAGAAATACGAGTAAATGGCAGAATAAAATCCGCAAGGTATTGGTTAATGACAGATTCAGTGAATTCCATCAACTTACCACACTAGGTATGCTCTCAACTAAACGAATGGTGTAGTCCATGAGTTTTTGGACTCCCCAATGGCCTCCAAAGATTAACGCTAATAAGGTAACAATTAAACGCGGTAAAAAACTTAAGGTTTGTTCATTGATAGATGTAGCGGCCTGAAAAATCGCAACAATAAGACCTACGCATAGGCTAGGCACAATAACAGCACTGACTAGAACAATCACCAACAACAGCGCGTCACTTAAAATATCAACAAATACTTCAGGACCCATCACAATCCCCTAATATATTATGAACGAGTAATGCTGGTTTCATATTCATCATCAGCTGCCCATACCATAGCTGGTAGCAATCGTTCCTATAACTAAATTCCAACCATCTACTAAAACAAACAACATAAGCTTAAATGGTAAGGAAACTATCATAGGAGATAACATCATCATACCCATGGCCATTAAGATACTCGCCACAACCAAATCTATAATGAGAAAAGGAATAAACAGGATAAAACCTATTTGAAAAGCCGTTTTTAACTCGCTAATAATAAAGGCAGGGATGATAACGGTCATAGGTAAATCAGTTGGCTTATCAACGGTTTCTATACCGGCCATCGCTGATAAAGTATCTAAATCTTTTACTCGAGTTTGCTCTAGCATAAAGGCGCGCAGTGGGATTTTTCCTCTATCTATCGCTTCAACTGAGGTTAATTGGTCGGCTAAATAAGGCTGAATCGCGGTTTCATTTACCTGATTATAAACAGGTGTCATGATAAATAAGGTCAGAAATAATGTTAATCCAATAATAACTTGATTAGAAGGTGTCTGCTGTAAACCAAAAGCTTGACGTAAAATTGCCATCACAACAACAATACGAGTAAATGAAGTCATCATGATAATAGCGGCGGGTATAAAACTCAGCGCCGTCATGAAGATTAAAATTTGCAGTGTTACGGAATACTCTTGCGAACCGTCGGGGTTGGTGGTCAATGTTAAAGCTGATAAAGACAAATCATCTGCTGCATATACACCAAAGCTTGATGCTAAAACACAAACCAAAACCGTAAGTGCTAGTGCGACCTTTTTCATAGAGTCCCTTTTGTCAGTAAAATACGAGGTAGCATGTTAATCGCTACCTATAATAAGTTGAACTCAAACCACTTTTCAAAGAAAATTTCTTGTAAAACAATATCACTAATTAACTTTTTCCGTATTATTTTTTTGCTTAAAAAATTTAGCAATATTTGCAGGTAATTCTACCGGTGGACTTTCGTTTACGATCATTTGCTCAATAGTGCTATCAATCAAAGTGATTTGTGAAGAGGTTACACCTAATAGCAACTGCTTTTCTCCTACCTGTACAACGACTAGTTTTTCTTTTGTTCCAATCGGTAAACTTGCAATCACTTTAAGTTGACCGGAGTTTTGCTGCACAAAGTTAAATCGCTTTAATAGCAAAGCGCTCACAACAATTAACGCTAATACCATTAATAAAGACAAAATCATACTGCCTGAATCCATGTTTGCCATCACATGTTTGCCCACCTCCGGGGAGGCCTTTTCTGTGGCCTCGGCTGCGTAAGTTATCGTAATATAGGCATTAATAATTAAAAAGATAGTTAGCTTTTTGATAAAACTTAATAAAGACAACATAAAGAATGCTTATTTTAACTTTTTAATTCGTTCAATTTGGCTAATAACATCCGTTAAACGAATACCAAATTTATCATTAACAACAACAACTTCACCATGAGCGATTAATGTGCCATTGACTAAAACATCAAGGGACTCACCAGCAACTCTATCAAGTTCAACCACTGAGCCTTGGTTAAGTTGTAGCAGATTTCTAATGCTAATATGGCTTCGTCCAACTTCCATTGAAATTGTCACTGGAATATCGAGAATAGCATCTAATTTTCGCTTTTCTTCGCCTGTTATTGGAGACTCATCTTCAGTTAACTCTTCTAACTCTACAGGCTCGGCATTTTCAGAAGCTTCTTTTGCCTCAGCTTGCTCATCAAGTGCTTCATCCCACATGCTCAGATCTTCATCTTTTTCACTCATACCATTTGCCTCAACTTAACAATTCTTTATTTACTAACGATAACAATGCTATTTATAAATCATCTTCAAGCAGATGTAGCTCTGCATCACTATCAAGGCGTTTACCGCCTTTTGTTAATATCGTTAGTTCTGATTTAACCGATTCAGGTCGTTTAATTTTTGATTCTATTTTCAACGCTACGTTGTCACGACTGCGACCTAGTTTAGCTCTAAATGTTGGAAGATCTTCAATCAACACTGTAATACTTTCAGGCATTTCAATAGGGATTATATCTCCCGCTTGAAGCTCCATCACTTGGCTTAAAGGAATATCCACTTCTAAAAATTTAGTATTAATGGCTACAGGAACATCCATAATTTCATCACGCAAAGCTTTAGACCAACGCATATCGGTATCTTCTTTATCACTTTGCACACCGGCATCCAGCAATTCTCGAATAGGCTCTAACATTGAATAAGGTAATGCCACATGAAAATCACCGCCACCGCCGTCTAATTCAATATGGAAGGAACTGATAACCACCACTTCAGTAGGGCTAACAATGTTTGCCATAGAGGGGTTTACTTCTGAATCTAAATATTCAAATGACACATCCATCACTGGTGACCAAGCTTCTTTATAGTCTTCAAAAATAAGTTTTAACAACATTTGAATGATTCGACGCTCAGTCGGAGTAAATTCTCGCCCTTCAATTTTGGCATGATATCGACCATCACCACCAAAAAAGTTATCAACCAAAATAAAAACTAAGCGCGCCTCCATGGTAATTAAGGCTGTACCTTTAAGTGGGCGAAAGCGCACCATATTTAAACTGGTCGGTACAAATAACGTATGAATGTATTCTCCAAACTTTATCATTTGGATACCATTAATGGAGACTTCTGCAGTACGGCGCATCATATTGAATAAACTAATACGCATATGGCGAGCAAAACGTTCGTTAACCATTTCCAAGGTTGGCATTCGGCCACGAACAATTCTGTCTTGTGAAGAGAAATCATAATCTGAGGTGCCATCGTTTCGTTCGACAACATCCTCAATTATTTCCTCTTCTTCAACGTCATCAACACCATGTAACAACGCATCAATTTCGTCTTGCGATAATAAATCACTCACACGCTTTTCTCTTTATTTGTAGTTAAACAACTAAAATAAGTTATTAATACATATATTAGTTACTGCATTACAAAGCCAGTAAATAATACTTTCTCAACAGTTTTATTACCTTCTACATCAGTCATCACTTTCTGTACAGCAGCTAATGACTGTTGTTTTAAAGTAACTTTTCCTGCACTGGTTGCTAAATCATCAGCATTTGCTTGCGAAAAAATACCCAACAATGTGCTCTCAATTAACGGAATATGCATTTTGGCATTTTCTTCGTTGTCACCACCACGCACTAAAAGTTGCACTCTAATTTCAACAAACCTATCTCTAGCGGCACCAGGCACATTAAAACGAAACGGCCTTGGCATAGGAACGTATAATGCACTTCCAACTTGCGGTCCAGCATCGGGGTTTGGTTGACTTTCTCCCGCCTCACTACCACCTTCAGTAGTTGCTTGTTCTTGTGCAGCAGGTTCATCCCCGCCAGCCATAAAGAAAAAATAGCCACCTGCTCCGCCACCTAATAACACCACAACGGCAATGATAATGATGATCAGCTTCTTTTTACCGCCAGATTTATCAAGTTCTAACTCACCGTCTTTACCTTTTTCTTTATCTTCTGCCATTACAAACCCTTTTTAAATTCTCTTCGCTATACTGCTAAGTCATTATTACTGATAATATATCCTCGAAAAGCCCTCTAGCCAATGGCTTTTGCAAAAGTTAATCACATTTAAAGTGATTATGCGTAATAATCAACACTCATTGCTGAAGAATCAACCAAATTAGGTGATAATATATGCTCCACAGCATCATCAGCATCTTGAGTTGCAAAGCCATTTTGAGCTTGATGACTTAATTGCCCTTGCTCAGTTTCACCGTCTTGCTTACTTTGTTGTTCTACATTCGCGCCACCAACATCAACGCCTTGTTCAGCTAGCATATCTTTAAGCTTGTGCATATTTTGTTCTAAGGCGTCTTTTGCCTGCTGATTTTGCACGATAAAATTAACGGCAGCCTGCTCTCCTTGCAAATTAACACGTACTTGCATATTGCCGAACTCTGGTGGATCTAACGAAATATCAAACTGTTGAAGTTTTTGTGAAATCACTAGCATCACTTTGTCTTTAACTGCATCTGCAAAATCTTTCCTAAAGATAGAAATAGTCTCTTGATGGAGTTGAACGTTAGATTTTTGAATCTGCGCAGTATCAGAAGCAACATTATGATTAAGTACTTCACTCGCTTGTTGCGCGACAAAATTATTATAATTTTCTAGGGTTGAACTGCTAGAGGCTATTGTATTTCTATTATAAGAAGCAAGTGTTGCAGGGTTTACTTCATTTTTATTGGTTATATTTTTTGTCGTATTATCAATAGATGGGGTAACTTTTCCATTAACTAGCTCATCACTTGCCAATTGCCCTACAACCTCTTCCATAGCCATTTTCTCCTTATTGGAAGATATTACTTCATCTGCTATGGTAGATTGGACAACTTTTTGAGACTCAGACTTTATTTGTTTAACGGTATTATTAAACAAACTTTGAGGTTGCGCTTCTTTACCTGTAACTGACTTGTTATTGGACTCATTAGTCGACAAACCAACTGAGTCATCATCGTGCGGAGATAAGTTAGCTAATGTTGCCGCTAATTGCTGCTGATCATCTGTTATATTGCCAATAGCAGCAACTTTTGCAGCTTCCGGTAAAATAGCACCGGATGACTGACTGATATTTTGCACTTTGACTAAGTTACTCTCATCAAATGAAGAAGGTGTACCTACGTATTTATGAACCTTTTTATCGTGTGGAGATAAGTTAGCTAATGTTGCCGCTAATTGCTGCTGATCATCTGTTCTATTACCAATAGCAGCGACTTTTGCAGCTTCTGGTAAAACAATACCTGATGACTGAGTAGCATTTTGTGCTTTTATTAAAGTTATTTCATCATGTGACTTAGGTAAGCCCGTATGTTCATTTTTCTCATTTGACTTTAAACTAGCAAGTTGAGCTGCTGAAAGGATTAAGCGTTCATCACTAGCAAGTTGTTTGCTACTAGCCCCTACTCCCATACCTTTCGCATTAATAACGCTTTGCTCTGAACTCACTCCCCTTGCAATGCCTTGCTCTGAATCTATTGTTTCTACAATACTTTTCTCTGCATTTTTCACGATAACCTTAGTAGGCAAGACATTATCAGACGAACTAATATTAACTTTTGAAACTTTATTTTGAGTAGCAGTATCGGCTGTTTCTTCTATATCAAGATAATCAGCTACTGCTTCAGCTTGTTTTTGATGTAAAGCAGCATCTTTTAAAATAGGGTTTAAAGGAGCTTGCTCAAGCTTTTGTTTTGCATCCGCGCCATTATTAGTTATCGATTTTCCTTCAACATTCTTTGCCGCATTCTGCTCAAGCTGTTCAATAGTTCTGTTTTGAGGTAACTGTGCTTTGGTTGGAGATGATTGTGCTTCACCTTTTACCCCCTCAACAAACGCTTTTAAACTATGATTTTCAGATTCACCATTCTGATCTGAGGAGCTATCTAATGCTAATACATCATTTGATAGTTTTGTATCAGCCTTACCCTCGTCAAACTTAGGATTACTCTGTCCCTGCTTTTTCAGCGTGTTGTCTGCATTATAAAGTAAGGTTATCAACTGCTCTGATTTTTTTAGTGACTCACTGTGTGGTTCAGCTTCAGCATTTTCTGCAACGTCTTGAGCAAGTTCAGCGGTTTCACTCTCGTTTGATTGCTCTTCATTACTTTGATTCAACAAGGTTTCTTTTTCTTTAGATGCATCGTGAGTTGACGATTTTTCTTCATCAGCTGAAATTTTTGAATGATCATTATTGCCACTGTTAGTTACTTTTGATTCATTCTTTGCCGCTTGAGAGTTTTGCTCTGCTTTGCGCGTACTTTCCGTCATGCCATGTTGACTTTGCTTATTGCCTTTTTTGTCCATATGCTGTTCAACAAAACTAGAAAAGTCACTTCCTTTTTCTGAAGAAGTGGCCTGGTTAGATATATCTTTACTATTTATATCAGTATCTTGTGACAATAAAATAGATGAAGCACTTACTTGTTGCATAAAAACCTAGCCTTTAATAAATGAGACACAAAAACGCGCTATTCGATAAAATAACTTAGTAAGAAATTGACAATAAACCACACATGTTATTGGTGATATCGCTCTAAACTAAGCTTAAATTTTTCATTTAACTTAACAATAAATATTCTTATCTTAATTAAAAGCAATATTCATTCCACCTAAGTTAAATTTAGTATTTACTTTATTAAGAAGCGATTTTCCTTTGTTGAAGTTAACTTGTTTTTCTGCGGATAAATTGTTGTGTCGCAATCTCATCAAACATAGCTTGCTCTTTCTTATTCGCTATTATCATTAATTTTGCATTTCTTTTATCTTGTAATGACTCTACGGCTTGAACTTTTTGACGTTGCTTTAACCAAACTGCTTTACATTGTACAACAAGCGCTTGTGCCTGTTTCATCGCAATTTCTACTTGTTCAGAAGCATTATCTAACTTAGCAATAAATGCATGATAATGACTGTACGTTGAGCTATCTAACCCTTGCTCAGCTCTTTGACTTAGACGTCTCATATATTCAAGGCGGTAATCAGCAACCCCTTGTAAACGAGAGACATTTTGCTGATATTCATTTTCAGCTTGCTGTAACTGCTCAATACACGCTCGCTCTTTATCTTTCTCAAACTTTAATAAGGTTTCTAATTGGTTTTTCGCCATGATGCTTATCTCTTATCAATTAGTGAGAAAATCAACCCTGTGCTGGATTCTGATTCTGGTTATGCGCATGTGCTGCGGCAATAATCTCTTGGAGTTGCTCTAAACTTTGTTCATAAGGAATAACTTCATTAATTTTTTGTTGTAAGAAGAAGTTAATCACAGGAACAACGTTAATAGACTGATCTATTCTTGGATCATTTCCTTTGGTGTATGCACCTATTGCTATTAAGTCCTTATTCTCTTGATATAAAGCGTAAATTTGCTTGAGCTGTCTTGCTAACTCTTGGTGTTCTTCGCTGGTAACCATAGGCATTACCCGAGAAATAGAGCTTTCTATATCAACTGCTGGATAATGACCAGAATCAGCTAAATCTCTCGATAAAACAATATGACCATCTAGTATAGCTCTTGCAGCATCGGCTATTGGATCTTGCAAATCATCACCTTCAGTTAACACCGTATAAAATGCAGTTATTGAGCCCTGTCCATCACCACCGTTACCCGCTCGTTCTACCAATTGAGGTAGTTTTGAAAAGACTGAAGGTGGATAACCTTTCGTTGCTGGCGGCTCACCTACCGCTAATGCAATTTCACGTTGTGCTTGAGCATATCGAGTTAGCGAATCAAGCAGCAATAAAACATTTAAACCTTGATCACGAAAATATTCACTAATTTGTACTGCAGTTTCACATCCTTTCAATCGCATTAGCGGTGAATTGTCTGCTGGAGCTGCAACCACTACTGAACGTTTACGGCCCTCTTCACCTAAAATCTCTTCTATAAATTCTTTTACTTCTCGACCACGTTCACCAACAAGACCAACCACAACAACATCAGCCGTTGTTCCTCGTGTCATCATGCCTAATAACACACTTTTACCTACACCCGAGCCAGCAAACAAGCCCATACGCTGCCCTTGGCCAACGGTATTAAAGCTATTGATAGAACGCACTCCAACATCAAGCGGCTGAGTAATGGCTCTTCTAGATAGCGGATTAATAGGCTTACTGTCGTGAACATAGTCATTATTAATCGGTATAGGCCCTTGGCCATCAAGTGGCTTTCCTACACCGTCAATAACCCGACCTAATAACGACATTGATAAAGGTAACTGCAGCTTAGTACCTATAGGGAGAACTCTGGCACCGGGTAAAACACCTTTTAAACTTTCTTCAGGCATTAAGTAAGTTATTTCTTGAGCAAATCCCACAACCTCAGCGAGTAAATCCCCTTGCGCAGTTTCAACAAGACATTGGCTTCCAACAGGAGCTTTTACACCAACGGCTTCAAGTGTTAAGCCAACAACCCTGACAAGTCGGCCAGCAACAGGTTGTTTAAAGTCATGGACAAATTTTTGACTTTGCTTTAATCGCTCAGTAAGACGAAGACTATCCACCATAGAAGACACATACCTATAAGAAAGTAAAAGCGAATAAACTAATAATTTATATCGCTATTTATTGATGTAAAGCATCTTGCAAGAACGATTCCAACACCTGCTTTAAACGAGACTTCATTTGAAGATCAATATTAGAAGTGCTGTTTTCAATTTGACAACTGCCTTGAGTAAACTGCGGTGCAGGCAGTAATCGCCAGCCCTGCTCACTAATATATGTTTCGCCAAACTCTTCCTCTACAAGCTTAATGTCATCAGGGTTTAAATAAATTTGAGTTTGTACGTCTTGGCTAGGTAGACTTTTAATTCCTTGTGATATCGCGGCTGTTAAAATATCAGGGTTGGTTTTTGCTTCCTGCAGAACAACCGCTTCAGTTAACTGCACAACGAGTGTTAATAGCTGTTCTTCAACATTTTTTTCAACGCTATTTAAAGGCTCATGGAGCTGTGAAATTAGCTGTTGCCATACCAAAGATTGCTCACTAATGGTTTCCTTTCCTTGCTCTAAACCTAAGGCATTACCTTCTTCTATGCCTTTAGCCTTACCGTCTTCTAAACCTTGCGCTTTTCCTTCTTCATAACCTTGGCTAAATCCTTCTTCTTTACCTTGATTAAAGCCTTCATCGTGGGCAGCTTGACGTATCTCTTCAATTTCTTTTGCTGTTAACGGCTCTGGCTCAGGAGCAACTTCCTCGGGCGGCTCATATCGCCAGCTCGATCTTTTACCCAACGCATTAGTTTTTTCGTCATTTATCTCAGCATCTTTGTCTTGAACATTAGGTAAATTCCAAACATCAAGATCCTCTTGTTGCTTTGCTTTAATAATTTTAACTGGTGGAGCACCGTATTCAGTCATTATTACAACCTTTAAACCACTTTAGTTTTTTGAATCACTTACGGGATAAGTTCTTATAAGAACTCATCACCACCACCACCGCCACCAAGCATAATTTCACCAGCATCAGATAAACGACGAGCAACTGAAAGAATTTCTTTTTGGGCCGCTTCAACTTCACTTATACGAACTGGCCCCATTGCTTCAAGATCATCAGCTAACATTTCAGCAGCACGTTTAGACATATTACTTAAGATTTTCTCTTTCAATGCTTCATCAGTACCTTTAATGGCTTTCATAAGCGCTTCTTGCTGAACTTCTCGTAAAATGGCTTGCATACCACGATCATCCACATCGGCAAGATTCTCAAAGACAAACATTAAGTCTTGAATTTGTTGACTCATTTCTTCGTCATTTTCACGAATTGAATCCATCAACATACCTTCAACATTAGTATCTAAGTAGTTCATGATATCTGCAGCAGCTTTTAATCCACCCATCTTCGCTGCTTGTGCACCCGCTTGGCCTGCAAATTGTTTCTCCATAATCTCATTTAACTCTTGCAGTGCCGCTGGTTGAACTTCTTCTAAATTAGCAATACGCATCATTAAATCTAAACGCACTTTTTCTGTAAACTGGCCAATAATCTCTGCTGATTGTTCTGGTTCTAAATAAGACAAAACAATGGTTTGGATCTGAGGATGCTCATTCCGAATGATATTGGCTACTTGCTTAGAATCCATCCATTTCAATGAATCTAAACCTTTAGCGCCACCACCCATCACAATTTGATCGATTAAATTACCAGCTTTGTCTTCACCTAACGCGGCAGTTAACGCTTTTCTCACAAATTCTTCACTTTGGAAACCAATAGTAGAGAAGTTTTGAATTTCATTAATAAATAATTTATGAACAGCAGTGATTTTTTCTTGAGTAAAATCTTCCATTGCAGCCATCACAGTACCCACTTGTTGAACCTGTTTCGGCTCTAAGTGTTTTAAAATTTGCGCGGCATCTTCTTCCGATAAACTTAATAATAAAATGGCTGCTTTTTCCGCACCTTCAAGTTTGTCAACATCAAAACCTGTTGGCGCAGCGGCTAATTCACCGATTTCTTGGGTTTCATCACTCATCTTCGTTCAACCAACTTTTCACTACTTGCGATGATAATTCTGGTTCGTTTGCCACTAGTGCTCGAACCGCTTTTAATACATCTTCATCTCGATGAAGATCTGGTAATTGTAAACTGCCATCTGGTGCAAAGCCCACAGCGCCAGCATCAAAATCAGACGTTAACATATCCATAGTCTCATCACCTAAGTCAATATGACTATCTAGTGACTTATCACCATAATCTGCAGGTGTTTGGTCTGGATAAATTAAGCGTTTCAACATTGGACGAACAACAGCAACAATCAAAACAATAATCACTAAAGCACCCAGTGCCAATTTAAAGTATTTTAAGAACCATGGCTGTTGCCACATAGGTAATTCGACTTGACCAATAACATCAGGTCGATTAAATGGGATAGTCACCACTTCTAAAATATCACCGCGCTGTAAATCAAAACCAATACTGCCTTGTAATAAGCGACGTATACTCGCAATTTCAGCAACAGAACGTGGTGCGATAACTGGAGCAGCTGCAACGCCTTCTGCATCTCCTTCAGGAGCAGGATTTGCTTCATTTATGTAATCAAGGGCAACTGAAACGCTGACTCTTCTAACAATACCCGCTTGTTGCTTTGTATGGCTTATTGCTTCATCTAGCTCATAGTTTTTCGTTGATTCACTATGTTTGCGACTTGGCATAGCTTTTTTCTGACCGCCTAAGGCATTTTCAGGAATAGCTGACTCTAACGGTGGCTGATTGGTTAATGCCCCGGCAATACCACCAATGTCGCCACCTACTGTACTATTTTCCACTTTCATTTCGCTACGAAGTGCGGGTAAATCGGAATTATAACGACGCTGTGTTTCTTCAACATTGGTAAAGTCCATGGTCACATCAACTTGAGCCGTATAGTTACCTAAACCAACAACGGGGATCAAAATACTATCAATTTTGTCTAAATACTCTTGCTCTCTTTTTTGCTCAATTTCAAATTCTTTGCGTGAACGAGATGAAATTGAATCTTGTGAACCTGAATTTAATAAGCGACCATTTTGATCTGTTACAGTTACTCTGTTAGGACTTAATCCTTGTACTGCAGAGGCAACAATATCAACAACAGAATCAACTTCCTCTTCTGAGAGTATTCGGCCACGCTGCATGGTTAGCACGACTGTGGCGGATGGGTTTTTCTCGCGTCTTGCAAAAATATTGTCACGTGGGATCGCTAATAAAACTTTTGCTTTTGCAATACTTTGCAATTGCTCAATTGTTTTAGCTAGTTGTTGTTCTCTGCCATACTTTAAACGCTCTCTTTCTAATCGCTGACTAACACCAAAGCCCATGTCTTTCATTAAAATTTCATCACTTTCTACTGGCTCATTGGATAAACCTTCACGAGCAAGTAATAGCTTTATATTTTGGTACTCATCAGCAGGCACTGAAATAGTGTTGTTTTCTTGACGGTATTCAACATTGCTGGCATCTAAATGATCCATAGTTTTAATCAATTGCTCTGTCGGCAGTTTTGATAAAACACGATATTCAGGCTCATTGGCTAAAATAATGACAAAAATCGCTATAGCCAAACAAATACTTAAAGCAACAACTAAGGTTATTTGTCTTAAAACATCTACATTTCCTAAGGTTGCTGAAAAGCCTGACTTTTGCTCTTCAACAGAACCATCACCTTCATTGGCAAGCAAGTCTGAACTGCTATCTGAGCTTATCATTGCATTGGTATCTGACACGTTACTTCTCCGCTAAATTTGTCTTAGCATATTCAAAAAGGGAAAGCCTACTCTTAAACAGGCATACTCATAATTTCTTTGTAGGCTTCTACAAATTTATTTCTTACTTGTACAGTAGCATCAAGAGCAATGCCAGATTTCGAAGAAGCAATCATTACCTCTGCTAGGGAAACATTTCGATCACCCATTTCAAAAGCAGCTTTCTTATCGCCAGCTTCTTGTTGAAGTTCGTTTACTGTTTTTAGTGCATCGGTAAGCATATTGCCAAAATTACTGCTTGAAGGGTTAGCTTTATTAACGCTATCTATTGATGCAGAGTCAGCATTAATTGCTGTGGTGCTTTGCCCCATTGCTTGTAAAGACATGGTCTGCATTTGTGCATAAAGTGAGTTGCCTTTGATATCCATGATAACCCTCGCTGTGTCAATTTTTTCACGTTAATACGATTAAGAGAGGGAGCTGCAAGCATAATGCCAAGAAACGCGAGACATGCTTTAACCAAAAATGGCGAAAACAATAAATAATGAAAATTACTTATTTAACAATTTGTTATAAAATCAATAAAAGAAAGAAAAAGTATTTATCAGGTGGTTTTATCGTTCAAAAAGTAAGGTCATCACGACAAGATGAGCAAACCAGCGAGTATGAATTTACATGAGGTTTGTAAGTTATTCACTCATATAGGTTAGATACGCCCTATAAATGCTAGCTATCAAGTGCTGTATTTTTTCATATTCCTAAACAATTACTTAAACATACATAGAACATATAATAGTTCTATGTATGTCCTAATTCGTGTAGGAAACGTTAATAATTAAGCAGGTATTTCAATGCCATCTTCTCTCATACGAGCAATTTTATATCGTAAAGTTCGCGGACTAATGCCTAAACGCTCAGCAACTTCTTTTCTACTGCCATGACATGCCAGTAAAGTATCGAGAATAATTTGATTTTCTTGTAGTTTAAGTTCGCTACCTAGTTTGTCCTCGCTACTCTCATTGCTTTGTTTATCTTGGACAATCGTTGTTTCAAAGTTTTCAATGAGTAAGTCTTTGGCATCAATCTCGTTGTTGTCATGTAAAATTAATGCTCGCTGAACAACATTATCTAACTCCCGAACATTACCCGGCCAATGATACGCATTTAGCTTGCTACGCGCTGCTCCAGTAAATTCAGGAATAGCTTCGCCACTTTTTTGACAATGGCGTTGCACTAGGTGCTCTGCAAGTACAATAATATCATCTACCCGCTCAGCAAGTGGTAACCAAGTTAACGGAAATACATTTAAGCGGTAGTATAGATCTTCTCTAAACACACCTTCGGCAACTGCATCCTTTAAGTTTCGGTTACTCGTTGCAATAACTCTGACATCAAGACTAATCGTTTTTCTGCCGCCTAACCGTTCTACTTCTCTTTCTTGCAAGACTCTGAGTATTTTGGCTTGTAAGCCCAAGTCCATTTCAGTAATTTCATCAAGCAAGATAGTCCCTCCCTGAGCTTGCTCAAACTTACCTGGACACGCTTGAATAGCCCCTGTAAATGCACCTTTTTCATAACCAAATAAGGTTGCTTCAAGCATATTTTCAGGAATTGCTGCACAATTTATCGCGACAAAAGGTTGCTCAGCTCGTGCAGAGTTATTATGAACAAACTGTGCTAATACTTCTTTACCTGAGCCACTAGGCCCCAAAATCATTACCGAGGCTTCAGTAGTCGCGACTTTTTTAGCTAATCCTAATAACTCTAAACTATTTTTATCAGCTACCACAGGTGAGTTAGCATTAATAGCTTGTACAGGTAAATACTGACTCACCATATTTAATAACACTTCAGGAGCGAAAGGTTTTGCAATGTAGTTACAGGCTCCATCTTGCATCGCCTGAACAGCATCATCAATGGTTCCATAGGCTGTCATTAACAGTACAGGTAAATTAGCCTGTTGGGCTTTAATACTTTTTAATAATGATAACCCCGACATGCCGCCCATTTGCACATCACTAACAACTAAGTCAATTAACTGATTTTTTAATTGCAATAAGGCCTCTTCACCTGAATTCGCTTCTGCACATTGATATCCAGCTAAAGACAAGGTATCGACGAGAGCTTCTCTTAAGCCTTCATCATCTTCTACCACTAATATTTTGCGATCATTCATGATAACTCTCCCATCGTTGTTACTGTCTCTAACTTGGGTAACTTGAGAATAAAATGTGCTCCCTCTCCTGCTTGACTAATCAGATTCACTTCGCCTTGATGTGCATTGATAACGGATTTAACAACCGCTAAACCTAAGCCAGTTCCTTGGCTTGAAGAAGTAAAAAAAGGTTGGAATATTTTATCTTTAATATTGCTAGGCACACCTGGGCCATTATCTTTGACACTGATATAAACATCAGAGTCACGGTAGTAAACCTGAATCGCAATTTGTGCCTTTTCTTCAATAAGCTGTAATGCATTATGAATTAAATTTTGAATAGCGCCTGTTAAGGCATTTTTGTTACCGAGGATTTGACCACTTTCTTCGGGTAACTGTACTTTCACTTCTGCGCCAGCTTTGTTCACCAAGGCTTCTACACCTTGAACCGCATCATTTAGTAGTGCATTAACGGTTATTGGCGCGACAACTTGCTCTGTACCACTTTTAGAGAACAGCAACATATCATTAACTTGTTGCTCTAAATCTTTTAATCGTGAATTTAGCTTATCTTGAAATTTTATCCGCGCATGTTCTGACAATTGATGATTTGATAAATTTGCACCATATAGTATCGCCGCTGATAATGGCGTTCTGATTTGATGCGCTAGCGTTGATACCATTTTTCCTAGGGAAGACAAACGTTGCATTTGACCAATCTTATCTTGCAACAATCGAGTTTCAGTCAAGTCAGTGATCATGATCAACTGACCCGGTTGATCCCCTAAACTTGAAATTTCCAGCTTAACTCGTCGACCATCTTTTAAAGAGACTTCATGCCAATCATCTTCTCTTGGTTTGAATGAACGAGTAATAACATCAAACCATGCTTGCCCTAATATAGGCTCTTCTAAAAGTAATCTCGCCACTTTATTGATCTTAGTGACAATACCATTACCGTCTAGAACAACGAGTCCTGTAGGCATCACTTCAATGAGTTGATCGGCTAGTTTATGCTGTTTAGCATTTTGTCGCTTAGATAAGGCACTTTGAGTGAGTGGTTGTTCTATGGAATTTTTTGAGTATTGAGCGCGCAGTGCTGCTAATTCACCAGGAAAAGCCTCTTGCTCTAATGATTGCCCTGCATCAGCCAAAGAAGCATTGGCTATATTAAAACGGTTGCCTGTAGAGGTTTCTTCGATTGAATGTACTGCTAATGCCATAATATGGTACTCAATTAAACATAGTAATTAAGTACCATAAAGCATTTAATGTGCCATTTTTAAAGCAACATTATTTCAATAGGTTACAGCAATAATCATGACATTTATCTTAGTCAAATTATTGTCTATTTGTTATTCGCTAGGTTTTTGCAAGTCATACTTACGCATTTTCTCAACCAAGGTTGTACGACGCATACCCAGCGTTTCAGCAGCTCTTGCTACAACCCAGTCATGCTTTTCTAATGACTGATTAATTAATGACACTTCAAGCTCTGCCAAGTGCTCTTTAAGGTTAATTCCTTCGTCAGGTAACAAACCTGTATTAGATGAAGTTTCTTCCATGCCAATAAGATTTGAACCATTGTCATCGTTTTCTTCACAGCTTTCTTCATCGTAATCAAAGCCCGAGAATAATTCATTTATTGCATCTTGCTCTTGCAACTCTTCAGGATATTCTGGTTCGTATGCTTCAACATCAATATGCTGATATTTATTGGGCAGTTCAGCTACATCAACAATTTGTTCACCATACATAATAAGCATACGTTCAATTAAGTTAGATAGCTCTCTTACATTTCCTGCCCACGGATGTTCCATTAACGATTCAATCGCTTTCTCTGTAAAGCGCACTGTTTTGCCTTGCTCATGCTCAAATCGTGTTAACAGCTCTTTTAATAGCAACGGTATATCTTCTTTACGCTCACGTAATGCAGGAGTTTCAATAGGGAAAACATTTAATCGATAGAAAAGATCTTCCCTAAAGTCTCCTGTTTTTATCATATCTTCAAGCTGTTGATGCGTTGCTGCAATAATACGAACATCTGCTTTGATACTTTTACTACCACCAACACGTTCAAAAGTTCTTTCTTGCAACACCCTTAAAAGTTTTACTTGCATGGGTTGCGGCATATCACCAATTTCATCTAGAAATAATGTACCACCTTCTGCTAATTCAAAACGCCCTTTTCTAGTAGAGATAGCACCAGTAAAAGCGCCCTTCTCATGACCAAATAATTCACTCTCTAAAAGTTCAGCTGGAATAGCACCACAATTTACTGGCACAAATGCGTTATCAGAGCGCTCTGAAAGATTATGAATATTTCGAGCCACCACTTCTTTACCAGTACCAGATTCTCCAAGCACTAAAACACTCGCTGGGGTTTTCGCCACCTGCTCAATGAGAAATCTCACTTGTGTCATGGGTTCACTTATGCCGACTAATGAGCGAAACAAAGCGCTACTAGCTAATTTAGCGCCTTGGCGTGGCAATTTATTATGATATTGATGACAATGATGGATCATTTGCGTCAATTGCGCATAATTTAGTGGTGTTGATAAAGAGCCAATCACATTCACATAGTGATTTAAGGCATTAGCATCAACAACCTCATGAAGTAAAAAAGGAATGGCAGGGTTATCTTTTACAAGCTTTTCAGTTAATGAAGATAAATCACCACAAAGTACAACAGATAAAATATGGTCACTTTGTTTGAGGTAATTTGATACTTCTTCCTGAGAGCACAAAGTATAGTGCTCTCCTACAAATGAAAATACCGTCGCTATTTGGTGTGCTCTGGCATTATCATTATCAACCACTAAAATTTGTTTGTGGCCATGAAGTATCGAAGTATCGGTCATAAAATCGCTCTTTAAAATGCTTATTATTAAAAAGGGGTTTACCAGTTCATTTATTGTGATTCTAGCCAGAAGATAATAATAATCAACAAATTATTGACACTTTTTTGCTAAATGGCGTTTTTTTGACACCAAACTAATTAACTTCCTATTTAATCAGCTAGTTATTCAATAATTTTTACCAAACTAGAGGTGCTCGTTTTTCATACAATTTCGACCTATACTTAATTTGACGCACATAACTTAATGTGAGCACAAGTTTAACTTTTTGAATGTTGTTATTTAAGTAGAATTAATCATGCCAGCATTATCACCATTAACAGCGGGAATAGAAATTAATCGGGCTAATACCTCAACAGCCGATACTTCTACTAAAGCACCGTATTTACAGTCTACTTTTGGTCAAAACGCGAGTGATGTAGTTAACATATCAAGTTTAGCGCGCGAAAAACTACAACAAGAAAATCAGCTCGAAGCTTCTCAGCAAATCAATGAAATTGCCGATGATGTCATTAGAGTGACATCTACCATTGGCCGGGCAAAATCTACCGGTAATTTATCTCAAAGCCAAGCAACAGAGTTGTACAATAAAATAGCTAACCTATTATAAAATCTTCGCACTATGACAACCCCTTTATTCACACCATCATCAAATTAACAATATTTTTTTGACATAAACTTTTCTGTTAAGGTTATCAACATAATCATTGCTCGCGGCTATTTCGTTCTTCCTGATGCTAACTGGCTGAAAATAAACCAGCTTTTTAACAAGATTTTGCTAAAATAGTAATAAATAGTTGTATATCTAGATCGCTAGGCACATAATTTGCTAATCACTACTAAATGATATGACGACACTTCTTATTCTTCTGTAATAGTTAAAGAAAATGAAGTGGTGGTTAGTATTAAATCGTTCCATAAGAAAGAATGAGGCACAAATGGCTAAGTCAATGTTCGAAAATAAAAGTATTTTAATCACCGGGGGCACTGGCTCTTTTGGGAAAAAATACGTTGAAACGTTATTAAAAAGTCATAACCCGAAAAAAATTATCATTTATTCACGGGACGAATTAAAACAATTTGAAATGCAGCAAGTGTTTAATCACTCTTGTATGCGATATTTCATTGGTGATGTAAGAGATAAAGCGCGTTTAATCAGAGCCATGCGTGGCGTTGACTTTGTCATACATGCTGCGGCTATGAAGCAAGTACCTGCTGCTGAATATAACCCGATGGAATGTGTAAAAACTAATATAAATGGTGCAGAAAATGTGATTGATGCCGCGTTAGATAATGATGTTGAAAAAGTAATTGCACTATCAACTGATAAAGCAGCCAATCCAATCAACTTATATGGCGCGACAAAACTTGCCTCTGATAAAATCTTTATTGCAGCTAATAATATTGCAGGTGGTCATAAAACCTCTTTTGCGGTAGTGCGTTATGGTAATGTCGTGGGTTCACGTGGTTCAGTAGTACCATTTTTTGAAAAACTTATTAATGAAGGTTCTGATCACTTACCTATTACCCATGAAGACATGACACGCTTTTGGATCACCTTACAACAAGGTGTCGATTTTGTGCTGAAAAACTTTTATCGCATGTCCGGTGGTGAGATCTTTGTACCTAAAATCCCCTCAATAAAAATTACCGATCTTGCCACAGCCATGGCGCCAGAGTTAACGCAAAAAATTGTTGGTATCAGGCCCGGTGAGAAATTACACGAAGTAATGTGTCCGGGTGAATTATGCTATAACACTTATGAATTTGACGATCATTTTGTAATCTCTCCTGCGATACGTTTTTTTAGTCGTGAAAATGATTTTTCCAGTAACGCCCTTAATGAAGTAGGAAAACCCGTACCTGAAGGTTATGAATACGACTCATTAAGTAATCCTGACTTTTTAACTGTCGATGAAATTGCCAAATTTAATCAACAGGCGTGTTTATGATCCCTTACGGTAAACAGCACATTTCCCAACATGACATTGACGCTGTTGTTGATGTTTTAAAATCAGATAGATTAACTCAAGGTCCTAAAGTTCCTGAATTTGAGCAAGCCATCGCACAATATTGCCAAGCTAAATTTGGCGTAGCAGTTAATAGTGCGACCTCTGCTTTACATATTGCTTGCTTAGCCCTTGGTGTAGGCCAAGGTGATATTGTATGGACTAGCCCTATCACGTTTGTTGCTTCAGCAAATTGTGCTCTTTATTGTGGTGCCAGTATTGATTTTGTTGATATTGATACTGACACAGGAAATATCTCCACCTTGGCATTGGCAGAAAAATTGAAACAAGCCCAAATTAATAATGCCTTACCTAAAGTACTTATTCCGGTTCATTTAGCGGGTCAATCGTGTGATATGCAAGCCATTAGTGAGCTTGCTCAGCAATACAATATTAAAATTATTGAAGATGCCTCACATGCTATTGGTGCTAGCTATCAACATACCCCTGTTGGCAATTGCCAATTCAGTGAAATAACGGTATTTAGCTTCCACCCAGTGAAAATCATCACTAGTGCAGAAGGCGGAATGGCAACGACTAACAGCCCTATTCTTGCACAAAAAATGCAACAACTTAGAAGCCATGGCATAACTGCTGAACAAGAGCACATGACCGAAGTAAGTCATGGTCCTTGGTACTATCAACAAATCGCATTAGGCTTTAATTACCGAATGACCGAATTGCAAGCAGCGCTGGGCTTGAGTCAATTATCCGCATTAGATAGTTTTGTAGAAAAGAGAAATCAACTTGCTGCATTTTACGATGAAGCCTTTACAAAATTAGAGTTATCACCTTTAGTGCAAATGCCCCACAGCTATAGTGCTTATCATTTATATATCATTAAATTACCCAAGCCAGATAAACAAAAACATAAAGCCCTTGTTGAGCAATTAAGGGAAAAAAACATTTTCGCGCAAATTCATTATATTCCTGTGCACATGCAACCTTACTATCAACAACTTGGATTTAACCTAGGGGATTTTCCTAACGCTGAGAGTTATTACCAACAAGCATTATCCCTACCGCTCTACCCTGATTTAACACAAGAAGAGCAAGAATATGTCATTAGCACGGTACAATCATTGATATGAAACTAGCATTAGGCACTGTTCAGTTTGGTTTAAATTACGGGGTAAGCAATACTCAAGGTCAAACACCTCTTGAAGAAGTGTATCGCACTTTATCTTTTGCACATAAAGCAGGCATTACAACCCTCGATACGTCGTCAAGTTATGGAAACGCTGAAGCTGTGTTAGGCAGTTATGAACCTTTAAACTCACAATTTGACATCATTACTAAATCGATTGCGATTAATGATTCAAACATCGAACAACACCATATAGAGACAATACTCACTTCACTAAAGCGCTCAATGGAGCAATTAAAAACAGCCAAGTTAGCAGGTGTGCTTGTCCATCAATGCGATGATTTATTTAAAACTAACGGCGAACGAATTTATCAAGCACTAACAGAACAAAAATCACAAGGTAATATCAAGCGCATTGGTGTTTCTGTTTATCATCAACAGCAAATTGAACAGCTTTTAGCGCATTACGATGTCGATGTAATTCAATTACCTTTTAATATTTTTGATCAACGCTTACTTAAAAGTGGCACCTTAGATGAATTGAAGAGTCGAAATATTGAAATTCATGCCCGTTCAGTCTTTTTACAAGGGTTATTTTTTGCGGATCAAACTACATTAAATCCTTTTTTCTCTCCTGCTTTTATCCCGTTAAATCAGCTAAAAACCTTTGCTAAACAAAATAACTTGTCATTAATAGAGTTAACCCTTAATTTTGTTAAAAACACTTCGCAAATAGATAAACTAATATGTGGGGTCAATACATGCGAACAACTTGAACAATTGGTTAATGCTATTGAGAAGGACATTATTATTGATAATGCTGAGCAATTCGCTTTATCAGATGAAAATATTTTATCGCCAACTAACTGGCCTTAACGATAGGACTCGATGCAAATGAATACTCCAATACCTAATAACAAAACATTCATTTACGGTGCCTCGTACCTAGGTTTAGCCCTTGCGCAATTATTTGATCAGCAAAATACTCATTATGAGTTCATTGATGCTTATGCTCCACGCGATAGGGTCAAAGGCAAATACATGTATCGACCTGATGAAATTAAAGCCGAAGATAAAGCACATGCAACAGTCTATATTGCAGTATTACTTCCCCCTGTAAAATCGGGTGTAGATGAGGCTTTGTTTGAACAACTTAGCCAAATGGGCTATACACATTTAGTTTCACCTTATCAAACCATGAGTGAATTCCCTGAGACTTTATCTATCATTAGTCATGATGGTTTACTCTGGAGAAACCCTCATGATGAAAACTTTGTTAACCAGCAAGGTTTTGAAACCGTTTTAAGTTTTTTTAATGATGAAAGAAGTAAAGCACTATTAACTAATATTGCCAATTTCAGGCAATCTTTTGCTGTAGAAGATTATATTAAACCCGATTACTGTGAAGAGTATTTTCCTCCAGAAATAGATTTATGTACTGGGCTAGATGACCTACATATCCTTGACTGTGGTGCTTTTGATGGAGATACCATCAAACAATTTTTTGCCGTTTTCAAAGATAAAATAAAATCATATGCAGCCTTTGAGCCAGAGCTAGATAATTATCATGCACTGACTGCTGCTGCTAGCAAAATCAAAAATGACTTTCCTCAAGCCAATATTAATTGCTTCCCTATGGGCGTAGGAAATATCAATAAAGTACTACGGTTTACTTCAGGCGATGGTGCTGCTTCACATATAAGTGATGAGGGTGAAACAGAGATTTTTGTCACTAAACTCGATGACACTCATGCAAACTCAACGGTGAACCTAATTAAAATTGACGTTGAAGGCGCTGATTTAGATGTGATTACAGGTGCTACAGAACTCATCAAGCAACAACGACCTAATATCGCTGTATCTTGTTACCACCAACCTAGCCATATTTGGGAAATCCCACAATTAATCAAAGCGATAAACCCCGATTACCAACTTTTTTTAAGACAGCACGGGCATTATGGCTTTGAACTAACGCTGTATTGTATCGACAAAAGTCGTTTCAATTATTCAAATTAAACCATTTTATTACTAAAGGTATTATTATGTTTCTAAGAATAACTCCATGGATCGCAGATGCCTCAATTCAATTTTTAAATAACTTATTTAAATGGTATCCAACATTAATTAATGAAAAGTTATCAGTGCTGGAATGGGGTGGCGGCAATTCAACGTTATATTTTTTGCAGAAAAAGTGTCAAGTACTCACTATAGAAAGTGATGACAGCTTTATTAGTGATTTATGTTTACTTGCTGAAAAGGCAGGCTTTTCCGTTGCGGTAACCGATAACCTATCAAGTGCAATTAGCGCTTATGCAGATCATGATTTAACCATATTAAAAGCCCAAGATTACAGTGAAATTGGCGATGGAATTTTTGAGCTTAATCCATGGTCACTTGTTGTAAATGACGGTATATCAAGAAAAGAAGTCATTGAAGCGATTACCGAAAAGGCTACTCAAGCAATTGTGGTATTAGATAACGTTGAATATTGTGCCAACTGGGGAAGACTTGCTCGAAGCAGTGGTAAAACAGAAACGGTTCGAGCATATCGAAAGTTCATTCGTAATACCCAATGGCAAAAAGTTATGTTTGAGCAAAGTGAAGGCCGAAATGGCCATGGCTCACCTGACTCAACAGGCTGGGAAAGCCCTAATCGTCAAATAACTGGGATTCACTGGCAACAAGATCATCTTTTAAATGAATTAATGGTTTCTCAACTTGGTCTTCCTTTGGTCAACCTTGAAGGTATTGAGGATAAAGATTTACTGTCTGTTGAGGAAAGATGCCCGTTTGATTGGCAGAAGAATGAGTGGGCAATTGAAGAATACCCCGATAGCCTTGATTTAAAACTAACTAGGCGTTTTGACTAGCGCCATTAAGTGTCACCACAAAATGCAAGATTAAACTTATTCTTACCCTGACCGATACAAAGGTAATATGGCCTTTGTATAAGGGTAAACTAATGCTTAACCATTCCATAAATCGGTTAAATGAACAAGATTGCAAAACTGTCGAGAATACGACAAAAAATATTGAGCAAAATAACCATCATGCTGAGCAACTTCGCTCGGTTACAAATCCAGGTGAAACCACTCTAAGTGAAGCAAAGCTAACAGAAACAAAATCGAGTGAAAGAAAGGCGACTAAATTAACTGAATCCCCCCTCATTACACCAGAGCAATTAAAACAACAACTCATTGTTTCTCCCTTCACTAAAACATTCATCAAAGACAGTCAAAAAACAATCAAGTCCATCATCAACAATCAAGATGATAGGTTGGTAGTGATTATAGGCCCCTGCTCTATTCATGATCCCGCTGCTGCCTTAGAATACGCA
The DNA here is from genome assembly GCF_006439335.1 of Litorilituus lipolyticus. Classification (GTDB taxonomy): domain Bacteria; phylum Pseudomonadota; class Gammaproteobacteria; order Enterobacterales; family Alteromonadaceae; genus Colwellia; species Colwellia lipolytica. Next base: position 161,658 of record NZ_SAWY01000009.1, on the reverse strand, counting down.
AAGCAACTCAAGTTAATGAGTCACGAATTTTCTCAAGAATTACTCATTGTAATGCGAGTATTTCTTGAAAAACCTAGAACAACCCTTGGCTGGAAAGGCTTGATTAATGACCCTCATCTTGATCAAAGCTATGATGTCAACGAAGGTTTATATAGTGCAAGAAAGCTGCTTTTAGCGATTAATGAATTAGGTCTAGCAACGGCAACAGAGTTTTTAAATATAAATGTGGCTAGTCATATTAGTGATTTAATTAGTTGGGGAGCAATTGGTGCTCGCACCTCGCAAAGTCAATCCCATAGAGAGTTGGCTTCTCTGTTTGATTTTCCTATAGGTTTTAAAAATACTACCGATGGGAATACTCAAATCGCTATTGATGCCATCACCTCAGCAAAAGAAAGCCATACACTCTATCTTCCTAACAACCAAGGGCAACTATCAATTTGTACCAGTGTAGGTAATAAAAACAGTCACTTAATATTGCGAGGTGGCAAGCAGCCTAATTATTCACAGCAAAGTATTGATAATGCATGCCAACAGCTTAAAAAGGCGAAGCACTTATCAAGGTTGATGGTTGATTGCAGCCATAGCAACAGCGACAAAGATCATTTAAAGCAAAAACTAGTTGCCCGCGATATTGCAAACTACATAAAACAAGGTAGCCAAACAGTATTTGGTTTAATGATAGAGAGCTTCTTGGTGCAAGGAAGACAAAGCTTAAGTGATATTACCCAGCTAACTTACGGGCAAAGTACCACCGATGCTTGTATAAACCTTGAGCAAAGCCATGATATTTTAACGATATTAGCTAAGGCGATTAAACAAATGCGTGATAATAAGGCACATACTTCCCCGATTTTATCTGTAAATACAGGGTGAAATTATGCTTAATAATCAATATACTCAACAGATGAACAGCTAAGCTTATCTTCAACAAGTCATAAACGAAAAGTAGGTGTCATATTAACGTTTGTATCATTCCCGCTCGTGGCGGTAGCAAAAGAATTCCTAGAAAAAATATCAAAAACTTTTGTGGCAAACCTATTATTGCTTACGCTATTGAAGCCGCAATAACTTCAGGGTGTTTTGATCAGGTTATTGTATCTACCGATGATCAAGAAATAGCAGAAGTTGCGAGAAAATTTGGTGCGAAAACCCCTTTCATCAGGCCTGCTGAATTATCTGATGATCATTGCGGTACATTAGAAGTTATCAACCATGCTATTAATTGGTTAGCTGAAGCTGGCACGCCTGCAAATTACGTATGTACACTCTATGGTACTTCACCATTTGTTAAAGCCGAGTCATTAAAAAAAGCATTAAGCATACTCACTTCACAAACAGAAAAAATATACTGCTTTGGTGTCTGTGAGTACCCAGTTCCAATTCAACAAGCATTTAGTATTTCAGATAAGCAGAAAATAGCCATGTTTGAACCAGATTCGTTTGGTATTAGAACTCAAGATCTTACTCCTGCCTATTTTGATGCAGGACAGTTTTATTGGGGCACGGCACAAGGTTTCTTGTCTGAAAAGTGTATGTTTTCTGATGCGGCAATACCTTATATTTTGCCAAAATATGAAGTCCATGATATTGATAATAACGATGATTGGATTTTGGCTGAAGCAATGTATGTTGCCTTAGAGAAAATCGCGTTAGAAAATACGCCTTAGAGCCAAACAGACAATAATGACCTCAAAAACTACCACTATCATAAGAACCAATGCAGGTAAAAACACAGGCATTGGTCACCTTGTTCGCTGCCTACAGCTTGCTAAAGCATTAAAAAAGCACCAAAGCAAAGTCATCTTTGTATTGGACTATATTGAGCAGACAATACAGCCTTTTTTATCACACATAGAAACACAAGCACTTTATTTAGAGCCACAAGAAAAACTTAATGAAGTGGAAGATGCTCAAAAGTGCTTAGCCTTACTCGACCAATATCAAGCAGCCAATATCGTCATCGATGATTACCGGTTAGCAAAATCATGGGAAGAAACAATTTATCAAAACGCTAAAGACAATATTCAGCTGTTAGTTATTGATGATTTGTTACGCGAGCATCAATGTGACATTCTCGTTGATATGAAATGGCGCGGTCTGCAAACTCAAACAGCCTATGACGCCCTTATTCCCAACAAAGCTACCAAACTGCTAGGCCCAGATTATGTGTTACTTGATGAAAAATACCAAAATCAAATACAGCATAATCAGCTAAAACCTACTCCCGAAAATGAATTTACTATTATGCTTGGCTTAGGTGGGGCTGGTGATTTATTACAATGCCAGCAATTAATCGATTTCCTATTATCACAACAAACATTCGATTTTGATTTTAAATTACTGGTTGTGTTGGGGCCCTTAGCTCATAACAGCGAGCGCTTTATTGAACATTATGAAAATAACAATAAAGTCGAGTTACTTGTAGGTAAAACAGATTTATACCTTTACTTAGAAAACTGTCATTTATATATTGGCGCTGCAGGCGGTATTATCTACCAGTTACTGGCATTAAAAATTCCTGCATTAACCTTTGCTATTGCAGAAAACCAACACTCAGAAAAAGCGCAGTTAGCTCAATTAGGCCATTATTTTCACTTAGATTCATTCAGTGAAATTACCGCTGAGAATTTAACGTATTTCGTCAATTCAGCATACACACATTATGCTCGTATAAAATCTTTAATACTTAATGCTGAACAGCCCATAGATGCCCTAGGTACCGAGCGTGTTGCCAAACAATTATTAGCTCTACCTGCTCTGTTTGAAGGTTCGCAATCAAAAAGCAGTCAAACTGAGCAAAACAATTGTTCGAGTGAGCATCAATATCTTATCGACTCAAACAGTTACACCTTACGAGCAGTAAATGATAGCGATATAAACCATTATTTACAAAGTCGTAACTTACCCAACAATTGCCAAAACATGATTCAAGCTGAGCCAATTCCATTTCTCTCTCATTATGCATGGTGGTTCAATACAAAGCGTGATTCATATTTACTCTCACACCAAGGTAAGCCTGTGCTGTATATATGGCATGAAATAAGAAAAATTGAGGATAAAGCCTTTTTAATTGGTGGCTGGTTTATATGTGAACGTGATATTGGTTTTCAAGAGGCCTTATTAGCACTTAATTGGCAATTAGAGCATTGTAAAAACCTCTACCCTACAACACCTTGGGTAGCCGTTATTCACAAAGAAAATAAATTTGTTCGCTTGCTAAATAAATACTTAGGTTTTTCGGATATTGGTACAGACCATGCATACGATAAAGCTATTAAAACACTGTTTAATGGTGCCGAACGCGACAATTTTCATTATGTGACTTATTGTCCAAATAGTAATACAGACGAAATTAACCGTTAATGATGGTTAATTTTATATATACGAATACGTCGCTAGTTAAACGTAAGTTAAAGAGATTTTTATGATCACAGCTTCACAAAACAAAAAGCCGTTAAAGCTCGGTTTTATAGGCGGCTCTATAAAATCAGCCGTTGGCCACGCACACTGGGTAGCGTGTCAATTAGATGAAAGATGGCAAGTTGCTTCAGGTTGCTTTAGTCGAGATGAAGACACAAGTATGGCAACAGGTAAAGCATGGCATTTACCTGAAGAGAAAGTTTATCATGATTGGCAACAATATATTGAACATGAAAAGCAGCACTTAGATGCCGTAGTTGTTCTAACGCCAACACCTCATCACCAAGAAGTGGTTTGCCAATTACTTGAAAACGATGTTGCTGTTATCTGTGAAAAAGCCATGGCAGCAAATATTGAGCAATCAAACAAAATTAAGCAAGCATTAGATAAAAGTAAAGGCTTCCTAGCTGTCACCTTCAATTATAGCGGTTATCCTATGGTTCGAGACTTGCGACGCCATATTGAATCAGGAACTCTAGGGAAGCTAAAACAAATACAAATTGAAATGCCTTCAGATGGGTTTATTCAAGCTGAAGAAAAAATGTGTCCGCAAGCGTGGCGATTGCAAGATGGTGACATTCCAACCCTATTACTTGATTTAGCCGTGCATATTCATCACTTAACGGGTTTTATCACTGATTTAAAACCACAAAGTATCAATGCTGATTTCCATCACTTCTCGATTTTTGATGGTATTGTTGACGATGCCTACATGTGGGTAAACTACGAGCAAGACTTTCGAGCTTCAATGTGGGTAAGTAAAACAGCATTAGGGCATAGAAATGGTTTAAAGCTAAGAATATTTGGTGATCAAGGTAGTGCAGAGTGGTATCAAGAAGAACCTGAGCGCTTACATATTTTTAATAAAGATTCTAGCCGTGTAACCTACGACAGAGGTAATTGTCAGTATCAAAATGAAGTAAGAGATCGTTTTAAGCCAGGTCATCCATCAGGCTTTATTGAAGCTTTTGCCAATCTATATACTGACATGGCTGATGCCCTTGAACAATTTAAAGCCAAAGGCGAGCATGATTCACCTTATGTCTATGGTTGGTCACATGCACACGAAGGATTAGCACTTTTTCAAGCAGCCAATGTTGCTAATAAAGAAAGACGCTGGATAGATTTAAGCAATTTTGAAAAGACACAATAATATGATGAATGATATAAACATTGGCTCAATAGCCATTGGTAAAGACCAACCCACTTACGTGATTGCTGAATTATCTGGCAACCATGGAGGTGAAATCACCAAAGCCATTGAAATGATCCATGCGGCACATAAAGCCGGCGCTGATGCGATTAAAATTCAAGTTTATCGACCTGACACCATCACACTAAACAGTGATAAAACAGATTTTGCAATTGCTAAAGACAATGCTTGGGCGGCCTATAAAAACCTCTATAACTTATACGAATATGCGCACACCCCATGGGAGTGGTTACCTGAGCTATTTAAACATGCAGAAGAGTTAGGCATAGAATTGTTCGGTTCTGTCTTTGATGAAACATCAGTTGATGAATTAGAGCAATACCCAGTGAAAGCCTATAAAATAGCTTCGCCTGAAATAGTCGATTTAGCCTTACTTGAAAAAGTGGCTAAAACGGGCAAGCCAGTAATCGTATCGACAGGCTTGGCAAATATTGGCGATGTTTTTACTGCAGTGAGTCATTTAAAAGCACATGGTTGTAAGGATGTTATCTTATTAAAATGTACAACGGCTTACCCTACACCGCCTGAAGAAGTAAACCTAAAAACCGTCGCAAACCTTGAAGAAACCTTCAATTGCCACGCAGGTTTATCTGATCACACTATGGGCATAGGCGTCTCAATTGCCGCCGTAGCTCTTGGCGCTAAGGTCATCGAAAAACATATAAAATTAGCTGATGAAGTCGAAACAGTAGATAGCTTCTTTTCTTTGACCATTGAAGAATTTCAACAAATGATTATTGAAATCAGACGAGCTGAAAAAGCTATCGGTAAAGTTGATTATGATTTAACTCCAGCGGCAAGCTTGAATAAAAATGGTCGTCGCTCTCTTTATGTGAGTGCTGACATTAAAAAAGGTGAAGCCTTTACTGAGCAAAATATAAAGTCGGTTCGCCCAGGGTTTGGCTTATCAACCAAGTATAAAGACATCGTGTTGGGCAGAGTAGCGAGCCAAGATTTAACACTTGGCGATCGTTTATCATGGGATGTTATACAATGACAGCAGTTATAGATCAGGTTGAACAATTTATCATTGAATATATTGAAGACAACACCACAGAAGATAACATCTCTGTTAGTGGCAGCAGTAATTTTGTTAATGAACAACTGCTCGACTCATTTGCTACATTAAGTATGATAATGACCTTAGAAAGCGAATATGCTATCAAACTTACACCTATGGAGTTAGCTGATGAAAAAATGCGTGTTGTTCACGCATTAGCAGAGAAAGTTGCGAGTAAAATTGCACCACAATAATAATTGTCTACTGTAGTATCTAAGTCACAATGGATAAACGAGCTGTCATTGGAACACCTAATTTTCATGGGTAGCTTTTATTGATAGCTTACATTAGTCACTTAATTAAACCATCCTTTAGAAATACATTAAACCAACAGGTAACTAGCTATGACTGTTCTTTTTCATACGTTTCAAAAAATAGCGCAAGCGTATCACAATAAAACAGCCATAATATCAGATAACAAGCACTATACTTATCAAGCACTCGAGCAGCTTTCTTTACAATGGTCAGCAACATTAGCATCACTTTCCTCAACACCCAGAGTTGCCTTACTTACAGAAGCTCCTCTTAATACCGCTGCGCTCTCATTAGCTATAGCAAAACTGGGGACGACTTGTGTGCCCACAAACCCTCAATTAACAAAAGAGCAGTTAGCCAGTGGCTGGCAAGCAACCGATGTTAGTATTGTTATTTATGAACAAGAGTTTTCAGCAAAAGTACAACAGTGCATGTCTTTGCCCAGTATGGAAAGTGTTCAATTTATTAACGTTGAAGCATTGATCGAACAAGCTAAACAAGGATCAAGTAGTATAAAAAGCACTGAGCAAAATGCATCTGATAATAAACATACTGAACACTCATCAGATCAAGATGACTTCATTATTACACTTTCATCGGGCTCAACGGGCGCACCTAAGCCTATTGCTTTATCGCAACAATCAAAATTATCTAGGGCACAACAAAGTTGGCAGTTATATGATATTAATGAAACTGATACGGTATTATGTGCTTCACCTTTTTTTCACTCTTTAGGTCAACGACTCTTTTTTGTTCCATTACTCAAAGGTTGCACCCTCGTTCACCTGAAACATTTTACTCCTCAACGGTGGCTTCTAGCGGTTGAAAATCACAAAGTGAGTAAAGTCATTAGCGTTTCTTCGCATTTATACGCTTTAAAAGACGAATTACTGCTTAATGCCAAGCAATTACAGTCATTAAAAACCATAGTCACGTCCTCTGCGCCTATTGATAATCATTTTAAAGAACAACTCTTCAATGCTGTTGGTTGTGATTTTCATGAAATGTACGGTGCAACGGAAGTTGCTACCGCAACTAATCTTTACCCTAAATATGCTAAAGAAAAACACACCAGTGTTGGTACACCCTGCCCCAATGTTGCCATTAAAATTCTTGATGAAGATAAAAGCGAATTACCCTGTAATAGCATTGGTGAAATCGCAGTAAAGTCACCTTTAGTATTTAACGGTTATTATCATAAAAAACAGCTAACGCAATCATCATTTAAAGATGGCTATTTTTTAACGGGTGATCTAGGTAAGATTGCCCAAGATGGCTTTTTAACTTATGTTGGCAGAAAGAAGGATATTATTATTTCTGGCGGGATCAATATTTACCCTAAAGATATTGAAACGACGATTGCAAAACATCAAGCAGTTAAAGAAGTAGCCGTTATAGGAGTTGATGATAAATTTCTTGGTGAAGTAATATTAGCGGTTTGTGTCGCACAATTTCCTGCTGAAACGGATCAACAGCAAGCCGTAAAATCGCTTGAAAAAGAACTACGACGTGTCGCCAATAAAACTTTGGCACCTTTTCAGCGACCATTAAAGTACTATTTTGAACAGTCGTTACCGCTCACCGCCTCAGGAAAAACTTCTAAGTTATTATTAAGAGAGCAATACAATAGCTTAGATGAAGATTGGTCAGCGCCACTTAGGGCGATGTTATTTAGGTAAGATTTAATAATGAGTTTATTGAGAGAATCTGATGAATGTGCTGGATATAACCAGTCACATTCATCAAGCCTTTAATTATAATTAAAAAAACTTAGTTGTACTTTCTAAATACAGGCTTCACTATATCGCCTTCGACATAACCTGCAATATTGTCTTCTTTTCTTGCTTTATTTATCACAGCAAATGCTTCTGTTATTTTTTCCATCGCACCATCAATAATTTGTGGACTATGCGAAAAGCTAGGCACAATATATGGCATTAACACGCCACGCTTTATTGTCTCTTGTAAAAATAATGTTCTGGTGATCATGCAAGGCTTACCGTCATTACCCAACATAGCAAAAGCTGGCTTACAATCATAACCACCCACTTCTACTAAGTCGCTAATACCTGCACTTTCAGCAGCTTGACTCAAACCTTGCTTAATTAATCCACCAGTTTTCCATATGTGATCAATGATATTATATTCTTTTAGGGTGTTAATGGTTTTCAATGCCGCCGCTATAGAGTGGGTTTCACCACCGTGAGTGGTTGATAATAAAAAGACTCGTTCTTGCTCGCCTTCAATACCACCTAACTCCATAATATCTCGTCGCCCTGCTAATGCACTGACTGAAAAACCATTAGCCATGGCTTTTCCAAAAGCAGCTAAATGAGGTGTCACGCCACAATATTCTTGCCCACCACCCAATGAAAACCTAAAACCTGAAACCACTTCATCAAAAATCAAAAGAGCGCCATTAATTTCACATAAATCTTTTACCGCTTGTAAAAAACCAGGCTCTGGCTCAATAAAAGAAATCGGCTCAAAAATAACACAAGCAATTTCATTAGGGTATTGCATGAATAAAGCAGAAAGAGAATCAATATTGTTATATTCAAATTTTAATGTCAGATCTTTGACGGCTTGTGGCACACCTCTATCAACAACTGTTGAGCCAATAAACCAATCATGCACGGCATTGAAAGCATCAGCTGAACAGCGAATAACCCGCTCTTTTCCGGTATAGGCACGGGCGAGTTTAATAGAAGCCGTTGTCACATCACTACCATGCTTAGCTAATTTTACCATTTCTGCGCAAGGCACAATATCGCAAATTAACTCAGCTAATTCCCCCTCAATTATTGAAGGCCTAACAAAGTTAACGCCTTTAACTAACTCATTACGGACCGCTTCTAATACAGGCTCATATGCGTGACCTAAAACAACTGTACCTAATGATAGGGCAAAATCAGTAAATTGGTTATCTTCTGCATCCCATACATGACACCCCTTTCCTCGAGTTATTACTGCGGGTGCATTCGCTGGAAACTGATCATCTCCTTTACTATAAGTATGTGCGCCACCTGGAATAAAACGCTTTGCACGGTCAGCGTAAAATTTATTATCATGTTTAGCCAAGGTTTGCTCCAATTTATCTATGCTTATAAACAAGTTATGCGATTAATCTAGCAAGTCCCATACCATCAAAAGACCAACTTTTTCTGGCGCTTCTATAAGTATTTTTTCAATCTCAACAAAGCCAATTTTCTCATAGGCTTTTACAGCAGCAGTGTTTGCACTGTCCACACCTAAAATTATTTGTTTTGTACCAAAGTGTTCAACAAAATAGCGTGATACGGCAATAATAGCCTCTGCAGCAACCCCTTTGCCTCGCCATTGCTGATCGCCTAATAAAATCCCCATGTCGACTTTATCATGGCCATTGTAGGCAAACTCATATCGAATATTACCAATATGCTGCGCTGAATCATGAGGAAAAATGCCAAAGAGATAGGCCGTTGGATCGGCTTGATTATCTTTAATATAATTTGCAAGCTCGGCTAAAGTAGTGGGCACATGGGTTATATAGCGAGTAATTTCTTCCTGCTTAAACCAGTCTAAATAGTGTTGACTTGCATCATCGCTGGTAAGCTCTCGAATATAAAAACGCTCAGTAGAAATTGAATGAGACATAATCACTGCCTTTTCATTGCCATAATATCTAAGAATAGATTAACAAATTACAATTGCTGAGTTAAAGTATTTAGCGTAAATAATAAGATAAACAACTCATTAGCTAATAAGTAAGGGTGATTTTTGCAAAACTTTAATCAAATCGGTACAAAAATGTACCAATGGGCAACCGATCTTTTCCCAATTTGTCGAAGTTTAACTGGCCAAGGCGTTAGGGACACCCTATCTTACCTACAACAACAAATTCCCGAATTAACCATAGAATCAATAAAGTCTGGAGAACAGGTTTTTGATTGGCAAGTGCCACAAGAGTGGAATATTAAACAAGCTTTTATTGAAAATGAATCAGGTGAGCGTGTTATCGATTTTGCCAATTCGAACCTTCATGTTATGGGTTATTCAGAGCCTATAGATAAAATAATAGAGTTAGAAGAGCTCAATGCCCACTTATACTCTTTGCCTAATCAACCTGACGCTATTCCTTATATCACTTCATATTATCAACGGCGTTGGGGATTTTGCGTAACAGAAAACCAAAGAAAAGCCCTTAAACCTGGCAAATATCGAGTAAAAATAGACAGTACCCTTGAAGATGGCATTTTAAATTATGGTCAACTTCTTATAAAAGGCCGCTCTGACAAAGAAGTCTTATTATCGACTTACGTGTGCCACCCTTCATTAGCTAACAACGAACTTTCAGGTCCCGTTGTTACTACAGCCTTAGCGCAATGGTTAAAGTGCTTAACAACTACAGAATACAGTTATCGAATAATATTTGTACCAGAAACTATTGGTGCCATTACCTATGTAAGCCGACATTTTGAGCATATGAAAGCCAATACCATAGCAGGGTTTGTGGTTACTTGTGTTGGTGATAATAATGATTACTCATTTGTACCATCACGTAGCGAAAAAAGTTTAGCTGATAAAGTAGCCCTTCATGCGCTTAAGCATTCTGTTGATAGCTTTCAACAATACACCTTTTTACAACGAGGCAGTGACGAGAGACAATACTGCGCTCCTGGTGTTGATTTACCGGTATGTTCAGTGATGAGAACCAAATACGGTGAATACCCTGAATACCATACCTCATTAGATAACCTTGATGTTATATCGCCAGAGGGTTTACAAGGTGGTTTTTCAATTATTCAGCAATGCTTATTGTTACTTGAAAGCAATCATAAATACCAAGTTACCGTACTATGTGAACCACAATTGGGTAAACGAGGGCTATACCCTACATTAAGTAGCATGACTGAAGATTATACTGATGTAATTACCATGATGGACTTTATCGCTTATTGTGATGGCGAACATGACCTTATTGATATTGCTAATAAAATTGGTTGCTATGCTACCGACTTAATTGCTTTAGCTAATAGACTATTTAACGAAGGCTTACTTAAAAAAATCACTGAATAAGGTATTAGGTGCTAGATATTAGCTATTAACTGTTTGAACCTGATACCTTATGACAAAGGTGTTGCTATCTCTTGACCATTTTCAAAGTGATAATAATTTTGAGGAGTGTGCGCTAATAAAGCGAAAGGGTTTTCAGTGATTAAAGTTTTGACCTCTGTAAACAATTCTTTTAATTTAACAGCATAAATAACACCTGCTCCCAGCGAAACTTTAGTCATTTTATTGCTACTGAGCAATCGCTGCTCAAGTAAAGAATAATTTTCACGATACTCATTATTAAACGGGAAACAAAAATGATAATAATTTCCTGTCACCCGCTGACCATTAGTTAATACTAAATCACCATGAAAAGGTTTTAAAAATCGGTATTTAACATCTAACATGGCTTCACATTGCACCACCACTGTAGCAACCCCAATATGAGTTCCCTGCAACACTAACATTGCATCATTTTCAATTAATCGAGCCATGGTACTGTTTTTTGCAAAGCTATCAAATTCAGCAACTTCTGGCTGACATATATCTACAGCCTTAGGGCCATAGCCACAATAAGAAAACATCGGATGAGCAGAACGCACCACATCTGCTTGTTTTCTAAACCATTCAGGCCATACACCTACACAAGTTGGCTGACTTCGTAAATCGACCTCACGACTTGCAGGAAAGCTATAGTCAAATGCTGGCATAAAGACATTTCCTTTAGCCCCTATAACATTTGTTAATGCACTAAAAAAACTAGCAGGTAAATTAGCTACAGGCTCTTTATTGATAATACCCGTTTTCAATAATGATGAGTGAAGAACAACAAACTCTTCACTAGAAAGTCCTAACTGATGATACGCTGTCTCTATATCTGACTTTTCAATCAACTTCATAGAAAATCCACATTACCATTTGCTTGTTTGACTTCTTCATAAATAGCATCAATTCGCTCACTAAATGCTTTATCTGCCCATGGTTTACCTGTCAAAATCATCCACTCGTATTTGGCAATAAAACGTTTTTTACCTTCATCATCTAAATTATCAATAAAATCCGCCATCTTTGTTTTCAAACGAGTGACCAGCTCTTTTAAGCACATGAAAATAAACACAACTTGTGGATCTGCTAGCAGCGGTTTTAAGTTAACCGTCAATTCATCTTTGACTTTTTTCGCTTGCTCACGCACTAATGTGCATTTGTGGTTTTTATCGGGATCTCGATAAAACAAATCCATTAATGCTGAATATTCAAAACCTTCAATCATGCCAAAGGCATCAACAAGTGGAAAATAAGGATAGATTCGGCAAATTAGTGGCCGAGCATTGTGCGGATTACATAGCCCACCACAACTACAAGATAAAATATAGATTGAAAATGATTTACCATTAGTTAAGGTAAAGGTTCTTTTTTTTGCCGGCTCGGTAATATTTTTAATACCACCTATAGATTTATAATATTCATATTCGCTTTCTAATAAGGGTAAGGCTACGCCAGTTTTATCAAGAATTTTAAAGTGTTCACCGTAAAAATTTTTACAACAATAGCCACCACACGTTTTCCAACAATCGGGGGCATGGATAAACTCATTGTTATAAACTTTTTCCCAATTAACTGGTGGCATTCACTTCTCCTGCAAGTAATAAACATAAACCTTGAATCGATGTAAACGTTATAGGGTCTACATCTTCAAAATCTAAATCTAATCCAAATTTCATCTCTAACTCCATTAACATAGAAATAAAATCTAAAGAGTCCAAAATACCATGCTCAATTAAATTTAAATTCTCATCTAGTGAAGCGGCTTTAGTCTCACCAATTTTATTGGAGACTTTTTCCATAATAAACTGATAAAAAGCTTCTTCTTTAAAACTCATAACTACTCCAACATTGCTCTGAGTGCATTGCGATCAATTTTTCCATTTAAATTTAACGGCATACTTGTTAACCAAACAATCTTTTTAGGTTGCATATAGTGTGGTAACTGATTTTTCATATGTTCAATAATTGCTTGTTCTGTGTCTTCATTTTTACTTGCTTGAACAAATAAATAAATGCTTTTATTAAAACTACTGATTTCTTTCGGCCAAACAAGTGCTTTTACTAAGTTATTCTTTAAAAAAGCCTTAGCGATGGCCTCTATCTCAGGAAGTTCAACTCGATAACCTTGAATCTTAACTTGTTCATCAAGTCGGCCTTTATAGATAAAGTAACCATCTTCATGTTGCGCTACTTTATCACCGCTATAGTACCAAGTAACGTTTTTACCCTGCTCTGATAATTCTTGTCGAAAATTTTCATTCATTTTTACCGTTGCTTCTAAATACCCAGAAGTAACTTGTTCGCCAGCAATTAACAACTCTTCATTTGAAGACATAGCAAAAGACATGTGTTCAAACGCTTTGCCAATAGGGACAACTTGCTGTTCATTATAATCGTTAGGTACCTCAAAATAACCACAAGCAATGGTTGCTTCTGTTGGCCCATAGAAATTAACAACCTTACTATTAGGCGCTGACTTTTGCCATGCTAGTGCCATACTGGTGGGTAGTGCTTCTCCGCAAAACAAGCTCAACTTTAATGAAGGGTAAGCATGCGCTTTTAACATGCCAAACTTCTGCATAATTGCCCCTGTAGATGGCACACTAAACCAAGCCGTTAACTGGTGCTTTTTAATAAACGCTCCTGGTGAAAACAACGCACTTTCAGGTAAAACATACAAACAAGCACCACTTAACCAAGTTACAAATAAGTCATGTACACTTAAATCAAAAGTTAAATCAAAGGTTTGGCTTGCTCTATCATCGGAAGATAATTCACAGTACGGAACAACAAAATCAAGATATGCTAATAAATTACCTTCTGAAATGGGTACACCTTTAGGTTTACCTGTTGAGCCAGAAGTGAACATGATATATCGAATGCTATTCGATAACTTTTCTGCCGTTTCAAATGGAGTGATATGATTAGATGCATTTAGAAACAGCTTTGATTCTTCAATCAAGATAAGCTCAAGCGCCGGTAAATGTGTTTTTATCTCTATTGCCAAATGTTGATACTGGACGCTAACAACCAAAGTGTTTATTTGCGCTGTTAATAACATACTTACTAAACGTTCTTTCGGTGCTTTTACGTTTAATGGCACATAGGTTTTATCAGCCATAACACAAGCAACAATCGCCGCATAAGCAGTAATCTCTCTGTGAGATAAAATGGCTATGTGATCTGTTTTCTGTGTCGAAGCTTTCGGTAATAAACTCGCAACATACAGGCTCATGCTATGTAATTGCTCATAACTAACTATCTGTTTATTTACATAAAGCGCATCACAACTTGCATTGTTGCTCATCGTTTCTTTGAGTTTATTCTTTAACGTCAGCAATGTACTACCTAAGCATATTTAATGGTTAATAATTATTAAGCAATTTTCTCAGCAATTATTCGATATTCAGCATGATGATAATCTGTCTGCTGTGCTTGTTCTTTATCGGTAATGTGTCTAAAAGACAAAATTTTCCAGCCCGTCGAGAACATTTCTTTAATGATTTCATCATTAACAAAAGACAGCTTGCCTACTTTTCGTAAAGGGCCTTGAGTGATCGTTAAATAACACTCCTCATTAGCTAACTGCTCATCAAAACAACTATGCTGTTGAGAAAATGGAGTAAATAAGAATTTTCCGCCTTCATTCAATAATTGATGAATTTGTTTAATTGCCATTTTAATTTCTGATAATGGTGCACAAACTAATGCCCCCCTATCAATAATAAGATCGTATTGTTTGTCTTCTTCAGGTAACTGGTCAAAACTACCGACGGCAAAACTTCCCGATAAATTTTCATTATCAAATCGTGTTTTTGCGTAATCTATTGCCGCGGCACTAAAGTCAATACCGGTAACATTAAAGCCTTCTCTTGCTGCAAACCACAAATTGTTTCCTGCACCGCAACCTACCTCTAAGATTCGAGTGTCTTCTCGAGGTTTATCAGGCTTACAAGCAAAGACGAATGACACAACACTATCCCACGGATAGCGATTTAATTGCTGACCTTGAGCATAAATATCTTGCCAAATCTCTTGCTGTTCCATTACTTACTCTCCGTAAAGACAAAATCATGATCACTTAAAACGTTCCAACGCTCACGATATTGCTCTGGCGCTATTTTTAAGAAATCTATCCAGTGGGCTAACGCTTCTTTAAAATACGGAATAATATTTTTTTCATCACCAAAATTAAACAACAAGCTAAGCAGCACACTGTTTATATACAGCGTCTCCCCTTCAAGAATCAAATAAAGATGAAGATATCTTTCTTCTGCCTTAAAGGACATTAAATACCTTAAATGCTCAATAACATTTTTCAATGCATCGCCACGATTGTTAATTGGCTGCTCAAGGATTTCAATCATGGTATTACAGATTTGCTCAAAAATATCAAAAGAAAGTAAATCTTCAAGGGAACCTTGTAAATTGAGCTTTTTAAAAGCATTCTCTTTAACAAAGTTAATTGCTTGCTCTTTTGAGGTAGCACTACTGCCTAATATAATTTCAGACGATCTCAGTGGTGTTGCGCCTTCTATTTTTGCACCGTCACTACAGTTATAACATTGCAGGTTTGTTCCCGCAAAAGAGCTAATTAACCTGTCCATTTGCTCTTTTCCTGTGTAAAGAAACGGCTCTGTTATTACAGTCTGACCAAAGTTGCCTTCTACCTCAAATTCAGCGCCCATTTTAATGGAGTCTAATTTAGAATTACCTTCTTCATCATAATAAAAGCTCGCTTTAGAGTGATGATGTGCTTCGTCAACATAACCATTATCAACGCCAAATAAATAAATATCTGAAAAACCTAAATGAGCAAAGAAACTTAATGCAGTATTGCCTACTAACGGATTTGAATAGCCAATAGTTGGCATTAGCGTTTTTGACTCAAGAAATACACCTAACTGAAAAAGCACCGTACCAGGTTCACTGCCCTTAAGGGCAACCCCACTCCAACCAAACAAATCGAGTACATCAGGGTACATTACATTTAGCACAAGTAAGTTAATTTTTTGACGTTCTTCTTCTGAAATAACCGCTTCAAGTAAATCGTAGGTTTCTTTAGTACGCTCCAATGCAACATGAAAGTCAGGACAAATACCTTGTGTTAATAAAGCGGTACTTGCTGAATTACAAGCAACTACAATGACTTTATCTATATGCGATTTTATAAACTCAATGTCTTTATCAAGGGACGGGCCATTAGCCACAATAAATATTGGAAACTGCTCAACCGGCTTTGGCAGTTTAACTGCTTGGTCTAGCATGTTAGGATTTTTTTCAGCTACACCGATAGAGTGCGCAACACTCATTAGAGCATCATCAACAAAGCCCCAGCCCATAAAAAACTGGTGAAAATTTTCCTTTATTTTTGATACCAAGTTGGCAACTGATTGCGATTTATAATGCAAATAGAAAAATGAATTACTTATGCTAAAAGCACCAATGCTTTTTGCGCGTTGATAAAGGGTTTGGTACATATCTTCTTCAGAATCACCAATACCTATATATAAATAAGAACCATCATCATCAACTTGCTTTAAGTATTTTGCCCAATCAAACGAGAACAAACTTGCAAAAAAGTAGTCCTCATTCGGCTCAAAAATAGTGATATAACACGCTTTTGTTGCTTCAAGTAACGGCTGTAAATGATAGCCTAAGCCGATACCAAAAATTACTTTGCTCGGTATGGTTTTATCGACTAGTAAATTCTCTTCTAGTTCAGCTTTAGCTTTGTTAAAAGCCTTACCGACTTTATTCATAACACGAACATGTAAAAAATCGGCAGTATCTTCGATAAACTCAACTGATGAGAAATCTACTCGACTTAGCTCTGGCTTAGCCAAAGTTTCCTTTACTTGTGCCTCAACTTGCTCAATAGGTGTTTGCGAATACATCGGCACTTTCGTATCGTAATCTATGATATTTGCTGTGCCATCAGGGTTAACATCAAGTTGAAAATCTTGCTTAGGATTGTACGCAATAAAACGCTGATAGATGTCAGGAAAATACTTTTCAAAGGCACGTAAGTTTTGTTCATAACGAACATTCGCTTTTTTAGCAAAAGCTTCTTCTAAAGCAATTTTATCCTGAAGCTTTTCGAGTTTATTTTCTACGTCACGTAAATTTTGTTCTAATGAATCCACAGTGCACCTAATATTTTTAGACTATTAACTAAATTTAATTGTTCACTAAACTAAATTGCACATTAAGAATGACAAAATAATAAAGCGACTAGAATAACTATATAAAGCAATAGTTAAGCCAAGCTTATGAAGAATATAAGGTAATTAACAAGATTTAACTATATTTTTTGAAAAGAGAAGCGAGTTTGCCGAGTATTTAAACGAATATAGCTTAAGCCCCGTATGCTTTTTTCATTTTATTCGCTGTTTTTAAAGAGGATAGTTCTTTAACAATGTTTTGCGATGCAAGTGTCAAATTTTTAACTTCATGTTGTAAGAAACTATCAATATCAATTAACAACTCTCTTAGAGCTAAGTTATCTTCATCAGGGTGTAAAAATATCTCTCGGTCAAAGTCAGCACTTGTTATAAGTGCTGTCATTAACTGATGCAAGAGCGTCACTTGTTCACTTGCTTGCTCAAACTCTTGCTCTGCGATTAACTTTTTGGCTTGCTCAAGAGTTTGGCTTAGTTGCGGTTGATTAGCCAACATTCGCAGTTGCTGCCCTTTGCTGCTCAGCTTCTACACGCGCTTGCATCGGGATTTCATCCCAAGCAGACTTAATTTCTCTAAACAATGACGCCACTTCATCAACGGCTTCAGTATCTTTTGCTACACTTGCATCAACTAAACGTTCAGTCATATATTCATATAGCGCATTTAAGTTATCAGACACTTCACCACCAACACTAAAATCTAAGCTAGATCTTAACGCGACAATAATAGAACTTGCTTTAGAAATTGAACGGCTCTTTTGCTCTAAGTCTCCTCGTTCAATACTGCCTTTAGCGAGCGCTAAGCTATCCATAACGCCAACCATTAACATTTGAATTATTTGATAAGGTTCAGCATCTGCCATCTGCGTTTTAGTGGCTTCTTTTTGATAATGTTTTAATTTTACATTCATAATTAAATCTCTACTTTTATACTTATCAATACGTTAGTGATTATTTTTCTCTAGTAAATCCAGGTAAACTGGCTAACTGCCCACTTAAGAAGTCACCAGAGCTTTTCATTTGTGCAATTAACACATCTAAACTTGAATATTGCTTTCGTAAACGAATCTCAAGTTGCTCCATGCGATAAGCATGGTTACTTCTATCATTTTCAAGCTGCTTTAATTCCGCATTGAGTGAATCTTCACGAAATTTCATCGCACCATCGCTTTCTAAATAATTATCTAGTAAGCCTGAAAATACAGTGGCAATACCATCAGGAGCTGTAAAAATAGTACCTACATCATCATATGAATCAGTTAAGGCATCATTTAAACTTCTCACCAATGAATCTTTCTCTAAATCACCTTCTTTACTTAAACCGATACCGATATCATAGAGCGTTTCAAAATTACCTGCTCCAGTCACCATACTTGATAACGTATTTACTAATTGTGACTTCAAGCTTCTCATAGCACTATCACCGTTTAGTGCTGCGCCAATCTGCGTATGATAATCAATGGTGTCGATAACATTGTTAAACTTTTCAATAAATTCGTTAATGTTAGCTTCAACAGTTGCTTTATCTACATCAACAACTAAACCTGCCGTTTCGTTGTTTTCACTTTCTTTTAACGCTGTGATCGTGAGATCTTGAATCGCATTAGTAAACTTATTTGTATCACTGGAAATCGATATTCCGTCAACTTCAATAATGGCATCGTCTGCCATATCATCAGCTGCAATTTTTAAGCCACCTTGAGTTATACCGTCATTAGCTAAGGTAGAAACATTATCCAATTCTGCCGTATCGTTTGTAATAACGAGATCATTACCTAACCCCGTTTCATCTGAGGTCAGTACTAGTTTTGACGAGGTTCCATCATTTATTATATTGGCCGTAACGCCAAAATTATCATCTGAGTCATTAATAGCAACGCGAAGCTCTTCTAACGTTGCACCAGCTGCTAAATTGATTGAAAAGTTTTTTGTACCTGCAGTAAAGGTTAAATTACCACCTGAGGCTGTAACCACATCGGTGGGGGCGCTGAATAGGTTATCATCCATTACAGCACGACTGCCCTGTGCTAATTGAATAACTTCAACATCGAATGAAGCACTGGTTGATTTTGACGAAGTAGAAACTGAGATTAAATCACCGCTGGCGGGTTGAGTAACCGTTGCAGTACGCTTATTGAAATTATCAATATCGGCAAGTTTTTCCATGATACTGTCAAGACTAGACAGTGAAGATTTAATAGCGCCTACACTAGATAAGCTAACGCTAAGCTCTTGCTCTTTTTTGGTGAATTTTGATAATTTAGGTAAGTTTTCAGCATCAACGGTTGCCGAAATGATTGATTCAAGATCTAGCCCTGAGCCAACGCCTGCTGATGTAATTAATGCCATAATAAAGCTACCTCTAATACCAAGTATTTACCTTAAGATATCAAGCAACTTTTTAACAATAAAAGCTAACGTTAAAAGCTCTTAAACTTCTGAATTAAATAAAGCGCCTGTCTTAGTAATACTATCGGCCATATCATTCAAAGCTTGAGTGATCTTTCTAAGATTTTTAGGTGGTATTTCCCTAATAATCTCTTCTGTATTTTTATCTACTACTTTAACTATAGGTGGTTCGGCAATATCATCAAACTCAAAAATTAAATTAGTATTTTTTAATGGAAGCAGTTCATTAATCACTTCTAGTGACTGCTCTACTTCTTCTTTATTCTCTGCTGATTCTTTTTCTTGCTCTGCTAATGCAGCCTTTTCCATTTGCTGCTTTTCCAATAGCTTTTCAGCCTGAGCCGCTATTGGTTGACTTGTTGAATTTTCAAGTTCAGGTTTTTCAGCTGAATTTTTCTGTGCTAACGAATTTTCTGCGTTAGCGTCTAGGCTTTTCAAACCTGATAGCGATACCAAGGTTTGATCTGTGGGTACTTGTTCTACAGACATAATACCTCCTACTCCTTCGCAAAAACTAGCAAATATTAAGCCACTAATTTAAAAGAATGCTAAAAACTTGGGAAGCGATTCCTACCTCCCAAGTTGATTCTATAGTCGCTTACCTTTGACTAGCCTAATAATGATAAGGCCATTTGTGGTCTTTGGTTAGCTTGACTTAAAATTGAAGTACTTGCTTGTTGCAAGATTTGGTTACGAGTTAACGCAGCCGTTTCTGCAGCAAAATCAGCATCTTTTACTCGAGATTTCGCAGCTGATAAATTCTCAGAAATATTTGATTGGTTACGAATGGTAGATTGGAAACGGTTTTGAACCGCACCTAATTCTGCACGTTTCTTATCAACTACTGCAATTAAGGCATCCATACCTGCTAAAACTTCTTGTGAATTACCTTGCGATGAAACACTAATAGCCGTTGCAATAAAGGCTGCTGCGAAAGTAGCATCATTGGCTGCACCTGAGATAGCAGAAACACCATCAGCAAGACCAGATAATGTATTACCCGTTACCATACTCGCTATGCTAGCTATACCTGATAAAGTAAAACCACCATTCACAGATAGAGTACCGTTAACCGTACCACCAACATCTTTCATACTGAAACCGATAGTTTGAACCGCATCAGCACCTACTTGGAAGCTAGCATCATAAGTACCGTCAAGAAGATTTTGACCACCAAAAGTTGTATCTGATGCAACACGGTTAACTTCAGACATTAGTGAACGAATCTCTTCTTGAATCGCTAATCTATCTTCATCTGTATTTGAACCATTTGAAGATTGTTGCGCCAAAGTTCTGACACGTTGGAACATAGATGTCATTTCATCCATAGCACCTTCAGCAGTTTGTGCTAAAGAAATACCATCGTTTGCATTTCGGTTACCTTGGTTTAAACCGTTAATTTGAGAACTAAGACGGTTTGAGATTTGAAGTCCAGCAGCATCATCTTTTGCGCTGTTAATGCGCAAGCCTGACGATAAACGTTGGAATGATGTATCAAGTGCGCTGCCAGTTTGGTTTAATTGACGCTGTGCGTTCAATGAACTGACATTAGTATTTACATAAATAGCCATAGAGCCTCCGCATATTTTAAATTCGACTTAGTAATTTGGTACCCCTACCAAGATTAAAAAGCTTTGGGAACTGATTTAAGTTTCCTAGACACTCTATCGACCCACTTTAAAATAGCTTTAACACTTTTTTAAATTATTTTTATATTTCTTCATAATTCACTTTAGTTAAGTAAGCTCAAAGCCAGTTGTGGCCTTTGATTGGCTTGCAATAAAATACTACTACTTGCTTGCTGTAATATTTGGAATTTTGTCAATTTTGCCGTCTCTGCCGCAAAATCTGCATCTTGAATTCTCGATTTAGCTGCTGATAAGTTTTCACTGGTATTGGATTGATTTCGAACCGTTGATTGAAATCTGTTTTGCACAGCACCCAGCTCTGCTCTTTTTTTATTCACAACGGCAATTAGCGAATCGACTCCAGCTAAAACAAACTGCGCATTAGTGGTACTAGAGATACTTATGGAGCTTGCTCTAAATTTAGTTGCGAAATCATCATTAACACCAATGGCAACCCCTGAAATATTTGAAATACCTGCCGCAAGTGAGGTAAGCCCTTGGTTATTAATTTCACTGGCAACACTAGCAATACCTGAAAGGGTAAATCCCCCATTTACCGTTAAACTATTAACGGCAGCACTTCCTCCAACTGACTTCATATTAAATGACACAACTTGCATTGCATCTGATCCCACTTGAATGGTGGTTGAAAAACTTCCATCAAGAATTTTACTCTTGGCAAAGGTTGTATCCGTTGCAATGCGGTTAACTTCAGCCGATAGCGCTCTTACCTCCTCTTGTAAAGCTAGTCGATCACTACCTGAGTTTGTTCCATTAGAGGCTTGTGATGCTAAAGTTCTTACCCTGCGCAACATGGTAGAAACTTCTTCCATCGCACCTTCAATTGATTGAGTCAAAGAAATGCCATCATTAGCATTTCTATTGCCCTGATTCAATCCAAGTACTTGTGATGCAAGCCGGTTTACTATTTGCAAACCTGCTACATCATCAACTGCACTGTTAATCCTTATGCCAGTAGACAAGCGCTTAAAACTCACATCCATTTCGTTTATAGCGCCTGCCATTTTCCGTTGAGAAAATAGGCTACTGATATTGGTGTTTACATAGAGAGCCATAATATACCCCCACTAAACCTCAGTATTAACCTAATAAGCTCAATGCAGCTTGTGGTCGTTGGTTCGCTTGACTAAGAATCGTTTGACTTGCTTGTTGCAAGATTTGATTACGTGTCAATGAAGCTGTTTCAGCAGCAAAGTCGGCATCCTTAATACGTGATTTCGCAGCAGAAAGGTTTTCAGCAATGTTAGATTGGTTACGAATCGTTGATTGGAAACGGTTTTGTACCGCACCTAACTCTGCGCGTTTCTTATCAACTACGGCAATAAGTGAATCCATACCCGCAAGGACTTCTTGAGCATTACCTTGTGATGAAACACTTATAGCTGTTGCAATGAAAGCTGCGGCAAAGGTAGCATCATTCGCTGCACCAGAAATTGCTGATACACCATCTGATAAAGCCGAAAGCGTAGTTCCTGTTACCATACTCGCTACACTAGCAATCCCTGATAAAGTAAAACCACCATTTGTTGTCATTGTACCGTTTACAGTACCGCCAACATTCTTCATGCTAAAACCGATAGTTTGCACAGCATCAGCACCTACTTGGAAACTAGCATCATAAGTGCCATCAAGAAGGTTTTGACCACCAAAAGTCGTATCAGAAGCAACACGATTGACTTCTGCCATCAATGAACGGATCTCTTCCTGAATAGCTAACCTGTCTTCATCAGTATTTGAACCATTTGAAGATTGTTGCGCTAGTGTTCTTACACGCTGAAACATGGAAGTCATTTCATCCATAGCACCTTCAGCAGTTTGCGCGAGTGAAATGCCATCATTTGCATTTCGGTTACCTTGGTTCAAACCATTAATTTGTGATTGAAGGCGATCAGAAATCTGCAAACCAGCAGCATCATCTTTAGCACTATTAATTCTTAAACCAGAAGATAAACGTTGAAAAGACGTATCTAATTTACTGCCAGTATTGGTTAATTGACGCTGAGCATTCAATGAACTGACATTGGTATTTACATATAAAGCCATAATGGCCTCCTTTGGTTAACGTTATACGTTATAAAATTGTTATTTGAATGCGATAAAAATCTTATAAAAACCTTATATTCAAACCACTTACAAATAACGACTACTTTTATTTTTCAATAATTCTTAATTAACCTAGTACTAAATAAAGTGTCAAAAAAAAGTTGGCACGTTATTAGCTTTACTCTTATTAGCTTGCTAAACATAGCTCGCTATTAATGAGTACTTAATTGCTTTGCAGCCTCCGCGCATACCAGTTAATTTTCATTAATGTGCGCCCTTAACTACTACCCCGTTCGTTAAGGGCGCGCCTCCACACTAAAGCTGTGAATATCTTTCAAAACCCTATATTTCAAGCACACTACTCCTCTATAACCGATGCATGCATTGGCTTTGATGCTGAGCGGCAACACCTTGCCGCTACTGAGGAATATTTGCCCTGCCTATAGGACGATTAAACTAACCGATTAAGTTTTTTCATTAACCTAGTAAACTTAATGCGGCTTGTGGACGTTGGTTCGCTTGACTAAGAATCGTTTGACTTGCTTGTTGCAAGATTTGATTACGGGTCAATGAAGCCGTCTCTGCAGCGAAATCAGCATCTTTAATACGCGACTTCGCAGCGGATAAGTTTTCAGAGATGTTTGATTGATTTCGTATCGTTGATTGAAAACGGTTTTGCACCGCACCAAGCTCTGCACGTTTTTTATCAACAACGGCAATTAACGAGTCCATTCCCGCTAATATTTCTTGTGCGTTACCTTGAGAAGATACACTAATAGCAGTGGCAATAAAGGCTGCAGCGAAAGTGGCATCGTTAGCAGCACCTGAAATAGCAGAAACACCATCAGAAAGCGCTGATAAGGTATCACCGGTTACCATACTCGCTATGCTTGCTACACCTGAAAGGGTAAAACCACCATTAACGCTTAATGTACCGTTAACCGTACCACCAACATCCTTCATACTAAAACCAATGGTTTGTACTGCATCTGCACCCACTTGGAAGCTGGCATTGTAAGTACCATCAAGCAAGTTTTGACCACCAAAAGTAGTATCTGTAGCTACACGATTAACCTCAGCCATTAACGAGCGGATCTCTTCTTGAATAGCTAACCTATCTTCATCAGTATTTGAACCGTTAGCTGATTGTTGCGCTAACGTTCTTACGCGTTGGAACATTGACGTTAATTCGTCCATCGCACCTTCAGCAGTTTGTGCTAGAGAAATACCATCATTAGCATTACGATTACCTTGATTAAGACCTTGGATTTGAGATTCTAATCTATCAGAAATTTGTAGACCTGCCGCATCATCTTTAGCGCTGTTAATGCGTAAACCTGATGATAAACGTTGGAATGAAGTGTCTAACTTGCCGCCAGTATTGGTTAATTGGCGCTGTGCATTTAGTGAACTGACGTTAGTATTAACATATAAAGCCATAATGGTATCCTCAATAATCTTTGTTGGTTCAACGGCTTCATTGAACCGTTAACAATTTGCTGTTACTGCTTTGTCAAAATTATTGCAGTAATAACATCACTCAGATTAATGAGTACTAACTTGGCGATTGCTCCGCGCATACCAGTTAACTCTATATGCCAATTTTTTCCTACCCCTAGAAAAGAAGTGACATGACAAAAAAATATATAATTCCTTTGTACACACACTTTATCGGATAAAAATAAATTAACTTGAGACTTTTTTTTATTTTTTTGAATAAAAAGCAAAAACAACAATAAAAACACTAAAATTCAATAACTTAAAATTAAACTCAAACAAATACATTTCACTTTTAAAGAATAACAGCCCTGTATTATGGACAAATAATTAGTTTTTGGGTTTGGGTTTGGGTTTGGGTTTGGGTTTGGGTTTGGGTTTGGGTTTGGGTTTGGGTTTGGGTTTGGGTTTGGGTTTGGGTTTGGGTTTGCCAGATAAAAACAAAAAAGCTCAACTAAGTAAAGCTTAGTTGAGCTTAATAAGTTAAAAGTTAATAAATACTGAGAAAATTAACCTTGTAATAAACTTAATGCTGCTTGCGGTCTTTGATTCGCTTGTGAAAGAATCGTTTGGCTAGCTTGTTGTAAAATTTGTGCTCTGGTTAATGTTGCAGTTTCTTTTGCAAAATCAGCATCTTTAATACGTGATTTTGCTGCTGATAAGTTTTCTGAAATATTAGATTGATTTCGAATCGTTGATTCAAACCTGTTTTGCACCGCACCAAGCTCGGCACGTTTTTTATCTACAACTGCAATGAGTGAATCCATACCTGCTAGCACAAACTGGGCATTTTCCTGACTCGACACACTGATAGTGGCAGCTCTAAACTCTGTAGCAAAGCTACCAGCACCTTGCGCAGCACCTGTGATAACACTTGTACCTGCTGCTAGAACAGATAATGCTTCACCAGCTACTGCACTAGCGATACTTGCGATACCCGATAAGGTAAAGCCACCTTCGGCACTAAGAGAGTTAACAGTACCGCCAACATCCTTCATACTAAAGCCAACCACCTGTACGGCATCAGCACCAACCTGGAAACTAGCATTATAGCTACCATCAAGTAAGTTTTGGCCACCAAAAGTCGTATCGGAGGCTACACGGTTTACTTCTGCCATTAATGAACGAATTTCTTCTTGTAGCGCCAATCTATCTTCATCGGTATTTGAACCGTTAGCTGATTGTTGTGCCAATGTTCTGACACGCTGAAACATGCTGGTCATTTCTTCCATCGCACCTTCAGCGGTTTGCGCTAATGAAATGCCATCATTCGCATTTCGATTACCTTGGTTTAAACCTAGAATTTGAGATTGCAAACGGTCAGATATTTGTAGACCCGCCGCATCATCTTTTGCACTATTGATTCGTAAGCCTGATGATAAACGCTGAAAGGCCGTATCTAAATCACCACCAGATTTGCTCAACTGGCGCTGTGCATTTAATGAACTGATATTACTATTTACATATAAAGGCATAATTTACCCCTGAGTTTAAATGGTTTAAGAAAGATACAACGCAAACTTCTCTTGATTGTTCGCTATACCGTCACTACGAACATAAAAGCAATTGCTGTACCAACTTTAAAATTGATTAAAAAATTATCGAATGTAATTGAGTAGTGACAAACCTTGAACTTTAGAAAAAGTCAGCTGCGCCGCTTGTAGGGCAACTTCCGACTGCTCTAAACGTGTGGTTGCTTTATAGAAATCTAAATCTTCGATTGATGAACGACCTTGCTCTAATGACAGGTTGCTATCTAAATGTCTGCTTTCTTGACTCTCTATAAGCTGTAAATTAATACCGGCTTTACCTTGTTGGGCAGAAATATGGCTTGCTGCTTCATTAAGCTGGCTTAATATATGACCGTAATCCACTTCATGTTGGCTAGTATTTGCCGCACTGCCACCTACCTCTAACCAGTCGATTGCCGCTTTAAGTGTCTCAAAAACACTAACTTTATTATCTTCATTTAAAACGATTTGATCGCCAATCTCTGGCATACCATCAATAGTGACTTCGACACCAATAAAACTAAATGCTTGACCAGGGACAAAAGGATCTATTGTTGTCACCGCACCTGCCGTTGAATCAGTAATAACAACTTCTAACTGTCCATTTGTATCTGCATCGGTAAAATCTAAAGTATAACCTGGCGGAAAAGTGGCGGTATCATATGTGCCTCGATTAGCAATGACAGCATTAGACACCGTAGCCCCGCCAACATTGTTATTATAACTTGGACTAAAATCTCCGATAACATTATCTATTTTTTCAAACGCACTATCCCCAGGCATATTTATGTCAACAAATACGTTATTGCTAATAGATAATTCATTAACGCCACTATCTCCTTGGTAGGTCACCGAATTATCTACTTGGATAGCAAAAGGTTGCGTGTCTATTTGATAACCTGAGAAAATATAACCGCCAGTTTCATCTTTACTGTTAGCGATATCTAGTACTTGAGACAAGTATTGTTTCATTTGCTCGGCAATTGATAATCTATCTTCGTCAGTTAATGCGCTATTATTTGCTTGAATGAAGCGCTGCTTTGCTTGTAATAATGTCTCTTGTACCAATGAGAAAGACGTTTCAGTTAACGCATTATGATTTTTACTTTGGGTAATATTCCGATTGTACTGCTCAATACGACTGATACCTTCTTTGTAGCCAGATAAACTACCAAAGGCAACAGCATCATCTTTGGCTGTCAATACACGCTTTCCACTTGATATATACGCGGTTTGCTCATTAACTTCAGAACTCTTGTTCATCATGTTTAAGCTGCTTTGGTGATAAAATTGTGATGTAGATACGCGCATGATTAACTCCTTATCTCACTGCTGATAAAATGGTATCAAATATAGTATTGGCTACTGATACAATTTGAGAGGCTGCTTGATAAGCTTGTTGAAATTTTAATAAGTTAGCGGCTTCTTCATCTAAGTTAACGCCTGAAGTCGATTGGTTCCGATTATAGGCTTGTGTATATAATGCTTGGGCGGTATCTGCTGATAATTCTGCATTACTTGCTTTAGAGCCAATTTGAGCGGTAGTAATTGATAAACTTTGACTAAATGTCTCTTTGCTATTACTTAATACGCCTTGGTTTTGTGTTAATGATGTCGCTAGAGCGTTTTGACCATTGCCAGAACCAAATGCATCTTTGAAGTAAAATATTTCAGGTGCATTTGGAGCCACTCCTGAAGGCGTTCCTGAAATAGTTACTTCAAAAAAGCCATATGAGATAACAGTTTCAGGTGGCGTATAAAAGTTTGTAGAAGTAATAACACCTGCTTGATTATAAAGCTCATAAATATAAACACCAGGAGAAGATTCATAAAGCTCAAATCTATCAGCTCCTGCACCTATCAATGTTAAAGGATCTGTAACCTCTGATATTTCAACCTCCATATTACTAACGTTATTATCTGATGACGCAATTTCCATCGCACTACTAGCAGCTATAGAATCACCGTTTGTCAATGTTACTTTCATCAAAGCCGCACTATTTTTTGTCGGCTTAATCAAATAGCTATCATCAGTATTTGGTGTACCGCCTGTCTCAACAAATTCAAAACCAAATGGAGTTACATGGGTACCCGCTGGAGTACCTGAACCTGGAGCACCCAAGTTTGTCGTTGTTTTGTCTGTCAAATTCATCATGATAAAATCAGTACCGTCAAAACGAATTTCAAACTCGTCTGTTGGCACTAATGACACATCAGAAATATTCACATGAGCAGCTAAATTACCACTATTGCTCTGCGGTGATAGCACTCTACCTTGTTGCAAGGCCGAAATATTAATATCAGAAAATATATTCTCACCTTGTAAGCCATTCAAATCAAGCCCACTAGCTTGACTGTCATTAATAATTGAAGAAAAAGCCATGGCAAGGCGCTCAACTTCAATGTTTGCCTGTAATAAATGTACATCTCTAAACTCAAAATTTGCTGCTAATGCACCACCAACATCTGCACCATATAATGCAGTTGAACTATTTGGACTATTTAACCTCAACTCAGTTTTTAATGGATCTGGATCCCCTGAAACAACGCTAACCGTTAACGGAGTAATACCCGCAACAAGTGTTGTCCCTTGGCCTATCATTACCGACATCACACCATTTTGATCTTCTATGGTATTTACCCGAGTGTATTCACCAAGTTCTGCCACTAATTGATCACGTTTATCTAATAAATCGTTAGGCTTACCTGTCTGACTATTATTTTGCGAGTGTAAAATAGTTTCATTGATCTTGGCTAATTCAAGTGAAATTTCAGAAATTTTACTGGCCATCTGTTCAATTTCGCCATTTACAGCCTTTTGCATTTGAGCAAAATCACTTTGCAATTCAGAAAAGTCATTGCTTAAAACACTCGCTTGATTTAATACAATGCTTCTTAATGCTGGATCGCTAGGATTATCGGCGACACCATTCATCCCTTGATAAAATTTATGCATGGATTCAGATAATGTCGCACCTGAGGAGCTCATAATCTGATCAAGTTGAGTCAATTTACTATGAAGAGAATTTGCACCACCTAAATTACTTTGATTAAGTAGCTGCTCTTTATAAGAAAACTGATCGTAAAGTCTTGTAATATCTTGAATGTAAGTGCCAGAACCAATGTAGTTATCACCATTATTTAACCCTACAGCAGCATTTTGCTCTGCTCTTTGACGGTTATAGCCTTCGGTATTTACATTTGAAATATTATGACCCGTAGTCGCCAGCTGTTGCTGAGCACTTAACAACCCACTCACACCGGTTTGATATAAACTAACAGTCATTAGTGACACTCCTACAAACGATCAAATCATTCAATCAGCATTGCCGCTTATATGCTTGAACACCGTGTTAATGGCAGCATGTATATTTAATTCGACAAACTTATTTAGTTAATAAGTTACCAACTTTCTTCAATGTGCCAAGGATCTTGTTAGCGTATTGAGGATCTGTTGCATAACCTGCTTTCTGAAGGCTATGCAGGAATTGTTCCACATCACCAGGTTGTTGAAGTGCATCTTGGTAACGGTTATTTGTTGAAAGGAAGTTTACGTAGTCATTGACGCTTTCAGTAAGCGATTGGTACATTCTAAATGGAGCCGTTTTCTTAACCATCGCTCCATTTTCAAATTCTAAAGTATCTTTTGAAACTTTATTGCCAGACCAGCGAGCATCAGCCTTGATGTTAAATAAATTATTTGAGCTGGCACCATCTGCATCTTTAATTATTTTTTGTCCCCAACCTGTTTCTAATGCCGCTTGAGCAATAACCACTTCAAAAGGGACACCTAATTTTTCTTGCACTTTTTTGGCAGGTTTTATTAGTGCAGAGACAAAATCTTTTGGCTGTTCAAAATTAGGTGTTGAAATTTTGACGTTTTGTTTAGCCATGTTATCTGATGTAGCAAGAGGGATTGGCGTAGCATGAACTACCCTGTTACTAATCGCGGCCAAAGCACTACCAAATGGATTATTGACTAAATTACTATAATGCTCTTTATTTTGATTAAACACGGTTTGCTCTGCACTAAGCTCATGTAAAGTCGAGTTTGCACTGTTCCCAAAAGATTTTTTCTCATCAGGCTCTTTCTCGACAGATAAAGCGCTTAACAAACTATTAGCAGCATTATTTGTGCCCTTAGCTTGAGTTGCGGGTAAATTACCATCATTTCTTAATACAGAACTTGGTTTGTAATCTTCTCCACCACCTAATTGTCTAACAATAAGGTCGGTTAAACCTAATGTGCCATTTGATGAGAGCTCAACCGCCATTTGTTGATCATGCATATCGCGGTAAAATTTTGTCGACTGTGAGTTGAACGGGCTATCTGACTCTAAAACTTCTTGAGCCTTGCGCATACTTGAAAGTAGCATCCGCATAAAAATAGCTTCAAATTGCTGAGCTGCCTCTTTTAATGCAGCATCTTTTTCTTTAGCATCAGTTGATCTAGACTGAGCACGAATATCGTTTAAGCCATTTAACTCTAACGCATTGCGCGCTTGGTCAAATGCATGTGCTTGATTAATATTTGTATCCATAACTATAAGCCTTTTGCTTTAGAATAGTGAAAGCAATTTTTTAAATAACAATGAGTTCACCACGAATAGCACCTGCTTGATCAAGCGCTTCTAATATTGCCATAACATCACCTGGTCCAGCGCCCACTTCATTAATGGCTCTAACTAACGTGTCTAAAGTAACACCCGGTTCAAAAACAAACATTCTGGCATCCGTTTGGCTTACATCTATGGCAGATTCATTAGTTACTACGGTTTCACCTTCAGCAAAAGCATCAGGTTGGGAAACATTTTGAATTTCATTAATAGTGACCGTAATACCACCATGAGTAATCGCAGCAGCAAGTAGTTTCACTTCAGAGCCAATAACTATAGTACCTGTGCGTGAATTAACAATTATCTTTGCTGCAGGTGATGCAGGCTCAAATTCTAAGTTTTCAATCACAGATAAAAAGCTAACTCTGTCTGAAATATCTCTTGGTGCTGTTACTCGTACAGAGGTTGCATCAAGTGCTTGAGCAGAGCCTTCAATTAATTCATTTATCGTGTCAGATAAGCGTTTTGCTGTAGTAAAGTCTGAATTCCTTAAATTAAAGGTAATATAATCACCTGATGAAAAAGGTGATTTAACTTCTCTTTCAACGGTTGCACCGTTTGCTATCCTACCAACGGTTGGAATGTTAACGAGTACTTGAGAGCCATCTAAACCTTGTGCTCCTAAGCCACTTACCACTAAACTACCTTGCGCTACGGCATAAGCATTGCCATCAATACCCATTAATACGGTTTGTAATAACGTACCACCACGTAAGCTTTGTGCGCTCCCCATACTCGATACTGTTACATCAATGCTTTGTCCGGGTTTGGCAAAAGCATTTAACTCGGCGTGTACAGCTACTGCAGCAACATTCTTAATTTTAGGTTTTAAATTATCTGGCATGGTAATACCAAAATTACTCAACATCGTTTTAAAACTTTGTTCAGTGAAAGGGCTTTGCTCACCGGTACCTGGTAAACCAACAACTAGGCCATAACCAATTAATTGGTTTGACCGCACGCCAGCAACATCAGCTAAATCTTTAATACGCTGAGCGTAACTAGCATTAACCAGTACTAAGCTACACAGTATTATTGTAATTTGTCTTAACGCTTTCATTTGCTTACTACCTATCGTTGACAATGTAAAAGTAAATTAATCAGTATTCGTTCCATCACTAAATACCTTTGGGGTAAATAGTTTGCGCTGCTTAAAGTCTAAATTGGCCACCAAGCGCCACTGAAAAATTTGGTTAGCCAGCCTTGTTCATTAACATCAGCAAATGTTCCTGTTCCCGCGTATTGAATACGGGCATTAGCAACTTTCGTTGATTGAATAGTATTATTTGAATTTATATCTTTTGAACGAATAACGCCCGTTAAGCGAATATATTCATCACCGTTATTTAAAGTGATCCATTTTTCACCACGAATCATTAAGTTACCATTAGGTAATACCCGTAAAACATGCACTGAAATATTCCCACTTAAGCTATTACCTTGATCCGCTTTTGAATCACCTTTAAAGGCAGAGTCTTGCTCTAAACCAAACTGTAATGCTTTACCATTGACAGTTACAGGATTGCCACCTAAACCGCTCACTGCACCAAGTTCAAACTCATTCTCTTTTTTAAGCTCCGTTTTAGCATTCTTTTTAGCTTGAGTATTTTCACTTAAAATCACTGAAATAATATCGCCAACACGATGTGCTTTTGAGTCAGAGTAAATATTATTGACGTAGTGTTGATTAAATAACGAACCACTGGGCACAATAGCTTCTTCTTCAGCTTCTGGCATAATTGGCGCAAAATCTGGGTCATCTGGCAACGCTTTACTTAGCTCAATAGTGTTACTACAACCTGAGACTAATACGATAAAGATACTGGCTATACAAATTTTATTCATAGATTTCATTCTCATACCCTCACCTATATCAACGGTTATAACTGTTGATTAATGTAGCTAAGCATTTGATCAACCGCCGAAATAACTTTTGAGTTCATTTCATAAACACGCTGACTTTCAATTAAATTCACTAGCTCTTCCGTAGTATTTACATTGGAAGTTTCTAAAGCGCCTTGCACTAACATACCGTAGCCTTCAAGCCCAGGAACGCCCTCTTGTGGCGCGCCACTAACTGCCGTTTCTGTGAACAAGTTTTGTCCGATTGGCTCTAAACCTGTTGGGTTAACAAAATTAACTAGGTTAATTTGTCCAACAACGGCTGGGTCTGCTTGACCTTGTAAAGTCACTGACACTTCACCATCTTGTGAAACAATAATACTCAGTGCATCTTCTGGAATCGTCACTTGTGGTTGAATTAAATAACCAGCACCTGGAGTCACCATATTACCTTCTTCATCCATGGTAAATTGACCATTACGACTATAAGCCGAGCTTCCATCAGGCATTAAAATTTCAAAAAAACCTTCACCTTGAATCATTAAATCAAGAGCATTGTCGGTGGTGATCATATCACCTTGGGTGTGAATTTTTTGTGTTGCCACTACCTTAGTACCCGCACCAAGCATTAAACCAGAAGGCGCCTCAGTATCTTGAGCGGTTCTCCCACCAGGTTGATTAATATTTTGGTAAAGCAAATCTTCAAATACTGCTCTACTCTTTTTAAATCCTACCGTACTGGCATTGGCTAAATTATTAGAAATTACCGCAATATCTTTGTTTTGCGCATCTAAGCCGGTTTTACTTATCCATAATGCTGGGTTCATAAATCACCTCTTTTGCTAATCATTGTTATCGAGACTCTCAAGTTAGAATGCTCTTAATAAAGCAGAAGCACTTGAGTCTATCTCTTCTGCGGTTTTCATCATTTTTAATTGCATTTCAAATTGACGTTGCAATGCAATCATTTCAGTCATTTCATTAATAGGGTTAACATTACTCGACTCTAATGTACCGCCGAGTACTTTAACGTTTATATCAGCAACTAAAGCTTGACCGTTTTTAGCTCTAAATAAACCATCATTACCCTTTTCAACAAGTCGAACGTCAGTATTAACTAACTTAATACGCCCTGCTTCTTCTTGAACATTACTAGGAGCACCTTCAGGTTGAACCATAATGGTTCCAT
This sequence comes from Litorilituus lipolyticus, assembly GCF_006439335.1. Taxonomy (GTDB): domain Bacteria; phylum Pseudomonadota; class Gammaproteobacteria; order Enterobacterales; family Alteromonadaceae; genus Colwellia; species Colwellia lipolytica. The sequence continues at coordinate 127,690 of NZ_SAWY01000009.1, read as the reverse complement.
CTCGACTTATTTGAATGTTATTCACTGGCAGTGGTAATTGTATGGGACCATTTTCGCCTAATACCATCTCGCCGGAATTTGTTTCTAAAGTACCTTGCTCAGTCACTCGCAAATGACCGCTGCGGGTATACGCTTCTTGACCGTTTCCAGCTTGCACTGCAATAAACCCATCACCTTCTATGGCAATATCAAGGGATCGACCTGTTGTTAACATAGAGCCCGAGTCAAAATTTTGGCTGGCTCTTTCAGTCATGGAAAAAACTCGTGTTGGTAAACCTTCACCGTAAGCTTGCATTGCTCTAGCTTGTGCAAGATCAGCTTTAAAGCCAGTAGTTTTAGCATTTGCTAAGTTATTGGCATTGATTGATAAAGCGTGCATATTTTGTTTCGCACCGCTCATAGCGATATAAAGCAACTTATCCATGATTAATTCCTGAAAACTCTTTAATGAACTATCTAATAAGTAATCTGCAAGTTAAGTGCCAGAAGTGCTATCACCTAAATTTTATAGGGCTTTGAAGGAAAGTAAGCTTTTGCTTGAAAGACATGTTGAACGGGAGAAACAAAAAAACCAATATCAAAATAAACGTCTTCGATATTGGCTTTTGGGTAAATATGATAACTTGCTAACGAAAATGATCCGCTAGCTTATGATGTTAACTATCTAATTTGTAAAATAGTTTGGTTTAACTGGTTATCAACTTCTAGCGCTCGTGAGTTGGCTTGGAAGTTACGCTGCGCTGAAATTAAATCAATTAACTCAGTAGTTAAATTAACGTTTGATTGTTCTAACGCTGAAGAGTTAATAGTACCAAAAGTACCTGAACCCGCTTCACCCGCTAAGGCTTCACCTGAAACAATACTTTCTTTCCAACCGGTATTACCAATTTGTGTTAGCCCTTGTTCATTGGCAAAGTTCACCATGGCAATTCTGGATAATGGCTGAGAGGTACCGTTACTGTATGTAGCGCGAACAAGACCATCTGTACCAATATCAATGCCGGTTAAGCGACCTACTGCTAAACCATCTTGGTTTAATGCCGTCACTTCAAAGTTTGAAGCGAACTGAGTTGGTTCGTTCGGGTTTGGTCCTGTTGGATCTAAATTAAAATCAATTTGTACTCTTTGTAATATATCAGCGCCGTTAGGTAGGTGATTAGTAAAGTCTTCTGTGATGATACCACCATCAGCTAAGGTTGGAATTTGCGAAATAAAATCCCCCGAAGCATTAAAAGTTAACCTAGCCCCACCAACTCCACCAGTTGGTTGAAGAGGCCCAGAAACATTACCACCAATAATTCCAGTAGCAGAAGGAGGAACTGTACTGTCGTCAACTAAATTAATAGGCTTACCATCCACGGCAGCGAATAACATCCACTCATTAGGGTTAGTGTTAGGGTCATCTTTTACAAAGAAATAAGTCATTACATGACTATCACCCAAAGAGTCAAATATTGTAACTGAGGTAGAATTATTAAAAGTAAGTGGATCATCAGGATCGAAATTACCTGGTGCTCCCGCAATATATGAATCACCCGCAGGTAAATTCATCCGTACATCCACTTCACTGGTTTTAGTCGGTGCGCCCGAGGCTGTTGGAATCCGAATAGGCTCGGCAGTACTTAAACTTACTGACGCAGATGAACCATCAGGGTTTACAGGAAAACCTAATAAATGACCTCCTTGTGAATTAACGACAAAGTTATCAGCATTTAATTTAAACTGCCCAGCTCGAGTATATGAAGTTTCAAGTGAACCAAGCTCTGGTACTGTAGCAAAAAAACCATTTCCAGTTACCGCTAAATCAAGAGCATTATTGGTAAATTGAATGCTACCTTGAGAAAACTGTTGAGCAACATCAGCGGTTAACACACCATCACCCACTTTAGTTTTGCCAGAGGCAAGTAATGATGCGGCATACACATCGACAAATTCAGCACGAGATTCTTTAAACCCTACCGTATTGACGTTTGCAATATTATTTGATGTCACATCTAAATCTTTTTGCGCTGCGTTTAAACCGCTTAATGCTATGTTAAATGACATAATCTAACCCTCTTTAAATATTCTGTTCTATGCTGGCATGTGCCTAATAAATCAATTTATCTAACAATAAATTAACCTGAAAAATGCTTAAGTTTCCGATACTTCAACGACATCGGCTAATGCCATAGCACTGCCTCCATTTAAGTTGAGCATGATGTTACCGCCAGCGCCTGCTAAGGTCACACTATCTACTTTACGATAAGTCATCGCTTCTAACTCTGAAGCTTTACCCTCAACTAAACCTACAACTCTAAAACGATAGGCTCCTGCTTGTGCTGCTTCACCATTAGATGTTTGGCCATTCCAAGTAAAGCCAAACTCACCTTTATCAACACTACCAACAGGGACTGTCTGAATAACTTCACCTGCGGTATTTTCGACATAAATAACCACATTACTCGCTGGCTTATCTGTCACTAACTTGCCTTTGACGTTTTCACCTTCATTCATACCAAAAACATTATCTTTTACCAATACACTTCGACCAACTAACGATGATGCTTGTAATGCTTGACTTGATGTCATCGAGCTAGCAAATGAGTCAAATTGATCATTGAGTTTTTGCACACCATCGGTTGTAGAGAATGCAGTCATTTGTGAAATCATCTCATTATTATCAACCGGCTTTGTTGGATCTTGATTCGCTAGTTCTTTCGTTAACAAAGCAAAGAAGTCTGCTTGCGTCAGCATGCCTCTATCTTGCTCAGCAACTTTGTAGTCATCTTTTTGCCAACGCATAGCTTCTAGTGGGTTGCCACCTTTAACTGTTTCCATTTTGCACTCCTAAAAGATTTAAGCCAGTCATTAACGTTGACCTAAAGTTAATGTTTTATTGAGCATATTCTTTGCTGATTCAGCTAGCTGAACATTGGTTTGGTATGAGCGAGATGCCGATATCATATTTGTCATTTCTTCAATAACATTGACATTTGGCTTATAGATATAGCCGTCTTTATCTGCCATTGGGTGACTTGGTGAGTACTCCACATTAAGCGGCTTATCACTTTCGACAATACCTAACACTTTAACACCTGTAGCACTTTGTTGACCGGCGGCAGCTTCTTGCATTGCAGCGGCAAATACTGGATGGCGAGCTCGGTAAGTTTCTCCTGCACTACTACTAACACTGTCTGCATTAGCAATATTACTTGCTGTGGTATTTAAACGCGTTGATTGTGCGCTCATACCACTACCACTGATATTAAATACGTTAAATAAGCTCATGATTACTGACCTCCACTTATGACTTTCTTATAGGCTTTTATCTTGCCATTAAGAAACTGCACGCTAGCTTGATACTCTAATGAATTTTCTAGATACAAGTTTCGTTCCATTTGTACATCAACTGTATTTCCGTCACCTGTATCTGGTTGATCTGGTACACGATATTTTAGGAAATCCTCTGAACCTGTTCGTATATCAAAATGTTTCTCGTTGGTTTTGTAGATGGTACCTTGCTGCTGTCTTGAGGCTTGAGCTAGCGCTTCTTTAAAGTCCATACCTTGGGCTTTATATCCAGGGGTATCTGCATTCGCGATGTTGCTGGCAATCACTTCTGCTCTTTGTGTTCGCAGAACCATACCTTGAGCATGCATTTGAAAACCTTTATCAAATCCTACTGCCATAGCAGCCTCACTTACCTTAAACGGTTAACATTTAACTATGAGTAAGAGATATTCAATAATTATGCCAATTGACGCGTCAAAAAATACTTCTGTGTTTGTTTTAGAAATTAGGAAGGAAAAATATAGGAGGCAAAACAACAAAGCCTTACCAAGTAAACTTGTAAGGCTGGTAATGAAACTAATTTTTTTGGTAAACAATCCCCGGGTTACACCGGAGCATATCAAAGTCTTGGTTTATTCCTGATAATGACTCAGAAGCTCCTAAAAATAAATAGCCTTCATTATTTAGCACACCATGAATTTGGCTAATAATTTGCGCTTTAATTTCTGGAGCAAAATAAATCAACACATTACGACAGAAGACAATATCAAAACGCCCCATCAAACTATAACTGTTTAACAGATTAAGCGGTCTAAAGTTAACCATTGACTTAACGTTTTGTTTAACTCTTAACATGCCATTATCGCCTTGTTCAAAAAACTGACGTTTACGTTCTGCTGAAAGCCCTCGAGCGAGTGCTAAACTATCATAATGACCATATTTACAATGCTCAAGCATCGTTGTTGATATATCTGTACCAATCACTTGCACTCCGCGAGGAAATGCGCCGGGATTAGCTTGTTGATATTCTAGCACTGACATTGCTATTGAATACGGTTCTTGACCTGAAGAGCTTGCTGCAGACCAAATTTTGACAGGAGTTTTTCTGTTGGCGAAATCAGGGAGTAATCTTGATTTCAACAATTTAAAAGGATAATCATCACGAAACCATAGCGTTTCATTCGTTGTCATAGCATCTATAACAGCGGCACGCAATTGCCGCTCCACAGGAGACAAGGTTTTTGAGACTAACTCTCCCAGTGAAGCAATTTCAAATTTTACCATCAATGGAGCTAAACGACTTTTGACTAAGTACTGCTTATTTTCACCGAGCACAATGCCGCACTGTTGCTCGAGAAATGTTCTAAATTCGTGATAGCTTTTTTCGTCTAGTTGTCTTGCTGACACTCGATATTTCCTGTTAACTCAACTTAATATGAAAAGGTTAAACTTAAAGATGTTAATCATCTAGTTTAAGCCATTTTTTCACTGCCGTAGCAAGTTCATCGGGATGGAATTTGGGAATAAAATCTTCTGCCCCAACTTTTTCAACCATCGCATTATTAAACACCCCACTAAGCGAGGTATGCAAAATTATTGGCATTTTAGCCATGCGATCATTACCTTTTACTTCTGCTGTTAGGGTGTAACCATCCATCTCTGGCATTTCTATATCAGAAATCATCAAAGCGACTTTTTCGGTGATACTATTTTGACAGGTTTGTTCAATTTCTAACAATTGATTAAGTGCATCTTGACCATTTTTGGCCAAAACCATTTTTATACCAAGAGGCTCCAAAGCGCGCTTAACTTGATTACGAGCAACAGTCGAATCATCAGCAATCATCACCAGTTTTTCACCAAGATCTTCGCCAACACTCGAATCAGCAACATCTTCACTTAATTCAGTTGAAACAGGGTTAATTTCATTTAAGATTTTTTCAACATCAAGAATTGATATCATTTCATTATCAATTTCTGTTACTGCGGTTAAATAACTCGACTTACCAGCTCCCTCTGGCGGCGGCATTATATCTTTCCAACTTAAAGTAACAATGCGTTCAACACCTGCCACTAAAAAACCTTGAACACTACGGTTATATTCAGCAATGATAATAAAGCTGTCATCAGTTTGAACAATTGGCGGCCCACCTGTCGCTTTACTTAAATCAATTACTGAAATAGTTTGCCCGCGAATATGAGCGACACCTTTTATGTATGAATCTTGCTTGGGTAGTGAAGTTAACGGTGGACATTGTAATACCTCTCTCACTTTAAAAACGTTAATTCCAAAGCGTGGCCTTCCAACCAATTTAAAAAGTAATAACTCCAGTCTATTTTCACCAACTAATTGGGTACGTTGGTTTACTGAATCTAAAATGCCTGCCATAAAAACCTCATTTGTATACGTGCTTTATAGTATTCTTATTCGCCCAAAACACATAAGGGCACATTTCTTGAAAGTAACATGAATATGCGTCTGTTAATTGACACAAAACAAAATATGCTGACTTAACCTAAGCATAGACGACAATTTGTATTTACCTATATATAGACAACAAAATATATGCAATATAATCAAGTAATTTTATCATTTTCTTTGTTATTGCTCGCTTTCTCGACACAAAGCTATGCTTTAGAGTTTAAAAGAGAAGAGATAGAGCAATTAATTAAAAGCCACGTAGAAAAAAACTATGTACCAGAATCAGAAGGAAAAATGACGGTTTCGGTGGCAAAGCTTGATCCTAGAATTACTATAAAACCTTGTCAAATGCCTCTACAAGCAAATATACCTGAAAAAAGTACAGGTAGAAATGTAAATGTGAAAATAAGTTGTGATGATTCAACACCATGGAAGATGTATTTATCCGCAAAGGTCACTATGACCTACCCTGTTCTTGTGGCAAAACAAACCATAGAAAAAGGTAACAGACTAAGTAATGAAAATATCGAGTTGCGATATTTACCTGAAAATAAAATTAGAGGCGAAAAGCTTACAGATTTTCACTCTATAAAAGGTGCAAAAGTAAAAAGACGAATAGCTAAAGGAAAAGCAATCAACAACAAAAACCTGTGCATAGTATGTAAAGGTGACAGGGTGACAATAATTGCTGAATCAAATAGCTTCAGCATTAAGACTCAAGGTATAGCACTAAATTCTGGCAATATTGGTGAACAAATTCGTGTTGAAAATTCACGTTCAGGTAAGGTTATAACTCCACAAGTTATTGCTATTAAACAAGTTGTTATTAATCTATAATTTTATTAAAGTATTTTAGTTAGATGCCGATATATAATTATTAGGATAAATCTACAATATAAGTTAATTGTCGCGGGACATAATTATGGCTATAAATATCAATAACTTAAACAATGTAACTCAGGTTCAGCAAAATCAAAAAGCCCAAGTTAAACAGCAGGCTTCTGAATCAGCAAATACTCAAAGCCAAGTTAGAACAGTAGGTAAAGATTCAGTTTCAATTACGCCACAAGCGAAGCAACTGAACGAGTTACAGAAAAAATCATCTGAAGGCCCTGGAATTGACCAAAAGAAAATAGATGAATTGAAAAAAGCAATAAGTTCAGGTGAATATAAAGTTGATCCTGAGAAGCTTGCGGCAAGTATAGCTGACTTCGAGTTTAAATTATTATAATCGAACTTAGCGAGCATCCTTTTATAAGCTATATCGCTTCTACATGAATCTGCTTTAAAAACAGTAAAGAAACAATCTAAGTTTAAATTGTTTCTTTACTCTATCAGCAATTGTTTTTATGGTATGACTATATACCGTCTATTGATAAATTAAGGCTACTTTATGTCACAAGGATTATCTCCCGAGCAACTACTCGCGCAACAACTGCAACAATTACAAACCTTAGAAAAACTCATAGAGACTGAAAAACAAGTACTTCAACAGCACGATCCTGAAGCTTTGTTATCAATTAGCCAAGACAAAAACCAACAACTGCTAGCTATTGAAGCCCTTGATAAACAAATTAGCTTAGATCAACAGTTTGCAAAAGATAAAGCGGCTGGATTATTAGAAGATAAGCTTAATGAAATAACCAATCTGTTAGCCCACTGCCAACAACAAAACCTTGTTAACGGCCAAATAATTCAGCAGTCTCAACTTGCGGTTGAACGAATGAAGACAAGCTTATTGGAAAATCATACTAAAAATACTATAACGTATGATAATAAAGGAAAGAAAAGTGGTGGATTATCAAGTATTGGAATAAAAGCATAAGAGAATAAATCAGCAAAGGTAAGGTTTTTAACCTTACCTAATCGTTCAGTTTATTTAGTGAACTACAACTTAAAAATAAGTCACTTCCTTAATTTCTTTTCTATTTAAACTTGCCTGATAAATAGAATACACATCTTCAAAATTAAGCTGTAACTCAGTGGTATATGTATCACCGACAGGATAACTTTTTACCACTTTAGCCGCTCTTATAATACCACTTACAGACGCTGACAATCGGTCATCATTGACTAACAAGTCAGCCATAGTAACGTTACCACTCACTTGCTGCCCATATACTTGTTCAGCTAACTCGGCATATGCAGCAAGTTTAGATGCTTTGATTGCCATTAACATTCGTTGTGTTTCATGTGTGGATTTTTGCAAACTGATAGGCGCATAACCTACTCCATGTAACACTGGAAAATGTTCAGGTTTAACGGTTTCCCATTCCACATGCTTGTCATATAAACTCGAGCAAGCCGATAAGAATAAAATTGCCATGAGCATAATTGTGACTTTATAGCATTTATTAAACATTACCTTTACCACCACTTGATAATTAACACATTAGGGTTATTAGTTTTGAATGCTGACAGCGCGTTGATCTTCAATCAGCATACTATTTGTTCTAATTAACAGGCCATCTTTCATTTTCACGTTTTCATCAGGATTAAGTTCATCCCCCAAAACCCAATTGGGAATAAATGACTGTGCTGTAGCAACAACAACTTTCGATTGAATGCCAATCATACGGGCATTAATTAATATGCCACTTTCTTGCTCAACCATAGTACCAGCGACAACATAGTCAATAATCTGACGTTCAGGTAGTTCCTTCCAATCACGACTAAAAACATAATCACCTTCTTTGGTGACTCGAATATGCCCTGTGGTTTTATAATCAATAACCACCAAGCCATGGCGCTGCAACTCATGGACGAAACTTTCAGCTAATTGATTACCTAACCAATTAGTACTCTCAAGAGAAGATAATTCAACAAATGATGTGACAGCAACTGGCGTTTTGGCATTGACAAAACTGCTACTTTCAAGCATTTGATAAGCAAGCCCTTTTACAACATCATTTATCGCATGTTTAGGCAAGTTATAACTATCAATTTCACCTCTATCTACCTTAGTAGATTGATAAAAACCATCATCATACGTTGACTCGCAAGATAGCAAAGCAGGTAACAATAATGGTATAAGCCATTTCTTCATGGTGTTCCCCTTAAAAGCCAATTTATTTCTAGCTTAATAACATAAATTAGGTAGCTTGAGTTGGCTAACACTAAATATTTCTTAAAAATACAATGCAGTTTTCACGCCAAGCTAACAAGCAATGATAATAAAACATATAATTAATTTCGTTATTTTGAATTAGGCATAGTATATGCATATTTCCCATAATGATGTTTCTATCTAGCTATCGAAGAAACTAACGATTAATTTAAGCAATAGTCATGAGATTTATCATAATGAATTACTGTAGAAAAACACTGTTATTAATTATAGGCTTATTGCTTTGTGTAAGCCCCTATAGTGCACACGCCCAATGGTACGAAACTCAAGGACACGCTCGATTAGATAAAAACACCGTTGAAATTGCTCGTACTAAAGCCATGGAAAATGCGTTAAAAAAAGCCTTACTAATTGCTGGTGCAAGTGTTTCAAGCGTTCAACAAGTTATCAACGGACTATTAACGCAAGATCAATTAAATATTAGAGCTACAGGTAGTGTAAATTCTATAGAACTGGTCGATGAAACATACAACGGTGATTTACTCACCGTGACAATTCGTGCTGATATCTTTCCTCAAGAGCGAAAGTGCTTTGCCGTAAACTTTAAAAAATCTCTGTTAATCACTAAAAGTAATATAATGCATAGGCAGCAAGCAAATATTGGCAAAATATACTCTATAGATAAAGCCGTCCCACAGCAGCTTAGTAAACAACTTAGTGAACACTCAGCTTACACCACACACTCCAGTATTCTTAATAATAAAACACAGTTTTCTCGATTAAATAACAGTTTAGCCAACGACAAAATAGCAGAGTTATCAAAAACTCTCGCTCATTCTTCAAATAGCCAATATATTTTGTTTAGTGAAATTCATGATATTTCATTCGAGCAAGAAGCCACTAATAACTGGCAATTTTGGCAGCAGGGAATATATCCAAGAAATTTCGTAATGAACTTCTATTTATATAACGGCATAAATGGAGAATTAATGTGGCAAAATGAATACCAAAGTTCAGCACCATGGGAATTTACTAAACGCCTTACCATAGACCCTTTTAGTATTAAATTTTGGCAAAGTAAATACGGTACTATGATCAGTAGCCTACTTGAAAAAGTAGTAAAAAATATTGATGAAAATATTATGTGTGAACCAAGTCGCGGAAACATTATTCAACTAACGGGAAATCAAATCACTTTTGATTTAGGTAGACAACACGGAGTAAAAATTGGTGATGAGTTCACCGTTTTACAACGACACAGTTTCAGCAGTAATGACGGTAAAAACTATACTGGCTTTAACGCCAGCCCATATAAAGTAAAAGTCACTCAATTGACTCGAAATACCGCCGTTGCACAAACACCTGATGGCGATCTATTTGGCAATATACAGGTAGATGATTTAGTGGTTAGGTATTAGCTTACAAGGTAAAAATCTCTTTTTAAATAATTAATATTCAGATAGAATTTAATTATGTCCTCATAGTTTAACTGGATAAAACTGCGGCCTCCTAAGCCGCTGCTCCAGGTTCGAGTCCTGGTGGGGACGCCACCAATCACGATTGGTAACCCTTAATAAAATCTCATTTCTCTACAATATTTTACTATAAAATTGAAAGAGTTGAGCGTTAATATTTACAAAATTTTAACCCCCTTCATACTTGATTCACCTTAAGAGAGTTTGATCTCAATATGAAGAAACTATGACCTTTTTATGGCTCTCTAAAAGGTATTCAACATATCCATATATTTCAAATGAAAACAAAGCTAAATCCATTAAATAAAATTTAATTCCTTATCCCTGTTATCAATTCACTTATTATGTATCGAAATAATTCAACTGCAATCACTACCTTAACCAATAACATTTTGAAAAATAGACTTTTAACATTAAATGTCATTCAATATACTACATTTTGAATTTTAAGTTTATTGTCAATTTAAACTAGGCAAAAAATACGCTAATGAAACAATAGAACTACCACATAATTATGTATCACTATGCTTGATTAAATAAATTGCTTGCTTGGGTTCTATTATTGACGTTAAGTTTTGAAAAAATAGCACTTACATGGTTTTTTACTGTTTTTTCTGCAATATTGAGTTCACGTGCTATTTGCTTATTAGTATGTCCAGATGACATAAGGTTTAGTACTTTAAATTGAGAAAGAGTCAACAACCTAAGCCTATTATCATCATTTCTATTATCAACAGTTTGTGAGGACGGATACCTATATTCCCCATTTAAGATTTGATCAATTTTTGCTACGAGCTCATTAACATTTGTCGATTTTGAAAAAAACTCTGACGCACCGTGTTCTAGGCACCGAATTCGAACGTCAATAGTATCGTGAGCACTTAAAATAACAATTGGTAACTCTGGAAAGCGTTGTCGAATATATAAAAGACCTATTTCACTATTCGCTCCTGGCATTTTTAAATCCATTAACAAAACGTCTAAATCTTCCCCATCAGTTTCTAATTGAGAAAATAAATCTAAATAGTTGCTAGCTGTTTGAACAAGAGTAAATGTGAGGTTTTTAATAATGGCTGAAGATAATCCTTCTAGGAAAAGAGGATGATCATCCGCAATAATAATACGACTTTCTTGCATTTTATTTCCAAGCCTTTAGTTATCTGATTGTTGTAATAGCCACGCCAATCTACTTCGTTTAATCGGCTTGTTTAAAAAGTAAATAGGCTCTCCATGCTCTAACAACTCTTTAACTGTAAAATCTTCTGATATTAAAATCACATTTTTAGCGGTCAATACAATATCCTGTAATTCATAACGTAATATTTGCAAACCATTTCGTGGAAGTCCTAAATTAAAATCACAAACTATTAACTCAAATCTATTTTTATTCCCAATGTGATCAATTAATTTCATGTCATCAATTATAGTTAAATTATATCCCATAGATTGTAGTTGGTTTGCTATAGAATTGGCATAAAAGGGGTCATCATCAATAAGCAAAGCACTTTTTTTAACATTATTAGTTATTTGTGATTCTAAAGAGGTAACTTGAGGAAGCTGCATGTAAAAATGGCTTCCTTGTTGATTTGAAACTAAACATAACTCAAGCTTTAAAATTTCTGCTATTTGCTTAACAATAGTTAACCCTAGACCTGAACCAGGGTATTTCTCTGTTCCTCGAACAAATGATTCAAACAACTTAGATTGAATATGACTTGGAATTCCGGGACCATTGTCTTGTACAGATAAACATACATCGCCTTCTTTTGTTTTACAGGTTATTGAAACAAAGCCTTGAGATTCTAAGTTTTTAATTGCATTGTCAACAAGGTTGTTTAGGACTCGTGATAATAGAAAACGATCACTTAAAACACTTATATTTTCAACGTCTAAATCAATTATTAATTCGATATTTTTTTCATTAGCTACACTTGTGAACCTATGACATACCTCGTTCAGCAATTCCCTAAGACAAAAAGAGCTTATATTTGGAGTAATGATTTTGGCATCAAATTTGGATAAATTAACAATTGATTCAACTAACCCATCTAATAACATTAGTTCTTCCATTATTTGAGGTTTGTCTACATGTTCATGAGGTAATACTTGTTCTAATTTCCAACGAATCGCATTAAGAGGCGCTCTTAAATCATGGCTTGAACTAGCAATGAAACGAGTTTTTTCCAAATTGGCTTTAATTGCCAATTGTTGTTGTTCTCGGTAGCCCTTTGTTTTCTCCTGGACTTCTTTCGCCAGTTTTTCGGTATATAAATTTTGTTGTTTAGCCCTTAATTCAACCAACTTAAGTTTAGAGTTTTTTAATCTCAATTTATATGAAAATAAGAGACTTACAACTAATACTGCAACGATAAGGTATAAACTGAACATGAGAGGTGTTCGCCAAAATGGTAATGTTATACTGAAATCTATTGGGTAAACAGATGATACTGTACCGTCAAACCTTTTAATTCTAGTTTGTAATTGAAAGTTACCTGTATTTGGACGTACCAAATTAATTTCAGGCCTTGGAGTTTCTATCCATCTACCTATTGATTGACTATATTTATTTGAGTTCTCTACTAATCTGTATTGAATTTTATCTTGCTGAGTTAATAACAATGTCGGCGAAGATAAAGTAAAAGTTAATAAATTGGGCTCAATAAATAAGCGCTTTTCATTTTGTTTTAAAACATTTTGTTCAAGACTCATTTGAGCAAGTTTTATTTCAATTGATTGAGGTTGATTTAATGCAGATTTGGTATCCACAATAACAACATCTCTATCAGCAGAAAAGTAGACTTGCTCTCCTACTCTTCCACACTCGAATCTTTTGAAAGATTGTGGTTTTAACCCATCCCCCTGGCTAAAACTACGTAATTTTTTATCCGATAATAAAAATGTCGAAATACCATATCGAGCAGAAAACCAGAAACGACCAGTATAATCCTGTGTTAAACAAATGACTTGTTCCAGATTATCACTATTTCCAAATGTGAATTTTTCAAATTTGTTGTAATTTTGACTAGGTTTCATTAAATATAGCCCATCGTCAAAAGTTAATGCCCATAAGTTATTCTGATGATCTATATACAAATCAATAGGTACTTTAGGACCGTCAACTTCTTCAAATTTTGCGAAACTATTCAATAACTGTGAAGTAGATAAAGCCTGTATACCAACCTTTTGACTCGCAAAAAAGATTCGTTCACCCATAACTGCAATATCGACGATTAAAGTTCCTGGAAAAGTCAATGTATTTAATAATTGTAATTTATTCTTATTCTGTCGCACTACAAATAGCTGATTCTTACTTATAAGTATGATTAGATTTAATTTAGGTAGAAATTTAGCCGTTGTGATCACTACATTCTGGGGTAACTCATCTACTTGTAAAGGTATTATTTTATTATTATTAAATTGCGCTATAAGACCAGATTCATAGACTAAAATATCCTCATTTATTTTATAAGGTGAACTAGAATAACCAATATTGGCTACTTCTTTAGAATGAATACCGAAATTATTAGAAATTTTGTGACCTATCACCTCGTCTTTATTGAAAGTAAATAAAGTATCTGCGCTTGAAATAGTTGCTCCAATTGATTTGTTTAGAGGGACTCTACTTTCTTGAGATAGCCATTTAAAGCTGGGTTTTAAACTTATTCTAAAAGCACCAAGTGTTGTGCCTATCATTAAACTATCATCAGCTAAAATTCGAGCCGACAGTGCCATCTCTGCATTCAAATATTTGCTATTGAAACTATCTGGTAATATTGTTTTACGTTGATTAAGGTTGTTTACATTAAATATTTCAACACCTTTCCCAGTTACAGCATAAAGCAAATTATCATCGATAAAGAATTGAGAAATCATGTTGCTTAACATAGTTTTAGATTCTACGTTAAATTCATGACTCAATTTACCATTCTCAAAGACCAAAATTCCTTTGCCCAAAATACTGAGCCATAAACGGCCTTTAGGATCTATTATGGATGCTCGAATATCATGATGCTGAGGATTAAAGTCATTTAAGAATACTGGAGTAACATCCTCAGAGGCACTGTCATAAATGGCATATCCTTTTTCTGAAGTAATTAAGAATGTACCTTTATTAATTTTAGATACCACCTGAATTTGATTATCTAAGCCAATATTTGAAATGTTTTTAATAGAACGCGTTTTATAATCAATTTGGAGTAGTCGTCCTCTGGAAATAACCCAAGCAAACTCTTTAAAGAAGTGCACGTTATTAGCTCGATTTAACAAACCTTTAGGATCAAAAATGTGTCTAGCTTTTAATGTATGAATATCAACTAAATCAATACCATTAAGACTTAAAATCCACATTTCACTGTCTTTAGCTGCAACATGTGTAATTGCATTTGAACTAATTGAGCTAGAATTTGTAGAATCTTTTTTTAAATTGGTAATACCAACCCCATCTATTATACTGACACCGTTAGGGGTCGCCAACCAAACTCGGTTGAGCTTATCTTGACTAATTCCATATACATAATTACTCGGTAAACCATTCTCAACTGACCAATGAGCAGCATACGGGCGTATAACTTCAAAAGCCTGTGCTGCCTCTATATGAATAAGAACTAGAATTAAAATATTAATCAATAGGTTGGGAATTTTCATTGGTTCGCTTATAAAACGAATGAGCCTCTAATTAGAGGCTCATTATAGTTTGTTTAATGGAAGTTATTTTAAATCTTTCTAACTCTAAAAATTAAAGGTAGACATAACAATAACCATAGTATACCACCACCAGATGATTTTTCTTCAACAGTAACTTTAACTGTTTGAATTACTTCGAATTCTCCATCAGAAACTAAAACTTCAAATTGGAGAATATGATTTTCTTCAACGCTGGGTGCAGTAACAACAACCTCTGAGGTGCCCTTAAAACCTTCAAAGGCTGGGGCTCCAGAAGTTTGACGCCATTGATAAGTTAACGAATCATTATCAACGGCTTCTACTGAAAGTATAAAGTTTTCCCCTTCGACAACTTTAGTTTCCGAAGCAGAAGCTGTTACTAATGGCGCTTTATTAGTGTTAATTTGTTGTACTTTGCCTTCAAATACTTTACTAGACTTATTACTAGTCACGGTATATTTATGAATAAACTCCCCTGACATAGCTACAGTCATTTTAATAGGTATATCAACATTACTGGCAGTTGTTTGATTTGCAGCTAAATTTTTACTAACCGTTAAGGTATTGCCATTAACAGAAACTCCTTCAACATTTTGTGCTAATTCAAATCCTTCGGCTAAAGTAATTGAAGTTGTTAAATTTAAACTTTCACTTAACGTATTTGGAGAAAATGAAATTATTAATTCACTAATTTCATTACCTTTAATTGATTGTTCAGCAGTAACCATTACTGGAGCCCCTTTTTGTGAAACAACCAAACGACTGCTGCCCCATGAAGAAATAGTCCCAGTGTAATCTGACTCAAAAACTTTAATTTCACCATAATAGTTTTGGTTATTTTCCAACTCTCCACTCCATAAAACTGAAACAGGAAAGTTTAAATAATCTGAAAAACTATTTGATTTAATGGCATTAAATGGCAATAAAGTGTCTGAAGTTCCATTAACAACGTCTACAGTAATTTTATCTTTAAGAACTATATCTCCATCTTGTTCAGCGACAGCATCAGAAGCAGAGTAATTCCAAACTAGAACCCAATAAGTACCAGCTACACTACCGTTAACGGAGCAATTTTCACCAATATTAGCAGAGCCTGCTGATACACATAAACGTTCTACTTCTTGAGGTTTACCATCATAATTTGAATCAAAACCAACAAATAAATCAGTGTCTTTGTTCGTCGCTCCTGACACATAAAAATCAAGTTGGGGTGAATTACCATCGTTCTCAAACGTAAAGTAAGCAACGCCATCTGATAAGTCATTAAATGGAGTAACAACTTTACCTTCTTCTTCACTATCTACATCAGAGTCTTGGGCAGCCTCAACAGTAAAATTTTGTCCTTTAATTAATGGGCCATTCGTGAATGAAATCATTTCAGGACGGCGAAACATAAAACTTTCAATATCAAAGCCAGCTTCGTTGAAATAGTAGTCTTGTTGAACTAATTTAGGAACAATAGCAACTAAAGGCTTAACTCGAATTGGAATTAACAACTTATCAACGGATGCATTTGATGAAGTTAATTCAATTTGTGAATCATACCAATCATCTGAAGCCGAATCTAATACCTCAGCCGTTATTTCAACCTCATAAGTTTCACCTGCTTTTACTTCTAGCGTTTCAGGTGAAAAAGAGATTTTCACTGGCGGGAATCTGCTCCATGGTAAACCAAATCGCCAAGTAGCGTCTTCTGTTGCTGTGAATGTACGTCCAAAAGTACATATTCCGGCACAGTTAGGTTCCACTATATAAGCCGTATTTAATTGTGAAAAATCATTACCTTCAGCAGGATCAGAATTTAAATATTCATCTTGAGTTATATCTAGAATTAAAGGAGAGTTAACAGCTTGATCAACCCTAATCATACCCGAGCCACGATCCCAAACATCTGCACCAGTTTCTCGATCTTCTTTAAGCATACTTGGATTTGCTGTCATCATTAATGCTGATTGCATTTGCGATGCACTCCAGTCAGGGCGAACTTGACTTAAAAGAGCTGCTGCTCCTGCAACGTGAGGCGCAGCCATAGATGTTCCTGATAGAAAGGAAAAATCACTTGGAGCAGGATTGTTAGAAAATGGCATAAAGTCACTATACGCAGCATAGATGTCTGTACCTGGTGCAGCTACATGTGGAACCATTAACTGAGGATAATCAGAATATGGACCTCGTGATGAACTAGGATTTAGAATATTAGCATTTGCGTCGTCACTTAATGCCATACCAGCAGAAATCGTCACTTCTGGCGTTGAGATATTGTCCATCCATTCTTTTAATGACTTACCATCTTGTTCGTCAATTTGAATGCCTGGGACAGGATAGTTTATAGAATATAAAGCCGTTGCCGAACCAGAGAAATTTCGAATTACGACACCAACCCCACCTAACTCCTGTACAGCTAATGCTTTCTCATAAAGACTATTACCACCGCGATCACATAGTACCACTTTACCCTTCATATCAGGTAAATTACTTTGATCATCTGTATCAAAATTACATTGACGTATAAAGGCCCATGAGCGCTTAGCTCCAGCGTATACTAGTTCTCCAGTTATTTCAGAGCTTATCATGCCAGTACCTTCAATTTCATTAAAAGGTGTTTCTGCATTAATACTAGAACTTAGTGTTTTACCGAAATAACGACCATGAGTGGCATTTGCTACTACTGTATACCAAGGTGCTAAATGACCAACTGTATTGGCACCAGAACCAGAGTTACCCGCAGAGATTGAAGCAAAAATACCAGCCTCGTTTGCGGCTAAATAAGCCATATCTAGAGTGTTTAACCAAGGGTGAGGTCCCTCGCCATTTGGCCCAATAGACATGTTAATAACATCAACACCAATTTCAATAGCATCTTCTACAGCTTTAACCATTGCTCCTACATTACAGCCACCGGTATGACCACAAACTTGGAAAGAAACGATGTTTGCATGTGGAGCAACGCCAGACATTTCAGGAATATTGGAGCCGACAATTGGGTTTCCATCATGAGATTCTTTATTGCCTGCTGTATAATAAGGTAGGTCTCGTAAAACATTACCGGCAGCAGTAGAAGCCACATGAGAGCCATGACCATTAAAATCCTCTCCTACGTGAGGAACTTTATCACCAAATGTTGCTGTAATTGATTCATAACTGTAAACACCTATCAGTTTATCATTACAAAGCGCTTCAAAGCCCTCTTTTTTACAATCCCCAAAATATTCTTCCTTAGGGTTAGAGTGGGTATATCCATCACCACCCAATGCAGCAAAAGAAGGATGATCAGTATTAATACCTGAATCAATAATACCTACTACTACCCCTTCACCTTTATGACTTACACCAGGTGTTGCACTCCAAACAGTTTTAGCGCCAATATGATCTGGCCCTTCTTCAGTATGTAACTTATATTCTACTTGACGGATAACCTTTAAGACTTGAGGCATCGAAACCATAGCTTTAGCTTCTTGTTCTGTCATCTTGATAGAGAAGCCATTAAAGGCGGTCGTGTAGTTAAATTGTACGTTTAGTTGTTTACCCAATAAAATCTTAGCTGCCGTTAAAAACTCGGCTTGCTCTTCTTTTAGGCTACTTACACGGTCTTGAATAACTTTCGAATGAAAAACTAATTTTTCACTATTATCTCTTGGTGCGTTCTTGACAAATGCTGCTGGCATTTGACGCAATTGTACAAAATAATGATTTGTTGCATTTTCTGCATTTAGAGAAACGACTTCATTTATCTTACTTTCATAAGCATAAGGCTTAGCTATCGTTTGGTCGCCCCAATTCGCGGAAGCGCTGCCACACATTAACAATGAGACAGCTAAAATGGATTTTTTTAACATTTTTTTATTCCTATTAACTTTGTTTACGGACAACTTTACGTATCGATAATCCAGCAAGGCATAACAAT
This sequence comes from Litorilituus lipolyticus, assembly GCF_006439335.1. Classification (GTDB taxonomy): domain Bacteria; phylum Pseudomonadota; class Gammaproteobacteria; order Enterobacterales; family Alteromonadaceae; genus Colwellia; species Colwellia lipolytica. The sequence continues at coordinate 108,887 of NZ_SAWY01000009.1, read as the reverse complement.
AGCCCCCAAGAATTAGTACCACCTGAAGAGCTTTTTTTACTTTCGATAGTTACGCTTACTTGTTGTGATGTAGTTTGACCTAAAGAATCGGTTACCGTTAATTCAAGTACCGCTACTTCATCTGAACGAACAAATGGAGAGGTAATATTTAAATTCAATTGTTCTGTTGACGCTAAAGTCAATTCTGCGCCAGAAATTTTTCTCCAGTTAACCGTTTTGATGTTAGCAAGTCCTGATAAAACAGGAGAAATAACAGTTGTTCCACCTTCGATAACAGAAACATTAGGCATCCTAATAGTTGGCTCTTTATCATTAGTAACATTGACTATTAATATTTTGCTTACACTTGATTCAGTATCACTCACAATTAACTCAAACTTTAATTCTGTATCCTCTAATAAAACAGGAGTTTGAAATGATAGTTGTGATTGTTCAGTGGAGAAATCTACGGATTGACCAGAAACCTGATTCCATGTGATAGATAAGTTTTCATTATCAACATCTACAACATTAGCGACGACATCAACCAATGTATCTTCGCTTGCAGTAATGGTTTCAATTAAGTCGATAGTTGGCTCATCATTTACATTTGTGACATATAGTATGTAATCATTTGTAGTAGTTCGAGTAGAGTCTATCGAGTGTGTTGCCGTGACGCTGACTTTAATCTGACCAGAAAATTCTGCCTTAGGAGCTACAGTTAATAGTATTTCACCATTTTCAAGTTGTGCTTCAACAGTATGTTCATCATCATCAGAAAGTGCCGTAACAGAATAACTCTCACCTTCCAAAAGCTCGTTAGTATCTGCAATTTGCAGTACTGTTGAAAATATATTGTCTTCAGCAACAAACCAAGTTGTTTGAGGCCATGAAAGTCGTACTCCTTCTGATATACCTATAGTCCCTTCTGGTGTAACACTTTGTAAATATGTTCTATCTGCTCCTTCAGTTTGAGCCTTATCACTACTTACCTCTAAACCAGCTTTAAACGTAGTAATTAATTCCCCAAACGGAGAAATAACAGGTGATACTGTACTCAGCCATAAATTAGGGTTAGCAACGCTAACATCCCTAACAATTTCACCATCAAGAGTAAAGTCTACCCTGCGAATTTCAGCTGCTGTCTGCGAATAATCTGTAGACTTAGCATAAGCAATTGAAATTTGGTCTTTGTAGACACTAATGTGTCCACCAGATAATACGCCTAAATCCTCATCGATATTACCTTCCACAGGCTCAAAATCCTGTACTTTGATTATAGCTTTCGGGTTTTCGAGCACAAAGCTGCCATCTCGATTAATCCCTTGATAAAACACCGCATAATCATAAAAAGGACCAGCTCCTCCAAGAGCCGTCCACCCTACAACGAAAGTTTTATCATGCAACGCTATAGTAGGGTTAGCAACATCATAATATTCCGAATCAAAATTACTCGAAATACGCGCACCAGCCCCTTTGTATAAGCGATCACCGTTTGCATTTACATGTTGAAAATATAAATCTCCAGCAAAGTTTCCGGGTAAACGTGTTGCATAAGCTACTCCGCCTAACCCGTCATCCACTAGATGTATTACTGGAACACCTGAGCCAGGTAGTTTATTTGGGCCATCCATTAATAGAATCGGCTCTTCTCCCCAAATTTCATTCCCTTCAAAATCATATTTTTGTGCATATAACGCATTGGCCCCGTCTTCATCTCGTTGTCCCATAGACAAAACAATAATACCGTCATTAACTGTAATAACATCCACGCTAGTATATGATTTATCAGTTGATGAAAACGGTTTTACCCAATAGGCCTCCCCTGCGATGATTTCTTCTATAGGTTCTTCACCTTCAAAGGTTTCTGATCCTTTGAAACCGTCATCACGAATAAGGCCAACATCAAATTGTGTTATGTAGTTGTAATCTCTATAACGATGAGTGAAGGCGACACCGTGGTCATTTGGATGTATTCTCGCTAAATTAGAGCGGCTGACACCAGCTTCTGAGGCAAAGCCTGGTTCAACCATCCAAGCTAATGTTCCATCAGAATTAGTTTTTGCTATGTAAGTTTTAGATGCCCATACATCATCAAAAGCAGTATAAATAGCATCGTCTTTACCGATCTCTAAATCCCACTTTAAGATGAATGATGTATTTCTATCTTTAACTAGTACAGACTCACCATTCCAAAGTTGGTTGCCTTCTCGGTCGAACTTAGCTAAATGAAAGTCGAACCTTTCACTAACAACAGAAAAACCAGTGATTATATTACCTTTACTATCAACCGCTGATTTTGAGGCGTCTGCTTCTTCAGCGACAGTAAGGTAACTTCTGGGGTCACTGCCCCACTGGGACTCAGCAAAAACCAGTGGTGATGACACTAGTCCTATTGTGAGTACTAGGTGATTGATGTTCAAAATTTTTTCCCTCATCGTTTTTGTTATAATCAAGATATTATATTGAGATAAAAATGAGGAAATTCATATCGACCTAAGTACCCATAAACTATGGGTATTTAGTCCTAGGCATTATTATTTTTACTTTAATATAAAGTTTTAATGCTTCTTTAATTAATGTATTTTTCTATGGCCACTGCACCAAGACTTAAATCCTATTAGGTACTCCATGACTTATGACGAATAAAAGCAAGATAACTTTCATTCCTCCACCAATTTATACTATTTGCTTCTTCACAAACTATTATTACCAAAGTTACAAGGAGTTTTCCTTCTGCTTTTCTTCAAAAACTGTAGCCGTCTAACTTTATAGTTTATAAGCTAAAAGTGTGCTTTCACACAAAATAATACTCGTTGTTTTGCTATAATTAATAGTGTTCAAAACACGTTTCGCTTTTTCAACGGCTATAATGAGGACAAAATGAAGCAAACTAAGCTTTATGATGCTAAAACTTACTTATCTATAATAGAAAGTTCCGCAGAAGGCATTATTATTATTCAGAGTGTAGTGGCATACTGAATTTGGCCACCTAGTTAGAGGTGATATGATCACCTCATAAAGTTTATTAGGTGACAAAATGACAAGAACAGGAAAGCGCAATTTCACACCAGAATTTCGATTAGAAGCCGCTCAATTAGTTGTTGACCAAGGTTACTCCATACGAGAAGCTGCTGAAGCGATGAGTGTTGGCAAATCCACGATGGATAAGTGGGTTAGACAGCTTAGAAACGAGCGTAAGGGTGTGACAAGCAAAGCAAGTCCTATGACGGCAGAGCAGCGTAAGATTAAAGAGCTTGAGAAAAAGATAAAACGTATTGAATTAGAAAAGGAAATTCTAAAAAAGGCTACAGCTCTCTTGATGTCGGACTCGATGAACAATTTAAAATAATCAAACGACTCAAAGAGAGCTATGCAGAATTAACGGTTTGCCAAATCTTTGATGTTCATCGAAGTAGCTTTAAGTATTGGAATAAGCGCTCGAAAAGGCTCAGTAGTAAGCAGCTGAAAGAAATAGCGGCTGTTAAGCAGATTCATCGAGAAAGTAATGGCTCTGCTGGCTCTCGAACTATATCAACCATAGCTATTGATCGTGGCTTTGATATATCACGCTTCTGGGCTAAAGGCTATATGAAGCGCTTGGGATTGGTCAGTTGTCAGCAACCTAAGCATAGATATAGGAAAGCGACTCAGGAACATATAGCAATACCTAATCATCTCGATAGGCAGTTTGATGCTGTTAGACCAAACCAAGTTTGGTGCGGTGATGTCACTTACATTTGGGTAGGCAATCGTTGGGCTTATTTGGCGGTTGTTATTGATTTATTTGCTAGAAAACCAATTGGTTGGGCAATGTCGTTATCGCCTGATACTGCACTGACAAGCAAGGCCTTGAGTATGGCTTATGAAATGCGAGGTAAGCCTAAGGGGGTAATGTTTCATAGCGATCAAGGTACGCATTACACGAGCCGTAATTACCGACAGTTATTATGGCGCTGTCAGATAAAGCAAAGTATGAGTCGCCGTGGAAATTGTTGGGATAATAGCCCAATGGAGCGGTTCTTTAGAAGTTTGAAAACTGAATGGATACCAACAACAGGATATCGTTTATTTACTGAGGCTAAGGCTGAAATAACACATTATATTGTTGGGTATTACAGCTCAGTTAGACCACATCATTACAATGCTGGTTTAACACCAAATGAGTCAGAGAAAAGATACTGGCTTGAATACAAAAACGTGGCCAATATTAGTTGACCACTACACTACTTAAGTAAAAAGAACGGGAGAAACAGAGTTACCTTCTACCAAAGTGAAGAAGAAATTTTTAATTCATTAACAAATAATATTTATTTTTATAATTAAATTATGTGAAAGTGCCTTCAATTAACTTTCGCATTAAATGTAAAACTACTTTCTTAGTACTCAATGCCTTTCAATTATTGGCAACTCACAGTTATTAACCTAAAGAGGAAAAATGATTAATACGCAATTAAAGAAAAGCCCTACAACATAAAAGTATAGGGCTTATATATTTTAAATCCGCTTAGCCTTGCAATCAACGAATAAACTATTCAGATTGCGATTGTTCTACATCCATGTCATCGGCTACAGAGGTGTTACTAAGTATCGCTGAAACGGCCATGATAAGTACTGCAAATATCACCGTAGTCAGCTTTAATCCTCGTGAAGATGACTTATTCATTCTATTACCTATTAGCTGCACTTAGTTATTATTAATTTGCTTACATTTACAGCGTGTCAAAAATCTAATTGATTTAAAAACAAATATCAAGGCTTTGGTGAATAAAATGTTTAAAAATCAATCAAAAGTTTGACATAGTTTATTCATCAGCACTATTTTGATCGAACGAGTCAGCTTGATGTATTCTTTGTTCTTCATCTGAAGATATAGTTACCCTAATAGAAGCACTTAGCATACCGCCACCTGAGTTAAGCATACCTAAATTAACATTCCCCTGAAGTAACTGACTGACTTCTTTGACCATCGCCATTGAGGTACTATACCCAGCGAGATCCTTTTTAGCTAAAGACCTTAAAATTTCATCGCTATCTGCTGCGGTAGCTTCATCTTGGTGAGAAAAGATAAAAAATAATGTTGCACTACGCTTATGGTGTGTATGAACTTTTATAGATAGTCTTAGAGAGTCAGTTTTAAACAACTGCTGTGCGCTCTTAATAAATGCTGTCAGTAATTTTTGAATACGTAGTTCATCACTATTAATATAATGTGGTACTTCCTTATCAATTAAAAAGAAAATTGATTTTCCTGCCATCAAATTATTTGCTTTAACCATTAACTCTAAACGATTAATGAAACCATAAAAATCGAAAGGCTCACTTTTCACCGAAATTCCGCCCGACTCAATTTCTGATAAATCCATCATAGTATTTAATAATTGTTCGATATTATTTGAGGCATGATTAATGCCCAAAACCTGCTTATTATTAATCCCTTTCTGTTTAAACTGCTCAACAAAAGCTCTAATGGCATTTAACGGTAGACGTATTTCATCGTTTAATGTACGCAAAAATCGAATTTTTGCTGAACTACTTTGTTCAGAGTGTTCTTTAGCCAATATTAATGCTCTGGCTTTGGAGTCAACCTGCTGTGTTAATTCACTAGAATAAGCAGCCATCATAAGAATCATTAATTGAAAAAAGAATCCGCCGAATGTGCCACCAAGTAAGATGCTCCATGTTTTCAGCGACTTATCTTGTACAAACCATGGTTCAGACTCAGCTACTTCTAGGCTCCAATAACGAGATAGCACTGGAATTTCTACCCTACGACGAAGTCGATTTTCAAGATCTAATGCTTTACCAAATAATACATAAGGTTCTGAAGATGAAACATCCTGAATAGTAAACTTTACTATATTTTGCTTTTCTTCATCTATTTGCCGTAAAAAATCATCAAACTGCACTACAGCGACGACAAAACCCAGTAAATCATCCTGTTTTTTAGGCAGCTTATAATTCAAAATTGGTTGAGTATTTTCTTGAGCCCTATGTTCAAATACGGCTTTACTAAATAGCACCCCCGGCTTTGTATGATCATCCTGTATTAGTGAGATAGGTGCACTTGCCAAAAGAACATCACTATGGAAAACACTCGTCATCGAAAGTGTATTTACAGGGTTAGAATATACATCAAGCCCTAACACGACTTCATTCCCTTCACTTGGATAAATATAATACAGTGGAGCATATCGCTCTCTTTCAGCAGCTGGCTGAAGGTTATTTCCTTTATTTCGCTCTTTTATTACAAAATGGTGCTGAAGTAGATCACTGGCATTATCTTCAAATGACTTCCTTTCTGAAGCCTCAACTATTGGAGCCCACTCAAGAGCCCTGATACTGGTTTGTTCACCTAATACTTTTTCACTAAAAATATTAAACTCATAAAGATCTACTACTTCACTGGCCTGAAAAAATGCCGATAGGCTATTTACTTGTTTTTCGACTTCTTGAATTTCTTGTTGAATAACTCTTGCTATTTCAGCTTTCTCTTGTTCAAACAGCATCAACCTATCAAGTTGTTGTTCATCTTGAGAAGTTTTGATGATAAGCAAAATGGCAAAAGCCCCAATAAATGAAGCAAATAAAATATAGAGTTTTTTACTAACATGAAACACCATTGAATCGCGTTCTTGTCGTAATAACATTGTCGGAACAAAAAAGACGGCTATCAATAAGCTGCTAGACCAAGAAGATAAAAACGTATAAACAAATGAGCCTGTTAAAACTTTATTATCTAGCATTGAAATTATAAGTACTGCGGAGGCCGAAACCAATCCTGCAATAGGTCCAACTTTAATTAAAAAAGCAAACAACCAGCGTCTAGATTTTAGCCATTTCTTGTAAAATACATATTGATAAGTTAATTGCTTAGCCCAATAGCTTTGCAAGATGATTGCTAAAGTTGAAATCAGCACTAAAGAAACATCAACATCAAGGTTTAAGTAGTGATAAGAAAAGATTGGAAAGGCGATGCTCATCAGTAAGATTGCAACAAACGCAGCATTTCCCCATATAATAATCAAACAACTAGCTACACCTGCAGCAGGACCAACATAATTCACAAAAGAAAAAGGAGTCATAATCAACAAAGCACCAACACATGTAGAGAAAAAGATGATGGCTGAGGTTAAAAATTGTTGGATATGGTTTGGTAGCATAAAGTGAATAATGAACGAAATATCATAAAATTACTCTGATATTATCAGAGTTTATCCTTTAAACAATTATAAACTTTAGTGTCCATAAATAACTAATATTCATCTTATTAGTTAACTAAAGCCAAAATAATATAAAAAATACGGTAATTAAATTTGCGCTGATGGGCTTGGTAAGGGAAAATATGCCTCCAAAATTTAATTATTATCAACAATAACTATAAGAATCGATGTTTATAAACGTAATTTAGGCATTACTTTCTTATAAAAAAAGACTGGAGCTACTATGTCGTCGCGTCAAGAGTTGGCAAATGCCATTCGAGTTTTAAGTATGGATGCTGTTCAAAAAGCAAAATCAGGGCATCCTGGTGCACCTATGGGAATGGCAGATATTGCCGAAGTACTATGGCGTGACTTTTTAAAGCATAACCCAACAGATCCAAACTGGGCTGATCGCGATCGATTTATTCTTTCAAATGGCCATGGCTCAATGCTTATTTATTCGCTATTGCATTTATCAGGTTATGATTTATCAATTGAAGATTTAAAGAGCTTCCGTCAATTGCACTCTAAAACACCTGGCCATCCAGAATATGGTTACACGCCAGGTGTTGAAACGACAACAGGCCCTCTAGGTGCAGGTATTTCAAATGCGGTAGGTATGGCTATTGCTGAAAAAACTTTAGCGGCACAATTTAACCGCCCTGAACACGATATTGTTGATCATTTCACTTACTGTTTCTTAGGTGATGGTTGTTTAATGGAAGGCATCTCACATGAAGCTTGTTCTCTTGCCGGCACGCTTGGCCTTGGTAAACTCATTGCTTTTTGGGATGACAATGGTATTTCAATTGATGGTGAAGTAGAAGGTTGGTTCACAGATAACACCCCTGCTCGTTTTGAATCGTACGGCTGGCATGTCATCAGCGTAGATGGTCATGATACTCAAGCTATTGCAAAAGCAATCACAGAAGCAAAATCAGTAACTGATAAGCCAAGCATGATTTGCTGTAAAACTATCATTGGTTTTGGTTCACCAAATAAAGAAGGTACACATGACTGTCATGGTGCACCGCTGGGTGATGAAGAAATCGCTGCAACGCGTGAAAAGTTGAACTGGACGCACGCACCGTTTGAGATACCTGCTGATGTTTATAGCCAATGGGATCAAAAAGCAAAAGGCCAAACAAGTCAAACAAGCTGGAATGAAAAATTTGCCGCATACCAAGCTGCACACCCAGAGCTTGCAAGCGAATATGAACGTCGTGTTATCAAAGGCGAATTACCACAAGACTTTGAAGAAAAAGCCAACGCTTTCATTCAACAATGCCACGAAAATGGTGAGAACATTGCTTCGCGTAAAGCATCGCAAAATGCGATTGAAGCTTTTGGTAAAGTCTTACCTGAAATGTTAGGTGGCTCTGCAGATTTAGCTGGTTCAAACTTAACGTTATGGTCTGGTTCAAAAGGTATCGAAACAGACCCTGCTGGTAACTACATTTTCTACGGTGTACGTGAATTTGGTATGAGTGGCATCATGAACGGTATATCGTTACACGGTGGTTTCATTAATTATGGTGCAACCTTCATGATGTTTATGGAGTATGCACGTAATGCTGTACGTATGTCGGCATTGATGGGTGTGCAAAACATATTTGTATACACTCATGACTCAATTGGTCAGGGCGAAGACGGTCCAACTCACCAACCGATTGAGCAATTAACTAATTTACGTACGACTCCAAATTTAACAACATGGCGCCCATGTGATGCAACGGAATCAGCAGTAGCATGGAAAGCTGCGGTTAAAAACCAAAAAGCGCCAACAGCGCTTATTTTTAGTCGTCAAGGTTTGCCTGCTGTATCTCGCACTGCTCAACAGCTTTCGAGCATAGAAAAAGGTGGTTATGTTATTGCTGACTGTGAAGGAACTGCAGACGTTATCTTAATTGCTACCGGTTCAGAAGTGTCTTTAGCACTTGATTCTGCAAAAGCATTAACAGAACAAGGTCAAAAAGTACGTGTTGTTTCAATGCCTTCTACCAATGTATTTGATGCGCAAAGTAAAGAATACAAAGAGTCTATACTTCCAGCCTCTGTTACAAAACGCGTTGCCATTGAAGCGGCACATGTTGATTTTTGGCATAAATATGTCGGTTTACATGGTGCTGTTGTTGGTATGACAACCTTTGGTGAGTCAGCACCAGGTAATGCATTATTTGAACACTTTGGTTTCACTGTTGATAACGTAGTAAATACTGTTAATCAATTGTAAGCAACATAACAAGGCGGGCAATTAACCCGCCTTGTTACTTTTTCTACAGCACATTCTTGCTAACTTAGTGATTACATGACTATTAGAATAGCTATCAACGGCTTTGGCCGAATTGGCCGCAGTATCGTTCGAGCATTATATGAAAGCGGCAGAACAGACGAATTCACTTTAGTTGCTATTAATGAATTAGCGCCAGCATCAGGCATCGCTCATTTATTAAAATATGATACAACCCATGGACAATTTCCTTTTGATATCACACATCATGAGCATTCATTACATATAAGCAATGAATATTTGGGCCACAATAACCCAATTTCTGATGAAATAGTATTAAGCCATCATAAGTCTTTAACTGATCTTCCATGGAAAACATTAGATATAGATTTAGTACTCGATTGTACAGGAAAATACGGTAATAGAAGTGATGCTATGGTACATATTGCACAAGGTGCAAAAAAAGTACTTTTTTCACACCCTGGCAGTCAAGACCTTGATGCCACCATTATCTATGGCATTAATCACTTAAGCTTAACGCAAGACGATAGAATTGTTTCTAATGGCTCTTGTACCACCAATTGCATTGTACCGGTAATTAAAGTGCTTGATGAAGCTTTTGGCGTAGAAAGTGGCACTATTACTACCATTCACTCGTCAATGCATGATCAACAAGTGATTGATGCTTATCACCCTGATTTACGGCGCTCCCGTGCAGCAAGTCAATCCATCATTCCCGTTGATACTAAACTTGCTGCAGGTATAGAGCGGATAATGCCAAAGTTTAAAGGGCGTTTTGAAGCTATTGCTGTAAGAGTACCTACGGTAAATGTAACTGCGATGGATCTTAGCATCACAGTGAATCAAGATGTCACTATCGATGATATCAACAAGGCAATTTTTCAAGCACAAGAGCAGCCTATAGAGCAACATGGATTAAAAGGCATTCTTGCTTATACTGAAGAGCCATTAGTTTCTATTGATTTTAACCATAATCCACACTCCTGTATTGTTGATGGCAGTCAAAGCCGTGTAAGCCATAAACGCTTAGTAAAAATGCTATTATGGTGTGATAACGAGTGGGGTTTCGCCAATAGAATGTTAGATACAGCCCTACAGATGAAATAAATAGATACTGAATTAACTTTTATTATTTACTAATAACAATTTTTTGGAGACCAGCATGTCAGTTATAAAAATGACAGACTTAGCACTTAACGAGCAGCGTGTTTTAATTCGCGAAGATTTAAATGTTCCTGTGCAAAATGGAAAAATCACCTCAGATGCTCGTTTACGTGCGGCATTACCAACATTAAAACTTGCGTTAGAGGCCGGTGCAAAAGTGATGGTTATGTCACATTTAGGCCGTCCAACTGAGGGTGAAGCAAATGAAGAATTCTCTTTACAACCAGTTGTTGATTACTTAGCCGCAGCGTTAAATTTCCCAGTAAGGTTAGTAAAAGATTACTTAAATGGTGTGGATGTTGCTGCTGGTGAGTTAGTGGTTTTTGAAAATGTCCGTTTTAACAAGGGCGAAAAGAAAAATGATGAAGCATTAGCAAAAAGCCTTGCCGCGCTTTGCGATGTGTTTGTCATGGACGCTTTTGGTACCGCTCATAGAGCTCAAGCGAGTACCTATGGCGTAGCACAATTTGCACCTGTTGCATGTGCAGGTCCTTTGCTTGCAGGCGAGCTTGAGGCGCTAGGTAAAGCACTAGATAACCCTGCCCGTCCTTTAGTGGCAATTGTTGGCGGTTCAAAAGTTTCGACTAAACTTACTGTTTTAGATTCGCTATCAGCTATTGTTGACCAATTAGTTGTAGGTGGTGGTATTGCTAATACTTTTATTGCTGCATCTGGCAATAACGTTGGTAAATCATTGTTTGAAGCAGATTTAGTTGAAGAAGCAACACGCTTAACTAAACAAGCTCAAGCAAATAATGGTGATATTCCAGTACCAACTGATGTCGTTGTAGGTACAGAGTTCTCTGAGTCAGCGACTGCAACCTTAAAAAATGTTAATGAGGTTTCAGCTGACGACATGATCTTTGATATTGGTCCTGATTCAGCAAAAGCCTTGGCAGATATTATTGCCAACGCAGGCACTATTGTTTGGAATGGCCCTGTGGGTGTATTCGAATTTGATCAATTTGGTGAAGGCACAAAAATCATAGCTCAAGCTATCGCGAACAGCTCAGCATTCTCAATTGCTGGTGGTGGTGATACTTTAGCCGCAGTTGATAAATACGATATCGCTGATAAAGTTTCTTATATTTCTACTGGCGGCGGCGCTTTTCTCGAGTTTTTAGAAGGAAAGAAACTCCCTGCTGTTGAAATTCTTGAACAACGCGCAAAATAAAAACAGTCGTTTGAACGATAACAACGTTAAAAACAAGACTGATTTGAAACGAGTACTTATATAGTACTCGTTTTTTGTTTCTAACAGATAAAATATAGAATTCTTTGCTATTGTACTACGTCTTATTTTATTTTTCTCTATGCTTTCGAAACTTTACAGTCAACCCCAACCAAGTAAACCTAGCCAAACAAAACCAAAACGAAAGACAAACGAAAGTTACAACACCTATGGTAGTAAACTTTCAATCATAATGTTAAAGCATGTATCTTCTAATAGGTAGCACCGTCGCTAATGTTGTTATATTTGAACAAAATTTAAAACTAAAAAATAAAATCGTTTAAAACGCAAGTTTTACTAAATTATTCTGTAAGATAAGCTTTCGCTTTGCTATAATTCTGCCCATCAAAATAAAAACTTTCACCCATTACAACAAAACTTATCTAGGAGTAAGTAAATGGCTTTAATTTCAATGCGCCAAATGCTTGATCATGCGGCAGAAAATGGTTACGGTATTCCAGCATTTAACGTTAATAACTTAGAGCAAGTACGTGCAATCATGATTGCTGCGGATAAAACCAATAGCCCTGTAATTTTACAAGGCTCAGCTGGTGCACGTAAGTACGCAGGTGCTCCTTTCTTACGCCATTTAATTTTAGCAGCAATCGAAGAGTTCCCTCATATTCCTGTTGTAATGCATCAAGATCACGGTACATCACCATCAGTCTGCCAGCGTTCAATCCAATTAGGTTTTTCATCAGTTATGATGGATGGTTCTCTAATGGATGATGGTAAAACACCATCAAGTTATGAGTACAATGTTGACGTAACTCGACGTACTGTTGAAATGGCACATGCCTGTGGTGTTTCGGTTGAAGGTGAGTTAGGTTGTTTAGGCTCTTTAGAAACCGGTGAAGCTGGTGAAGAAGACGGTATTGGTGCTGAAGGTAAACTTAGCTTAGAACAAATGCTAACTGATCCTGAAGAAGCAGCCGATTTTGTAAATAAAACTCAAGTTGATGCTCTAGCGATTGCCTGCGGGACATCACATGGTGCTTACAAATTTACACGCCCACCTACAGGTGACATTTTAGCGATTGATCGGATCAAAGAAATTCACAAACGTATTCCAAATACTCACTTAGTTATGCACGGTTCGTCATCAGTACCTCAAGAATGGCTAGCAGTAATTAATGAGTTTGGTGGTGCTATCCCTGAAACTTATGGTGTGCCTGTTGAACAAATTTGTGAAGGTATTAAGCATGGTGTGCGTAAGATAAATATTGATACTGATTTACGTCTTGCTTCTACCGGTGCAACCCGTCGTTTCTTAGCGCAAAACCCAAGTGAGTTTGACCCGCGTAAATTTTTAGCGAAAACGACAGAAGCGATGACAGATATTTGTATTGCTCGTTATGAAGCATTTGGTACTGCTGGCAATGCTAATAAAATTAAACCTATCTCATTAGATACTATGTTTGATCTTTACGAAAAAGGTGAGTTGAAAGCCGTTGTAAAATAATTGGCTTTTCATATTAATCTTCTTAAAAGGGCTTCGGCCCTTTTTTTATTTAACCGCCTTATGCCCACTCATGCATAATTCGTTAGGTTAGTTACTTTTTAGTAAAGTAATTATCATTGCGCTCTGATAAAAAGCTTAGTTATAATACGTCGTTTACCTGCTGGTAGTTATTTGTTCTAATCGAATAATTATTCACCTTAACTCGAAATCACTTAACAATAATAATAAAACCATGAAGTATTATTTAAACTGTCTAGTCGTAATTACCCTGTCTTTTTTTTATTCATTAAATGTAACAGCCACCACATACCCTGAAAATGCAGTAGAGAAAAGTTTAATATCGGCTGAACAAGCAAGTTCAGCTGACATTTTATCAAGCCTTGAGAAAGCAGATGAAAAACCAGAAAAAAAGAAATCAACTTTCTCTGCCTCAGCACAGTTAGGCTTACTTTATCAAACAGGTAATACTAAAAGTGGCGATGTCAAAGCTGGTTTAGATCTTCGCTACGAGAAAAACTTATGGCGCAGCTTGTTTATTTTTGACGCCTTATTGAAAAAAACAGAAATTGTAAATAGTGATGGTGAAGATAACTTTGAAACAACAGATAACAAATGGAGCGTGGTAACTCAAACTAACTACACTATCAATAGTACAAAAAGGAACTATTTATACGGAAACCTTTTTTATGAAGAAAACCGTTTTTCAAGCTTTGATTCTCAAGCGTCTCTTTCAACAGGCTGGGGAAGACGTTGGTATGAAACTTCATCAACGAGTTTTGATGCCGATGTTGGGCCGGGATTCAAAAGGGATGTTACAAGACCAACAACAGCAGAACGTGAAGAGGGAATTGGCAGTGAAACCCGCGACAGTTTAATCTTACAAGCTCAGGCTCTGTATATTCAAAAAATCAATGAGCATATTGAATTCAAGCAATTACTCGTTGCTAAACACGCTATTGAGAAGGGTGAAAATAGTCTTTATAAATCTGAAACCTCTTTAACCAGTAAGTTAATTGATTCTTTGCAAATAAAGCTTAGTTTTATTGTCGATTACAACTCTAAAGTCGACCCTAACAAAGCTAACACAGATACCCAAACTGCTGCAGTGCTTGTCTATAGCTTCTAGCACGAATACAGTCATAATTCAGATAATTACCTGCAATATTATTAGTGCAGGTAATTCTTAAATCTTAATAAATGATTCCAATATCACTAATTAAATATTATTTACTCTCTTACCTCTGTGCTGATTAAGCTTTTAGTTGCCTAAACACCGATAGAATCCTAAAATAGCTGGCAATTAATTAATAATACTTAAAAAGGTTTTCTTATGGCTCAGCCGCTTCCAGATAAATTCATCATGTCGATGAACCGTGTGTCCAAGGTGGTTCCACCAAAACGTACTATTTTAAAAGATATCTCACTATCATTTTTCCCTGGAGCCAAAATTGGTGTATTAGGTTTAAACGGTTCAGGTAAGTCTACCCTACTTCGTATCATGGCTGGTGTAGATACTGATTTTGAAGGTGAAGCGAAAGCCCTTGCCGGTACTAATATTGGTTATTTACCACAAGAACCTGAGCTTGATGAAACTAAAACGGTACGTGAAGTTGTTGAAGAAGCTGTATCAACGGTTAAAAATGCCCTTGCACGTTTAGATGCTGTTTATGCTGAATACGCGGAAGAAGGCGCCGACTTTGATGCTCTAGCAAAAGAGCAAGGTGAGTTAGAAGATATTATTAATTCTCAAGATGGTCACAATATTGATAATGTTTTAGAGCGCGCTGCTGATGCGCTTCGTTTACCTGAGTGGGATCAACCAGTAAAAGTATTAAGTGGTGGTGAACGTCGCCGTGTAGCCTTATGTCGTTTACTACTTCAAAAGCCAGACATGTTGTTACTTGATGAGCCAACTAACCACTTAGATGCAGAATCTGTTGCTTGGTTAGAACGCTTCTTACATGATTATAATGGTACTGTTGTTGCTATTACCCATGATAGGTACTTCTTAGATAATGTTGCTGGTTGGATACTAGAGCTAGATAGAGGCCACGGTATTCCTTGGGAAGGTAATTACTCATCTTGGTTAGAACAAAAAGATGCCCGTTTAGAGCAAGAAAGTCGTAGTGAAAATGCCCTACAAAAGACCATTAAACAAGAACTTGAGTGGGTACGCTCTAACCCTAAAGCCCGTCAATCTAAAAACAAAGCACGCATGGCTCGCTTTGAAGAGTTAAACAGTCAAGAACATCAAAAGCGTAATGAAACGAATGAGCTTTACATTCCGCCTGGGCCTCGTTTAGGTGACAAAGTACTGGATGTTAACAACTTAACCAAATCATTTGGTGATAGGGTGTTAATTGATGATCTTAGCTTTAGTATTCCAAAGGGCGCTATCGTAGGAATTATTGGCGCGAATGGTGCCGGTAAGTCAACGTTATTTAAAATGATGTCGGGTGCTGAACAGCCAGATTCAGGTACAGTATCGTTAGGTGATACCGTTAAATTGGCCAGCGTTGACCAATTTCGTGATGATATGAATAATGAAAACACAGTTTATCAAGAGATTTCTCAGGGTAATGACATTATTCAGATTGGCAATTTTGAAATTCCTAGTAGAGCTTATGTGAGTCGCTTTAACTTTAAAGGTACTGATCAACAAAAAATCATCGGTGACTTATCAGGTGGTGAAAGAAACCGTGTTCATTTAGCGAAGCTTGTTCAAACAGGTGGTAACTTATTACTACTAGATGAACCAACCAATGATCTTGATGTTGAAACACTCCGTGCGTTAGAAGAAGCCCTACTTGAGTTCCCTGGCTGTGCCATGGTTATTTCTCATGACCGCTGGTTTTTAGATAGAATTGCAACACATATTTTAGATTATCGTGATGAAGGACAAATTAACTTTTTCGAAGGTAACTTCACCGATTATGAAGAGTGGTTGAAAAAAACTCTGGGTGCTGCAGCAATCGAACCTCACAGAATTAAGTATAAAAAAATAGGTTAATCCTTTTCTAAAAATTAAATATAAAAGGCAGCTAAAATAGTGATTTTAGCTGCCTTTTTCACTTTTACTTTTCATAAAATAGGGCTATGCTAAGAGAACAATCTTAAAAAAAGTCATTGTTTCAATGGAAAATAGACGACAATTCACCCGCATATTGTTTTCAATTACAGCTGAACTCAATGTAGACGATGTAATCTACCCTGTATCTATTCACGATATTTCACTTAACGGCGCGTTAGTCACTGCAATTGACAGTGAAAATTCATTAAAAGGAAAACTTGGAACGTTAAGTTTTAACTTGTCAGATGGTGAGTCTGAGGTTGTAATGCATATTGCTGTAGTTCATGAACATGAACATGAAACAGGATTACAGTGTAACGCTATAGATATTGACAGCGTGACACACCTGAGGCGATTAGTTGAATTAAACCTTGGTGACAATGATCAACTCAATAAAGAGCTTAGTCAATTATCTCGTATAGATTAGTGTTTTCTTAAAAATCTTTGCTATCTTTTTCAATAAATGTGTTTTCAAAAAACATAAGGAAGTCGTATGAATCATCTTATTATTTCATGTATAGGTCCTGATCAAGCAGGCATTGTTGACCAATTATCAAAAGTTATTAACCAACATCAAGGCAACTGGCAAGTAAGTAGTTTACATCATTTATCTGGTTTTTTTGCAGGTGTAATTGAAGTAGCAGTGAGCCCTGAGAAAACTGACGATTTAAAAAATGCATTAGGAAATATTCAAAACTTAAATTGTCAAATTGAATTAGCTGAACCTAATTTGCCTAAAGTAAGCAGTAATTTAGTGTTAGAATTAACCGCTAACGATAGAGCTGGCATAGTGCAAAATGTCTCTTCAGTTATTCACCATCAAGGTGGTAATTTAATAAAACTAGTTAGTTCACAAAGCAGTGCTGCACATACTGGCCAAGTCATGTTTAAAGCTAAGGCACAAATAGTAATTAACGAAGAAAAAGTAGACGAACTTGTCTCTGCATTAGAGCAGATTGCTGACGATTTAATGGTTGATATTAGTCGTTAAACAGTTCGAAATACTATAATTGATTATTAAACGAAAAAAGCCTAACAATTTTGTTAGGCTTTTTTATATTCTACTTTAACTCACTATTACATGGTAAAGCCTAGCTTTTTAAACTCTTTCGCTACGACTTTACTTGGTAATGGAATATAACCATCTTTCTCAACAATCTTTTGACCCGATTTTGATAAAATCATTTTCAAGAATTCTGTTTCCATCGGTGCTAAAGGCTTATTTGGGTGTTTGTTAACATATATGTATAAATAACGCGATAATGGGTATTTACCAGAAATAGCATTATCCATGGTTGCTTCTACGTAGTTTGTACCTTTCTTTGCTAAAGGTAATGCTCTTACACCTGAAGTTCTATAACCGATACCTGAATATCCAATACCATTTAATGAGGCTGACACTGATTGTACAACAGAAGCTGATCCAGGTTGTTCGTTCACATTATTTTTAAAGTCACCTTTACACAAGGCTTTCTTTTTGAAGTATCCATATGTACCAGAAACTGAGTTTCGGCCATATAATTGAATATCCTTGCCAGTCCAAGCACCTGTTAAGGCTAAATCACCCCAACGATCAACATCCTTATCTGCGCCACACTTACGATTATTTGAGAAAATAGCATCAACCTGTGCAATAGATAAACCTTCTAACGGGTTATCTTTATGAACAAAAACTGCTAATGCATCAATGGCAACACGTACTTTCGTAGGCTTATAACCGTAACGTTTTTGAAATGCTTCAATTTCACGAGATTTCATCTTACGACTCATTGGTCCTAAGTTTGAAGTAGCTTCAGTCAATGCTGGTGGAGCAGTCGAAGAGCCTGCCGCCTGAATTTGAATATTTACATTTGGGTAAGTTCGTTTAAAGTCTTCAGCCCAAAAGGTCATCATATTTGCTAAGGTATCAGAGCCGACAGATGAAACATTTCCTGATATACCACTTACTTTTTTATATTCTGGTAAAGTTTCATCAATAGCTGATGCTGAAAAACTGATTAAACTAGCTAAACTCAAGGTGGCTAGTGCTTTTTTAAAACTCATAATATTCTCCAATAAGAGCTTAGTTATTATTGTAAAGAGCAACTAACTGCTCAATTTCAGTTACTATACAAAGCTAATATGACAATTATATTTAAGTTGTGTGACACAAATATGACAACTCAATAGATTAAATAGCAAAAGGACAAGTTTAATGTTTAGCTAGTTATTTGAGTAACACTACTAGAGTCGAATATTATAGAGAATTCACTGCCCTGCCCCCAGTGACTGGAAATTACAAGTTCAGCTTGATGATGATGTAAAACATGCTTCACAATAGCTAAACCTAGTCCTGAACCGCCAGTATCACGTGAACGAGATCTGTCAATACGATAAAAACGCTCTGTTAAGCGATTAAGGTGTTCAGGTCTTATACCGTCACCATTGTCTCTAACAGAGAACTTCAACTTATCACCAATTTGCTGCCAACTTACTGCAACCTCACCACTCGGTGGTGTATAAGCGATGGCATTTGAGATCAAATTTGCGCAGGCACTTTTTAGTTCTGTCTCAATACCGATTACACCTAGCTGAGTTGAAATATCAACACTTAATTTATGATGCTTTTCTTGATTAAGCCAACTCGCATCTTCAACTAAATTATTCACAAGTAAAGCCATATCTACTGGCTGTTTCTCATCATCATTATTATTTTCAACTTTCGATAAATTTAACAGTTGTTCTACTAAGCGATCCATACGAGTTACTTGCCCTTCAATGGTAGAAAAAGCTTTTACCCAATGCTCATCAAAGGTTCCCTCTGTCGCCTGTATCATCTCAACATAACCTCTTACAACAGTCAGCGGTGTTTTTAATTCATGAGAAACATTTGCGACAAAGTCTCGCCTCATTTCTTCAAGCCGATGAATGTTAGAAATATCTCGTGCTAGCAATAAAACATCATCTGCACCATAAGCCATGATTCTTATTTCTAATTGCACTTCAGAGTTTACTGGTGAGATAAGCAGGCAAGGAGATTCAAAGTTTTCTTGAGCTAAATAATCTGCAAATTCAGGGGCTCGTATTAAGTTATCAATACGTTGGCCGAAATCATCGGGCCAACGAACACCTAATAAACGCTGAGCTTTTTTATTACTCCAACCAATAGTAAGTTCATGAGATAACATTAAAGCAGCATCAGGTAATGCTTCAGCGCCATCTCTAAAGCGCCTAATTGTTTCATTTTGCTGCTTTTGCTTACTTCTATGCCGTTTATTTTGACGATACAAACCATCATAAATCCTACCCCAAACGCCTTCTGCTTGAGGGGGAGATAATGATTTACTTTGCCATAGCCAATTAGCCAACTTAAATAAATGGTGATAATGCCAAAATAACAGCGTTATACAGGTAATAAGAATCGCGAGTAGTGTATAACCAAAGAGAAAGCCTAAAAAGCCACTGAGGGAAAAAATCACCAGTAATCGAGTGGCTATGTCTTTAATTGATAAGCTAAAATGCATAAACTATTTTTTCAATTTACCTGAAAAGCGGTAGCCAGAACCACGCACTGTTTGCACAAAGTCTTCATGGCCAGCGCCAGAGATTGCCTTTCGCAAACGTCTAATATGAACATCTACTGTTCTATCTTCAACATAAACATTAGTGCCCCAGACATTATCTAATAGTTGCTCACGAGAGTATACTCGCTCTGTATGCGTCATAAAAAAATGTAGTAATCTAAACTCTGTAGGGCCTAAATCAATCGCTTGTTCATTGATAGAAACTCGATGAGCAACAGGGTCTAATTTTAAGCCATGGAACTCCACCTCTTCTTCTAAAGAAGTTGGAGAAACGCGTCGAATGACCGCTTTTATTCTGGCAATTAACTCTTTAGGTGAAAATGGTTTAGTAACATAGTCATCTACCCCTGCCTCAAAACCTTTTACTTTGTCATCTTCATCAGCTCTCGCTGTTAACATAATAATGGGAATATTACGGGTATATTCGTTCTGTTTTAACGACTTAGCTAGCTTAACTCCTGTACCACCTGGTAACATCCAGTCAAGAATAATTAAATCTGGATAAGGGTCTTTAATTTTCTCTTGCGCTTGGTCAATATCTGACGCTTCAATTGTATTAAAACCATTTTGTTCTAATACAAAGGTGATCATTTCCCTGATCGGGGTTTCATCTTCAACCACTAAAATTTGTCTGCTCATACAAACATCCTGAAAAACTATTAACCTAATAACGAGTTAACGCTATTAAACAATTAAAATTAAGGTAATAGTATTGTGCAAAAGAAAAATGACACTTTTATGACAAAGTGAGAAATTGCTAACATAATTAACTATATTAATTACTTTGACAACTATGTTCTGTATATATCATCAAGTAAATCAACACAACAGCTCATCTGATAGATGAGCACCTTTATTAACAACAAAAAAAAACCGTTAATAAAAACTTATTAACGGGCCTATTTAAAGTAACTATCTACTTTAGTTTAAAACTTTTGTTCCATACCGAAAGCAAAATAAGTCCCTTCTGTTGCCTTCTTAATGGTTTCTCCATTAAAGCTTAAACCTTCTCTGTCAGTGTACCAAGCAAACACTTTTGTATTTTTTCCAAGCTTATAATCTACACCAACATTAATGGCATCAGCTCCTGCGAACTCTTGATACTGAACTTTAGCCAATGCTTTACCTAGTTTATAGGATGCATTTACGGCAAAACCATTTTCACTTGCACCTATTAAATCAGTATCAGTTGAATCACTTACATCAGATATTTCACTTTCAGTTAAAATAGCTCCTAAGCGTAAATCCCCAAACTTATACATACCTACTAAGCGTGTCGTTTCATAAATCGCACTTTTTCCCTGCATATTTTGATCATGAGCAAGTGAAACAAAGAAATCGGTCTTTTTCAAACTACCATCACCGAATTGAACCCCCACTGAAAAAGGGTCGTCCAAGTCACTATCTTCTGACAAAATATAACTGGCCAAAAACTTTACGTTGCTAAAGCTAGGTGACTTATACGTTAAAGCATCGGTGACTCGATTTTCCCCGATAAAAAGGTTTTTTAAATCGCCTTCATAATCGTTGAATAAGTCAAATTTACCTTGAGAAACTTTTAGAGTAGTATCTGAGCGACCAACAGTCACTTCACCAAAATATCCTTTTATTCCAACCCACTGATTTCGAGCTGTTAAAGTGTCTTTTGAGTCATCGTCAACATTGACTTGCCACTCTAATTTATAAATAGCAGTTAAGCCGTGATCTAGTTTGTATTTACCTTTAACGCCGACTCTTGATGCATTACTTTTTAACTCATTAAAAGAATCACCGCCTTCCTCTGAGGCCTGTAATGAAATATTTAATTTACCGTAAAAGTCGATAACTTCTTTCATTTCATTTTTTTTATCAGCTGCGACAGCAGGTAAAGCCAAAGCTGAACAAATTGACAAGATCAAAGCTTTCTTAATTAGTTTCATGTTGTTAAACCCTATTTTTTAAATATTAATGACTGTTAAGTGACATTTTTATGATTATTTTATGGCTCGTTTGTGACACTATTATGACAACGCAGCAATTTTACTATTATTTTCTTTAGCTGGAATAGTATTACTTTCCTTATCCATTTGTTTTATGTCATGAATTACTAAATTATCCTCCTAAACATACTAGACTAAAGAAGCCATCTTTGCCTTGTTAAGCGCACTATCAACAAAATATATCCAAAAAAGTTTTAAATGCTTGATAAAACTAGCTAGAATCAAATGAAGTGATTATGAATAAATGTTTGGTATTTTATGGCGTTAATGAAAGTAACCAGTATTTCTAGAAAACTCTTAACTCGGGTTTTATCCGTCTATTTCATTCTCACAGTCAGTGTTACTGGCATTCAAATTATTGCGGAATACTTTAATACTAAAAGTCATATCAATAGCGAATTATTAACCTTACAAAAAACCATTAGCGGTAGTTTAACCCGTGCTGTATGGGAACTTAATACGCAACAAGCTATAGATATTTCAGAAGGCTTAATTGCAATACCTATGATTAAAGGTATTACCGTAAGTGATGAGGCCAATAACATCATTACTCAGTTGGGAGAAGTGATTACTGAAACAACCTTAGCAGAGGGTGACGAACTTGACCTTAACTCAGAACACCACAGTGTAAGTTCTTTAAGTGATGGCCTATTCGGTCATTCTTTCCCATTAATTTTTGAGTTTTCAGGTCGAACAACCACTGTCGGCACCGTAACACTGCTATCAAGTAACGATGTAATCTTTAGCCGAATTGAGGTGGGTATATATTTCCTTATCGGAAATGCCATGGTTAAAACAGCGTTTCTCGTGTTTTTATTTCTTATTGCCTTTAATAAACTTCTAACACAACCTTTACATGAGTTAACAGAGCAAATAAAGCAATTAGACTTAAATGACCCAGAAGCTTCTAAACTTCATACCATGAATTACGAAAAAAATGAGCTAAATATTTTGGAAGACGCTTATAATAACCTTATTGATGAACTGGTTGCATTTAAAGATAAACTAGCCTTATCGCAAAGAGAAACCAACTCCGCTAATGATAAACTAGATGAACAAAACTTATTATTAGAGCAAGAAGTAGCCAGAAAAACATCAAGTTTAAGTAGTAACATGCTGAAAATGGAACTACAACAGAAAGAGATGTTGAATCAACAAAAACAATTAGAAGATGAAAACACACGCAGAAGAAAAACAGAAGACACCTTAATAACAACCAATAAAGAGTTAAAAAGTTCAATTTTAGAGTTAAGTAAAGCGCAAGATAGATTACTTGATGCAGAGAAAATGTCTTCTTTAGGCTTACTAAGTGCCGAAGTTTCTCACGAGATAAATACCCCTATAGGTATCAGTATCACTTCAACGAGCTATTTATCCGATATTATTGGTAAATTAGAACAAGATGTAAGTGAGCAAAAGATTTCTAAACGCGCATTAGAAACGTTTGTTAATAATGCTAATCACAGTATTGAATTACTTCTCAATAACTTAACTAGGGCATCTGAATTAATTGCCAGTTTTAAACAAGTTGCAGTTGATCAGACCAATGACAAAGTAAGATTAATCAACGTCGCTAAATTTATCGATGAAATAATACAGTCACTTCACCCTAAACTTAAAAAGACAAATCACAGTATTAAAGTTCATTGTGATCAAGCTATTGAAATATATAGCCACCCAGGAGCAATTGCTCAAATACTTATTAATCTTATTATCAATTCAATTTTACATGGTTTTGAAAAAATCAATCGAGGTGAAATTGATATTGATATCATGATGGAAAATCAACGCTTACATCTTCGTTATACTGATAATGGCCATGGCATTGACTCAGAACAACTACAACAACTGTTTACCCCATTCTACACCACTAAGTCTGAGCAGGGCGGTACAGGTCTCGGTACACATATCATCAAGAATTTAGTTGTAGATACATTAAACGGTAGCATTAAAGTACAAAGTACAGTAGGTGAAGGACTGAGTTATCAAATCGATTTCCCTGACATGAGATACATTTAAATGACTTAATAAGCAGTAACAAATTGAGTAAAACAATGCCTGATAATTTTTTTTCAGGTATGATAAAGCGCAAAAATCCCCTTATATTTTTAGGAAGTTATTTATGTGGTTTAAAAACCTCTATTTTTTCGCTTTTACGCGCCCTTTTGAATTATCTGAACAAGACTTAGAAAAGCATCTATCTGAACATTTATTTACTCCATGTGGCTCTACAGAGTTAGCGCATTTTGGTTGGGTAAATGCACTTGGTAAACATGGAAATACATGCGTACATGCTGCCAATGGTAATTTTTTAGTTTGTGCCAGAAAAGAAGAAAAAATACTTCCAGCCCCTGTTATTAAAGACTTACTTGAAGAGAAAGTCGCTCAACTTGAACAGGAGCAAAGCCGTGGTGCAACAAAAAAAGAAAAGGAACAATTCAAAGAGGATATTATTTTTGAACTGTTACCCAGAGCATTTTCTCGCATAACCGATACTCATGCTTATATATCACCAGCAAATAACATCATAGTGATAAATTCAAGTTCACGTGGAAAAGCTGAAGACTTACTTGCCTTGCTAAGAAAGGTTATTGGCACTTTACCTGTAACCAGTTTTGATCCTGATATCAGTGTTGATGAAACCATGACTGATTGGTTAATAGAAAAGAATTTAGGTGAAAAATTTCAGTTAGGTATGGAAGCTGAGTTTAATGCATTAGGTGACGATGGTGCAGTTGTCCGTGTTAAAAATCAAGACTTAGCAAGTGAAGAGATTAAAGCTCACTTAGATGCTGATAAATATGCGGTCAAAATAGCCCTAGAATGGGATGAATCATTATCTTTTATTCTTTGTGATGATTTAGCTATAAAACGATTGAAGTTTTATGATGTACTGCAAGAGCAAAATGATGATATTGATAGTGATGATGTCTTAGCTAAAATGGATGCTGACTTTGCCTTAATGGCCGGGGAATTAAATCGCTTTATAGTCGAGTTAATTGCAGAGTTTAATATGACAACAACAGATTATCTAACTAAAGAGTAATCGCTACATTGATGCTATGCATATAGCTTAACATCAAGCAGAAAGATGAAGTGTAAAAATAAAAATGGTCGCATAATATGCGACCATTTTTTAATTGAAATATATAGCCTTAGCTAAACATCGCCTTAACATCATTACACATGTCTGCAAATTCATCACACTGCATGTAATCAACTTCCGGCAAAATACCTTTCTTAGTATAACTGGTTAATAGTGCTTCTTTGGTTGATTCATTTTTAAAGACATTATGATATATAGCGCCTGCACGAATAAAGTCTAAATAATGTACTTCTGCGGGTAAAATAGTTAAGTCACTCCAGCTCTCCGCAAGTTCCGTAAATTCATCTGAGAAACCCCATGCGCGAGTTATAGTACCACTGATTTTACCTGACAATTTTATAATAGCTTGTTGTAAAAATGTTGGATTAGCAAAAACATCTTGGTGATTTTCTGCTTCAGTTAAAATAGGTAAAACACCAATATTATGAACCAATGCAGCCAAGGTAATAGTATCTAACGTTAAAGAAGTATGCTTGTGATCTTTCAAATAAATTGTCATCAAGCTAATGGCGACAGAAGCAATATCTATAGTTTTCTCCCATGATTTTTTCATATACATGGAGACAATTTCGTTTTTTGAAACAAAAACTTGCTCAATTGCCATCGCCGTAGCAATACTCTTAATTTGTCTTAAACCTATACGAGTGACGGCCTGATTCACCGTTTCAACTTTAACACTTCTGCCTAAAAGAGCACTATTTGCAACTTTTAGCATGCCTAATGATAAAGCGGGGTCTTGTGCGATAATATCGCTCATTTGCCCCAAATTAATATCAGGATCATCAGCAGCAGTCCTTACTTTTAAAGCAACTTCCGGTAATGTTGGTAACACTAAAGTATCTTGTTTAATCTTTTCTACTAATATCGTGTATAAGGCATTTTCAGTTGCCATAAAGCCCACCTTTATTTTTATTGTACTTACCTTTTAAAAGTAGCACATCTTTACCGTCCTAAAAGGTTTTTTTTAAGAATTTTCAATATAGTAGCTTGAATATAGTAAATGACTTTTTCATCATTCGATAAAAGTCATTTTTAAAAGCTTTTGCTTGCCGAAAAATCAACCAATTATCATTGCCCAGTGTTGCGCTTTTCCTTATAATGCGCACCCTAACAAACCACAAGCAATAACTATTGTTTGCGCTCATTAACATTAAGATAAGTTAACACCATGATAAGACCTGAACTCCTTTCTCCCGCTGGTAGTTTAAAAAACATGCGTTATGCCTTTGCCTATGGCGCAGATGCTGTATATGCAGGCCAACCGAGGTATTCATTAAGAGTACGTAATAATGAGTTCAGCCTTGAAAATATTAAAATAGGTATTGATGAAGCACATCAATTAGGTAAGAAATTTTATCTTGTTAATAATATTGCCCCGCACAATGGTAAATTAAAAACATTTCTTAAAGATATCTCTCCAGTAATTGACATGAAACCTGATGCCTTGATTATGTCTGATCCTGGCTTAATCATGATGGTAAGAGAAAATTTTCCTGATATGGCAATACACCTTTCAGTACAGGCAAATGCTGTTAACTGGGCTACAGTAAAGTTCTGGTACCAACAAGGTGTAGAGCGAGTCATTCTATCAAGAGAATTGTCATTAGATGAAATTGAGGACATTAGATTTCATTGCCCTGAAATGGAGTTAGAAGTTTTTGTTCACGGTGCCTTATGTATGGCATATTCTGGCCGTTGTCTATTATCTGGCTACATCAATAAGCGAGATCCTAACCAAGGTACATGTACTAATTCATGTCGATGGAAATACGATACTCATCAAGCAAAAGAAAATGAAACTGGCGACATAATCGCTGTTTCACCTGCTGATTCTGGCAACGGCGACACGCAGATTTATACACCTGAGCAAGATATCATCATGCCAGAACAAAAGCCTGTTGACGATGTTGTATTGCTTCAAGAACAAGGTCGACCTGGAGAGTACATGCCCGCCTTTGAAGATGAGCATGGTACCTATATTATGAACTCGAAAGATCTTCGTGCTGTTGAACATGTTGAGCGTCTGGTAAAAATGGGCGTTCACTCACTGAAAATTGAAGGACGAACTAAATCGTTCTATTACTGTGCAAGAACAGCACAAGTTTATAATCAGGCCATTAATGATGCAATGTCTGATAAGTTATTTAACCAGCAGTTAAATACTGACTTAGAGCATTTAGCGCACAGAGGTTACACAGAAGGTTTCCTACAGCGTCATCGTCATGGTGATACACAAAACTATGATTATGGTTATTCAAAAAGTGATACTCAACAATTTGTCGGTGAAGTCATTGGCAAGAATGCAGAGTCTGGCTTAATAGAGATCGATGTTAAAAATAAATTTTTGCTCGGCGATCAACTCGAATTAATGACACCAAGTGGCAATCAAACTTTCACTCTAGAGTATATGGTAAATAAGAAAGGCGAAGCTATTGATGATGCCAAAGGCTCAGGCCACAAAGTAGCAATAAAACTAGATACAGATCTTGATTTGTCATTTGGCATTATTATGCGTTATTTAGATGCGGGAGGCACTACTCGTCACCCTTTCGCTCAAAATCAAGCAGATGTTTAGGTAATTAACTCGTGGCTCTGATCATTGAACAAGCATGCATAAACTGCGATATGTGTGATCCTGAATGCCCAAACGAGGCTATTGCACTTGGCGAAGAAATTTATGAAATTGATCCCGACAAATGTACAGAGTGTGTTGGTCATTATGATAAACCAACATGCGTTAGTGTTTGCCCTATAGATTGCATTAAGCCAGACAGTAATCATGTAGAATCAGAGGAAGAACTATTAGCAAAATTTCTATCTATGCACGGTTAACTCTATGGATATTAATTAATCAATAAAAAAGCAGACATATTTGTCTGCTTTTTTTGTAGGTTTAATGACAATATATTAGCGCGTTGGCAGCTCAATATCTTTAAGTAGCTCATCAACCTCATGATTGTTTTTCAACAGCATTGCTCTTGTCACAATATCTTTGGTTAAATGCGGCGCAAAACGTTCAATAAAGTCGTACATGTAACCACGTAAAAAGCTACCTCGTCTAAAACCAATTTTCGTTGTACTTGATTTAAATAAGTGACTAGCATCAATTGCTACTAAATCACTATCAATTCTCTCATCAACAGCCATTGAAGCAATTACACCAACCCCGACACCAAGCCTTACATAGGTTTTAATAACATCAGCATCTGTCGCAGTAAAAGCTATTTTAGGCTCAGCACCCGCTGCGTCAAAAGCAGCATCTAGCTCAGAGCGACCAGTAAAACCAAATACATAAGTTACCAAAGAATACTTAGCGACATCTTCAATAGAAATATTTTGCAGTTTAGCTAACGGATGATCAGGTCGTACGATAATACTACGGTTCCAGTGATAACAAGGTAACATCACCAAATCATTATATAAATGCAAAGACTCTGTTGCTATTGCAAAATCAGCATCACCTTTAGCTGCAGAATCACTTATTTGAGCTGGCGTACCTTGTGACATTTGCAATGAAACTTTATTGTACTTCTTAACAAAGCCTTGAATAACTTCAGGTAAAGCATAACGCGCCTGTGTATGTGTGGTAGCAATTCTTAATTTACCTTCATCTGGCTGAGTATGCTCTCTGGCAACAGCCTTTATACCTTCAACTTTCGATAAAATTTGTGTCGCAATGTTGATTACATCTTGCCCTGCAGAAGTTACATGGGTTAAATGCTTGCCACTTCTACCAAAGATTTGAATACCTAACTCGTCTTCAAGCATTCTTACTTGCTTTGAAATACCAGGTTGTGAAGTAAATAAACTTTCAGCTGTCGCTGACACATTGAGGTTATTATTTAATACTTCGACGATATATCTTAATTGTTGTAGTTTCATAATCAGGACTTAAAAACTGCTTTTTTATGCCAAAATAATATACTTAATTGAACATTTATTCCATAATAATTTTCAGTTTTCGTAAATATTTTTCAACACATGAGCCAGTTTACTTCCATAACTTTTAAAACTAACTTATGCTTTTACTAATAAGCAAATGAATTAAAATGGAAAGTTTAATATTTATAGCTTTTTTATTCGATTAAATGTAACTAGCGCTATGCTTCACAATACATTTTTTGTAGACTGCAAAGAGTAAATGATATGACTTTTATTAAAATAAATAGAACTAAAACAAGAGTGCTTTGAATGATTGCTATTATTGTCGGCTTACTAATTGCCTTAATTATCTTTGTTGTCGTGGTAAGTTCCATCCAACAGCATAAAGAAAAATTAGAAGCTGAAAAGCGCGTTAAGGTATCAAGACAAAAAGCCATCATCGACGAAAATGAAGAGCTAATATTGCATTTAGCTAACCTCCCAAATAATCCGAACATCGTCAGGATTCTGAACAGTCGAAGCTTAAATGCCGCAAAAACCATGCAAGAGCTAATGCCTGGAGTTAAAGGTATAAAGAATAGAGTACAAGAACTTACTTCCAGACTTAAAGCTTCAGAAGAGCTTGCTACAACACAAGCAGGGGGTGAAGAACACTTCACCTTACCGGATAATGAACAACAGCTGGTTGCTATTCTTCAGTGTATCAAAAAGCTTCGTGTCACCTTAAAATCAGAACAAAGTAAAGGGGCGCTTGATGCACAAACTTTCACCCACGAAGATAAATTACTGGCGGCAATGCAACTTAAAATTAATATAGAAAGTTTAGCTAAACGTGGCACCCAAGCACACAACAAAGAGATGTTAGGATCTGCTCGTCAATACTTTGAGAAAGCTTTGCAAAGTATTGCAGATAGCCCCGTTAAAACAGATTATGTGCTAACACGAAAAGCTGAAATTGAAGAGCAACTTGAAGAAATCACCAATGCATTAAAAAGCACAAATGCAAAAGATGCAGCGAAGAAAGCTAAAAGTGAGGAAGATGAATTGGATATGTTATTTCAACCTAAGAAAAAATGGTAAAACACAGTATTCATTCGAATCCATTTATTTTATGTATAAGAACATATTCTATATTCGCGGTGTCAAACTACTGTGGCTATAACACTCCCCATACAAACAATAAACTTACCTTCGTTTCTAAGACGAACATTGAAAGCATATGCTCTAAAGGCTCATATTCGTGAAATAGGCTGTGAACTTCAACGTATAGGCCGTTCAAGAAATTGGTTATTAAAAGCTAACTTTGAACAAATACAAGGAATTATTGCTTTTATTGAAGCTGAAGATGAAGCGAGTTGGCATTGGTTAGCAAAGCTACTTCGCTCTCAATACAAGCAATTGAATCATAGTGCATTACTTACAATTGCCCATCGGATACCTCAAGTGACTGTCGCAAAGCTAGTCACACAAACAGATTGCACTCTCGCTCAAGCAAGAAAAATTATCGACGAATTAGAAGGTCTTGATTAAGCTTTACCTGCTGCTCAAGACATTAAAAACAAAAAAGGTAGCTGACGCTACCTTTTTCAATTCTTCAATCAGCTATTATTTCTTCACTGTTGTTTTTTTCTTCGTAGCTTTTTTCTTCGCTACTTTCTTTTTAGGTAATTCTTCTACCCACTTTCCATCAATGTATTTTGCTGTCCAGCCTGTAGCTTTACCTTCAACTTCCGTCATAACGTATTGTTCTTTAGATTTACGACTATAACGAACAACGGCAAAGTTACCATCTTGATCTTGCTCTGGAGCATCAGCTAAGTAATAAAACTTACTTGATATTCTCTCTCTAAAGCGTTTTAACTCAGCAACTTTTGGCGCTCTGGTCTCTCTAGAGCGTGGAAAAGTATTTGCCGCTAAAAAGATACCGGCAGCACCGTCTCTTAAGACAAAGTGTGCATCAGACTTCTCACAAGGTAATTCAGGTAACTGTACTGGGTCTTCCTTAGGCGGCGCTGCTTCGCCATTAGCTAACAGTTTACGCGTATTCTTACACTCACTGTTAGTACAATCAAAGTACTTACCAAAACGACCTGATTTTAATTCCATGTCCGATTGACAACGATCACACTCTAAAACAGGCCCATCGTAACCTTTAATTTTGAAAGTGCCTTGTTCAACTTCTATACCATCACAGACCGGATTATTACCACATACATGCAGCTTTCTTGTTTCATCAATTAAGTAGCTATCCATCGCGGTATTACATTTACTACAGCGATGCATTGCACGTAAAGCTTCTGTTTCTTGATCTTCAGACAACACACTGACCGCTTCTTCACCTGGCGTTAGGTTCATTGTGGTCGTACAACGCTCTTTTGGTGGTAGTGCATAACCTGAGCAGCCTAAGAAAACCCCGGTAGAAGCCGTTCTAATCCCCATTTTACGATTACAACTTGGGCAATCGATATCTGTTAAAACAGGGCTATTGTTAGGCATACCGCCATCTTCAGATTCTTTATTTGCTAAGGCGAGTTTTTTACTAAAGTTTTTGTAAAACTCATCTAGTACATCTTTCCAGTTAATTTCACCTTCAGCAATCGCATCTAGCTCTTGCTCCATATTAGCGGTGAAATCATAGCTCATTAATTTATTAAAACTAATTGATAAACTATCTGTCACAATTTCGCCCATTTTCTCAGCGTAAAAGCGCTTTTTATCTAACCTTACGTAACCACGATCTTGAATTGTAGAGATAATAGATGCATAAGTTGATGGACGACCAATGGAACGTTTTTCTAACTCTTTGACTAATGATGCCTCACCAAAACGCGCTGGTGGTTTAGTAAAGTGCTGGCTCGGCTCAAGCTTATCTAAGGTTAGCTTCTCACCAACACTCAGATCGGGTAAATGCTTATCATCACCTTTAGCTAATTGAGGGTGAACTTTTGTCCAGCCGTCAAATTGCATTACGCGACCTTTCGCTTTTAAATCAAAACTTGCCGCACTAATGGTTAAAGTACTAACGGTGTATCTAGCTGCAGTCATTTGACAAGCTACAAATTGACGCCAAATTAATTCGTAAAGCTTCTTAGCATCGGCATCCACACCTTCTAAAAGTGCCGCTTCTAGTTTTACATTTGAAGGGCGAATCGCTTCATGAGCCTCTTGTGCCCCTTCTTTTGAACCATAAATTTTCGCTTTCTCTGGTAAGTAGTTATCACCAAATGTTTTACTGATATAACCACGACACATTTCTACAGCATCTTTGCTCAAATTAGTTGAGTCTGTACGCATATAAGTAATATGGCCCGCTTCATATAAGCGTTGAGCTAAGCCCATAGTTCGCTTAACACCATATCCTAACTTAGTACTTGCCGCTTGCTGTAGTGTTGAAGTGATAAATGGCGCTGAAGGAGTACTTTTTGACGGCCTATCTTCGCGTTTACTAACCTGATAATCAGCAGACTCTAAAACACTTAGCGCTTTATTTGTATCAGCTTCGTTACTCGGCTTGAAGGCTACACCATTTTCATGTGTTACTGCTAGTTCAAGCACTTCACCAGTTAGAGCATGAGTATCAGCAGTTACTTCCCAAAACTCTTTTGGATCAAATGCTTTAATCTCTCTTTCACGTTCTACCACAAGTTTTACTGCTACAGACTGTACTCGACCTGCAGATAAGCCGCGCGCTACTTTTTTCCATAACAATGGGCTAACCATAAAGCCAACGACGCGATCTAAAAATCGACGTGCTTGTTGTGCATTAACACCAGGCATACTTAACTCACCAGGTGTTGAAAAGGCTTGTTTTATTGAACTTTCAGTGATCTCATTAAAAACAACTCGGCGAAACTTTTCATCTTCACCACCAATGATTTCTTTTAAGTGCCATGCTATTGCCTCTCCCTCGCGATCCAAATCGGTTGCGAGATAGACAGTATCAGCTTTGTCAGCTAACTTTTTTAACTCTGTTACGACTTTCTCTTTGCCTGGTAGAATTTGATAATCTGCTTGCCAGTTCTTTTCAGGGTTTATGCCCATTCGGTTAATCAGCGCTTGCTTATCACGCTTGGCTTTATATTTTTCTTTAGCAGCTGGTGTCATTTTTCTAACTTCAGCAGGCGATTTAGCTGCTACTTTTTTTCCAGTACTGCTATGTGGTAAGTCACGTACATGACCTACACTCGACTTCACAATAAAGTCTTTCCCTAAGTATTTGTTAATTGTCTTAGCTTTGGCTGGGGACTCGACAATAACCAGTGATTTTGCCATAAAAGTTAATAATCCTACGAAAAGGCTAAAATTTTTTATGCTTTTTTATTCAAACAACAATAGAGAGCGCTATTTTGCGAGCATATACGCTACTCTGTGACTTCATGTAAAAAAAGCATAATTTTTTAAAAAGTTAATTGCATAACTATTTATAGGTATATCTATAAATATGCAAACTGACAAGTAAATATTTTAATGCATGCTCGGAGGCATTCACCTGTTTCACTGTTTTAGCTATAATAGCCAAAGTCAATTTTCTGCGGCAATCATAATAGACTTTGCCATAAAACATAAAGCGCTTTTTTTAAATTCCAGCTAAAAAGGTAAAAAAAGCCATCACTTTAGGAAAATTGTTAATAGAGTAAGAAACATTTGCCTCTACATCCTTATTTAATCATTCCACGTATATGAGAACTTAAATGACTAATGAAACCAAGCAACAATCAACTGATTGCATAAAACAAAAATTAGCACAGTGTTTATGTCCTCCTGGCAATGGCGTATTTACCGTCAATACAGCTAAAGAGCGAAAAGAGCAATTACATCAGCGAATATTTGGTCAAGCGACCGATGTTGAACAATTATGGAAAGAGTCCTTAAATCAGCTTCCTAGCTCTTCTAACGCGGTTATCTTAGGCATAGCTTCAGACTGTGGCGGTGGTATTTTACGTGGAGCGAATTGGGGTCCATTGTTTTTACGTTCTACATTAATAGAAAATTACCCTGACTTAACTGCGTTTGATATGGGCGATGTCAGAGTTATCCCACATTTATTAGCTGATAAGTATTTGAACGATGCAACCATTGCAAATTGTCGTAAAGCACTTTATCAAGATGAAAATAGTGATTATTGCGTGAGTCCACTTAGTATCACTGAGGATGTACTTCATGACTTTTATGCAACCTACCCTGAAAAAGGTATTTTTGGTATTGGGGGTGATCATAGCATCAGTTACCCATTAACCAAGGCTTACCTTCAAGCTAAGAAAAAACAAGGCAAGCGTGCAGCCATCATTCACTTTGATGCACACACTGATTTATTAGTTGAGCGTTTAGGTATTGATTTATGTTTTGGTTCTTGGTGTACACATATATTAGATGACTTACACGAGAAACATCATCTTATTCAAGTGGGAATTCGCTCAAGTGGCAAGCCTAAAAGCCACTGGGAAAATACCTTCGGAGTGAAACAACACTGGGCTGATGAAGTTAAAGAACAAGGAGTTGAGCAAACTATTGTTAACATTCTCGCTCAATTAGAAAATGAAGCAATAGATGAACTTTATGTTAGTTTCGATATTGACGCCATTGATGATAGCTACGCTAGTGCAACAGGCACACCAGAGCCTGATGGCTTAATGCCAGAAGAAGCTATGAGTATATTAAGAGCGTTGGCTGCAAAGTACCCTATTACCGGTGCTGATATGATGGAAATAGCCCCATTTACTGACAGCTCTGGTCGAGGTGAAGTGGCACGAGATAAAACATTAACTGTAGGTGCTGAAATTTCAGCATTTTTACTTGAAGAGATGAGTAAGGCTTAATTTAATTATATTCATATTTGTGTAATTGCTAAGTTTTTACAGCAATAAAAAAGGCTCCTGTTGGAGCCTTTTTTATATCAAATCACAAATTATGGTGTTCCGTCGATGTTTGGATCCTCTGAAATATTTAAACTACAATCATTTAATAATCCAAATGGACCTCTCATACCTATACCTTGTAATGGTGGAACAATATCTTCATTAACCACATCTGCAGCCAGGGTAGGTAAATTAAATATTGTTTGGGTTGAACTTTCACTACCATTTACTTTGGTTGATGCAATTAATTTAACATCTAACCATTCTCCATAACTTTTCGAATAGATAATCTGTACAACTGCCCTACCGCTTTCATCTGTTGTAATCGTTCCGTTTGCAGATACAACATTACCCGGAGTAAGCATTTCATCTCCATTGTAATCCTCGCCAACATCTAATATCCCATCTAAGTTCAAATCTTCATTTTCACAACGCTTAGCTGGTAAATTTGGGGAGGTTGGAGGAGGTGTTAAACCAACCCAAACTTCAAGAGCATCAGCTCCCCTAGTTATCCATCGAACAAACTCACCTTCTTCATCAAGTCCAGCAGCCCAATAGCCCTTATAATAACGGTGTGGGATTGCTGAAATGGTTAAATCAACATTATTTACAGGATTGGAATCAGCATCAGTAACAAATACTGAGTATTCTTTTACATAATCAGTAGTACCAAGTTCTGCTACGGAATTACCTGTGCCTAAAGAGATAAATAACTCTCGATCTGAAACAGTTAAACTAACTTCGTCTGTCACTACAGGTGCCGTCCCTCTTACTGACGCACTAATTTTTATAGCATTTTGTGCAGAAGTATTCTTAGAAGTATAAACTGTCGATGCAGCACCATTACTATCCGTTACTGCTGTAGCAGGAAAGATAGAACCACCACTAACATCAGTTAAAACAAAATCTATCGTCTTATTTTTAACTAGATTTCCCTGAGGATCTCTAAGTACAACAGATATCGTTGACGTTTGCTCATTTGGTCCTATTGATTTAGGAAACGCTTGGGCAATTATTCTAGATGCAGTATCGGCAACAAATTCAAACTCAAGTTGATTACTTAGCTCTATAGATTTTCCATCAACAGTATCACTTCCTGTGAAAGTAACTAATGCCTTACCTGCATTTGTGGAAGTCAAAGTAGTTGTTACAACACCATTTACCGTTGACGCTGAAGTTGAGCTTAATGAACCTCTTGTCGTACTAAAGTTCACCACTGTACCATCTGGTACAATTACACCAGATCTTAACCAAGTTAAACTAACCGTAGCTGTTTTAGATAATAAAATGTCTGGAATCACTGGAGATGGACTACCCGACGGGTTAACATTATTCATTCCATCACCGAAGTCAGTAAACAGAAATGAGTCAGCTTGTACAGCTACACTTTGACTTGTAATAGCTCCCAACGCTTCAGCCACTATAGTATTTGTGCCACCACTAGTACCTTTCACTATAACATTAGCTTGACCAGAAAAGTCAGTAGTCACTGAAGTTGGCAACTCTATTGTGGCAACCTCTCCTGATGGCGTTTCTGTTGATTCATTTGTTAGTGATAATGTTACATCAACATTAGAAATTGCGGTACCGTCAGAATCTAATACTTTAACTATATAACTATTATTATCATCTAATGCTAACGATGTTGACCCAGTTAAAGATACTGATGTTCCTAATACTTGAATTTCTAGTGAATCCATAACTGCACCACTAGTAGCAGATGTAGAAATAATTCTATTAGTAGGCTCCGCTACAGTAGTTAGTTTTACCGCAACTCGACCATCGGAGCCTGTCACATTTGTATCATCAATTTTTTCTAATGCACCAGAATCAGCTGCAAAACTAATAGCTACCCCTTCTAGCAGGTTATTATTTATATCTTTTGCAATTGCTGTAAGCACTATTTCTTGTGCGCCACTTGAAGCTAACTGCTGACTACTAGCAAATAAGGAAATATTCGCAACATCAGGTGAGCCACCTTCATTACCATCTCCTAAGCTATTAAATGTTGTAGATGCCAAAGTCACGCCGTTAATACTAGCTGAAATCGTACCTGCGCCAGCTGTTCCTGCTGCAGTAACTACAATAGTAGCAACGCCCTGCTCATTGGTACTTGCTGTACCAGTTTCAGGTAAGAAGCTTGCTAAGTCTGAGTTATCAACAGAAAAAGTAACAAGTTGATCAGCCACTGCTTGACCACCGTAAGTCACAGTAGCTGTTATTGTAGGAGGGTTACTAGCAGAAACTTCTTTACTCGTCATAGACAGAGAAATAGCAAGCGCATCTCCCTCCCCGCCCGTTCCACCGCCAGTACTATTAAAGCCAATAGAGACTGGATCTGCTTCTGATATTTCAGCAGTAACTTCAACACCACCAGCTAGACTGGTTGCTTTTACAGTAATTGAAGCAACACCATTGGCATCCGTTACCGCAGTTCCTGCCGCAGGTGAAAATGTAGCCAGAGTTTCGTCTGTTAAACTAAAAGTTACCAATTTACTCGCAACAGGAGAGTTTCCTTGTTTAACTAAAGCACTAACAACAACATCGTTTGTTCCAGATAAATCCCCATCTGATTTACTGACTTCAATAGTGTAGGTATCGGTACCGCCACCACCACCGCCACCTGATAGGTCTCCCCCACTACCACCACAAGCAACCAATGTCATTAAAGACATCAGCAACATCGTAAAACTTAAACGTCGAAGTAACTGCATAAAGCATCCCTATTTTGTTTTTCTTTGTTCATAATTAACCATATTAACCGATAAATAACAAAAAGGTACTGGTTAAGGTAAAATTATTGCAAAAAAATCGTAATTGTTTAGTTAGTTAGCCTTGTTAATACAATAATGAGGCAAATTAAGACAGATAAATTAGTTTTTAAGGCCTTTAATTATTGTTAATCTATTACAAAAGATTTATTTAAGTAGAATGTAATCACTTAAAATAATTACAATAACAGCAACTAACAATAGAGTATTTATGACTTCTAATTCAACTTCCCCCATTAGCCATAACAAACAAAAGATGAGTCTAACTGGGCGCATAGTTATCGGCATGATTGCCGGCATTTTACTTGGTAGCCTTCTTCAATGGTTAATGCCCAATGGTTCTGACAAAGTATTTAACTTGTACTTTTTTGATGTTTCACTACGCAGTTTATTTGTTGATGGCTTTTTAGAAGTTATCGGTCAAATATTTATGGCAAGTTTGAGAATGTTAGTTGTTCCACTTGTTTTTGTATCTCTTGTGTGTGGTGTTTGTTCATTAAAAGATACAAGCAAACTAGGTAGAATTGGTGGTAAGGCCATCGCTTTGTACTTAGCTACAACGGCTATCGCCATTAGTTTCGCTATTTTTGTTGCCTTAATAATATCTCCTGGTGAAGGAGTAAATATGCCAACAAGTAGTAGTTTTACTAGCAGAGAAGCTCCTTCTCTTGCTCAAGTTATCATTCAAATGTTTCCGACCAACCCTTTTGCATCATTCGCCCAAGGTAATATGTTGCAGGTAATCGTTTTCGCCTTACTTTTTGGGATTGCAATCGCATTATCAGGAAAGGCAGGAGAAAGAATAGCGAGCTTGTTCGAAGACTTAAACGAAGTAATTATGCGTTTAGTAGCAATTTTAATGAATATAGCCCCTTACGGTGTTTTTGCATTACTTGCGACTTTATTTACGACGGTTTCACTTGAAACCTTCGGCAATCTTATTGTTTACTTCTTAGTCGTCTTCTTTGTTTTATTGCTTCACGCTACGGTAACTTATCCTGTAATTTTGAAACTATTGACGGGCTTAAACCCTGTTATATTCATCAAAAAAATGCGCGATGCTGCAATTTTTGCTTTTTCAACAGCAAGCTCCAATGCCACTATTCCTGTCACGTTAGAAACCGCAACGCGTAAAATGGGAGTAAAAAACTCAATAGCTTCGTTTACTGTACCACTAGGCGCAACCATTAATATGGACGGAACAGCAATTATGCAAGGTGTTGCCACGGTATTTATTGCCCAAGTATTCAGCCAAGACTTAACATTGGCTGATTACATTACCGTCGTATTAACAGCAACACTTGCATCAATTGGTACGGCTGGAGTACCTGGTGTTGGTTTAATAATGCTAGCGATGGTACTTGAACAAGTAGGTTTACCTGTTGAAGGGATTGCATTGATTATCGGTGTAGATCGTTTACTGGATATGACGAGAACCGCTGTAAACGTAACAGGTGACAGTATGGTCAGTATTATAGTAGCTAAGAGTGAGGAACAGTTTGATGAATCTATGTATTTAGACAGTCAAGCTGGTCATACAATTGAAGATATCGACTTTCACCATTTAAATAACGAAGAAAGCAAGTAAACAGGTACTACTTTCAAAAATCAAAGGCTTACCATATCAGAATACTAATTTTCGATATGGTAAGCTCATTTCTAAGTGATAAAAAACGACTAACCTGGAAGTACTTTATTTTTTTGAAATAATTTTCCTAAGCAAGCATCAATTGACATTGATGCTGCTTTAGAAAATTTTTCAGCAAGTCCTTTCTTCACTTCGTATTTTATTGCCACAATCTTGTGACTTTTATTCTTACTTTGTAAATAATCATCACTGGTTGAGATTTCATCAACCAAGCCTAATTCATGTGCTTTTGTACCAAACCAATGTTCGCCTGTGGCCACAGAGCTTATATCTAAACTTGGGCGGTGATTACTCACAAAGTCCTTAAATAGCACATGTGTTTCTTCTAATTCTTCGATAAATTTTTCACGTCCCTTCTCAGTATTTTCACCAAACATAGTAACAGTACGTTTAAATTCACCAGCAGTAAACTGTTCAAAATCAACATCATGCTTTTTAAGTAATCGGTTAAAGTTAGGTACTTGAGCAATAACGCCTATGGACCCTAGAATAGCAAAAGGAGCAGAAATAATTTTATCCGCAACACATGCCATCATGTAACCACCGCTAGCAGCAACTTTATCTACAGCAATAGTTAATGGAATATTGTGTTGTTTAATTCTATCTAATTGTGATGACGCCAAACCATAGCCATGCACTAATCCACCACCACTTTCTAAGCGTACAAAAACTTCATCCTCTTCTTTAGCAACAGATAAAATTGCCGAAATCTCTTCTCTTAACGATGAAACTTCTTTTGCATCAATACTGCCGGTAAACTCAACCACAAATAGGTGTGGTTTGCTTGGCAGGTTTTCACCATCTGCCAGTGCCTTTTTAGCATCTTTTGCTTTTTGCTTTTCTGCTTTTTTATCTTGTTTTTCCTTCTCTTTTAACTCTTCCTTATTAAGAAGTGCATGAATGACTTCTTGCTCAACTTCTTCAAAGTGTTCAGATAAATCAGTGATCTCTAACTCACCTTTTTTATGCTTTTGCTTTATAGCAGAGGCTGCTGCGACAGCAATTAATGCTATAACAGCTAGAACAAAAGTGACTGTTTTGGCTAAAAATAGACCATATTCATATAAAAATTCCAAATGTACTCTCCTGAGATCAATAGATATCATCAATATATGGGGTTACGAGTTAAAATATCAATTCTTCGATTAAGTCATTTAGTAATTAATATCTTATACATACAAAAAAGCCCTCAGCTGAGGGCTTTTAAATTTGAACTATTAACTAAAGTTACGGCTGAACAACGTCAGTATTTGTCACTGTAATTAATTGTCCCATTGAAGCAAAGAAACCTACAACTTGACCTTGCATCTCTTGTGTGGCTGCAGCGGTCTTCATTGCATCAGGTGCAGAAGGTGTTGCACTTGGGCTTAAGATTGAACCGTGATGACCATAGGTAAACCTAACAGCACCAGAACCTTGAGCTGTAGAGCCAACGCCTGGTAAGCCAAGTAGCTTAATCGCGCCTTCTGTACCACCAAATAAGCTTGTTGAAACAGAATTTGGAATAACTTGGTCAGAGCAGTTATCTGTCACTAAAATATCTGTGCAATCAGTAACACCATTACCTACTACTTCAATTAAGTGAGTTGGAGTGGCTAACGACTTCATAATTGGCGCGTAGTTAGCAGGGTCACCAGAATCAGTAACTGTTTGTGCTGCAAAAGCAAATTCACCAAATACACCATTTAAACCAGCTTGCTGCTCAGCAGATAAAGCATTATAGAATGTAAGGTATGCAGCAACCATTTCTTCTTCAGTTGCTGTGCTGTTGCCATTTTCATCAACAGGGTACATAGCGTCTAACATTGCCTTGAATTCAGGCGACTGAGCAT
Organism: Litorilituus lipolyticus; assembly: GCF_006439335.1. Lineage (GTDB taxonomy): Bacteria > Pseudomonadota > Gammaproteobacteria > Enterobacterales > Alteromonadaceae > Colwellia > Colwellia lipolytica. The sequence continues at coordinate 67,892 of NZ_SAWY01000009.1, read as the reverse complement.
AAGTTAAACTGGCTTTGATCACATTACCAAATGAACCTGACTCCATTAAGAAGTTAGCCATCATAGTACCAGGCATTGCTAAAGAGTTTGTTTTTATGGCAAACAACCCATCTAATAGCTCATTCATTGGGGTATTAGCTAGAGTAACAAAATTAATACCTGTGATTGCACCAAGGGAATGACCTAAGAAATGTACATTACTATTATCAATGATAGGTAAAGTCGCTAAACCTAATCTAAGACCTAACATATCAATAGTTGATTGACGCAGGTTATCACGCGTGGTTAATAAGCTCGCTAAGTTCATATAATGGGTTGCAGATACAGTAGATGCATTAATATCATCAGTGCCATCAGCATTTAAATCAAAACCACGGCTACCATGAAGTGGGTGGTCAATGGCAATAGTTGCAAAACCAAAAGTAGATAACACACCTGTAATGGCAAGCATATCTTCTTTTTTAGAAGTAATACCATGCTGTAAAATAACTGTTGGCCAGCCAGTTGCGGGCATTGCTGTTAATGGCGGTAACCCATAGCTAGCTCTAACCGCATCAGTTACGGGTGAAATATCTGGCGTTGTCATTTGTACATCTAAAGTGCCTGGGTGTTTAATCCAAGGCATATCACTTGGCATTGTTGGCGCAGGTACTGGGCTATATTTAGTTAAATTACGTTCAACGTCTAAATCCATCACTGAACTTAAATCACGAAGACCGGGTGCAGGCAATTGTGCAGCAGCCGATACAGCCATACAAACACCGTCAGACTCAGAAAGTGGTCCTTCAGGAATAGCACCTGGATTTGCAGCTGCTAATCCAGCTAACATAGCTCCTGAATCACATAAGCCTTTCCAGCGCTGATTTACTGGCGCCATTGGATTCGCCATCGATGGAATCCCAGAATAATACGGTAAAGTAACGCTACCTTTTAATAAGTTTGCCGTTGAATAAAGCGCATCTAAGCTAGGTGGCAATACAACGCCTTGCATTGCAAATGCTTGCGCTACAGAAATTCCCGTATCATTCATTGAAATAACTGGCGGTAAACCACCTTGAGCTAATGGAGCTGCCAATAAAGACTTGGCTGTATACAACACATCAACTGTCGATTGCGTTGTCATTGCCATAGTGTAAATAATACTATCTTTTTCAACGCCTGCGGTTGTTACTGCATTTTCATAGCTATTTACTAAACCTTGCAATAATAACTGACTTTCACTACCTAACGGTTTTTCGTTAATATCTTCACGAACAAGTTCATAAGTTGAAGAACCAGCAAGTGGCTTATCATTTGTATCTTTTAAAGTATTGGTTAAAACAACTAGATAAGAAGTTTTTGCTTTTAATGGTTTAACAGGAATAACTGTTAGGTTATTTCCTGAAGCTTTACTGACAAAGTCAACACCAAAAGCAAGCTCACCAACGACTTTACACGCAAGTCCTCGGGTTAACTGTGCACATGTTGCATCAGAGCTATCCCCACCCATTAAAGTTTCAAATACTCGAACAGAACCGGGCGTTGAAGCAGATAAGGCATTTAAAGAAGCGCCAGAAGGATATTCAAGATTAATAGAAAAGGCATTCGTTGTTGACCATCCATCAAGGCCACTAATTGCTACAGAAGGATCTGAAACATCATTTGGATCATCAACAGGTGTATTTAACGTACCATCTTGACTTCCACTAAATAGCAAATCATTCGGTATAGACATAACACCATTAGCTGGGTCGAAAATTACACGTGATGTCGCCACTATCGGCGTACCATTTTCCTCAACATCTTTCTTAACATCTTCAATCGTCTCGCTACCGCAACCACTTAAAGAGAGTGCACTAACAATTGCAAGACTTAGAGCTAACTTTTTCATTATATTTCCCCAATGCCTAAATTTATTTTTAGTGATACTTATTTTTCTGTCATTCAAATAAATATCTTGTTTATATTTTTTAACCTTTGAACAAGCTGTCCAGTAAACCGCTTTGTTCTGTAATACGACGTTTTTTTTAGTTATGGTTGCTTTAATGATAGCATCAAAACAAACTAGTTAGACCAGTTAAACTTAACGCAAGATCTCTCAATGTGCTAGCTATTTTTTTACTTTTGGGCTTAATTTTGTGAAATCTTTGAAGAAAAAGACATTTAACAGCTTTTTTACATAACCACTAATTATTAATCCAACATTTTTCCTCGTTTTATAACATCGAGTTGCGTAGAATAGTACGCATTGAAAATGATATAACTCGATGAGAACAACATGTACAACCATAAAATAAAAGCTGACTGTTTAAAGAACAAAACTATTTTAGTGACAGGTGCTGGTGCTGGTATTGGTAAAGCAGCAGCCGTTACTTACGCCAAGCTTGGCGCAACAGTTATTTTACTTGGTAAGACAGTAAGTAAGTTGGAAGCGGTATACGATGAAATTATCAATTTAGGGTGCGAAGAACCCGCTATCATTCCTTTAGATCTGAAAGGAGCTACAAGACAAAACTATGTAGACATGTCTGAAACCATTGCGCAACAATTTGGTAAGCTAGATGGCGCCCTACTTAATGCTTCAATGCTTGGCGAGCTATCTCCTTTCACTCAAATTCACGAGCAGATTTTTGATGATGTTATGAACGTGAATGTAAAAGCTCAAATGCTTATCTCTCAAGCACTTATTCCAACACTTCAATTAGCAGAACACGCCTCGCTTATTTTTACATCTTCGGGTGTCGGCAACAAAGGTAGAGCTTATTGGGGGCCTTACAGCTTTTCTAAATTTGCAACAGAAGGCATGATGGAAGTAATTGCAGACGAGTACGAAAACTCTAATTTACGTACGAATGCCGTTAACCCTGGCGCGACAAGAACAGCCATGAGATCAACAGCATACCCAGCAGAAGATAAAGACGCACTACCAACACCAGAAGAAATCATGCCGTTATATGTATATTTAATGTCTGATGAAAGTATCAATACAAATGGTAAAACGTTAAAAGCGCAATAATACGTTTAACAAAAACTTAATTTGCAAATTTAAACATATCCACTACTTTTAATAATACTCCAAGTTTAACACTAGCAGGGAAGCTAGTGCATGAACTTATGATGAAATTCTACAAAGCCTAATTAAGAATGATTTTAATCAATTTGTGTATAAGCTTTTATCAGATTAAGACTAGATGCTGACATATCATTTTCAGTTTCGGTATTATTATCCATCAATGATAAAACTTGCGAGCTCAGTTTCTTTCCTAACTCAACTCCCCACTGATCGAATGAGTTTATCTGCCATAATGCCCCTTGTACAAAAATTTTATGTTCGTAAAGAGCCATTAATGCGCCAACACTTTCAGGAGAAATCGACTCCAATAATATGGTGTTACTTGGTGTATTCCCTTTCATTTCTTTATGTGCTGCTAATGAAAATTTCTCATCAGAAACAATCTCTGCCTTAGCTTGTTCTAACGACTTCCCTTTCATCAATGCTTCACTTTGAGCAATACAGTTTGCTAAAAGAACTTTATGATGCTCTTTGTATTTGCTATTCCCTCGCAAAGCAACAATAAAGTCTGCTGGAGTAATATCCTTACTTTGATGCATTAATTGCATGAAAGCATGCTGACCATTGGTCCCTTCTTGGCCAAAGACTATGGGTGCTGTTGACCAAGAAATTTTCTTTCCTTCATTGGAAACTGATTTTCCATTACTTTCCATATCTATTTGCTGTAAGTAAGCGGGAAAGATCCGCAAAGAATGCTCATAAGGTAAGACAGCTAAACTTGAGTAATTAAGAACATTACGATTCCAAATACCCAGAATAGCTAGTAATACAGGCATATTTTGGTCAAAATCAGCTTGTTGAAAGTGCTTATCCATTTCATAAGCACCTTCTTTAAACAAACTGAAATTATCGTTACCAATAGCAAGAGCAAGAGGTAAACCTACAGCAGACCAAATAGAAAAACGGCCTCCGACCCAATCCCACATAGGAAGAATATTATCTTTTTTTAGACCAAAAGCTAATGCTTTTTCGACATTTGAACTCACAGCAAACCATTGCTGAGTTATTGCCTCTATTGACCGTAACTCACCTGTCATCCAATCTTTTACAGTTTCTGCATTTAACAATGTTTCTTGAGTGGTAAAGGTTTTGGATATAACAACCACTAAAGTTGTTTCAGCATCAAGTTTTTCTAGCTTATTTGCTACAGCTCTTCCGTCGACATTAGCAAGTAAGTGAACTTTCAAGTTTGTAGAGTTATATTGTGACAATGCACTTAATGCGACTTTAACACCGTAATAAGAGCCTCCAATACCAATAGCCAATACATCAGTGTATGTCTTCCCTGTGAAGCTTTTATACTTTCCCTCGCTCACATTTTCGACAATTAATGCCATCTGTTTTTCTGCATTGTGTATTTCTAAAGAGAGGCCTCCAAACATTTCATTTCTTATTTCAGTAGGGACTCTCAAAATAGTATGCAATACGGAGCGCTTCTCAGTATTATTGACTTTATCACCTGAAAACATTGAGTTTATTTTTGAAGTAAGATGACTTTTTTTAGCCCAAGTCATTAAATCGGTTAATTCACCACGATTAATATTTTGCTTAGAGTAATCAAGAAGCAAGTTTGCTGCGCAAACTGAGAAATCACTGGCTCTTTCTGAGTCATCAAAAAGCTCCATTATGCACTGGTTTCTTTGACTCTGCTCTTTTGCTATTTTATTTAAAAAATCCATTAAAAACCTTTTACCAACTCAATAAGATAATTTTTAAAATCCTTTTCCAACTCTTCATGCCTCAGAGCATAAGCCGTATTAGCTTTCATATAGCCTAGTTTTGAACCACAATCGTGAGATTTTCCTATCATATGAAATGCTTCAACTGTTTCAAGCTTCATTAAACTCGCAATAGCATCAGTTAACTGTATCTCGTTACCAGCGTCAGGTGGTGTAAACTCCAAAAGGTCCCATATTTGCTTTGATAATACATAACGACCAACTACCGCCATATTCGAAGGTGCATCATCTACGTCAGGCTTCTCAATAATTGCTGTCATAACTGTAGACTCACCTACTAAAAGCTCTTCACCACCACAATCTACTACACCATAATTGCTTACAAGCTCTGTGGGCACAGGTTCAACCATTATTTGACTTACTTCAGTATTATCAAACTGCTTAATCATTGCCGCTAGGTTATCTCTTTTCAAGTTTGCTGCTTCATCATCAATTAATACATCAGGCAAGACCACAACAAATGGTTGATCACCTATAATCGGCCTTGCTTTTAAAACCGCATGCCCTAAGCCTTTTGCTTCACCTTGCCTCACATGCATAATGGTGACATTTTTCGGGCTAATTGCTTGTATTTCGTCAAGTAACTGCCTTTTGACACGTTTTTCAAGGGTGGTTTCTAGCTCAAAGGATTTATCAAAATGATTTTCTATCGCATTTTTAGAAGAGTGTGTCACTAATACTATTTCAGTAATACCTGCTGCGACACATTCATTAACAATATACTGAATCAAAGGCTTATCAACAATAGGCAGCATTTCTTTAGGAATCGCTTTAGTTGCTGGGAGCATTCGAGTACCAAGCCCAGCAACGGGAATTACGGCTTTGCTTATTTTTTGAGTCATATAAGTTCTTTATAGTTATGAATAATTACTTCAATAGTTGCTTTAATAAAATATGTAGATCTTGCTTTAGTCATCATCTTTAATCACTTCCAAATAAATCTCTTGTATAGACTTTATCTACAACATCGATTAATTCATCAGCCATACGATTAGATACGATAACATCACTTAGCACTTTAAATTCAGCTAAATCGGTAATAATGCGCGAATTAAAAAATAGCTCTTGAGGCAAGCTAGGTTCAAAAATTATCACCTCAATTCCCTTAGCCTTAATTCGCTTCATAATGCCTTGAATGGATGAATCTCTAAAATTATCAGAGCCTGTTTTCATAATTAATCGATATATACCTACAACTTTAGGCTGCTTTTTAATTATTGAATCTGCAATAAAGTCTTTACGAGTTACATTTGCTTCAACAATAGCTCCAATAAGGTTATTCGGAACATCTTGGTAGTTAGCTAATAATTGTTTGGTATCTTTAGGTAAACAATAGCCCCCATAACCAAAAGAGGGGTTATTATAGTGGTTTCCAATACGTGGGTCTAAGCCAACACCCTTAATAATTTGCTTCGCATCTAAGCCATGAGTTTCAGCATAACTGTCTAACTCATTAAAATAGGAAACACGCATAGCTAGATAAGTATTTGAAAACAGTTTCACGGCTTCAGCTTCCGTTGAATCGGTAAACAAAACATCTATATTATCTTTAATAGCTCCTTGTTTTAAAAGTTCGGCAAACCTTATGCCGTTTTCTGACTTACCGCCAACAATTATGCGCGATGGGTATAAATTATCATAAAGCGCATGGCCTTCACGTAAAAACTCAGGCGAAAACAATATATCTTGGTTTTCAAATTTCTGCTGTATTCTCTTTGTAAAGCCTACCGGAACAGTTGATTTAATAACAATAGTTGCTTGAGGATTAATCGCTAATACATCAGAAATAACCGTTTCAACTGAAGACGTATTAAAGTAATTAGTCTCAACATCATAGTCTGTTGGTGTAGCGATAACGACAAACGCTGCTTGCTGATACGCCAATTGCTTATCTAAAGTAGCGGTAAAATTTAATGACTTATTGTGTAAAAAGTCTTCTATTTCTGAGTCAGAAATCGGTGATTTGTTATCATTAAGTAAACTCACCCTATCTTTAACTATATCAAGAGCGACAACTTCATTATGCTGAGCCAATAACATAGCATTTGATAATCCAACATACCCCGTGCCGACAATGGCTATTTTCATTAATTAAAACCCAGTGAAGAACAAATAAATTCGCTAGAAGCTAACATAAAAAAAATGGAACTTCTGCATAAAAAAACAATAGTAACATTCTTACCTTCAATAGATAATAAAATTCATTTAGCTCATCTTTAACAGTATCATTTGGCGGGATCAATTTTAAGGATTCTCACTACTAACTATAAGTAAATCAAAATCCCCTCAATGTGGCAACAATAAGTAATAAAGGTTATTATACAGAACAATTTATTAAGTATATATGAATGTAGAATTTCAAGAATGGAAGTATTTTTATTAGGGGCGGGAAGACCAGCCCAAGGCCACAAACCTGCTGCGCTGAGAACAATTGCACTAAACACTAAAGCAATGGACTGGCAATTGCACAGTTTCAAATCCATTGTAAATATAAACAATATATCATTTCTTGGCGGTTATCACGTAGAAGAAGTTATTAAGAACTATTCATACCTTAAATACCAAGTAATACCTGACTGGGAACAACAAAGTGTACTTCATACATTACTGAGAGCCCAATTTTCTGGGGACTCTATTTTAACAGCATATTCTGACACGCTTTTTCGTAAAGAAACGATTGAAGAACTGGTAAAAATTGATGCTGATGTAGTATATGCTGTAGATAGCTGTTGGAAAGAACGATATGAATCTCGTTCCGTTGAAGACATAAAGTCTGCTGAAACAATGCTACATGAAGATATAAAAGTTGAATTCACAGGACTAATTCATTTTTCTGCAGCAGTAGCTAAAAAACTAACGAATGTTACTGAAGGTGAAATTGGCCGTACTTTAATTGACCTTATCCATTACTTAGAAAAACAAGGCTTCTCCACGTCTGCTTTTGATGTTGCTGGCCATTGGGCTGAATTCAACTCTCCACGAGATATTGCACACTTTATTCTCGGTACCAAATCAGAAACTCTAGCTCGTCTTGAGCCTTTAGTTAAATTAAGCCATATTGGCAGCCAAGTTAGTTTTACTTCGTTGAATTGGTATAACAATCAAGTACACGTGCTGAATGAAATTCGACAAGAATTTGCAGATAAACGATTAGTTGTTCGCAGCAGTTCAAAGGGAGAGGATAACTGGTACAGTTCAAATGCTGGCGGCTTTGAGAGTATTCTCAATGTTGATGGTAGTAAAGAGTATATTGTAGCAGAGGCAATCGAAGAAGTAATAAACTCATTTGGTAAAGAAAAAGCGAGTGACGATCAAATATTGGTGCAGGAGTTCCTTAGTGAAGTGCGTTGTGCTGGTGTTGTATTCACTTGTGATTTAGAAACAGGTGCGCCATATTATCGCTTTAATTTTGATGACAAGACACAATCAACAGAATCCGTTACCGCCGGTACTCATTGTGATTTAAGAACAGTAATATTGAGCCGCTCAACACCTGAAAAATTAATAGACGTCGCACCAGAGTTGCAACCAGTATTAACAGCAATCCAAGAGTTAGAGCAGTTGTTAGGATTCGATAAGCTTGATATTGAATTTGCCATAGCTAAAACAGGCCTAGTCCACATTTTTCAAGTAAGGCCTATAACAGTCAATCATGATAGTTACGCCATTGAAGAAGATAAAGTAATTAATCAACTAAACAATGCTACTTCACAATTTTCCAAGCAGCAGCAGCCAACACCTTTTATTTATGGGAAAAAAAATATTTTTGCCAATATGCCTGACTGGAACCCAGCTGAAATAATTGGTACTCGCCCTAAACCACTAGCATTTAGCTTATATCGTCATTTGATAACCAATGATGTATGGGCCAAGCAACGAGCTGAATTTGGTTACAGGGAGGTAAGCCCTGCACCTCTGCTTGGTTCATTATGTGGTCAGCCATATATTGACTGTCGTGCAAGCATTAACTCTTTTATTCCTGCATCATTAAACGAAGACTGTGCACGACGACTAGCGGATGCTTATTTATCAATACTTGCAGATAACCCACAGTTTCATGACAAAATAGAGTTTGATGTTCTATTCACGGTATGGACACCTAATTTTTTATCTGCAGCGGAAAAACGACTTATCCCCTATGGCGTATTAAAGGCTGATGTAGCTAATTTAGAAGTTGCACTAAAGGATATCACTTGTAACGCACTTACTCGCCTAAAAAACGATATTGCTTCAGTTGATACTCTAAATAGACGCAGAGTTCAGCTCATAGATTGTCAACTGCCAGCTATAGATAAAGCTGTTGCGTTATTAGATGACTGTAAACGATTTGGTACTTTAGCATTCTCTCATGCTGCTAGAGCAGGCTTTGTTGCCACCTCTTTGTTAAAAGCTTTTGTTGATAACAATATTTTAAGCGATGAACGACGACTAGAGTTCCTAAGAAGTTTTGATACCGTTGCTGGAGACTTTACTAAAGATAAACTATTACATACTAACGGTGAAATTGAGCTTTCACAATTAATTGATAAGTATGGTCACTTACGTCCTGGTACATACGATATTACCACCCAAGCTTATTGGGAAGATCCTGATCGCTATTTAATTTCAGCAAGTGATGACACATCGCCTCATGAAACTAACTTTATATTTACTAGTACTGAGCTTTCGGGAATTGAAGACACATTAGCTCAACTTGGCTCAACAGTAACGCCAAAACAATTAGTAAATTACCTAGTTGAATCGACCCAAGCAAGAGAGTTTGTTAAGTTCGAGTTTACTCGTAACCTGAGTAAAGCACTCGATTACTGCATAGAACAAGGCAAGCATTCAGGTCTATCAAGAGGTGATTTAGCATTTTTAGAATATAACGACCTGAAGAACTGGAAGCTCAATGTCGCTTCGATCTCAGAACTAAAAACATTAATTGCTATACGTAAAAAGCAATACGCTATTACTTCTGCGATTGAGCTGCCTCAATTCATTCAACACGAAGTTGATTTAACTTGTTTTGAACGCCTTTCATCACAGCCAAATTTTGTTAGTGCTTTAAAAGTAGTAGGCACAATTCAATGCTTAGATAATCAGCAAGAGCAAGAGTTACAAGGAAAAATAGTCCTAATACCTCAAGCTGATCCTGGTTACGACTGGTTATTTGGTCACGATATTGCGGGGCTAATCACTCAATATGGTGGGGCTAATTCACATATGGCCATTAGAGCTGCTGAAATAGGTTTACCTGCGGCAATTGGTGTTGGAGAAAAACTTTATGAAGAAGTTTCATTGATGCACCAAATAGAATTAGATTGTGGAAATCAACTTATCAGGGAAATATCTTGAAGCGAATAGGGATAACTCAGCGAGTTGAGCTAATAAAAAACTATGGAGAGCGAAGAGACTGTTTGGATCAACAGTGGTTTAACTTTGCTTTCGCTTTGGGCCATATCGCAGTTCCTTTGCCAAATGTATCAGCAAAATACGCAGCAAGCTATATTGAAAACTTTAGACTTGATGGCATCATTTTAAGCGGTGGTAATTCCATAGCGACTTTAGATTCTAGTGCTGAAGATGCTGCACCAGAACGCGATGAGTTTGAAATAGCCTTATTGACTGCAGCATTAGATAAAAGCATTCCTGTACTAGGAGTTTGCCGTGGTATGCAAGTTATTAATGTAGCTTTAAACGGTAAACTTGAACCAGTGTCAGGACATGTAGCTCAAAAACATCAAATATTCACATGTTCTAGCGACTTTACTCTCCCTGATATAGTCAACAGTTTTCATAACTACTGCATTCCAGCTAAGGGACTAGCCAAGACATTAACTCCGTTAGCTACTGATAATGCAGGAAATATCGAAGCTTACTTTGATAGCCAACGCTCAATACTTGGCGTTATGTGGCACCCCGAACGGGAAATTCCTTTTTCTCAACTTGATATACAACTATTTAAAAGATTTTTATTATGACCCGAGTTTTAATTTTAGCAGCTGGCGAAGGAACACGTCTTCGACCACTAACCAATGACAAACCTAAATGCATGGTACCATTATTAGGTACCTCTTTAATTGAACGTCAAATATCCTGCCTGAAGCGACATGGAATTAAAGATATCCATATTGCGACCGGTTACCGCGCCGATCAAATAGAAACATTAGGTTACCCAACATCGTATAACAAGCGCTATAACAAAACCAATATGGTCAGTACCTTGTTTTGTGCTCTAGACTTTATTAACCAAGAGGGTGATTTAATTATCGCCTATGGTGATATTGTTTATAACGATGAAAACCTTGAAACACTATTAGCTTGTGATGACGATATTGCGCTAATGATCGATAAAAAGTGGCGTGATTTGTGGTCTTTACGATTAGAAAACCCACTTGATGATGCTGAAACATTAGTGATGAACGAACAAGGCTTTGTAACCGAATTAGGCAAGAAGCCTGAAAATTACGACCGTATTCAGGGGCAATACACTGGCCTAATCAAAATAAGCGCAAGCAAAATAAAAGAACTAGTTAAGTTCTATCAACAACTTGACCGTAATGGGTTATTTGATGGTAAAGATTTTGACAACATGTACATGACCAGCTTTTTACAAGCACTTATTGATGCGGGTTGGCAAGCAAAAGCAGCAATTGTTAATAATGGCTGGTTAGAAATAGATTCTGTTGACGATTTAGAAGAATACGAGTCTATGGCAAAACAAGGTAAGCTTGAACAATTCTATCAAGCATAAAAATTTGAGTGATTACCAACCACAATAGAAAAGGAAACCTAGCGCTTGGGTTTCCTTTTTACTGCGTTTTTATTGTAGATTTACCCGATAACGTTCACTCGTACACGTTTCGCTATCGCCATTCTAACCGACAGTAACGTTAACAAATACATTAACAGCCAAGCCATGCTACCACCGCTGGATGATTGCTCCTTTTGCACTACAGACTCAGGTTTATTAGTAATTAATACACTGACACTTTCGGTCGCACTTAACTCACCATCAGTCACAGTAACTTCAAAGCTATAACTTCCATCTGCGGTAACACTAGGTGCAGTAAACGTTAGCGCGTCATTAGCATTACTTACATCAATAGCTGTTGAACCTGCGATTTGTAACCAAGTAATAGTTAATTCATCACCGTCTATATCATTTACCGTTGCAGAAATGGTTACTTGATTATTTTCATCAACGCTCTCTGGCGCATCAAGTGCTAGCGTGGGTGCTTGGTTAACATGAATTACCGATACCTCAACTGTCGAGATAGTTTCTGCATATCCATCACTTACGGTCAAAGTTAAAGTTATCGTTTGATTTTGGCTCACCTCTGGGGCAGTAAAAGTGATGATACTGGCTGATTGATCAGAAAGCGTTATTGGAGGACCTGACATCTGTTGCCAGTGGAAAGAAAGCTCATTGCCGCCAACACCAGACGTTGCAGAGGCATCGATGGTAACTTCGCTACCTTCATCAATAGTGATATTATCCATTTCAGGTATAATTGGCGCGGTATTTTTTAAAATTACCACATTCACTATTTCCTTGCTTGATGTTACGCCATTACTCACCGTTAATAAAAACGTTAATGTTTCATTGCGTGTAACTTCAGGCGCTTGAAAGGCTAAACTATGACCATTAGAATAGTGAAGAACTACAGGGGGACCAAATTCCTGCTGCCATATATAGCTCAACTCCCCTCCTAGTGGATCAAATGACGAAGAACCATCGAGCACAACAGTACCAGCTGAAAAGGTCGAAACAGGCGGCACAATAGATATAAATGGAGACCTATTATCATACAAACTAAACATTTCAAAACCAGTTAGTCCATTATCACTAGTAAAAAGTAACTGGTTATTATATTTAATCGGGAAAGTAGTATAATCAAAATATAAGTGCTCATATTTAAGCTCTTCTCCAGAAGAGTCTGCCACTCCTAGAACGCCATAAGATCCATATCGCCAGCTATTCTCACTATCAAAATAGTAAAGTTTATTTTGATAGCTTGATATTAAGTACTGTATGCCTTGAGGGTCATGAAATAATAGTTTACTTTCAGTTTCACTGTTATAACGCCACAATTCTCTTTTATAATTATTAAGGTAATAAAGCTGACCATCAACAACTTCCATTCTAGATGTGCCAAATCCATAACTTAACCTTGTATCAATTTGACTAAAACTATCAGTACTGTCATCAAACGCCCATAACTTATTTTCCCTTGAATCATCAACATCATCTAAAGCAAAGAAATATAATTTGTTATTGTAAATAGTGAACCCTTTTGGCTTGTACCCTTTATACGACTCATCATTGATAAGTTCAGCCTCATAAGTACTGGAATTAAGTCGATACAGTTGAGGATTTTCTTGTACATCCGATGAAGCTGAAAAATAAAGTTGATTATTAAACAAAATTGATTCAAGCATAGTATCTATACCAACAATTTCATTAACTGCACCAGTGTCGCTATTATACTGCCATACTTTTTCATCGGCATTAAAATAGAAATTATTATCAACAGCAATTAAGGGGATGATAGTATTCAGCTCTGCACTCGCTGAAATCTTGGTTTCTAATCTAACTGAATTATATTCATCTTCATAAACCCAGAGTTTTCGCCCGTTAACGCCATCATCAGCGGTAAAATAGAGTTTATTTTGAAAAGCTACAAAATGTGTTGGGTCACTAGAACTATTCTCACCCCGCCAACTATCTACATTTCTTGTGGAATTAATGTCATCAATCATTTCGATTTCTATTACCGAGTTTTTATCGTAAACCCAAAGCTCGTTACCATGAATGCCGTCTGTAGCAGTGAAAAACAATTTGTCTTGAAAAACAATCTTGAAATTAATATCACTCGATTCGGTAAATTCAGATTGCTCGTCCGTAATTAGTTCGGTTAAAGAGGTGCTATCGTCAAAAGCGCTAATTTCTTCACCATTACCTTCAAAGTTTCCGTACCTATAGTCTGGGTAAATAAAATGAAGTTTGTCATTAAATACGGTTAGTTCGGTATAAGTATGAGAATTGTATGCATCTATGCCAGGGGAGTTAACAGCAGTGGACGATACGCCTGTTTCGCTATCATAAGCATGAATTTCATAATCCAGTTCTATATATTCAGTGTCACCTGCCCAACTAGAATCATAATAAGTAAGTAGATTGAAATATAATTTGCCATTATATACAGCAAAATGGGGGTGAGTAGGGTCCGCGTAGGGATCATACTTAAAGCCAAATTGACTAACTAAAACAGGCTCATTAGTCACATTGTTATAGCGCCAAAGTCCAGCACTATACTGAAAATACAATTCTCCATCGTAAACAATAATACCTCTTTTATAGAAACCATTTAATTCAGTCAGCTGTGAGAGTGAGTCACTAGTAGAATCGTAGCGCCACAATTCATCATAAACTCCATCGCCTTGGGCAAAAAAATACAATTGTTGATCGTAGATAGCAAAGTAAGCTTTATGACTGTTATAGGTAAAGTTACGGTAGTCTTGGCTAAAACTCACATTTGCTTTAAATTCGACGCTATCAACTACATGATTATATGACCAAAGTGCTGTTTCATCATTTTCATCCAAAGCAAAAAAGAATAGCTTGTTATCATAAATTATCGTATCTATTGGAGTGTTGGAATCAATAGATAGCTGAGTAACAGCGCTAGCTTGATTAGTCGCAGTATCAAAGCGAAATAAATGCTTTGTTGTAGGCGCTCCCGATGTACCTAAAGAAGCAATAAAATACAATTGATTATTATATAGCGTTAATGAAATCGGTGAGCTTGAATTATAAGAATATGAACCCTCTGCTCGGATATTAATAGCTAATTCAGCTATTTCCGTGGCACCATCAAATAACCATAATTCAGTGCCATGAATGCCATCATTATAAACAAAGTACAGTTTATCATTGAATACCAAAACATCAGATGTTCGGTTGTCTGTAGAAAATTCGAATTTTAAAACATTGTTTTTTGTTTCAGGATCATGTGCCCATAACTGGGTATGCTCTTCGCCGGCAGGTTTGGCAAAATAATAGAGCATGTCGTCATATTCAATCAGGTTATAGGGATTAGTACTAGGCGATGAGTCGGGTACTTGGTTAATATCAGCAAGGTTTTCGATGGTTATTGTAGAGGTATATGCATTCAATGAGAGAAAGAAAATTAGCGTTATTGCCATTTTACAATATTTGATAAAGCTAGATGTGACATTGCATTTTTCGAGACGCTCATATGTTAATGATTCCTTTTAACATTTTCTTTTCATTTATTATAGTTTCATAAATAATGCTAAACCCTTCCTAACAAAGGTATACATATTTTAAAATTGAATATTATAAGAGATTGAAACGGCCTTAAATCAATGATAAAAGGAATTATAAGACCGTTATTTTGCATTATAGATAATATTTATGGCTTTAATGGATCGTTATTTTATCCTTATAAGCAGAATATAAACTGCTATTGCCCGCAAAAATAGCGATTTCATGATCTCCCGCTACATTTGGAGTTTCCCAGCTAATCACCATTTTATCGTCAACTTTATTTATCGTACAATCACCCACCGTAACCATGCAAGTATATTGTAATGGCAACATATTTTTCCCTATAATTTCATATTGAATAATACTTGCAGCAGGTACTTTATTATAATTTTGTTCAATATCAATCAACAGGTTGCGATTTAAACTAACATAGCCTGATCTTTTACTGTTAGGTTGGTCCCATGTTCCTGCTGCCACATAAACAAAATTATCATCATGTGTGATTGAACTAGCATGAGTAGTAAAAAACTCCCCCACTAACGCCATATCTCTTGGGTTTGAAATATCAAATAGGGTAACACCGTTATCTCCGTTCGCTACGTAGGCTATGTTATCACTTATAGTAATATCATCACCATTTTGGACATAAAATTTTCCTATATCAATTTCACCAAGAATAATTGGGTTGACGGGGTCAGAGAAATCAATGCTTGTTAAATAATCTTTGTAATCAGTAACAAAGGCAATTTCATTTTCTATCGCTAATGTGACCGCATTTGAAATATTAATACTATTTAGCAAACGAGGTAATTCTGGGCTAGAAATATCAACAATGCTCACTTTATTTTTAGACACCGCAAATAGGTTATTTTTTTCGATAACAAGTGAAGTTACTCTATTATCTCCCAAACCTAGATCGAAGCTCTTCAGTAAGCTAGGGGCAGCAACATCACTGAGTTCAATTATTTTTAAATGATCTTTATCTGAGTCTCCCCCTACATAAGCATAGTTATTACTTGTAGCAATACTTAATGTCTTATTTAACCCTACATATAAGGTATTTGTTAAAATAGGCATTGCGCTATCGGTAACGTCAATAAAATTGACGCCGTAATTATTAGCAATTAACGCGGTATTGTTATGCAATTTAATATCAGCGCTTTGTCGCCCAAATTCGAGGTTGCTTAATTGCGTTGGCTCTAGTTCATTAGAGGTATCAATGATATTTAATCCATTGTCATAAATAACATAGGCCTTGTTATTGCTAACCTGCAATTTTTTTGCTGCCTCTATGCTTAAAACTGACTTTATAGATAAAGATGGAGGTTCGTAGAGAACAGTTAAATCCTCTTTGTTATTTAAAAACAAACCTGAATCAGTACCAACATATATAAAATCATTTTCAACAGAAAACACCTTAATATCATGTCCTACTTGATACGCACCTATTACTTCTGGGCTTGTGACATCATTAACGTTAATAACTTCGATACCATCTTGAGTTGCAAGGTATAGCTTATTTTCATCAAGCACCAATTCTTTCGAGCCACTTGTTGTTGTTAGTTCACTTTTTAAAACTGGACTTGCTGGGTCGGCAATATCGAATATGGCAAGCCCTTGAGAGGTGCCAATATAAGCCATATCATTCTGCGTAATTATCGATTGCATGTCAGGAAAAGTGAATTCACTATATAAAGCAGGTTTACTTTTGTCTGAAACGTCAACAACGACGAAACCTTTTAAAGAATCGAGCATGAAAACCAAGTTACCTTTTACCGAAAAGGAAGTGAAACGCCCTTCTGGTTTAAAACTTGATAATTTTTGTGGCTGATTGGGGTTTGAAACATCAAAAAGGGTTAAATAACTAAACTCAGGTGAGTAACCATATGCAATGGTATGAACATAAAGTATCTCATCAATCACCGTCATTTTCGGATTTCTAATCCCAAATGTATAAGGAAGACTACCAAGAGCTTTAAGCTCTGTGGGTATCGTAATATCAACAACTATAACCTCAATAGACCCGCCTCCCATCACTCGATGAAATGCTGAAATGTATGCTTTATTACCATCAATAATTAAAGACTGAAGATCTCCTGGCAACTCCCCTAGTAGTTCTTCATCTGGCCCTGTAACTTTTCTAATAAATACAGGCGCTTGAGGTGAAGAAACATCGAGTATTTGTAGACTATATTCATCTAAAACGTAAGCGATATTGTCTTTGATGACAATATCGATAATATCAGTAGACATTAATTGTTGTATAGCACCTGCGGGTTGTGAAGGGTTTAACTGATCAGTCCAATTAACTTTAGCCCCTGTATATTCTCTTGCGAAAATAGTGACCTCATCAGAGGCGCTCTGTTTACCATCAGAAACAGTTAAGGTTAAATCAAAACTTCTGATTTCATTCGTTAAAAAAACTTCAGCACTACAACTGTTTGGGTTATCAATAACAACATCATCAGGTGTCGACGCAGACTTTTGCCAATGGTAACTTAACTCTTCACCATCTGGTTCATAACTATTACTACAGTCGACAATAACTTTTTCATTTACAAGAGAAGAAATATCTTCACCTGCATGTGCCACAGGAGCTTCATCAACCGCTTGAACTTCAATATTGACAGTATCGCTATGAGTGCCTCCATCGTTATCTGTTACAGTTAAAGAAAGACTAACCGTTTGAATACCTTGACTTGCCAAAACCGTTGGAGCAATAAAATGGCTATTTAGTGTTGATACACTTTCTAAATTAACCGTTGGCCCTGATATTTGTTGCCACAATATTGTCGCTATATTCCCATCACTATCACTGACATTTGCGGTTAAATTTACTTGTTGCTTCTCATTAACGAGTAAGTCTTCACCGATTGATACTACAGGGGGGGTATTTTCTTTAGAGTTAGTGGAGCCTCCACATGCGGTATTTAACAGCAGTAAAACTATTAAACAAAAGGTTTTCTGAAAATTTTTCATCAGTTTTAGTTCCTTTAAATTACGATCCATTTATCACAGCCTAAAGTTAAATCAATAAATAAACAATGGCTACATATTATTTCTCAAGCTTTATACATAAGACTATTAGCGTGCATACTTTATCTATTTAGTACGCACGCTTTTCTTGATATTAATCAATAAGTTGAATAATAGGGGTATCTACGTTAGTTAGATCAATACTAATGGAAAAATCAGCAGCGACAATTGTAAAACTTTCTGAGCCACTGCTTTTAATAATATTAAAATTTGAAACCGTGCCTGTCTGGTTAATTTCCGTTAACGACCAATAATTTTTACTATAATTGCTGTATTCAAGTACAGGAGCAGGTAATTCTAAAGCGTATTTTGGTGATACCCAACCTCTTTTATTTTGAAGTTCCACCGAGCCATCACCATGATAATAGTTCTTGTGTAAATCACTACTTGAAATTACAGTCACATCAAAAGATGTTCCAGATGATAATCTTACCCTATCAAATGATGAATGATTGGCAATAACACTATCTACAGGGAAGTGATATAGCAATTCAAAATTGTGTAATTCACTGCTTCTGACATGATCAAATATATAGGTCATTGGCTTTGAATCTCTTGTTGCGATTATTACTCTACTATGAGTTGTGCCCCTCTGGGTTATTTGCCCCGCTGTATAACAAATGCTTGGCAAACATTCTGTATCATGTAATACAGAATCATTAATATCTTCTTCTACCCCATCAATAATTAATGCATTATGAGCATATTTAGAACGAAAGTGTGCTCTGTACGCTGAGGTGTAAATAAAAGGTCCTCCTGAATCAACAAGTAGTGACTCTCCATCATTGAAAAGGGTAAAGTTTAATGCATCATAATGACCATGGGAGTGTTTCTTTTTTCCTGCATCAAAAAACAATACCGTTTGATCATGCCAATTATAATCAATTTCTGGTCTTAAAAGAACATAACCTGAGGATGTAGAGGCAAGTATCGTTTGTAATGACTCCCCTTCCACTCCTCCAGAGTTAACGAAATCTAGAAAACTAGACTCTATACCTTTATTTTCGATAGCTTCATTTAGACGGGTTAAATATGTAATATCACCGTAATTTGAATCTCCCATCGTTGGTGCGCCACCGTTGGGATATAAAAGGTGAGCAGCAAAATCGACCATTTTACTAATACCTTCCTTTAATTCCTCATCATAAACGCCTGATAAATTTGACATTAAGTCATTTGACGTAGCAAATAATTTAATAGCCCCTACATGATAGGCACTTGATTGTTCAACAGAAATACCTGACTCACCATCAACCATTTCTTCATGAAGCTCTTTCATGCGCTGCTTTGCTCTCTCCCTGTAATCAAAGTTCATACTCTCTACAGGTAGTGCAAAAGAATAATTATACAGAGATAATGCATGAAACATTGAATGGTTATGGGCAAAATACCTTTTATCATCCAATAACTTTCTTAATTCTGCTGCATGCTCTTTAACTCCAGAAAGAAATAAACTTTTAGTGTCATCATCCCAAGTTTTTTTGAAGAATTTTGTGTAAAGATAAACTAAATTATCCGTTCTCAAGGCTACTGTGTGATCATTCCAACTCATTGGGTTTTTTGGTGAACTTTGCGGTGAAGACGCTAAGTAATTTAATAAGGTTTTTTCAATAACTTCTATATACTCAACGTTGCCAGACACCTCATAAGCGTACTCATATGCGTACAACCAAGTTAATGAGTGATAATACAATAACCAACTATTATTATTATAAGGGTTTTCGGTCCAGGTTGGTTCATCTGGAATAGTCCATACGGGGTAATTCATCCAGCTTAAGCCAAATGCCCGTCTTTCGACGATACTTTTATAGTCTTTTGAGTTATACCAAATGGTTTTTATTGATTGATGAAGTGAATCCGGGTTAGGAGTACCTATTGAATCATACTTTTTTTCTATTTTGTTCTTTTCATTAACCTCGAGATAGGCTATTAAAGTATGTTCTTGGCGATAATCTCCTGGAAGCTCATCAACGTAATGTTCGTAAGAAATGCTCAGTTTATCTTCACCCTTTTGCAGAAAAAATTTCTTCGTACCGAATGTATGATCTACTTCACCATTAATCATTCGCTCTAAGATTATATTTTGATCTTCAAAAAGTGGTTGAAATAACTCAACTTCAACTGAATATGTATTCCCCTCTTCCAAAAAGTTTACTTGAGGCAATAATATATTGCTAACTTGATTACTCAGTTCGATAGTTACATTAGCAATTGCGGATGTTTGTCTGCCTTGTTTCAAATAATAAGAGAAGGAATCAGTTTTCAAGTTTGTGGTATTTACATTATAAATCACTCTATTATCTTTAACTTCTAAACTACCGTATTCAGTCTGATTTTGTATGACAATTTCAACACTACCGGTATATACATCATTTCCAAGTACATCAATCTCTAAATTATTAACCCAAGTTTCTTCGATGATATCTGTATTCGCAATTAAATCAGGTGACTTTTCAGAGCTATTCCTCCAGTCACAGCCCGTTAATAAAAAACTTATTAAGAATAGTTTCAAAAACACTTTTAATGAACATCCATTGTTGTATTGCAAATACATACTTCTCGATCCTAAGGTAACATATTGAATTAATTAGTTGATTATAAGTAAAAATAGACAATTAGATAAAGCAATTTTAAAAACTAAAGCTAAAATTTTCTATGACAAACAATAATAAATGAGCCTTAGCAGTTAGTATCGCTAAGGCTCATTTTATAAACATTTAGCTTTCAAGTTAAACTCTAAAAGTGTTGTCTTTATTTACTTATTTAGAGAAATTTATACGATATTATCAAGCATAAATAGTTTTTTGATTATTAACTTTAAAACAATTTTGATAAGTAAACACTACACTTTTAGCGTTCACACTAATGAGTGATCATCCGTCATATAGTCATAATCAGAAATTGGAGTTTTCCAATTACTTCCATACCTAAACTCTAAATACTCTTTTGTTTCAGCTGGTACATTAAAATTAACACCGTAAAAGGAAAACTCTTCAAGTTTATTAAAGAAATGTTCCGGTATATTTATTTGTTTTGTTTGTTCAGAAATAACACTTTTATCCAGAAGCCAATTAGGGATAATTGAAATTAGTGCCCTTAACTTAAGCATTGATGCTTTAAAGCTATAAGTAAATGTGTGCCCCTGACAATATATAAGTTGCCTACTCTTTATCTTTTTCAACAAATACAAAAACCTACTTGCGAGTTCTATTTTACCAAATTGGTTAATATAGGATTGATTACTATGACGATACAGCATTATACCTATAGCAATATCGGGATCTTTGTAAATATAAATTGCATCTTGATGATAATTAACATTATACCCTGCGTGATAAATTGATTTAGCAACTTTTAATAATGTTTGTTTGTTGTAGTCTTTATCAAGCAAACTAATATCAATATCATTATCCCAAGGAATAAATTGTCCATCTCTAACAGCGCCCAATAATGTTCCTGTATCGAGAAAACTATTAAGATTATGTTGCTGCAATATAGCTGTTATTTGCTCTAAGCTGTCCAACCATCTCTGGCTTTTATCTGTCATATTTTTGATCTTTTAAGTAAAAAAAATGTACCGAATTCTTTCTTAGTTAAGTTCATTGTTAAAGTGTAAAGTAAACAATGACCAAGGATTAAGCTTATTAAAGCTCCATTGATCTTGTACAACGGTATAAGCCAGCTCTCAAGAAGAACAATAAAAAGTAACGTTATTGCCAAATACAACGCTCTTTTCTTCTGGTTACCTGAACAAGTTAGAAGAGTATTATATGTAACCCCAAAAAAACGTAAAAAAATAAAAATTGAAAATAGGGCAATATAACTATTAAGTTCAATCATCGAATTTCCATAAAGTAACAAAATAATTAACTCAGAGAAGAAATATAAAATAACAGAGCACAAAGCACCTATAAAAATAACTATTTGATTATAACGTTGTACTAACTGAATAAACTTATTTGGCTCACCGTTTATTGTTGAAGAAAATTTAGGTATCAATACATCATAGAAAATGCTTATAGCTAATGAAGACGCCATAACTAATCGCATACCTGCTTGATAAACACCTATTTGATCTGATTCAACATAATTAGCTAAAATTAAAGTATCTATTTGAATCATCAATGTTGCAATAACTGCATGAACAGCATACGGTGCCACGCGCTGTATTTCTTTTGTTATTCCTCGCTGATAACTCCAGCGAAAATTAAATTCTTTTCGAAAGTTTAAAAAAGCACAAATAAAAAAGAGCAACCTTGCAAGCATATATATATAAGCTATTAGCATAACTTCAGCTTGTACAATCATAACCAAAATAGCCATTACACTTAACGATATATGCTGAACCATTAAGTACTTAGTTTCAATATGAAAACGATTTAAGCTTCTATAAGGTAATAAAAATGTATTACCAAAGGACACTAAAATAGTAGAAAAACAAAAAGGTAATAATAAAGCTAAATCACCTACAATTATTTCTAATTCATGCCCTATAAAAAGAGCTGAAAAGCTCAACAAGGATAGAATAACTTTAACTATCAAAGCATTAGATACTAATTTTGTAATATCGTTATTCTTTTTTGTTGCCTCTTTAGGTAAATATAACGTGTATCCAAAATCTACAAACAAACCAATAACTGTTGCTATTACAATTGCATAAGTTAATTCACCGAATTCACTTGGATTGAATACTCTCGCATAAATAAAAAATAATATAATACCAGAAAATAACTTTAAAGCATTGGAGGCTGCAGAAAAAATAAAGTTCTTTTTCATTATTCTGTCAGCTTATTCAATCTAAGATTCTTGAAATTTTCAGTTGTTCTTCCAGGATTACCATCTGTTTTAACTATAGCTTTATTCATAGTATTTCGTCTCTGAAGTTTATAAGAGGCAACGATAACCAGGGTAAACAAGAAAGCAGGATAAGTATTCATAAAGATTGGAGTAGTTATACAGTATGCAGATATTAGTAGGTAAATCACGAAACGAAATTCTGATTCAGAGTTATTTGAACTTTCACCTCTGAAAGGTGCATTAATCACTTTATAAAAAGCCCAAAAGTATAACAGCAAACCTATATAGCCAAACTCACCTAAAATACTTGCAAAATTGCTATCATAAATACCATCTTTATCAATAAAGAACCTACTATTTTGTAATCCAATTTCTGCGTAAACGGCACTATCATCTGACATTACTGTGCCATATGTAGCTGCTCCGGTACCAAGAGGGAACCTGTCAGCTGCTAAATCAAATGCAAAGTAAATCATAATTCCTCTGATATACGAGGATGCTACAGGATCATCAATTGTCCACTCTATATTTTCTATTGTTATATTAATCATTTCATCCATATAGTTACTGGAACTAATGAAAAATACTGAACTGATTAAAAGTACTATCGCAATGAAAAACGATTTAATAGAATCTCTTAACCACCATAGTACTACCAACGGTATAAGAACCAAGCCAGTTCTGGTACTAGACATAAGGATAAGCAGTGTAAATGCAATTAATATTGCAACTTTTGCCCAACGGCTAGTTAACTTATTTCCACAAACAAAGAGACAGCCTAGCAGTGAAAATGTTATGCCTAAATTTCCAGTGTCTGCTTGTATTCCAATTGGCCTAACTAACTCGGATCTTAGAGTTATTTTTGTTTCAAAAATTTCATTAAACAAGCTTCCACTAAGTAAGTTTAAAAGCAAAAACATTATAGTTACCGCTAGGGTAGCATATGCCAATTTCAGGCAAGTGTCTGGACCGACAAAAGACCACAAAAATATAAAAAAAAGCATATACTTTAGGTGGATGAAGGTTTGTAATAATATTTTAAATATACCTACATTTGGTGAACTTAGCATACTCATTAATACATATATAATAAACAACGTACCAAAAACTAGAAGTACATATTTTATAACATCGTCTGAGAAGCTCTTGTAAATTGCATACAATAAAATACCAAATAAAACCAACTCATCAAAAAAGCTAGGAATAATAGATAGTTTTGTTAATGGCGCAATTAACAATATACATAGAACTACTACTCCAATAAAAATGACTCTATAAAAAGTAAGGAAATTTGAGAGTTTCATGGACTGCAATGTCACGTTTTAAGACCTAAATATTCTCAAGGTAATCAAAGCAACCATCCCAAGAAAAGTCCCCAACATTGTTATTACTGCACAAATTATAGCTCTGCTTGGTGCACTCTTTTTTGAAGCAATCAAAGGTGACTCAATAAACCTTAATGCATACTCTTCTCTTGTATTCGCTAATGCTAGTTTCTTATATTGTTCTTCCATAATTTGTTGCAATGCGAGTTTAACCTCAGAGTAGCTTGTTTTTGCAAGCTGCTCTTGTAGATAAGAAAGACTTAACATTGAGTCTTTTACATCTTTTTTTC
Source organism: Litorilituus lipolyticus (assembly GCF_006439335.1). Taxonomy (GTDB): domain Bacteria; phylum Pseudomonadota; class Gammaproteobacteria; order Enterobacterales; family Alteromonadaceae; genus Colwellia; species Colwellia lipolytica. The sequence continues at coordinate 43,377 of NZ_SAWY01000009.1, read as the reverse complement.
TCATATAATTGTTAAAGAAAATCACAATATCGTCGACTACCTTCTTTGAAAACCTAGGAGAATATGATGAAAATGTTAAGGTAATCAACTTAGTTTTACGGTCATATTTTACATTAAAGTTTTCTTTGAATTTATCAGATAGCTCTTTGTCATTAGGCTCTAGAGTTTGGGGGAATTTAAACTTTCTAACCCATTTATTGTTCGACTGATCAAATATCTTTTCATCATATTGAAAAGCATCTGAATTAGGGTCATAACTTGTAGCAGCAATCACTTCTTTTTCTATATTATACTCTTTAATAAAGGAAGACAAAAAAGAAGCTGACGTCATAACTTCCTTTAAAACTTCTGGGGATAAACTTCCCCCTCCCAATGAAACACCGGCCAATGATGCTAATCCACCCAAATTAGCTAAAGCTCCGCTCATTGGTTTACTTGAAGATAAGTTGGAAGTCACTTTTGCATTCGAGCTATATAAATTCTGTAGACTTAACGCATATAGAACTGATATAACTGCAAAAAAAATCGCGATAAAAACTATTTTCCAAAAATCCTTACGTAACCATCCAAAAACTAGACTAGTGGTTATAGGTAACATTATTAATCCTTATTATTAACAAAAATCCAGGAGATAAAAAATCACATCAATAAAAATAAAAAGTAAGAAATAAAAGAATCAAAACAATTGTCACATGAATACAATTTGATGAGAGTAAGTCTTTTATTTCACTTTTCAATAAGTGCAACAATCCGCCCGATTGCAAATACTTTAATCTTATTGTTGATATTCTTTTGAAGTATCTAGAAAAGAACAGCCTCAATTTCAAATTGAATAGGCCATACTTTATAGATGTAAGCAAATTAAGGAAGCTAAATTTATCACCATTAATTTTCTTCTTATAAAACTCAAAGTTTTCTTTATTTCTTTTTAACATCAGTTTTTCATGTTTCTTAGAAAATATAGCTATTGCTTTCATTTTATTATCAACAGAAGATATATGCTCAATATTCTGATCACTATTAACTATATACAAAGGTTTACCTAACCTATAAGCAGTTCCATAATTTGAAATAAGCCTGATCCATAAATCGTAATCTTGCAAAGCTGGTAAGCTAACATCAAAGCCACCAATATCAATGACCCTTTTTCTATTTACTAATATTTGATTCGAGCATTGGTTTAAGTCAAAGGCATCTGAAAGAGTTATTTCTCGGTTTCCCTTAAACAGAGGCTTTTTATATGTTCCATAATCCCAATAATAACCACTACAAACAAAAGAATAGTTATCATCATATACAGACAATAATTCAGTTAATCGTTCAGGTAAGAAAGTATCGTCGTCATCTAAGCCTGTCACAAGCTCAGTATCCAAAAAATCAATTGCATCATTTCTAGAGCGACAAGCTCCCATTGGCGATTTATGCTCAATAAAACTGATTCTGGGATCTTTTAATGATTCTAAATATGCTTGAGTACCATCACTCGACCCATCATTTACAATGACTAATTTGAAGTTTTGATAACTTTGCGCCAAAACTGAATTAATTGCTTTTTTTAGCAATTCTACACGGTTATGTGTAGGCATATAAATACCAATAGTTTTATCGTACATCTCAAACTTCACAAAATTGATTAGGGGTTAAGTTTTGTTTTATTATGTTTTTCACATTTACTACACAATTTAGGAAATATTTAGGTTGATTTAATACACGGAGAATATTCAAACAACAATTACTCATATTTTATTAAATATATACATATAGATAAACTTGAATAGCCTCAATTGCCTGAAAAATCGCTTAGGCTCTTTCAGTAACCTATATAACCACTCCAAATTTAGATTAATCCAAAAACTAGGAGCACGTTTGACATTACCAACATATACATCAAAGCTACCGCCAACCCCCATATAAAAGGCGTTAGGGTGCACTTTTTTACAATGGTTGATAAAAACTTCTTGCTTTGGCGAGCCTAACGCTACAATAACAATACTTGCACCACTAAAATGAATCTCTTTAATCAATTTTTCTTGTTCAGAAAAGTAGCCATCTGAAATACCAACTATATTCGAATCTAGTTCATCAACTAGTTTTTGAGCGCATTGGTTTATTATATTTTTTTTGCTGCCTAGTAAAAATATTGGCTCACCACTAAGCGAAGCTTTCTTTAAAACCTCTAACCACAGTTCTGATCCTGGAATTCGAGCAAGCTTTTGCTTCGATTTTTTTTCCATCACTTTTACAACACCAATTCCATCGGCATAAGGGATAGTAGCATCGAGTAATATCTGCTTTATTTCATCAGACTCTAAACTTTTTAATATTTTCTCAGGATTGATTGCGATAGCAACACCAGGAATAACTTTGTACTTCTCATCAAATATAGATTCAAGGACATGCTCAAATGATGTGTAAGGTTTTACCGGAATATTAGCTATATTAATAGGTTTGATCATATTCTCTTTCACTAATTAATAATCTCTAAATATATTTTTTTAATTTCTTTAACAACAAAAGAAAGTTGATATTTCTTAGTGCTTAACTTTGCATTATCAGAAAGTTGGTTATATTTATATCGTGAAGTTTCAGAGATTAATTTAAAAATATTACCCGAGATCTTTTCATTTTGTTGAATAATATATCCATTATGATTTTCTATAACTTGACTCAATGAACCATCAGTTTTAGTAGCAATAACAGGTAAACCGCATGCCATAGCCTCAGTTATGACCAAACCAAAAGACTCATTGTAACTTAAATTTATCAGCCACTTAGATTTTTGATATAAATTTACTAGCTCTTCAGCACAACTAAACTTAAAGTATTCTACATTATGATTTTTTGATAAACCCTCAAGTTCTCGCTGAAACTCCCCTGTCCCAACCACAGCTAACGAAACAGAATCAGGAAGTTGCCCTAAAAGTTCTATTAATCTCAATGCACCTTTATTTTTATTTAATGTACCAACAAATATTAAATCATATTCTTTAACTTTTTTAGCTTCAGCTTTAAATACAGGTAAGATACCAGCACACAAAACCGAGTAGGAGATATTTTGATTATAAAAGCTTTGTTTTAATCTTTCAGTCACAAAAATTGAGTGGTGCACAAATGAAAAGCTTATTCTATACCACCAGGGTGCATGTCTATATGCATAGACATCATTGCCATGAAAGGTAGTAATGATTTTTACTCTTGGATTTCGAAATATTTTATATGCAATTGCAAGTAAAATTGTAGGGAAGAAGAAATGTACATGCAGTATTGAGAATTTCTTTCTTGAAAAAATATATTTTGTAAAAAAGGCACTAACAAAAGTTAAATAACGTTTTGTACTCGAGTTGGCATTTGCCACTTCCGATGGCATCTCAAAGTATGAGAATAAAATTTCATCCTGAGTAATCGATTTTAATGCAGCTAATTGACGCCTGACAAATTCCCCTGAGGCTGGGGCTTTATCTGATCGCCCCATGTTGGTTATAAGTAGAATATCCAAAGTAATAAAAAACCAAATTAGCACGCAAGCATATAGACTATGTGACGCATTGCTTAAAAAATTGAGGTGACATTCTACAGTAATGAAATAAAACTAGAAAGAAATGAATTAAATTATGTTATCAAGTCTCTTCAAGAATACTAATACTTTTAAAGATATAAGTTCATTTAAATTTACTTATAAAACTGTATACAAATCATCCCATGAAGCTCATCTAATTTTTTGACTAAACAACATACTCAAAACAACAAAAACATTTTTAAAGGTTTGATAAGTTCGTGATATATTAAACAGCTAAAAACTATCTTTTAGAATACGAGGAAATAATGATAAAAACATGCTGCTTTCAATAAACATAAAAAACAGCATTTTGCTTATTCTTGGTAAAATTGTACTTTTAGCTATAGCTTTTTTAACCACTATACTAATGGCGCGAGTAGCCGGTCCAGAGTTTTTCGGGCAATATAGTTACATAACCTCATTTAGCGCTTTATTCATACCCTTTTGTGCAATGGGGTTAGCAAGTATTACTACCAAATATTTTGTAAAATACCCAAAGCATAGCCATCACTTTTTTTTAACCGCTTTAATTATTAGAAGTACTGGAGCACTAGGTTGTATCATTATTGGCTCAATAAGCGTTTATTTATTGGGTTTTAGTAAAGAACAAATCATCTATGTAGTAAGTCTATTGGCTTTACAAAGTTTTACTCTATTTTATGTAATCGAGCACTATTTTTTAGCTAAAAACAAAGTAACTCAAACATTACTAGTTAAACTAGTCGTTTGCTTAATAGCTGGTGTAGCTAAAATCACAGCCATTTTTCTTGGAGCTGGGGTATTCACATTAATAGTTATTCATGGTTTAGAATTTGCGTTCATTGGTTCTGGTTTTTTAGTGCTGTATTATAAAAAAAAATCCCCAATGAACATACAACTTAAAAAATCATTATCTAGGAAAAGTACATTAATCCTTTTCGATAAAGGCAAGTGGTTATTGTTTTCTGGTATAGCAGCAGTTTTATATCTCAAAATAGATCAATTGATGATTGCAAAATTTCAAGGTACTGAGCAGGTAGCATATTATGCTGCTGCGGCTAAACTTTCAGAATTTTGGTACGTATTCCCTGTTCTTATTGCCAATGCATTTAATCCTAAACTGATAAAAACAAAACAACAATCACAGGAACGATTTAATGAGTTATTAACGGTAATGCTAAGCTTCATGTTCATATCTGCCCTTATAATAAGTATATTAACGTTCTATTTCTCTAAACCATTGATTAATATAATCTATGGAAGTAATTATCATAGTAGTGCTTCAATTTTGAGTATACATATTTTTGCGACAATATTTATTTTTCAAAGAGCAATTTTGAGCAAGTGGTTAATCATAGAAGGAAATTATAAATTTAGCTTAATAAGCCATATTGCTGGTGCAATTAGCAACATCCTTCTTAACTTATGGTTAATTCCTATTTACGGTGGAGTTGGAGCAGCTTGGGCCACATTAATTTCTTATATAATCGCAAGTTTTATCAGCCTAACGCTAACAAAACCGACTCGAGCATTTATGATATTCATGATACGTGCTATGTTTATGTGGCCAAAGCACTTACTAAATGGGCACAGAGTAGCTCAAAGATAACGACCATATTTCCATGACAATGCTAAAAACACACTTTAATTTCAGTTAAAAATATAGATGAAGAAAATAATTAATTACTTACCTGCGAAACTAAAAATAAAACTGTTTAAATTAAAGCTGTATTTAAAAGCACCTTTCTTGTTATCACTAACTGATAAAAGCTTCAAGTCAGTAACTTCACCTGTAGTTATTTTATCATTGCCCCGTTGTGGTTCCAGTTGGGTTGGCTCAATTATAGGAAGTGGAGAACAAGTTCGTTACCTAAGAGAACCTATCACAACAAGCTACATACAAAATAAAGCATCTCGCATTTCTGTATTTGATCATTCAAGTTGTGATAACTGGTCTGAATATCAAACATATATTGATAGAACCTTTGCTGGCACTCCAAACTTTACAAACTCAACTATTGCATTTCCTAAACAATGGAAGAATAGTGCAATCCCAAAGACGCTTGTGATAAAAGAAGTTAATCCTCTTATTATTGACTCCTACCTTTCTAAATCAATAAACTTAATATATTTATTGAGACACCCTTTTTCTGTAGCAAAAAGCTATCAAGCATTGGACTGGCAACCTAAAGATATTTTCTCAAAAAAATTTAGTAAAGAATCTTTGGCAATCATAAATAGCTTTAGCCCTAACATCACATCACATAGTTTCCATTATCAAATGGGTTATCTTCAAGGATGGGTTGAAGCCCTAGTTAAATATAAAGTTTGGTGTATTAAAGAAAAAAACGCTGAAAATAATTCAGCCGTTATAGTGTTATATGAGGAAATATGTAAAGAGGCAGAAATAAAGTTCAAAAACTTATTTTCTACTTTAAATATTCCTTTTTCCAAAGAAATAGTTCAAAGGATAAATAATTCAATATCAGGTAATAAATCCATCTCTGTGGGAGACTTCTCTTTAGTAAGACAAGTAGAATCTTTAAGCAAAATCACAATAAATACTAATGAATATGAAGACTATGCAGAATTAATGGCAGCTTATACTAAGGCAGGTACAAACTTTTGCTCTCACATTGGTATAGATAAAAGTAAGGTAGCACTTTCTTATCAAATTTACTCTCCTTTGGTAGAGTTCAACTAGCTTATTAAGCACTGTATATCTTACTTAATAAAATATAAGCCTAACTTTACTTTTTAATGTTTTGCAATACTTTAAGTTCGGCTTCTAGTATAGCAAGTTTTTGAATAATACGATCTTGTGTAATGTTTGACTTATTTTGCTGAATATCCATCAACATTATTTTTATCAATGCCGCCCCTAAACCAACAATAACAGGAATTATAGGAGGGTAAGCTATCCCTACGGTATAACCAACCCAATCAATAATAACGGGGAATGTACCTAAAACAAGTATAGCTGTCGCGACCAACACCCAACGTAAAGCTTGCTTTGGAGCTAAATGATCTCGACGAACTAACCAGTAAATAACAACAGCTAAAACTAAACCAATGATAGAGGATACAATTTGAGGGTTATTCAATGTCTTTTAACCTTGTAATTCTTTTTATATATTTACTTTTATTGGTAGGGAATGCTTTAGCTAAGGAAAGCAAGCCACTATAGGCTAAATAATAAGCTACTGCGAACCATGAATGAAAAATACGTGAAATACCAGTTTCTCGTTTATTCATTGGCACCGATGTTTCAACAATTTTTAACTCCATATTGCGCATCATCAATAACACACCTATGCACTGATATTCAAACATTGTAGCTTGTGGTGAAATTAAACAAGGTAAAGCTTTTGCACTATATAATCGAAAGCCTGAGGTTATATCACTTACATTTAAACGGTTAATGTATTTAAAAAAACTCCACGCTAGATGTCGACTAGCACTTCCTCGTTCAGTGCAGTTTCCTATAACAACATCCGCACCTTTTTTATGTTCATTAATCAATATGCTAATATTCTCAGCATTATGCTGACCATCAGCATCCATAGTAACAACGACATCAAACCCTAACTGCTCAGCATATCTAAGGCCAGCTTGAGTTGACTTCCAAGCGCCTATATTTTGGATGTTTCGTAACACCGTAGCCCCAGCTTCCTCAGCTACAATAGCTGTGCTATCCACACTTGCATCATCAATTACAATAATTCCATAGCCTAGCATTAAAACAGAGCGGACAATAACTGCAATTGTCTTCTCTTCATTCATTGCTGGTATTACTATACAAATATGATTGTTTTTCAAACTGATTTAGCCAAATTTAATTATCGGTGATAATTATACTGATTTTTAATTATTCTGCGAGAAATAAGTTTTTGAACTGTATATTGGAATTTACTTTACTTTACTACTAGTTATTTTATAACCTAATTTATTTGAAGGTTTTTCTATACCGTGATAAGTAATAACTGATAAAAGTATAGTTCCAAGTAATACTCCAATCATATACCCCCCTAAATGTTCCCCTTTTAGCACTCCTCCAAATGAAGAGTTTATGGTGATAGTGACCCCTTTAATGATTATCGGGTGAAATAGGTACAATGAATAACTAATTGCCCCCAAATAGACAATTATTGAAGGCACTTTATCAATAACAGATAAGCCTAATAAAAAAATCGTAAGAGCTAAAAGGTGGGATAATCCAAACTGGATACTTCGATCATTAACACTCAATCCAATAACCTCTAGAACCAATATTAATGCAGGCAAGGAAAAACATACCAAAGTAGCTAGCACAGTATAGCGATTACATTGTATTTTTTGTAATTTATGATCGTAAAAAGCTCTATAAATAGCACCTAAAAACATTATACTTAACATATAAGGAATTAACTGAAACTCTTTACTCACTGATATTTCTTCGTGAAGTACAGTTGTAGCTAATTGCAAAAACATAAATATGATAGTACCTGTTAAAACGAGAGCAGTAAGTACTTTTATATTTTTTAATAAGCTAAACTTAAATAAGAGTGCTGCAAAACAATAAAATATAAGTTCAATTTGAAGTGTCCAATATAATCCTAAAATATGCGACTCTCTAAAGAAACTTTGCAACATAGTAGAGTTGGCCAATATAGTGAAATGACTATAAGAGTTATTTGCGAGAGTCCCTAATGCAACTGCTAACAGAATTGATGACCAATAAATAGGATATAACCTAAAGAATCGTCGTAGAGCAAATGTCCACACAGTCACAGTATTAGTACTATAGAAGCTAGTAGGGATAACAAAGCCACTAATCAAAAAGAAACACACAACTCCGATACGACCGAAATCAATCTGCCAAGCTATGTCAGCTAAATAAAAACCACTTCCAGCAAGATTATTAAAAGATTCAGATGAGTGTTGCCATACAACTAATAATGCTGCGAGACCTCTCAAAGCATCAAGTGAGTCAAACCTATTTACTTTCATTTATTTCACTATACTCCTAATCTAAAAAATTCTATCGGAGTGTAGTTCTCTATATAAACTGCTAACTCGATGACTCACTTGCTCGATGGAAAATTGCTTACTAAAACGCTGAAAACCAGCTATAGCATAATCATCAAGCAAATGCATATTATTCAAAATATCCGTAAGTTTTGCCACTAAATCATCTACATCACCATGCTTAACAACAAAGCCCGTTTCATCTTGTTTTACAACCCAACTCATTCCAGAACCGGGTACATCAGATACTAAACAGGCTTTACTTTCACGCATAGCTTCTAATAATACTACTCCAAATGCTTCAGTTCGTTCAATTGAGGGTAAACAAAGCAAATCACACTGTTGCATTTCACTAACCAAATCTTCATCTGACAACTTACCGAGCAAATGGACGTCTTGAATAAGGCCAAATTTCTCAATATCCGACTCAATTTCGTTTAACAATTCACCAGTACCTACAATATTCAGTTTTAACGTTTTACCTTGACTCTTTAATCTTGCTATTGCTTCAATAATTAAACTATGACCCTTGTAATATGTTAAACGCCCAACCATAAGTAACTTGAGAACATCATCTTTTTCACATCCTATGTTTGACGTTTCATCGACACTAACTTTCGCACCGTATTGACTTAAGCCTAAAGGAATTATTTGGGTTTTTTTCTTATATTTTTGCAAAGGCAAGCTAGAGGATAAATACACAGGAGAAGTAGCAATAATTTTTTGAGTTTGCTTTAATAACCTTGATTCAAAAAATCGATAAAAAGGATACAGTAACTTAATTTTCATATCTGGTACACTTCCTATTACATCAGCATGCCAATGAATAACCCAAGGGATTTTCATCGCGCTAGCTAACAATAAACACCAAAACGCTGATAAATTAGGCATATGAAGGTGTAATATTTCAGGCTGTTGCTCTTTAATGATTTTATTAAGATATAAACCAAAAGACGGAGATATCGGTGCATAGGCCAGTTGCCCAAAACAAGGAACTCGAAAGATTTTTACGCCCTTATCCACCTCTTCTACATAAGATTTCCCTTTTTGGTGATGATGTACAATAGCCGAAACATTATACCCATCAGCAACCTGTTGCATCATCAAGTCAGCCATAAAATTTTCAATTCCCCCCATAAAAGGAGGGTGATATTTACCAATATGGAGTACTTTATATGTTTTACTTTTATTCATTTAACTTGCATCAACTTCTTTTGCAGTGGTTACAAGGTCACAATCCTTACAATTTAATAATGCTTGCATTTTCTCAATAAAAATTTGAGCAGAAAAGGCTTTAGCGCGCTCAATACAATTTTCTCTTAAATATATAGCGTATTCTTCAGTCAATTGTTCAACCGCAAAAACAACATCACAAATTTTAGGTGATTCAGGGCATAATATACCAGTTTTATTTTGTAGTACGGTTTCTTTCACTCCCCCTTCATTAACTCCTATTACAGGTTTACCCGCAGCCATAGATTCAACAGGAGATATTCCAAAATCTTCATCTATAGGTAGGTAGATAGTCGCGATACAATTGTTGACCAAATCAATCAAAACCTGTTCATCACACCACCCTGTAAAAGTGATGTTATTAAAGCCTGTAGCCAATTGTTTTAATTCTTCTAACTCGGAGCCTCCAGAGGCTACTATCAATTTTTTGTCTGGCATTATCATAAATGCTTTAACTATTAATTTAATTCGCTTAAAAGGTTCTACTCTAGCAGTTGATAGGTAATAGTCTCCCTGAGACTTCCATTGATATTTGTCAATATGACAAGGAGGATAAATTACAATTGAATCTTGATTTAAATGATTTTTCAACCTTCTCTTCACATTTACAGAATTAGCTATCACCAAGTCCATTTTTCTAACAGAATGCTCATATTTAGGTTTGAGGAATCTAATTAATAACTGTAAAAATGGTCGTTGCCAAAATGGCAATCTGTTTAAGTAGAAATATTTAAGGTCATAAACAAACCTAGGGGGTGTGTGGCAGTATAATATATTGCAGCCAAATGTACTATTATTAACAGCCAAGGGTGCATAAGAACCACTAAAGATTACTTTCTCATAATTGCAAAAATCAAATTTAGTCGATTCAAACGCTCTAGATATAAAAAGTGCTTGCAGAACTGGGTGAGAATATTTTTTTCTAAGGGAGTGTAGTTTATTCGCAGATAGTGACAAATGAGAGAAGTTTCTTTGTTCAATAAAACTTACCAACAGTTCCATATTTTCAGTTTTCGAACATAAATCAATAGAAAGCGCTTCGGCTCCCCCTTTAACCAACAAAAAATCATAAACAAGTAAAGATTTGGCTAAATTCAAATTACCCCCCTTTCTAGACATTATTTGTAGAAAAATTAGCTTTTATCACACTATAAAAGATATCTTCGCTAAATTGGTTGGCATGCTCGATCCTAAAATCAATATCTGATTGAGTTATTGTTTTTAGTGCCACGGTTTCTATCGCATTTTTCAACATATCAATAGTCACAGGTAGAGGCAAAATTTCTCCACAACGAGGATCATTTAAAGTATCTATTAACCCTGCCTCACGCACACCAATGACGGCTTTACCTGCAGCCATAGCTTCAACAGCGGCGATACCGAAGGCTTCATTCTCAGGAATAAAGACTAAAGCAGTACAATTATTATAAAAAGAGACGACATCTTCAGCATGTTTCCAACCAATAAACTCTATATTTTTACAATGACTATATTTTATTCTCATTTCATGTTCAGCGCTGCCACCACCAACCAGCTTTAATTGATATTGAGGCAATTGCTCAAAAGCTGACAAAACTATATCTATTCTCTTACTATGCTCAATCCTTGCTGTAGATAAGAAATACCCTTTTGTCGGCATGCACTTTAATCCTTTTGTAACAACTGGCGGATATAATACTTCACAATCAATACCTATTTCAGCAAATAAAGCCTGAGTACATTTAGAGTTACAAAACACACTACCTGAATGCTTTATTGCCCTTTTCAGTAGTAGCGAATATAAAACAATAAAGATTCTATTAACAAAACCTCTAAAAAAGCCGTATTTTCGCATTACTTTCTTCAATGGCCAATTTATAAAGCTCGGAAACATATGAAAATAAACAATAGTTCTTTCTAGAGATTTCCTTTTAAATAATGCTAAAGGAGCGAATAACCCTGAAACGATAAAGTTATCAGAATCTTTAGGTGGCTCATAACCAAATAAAAAATACCACAACAATCTAGCAGAGCTAGGTACTTCAAAGTTTTTTTTTATATTTAAATTAAGTAGTTCTTTGTTTGCAATCTCTACTGAAAATAAAGTTTCATCACTATATGCTGTTTGTATTTCACTGTTTGAAAGGTGACGAGCTAATTGCAAAGAAACATTTTCTGCTCCCCCTTTAGCGATAAAATGGTCATATAAAATAATAGTTTTCATCGAGCTCCCTTTGTCTGCCATGTTAATAAAGCTAACATCAAAGTGATACTAATCTCAGCAACAAAACGCGCCGAAATAACACCGTACACCTCAGCTTGCGGAATGAATATCACACTAATAAGTAAATACATAAACAAAGCAAAAAAACATACCAATACGTAGCTTTTCTCTTTATTGAGTAATATTAAATAGCTGGATAAGATATAATTAACGGAGACAGGAAATAATACTAATAATAACAACGTCACTTTATCTGTTGCACTAACATACTGCGGAAAAAATAATTCAAGCAAATTAGTGCCTATTATTTTCCAAAGTATGATGCCTAAAGATACCACCCCTAACATTAAACCAATGTATTTTACTAACAGTGTTAACTGGAACTTTTGATTGTGGCCATTTAAACTTCCCGCTAACTGATTGAAAAAGAAGTAACTTATAGGTGCTAACATTAATATTCCCGCCTCCAGGAGCTGGATAGAAAAAAAATAATCCGCCGTTTGTTTAACAGGTATTTCAAAATATTTCAGTAGAGGCATATCAACTCGAGTGTAAGCAACTATAGCCAACTCTATCCAAAAAAACTTAAGCATTGTAGATGACGGTAATATCCAATTCTCTTGTGTAGAAGAGCGAATAAAATGAAATGTTTGCGAAAAATTTAGTAGAATAATGATTGATAAAGTAATTAATGTTGCAGCTAGTGCTGACGAATAGACATGCCAAAAGTTAATTTCACCAACAAAGTATACTGAAGTTATAATAAACGCTAACCATAACATTCTTTGTAGTGGTAAAGACAGTGCGTCACTATAGTAGTTTTTCCAACCTCTATTAAAGCTATTAACCGCTAACAAAGAAGCAGTAAATATAAAGCTAAGAGCAACAATTGCAATCTGAGAGTTAAAAAAGGAAATTACTATCGCAAGTAAAACCCAAGAGAATTGCCACTTTGCAAACCAAGCTATTGACGACAATAGCTTTTCAAGGTTCATTGTACTCGCCAATTTAAAAAACGTTTCTTTAGCGCCTAAATTAAAAAGAATAAGTAGTAAAGAGAATATCGAGGTAACTAAACCATAAGTTGCATAGGATGATTTAGATAAATAGTTAGTTAATATGACTAATATTGCATAACTAACTACTATATTGACAATAGTTGCCAACGTATAAAATATAATTGGTTTAGAATTTTTATTTAATTGCACTAAGTCATCTTATATTAATGAATTTAAACACCATATTATCAATATTTAACCTAGTGATTGTTCTTTGTCACTATCACTTACTAACGTTAATGGCATGTTAGCTTCTAAGGTTTTCTTTTCTTTCAGCCACAAACTATCAGAGATTTCTGAAGAAGGGTTAAATCCTAACGGAGCTTCTATTAATAATTGACGCACTAATGCAATATCTCCACCATCCATAGCAGCTTTAAGTTTGGCTAAGAAATCTTGTAAGTGATCCCAGGTCATTGAACTCTCTCTCGCTTTCATTATTCGTTTATGTTTAGTTCCTTCTACATTTTCACCTATTAATAATTCTTCATAAAGCTTTTCACCTGGTCTTAATCCGGTATACACAATTTCAATATCGCCATCATAGTTATCTTTGCTTTTAACTGTTAACCCCGACAAATGAATCATTTTTTCAGCAAGGCTGTTAATCTTAACAGGTTTTCCCATATCAAGAACATAAACCTCTCCCCCTAAACCCATTGCTCCTGCTTGAATAACTAATTGAGCAGCTTCAGGGATAGTCATGAAATAACGATTGATATCCGGATGGGTAATAGTTACGGGCCCCCCTTCAGTTATTTGTTTTTTAAATAAGGGAACTACGGAGCCAGAAGAACCTAAAACATTACCAAATCTAACCATACTAAAATTAGTTTCTGAATCTTGGTCGGCTAATGCCTGTAAACATAACTCAGCTATTCGTTTAGATGCTCCCATTACATTTGTTGGTCGGACGGCTTTATCCGTAGAAATAAGCACAAAATTTTCAACTCCACATTCTTTAGCCGCTTGTGCAGACGTTAATGTGCCCCATACATTATTTCTAATTCCACTAACAACATTGTGCTCAACAATAGGAACATGTTTATAGGCAGCTGCATGATAAACAGTATTAACATTAAAGTTTGTCATTACATTTTGAATTAGAGCTTTATCTAGAGCATTGGCTAAAACAGGCAAAACTTTAATTGAACTATTATCAGCTAATAACGATTCATTTAACTCTTTTTCTATACTATATAGTGCATATTCAGAAGCCTCAAACAGCACTAAACTACTCGGATTATTTTTAATAATCTGACGACAAATTTCGGAGCCAATAGAGCCACCTGCCCCTGTAACTAATACATTCTTATTTTCAATACAACGCCTGAACAATCTATCAATAGGTTTTACTGAATCCCTACCTAATAAATCAACAATATCAACTTTTCGTAACGTATCTATTTGTAATTTACCGCTAACTAAATCTGCAGAACCAGGTATAGTCAACACTTCTATTGAGTAACTTTCTAGCTGATTTAACAACCTTTTACGGTGCTTACTTGACATGCTTGGCATTGCCAACAATATTTTTTTCACATCATATTTTTCGACCAATATTTTAATTGCTCTAGAAGTAAAAACTGATAAACCTGCAACTGTAATTTTTTGTAGCTCTTTATTATCATCTATAAATGCAACAGGACTAAATTCAGCGCCGTGCTGCAAAGATAGCGCTAATTGACGACCAGAAGATCCTGCCCCATATATAATAACAGGTAATTTACCTTTCCCATTTTGAGTATTAATTAAACCACGAATGACTAGTCGAGAACCACCAACGAATATTAACAATAGTGAAATGTAGATAAAAGGAATTGAACGCGGCATTTTTGCATTTAAAAAGTATGAAGATACTACAAAAATGACACCTGAAAATAAGCAAGCAACAAAAATAGTTGATAGTGCTTTAGTGTCAATAAAACGAATAACGGCACGATACAAACCAATACGTGAAGCTATAAACAAGGTACTGAGCATTGTTATTAAAATGGCGTAGTATAACTCCGTAGACACCCATATTTGTATATCATCAACTCTAATTATAAATGCACTATAGATAGCTGTTGCTATAAAGAATAGATCAAACAAAGCTGTAACAGTACGCTTATATATTCTCGGAATCTCAAAAAATTTAAAAATAAAAGTTTTCAACATTATCAGAAGCTCAAAAGTAAATAACCAATAAGAAGTTTTGTTTGAAGTTTTATAAATCAGACGTGCTTATTTTAACATATATACCTAAACCACCTCAATATTTGAGTTGCAGTTCAACCATGCACGTATTTAGAGATCCATTGATTTAAGGTAAAAATCCATTTTATAATTCTATAGAAATGTATTAAAAGACCATTTATTCAAAGAGCAATATAAAATGGGAAGTAATTTAACACTTCCCATTTTAAGTTCAACATGAGCTTATTGTTTGACAATCTTAACTTTATTTATAGTGATAATTAAGAAGAGTAACAGTAATAAAATTGACATTGAACCACTACTTTTCTTTTGCACAGGTATAACAACTGGTTTCTCATTGATTGTTACCTTAGCTATTACCTCATTATTTGTAAGGTCGTCATCAAAGCTTGCTGTTGAAACAAAAGCGGTATGTTCTGACTCACCAGCTGATAAAGCACTTACAGTTATAACAAGAGAGTATGTATCGCCAATATTAAGTGTAGGAATTTTACACTGAATACTGTTTTCAATTAACTCACAATCTAAAGTTGTATCAGAAATTGAAATAACTTCGCCCTTGCTTAAACCATATTTTAATAGCACCGTGTCAGCATTTGCTAAGCCATTGTTATTTATTCTTAACGTCACTTGATAGTTATCATTAACCATGACTGAGCTACCTGCTGAAATTGTAACACCTATATCAACGGTTTGAGCCCCAAAATTACCATTGCCATGATTAAAACGAATTTCATCATTAATTTCTCTGCTCTGACTGGTTAGTACAATATCTAAATCCCCATCTCCATCCATGTCCGCTAAACTAAATCCGTCGACTAAATTAGTTACTAGAACATTTTCCTTCCTAATAAACTTACTATTATCATTTAAAGTATAAAAAGTAATTGAACCATGCTCATCTAGTAACAAAATATCTAAAATTCCATCAAGCTCAATGTCAGCTATAGCAATATCCATCACCTTAAGAGCTGAAATAGGAAGTAAATCATAAAATTCAGTCCCCCCTATAACGACAGTCACACCAATATTATTAGCAAATAATACATCGTCAATTCCATCACCATTTATATCAGCTACTTCAATCGTAGTAGTGTTATTAGTGTTTTCGACCAATTCGCTGGTAAATATCCCTGTACCATCATTTAACATTATATCTAATGGACCGTGATCAACAACAAAAACTAAGTCTACATATCCATCACCATTAAAGTCTCCTGCTTTAACAGCTAATGTATTCTTACTTTCCACATGATCATTTTCTGAAATATTCTGGTCTTGTTGGAAGTTTTGTAAAACTACTTGATGTTCACCACTTTGTGCAAACGGTTGTATATATACTCTATGCTCATAACTACCTAATTCACTAAAAGCAATATCTGATAAACCATCATTATTAAAATCACCTGAGGTAACATCTGTCGAGTCTATTGTACCCAAAGAAATAATACTTCCGAACATCCCATTACCATCATTTAGATGATAGCCACTAGCAGACTCCTTTGAATTTGCAATAACTATATCTAAAAAGCCATCATTATCTAAATCAACTAGATCGATAGCGTTAGCAACAGTTCCTTCAGAAAAAACTTGGACTACATTAAAGTTACCTGCTCCTATATTAAGAAGAACGGTATTACCTTGCTCCGAGTTAGAACTTACCAACACCAAATCAATTTGACCATCATTATTTAAATCACCTAAAGCATGATCTGATGTATTTAAATTATCAACAAGTTGCAGACCTTCTTCATTGTTAATCATATTTGCAACAACAACCGTATGATCTTTGGATTGAACTGTATCTGAGGTCAACTGAGTAACACTCATTTTACTTGTTATTTCACCCGTTCCAAATTCTGATACCGAAAGTGATAATGTTAACGAGAACGTATCAGCCATTGCCAATTGTTCTGGTAGAGTACATGTTAAGGTATTTCTACTTTCAAAAGATTCAAGTTCACATGACTCAGGAATAATATTTACATTACTAGCCCCGTTTATTTCTATAGTTAATACATCTAATAAGGCTACTTCAACCCCCAAATTATCTACAGTGTAAGTTAGATCAAATTCACTACCAACTAGAACGGGAGCTACACTCGATGTTTGTATTAATAATAAGTTTGATTCAACGGTATTATTGACATTAACCGTAAGTTCGTAGGTTTCTCCAACTTCTGATACGCCATCATCAATTGTTATTTTGATCATATATTCAGAATCTACGTCTTCAATTTGAGGTGTACCACTTATCGTATCTATACCATCAAAAGACATCCAAGGAGCTAAACCTGAAGCATTAAATTCAATAAAATCATTATCAACATCAACTGCTCTCATCTGATATGAAAAAAGTATCAACGGTAGTGCTGTTACATTTTTTTCACTCACTAACACTGGTACATCGTTCACATTTGAAACATCAACGCTCACATTTGCCTCATTTGATATCATCTTCGCTGTATCAAGCACTGTATAACTAAAGCTATCTGTGCCATAGAAATCCTTAAAAGGCTTATAAATAACTTTTCCGTCATCGATTGTAGCTTCCCCGTTAGTTGGCAAAGATACTAAAGCAAGAGTTTGTGGGTCAATATTATTTTCACTGTCAAAATCATTTGCTAAAACATCAATTATCACAAATTTATCTTCGACTACTTCTACTCGATCGTTTGAACTTACAGGAGCACTATTTCCGACGGTAAAGTTAAAAGTAGTTTGATCAGTAATACCCGCGAAAGAGTTTCCAGCATTGTCAATAAATGCACCTGGAGTAACTTTAACAAAGTAATCCACACCTTCCTCAAGTTCTACAGCTTCAACTAAAATAACTGAATTATTTTTAACATCAACTGCGCTGCTTAATGCAAGTACAGAAGAAACTACTTCAGTTCCTTCCTTAAATATTTCAATTAACTTATCACCACCTGCTACAGCAGTAATATTCTCATTAAAAATGAAGCCAATTTGCACACTGCTTGAAACAGAGTCGTTATTCTGAGGTAACGTACTTGTTAGGATAGGGGCGCTTGTATCATAAGTAACGGATAAAATATTCGAACTAGTATTCAAATTCCCCACGCTATCTTGAGTAACATTAGCACCTACAGATAAATTGACTTCGCCATCACCATTAGGCGTCACTAGAATAGTATAAACTTGAGCACTATTCTCACTAAATTGAGATAGACTCGCATTACTAACAGTGACGTCGCTAATAGTAAAACCAATGACATTCTCACTAAAATTTACAGTAGCGATAAATGCAGTATTATATGCTTCCTTTGATGAAGTTACAGAGACTGTAGGACGCTCAGATTCATAGCTAACAGATAAAGTATTCGATTTAAAATTAAAATTACCAACACTGTCTTGAGCTGAATTAGCACTAACAGTTAAAGTTACATCACCTGATTTAATAGGCGTGACCCGAACAGTATAGAACTGCGCATTTGTTGCATTAAATTGAGATAAACTCGCGTTACTCACAACTATATCACTAACATCGAAACCACTTACATTTTCACTGAACTCAATAACGGCTGTAAATGTTGAAATATAGGTATCTTTTGATGAAGTAACTGAAACTGTTGGTCGCTCTATTTCATAGCTTACTGTCAAAATATTTGAGCTAGTATTAAAATTACCGGCGCTATCTTGAGCTGCATTTATTTCAACAGATAAAGTCACATCACCAGTATTTACTGGCGTGACCAAAACAGTATAAAGCTGAGCACTATCGCCACTGAATTGAGACAAGGTCGCATTATTTACAGCTAAATCATTAATATTAAATCCGCTAACATCTTCACTAAACTCAATTACAGCCGTAAATGCTGAGTTATAGGCATCACTTGATGACGAGATAGAAACTGTCGGTCGCTTAGTTTCATAGTTCACTGACAAAATATTCGAGCTAGTATTATTATTTCCAGCACTATCTTGAGCAATATTAGCAGCAACAGATAGAGTAATATCACCAGTACTAACAGGTGTAACAACAACAGTATACAATTGACTACTCGTCGAGCTAAACTGAGATAATGTCGCATTACTAACCGTTAAATCACTGATATCAAAACCAATAACACCTTCATTAAATGAGATGGTTGCAATAAAGATTGAATTTACACTGTTAGATGTAGATGTTAACGAGGCACTAGGAGCTGATATATCATAATCAACTAATAATAAGTTCGACGCTAAGTTTAAATTTCCAGCAACATCTTGGACTTTATCGGCTCCCACTGAGATAGATACTTGGCCACCTGCACTTGGAGTAACTAGCACTGTATATTCACTCATATTAACTGAATTAAAGCTACTCAATACGCCATTAGTGATACTAAGATCATCAATAGTAAAGCCTGTAACATTCTCATCAAAATTAATAGTTGCTGTGAAAGCTGAGTTATAAGCACCTGCTGAAGAGGATATGACTACATTAGGCTTACTACCATCGAAACTCAGGGCAAATTTTGCTGCTTCTGTATTACTATTTCCATGGTCATCTTGTGCAACACCTGCTGCAATATCTAGCATCACAACGCCATCACTTATTGGGTGAATAGTCGCAGAATAACTTCCTGCGCTTCCCGTAAAATTGGTAATTGTTGCATTAGTTAACGAGATATCATCACTAGTAAAACCGCTAATGCTGGTATCTATGCTACTTGTTATAGGATTAGTAAAATCAAAAAAAGCAGTAAACGAAGCGTTTGTGGGGTTTAGTGATGAACTCGTTATAGCTACTGAAGGTTTAGTATTATCTATACTGAATGATTCAGCACTGTTTGCTATGAGGTCTACAATCCCTTGACCATTTCTTGCTGTCTCCTCATCAATACCAATAGTCAGGGTTCCATTCCCAATTAAATTAGCAATTTGAATTACAGGGTTGGCAGTATCTCCATTAATAACCGAGATATCAGGATTTGATGTTTCATTATCAACAAAGCTTGCTGTGCTGGCTGTACCGGTAAAATATAAATTAATCTTATCAGCTGTAAGGAAGTGCTCAGTAGCATTCACGTAAGTCACGTTTGCAGTTACCGGACCAGTATTAATTTTAACATCAGCGGGCACCACTATTGTGGCTGACGGTAACGCTACCGTATCATAGGCTACAGAAACAATATTTGAAGCAACGTTTTGCTGCGTCCCTACACCTAATTCATCAACCTTATCTGCTAGTAACTGTACAGTGGTTGTCTCTCCATCTGTAGGAGAGCTCACTTCAAAAGTATAATGACTATCTGTAATTTTAATAACACTGTTTACGATACCTTTGCTAACAGTAAGATCTGATGCAACAAAATTCTCTATATTTTCTGAAAAAACAATCTCAAAAGGGATAGGTGAAACACTTGTAAGAGGAGCAACACTTGACGAAATCGTTGCAAGAATATCATCATCTTCTGCTACAACAAGTTTAGCTCGCATAGGTTCAGCGGTAACCCCTGCACTATTTTGAGTAAAAGTAATGTTGCTAGTTGATGAAGTATAAGTATCTACAGCAGCTCCTGCAGGTACCTGTAAACTAACAGTGATATCACAACTTGAATTAGCCTCAACACTACCACTTGTAAATATTAAAAAAGATGTGCCGCTACTAGACAAAGTTGAACCACTACCACACTGATCAGATACAGGTAGTATGGCTGGGGTTACTACTAAACCAGAAAGTACCCCAGATAAGCTCATGTTAAAACTTAATCCGGTAATATCATTCACTAAATCCGTATTTTGTAAGGTAAAAGTTAAATCAACTAAATCACCAGGCTGAATAATAGTGTCAGTATCCAATGCATCAGGAGCAAAAGCCATCGAAGTGACCAAGGTTGAAACTTGAAATGAAGTACTCGCTGAGACATTTACAACGGGCTTAGTTGCAACATTTGCTGTAACCGCACTTGAGTTTAAATTAATAGATGCAGAAGGTGCATTTGCAGGCACAGTTATTATTACATCAAAGCTACAAGTAGAATTAGCCGATAAACTTCCAGATGAAAACGTTAATAAACCAGTTCCTGATATTATTGATCCAGCGCCACAAATATCTCCTGTCGGTAAAGAAGTTGCCGTTAACCCTGAAAGGGCAACATCCAAATCAACCGTAAATCCAATAGCAGAAGCACCGTTAGTTAAGTCACTATTACTTAAGGAAAAAGTTAAGACACTGGTGTCTTGTGATGTTAACGATGTATCAGATAAAGACATTGTTAGCTGAGGAGCTGCAACAATGCTAATAGAATCATTACCCCCTGTGGTATTAATATTACTGCTATCAATAACGGATGACAGTTCTGATGTTGATAAACTATAAATACCCGGAGACAATGATTGCTGTAAGGTTATTCCTACAGTAAAGGTACAACTGGTACTACCCGCTAGATTAGCTCCTTTTACATCAAGCCTAAAGTCATCAGTATTATAATAAGTATTTGCGAAGGTAGAGCCTGCTCCACAGGAATTGGCTGCTGGCAATGTTGTAATAGCACCGATACTATAACTGATGAAGTCATTTATAGAAGCATTAAATTCAATATCCGTGGCTGCATTAATAGGATCAATATTCGTAATAGTAAAATCTACAAACGCTTCGTCCCCAGCTGCATAAACAGATTGTTGGAAACTCAGTGATAACTGTGGGCCATTGGTAATTGTTAGCGAACTTGAAATAGGATCTTCCGTAAGAGAGCTACCATTTAAGTCATAGGTGAAGCTACTTGTTGTATTTGTATAAGAACCGAAAGTAGCATTTGACGGAATAGAGACAGGTACATCAATAGTACAAGAAGTACCACCCGCTAGGATGCCCCCAGATAAGGAGATTGTGCTAGTACCAGACAGGGTCGAACCTGAACCGCACACATTAGAAATTGGTAAACCTGTAGCAACTAATCCACTGAGTGCAGCATCTAAATCATTTAAAAAGCTAATGTTTGTTGCTGCAAAATTTCGGTCATAATTCGTTAGGGTAATACTCAGTATCGCATTTGAGTTTGGTGTGACAGGGTTAGGGTTAAATGACATCACACCAAAAGCTCTATTTACGGTCAGTAATGTACTTGCAGTACCAACATTAACATACTCCTGAAGTAATGAGGAATTGATCACAAAATCCCCTAGTGCTCCATTACTTTTTACATCAACAGTGATTTGGCAACTTGTGTTCAAATGATATTTGGATTTTCCTAAATCAATTAAAGAAGAATTTGCAGATGCAGTGGCAGGAGTATGTACTGACCGAATTCCTGAACAATTACTATCTAAATTTGGAACATCAGCAACCTCGATGCCCCCTGGCAAATTAATTACACCACTTATGTCAGCGCCACGATGAGGTTCAGGCCACCCAGGATTGACTGCACGTAAATTTGTAATATCAATCGTTAATGTAGAAGCTCCACCTTGAACAATTTGGTTATTAGAAAGGCTAAGTGCGTAAGTTGCATATTCTACATTAACCGTTAAGTTTCCAGTTGCAGTACCACTATTACCTTGATCTGAAGTTAAATCATCAGTCAGGTTTGTATGTGTCCCCACTGTTGTGCTCGTTACATTAACAGACACCGTACAACTGGCATTAGAGGCAAGCGTACCTCCTGAGAAAGTTATAACATTATCATTTGCTGATGCTGAAAGTGAACCATTGGTACAAGTACTGCTGTTACTTTCAGGGTCAGCAATAGTGACCCCAACTGGTAAGGTATTTGTAAATGCTATATCTCTAATACCGAAACCATTAGAATTGGTAATGGTATAGCTCAAAACTGACTGATTACCCGAGCCAATTGTATCAGGTGTAAAAATTGCGGAAAAGCTTGGTGTGGCAGCATATGCTAATGTACTAAAGCTAAAGGTAGTAAAAACAGCAATACTTTTCATAACGTTTCTAGCGACGCTATTGAGTCTTTTAAACGTAAGATAGCTTAGCAGGTTCATCATAATTATTATTCTTTTAAAGTTTTATATAATTAGCATTATACGCAATTGTAATATTTTGTTAACCTACCTAGCTTAGAAATGTTTAGAATTTAAAATAGCCTTAGATACAAGGTTTATAACTTGAGATAACCAATGCTTTATTTAAAAAAACTATTTTTAGTTACTTTTGTTTTATTTATAGTTAATGGGTGTACAGCCATTCAAAAAAAAGAAGAACTCCCTTCCCCTCAAGTATTTAGAATTAGTAATGGTCTGGAGGTGGCTATGACTCCTCCTCCAAGTTTCAATATTACACAGGAGCATTATGGTTTTGTTCAACCAGAAAGCTTTTCAAGAATTCGTATAACGGAGAAAGAAGTTGCCTATAACAACTATATTACTCAATTAACCAAAGAGAACCTACTTAAAAACCAGTACCAGCTTATTAAAAATGAGCAGATAGATATTAGCGGTGCGCTATGTACACTACTCACTTTAAGGCAAAATATCTCAGGTATTTACTTCGAAAAAATGTGGCTTATATCTGGGGATAATTTATCTAGTATACAAATAGAAGCAAGTTATCCTGAAAGCTCGCCTAATCAATTAAAAAATGCCATAAAATCAAGTTTACTATCTCTTTCTGTTGCAACTAACCAGAACCTTCGCTTATATACTGGTTTACCATTCCAGTTTAACCAAACTCCTAACTTTAAGATTAAACAACGCTACGCCAATTCGATTGTTTTACTTCCAAGCGATAGTAATGACAGCAAGACGTCTGTTGTAGTTAGTCATGGTAAATTAAATCAAGAAATTGAAGATATTAAAGTGCTGTCAGATCACTTTTTAAAAAATGGTAAACATTATAAAGATGTAGAAGTGTTACAGTCTGAAATGATAAAGATTGATAATATCCCTGCCCTTGCTGCCACAGCCTACGTAAAATTAAATGATCAACCAACTTTTGTCTATCAGGCTTTATCTTATCAAAAAGGTAAATTCTTGCTGATTCAGGGACAAACAACTAAAAATCAAAAAGCAAAATTTAAACTTCAATTAAGTAAGCTATTGGAACACTTTTCTTTTAAATAACCTTTTAAAAAATAGCATGGGAAATTTATTTTCCATGCTATAACTACTTCATATTTCTATATCACTTTGTAGGCAAGTAAAAACTTAGCTTTTCAGGCAGTAAACATAATTTATCACTACAAGCTTGAAGCTTGAGCTCTACTTTTTCACCTAAGCTACTTTTACCATGAATATTAGCGCTTATTTGAAAATCACCATCAAATAAACTCAACTGAGTTTTACTAAAGCCGAGCTTCTTAATTTTTGCTTCAGGGTATCTCAATTGACTAATTGAGCCATTTACACTGCTTACTTTCGTTGGAATTAAATACTTCTCAAGTGGCATATTTGAATTTATATGCCAACCATCATCTAGCTGAATATATAAGGTAACTTTATTAGCAAGCTTAATGAGTTTTACCACACCTTTACCTTGAGCAAAGTATTGTTTGCTATCAAACACCCCAAATTCGTTCTTTAAAAAAAGTTCATGAATTGCAAAGTGACTACCTGAACTATTCATAACTGCTTGCTTCAGCTTTAACATTTGGGGTTTTAAAGTATCGCTATTATTCTCTCCATATGCTCTTAACTTTAAACCTAAAGACATCAACACTGCATGCCCTGAAATCATTTCGCCATCGTCAAGTAAATTACTTTCAACAAGCTCATTTCCTCGGTAATTTTTACCAAAAAGCTCACTTCCTTTTTGATAAAATTGCACTGCCAATTGGTACCACTTATCTAACTTTGTATCCTGATATAGCTGAAACATTGCATAACCTAAATAGGCATAGTCACTTAGAACAGCATCTCCAGAGGCTTTACCTAAATAATTAATCCTAGTGAGTTTACCAATCCCATACATATGCTCCTCAACCAATACTTCAGCTAACTTTTTAGCTTGGCTTAGCAAAGTTACATCGTCAAAAGCGCTATATGCATCGATAAGAGCAGAAACCATTAATGCATTCCAAGCGGTAATAAACTTCTTATCTATATGAGGTTTAGCTAGTTGAGACTTTTTCGTTAATAGCGCTTGTTTTGCGCGGTTATTATTAGTTAATTTCGAAGTAGAACAAGGGAAACTAAGCTCTGTGAGGTTAAAACTACACCAGACAAAACTCTCTTTATAAATTTCTTTAACTGAAGCCAATTCTTGATTTGTAAATAAGTAATAAAGCCCTTCCTTTCCTTGGTAATCAGCATCTATTGCGCTGTAAAATCGTCCATCACTTGATCTTAACCATTGATTAACAAAGCTGATAGTATCAAAAACGACTTGTTTATAACTTTCATCATTAAATAGTTGATAAGCTTTGCTAAAGGTAGATATTAATAAAGCTTGATTATACAGCATCTTTTCAAAATGAGGTTGCTGCCATAGAGTGTCTACAGAATAGCGATAAAACCCACCATGTAAATGATCTCGGATCCCTTGCGTTGTCAACTTATCTAGGAAATGTTTAATATGAGATTTAACTGTATCATTCGGGTTTAATTGATATTGATACATTAATAATTGCACTATTGTCGCACTCGGAAATTTTCTATCTCCTTTTAATCCTCCATGCACTGGATCTATATTATTAATTAACCCTTTAACTATCGATATTGACTTATCAATACTCCAACTAACTTCAGAAGAGGCATCTGTAGTTTTTAACTGACTGCTAAAGTTTTTCGCTACCTGACTTATGACTTGAGGTTTAACTTGCCAAACTTTAGCTAACCTCTTGATTGTTTTTGAAAATTTATCGGGCGATAAATAAGAGTCTATCCAAACAACATCACCATTTGGAGTTAACACTGCATTTATTGGCCAGCCAGCACTACCTGTTGCTAACTCTAATGCTTGGGTAAAGTATTGATCTACACTCGGAGTTAGCTCTCTATCAAGTTTGATAGAAATATAATCACTATTGAGGGCTTTTGCTATTTCGAGGCTTGTAAAGCTCTCTTTTTCCATAACATGACACCAATGGCAAGTAGAATAACCAATAGAAAGAAAGAGCAGCTTATTCTCTTTTTTGGCAGTAGCTAGTGCATCCTCATGCCATGAATACCAATTCACCGGATTTACAGCATGCCTTAGTAAATAAGGCGACGCACCAAAGACTAAACGATTTATATAGGTAACAGATGAAGAGGATTTGTCACTATATTGAGCCAAATGACTAATGTTTTGGGCCTGCTTCAAGAACTCTTGTTGCCAACGAGCAAACTCCGCTTCTCCTACTTCAACGCCAACAGGTGGTTTATAAACATTGTCCGCTGAATTTGCTGAAAATAACGGCGTACAATAGATGACAATAACGAGAATCAAAAAATGCATATTTTATCAATACCTAATAAAAACAATTGAGGCACCAAAAGAAAAACCGAGCTTGTTTATTACAGCTCGGTTTGAGTTAGTGCTATTTAAAATGCTACAAACTAATTTCTAAACGTTGATTAGCCTTGACCTGCTTTAAAGCCTGATGCTTGCCATTTGGCCAAATAATATCTATATCAACAAGCTCCGCCGTTCCTAATCCCACATGCTGCTCTTTTGGATGAACTGACATATAACCATCGGTACTTCTAACCTCACGCCAAATTTGCGTTTTATTTGGCAAGCTAACTAAAATTTTAGCGCCAATAGCATCAAGTGAAACATTTTGCTTTGGATCCCCTTTGAGCTTCACTTTAAGCCAATGACTATTACTTTGTGCTAGTTGGTTATCAAATAATACCGCTTCTTCGTGATAGTTATTAATTATAATATCTAAGTCACCATCATTATCTCGATCAAAATAGCTGGCACTTCTTGAGTTACTTAATAACCCTAGACCACTTTTCTCAGTAACATTGTTCAATTTACCGGCTGAATTTTCAAAAAACACATTTTTCTCTTTTGCACTAACAGGCATAACCGCCTGCTTTACTTGATTATTTTTTGGATCTCTATAATAAGGGTTTTTGCTGCTGTACAAGTTGAACTCATTCATGCCATTTAAAACATATAGATCATCATCACCATCTAAATCATAATCAAAAAAG
The DNA here is from genome assembly GCF_006439335.1 of Litorilituus lipolyticus. Classification (GTDB taxonomy): domain Bacteria; phylum Pseudomonadota; class Gammaproteobacteria; order Enterobacterales; family Alteromonadaceae; genus Colwellia; species Colwellia lipolytica. The sequence goes on along the minus strand of NZ_SAWY01000009.1, from coordinate 16,094 downwards.
TCGGCATCCCAGGACCAGCCCGTAGAGGAGTAACCTCGCCCAACATTGCGACTTGCTATATATGTCTGCTTATCACCCCCGATAGAAGAAATAAATAGATCATTCGCCTCTATCACTTTCATGTGCGCTAACTTATCGGCATTAAATTTTAATTTAGTGTCTTCATTTGGCAGAATGTAACTTTCGTCTTTATTCATGGTAACAATATTAGAAATATAAAAATCAGGTAATGCATCAGAATTAAGATCACTAATACCAATGCCCATAGTATAAGAAGGTTTATCTGTTGATAGCTGATATGATATTTCATCAAAATGACCTTTTTTATCGTTAATGTAATAACCATTAACGCCAAAATCATTTCCAACAATAATATCTTGCCAGCCATCATTATTAATATCAGTATGTGCAACAGCTTGTGCCCAGCCTGTATTATCAAGCCCTGAACCCACAGTAATATTTCTAAATTTGAAGTCACCAATATTTTCAAATAACTGGTTAGCTTCTCCATTGCTATTTCTTCTTTTTAAGGTCGGTAAATCGCCACGTAAATAGTTTCCGAAATAAGTGATATATAAATCTAAATCACCATCGTTATCAAAATCGAACAACGTCGCTGGACCACCTACTTGGTTTTTGCCGCCAATATTTGCAATATGCGTGACATCTTCAAACCTATTTCCTGAAATATTTTTGTAAACTCTATGACTGTCATCCACATAAGTTATAATTATATCTTGCCAGCCATCATTATTAATATCAGCAATTAGAGGCTGTCTAACTTCTCCTGGATGGTTATCTTCTTGACGAATCCACTCGAGCCCATACGCCCTTGTTTTATCAATAAAACGACCATTTTTTTGATTTAAAAACAGTTTATTGCCACGCCCACCTAACAGTAGAACATCAGCAAAACCATCGGAATTTATATCTTCTACAGCAACACCTGAACCACCAAAAGCAGGCGGAATAGTAATAATTCCTGAAGTAGCATCTTTTTTAATAAATGAGCGCAGTTGCCTATTTAACCAATCTGACGATTTATGCTCAAAGCTTATCCCTGAGCTTTTAGTCACATTTTCAAATGGAGTCCTCGTTGCTAACACTTGGATATTATTCTCTTCTTTTACGGAGTGAATACTTACTTCACCTACCGCTTCAGCTTTTCTATTGAGGTGTAAGGTAACCTTTTCATCAAGTAGTTGCTTTGCCAGCTCAAGATGCTTCACTTTCAGACGCTGATCACCCATGTTAATTGCTTGTGTACCTGCAACCCTTAATAATAAGACGCCATATTGAGCAATATTTTCAACAATAAGCTCTGCTGCAAAAGGGTCTGGCTCAATATAAACATCAAAGCTAGGTGAAAAAATCGCTTTAGTTAAATATTGCCAATGAACCCCAGCATCACGAAAGGCGTCCATATCATAAGATTCAAGATATATTTGTTCTGTTTTAGGTAGATTAGGGAAAAACAAAACATCCTCATACTCATTTAATTGATGCGGAATAAATTGCTTGGCGAAATCATGTACTGACTTCTCAGAAATGACTGTTAAGTTATTACTCATGGCCTTTTGCTGAGCACCAGCATATAAATCACCAGAAAATACAGAAGCTATCTCAGTAAACTTTTTGATAATACGTGCAGACTCAGCTTTATCTTTTGGCCAACTAACTCGGGCAAAGTATACCTGAAGGTTGCGTAAGAATAGTTGATTGTTAACTTTGTTGTAAGTGGCGTAAGCTGAAAGCTTTTTGTTTGCCATTTGCTTAACTAATACAGGATCAATTTTCTGATACTGAGTTTTTATTTCAGTCGCTTTCTTTACCGAGATATCCCCTAACTCTTGCCAAACTGTTGCGATATTTTTTACAGTAATCAAATGTTCATTATCTATCTTTGCTTTATTGTCGGCAACTTTAAGCGCTGCTAAGGTATAGAAGTCAAGATTATCTTTAAGCTGCTCTATGGCATTCTCACTTAAAGGTAATAGGGATGACTCAAAGTTTAACAAGTTATTCTGTTGCACTGCTAAAATAGCTCTAAGGGAATATGCAATACTGGCGTATTGGCGTTTATCATCTTTATGAATGGTTAGCTCATCACCACCATTAAACGTCAACAACCAGTGCCCGTGGGAGTTTTGCTGTTTTGTAAACAATCCAAGTACAGAAGCTGTTATATGTGAAGATAAAATAATATCTTCTTGCTCATTCATGGCGAGTCTAGATGCTTGTTGCCATATTTTTTCGATAAACTGCTTTTGTAAAATGTTTTTGGTAAAACGTGCATCATCATCAAGTGGCGTTCCAAACATAAAATCTTCAAGCCGAGATGCCGTAGCATAACATTTAGGTTCAGATTTTTTCTCAAGCTTATTAATTGCATTCAAAATCTCAGCAATTGAATTTTCAAATGCGTAACAATTTAAGGGCATCAACAAAGAAAAAGTAAATAAACTGCCAAATAACTTTATCATTTCTCTTGTACTCTTCATGAATAGAGACTCAATTATATATTTCTCTTCATTGTCTCCTAAAAACAGGTTATTGCCAATGAGTTATCCCCTTTAAGACATCCGACATCTTCTTTTAGAACTACAATTGACTATCATTTTCTTTTAGGTTTGTTACAATTTGTAATAGTTCTATGTGCCAACATGATTAAATGATGGTCAACCAAATATTAGCTAAAGGTTAAATTATGAAAAAAACAATAATATTATTTGCAATTGCGGCATCAATGCCAACCTTTGCTCAACAAAATGTTTATGAATTAACGCAAGTGAAAGCTGGCAAATTAACTGCTACAAAAACGAATCAATTTATTAGTCTTATGACTGAAAAGACTTATGATAAATATATAATTTCTGTCTCTGGTGATGGGGGCTACTCACATCAATTTGAGAGTGACTCACCAACATTGAACATTTCAGATTTAGACCTTCCATATAACGGTTCATATAACTATGAGATCAGATCTGTAAAATTTGTGTCTGATGCGCAGAATACTATGAATAATGGTCGTTCTGAAGATGCTAGAGGTAAAGTAAGCATTATTGATGTTCAAGCAGGAAAGTTTGAAGCAAACTACGGACAAATCAAGGCCGCTCAGGATATCCAAGAACCTAGAAAAAATAGCTTTCCAAACGCTGAAGAAGAAAAATAATTAAGGAAGTCATAATGAATATAAAAAACATAACAAAATTAAGTGCTATTTCACTAGCTATTATCTCTTCCTATACTGCACAAGCTGATCAAGTTATTTTAGATGATCTTATTGTTGATGGTAGCATCTGTGTTGGTCAAGACTGTGTAAATGGTGAGAGCTTTGGTTTTGACACTTTACGATTAAAAGAAAATAACCTTAGAATTAGAGCAGTAGATACAAGTAATAGTGCCTCATTCCCTACTCGAGATTGGCAAATCACTTTTAACGATTCATCTAATGGCGGTGCGAATAAATTCTCTATCGACGATATTGATGGTGGCCGCACTCCTTTCACTATTGAAGCTGGTGCACCAAGCCACAGCTTGTATGTTGATGATGCTGGTCGCATTGGACTTGGCACTTCAACACCGGTTGTCAATATTCATGTGAAAGAAGGTAATACACCTACTTTACGATTAGAACAAGATGGCTCGTCAGGTTTTACTCCTCAAACATGGGATGTTGCAGGTAATGAGGCAAACTTCTTTGTACGTGATGCAACTAATGGCAGCACTTTACCATTTAAAATAAAGCCAGGTGCTCCCACTGATAGCGTAATTATAAATTCTAGTGGTTATGTTGGAGTAGGTACAACTAATTTCACCGAGCATTACACTGCAAAACCAGTTTTATCAGTATCTGGAGATAATAATGCACATAATGCAATAACATTTGACGCTCCAACAGATACTTTCACTTCATCATTTATTTTTTCAAAATCTAATACACCGCAGTGGTTATTAAGTTCAAGGAATGACTATAGCAATGATCGCTTTGTAGTTTATGACTCTTCTGTTGCCGAGGTCATTTCTTTTGAGCAAGGTGGTAAAGTAGGACTTGGTGTATCATCTGTTGATGCTTCAAAAGATATCCAACATAGAAACGGGGCTTATTTATCGACTTCTGGTGAATGGATGTCTAATTCAAGTCGCTCTTTGAAAGATAACATTGTCAATCTTAGTTTAGATATGGCAATAGATACTCTAACGAATTTAAACCCAGTAACCTATAACTATAAAGTATCGCCAGATGATAACCATGTAGGATTTGTTGCTGAAGATGTGCCAGAACTTGTAGCATCTGAAACACGAAAGCATTTGACGGCTATTGATATAGTTGCAGTGTTAACAAAAGTTCTTCAAGAGCAGCAAGAACAGATTAAAAGCTTATCCGCAAGGTTAGAAGGTATTGAGTCCTTAAAAACCCAATAACAACTACTTTTAATAGTTTTATTATACGCATTAAGCCATAGATATTAAATTGGTACCTAAAATATCAATGGCTTACTTTGCGCCAAACCTAAGGTTAGCTAAACAATTAGATATAATAAAACTTGATATCTACTGACTACTTTTTATAAAAATCCCTAACTATATAAAGTGGTCTGCGTTTAACTTCGTTATAAACTTTATTCAAGTAAATGCCCACGGTTCCCAATCCTGCTAACAAGAGTCCACCAATAAACCAAATAGATACCATCAATGATGTCCAGCCAGGTTCAATTTGCCCATTTAGAAATACCTTTTTCATAAATAAAAAAGTCCCCAGCAGAAAAGCTGAAATTGACATTAAAATTCCTATATAAAAAATAAACTTTAATGGATAAGATGAAAATGCAGTAACTCCTTTAACCATAAGACTGACTCGATGCCTAAAACTATATGCACTCTCCCCTTTGTAATCTTTTTTTACTGTAATACTCTTTTGTAAAAATCCTGTAATATGTAAAATACCAGCCATAAACAATTCTGTTTCCTGGTGAAGTAGCACAGCATTGACATATCGTCTACTCATCATTCTAACAGTTAAGGGATTAGCTTCTAGGTTGACACCTGAAAAGAGATTAAACATTTTATAAAATACTCCCCCTCCCACTTTTTGAATCCAACTTCCCTTTCTTAGCTCCTGAACACCAAAAACTGAATCTACTGCACCATTTTTTTTATTAAATTCTTCATAAAAGTCAAAGATTAACTCTGGAGCCTCCTCAAGATCACAATCAATTAAAAAAACCTTCTCTCCCACAGCATGTTGAAGACCTGCCATCACGGCTTTATGATGACCAAAGTTACGACTTAAATCTACAACTTTAACCTTGTCATTCTCTTTAAAAAATTTCAATGCAATATCTAAAGACTTATCCGGAGAGCCGTCATTAACTAAAACAATTTCATATTCATTAGTTATTTTCATTACTGACTGGGATATTCGTTGATAAAATGCATGTAAATATTTTTCGGACATATACATAGTCGAAACTATTGAAATTTTCATATTAATTTCACTTATAATAAACTGGACTTAAATTAACACCGTTTATCCACGGGTAATTACAATTCCATAATCTGAGTGGCTGCCAGAGTGCTTTGCGGGAATACCTTTATAACGACCAAACTTTTCAGTATTAGATGTGAGTACAGCTCCCGAAATCAAAAAACTTTCATCGTTAATATTGAGACCATCAATGGTTGTTACTCCGTTACCAATAAAACATAAATCTCCAACATAACAATTCCCAGCAATTAAACACTTAGCTGAAATATAATTATGATCACCTATAACTAAATCATGACCCAACAATGTATCCGACCAAATAACATTGTTATTACCTATAACAACAAAGGGCTCCACATTACACCCTCCCATAATTACATTATTTTCACCTAGTTTAAAATTACTATACTTTAATGCATTAGAACTTATATAGTTTGCTAAGTTATAACCTAGGTCCTTTGCTTTTTTAAAAAGTGCTCGACGGTTCCTCATGCACCTATATCCTATTGCGACAAACATCTTATATTCTTCAGGCGAAAACTTTTTATCTATATCTTCAAAAGGCAAAACAGGAAGGTCACAAAAACTATGAGTAGAAATATATTTTCTATCAACACAAAAACCTAAAACTTCATAATTTGAATCTGCACTAAAGTAAAAGTGCATTAGTTTTGCAAAGGGTCCGATACCGTAAATTATTAACTTATGATTTTTATTCATTTTTTAACTCAAAAAAAAGAGAATTGGCCATTTCAGGGTATTTACATGCAATATCATCAAGCGCTAATAGTACTTCTCTTTTCAAATTTAAACTCTCAAGTTGACTTGTAGAAAAAGGTTTTAAACTTAATCCTTCGCTTCTTACTATATTAAAATTTAATGAACTAAATAGTGCAATCCAGTCTTCAAATGTAAAGAAACGCTTATGCCCAAATTTAAAGTCAGTTTCAGACATCATTCTGATATCATCGAGCAAACCAGCCCTATTAGCTAACATTCTATGTAAAGATGACGCACTAGGTACTCCAACAAAGATACTACCCTGCTTGGATAAAAACGTTCTAAATTGTGTCAATACCTGAGCGGGATCATCTACATGCTCTAATATAAAGCCCATACCAATATTATTAAACTTCTCTAATGGTTCATATTCCTCAAACATTGTCTCATAGACACTTACATTGGGGTGTGCATCAGAATATTCCTTTACAAGACTAGGAGCCCCTTCAATGACAAGTGTATGTTCAAAATTTTCAGACAACTTATTTAAGACCACTCCGTGTCCAATACCTAATTCCAAGTATTTTTCTTTATTAGAGCTGTATTTTACACACCTATCAACATAAGCATTCAGCATTCGCTTATTTTCTGCAGCAAAAGGATCTTCTATATATGTGGATAAATAATCTTCCAAGTTTTCTTTGTACTTCATAATTTAATAGCCTAATAAACAACTAACATAAAAACATTTTTTCATTTAATTATAACTGCAAGTTTTAGCTACCTTTCCCTAAAATAATATAAGACTCTGAATACATTGACTTCAAATAGAATACTACTTAAAAGTCATCATATAGTATTTTGCTCTAGGCCCTTCATTAAACAACAAATCTAAAATACTTACAGTATGTTCAAATTGATATCCTAATTGGTCATATTCTGGATATGACATATATTCGAACCAAGAAACGTGGATGTTTTTCTCTTCAAATATTGACTCATTCAAATATGATTTAGCTGCTGGTGCTGAAACGTAAGTAGTTGCCTGCAATTGCTGACAAATTGCTAATAATTTTTCTGATTGACCAGAACCATGCTCAAATGTATCATCAAAGCAAATTTCAGTTTCAATTCCTAGAACTTTATTTACAAACAAAATAAATTTGTAATTAATTTTAGATAAAGACATTTCAGTCTCTAATGAGTGGTATAAATCACATAATGGTTGACGATACAATTCAAAGAACTTTGCTTTACAATATAGTTGCTCAATAGTTTTCCAATGCTTTTTCCACCAGATATTATCAGCTGTTTGAATTTGCTTGATTTGAAGTGAGGTACTATGATGAACGGGTATAGATAACCATTGTTTACCTCTTTTAGACATTAGTAGATTTCTATTTCGCCAGTCATTTTTGGTATATTGAGCGCTATCGTATAGCACAAAAACATCAACACTATTAATTAAATCAAAATAACCTTTCCATGGAATATAATTTGATTGACTGATTGCAATTTTTTTTATTACTTTACTCACATCGACCCCATTTAAACAGAAAATAGCTCATATTTATACAGCTACAACATCTAAACACGTTTCCTACATAAAACACTCTAGCATTAGTCGATTGATATGCTCAGTTTATAAACTTTACTCACAATACTATCATTAAAGTATGTGGAACTAAGCACTATCATGACTTCGGCAACGAAAACTAACATTACAAAAATATGGTTCTATTAACCGTTTTTAAAAAGCTATCAATTACCGGGCACTAATATTTTAAAATCATCACTTTCCCAGTAAATAACGTAATTATTTTTTTCTAAAAACTGTTGAATGACATCATTCATAGCAGGGTTACTGGATACTCTATTTGACTCAACTGGCCATTCCTTCCTTGAAGTGTCAGTCTTTGCTGATACTACTATAGGTAAACTTTTAACTTCAGAAGCTTCTTTTAGTTTTATTTCTATTTTATTCGACGATTCAAACAAAGGATTAGGGTTATCTATATATTGTTTTTTGTCACTTAAATACTGCAATAAAGGAATACGTCCAAATGTAAACATGTACTCATAATTTTTCTCTATAGATTTCAAAGCATTTAAGACATTTGTCAATACATCTGCTCTTTGTGGAGTAGTATATTTAAACTTTAATAATGGGTGTTCAATACTAGTAAGCATTTGATGTTTTTTACGACTATCACAATATGAGGCAAAATAAAGTGTTGATGTTATAAGAGAAAATATAGCTATTGAACTTAGCAAACAAATCCTTAAATATTTGACTGTTGAGTTATTGAGAATAATCAAACGGACATTCAAAGATTTAACCAGGTTGAGATAAATCAATATGACAGGCAACCCAATATACATACCAGATATAGCCTTACGCAAACTTGTATTCGATCCTAATGGAATTAAGACAGTTATTAATAAAGAAAGCAATGCGATAGTAGAGAAGTCAGGCATACTCTTAGATGTTTTAAAAAGAACAAATCCAAGAAGGATATAATAAACACCAAAAATTCCTTTATCTAGATAGTAATAATTATGGTTATCAAAGATATTACTTATTTTCATTAGATATAAAGCTATCAATACTGAGGTCAAGAAAACTACAATTGAAAATAAAACTTTTTTAAAAGCACAAACCTGACAACACCATGCTATTAAAAGTAAACATAGAGTAAGAAAGGCTCCTTCTTTGATAGCGTAAACGTAATCAGATATAAAACTTTGGAGCAAAGAGCTCACTTTGTGACCTTGTGATGAATCTCTCGACTTCTCTAATAACTTACTCAACCCATCCAAATAAAAATCAAAGTGTCCTATAAATTTCATAAAGCCCAAAACGGCAACCACAGTAATTAAGCAACCAAAGAAGACCCAGCTAATTCTTTTTACTGTATTAACATTAAGACTGTTTGATATGTAGTCAAAATATAGGATTGAAATAATTAGAATCAAACCTAACAAATTGGGAAGTCTGATAAATATATTTAAACCAATGACAACACCTGAAATTAATAAATATCGATTTTTCCTCTCTGACAACCCGATATAAATAAAATAAATAGCCATTAGATAGAATAATGCTGTTAACGCATCATAATTAACGACGGTTGATGCATCTATATTGACAAAAACTATGGTAACGCTAAGTAATATCAATAAAAATAATTTGGATGTGTAACTCCTAAGTAGCCGATATATAAAATACAATGATAAGTACATTGTAATAATTTGAGCAATATTAAAACCAAATACACCAAACCCCCCCAACAAAAAGTTGGTAACAGATCCTATAATTAAACTAAACCATACAGGGAAGGCATTGATTGCGGACTCAGGTGTATCAAAAAAATTTTTATAATAGGTTAACCAAAAACCTGTATCAGTTAAATCGACACCATTTCCTACAAAGTACCAAGGGTAAAAAACAATAAAACCAAATAGAAATGTTTCAATAGTTTTTGCGTTTCTCTCTATAAAACTCACACAAAACCTCCACTACTCTTTCTTTATCCTCATTACTGATGTTGTAATACAAAGGTAAACGTATTAGCTTTTCACTTTCTTTAGTTGTATAAATGTCTTCAAGAATACATGTTTCAAACTCGATACCTGCAGGAGAAGAGTGCAACGGAATATAATGAAATACAGCCAAAATACCTTTATACTTAAAAGCATCTAGTAATGCGGCTCTAGTTATCAAATCTTTTACCTTAATGTAAAATATATGTCCGTTTTGTTCACACTCATCAGGTATAACAGGCAATTCAATATCCCCTTTGATTTTAAGCTCTTTCAAACGCTTAAAATAAAAAAACCAACTGTTAAGTCTATTAGTTTTTATTTTGTCTGCGAGTTCCAACTGCCCCCAAAGATAAGCAGCACTAACATCATTCATAAGGTACGAACTACCTATATCAACCCATGAATACTTATTAACCATCCCTCTGAAAAACTGACTTCGGTTTGTTCCTTTCTCACGGATGACTTCTGCACGCTCAATGAAGTTTTCATCATTAATAATGAGCAATCCACCTTCTCCTGCCGAGGTGTAATTTTTTGTTTCATGAAAACTGAATGTACCGAAATGTCCTATAGTACCAAGAGGCTTCCCATTATAAGAGCTCAACATTCCTTGCGCTGCATCTTCAACCACAAAGAGACCATATCTATCAGAAATAGCCATAATGGTATCCATATCACATGCAACACCAGCATAATGTACAGGCACGATGACTTTTGTTTTTTCTGTAATAACAGCTTCAATTTTACTTTCATCCATATTCATAGTATCTGGACGAATGTCAACGAAGACAATTTTTGCACCACGCATCACAAAAGCATTTGCTGTAGATACAAATGTATATGACGGCATAATAACCTCATCGCCTTCTTGTATATTCAAAAGAATGGCTGTCATTTCAAGGGCATGAGTACATGAAGTTGTTAACAGGACTTTTTTACATTGTAGCTTTTCTTCAAACCATCGCTGACATTTCATTGTAAAAGGTCCATCACCTGATATTTTGGAGCTATTGATGGATTCAATGATAAATTTTTCCTCATTTCCTGTGAGGGTAGGCTTATTGAATGGAATTTTTGTCATCTAACTTTCCTAGCTATGATAAATAAACTTCCACCAAATAAGTTTACTAACAAGCTATTTAGTTTATTTTCAACCCTTGAAATAAAAAGTAGAACGCTGTTTATTATGGGATTTATTGTGATGTTTACATTAACCTCTTTGTTAGTAACAATAGAATTGTCGTCCCTATTTAAAATGGCCCTCAAATAAAGCAACGGAACAATACTCATAAAGAAATAGCTTGCATTTGTAATTTCAAATCCATTGCTTGTAAGCTTATTAATTAGCTCTTTTTTGGTGTACCTTCGTTTATGTCCAGCGATAGCATCATCTCTATTCCATAGCCACATATGCGCTGGTACAGTCAATACTAAGTAACCATTTTTTGTTAGGCTTTTAGAGGCATTTTGAAGAGCTAGATCGTCATCTTTTATATGCTCGATAACATCAAACATGCAAATTGTATCAAATTCATTTTCAAACGGAGTTTGTAAAAGGTTGAATTGGTAGCATGATTGCATTCCGTAGCTTTTTGCATATTTTAACCCACTCATATGCATTTCACCGATAGAAATATTTTGATACCCATTTTTCTTTAAATATCTTGATACATTTCCAGTTCCAGCACCAACTTCAATAATATTTATCGCTTTGGGGAGTACTTTATTCATTTGTTGATAAATAAACTCTTTTCGTGCAATAAACCAAAAGTGCTTTTCTTCTACTTTATAAAGGCTATCTAAGCCTTGAGAATTATAGTCATCATGATCTTCGGTGATATGACTATCAAAAACCTTTACCCCATCCATGACTTTAAACTCTCTAATGATCATAGGGAATTTTCACTCAAAAAATAAACGCCAATAATAATAAAAAGTAATCCCGTAGCTTTTAAAAGACTATATGATTCCTTTAAAAAAATAACAGCGAATATACTTGTAAGAATAGCTAAACCACCAACAATTAGAGGGTATGCGTAACTAACTTCAAACTTTGTCATTGCAGCTATCCAGAAAAATGAGGCGACAAATGCTGCAAACAAACCGCTAAAAATCCATGGGTCTAATAGTAATTTAAATAGAAAAATTAATTGTTCTGAAAATTGTTCTGGAAAGTCTGCTACTTTGTTGACTCTCCATTTTAGGACAATCTGTCCATACACAGTAAAAATGATGGTTCCTAAGATATAGAAATAACCCATTTAATTCTCTTCTTAATTAAAAATATTCCAATCTACATCATAAAAAGTATATTTTTACTTTTCTTTGACTTTCTATCATGAAGAGACATTTGTGACTACATATTCACTTTTTATTGATTTAATGATTTAAGACTTTTCAAATATCACGTCTATTCTTGGTACCATAAACCAACTTAATTGCCTGTTAATGAATTCACTAGGAAAACATTAAAATTAGTGATTTACAGCATCACCACTCCCACTACCTGTAGCTGTTTGAATGATATATTTAAAATAATTTTTAACTGTAATGCTTTTTATCATTTCTTGATCTGTTTCTGCTAATAATTTTGGAGAAGACATATCTATATTATTAACTTGTGCCAGGCCAGTTATTCCTGGAAGCACACTATATACATTACGGCTACTGCGTTCATTAATCAGCTCTTCTTGGTTAAACAAATTAGGACGAGGCCCCACAAAGCTCATTTCACCTTTTAATACATTTATTAACTGTGGTAATTCATCTATTTTGCTTTTACGTAGAAACTTTCCTAACCCTGTAATTGAGGCAGAGTTAGCAAGATGACTTGCAACTGATTTAGTATCGACTGTCATTGTACGAAACTTAATTAAATTAAATGGTTTTTTATTTTTGCCAACACGTTGTTGAACAAAAATAGGTGAGCCTGTATCAAAATAACCAATAACGCTCACAATGAGTAAAATAGGAAAAGTTATAATCAAGCCAAAGAAAGCCATCAGAAAATCAAGTGTACGGGTTAAGGTGTTATTCATAAATTCTTCTATTTTATTAGGGTATTACTGAGAAAAGCTCTACGCATAAATTACGGAATAGCTCACCAGAATTAATTAATGAGATTATACACGCAACATACCTTCAAGCAATGATAAAACATTTTGAATTTTGAAGTGAGTTACAGGCTAACAGTATTAAAAGTTTATTAGCATTAACTGCATAAATTCATCAATTCTCCAGTTATTTATCTGTTTTAAAATCCATTTAGGGTGAAAATAATAGATTGTATAAATATTTAGTTAGATTCCAAAAAATTGTCCGCTATTTTTTTCATGCAATGACTGTGACTAAAGGGAGGCTTCCAACCTAGTAAGCTTTTAGTTTGGCTTATATCAACTTGTAAAGACCCACATAACCGCTGAGATATCGCTGGTTTCCCAACTAAATTTGCGACTATAGTAATCCATGATGCTGGAATTGGTATCAACTTACTTGATACATTTAAAGCTTCAGCCATAGATTTCAGTAAGTGGGTTGTAGAAATATCATCGTCATCAGAGACTAAAAATATTTGATTAGCAGCCTTAGGGTGGTCAATACAAGTTTCTATTAAATCAACGAGGTTTTCAATAGCAACTAAACTGCGTTTGTTTTGTTTAATTCCGCCTAATGGTAAAGGTATGCCTTTTACAGTGAGCTTTAATAGAGATGCAAAATTTGCTTTAACACCTACCCCATAAACTAGAGGAGGGCGGATTATAACCACCTCCATACCTGTTTTTTGTGCAATTTTGCGTAACCCTACTTCGGCTTCATATTTGCTTAAGCCATAAGGATCTGAAGTTATATAATTATCATTAGGTTTAAAAGGTTTACCCAGTTCAGTAAATTCGCCATTAACTTTAATTGTACTAATAAAAATAAAACGTTTTATTCCAGCATCAGCAGCCTGTTGAGCTAAATTCAGCGTACCATATGTATTTATTTCACGGAAAGACTCTAGGGGGTTGGAAGAATTATCATTCATTACATGTACACGAGCGGCGCAGTGAATAACAACTTCACAGCCAGTAAAAACCTGTGAAAAATCACTTTTCGGGCCTATAGTAGGAACAATAACCCCCCCCAGAAACAAGTCATTTTTAGCGCGTAACATTGCCTTTAATGAATACCCATTGTTTTTTAAATGTGCAAATAATTGGCTACCTAAAAAACCGGTTACGCCGGTGACTAAAATACTCAAAAAAACACCTTATATTTGATTATATATATCTAAATGCTTTTTAATTACATCATTAATATCAAACGCCTGTTCTGCAAGAGCTCTACCATTAATAGCAAATTGCTTTCTTAACTCGTCATCATTAATTAATTGTAAAATAGCATCGGCTAATGGTTTATCTTTTTTAACAGGTACTAATAAGCCTGTTTTATTAACTTCAATTGCATCCCTACAACCAGGCACATCGGTTGTAATAACAGCTCGACCACAAGCAGCAGCCTCAATTAAAGATTTGGGTAAACCTTCGCGATAAGAAGGTAACACAACAATATTGGCTTTTGACATAGTTTGAGCAACATCATAGCTATACCCCCAATGCTCCACAATCCCGCTCGATACCCATTTATCAAGTTCCTTGGGAGCAATCGATTTAGGATTTTCTAAATCAGTATCACCGACTAATACCATCCTAATATTGGACACATTAGATTTCATTATTTTGCTAGCAGAAATAAACTCATTTACACCTTTATCAATTAGCAATCTTGCCACAAGCATTACAACGGGCGTACCTTCTGGTTCATTAGTAACTGGATATAAGTCTAAATTCACACCAGAGCCTCTAATAAAGACCTCTTGTTCAGAGTTAATAACACCTAACTTCTTTAATATATCTCTATCTGATGTGTTTTGAAATATTACGGATGTAATGCCTCCAAGAGCAACTTTATAAAAGGTGGAAATAAATGCTCTAAAGATTCTTGCTTTAAAACCAGCAGCAATAAATACATAACCAAGTCCGGATATAGAAGAAACCCTAACAGGAACCCTTAAGATACGCGCAACAATATTTCCGTATAACACAGGCTTAATTGTAACTGAATGCACTATATTTGGTTTTACGGACTTAACTACAGAATATAGCTGTTTCAAAGCTATTAACTCATTAAATATACCAACGCCGCTGCGGGACAAAGAAAGTGGGTGCAAAAAGATACCTAATGACTCTAATTCCTTTCCTTTATCCGTGACAGCGCAGCTAAGATGTACCTCGTAACCACACTTTATTGCAGCTAAAGCAATTGGTAAACGATGAGAAACAAAAAACCAGTCGACATTTACAATAAATAATATCTTTTTCTTCATTAATCTTGTTCTTTGCCTTTATTTTTTTTCTTCTTTTTATTTAGGTCCATAACTTTCGGACCTTCACCTAAAGGAACATTCTCAAAACCAAATTCTGGAGCTAGTGCATCAGGGTCATAAAAGCCAATATCCCCTGTTTTCTGATTTTGCTCCGCTTCTGATTCAGGTGCTTGGGCTGTTTCATCATAAAATCCCCCCATAATATCAACTGGGGAATTTTTCTGTGGCAAGACATACTCAGTTTTAGGTAGGGAAATATCTAATTTATCACTAACAGATGAACGCTTTTCAGCCTCAACATCGTGCTCTTTTATAGGAGATAATCGACTCACCACCGCCTGTTCACTTTGCTCATTTTTTATAGGCTCATATGAGGTAACAGATTGTTCTTGCGAGTTATAATTTAATAAAAACACCATGAACAATATAGCAAGAGCTGATGCAACTATAGCAACACTACTTTTCGTCTTTAACATTTACAACCTTCTCTACTGTTATACTTATTATTCAATTGATAATAATGCGCTATTACCGACAAAGTGTAATCTTCCCACAACAAGGAGTGAGCATAGATAATAAATCACTTTGTAGTTTATCTGCTATCACACTTAAGCCGGTAAAAGGCAGTAATAAATTATCAATAAAACAAATCTAATAAACACATATTAACACTTCAAGCCAAAATGAACCTATAAAAAATTATAAGCCTTCTATAAACTACAAATGAGTTATTAATTAACTAAACGCCAATCCATCTCAATCACCTCAGAGTCTCCCTGACCAACAATAGCATTGCCATTCATCAGGTACATATAAGTAGAGCCACTGCTTTGGTTACGCCACAAAATATCAGCCTTACCATCGCCATCAAAATCGGCCATATCAGCCATCTGCCACTGCGTATCTGCTATGCGATTAATCTGTAAACTTTGATTGATTTGACCATCTCGCATCAACCAACTCCAGTTTGTG
>NZ_SAWY01000039.1 GCF_006439335.1 Litorilituus lipolyticus | reverse complement strand
GAAGCTGAAGTACAGGATACACAAACAGTATTATTACCTGATGCTCAATCTGGTTGGCAACATTTTACTGGTTTATCGTTAGCTCTTAATAGTGATCATACAGGGCTATCAGGAAAAGGATGGATAGATAATTATCAAGACCAACCTATCTCTTGGTCAATCTTAGATGATAATTTACGTATTGAATTTACTGAGAAAGTGAGTCACTTCAATTATTACTCTGCTCCATTTACGGATATTGCAGAGACGTATGGCCAACCCATTGCTGATGAATTAAATCGCTTAGTTCAACTCGGTACCATTGAATCATCACTTCAAATTGAAGTACAAGAAGGTGAGTTGTCTAAAACACTGCAAAAAGAGTCAAGTAATGGCAATGTTTTACGAGTAAATGTAAGTACGGTATATGAGCAAGAATTGATTATACCGGCAGAGTGGAATTGGCAATCTACATCAACCAAAGTCACAACAACCAGTGAAAGCATTCAAAATTATCATACTGAATTAACGAGTGTTATTACAGATTTAGACGTGAATGATATGGAAGGTTTTTGGGGGGTATTTTTACATTACCAGCATCAAAATGGTCCAGTGTATGGTAATAATGAACTAACCTTTGGTGTGTATGCAGATGAAATAGAGTTTTTAAATAATGGCTCTACGAATACATTGTACAGTGGTTATGATTTTAATTGGGCATTAACAAATAATACAATAGAGCTGATTGAAGGTACTACTCGTTTTGTTATTAAACCGTTTAGTCAGTTAGAAAAAGCATATTTGGCTTATATTGAACAATATAACGACGGACAGCTTGTTCGGGTATTTACCTCTCAATTATCGAAGCATGATAACAGTTTTACCTCTTTTACTCAGAATATAGCTACAGAATTACCTCAGGTTACCTTGGCAGGAATAAATAATGTGTATCCATCTTCATGGGATGGAAATAAACTGAATTTAGAAGATGTTTGGGGTTACCATTTTAAAGTTGATGGCACACTTCGTCGTGGAGTTTCCGGTCAGTATGATGACGTAGAAACAAAATCTAATCCTTCTTTTTATATGGGAGACGCATGGACTTATAGTGTAAGTGGTAGCTTAGTTACTTTAAGTCAAAGTACAGATGAGCGAGTTCGAGAAAGAACTTGGCGCGTCATGAGCGTAGATAGTACAGGCAAGGCTTTAGTATTAGAGCGTTCAATCTATGGTTATGATTTAGATGATGATGGTGAGATTACCGCAGAGGAAACAGGCAATTTTATTCCACCTCGTTTTAATATATTAACTAAGACAGATTTAAGTCAATGGCCAGAAGCTTGGGCATCACTCATTGATAGCGACGGAGATGGTCTTAATGACTATGTTGAAGTAGATATGGGTACTGACCCACATGATGCGGATTCAGATAACGATGGT